>CALRUK020000017.1:0-103845 GCA_943371335.1 Synechococcus sp. UW140 | reverse complement strand
CCCTTTCGAGTTCGTTTCGCAATCGCCTTCAAACGCCCACGCTTATCGGCTGTATGTTTTTAATGATCCACAAACTCACCGGCTTGCACCGCTTTGTTTGTCTGCTTAGCTGCGATCAGCTGAGCCTCGTATTATGACACAGAATTTTGAGGTCTGTCAAAAAATTTAGGGTTTTCACTAACTTTTTTGACCGACTCTCTTCTGAGTCACTCTTTGCTGTTTGGCTTTGTCTTTACGACGTTTCCGAGCAGCGAAGCCTTGCAGTATACGACAGATTTTTGCACTCCGTCAACTCGGCTCGAAAAAATTTCGAAAGCCCTATGAGAGGTTCAGTGGGACTTCGTGTGCCTTGGTGAGCGGAAGGCTCACCCTCCCTATATATATGGCGTCTCTGCGTTTCTGGGGCGGTGCTTGCAGTGCGGCACAGATAATCAGTCTTCCTTTTGACTCGGGTTATCCATGGCACTCATCACCTTGCAGGACGCACAACTGGCCTTCGGTCACGTAGCCCTGCTCGATCACACCGATTTCGCACTAGAAGCGCAAGAGCGGGTCGGACTCATAGGCCGCAATGGCACAGGCAAATCGTCGCTTTTGAAGATCCTCGCATCCATCGAGAAGGCAGACGACGGGGTACTGCAAGTTCAGACCGGGCTGCGGGTGGCTTACGTACCGCAAGAACCGCTGCTGAACCTGCAGTCTTCTGTGTTCGAGGCGGCCAGTGTCGGGCTGGCGGATGCCCGCACCGCCAGGGATCTGTACCTCAGCGGTGCTGAAGGCCTGGACCTCGATGCGCTTCAGAACCGCATCGAAGCGCTGGATGCATGGAATTGGGAGCAACGGGTGGAGGAGACACTCCACCGGCTTCATCTGGATGGCACCGTCCTTGTCGGAGAGCTTTCCGGCGGCAACAAGAAGCGGGTCGCGCTGGCGCAGGCGCTGGTCAGTCGGCCTGATGTGCTTTTGTTGGATGAGCCAACCAACCACCTCGATCTTGACAGCATCACGTGGCTGGAGGAGTTGCTGCTGGAGTACCAGGGCAGCGTGGTGACCATCAGTCACGACCGGGCCTTTCTGGATCGCGTCGCCACGAGGATGGTCGAACTGGATCGCGGTCGTCTTCTGAGTTACCCAGGCAATTTTGCGCAGTACCAGGTACTTAAAGAAGAGCAGATGGCACAGGAAGCGGTCATCAATGCCCGTGCCGACAAGTTGCTCGCCCAGGAAGAGGTTTGGATTCGCAAGGGGGTGGAGGCGCGCAGGACGCGGGCGCAAGGGCGCATCACGCGCCTGGAGCGGCTGCGCGAGCAACGCGCGGAGCGCCGCAACGCGGTGGGTAGCGTGAAGCTGGAAGTGGCCAGCGGCAACAGCAGCGGAAAGATCGTTGCGGAGCTGGACAAGGTCACCCAATCGTTTGGCACGGCGGACGGTGGGCTGCGCACAGTGATTCGCGACTTCTCGGCGACGATCCTTCGCGGTGACAAGATCGGCCTGATCGGCCCCAACGGCGCGGGAAAGACCACGCTGCTCAAGATCATCCTCGGCGAACTCGCTCCCACCAGCGGCACAGTGCGACAAGGCAGCAAGGTCAGCGTGGCGTACTTCGACCAGATGCGCGACCAGCTGGACCTGGACGCCACACTGGAGGACTTCATCAGTCCGGGCAGCGAGTGGATAGAGATTGGCAGCAAGCGCACCCACGTGAAGAGCTACCTGAGCGATTTCCTGTTCTCGCCCGCACGCGCCAATGCACCGGTGCGCACGCTGTCGGGCGGCGAACGCAACCGCCTGCTGCTGGCGCGCCTGTTTGCGCGGCCTGCCAACGTGCTGGTGCTCGACGAACCCACCAACGATCTCGACATCGACACGCTGGAACTGCTGGAGGATCTTCTGCAGCAGTACGACGGCACGGTGTTCCTGGTCAGCCACGACCGGCGATTCCTCGACAACGTGGTCACCAGCACGCTGGTGCACGAAGGCGAAGGGCGCTGGCGCGAGTACGTGGGCGACGTGAACGACTGGCTGATCCAGTCCGCGCGTTCGGCCGCCTTGCAGCGCGAGCGCGATGCACAGGCTTCCCCTGCGGCGCAGCCAACGCCTGCACCGGCCAAGCAGGTCGCCGCGGCCGCACCAGTCGCAGCCAAAAGAAAGCTGAGTTACAAAGAGCAGCGCGAGTACGATGCTTTGCCGGCACTGATTGCCGCCCTGGAAACTGAGCAAGCTGCAATAGGCAAAGACCTTGAGGATGGCCAACTATTTCACAGCGATCCCGCCCGCGCCGCTCAACTTGGCGCCCGCCATGCCGAAGTCGAGGGGGAATGGCTTCAGGCGCTGGAGCGCTGGGAAGCGCTTGGCGGCAGCTGAGGGCCCAGCGCTGGAACTCCTGTCCGCCGCACCACCTCACACATGCCCATGACGCCTGATCGTCTCGCTTTTGATTTGCAACGCACGCTGGACGAGCTCCAGCAGGAGCGCGCGCGCACTCAAAAGCTGCTGGGCGAGGTGGACAGGCAGAACCGCGAACTCGATCGGCTGCGTGGCGCGATGCACCGCGAATCCAACAGCCGTCTGTTGGCAGAAGAAGCGCTGGATGAGTCTCGCGATCGGTTACAGCTGGCGGTTGATGCCGCTGGCCTGGCCTTGTGGGACTGGCAGTTGCCAGCCACCCAGGTCTTCATGACCGCACGTTGGGGCGAACTGCTGGGCGACATCGCCATGGATGGTTACTGGGATGTGGCCGCATTGCGCGCCCGTCTCCACCCCGACGACACAGAGGCGCTGCGCGAGCAGATCATGGCGTTGCTCGAAGGCCGAAACCAGCGCGCGGTGGTTCAGCACCGGGTGCGCGCCGGCCGCGAATGGCGATGGGTCGAGGTGCATGGCATGGTCGCCGAGCACGACAGCAAGGGCAAGCCACTGCGGTTGATGGGCACCCTGGCGGACATTGGCGAACGCAAGCGGGTCGAACAGGAAACAGAGCGCGCCCGCACGCTGAGCGAGCAAGCCAGCCGGGCCAAGAGCGAGTTCCTGGCCAACATCAGCCACGAAGTGCGAACACCGTTGAATGCGCTGATGGGCCTGACGCGCATGCTCATGGATTCGCCACTCAACGCCGACCAGTCGAACTGGGTGTCGCTGATGGACCAGTCGGCTCATGGGCTGCTCGACCTGCTCAACAACATCCTGGACCTTTCGCGCATTGAAGCGGGCAAGCTCGACATCGAGAACTTGCGCTTTGACCTGCACCAGGCGCTCGAACAGGCCGTCGTGCCCTTTGCCGAACAGGCGAGCGAGAAGCCGCTGGAATTCCGGTTCGATCTTTCGCCCACCCTGCCGCAATGGGTGATGGGCGACGTCTCGCGTCTGCGCCAGGTGCTCAACAACCTGCTGTCGAATGCCATCAAGTTCACCCCGCGCGGTGGCCGCATCGAGGTCCGGGCGATGGCGCTTGAAGCGGCCGGCGAGTTTCCTTCGCGTTTGCAGCTGCAGGTGCGCGATACCGGTGTGGGCATCGCACCAGAACACCATGCCAATGTGTTCGAGGCCTTTACGCAGGCCGATGCGTCCACGGCACGGCCCTACGGCGGCAGCGGCCTGGGCCTGGCCATCTGCGTGCGGCTGGCGCGGCTCATGGGCGGCAACATCGAGCTGCAAAGCGCGCACCAGCAGGGCAGCACGTTCACGCTGACGCTCCCGCTGCGCGAAGTGCAAGCGGAGCAGAACCCGCTGAGTGCGTCGGCCGAGCTGCTGGAAATGGCGCAGGCAAGTTCGCGTTATGTGGGGTTGGTGGTGCTGCTGGCTGAAGACCACCCGGTGAACGAGCTGATGATGCGCCAGCTGCTGCTGCGGCTGGGCTGCATCGTGCGCGTGGCGCGCGGCGGCGTGCATGCCGTGGCGCAGTGGGAGCAAGGCGGCATCGACCTGGTGCTGATGGACGTGCAGATGCCTGGCATGAGTGGCCTTCAAGCCACCCAGGAAATTCGCGACATCGAAGCGCGCCGCAAGCTGCCACGCACGCCCATCGTTGCGGTCACAGCCAACGCCATGCCGGGAGACCGCGAGGCCTGCCTGGCAGCGGGCATGGACGGCTACACCGCCAAGCCGGTGAGCCCGCAAGCGCTGATCAAGGAAATGGAAAGGGTGTTGCAGGAGGCGGATGCGCCTGCGGCTTCGGCACCCTTGCCTGAGACACCGCAAACGGTCGCTCCCGCGGAGATGGCGGCGCCCGCCGCACGCGATGGCGCGAACCCCGACGCGCTGGACCTGGAAAAGCTGTTGCGCCGGCTGGACGGCGACGAGAACACGCTGAGTGAACTGGCCCACGCCATGCGCGCCGACCTCGCGTCTCGCCAGATTCAACTGCAACAGGCCCTGGCGTCTCGCGACACGGCAGCGGCCATTGCCCACGCCCACGGCCTCAAAGGCTCGCTGGGCAGCATGACGGCCGAGCGTGGCGCACGCCTGGCCAAGGGCCTGGAGCTGGCAGCCCGCTCCGGCGACTGGCAGCTTTTTGCTCGCGCGCTGCCCCTTCTGCAAGCCGAAGCGCGCCAGATCGATCTGACGCTTGCGCAGCTGCTCGAGTCGGGCGGCCGCGACCTGTTCGACACGCGGCTCTGAGGCTGGCGGCTGTTCAGGCCGATGCCCGCAAGCGGGCAAACACGCGCCAGAAGGCCGCGTCTTGCGCGGTCGTGAAGTTGATGCGCATGAGCGTGCTCGGCGTGCGCGCCGCGTGGAACAGGGCGCCGGGGGCGATCAGGTAGCCCTCGTCCAGCATGCGCTGCGCCAGCGCATCGGTGTCCATCCCCGTATCGACCCAGCCAAACAGCCCCACCGGCTCGGCCGCGAACGTGCAGCCCGCGCCCAAGGCCAGCTTGACGCTGCGCGCCCGTGCGGCGTCCAGCCGTGTGCGGATGCGCTCGGCGTGGCGGCGCAGCTGGCCTTGCTCGATGCACAGGGCCAGAGCCCTTTCCAGCAGCGCGGGCGTGGTCAGGGTGGAGAGCAGCTTGGTGTCCAGCAGCGGCTCCACCAGCGCGGGCGGCGCCGCGAGGTAGCCAATGCGCCAGTTGGGCGCGAGGATCTTGGCGAACCCGCTGACGTAGATCGTGCGCTGCAAACCGTCGAGCGCGGTCAGGCGGGTGGCGTGCTCGGGCGCGATATGGCTGTAGGTGTCGTCTTCGACGATGTGGAACTGGTGCTGGTTGGCCAACTGCAGCAGCCGGTGCGCACTGCCGGGTGACAGGCAGTAGCCCGTGGGGTTGTGGAACACGCTCACGCTCACGTACAGCTTGGGCTGGTGCGCCTGGCAGTACTTTGCCATCACGTCCAGATCGGGGCCGTCGGCGCGGCGCGGCACCGGCAAGATGCGCATGCCCAGCGCGGCCAGCCGCGCAAACTCCACCGCCCAGCCGGGCTCTTCCACCATCACGGGATCGCCCGGGCGCAGCAGGGTGCGGCTGACGATGTCCAGCGCGTGCGTAGCGCCGATGGTGGTGATGATGTGGTCGGGCTCGGCGTGGATGTTCAGACCCGCGAGCTTTTGCGACAACACACGGCGCAGACCGCTGTCGCCCAGCGGCTCGCCGTATTGCAGCGACACGTCCTGCAAGCCACGCGCGCTGGTCACCTTGCGCACCGCGGCGGGCATGAAGGTGGATTCGAGCCAGTCTGGCGGGAACACGCCCATGCCGGGGTGTGGCTTGTTGCTCACTTTGTGGAACATGCCGCGAATCAGCGCGGTGGCGTTGATGGGCGAAGCGCCGGCGCGCGCCGCTGCCTTGGCCTCACCCGACGGGCCCTCAGCCCGGGCTGCCGCCATTTCGCGCACGAAAAAGCCGCGGTTCTTGCGCGCATGCACCAGGCCCTGAGCGAGCAACTGGTCGTAAGCGGCCACCACGGTGGACGGGCTCACGCCGTGCTGCTGGGCGCACTGGCGCACCGAGGGCAGGCGCGAGCCGGGTGGCAACAGGCGGCTGCGGATGCGGTCGGCAAACCGTGCAGCGAGCTGCTCGGTCAGGGATTGTGCGGAGGTCTTCATCAACATGAGGGGGCATCCTTCCAGGGCAGCCTGTACTGTCGCGACGACCAATACAGTTCCACCAGTGCGCTGGCTAACTGTACTGGTTGTGTATTGGCGCGAAAGATTACATTGAACCTCCCGCATTGACAAGCCACGCCATGAGCGCCACCGAGCTGACCGCCCTTTTGCTGTTCTGCACCGCGATGAGTTTTTCGCCGGGGCCGAACACCACGCTGTCCACGGCGCTGGCGGCCAACCTCGGTCTGCGGCGCGCCCTGCGCTTTTGCCTGGCCGTGCCGGCGGGCTGGACGCTGCTCATGCTGGCCTGCGGTCTCGGCCTGGGTGCGCTGGTGCTCGGCGTGCCGGCGCTGCGCTGGGGCGTGAAGCTGCTTGGCGTGGCCTACATGCTGTGGCTGGCGTGGAAGCTGGCCGGCGCATCGCGCCTGTCGGAGGTGGACAGCGCCCGGCTCAACGTCACGTTCCTGCAAGGCGTGGGCCTGCAGTTTCTCAACATCAAGGCCTGGATGCTGGCCCTCACGCTCACGGCGGGCTGGGTCGTCAACGCGGGCGGGTTGCCCGCACCCAACCCCGGCGAGCGGCTGGCCATCATCTGCGTGGTGATGATGTTCTTTGCCTTCGTGAGCAACTTCACCTACGCCGTGGCGGGCTCGCTGCTGCGCCAGTGGCTCGCACAGGGCGCGCGGCTGGTGTGGTTCAACCGCGTGCTGGCGGTCGTGCTGGTGGCCACCGCCCTCTGGATGCTCACGGTATGAACACACCAACGCTCAAAAGCGCCCCCTGGCTCGACCAGCCCGCCAACAAGGGCCTGTTGCTCGGCTTGCTGGGCGTGGTCATCTTCGCGCTCACGCTGCCCATGACGCGGCTGGCCGTGGGCACGGTCGAGGCGCCGCAAATGTCGGGCGTGTTCATTGCGCTGGGCCGCGCCGTGGTGGCCGCTGCGCTCTCGGCGGCTTTTCTGTGGGCCACGCGCGCACCATGGCCCCGGCGTGAAGACCTGCTGCCCCTGGCCATCACGGCCAGCGGCGTGGTGTTTGGTTTTCCGCTCTTCACGTCGGTGGCCATGCGCTACGTGGAAGCGGTGCACGCCAGCGTGATCGTGGGCGTGCTGCCCCTGGCCACGGCGGCGGTGGCCGCCCTGCTGCACCGCCAGCGCCCGTCTACCGGCTTCTGGCTGTGTGCGGTGCTGGGCAGCGCACTCGTGGTGGGCTTTGCCGTGCTGCGCTCGGGCAGCGCGGGGCTCACGCTGCACCCGGCCGACATGCTGCTGCTGGCCGCCATGCTCTGCGCGGCCGTGGGCTACGCCTATGGCGCGCGCCTGTCGCAGCGCATGCGCGCCGAACACGTGATCTGCTGGGCGCTGCTCATCGCGCTGCCGATCACCCTGCCCCTGGCCGTGGCCACCCGCCCCACCACGGCGCTGCACGCTTCGGCCTGGTGGGGCTTCGCCTACACCGCGGTGTTCTCGATGTGGCTGGGCTTTTTCGCCTGGTACCGCGGGCTGGCCTTGGGCGGCACGGTGCGCGTGAGCCAGATTCAGCTGGTGCAGCCTTTTCTGGGCATGCTCATGGCCGTGCCCTTGCTCGGCGAGCGCCTGGACGCCGTCACGCTCGGGTTTGCCGTGGCGGTGATTGCCACCGTCTTCATGGGCAAGAAAATGCCCGTGCACGCCCGCGCCACACCCGAACGCATTTGAACGGAGACCCTGATGAAACCCAACGACCTGCCCACCCCCACCACGGCCACGCCCTGGACCCTGGCGCGACGCGCCGAACGCATGAACCCGTCGGTGATTCGCGAAATCCTGAAGGTCACCGAGAAGCCGGGGATCATCAGTTTTGCCGGTGGCTTGCCTTCGCCCAAAACCTTTCCCGTGAGCGCTTTCGCCGAGGCCTGCGCCAAGGTGCTGCGCGAAGACGGACAGGCTGCGCTGCAGTACGCCGCCAGCGAAGGCTACGCGCCGCTGCGCGAAGCGGTGGCCGCGCAACTGCCCTGGGCGGTGGACCCGGCGCAGGTGCTGATCACCACCGGCAGCCAGCAAGGCCTGGACCTGGTGGCCAAGGTGCTGGTCGATGCCGGCAGCCGCGTGCTGGTGGAAACGCCCACCTACCTCGGTGCCCTGCAGGCCTTCACGCCCATGGAGCCGCACATCGACGCCGTGGCCAGCGACGCCGAAGGCCTTGACGTGGACGACCTCGCACGCTTGTGCGGCCAGGGCGCCGACCGCGCGCGCTTTCTGTATGTGCTGCCCAACTTCCAGAACCCGACCGGCCGCAGCATGAGCGAGGCGCGCCGCGCCGCGCTGGTGGAACGCGCCGCCGCGCTGGGCCTGCCCATCGTGGAAGACAACCCCTATGGCGACCTCTGGTTCGACACGCCGCCGCCGCTGCCGCTGACCGCGCGCAACCCGGACGGCTGCATCTACCTGGGCTCGTTCTCCAAGGTGCTCGCACCGGGCTTGCGGCTGGGCTTCATCGTCGCACCGCCGTCGGTGTTTCCCAAACTGCTGCAGGCCAAGCAGGCCGCCGACCTGCACAGCCCCGGCTTCAACCAGCGCATGGTGGCCGAGGTGATCAAGGACGGCTTTCTGGACCGCCACGTGCCCACGATCCGCGCGCTCTACAAAAGCCAGTGCGCTGCCATGCTGAGCAGCCTGGCCGAGCACATGAGCGGGCTGGACGTGCAGTGGAACTCACCCGATGGCGGCATGTTCCTGTGGGTGCGCCTGCCCGAAGGCATGAGCGCCATCGACCTGCTGCCGCGCGCGGTGGACAAGGGCGTGGCCTTCGTGCCCGGCGCGGCGTTCTACGCCAGCGAACCCGACGCGCGCACGCTGCGGCTGAGCTTCGTGACCGCCAGCGTGGAGCAGATCCGCATCGGCGTGGCGGCGCTGGCGCAGGCCATTCGCGAACAGCAGAAAGGCTGAGCCACATGCTGCACCTCTGGGGCCGCCTGAGTTCGATCAACGTGCGCAAGGTCGCGCTGTGCGCGCAGGTGATCGGCCTGGAGCTGCCGCGCACCGACGCTGGCCTGGCCCACGGCGTGGTGAACACGCCCGAGTACCGCGCCAACAACCCCAACGGCCTGGTGCCGCTGCTGCAAGACGGTGACTTCACGCTCTGGGAGAGCAACGCCATCGTGCGCTACCTGTGCGCGCGCTACGGCGCGGGCGCGAACCCGCTCTACCCCGTCGACCTGGTGCAGCGCTTCAATGCCGAGCGCTGGATGGACTGGCAGCAGACCACGCTCAACCCGGCGGGCAGCGCCGCCTTCAGGCAATGGATCCGCACGCCCGCCGAGCGGCGCAGCGCCGAGGCGATTGCGCAGTCGGTGGCCGCCACCGAGCCCTTGTTGGCCCTGCTGGACGCGCACCTCGCGCGCCAGCCCTTCATGGCGGGCGATGCGCTCACCATGGCCGACATCCCCATCGCGTGCGAGGTGCATCGCTGGTGGGGCCTGCCGCAACCGCGCCCCGCGTGGCCGCACCTGGAGCGCTGGTACGCCGGCTGGCTGGCCTTGCCCGCCAGCCGAGGCGTGCTCGATCTGCCCCTGTCCTGAACTTTGGAGAAAACCCCCATGACCTCGCGCCCGTTTCAACAAGTCGATGTGTTCACCGCCACGCCCTACCTGGGCAATCCGTTGGCCGTGGTGCTCGACGGCACGGGCCTGAGCACGGAGGCCATGCAGCACTTCACCGACTGGACGAATCTCTCGGAGTGCACCTTCGTGCAGCCGCCCACCACCGAAGGCCACGCGGCCGGTGCCGACTACCGCGTGCGCATCTTCTGCCCGGGGCGAGAGCTGCCCTTCGCCGGCCACCCCACGCTGGGCACCTGCCACGCCTGGCTCAAGGCCGGCGGCCAGCCACGCGCTGGGCAGCACGTGGTGCAGGAATGTGGCGTGGGCCTGGTGCGCATCCGGCGCGAGGGTGAGCGCCTCGCCTTCGCCGCACCACCCCTGCGCCGCAGCGGCCCGCTGGACGACGCCGACCTGGCCCTGATCGCGCAAGGCCTGGGCATCGCGCGCGAAGACATCGTGGCGCACGCGTGGTGCGACAACGGCCCGGGCTGGCGCGGGGTGATGCTGCGCTCGGCTGCGCAGGTGCTCGCGGTGCGGCCCGACCCCGTGGCACTGGCCGGCCTGGAAATTGGCCTCGTGGGTCCGCAGCCCGCCGGCTCCGACACCGCCTTCGAAGTGCGCGCCTTCTTCCCCGGTCTGCAGGTCTTGGCCGAAGACCCGGTCACTGGCAGCCTCAATGCCGCCGTGGCCCAGTGGCTCATGGGGGCGGGTCTGGCGCCGGCGAACTACATCGCCTCGCAGGGCACCGCCATCAACCGGGCCGGCCGCGTGCACCTGGAACGCGATGCCGACGGCACGATCTGGGTGGGCGGCGCCAGCGTGACCTGCATCGCCGGCGAGGTGACGCTGTGACCTGGGCAGCAGCCCATGGCTGACACCCGCGCGCACATCGACCACCTCGTGGTGGCCGCTCACACGCTCGACGAGGGTGTGGCCTGGTGCGAGCGCACGCTGGGCATCACGCCGGGGGCGGGCGGTGAACACCCGCTCTTTGGCACGCACAACCGGCTGCTGCGGCTGGATGCGATCGACGCCCCCGCGGCCTACCTGGAAGTGATCGCCATCGACCCCAAGGCCACGCCCACCCGCCTGCCCGCCCAGCGCCGCTGGTTCGACCTGGACGAGCCCGGGCTGCAGCAGCGCCTGCGCCGCGACGGGCCCCAGCTGGTGCACTGGGTGGCGCGCGTGCCCGACATCGACGCCGCCATTGCCGCGCTGGGCGCCATCGGCATTCAGCGGGGCCCGGTGGTGAGTGCCTCACGCCAGACGGCGCACGGCTTGCTGCAGTGGCGCATCAGCGTGCGCGATGACGGCCAACGCTTGTTCAACGGCGCGCTGCCCACGCTGATTCAATGGAACGGCATCCACCCCACCCAGCACATGCCGGGCTGCGGTGCGGTGCTGCGCCGCCTGCACTTGCGCCACCCCGGCGCGGCAGGGCTGCGCGCCGCGCTGCAAGCCATTGGCCTGCCCGACATCAGCGTGAGCGACGGCCCGGCCGGTCTGGCGCTTGAGCTCGAAACCCCCGCGCGCGGGCGCTTTTCATTGCTGTCGCCTCCATGAACCACGCCCTGCCCAACCTGCAAGACATCGAAGCCGCCGCCCAGGTGGTCTACCGCGAATTCGCGGCCACGCCGCAGTACCGCTGGGCCACGCTGAGCGCGCGCCTGGGCACGGACTGCTGGGTCAAGCACGAGAACCACACCCCGGTGGGCGCCTTCAAGATCCGGGGCGGTCTGACCTATTTCGACCGGCTCAAGGCGCGCGGCGAGCTGCCGCGCGAGGTGATCAGCGCCACGCGCGGCAACCATGGCCAGAGCATCGGATGGGCCGCGCGCGCCCATGGCGTGGCCTGCACCATCGTCGTGCCGCGCGGCAACTCGGTGGAGAAAAACGCGGCCATGCGCGCCCTGGGCGCCACGTTGATCGAGCATGGCGACGACTTTCAGGCCAGCCGTGAGCACGCGATGCAGCTGGCCTGCGACCGCGGCGCGCACATGGTGCCGAGCTTTCACTTCGACCTGTTGCGCGGCGTCAGCACGTACTGGTGGGAATTCTTTCGCGCCGTGCCAGCGCTCGACGTGGTCTACGTGCCCATCGGCCAGGGGTCGGGCGCGTGCTCGGCCATTGCGGCCAAGCTGGCGCTGGGCCACCCGGTTCGGTTGGTGGGCGTGGTCAGCGCCCATGCCACCACCTACGCCGATTCGTGGGCCGCTGGCCGCGTGGTGGAAGCGCCGGTGAGCACCCGGCTGGCCGACGGCATGGCCTGCCGCGTCGCCGATGCAGAGGCGCTCGCGGTGCTCATGCCGCACCTGGAGCGCATCGTGCAGGTGAGCGATGCCGAGGTGGCGCACGCCATGCGCCTGCTGTTTGCCGACACGCACAACGTGGCCGAAGGGGCCGGCGCAGCCAGCTTTGCTGCAGCCTGGCAGGAGCGTGAGCGATTGAAGGGACAGGTGGTGGGCACCACCCTGTGCGGGGGCAATGTGGACAGCGACGTGATGGCCGCCGTGCTGGGCGGCCAGGGCTGATCAGACGGGGCGCGCTAGCCGCGCCACAACCTCGCAGAAGGCCTCGACCGCATCGGTCTTGAACACCACTTCGCGCACACCGGCCGCCCGGGCCTCGGTCTGCAGCTCGTCGGTGATGTAACCCGAGGCCACGGCCACCGGCAGCTCCGGGCTGATGGCCAGCACCGCGCGCGCCACATCCAGCCCGGACATGCCCGGCATGTTGTAGTCGGTCAGCAAAAGGTGGTAGTGCTGCGGCGCTTCGCTCACGGCCTTGATGGCCTCTTGCTGGTCGGTGAACGCGGTCACGCGGTAGCCGCGGCGCTCCAGCAGGCGGCGCACCAGAAACACCAGGGTGTCGTCGTCGTCGAGATACAGGATGTGGGGCGGGTCCGCTGGCGGGGCATCGGCCATGGGTGGGCTCTCCATAGGGTCGGTCTCGGGGCCGTCGGGCGGGCGAGGGGACATTGTGACGGGATCGCCCGACGTCTGTCCAACATCACTGCTTTGGGATGCCCAGGCCGCCCCCTTGGGTGCCGCCGGAAAGTACAGCGTGAAGGTGGTGCCCTGCCCGGGCTCGCTCTCCACTTCGATGGTGCCACCATGCACCTGCACGATGCCCAGCACCACCGGCAGGCCCAGGCCCGTGCCCCGGCCCACCACGCGGGTGGTGAAAAAGGGTTCAAAGATGCGGCTGCGCACCGCCTCGGTCATGCCGCAGCCGTTGTCGCTCACACGCAGGCGAACAGCAGGCACTTCGCCTTCGGCGCAGGCCCGGGCAATCTCGGGTGGCAAGCGCGGGTCGTCGCCCGCCAGCCCGTCGACATGGCACTCGACGCGGCCGGACCGTCCCTCCAGCGCGTGAATGCCGTTGGTGCACAGATTGATGAGCACCTGCCCGAGCTGGGTGGCATCGGCCAGGATGTCGGGGGTATCCGGGTGCCGGTCGTACAGCAATTGCACTTGCGGTGGCGTGGCCGCGCGCATGAGCCCGCAGGTTTCGGCCAGGATGGCGCCCACATCGACGCGGGTGCGCTCGGCAGGCTGCTGGCGGCTGAACGCCAGAATTTGCCGCACCAGCTCGCGCCCCCGGCGTGCGGCGGTGCTGATCTCGTGCAGGCTCTCGCGCGCAGGCGCCTCGCGGGAGAGGTCTTGCCGGGCCAGATCGGCGTTGCCCAGAATGGCCGCCAGGATGTTGTTGAAGTCGTGCGCCACGCCGCCCGCCAGCGTGCCCAGCGCTTCCATCTTCTGGGACTGAGAGAGCTGCGCCTGCAGTGCCTTCTGCTCGCTTTGGGCGACCTTGAGCGAGGTGATGTCGATGAAGGTGAGCACCACGTGGCGCAGGCCGCCCTGGGCGCTGTTCTCGGGGTAGGCATTGCACACGGCCCAGCGCACGTCGTCGCCATCGCCCACGGGCACGCCCACCACCACGTTTTTCACCGGCAGGCCGGTGGCCAGCACACGCTCGAAGGGCATGTCGTGCAGGCGCATCGGCTGCCCGTCTTCGCGCAGCATCTGCCAGCCCGGCCCCGTGGGTTCGGGCAGGGCCGAATTCGCGCCGCCTTCGCTCCAGCCGAAAAACTGGCGCGCCGCGCTGTTGATGCTGGAGATCGTGTGGTTGGGCCGGTACACCACCACACCCGCGCTGAGGTTGTCGATCAGGGCACGCGAGTCGGCCTCGCGAGTCTGCAAACCCTGGCGCGCGCGGTCGCCCTCCAGGCGCAGCTGGTAGGTCACGAGTGCGCCAAACAGCACCACGCGCAACAGCCCCGAGAGCAAAAAGAAGAACATGGTCGCGGCCGCCACTTGCGGCAGCGGCAGTCCGGCCACCGGAGCGGCCGCCACGAAACCGAGCATGGCCAGAAACTCCACAGCTGTCAGCAGCTTCAGGGCCTGCATCTCGGGCACGCGGCGCTGCGGATCGGCGCGCATCAGGTCGCGGTAACCCAGACCCATCGTCGCCAACACCGCGAGGGCAAACAAGCCCTGGCGCACCAACGGAAAGTCCCACACGGTAACGCTGAGCACCTGGATCACCAGCATCGCCAGCGCGGCCAGGGCCGCACGGCGCAACGGCAGGGAAAAATGCAGATGACTGCGCAAGCCCAGCCACGCCAGCACCGGCGCAATGCCAAGTGATGCGTTGCCCACGCCATAGGTGATGGCGTCGGGCCAGCTGTCCCGGAACCAGAACCCGATCGAGCCCACGATGGCCGCCAGGGCGGAGAGCGCCCACCAACCCGGCCCGCCAATGGTGGGGTAGCGCCTCATCTGCGCGAAGAAGGCCAGTGCAACGAGCGTGTGAAAGCCCACCCGCAACGCGAGCAGGGTGGGCATGTCAGAAGGCATGGACACGGTAAGGGACGCACATGCCGACGATTGAAGCACAGGGGTGTTGCCGCCTAGACCACAAAAAGGACCGCAAAGGCCGGGGAGTTCCAGCCTCCGACTTCCGTCACGAATGGCGCACGCCACACCACAGACACCTGCGCGACTGTGCGGCACCGCGCAGTCGCTGCCGGGACAAAAACGCACCTGCCTGCGCCACAGAATCCCGCCATGGGAACTCTCTACCTTGTGCGCCACGGCCAGGCCTCGTTTGGTGCGGACGACTACGACCAGCTCAGCGAGATGGGCCAGCGCCAGAGCCTGCAACTGGGCCGCTACTGGGCCGAGCGCGGCATGGTGTTTGACGCGGTGATCACCGGCACGCTGCGCCGGCATCGGCAGACCTGGGCGGGCATTGCCGAGGGTGCCGGCTTGCGGCATGAGCCCCTGGCGTGGCCCGGCCTCAACGAGTACGACAGCGAGGCGGTGATCCGCGCCATTCACCCCCACCCGCTGCAGAAACCGCGCAACGCCGAAGAAGCCCCCGAGCTCTACCGCCACCACTTCCGGCTGCTGCGCGATGGCCTCACGCAGTGGATGGCGGGCACGGTGAGCCCTCAAGGCATGCCGAGCTACACCGAGTTCGTGCGTGGTGTGACCAGCGCACTCGACCATGTGCGCGCCCACCACCACGGCAAGAACGTGCTGCTGGTCTCCAGCGGCGGGCCGATTTCCACCGCCGTGGGGCACGTGCTGGGCCTGAGCCCGGAAGCCACCATCGAGCTGAACCTGCGCATCCGCAACAGCGCGGTGACAGAGTTCCAGTTCAACCCCAAGCGCCACTCGCTGCTGAGCTACAACACGCTGCCGCACCTGGACCGCGCCGACTTCCGGGAGTGGGTCACGTACGCGTGATGCCCGCGCTCGGCAATGCGCTGGTCAGCCCTGACGGGGGAACGCGGTCTGCCCGGTGAGGGTGTCGGGCGGCAGCTGGTCGATCTCGCCCAACAGCTGCGCCAGTGAACGGCCGGCGGCTTCAAGCACCGCGCGGCCCTTCTCGGCGGTGGCGGCGCTGGCGTTCCCCACCGCGCCATGCGCGTTGTAGTCCTGCATCTGCCAGGCCAGCTTGGCGGTCTTGCCATTGCCCAGAATGGGGAACTGCTGCGCGCGGTCCTGGGCGGTGGAACGAAACGACGCGGCCTGGTCCATGCGCACGCGCTCGGGCGCCAGGGCCAGCATGAGCGACGTTTCGATCTCGCCGCCATGGATGCCGAAACGGTGCTCTTCGGCGCTGAACAGCGCGTTGAGGTCGTTGCCCTGGGCGTCTCGCAGCGGCAGGTGAAACCAGTTCACGCTGTAGACCAGCATGCCCAGGCGCGCACGCAGGTCGCGCGCCACGAGATCGAGTGCACCCACCTGACCGCCATGTGCGTTGAACAGCACCAGCTTCTTCACACCGCTGGCGGCCACGCATTCGGCCAGCTCGGTCCAGACACGCAGCAGCGTCTCGATCTTGAGCGTGAGCGTGCCGCCAAAGCCCGTGTGCTCGGGGCTGAAGCCCACGGCCTGCGTGGGCAGTACCAGCACCGGAAGATCGGCAGCGATGTGCGGCAGGGCGGCCTGCAGCACGCCGTTGACGATGTCGGTATCGACCGACAGGGGCAGGTGTGGACCGTGCTGCTCGATGGCGGCCACGGGCAGCACGGCGATGGCGCGCGCGGTGTCCAGCGTGGCGAAATCGGCGGTGGAAAGCTCGGACCAGAAGCGGGTGGGGGCGGGCATGCGCGCATCTTAAGCCCGCGTTGCTCAGCCGATCACCGGGTCGATCGACGCCGCATCCCGTCCGAAACCGCCGACTGGTCAGACAAATAAACAGCGCTCGCTTATATTGGCGCGGCACCGCCCAGGAACTTGGGCGGGCCCAGCCCCTCATACCCTCGGTTGGCACCGCCGCCCGCTGCTTCTCCGCCCCGCTCTCCCATGTCCTTGAACGCCTTTTTGTTGGTCCTGCGCGCTCCGCGTGCCCTGCTGCTTGCCCTGATGGTGGCGCTCGCCCCCTGGGGTGCGCTGGCCCAGGGCTTGCTCTCGGGCGCGCCTGCCCAGACCGTGGTGCAGAGCGATCAGGCCCGCGCAGAGCTGCTGGCCCACGCCCCGCAAGGCGCCACGCCGGGCCAGCCGGTCTGGGTCGGTCTGCAGATCACCCACGCGCCCGAATGGCACACCTACTGGAAGAACTCGGGCGATTCGGGCCTGCCCACCGAACTGCAGTGGACCTTGCCGCCCGGGGTGAGCGCAGGCCCCATTGCCTGGCCCACGCCGCGCAAGTTCCCCATCGGCAACCTGGCCAACTACGGTTACGACGGCACGGTGGTGCTCCCGGTGCCGCTCACCGTGACGCCCGAATTCAAGGGCAGCCACATCGACGTCAAGCTCTACGCCGCCTGGTTGGTGTGCCGCAAGGAGTGCATTCCCGAAGAAGGAAACTTCTCGCTGCGCCTGCCGGTGCAGGGCTCCACCGGTTTGAACGGCGCCGCGTTTGACGCCAGCTTCCAGGCCGCGCCCAAAGACCAGCCTGCGGGCGAGAGCCGCGTGGCCCCCGAAGCGGGCGCCTTGAATGTGGCCATCGCCGGCCTGCCCGCCCGCTGGCGCGGCCAGCCGCTGGAATTTTTCCCGGAAGCCCCGGGCCTGATCGAACCCGGGCAGCCCTGGACGCAGGCTTGGGACGGCGATCGCTGGACCGCGCGCGTGCCGCTCTCGCCCCACCGCGCCGAGAGCCCGGCGCAAATGGCGCTGGTGGTGGCGCAGGCTTCGCCACCCGGCCAGGGCCCGGGCAGCCCGGGTGTGCGCCTGGAGGTGCCGGTGCAAGGCACCTGGCCCGCCGCTGCCCCGCTGCCGGTGGCCGTGCCGGCGGCGCTGCAGGCCGCGCTGGACGCCAACGCCGCGCGCGCCTCGGCCTCTGCGCCGGTCAGCAGCGCACCCCCGCTCACGCTGGCCGCGGCGCTGCTCGGCGCCCTGCTGGGAGGCCTCATCCTCAACCTCATGCCCTGCGTGTTTCCGGTGCTGGCCATCAAGGTGATGGCCTTCACCCAGCACGCCCAGAACCGTCGCGCCCACCGCGCCAACGGCCTGGCGTACACCGCCGGCGTGGTGCTGTCTTTCGTGACCCTGGGCGCATTGCTGCTGGGCCTGCGCGCGGCGGGCGAACAACTGGGCTGGGGCTTCCAGCTGCAAAGCCCGGCCGTGGTGGCGGTGCTCGCCACGCTGTTCACGCTGATCGGCCTGAACCTGGCCGGCCTGTTCGAGTTTGGTCATGTGCTGCCCAGCCGGGTGGCCAGCCTGCAGGCGCGCCACCCCACGGGCGACGCCTTCCTGACCGGCGTGCTGGCCACGGCCATCGCCTCGCCCTGCACCGCCCCGTTCATGGGCGCCTCCCTCGGCCTGGCCGTTGCGCTGCCAGCCGCGCAGGCGCTGGCGGTGTTTGGTGCGCTGGGCCTGGGCATGGCGCTGCCCTACCTGCTGGCCAGCTGGGTGCCGGCGGTGGCGCGGGCGCTGCCGCGCCCCGGTGCGTGGATGAACACCTTCCGCCACCTCATGGCCTTCCCGATGTTTGCCACCGTGGTGTGGCTGCTGTGGGTGCTGGGCCAGCAAAGCGGCATCGACGGCGCGGCCGCACTGCTCATGCTGCTGGTGGTGCTGGCGCTGCTGGTGTGGGCGCTGGGCTTGCGCGGGCGCGGCCGCACCGTGATCGCCGGGCTGTCGCTGGCGGGTCTGGCGTGGCTGGGCTGGGCGATCGGCCCCAACGTCATCCGACTGCAGGACGCCGCGCCCGGCCAGGCCGTGGCCACCGCCGTGGAAGGCGTGAGCTGGCAACCATGGAGCCCGCAAGCGCAGGCCGAACTGGTGGCGCAGGGGCGCCCGGTGTTTGTCGACTTCACCGCCGCTTGGTGCGTCACCTGCCAGTACAACAAGCGCACCACGCTCGCCGATGCCAGCGTGCTCGGCGACATGGCCCGCAAGAACGTGGCGCTGCTGCGCGCCGACTGGACGCGCCGCGACCCCGACGTCACGGCGGCGCTGGCCAGCCTGGGACGCAACGGCGTTCCTGTGTATGCGATCTACAAGAACGGTCAGGCCCCGCAGGTGCTGACCGAAGTGCTCCGTGTCGAGGAGGTTCGCGCTGCGCTGGCCGGGCTGTAGGCCTGCGCGGCTCCGTTTCAATCGTCCGCCTTCAGGAGGTTTCCTCATGCAACGCCGTCCCCTGCTCGCCCTGGCCGTTTTCTCGCCGCTGGGCACCTTGCTGGTCACGCCCGCCATTGCCGCACCCGGGCTGGGCCAGGCTGCGCCCGACTTCACCTTGACCGACACCGCTGGCAAGCCGGTGAAGCTCTCCGACTTCAAGGGCAAGACGGTGGTGCTGGAGTGGAACAACCCGGGCTGCCCCTTCGTGCGCAAGCACTACCAGGGCAACATGCAGGCGCTGCAGAAAGAGGCCACGGGCCAGGGCGCGGTGTGGCTGGCGATCAACTCCACGCGCGACGACAGCGCAGACTACCAGTCACCCGCCCAGCTGGGCCGCTGGATGACCGAGCAAAAGGCCAGCCCCACCGCCACGCTGATGGACGAAGACGGCAAGGTGGGCGAAGCCTATGGCGCGCGCGTCACGCCGCACATGTACATCGTCAACGCACAAGGCCTGCTCGTGTACGCCGGCGGCATCGACAGCATTCCCTCTGCGCGGGTGGACGACATTCCCAAGGCCACCAATTACGTGCGCCAGGGCCTGGCCGAACAGCGCGCCGGCAAGCCCGTGAGCGTGGCCACCAGCCGCGCCTACGGCTGCAGCATCAAGTACAAAAACGGCGCGGCGTAGCGCCTGCAGATCGGGCTGGCGCCCGCGCGGGGGCGAGACGGGATAATCTCCCGATACCCCCACCCCTGTAGCCCCCACACCGCCATGTCCTTCGCCCCACTGCAAAACGACACCTTCCTGCGCGCCTGCCTTCGTCAGTCCACCGACCACACCCCCGTGTGGCTCATGCGCCAGGCGGGTCGCTATCTGCCCGAGTACCGCGACACGCGAGCCAAGGCGGGCAGCTTCATGGGGCTGGCCACCAACACCGACTACGCCACCGAAGTGACGCTGCAGCCGCTGGACCGCTACGCACTGGACGCGGCCATTCTGTTCAGCGACATCCTCACCGTGCCCGACGCCATGGGCCTGGGCCTGTCTTTCGCCCTGGGCGAAGGCCCCAAGTTCGCCAAGACCGTGCGCACCGAAGCCGACGTGGCCACGCTCGCCGTGCCCGACATGGACAAGCTGCGCTACGTGTTCGACGCGGTCACCTCGATCCGCCGTGCACTCAATGGCCGCGTGCCCCTGATCGGTTTTTCAGGCAGTCCCTGGACGCTGGCCTGCTACATGGTCGAAGGCGGCGGCAGCGACGACTACCGCGCCGTCAAGTCGCTGATGTACAGCCGCCCGGACCTTATGCACCGCATCCTGGCGATCAACGCCGACGCGGTCGCGGCCTACCTCAACGCGCAAATCGAAGCCGGCGCGCAGGCCGTCATGGTCTTCGACAGCTGGGGCGGCGTGCTGGCCGACGGCAAGTTCCAGGACTTCAGCCTGGCCTACACCAAGCGCGTGCTGGCGCAGCTCAAGCGCGAGCACGGCGGCGCCGTGATTCCGCGCATCGTCTTCACCAAGGGCGGCGGCCTGTGGCTGGACGACATGAAAGACCTGGACTGCCACGCCCTCGGCCTGGACTGGACCGTGAACCTGGCCCGCGCGCGCGCCCTGGTGGGCGAAGGCGCCCACGGCAAGGCGCTGCAAGGCAACATCGACCCCAACGTGCTGTTTGCGCCGCCCGAGCGCATCGACGCCGAAGTGGCCGCGGTGCTGGAGAGCTTCGGCACCCCGCACCAGGGCAGCGGCACCGGCCCCACCCACATCTTCAACCTGGGCCACGGCATCAGCCAGCACACGCCCCCGGAACACGTGTCGGTGCTGGTGGATGCGGTGCATTCGCATTCCAAGCGGCTGCGCAAGCCGGCCTGAAACGCTCCGGTTTTCGCAGCGGAACCGGGGCCCAGCGCGCCAGCCCCGGTGGTTTTCCACGGCTTGGCGCGGGCCTCTGTGACAGCGTCACAGGGCCGTCAAACACCGGTGCAAATGCGGCCATAACACAAAAATTGCCAAAAATCGCACTTGACAAGGCTCACTTATGCACAAAACCTGTGCTGCGGTGCGCCATAAACCCGAGCCCCGTCGGCACACTAGGCATTTCTTCCAATAGCGCCGTAAGTCGTTGATTCATATAGATTTTAATTTGTGCTTTTTTTGAAGGCAGTTTAAGCAAACCCTTGATTTGCAAGGCTTCCGGCAGCAGAAAAGCAATCTATCAACAAAGTTATCCACAAAAAGTCTGGATATGTTTCGATGCACTGTCAAATCAACAACTTAGCGCGTTTTTCGACAGTCCAGCTGAGGAATGGGCGCTAAGCATGGCTTTCTGGCCCAGCGTCGTCGTGGCCACCCCCGCGCACAGCGGAGTGGGTGCCACGCTCACTTACCGAAGTGAGTTGTCGCTCGCACCGGGCACCCTGGTGCGGGTGCCGCTGGGTGCGCGCGAGGTGCTGGGTGTGGTGTGGGAATGCCCCACCGAACCGCCCGAAGGCCTGAGCGAAGCGCAGACCCGCGCGGTGGCCAGCGTGCTCGAAGGCCTGCCGTCGCTGAACGCCCGCTGGCGCCAGCTGGTGCGTTTTGCGGCGCAGTATTACCAGCGCAGCCTGGGTGAAGTGGCGCTGGCCGCCTTGCCGCCCCAGCTGCGCGACCTGAGCACCGTTCAACTCGCGCGCCGCCTGAAAAAGCAGCAGGCGACGCGCGCCGACGCCTCGAGTGCGCCCGCCGATGCGTCCGGCCAGCACGCCCCCGAGCTGAGCGAGGAACAGCGCGAAGCGCTCCAGGCCCTGGAAGCGGCCACCGCACCGGTGCTGCTGTTTGGCGCCACCGGCAGCGGCAAGACCGAGGTCTACCTGCAGGCCACCGAGCACGCGCTGCAATCGCAGTCCGATGCGCAGGCGCTGGTGATGGTGCCGGAGATCAACCTCACCCCACAGCTGGAGGCGCGCTTTCGGGAGCGGTTCGAGCCTTTGTTTGGCGCCGGCGCGCTGGTCTGCCTGCACAGCGGCATGACGCCCGCCCAGCGGCTGGCCGGCTGGCTGGCAGCACACACCGGGCAGGCGCGCATCGTGCTCGGCACGCGCATGGCCGTGCTCGCCAGCCTGCCGGGGCTGCGGCTGATCGTGGTCGATGAAGAACACGACCCCAGCTACAAGAGCCAGGAAGGTGCGCGGTACTCGGCGCGCGATCTGGCGGTCTACCGCGCCAAAGTGGAAAGCGAGGCGCTGGCGGCGGAAGCCACCACAGCCGCGCCCGCCCGATGCCGCGTGGTGCTGGGCTCGGCCACGCCTTCGCTGGAGAGCTGGCACGCCGCCGACCAGGGGCGCTACCTGCGCCTGTCCATGCCGGCGCGCATCGGTGGCGGCGCGCTGCCGCGCCTGCGCGTGGTCGACATGAACCACCAGCCCAAGGGCGCGCTGCTCGCGCCCCCGCTGGTGGCGGCGATGGCCGAGCGCATCGCGCGCGGCGAGCAATGCATGGTCCTGCTGAACCGGCGCGGCTATGCGCCGGTGCTGGCGTGCCACGACTGCGGCTGGAAAAGCGCCTGCCCGCACTGCAGCGCGTACCGTGTTTTCCACAAGCTCGACCGCACGCTGCGCTGCCACCACTGCGGCTTCACCGAACGCGTGCCACGCGCGTGCCCCGAGTGCGGCAACCTCGACATTGCCCCGGTGGGACGTGGCACCGAACAGCTCGAAGAACAGCTCGCCGGCTTGCTGGCCGACGTGCAGCGCCCCGACGGTGGGCCGGCGCGCGTGGCGCGCATGGATGCCGACTCGACCCGCCTCAAGGGCAGCCTCGAAGTGCAGCTGGCGACCATGCACAGCGGCGAGGTGGATGTGCTCGTGGGCACGCAAATGATTGCCAAAGGCCACGACTTCCGACGCATCACGCTGGTGGCGGGCATCAACGCCGACTCGGGCCTGTTCGCCAGCGACTACCGCGCGCCCGAGCGCCTGTTCGCGCTGCTCATGCAGGCCGGCGGGCGTGCCGGACGCGACGCCGCCTTTGTGACGCGCCAAGGCAGTGAAAGCGAGCTGTGGGTGCAGACCTGGACGCCGCAACATCCGTTGTTCGATGCGCTGCGCCGCCACGACTTCCCGGCCTTCGCGGCCCAGCAACTGGCCGAGCGCGAAAGCGCCGGCATGCCGCCGTTCGGCCACCAGGCACTGCTGCGCGCCGACGCCCGCACCCAGCAGGCCGCGCAGGCCTACCTGAACGCCGCCGCGCAGGCCGCCGACGGGCTGCCGCACCGCGATGACATCACCCTGTACCCGGCGGTGCCGCTCACCATCCAGCGCGTGGCCAATGTGGAGCGCGCGCAGCTGCTGGTGGAAGCCGCCTCACGCGGTGCGCTGCAGCGCTTCCTGAACGCCTGGCAACCCGTGCTGCTGGCCTGCCGCAGCCTGCCCGAAGCGCGCGGGCTGGTGCGCTTCGCGGTGGACGTCGACCCGCTGGCCATCTGAGCCCGCGGCACCAGCCAACGACGGCGCGCTTAAATATAAGCAAATTGCGATATAAGAGCGGCATCACACCCAAGGAGACGCGCCCGTGCCTCGATTCGCACCCCGCTGGTGGCTTGCGCCGCTGCTCGCTCTGACCCTGAACGCCGCCTGGGCACAACCCGCCACCGAAGCCGGCCCACCCATGCGCGTGGAGAAGGTGGGGCCCCACAGCCACTACGTGCAGGGTCTGACCCAACTCGGTTCGACCCGGAACCAGAACTTCATCAGCAACGCAGGCTTCGTGATCACGCCCGCAGGTGTTGTGGTGGTGGACGCGCTGGGCTCGCCGCGCCTGGCCGAGCGGCTCACCCAAGCCATTCGCCAGCTGACCGACAAGCCGATCACGCACGTGATCGTCACCCACTACCACGCCGACCACATTTACGGCCTGCAGCACTTCAAGCAGCTGGGTGCGCAGATCGTGGCGCACCGTGCCTCGCGCGAGTACATCCAGTCCGACACGGCGCGCCTGCGCCTGGAGGCCTCGCGCACCGACCTCGCGCCCTGGATCGACGACCAGACGCGCATCGTCCCGGCCGACCTCTGGCTCGACGGCGCAACCTCGCTCAAGGTCGGCGGCGTGGTGTTCGAGCTCACGCCGGTGGGCCCTTCGCACACGCCGGAGGACCTCACGGTGTACGTGCCGTCGGAAAAAGTGCTGTTCGCCGGTGACCTGTTCTTCAATGGGCGCCTGCCTTTCGTGGGTCAGGCCAACAGCCGGCAGTGGGTGCTTTCGCTCGATCGTCTGCTCGCCTTCAACGCCCGGGCCGTGGTGCCCGGCCACGGCGCGGCGTCCACCGACCCGAAAAAAGACATCGGCACCACGCGCGACTACCTCAAGCACCTGCGCCAGAGCATGGGCGATGCGGTGGAGAACTTCGTGCCGTTCGAGGAGGCCTATGACAAGACCGACTGGTCGGCCTTTGCCACCATGCCGATGTTTGGCCCGGCCAACCGCATGAACGCGTACAACACCTACCTGCTGCTGGAGCAGGAAGCGCTGAGCAAGAAATGAAAAAGCCCCGGGCGGTGAAGCCCGGGGCCTTGGCGCTGAGCGCGGGTGTGGATCACACCAGGTCGTAGCGGTCCAGGTTCATGACCTTGGTCCAGGCGGCCACGAAGTCGCGCACGAACTTCTGCTGGCCGTCGGCGCTGGCATACACCTCGGCGTAGGCCCGCAGCACCGAGTTGGAGCCGAAGATCAGGTCGTTGCGCGTGCCGGTGAACTTCACCGCGCCGGTCTTGCGGTCACGGCCTTCGAACACCTCGGCCTCGCTGTCCACAGCCTTCCATTCCGTGCCCATGTCGAGCAGGTTGACGAAGAAGTCGTTGGTCAGCGCGCCCACCTTGTTCGTGAACACACCGTGTGCGCTGCCGTCGGCGTTGGCGCCCAACACCCGCAAACCACCGACCAACACCGTCATTTCAGGTGCGGTCAGCGTGAGCAGCTGGGCGCGGTCCACCAGCAGGGCTTCGGTGGCGGCGCCAATGCGGCCCTTGCGGAAGTTGCGGAAGCCGTCGGCCTGGGGTTCCATCACCTCGAAGGACGGGATGTCGGTCTGTGCCTGGGTGGCGTCCACGCGGCCCGGGGCGAACGGCACCTGCACCGCCACACCCGCAGCCTG
Organism: Synechococcus sp. UW140; assembly: GCA_943371335.1. Lineage (GTDB taxonomy): Bacteria > Pseudomonadota > Gammaproteobacteria > Burkholderiales > Burkholderiaceae_C > Hydrogenophaga. Next base: position 79,081 of record CALRUK020000017.1, on the reverse strand, counting down.
GGCCGCCTGCTCCACGCCCACCACACCGGCGAGCACGATCACGTCGGCCAGCGACACCTTGCCGGCAATGCCGCGCAGCTTGTCCAGGGCCTTGACGGCCACCTGGTTCACCGCCCAGTCTTTCTGCGGCGCCAGCGCCAGGCGCGCGCCGTTGGCGCCGCCGCGCTTGTCGCCACCGCGGAAGGTGGAGGCCGAGGCCCAGGCCACCGACACCAGCTCCGACACCGACAAACCAGCCGCCGCGATCCTGGCCTTGGCCTCGGCAATGTCGGCGGCCGTGGGGTTGAGCGTGGCCGCGGGCAGCGGGTCTTGCCAGATCAGGTCTTCCTTCGGCACTTCGGGGCCGAGGTAGCGCACCTTCGGGCCCATGTCGCGGTGGGTCAGCTTGAACCAGGCGCGGGCAAAGGCCTCGGCAAACGCTTGCGGGTCTTCAAGGAAGCGCCGGGAGATCTTGCCGAACTCGGGGTCGAAGCGCATCGTGAGGTCGGTGGTGAGCATGGTGGGCTTGTGGAACTTGCCCGGGATGTGCGCGTCCGGAATGATCTCGGGCGCGTCCTTGGCCACCCACTGCTTGGCGCCAGCCGGCGACTTCGTGAGCTCCCATTCGAAGTTGAAAAGGTTCTCGAAGTAGTTGTTGCTCCACAGCGCCGGGGTTTTGGTCCAGGTGACTTCCAGGCCGCTGGAGACCGTGTCCTTGCCGTGACCGCTGCCGTAGTTGCTGTTCCAGCCCAGGCCTTGCGCTTCAATGCCGGCGGCTTCGGGCTCGGGGCCCTTGTGGTGCTCGGGTGCGGCGCCGTGCGACTTGCCAAAGGTGTGGCCGCCCGCGATCAGGGCCACGATTTCCTCGTCGTCCATGGCCATGCGGCTGAAGGTGACGCGGATGTCCTTGGCGGCGGCGAGGTAGTCGCCGCTGGCGTTCGGGCCTTCGGGGTTCACATAGATCAGGCCCATGTGCGTGGCGGCGAGGTTGTCGTCCAGCTCACGGTCGCCGTGGAAGCGCTTGTCCGTGGCCAGCCAGGCGGTTTCTGCGCCCCAGTTCACGTCGTGGTCGGGCTCCCACACGTCTTCGCGCCCGCCGGCAAAACCGAAGGTGCGAAAGCCCATGGTCTCCAGCGCCACGTTGCCGGTCAGGATGAACAGGTCGGCCCAGGAAATCTTCTGGCCGTACTTCTGCTTGATCGGCCACAGCAGGCGGCGCGACTTGTCGATGTTGACGTTGTCGGGCCAGGAGTTGAGCGGTGCAAACCGCTGCTGGCCACGGCCACCACCGCCCCGGCCGTCTGCCAGGCGGTAGGTGCCGGCCGAGTGCCAGGCCATACGGATCATCTGCGGGCCGTAGTGGCCAAAGTCGGCGGGCCACCAGTCCTGGCTGTCGGTCATGAGCTTGACCAGATCGGCCTTGAGCGCCTTGTAGTCCAGCGACTTGAACGCTTCGGCGTAATCGAACGTCTCACCCAGCGGGTCGGACTTGTTCGAGTGCTGGTTCAGCAGGTCCACGCGCAACTGGTTGGGCCACCAGTTCTTGTTGGTGGTGCCACCACCGGCAGCGTGGTGGAAAGGGCATTTGGCTTCGCTCATGGGATCTCCTTTTTTGGGAACAGCTGAGAGGTAAGGGAATGGCGCACAGGGGCCCGCGGGTCAATGCGCCAGCGCCAGCGCGGCGAGTCGCTCCAGCCAGGTCGGCGAGGGCGAAACCAGCGCGGTGCGGGGGTGGGGCAATGAATGCATGGACAGCTCCTGGAAACGACTCGGTGGACTTTAAAGAGCCCGGAGAGATATGTCAAAACAATTGACAAGATTCCATCAATAGCCGAAGGCTATTGATGGTCGCTCTTCCCGGCCGGCGTCATCGTGCCGGCCGGTTCACGTCAACAGCGTGACAGCGCCCGAGAAGGTGAGGAAGGCCACCGCCGTGGTCACCAGGATGATCCGGGCAATGCGCCCGTTGTCCGCCCCGAAGCGCTCGGCCAGCAGCGAGACATTGCTGGCGCTGGGCAGCGCGGCCGCGAGCACCATGACGGTGAGCGCCGACGGCGCCAGCGGCGCCCCCGCACGGATGGCGAGCGAGCCCACCGCGAGCACCAGCAGCGGGTGCACGAACAGCTTCATGACCGCCACCGGCACATAGTCGGCCAGCGGCATGGGACGGTTGGCCGTCATCTGCGCACGCGCGAGCACGGCGCCAATGGTGAACAGCGCCACCGGCGAGGCCGAATCGGCCAGCAGCCAGACCGTCTGCTCCAGCGGCTTGGGCAAGGTGAACGCCCAGGCCGAGGCCACGCCACCCAGGATGATGGCCCAGGGCATCGGGTTGGTGAGCACCCCCCTGAGGGCCTTGCGCCCGGCGTCGAACACCGCCGAGCGGCCATTGCCCTGCGCATCGTCCAGGCGCGAGAGCGCGATGCACAGCGAGCTGGTGATCACCATGTCGACCACCATGGTGAGGATCACGGTGCCGGCTGCGGAGGCACCGAGCAGCGCCACGATGAGCGGCACGCCCATGAAGCCCGAGTTGGGAAACGCCGCCACCAGCGCGCCGAGCGCCGCGTCATTCCAGCGCGTGCGCGCATTCAACGTGAAAGCGATGGTGACGGCCACCACCACCAACCCGCACAACAGGTAAAGGCCCGCCACCCAGGCGTCGAGCAGTTGCGCAATGGGCGTGGTGGAACCAAAGCGGTACAGCATGCACGGCAGGGCAAAGAACAGCACAAAGCCGTTGAGCCCCGGTATCGCCTCCAGCGGCAGCATGCGCCGGCGTGCCGCTACGTAGCCGGCCAGCACGAGCGCAAAAAACGGAAATGTGACCAGCAGGATGTGCAACACGGCGCCGATTGTCTCAGGTGCCAGCAGGCCGCCGCCGACACCCCGCCCGGTATGATCCAACGCTCTCTCCCGACGCCTCCCGACGCTCTCCCGATCCCATGTCCCACGGCCTGAACCTTGCCCAACTTGAAGCCGTGAACCACCTGGGCGGACCCTGCCTGGTGCTGGCCGGCGCAGGCTCGGGCAAGACGCGCGTGATCACGCACAAGATCGGGCGCCTGATTCAGGCGGGCCTGGCGGCCGACCGCATCGCTGCCATCACCTTCACCAACAAGGCCGCCGCCGAAATGCGCGAGCGCGCTGCGCAACTCGTCGGCCGCGAAGCCAAGAAAGTGCTGATCTGCACGTTTCACGCGCTGGGCGTGCGCCTGCTGCGCGAGGACGGTGCGGCGCTCGGCCTGAAGAAGCAGTTCTCCATCCTCGACACCGACGACATCACCAGCCTGCTCAAAGACTGCGGCGGCACCACCGACGCGGCCACCGCTCGGGGCTGGCAATGGGGCATCAGCGCGTGGAAGAGCGCGGGCCTCAACTCGGCGCAGGCGCTCGCGCTGGCCAAGGACGAGGACGAGCGCATGATGGCCACCATCATGGCGCGCTACGAAGAGCGGCTCACGGCTTATCAGAGCGTGGATTTCGACGACCTCATCAGCCTGCCGCTCAAGCTGCTGAACGAACACGAAGACGTGCGCGCGCGTTGGCAGAAGAAGATGGGGCATGTGCTGGTGGACGAGTACCAGGACACCAACGCCACGCAGTACGAACTGCTCAAGCTGCTGGTGGGCGAACGCGCACGCTTCACAGCCGTGGGTGATGACGACCAGTCCATCTATGGCTGGCGCGGCGCCACGCTGGACAACCTCAAGAAGCTGCCGCAAGACTTCCCCGAGCTCAAGGTGATCAAGCTGGAGCAGAACTACCGCTCCACCAGCGCCATCCTGCGCGCGGCCAACAACGTGATCGGCCCCAACCCCAAGCTGTTCCCGAAAACGCTGTGGAGCGATCTGGGCGAAGGTGAACCGGTGCGCGTGGTCGACGCAGACAACGAGGAGCACGAAGCCGAGCGCGCGGTGGCGCGCATCCAGAGCCTGCGGTCGAGCTCACAACACAAGGAGTGGCGCGACTTCGCCATTCTTTACCGCGCCAACCACATGGCCCGCTCGTTTGAGCAATCGCTGCGCAAGGCCCAGATCCCGTACAAGGTCTCGGGCGGTCAGAGCTTCTTCGACAAGGCCGAGATCCGCGATCTCTGTGCTTGGTTGCGCCTGCTGGTGAACAACGACGACGACCCGGCGTTTCTGCGCTCGGCCACCACACCCAAGCGCGGCATTGGCCACACCACGTTGCAGGCGCTGGGCACCTTTGCCACGCAATACAAGCTCAGCCTGTTCGAGGCCCTCTTCGCCAGCTCGCTGGGCACCGCCCTGCCCGCGCGCGCCGTGGCCACGCTGCACGAGTTTGGCCGCGCGGTGAACGACCTGGAGTACCGCGCCAAGAGCACCGTCGGCCATGAAGCCGCGCGCGCCTTCCTCAACGACTGGCTCAAAGACATTGCCTACGAGAAGCACCTGTACGACAGCGAAGACAACGAGAAGGTGGCGGCCGCGCGCTGGACCAACGTGATGGACTTCTGCGACTGGGTCGCCGGGCGCTGCGGCGGCAAGCTCGAGGACGACGCGGGCGTGCAGGTCGAGACCGAACGCAAGAGCCTGCTGGAAGTGGTGCAGACGATTGCGTTGCTTTCCACGTTGAGCGAGCGCGAGCAGGACCAGAACGTGGTGACGCTCTCGACATTGCACGCCTCCAAAGGGCTGGAGTGGCCACACGTCATGCTGGTGGGCGTGAACGAAGGCCTGCTGCCCTTCAAGCTGGAAGAAGAGCCGGGCCAGAGCGACGCGGCCGCCGAGAACATGGCGCAGCGCCTGCAGGAAGAACGCCGCCTGATGTACGTGGGCATCACCCGCGCGCAGCGCACGCTGGCGGTGAGCTGGCTCAAGCGGCGCAAGAAGGGGCGCGAGAGCATCCCGGGGCAGGCCAGCCGCTTCATCCAGGAAATGGCACTGGACCAGGCCACCATCAAGGAAGATCCGCGCGAAAAACTGCGCGCCTTGCGCGCCGAGTTCGCGAAGCGCGCCACCGACCAGGCTGCACAGAAAGCCGCCGACCTCACACCATGAACCGTTACTGCATCCAGGCGCTGAGCGCAGCCCTGCTCGCGTTGCTCGTTGGCGCCACCGCATCGGCGCAGCCCGCCAGCGCCCCAGCCACCACCTGCACCCAGCCCGCCGACATGGCACCCAGCCAGCTCTACGGCCTGTGGCAGCTCACGCTGTGGCCGCAGGAGGGCGGCAGCGAAGCGGCCCCGGCATCCACCGGCGCGCTGCTCTTTGAGCGCCACCCCGAATACCCCGGCAGCGTGCGCGGCAACCTCAAGCGCAGCACCGCCGGCAACGACCGGCAGGCCCTGGTGTCAGGCGACGTCACCGACGGCGAATTCAACCTCGATGAGTCGGCCGACGGCGTCAACATGGACGCGGTGTGGGAAGGCAACGTCACGCCCACCAGCTGCGCACAAGAGTTGCGCGGCATCCGCAGGCCCGCCGAGGGCCGCACCGGCGAAGGGCCGGTCATGAACTTCGTGCTGAAAAAAGCCCCGGGCTGGCGCTGACGGACTCGCCCGCCTTCTCAGGCCATCAAACGGCGGCCACCGCCTCGCGCTCGAACCAAGCGCCCAGCAACTGACCCAGCTGCGCCGGCACGTCGTTGTCGAAACTCATCAACGCATCCACCGGCTGCGCTGCGGCGGCGGCCTCCAGCAAGGCGGCAAGAAACACACGCTGCGATTCGGGCGCCGGGCCGGCGCCTCGCGCCTCCAGCGCGGCCAGGCAGGCCTGGCGCGTGCGCTCCGACCCCAGCACGTGCCACGCGTAGTCGATCTCGTAACGCGTCACCAAGTCCTGGAGGCTCTCGCCGTCTTGCCGCGCCTCTTCGGCCACCTGCGCCAGCGTGCGGGTGACCAGACCTTCACTGAACCGGCTCAACAAGTCGTCGCGCAACTGCGCCGCATCCACATCAGCCATCGTGTCTCCAGAGAAGGGGGTGGGGCCGCGCAACATTCGCATGGAATGCAACAGCCCAGAAATGCAAAAGCCCATCGCGCTGGATGGGCTTTTGCGAGATTTGGTGGCCTGGGACTGGTTCGAAAAATCGTCCGCAACCCGTGCCAACACTAGCTTTTCTCATCTCTCCTGTTCTCTGGGTACATCGTTGGGTACACCAGACCAACCAAGAGGAACTGTGGAATCGAACCACGAGTCTGGATGTGATTGTCTCACGATTCAGGCGGTCCGTGTACCCTGAAGAAGGGCATCCCAGCGGAGGGCATGCCGGGCCACCAGAGAGGGCGGCGGCGAACCCCGGCAAGCGCCCTGGCGGGCGTCCGCGCCCCCCAGAGGCGGTTGCGTGGTCCTCCCCGATGCGCTATCATCGATGCATCAGCGTATGAACGGAGCAGCGAAAGCTGTGCGTTGATCCCACCCCGTAAGGGGCCCCCACCCAAGCGTAGGGATAGCCAAGAGGTCCGATTTTTTCCAACGCCCTCCCCTGTGGAGGGCGTTTTCATTTCGGCGCCTTGATCGGCCGGCCGTTCAGCGTGTTGTGCAGGATCACGAAGAACCCGATCTTCTTGCGCGACGGCCTGTTGGTATGCAGCCTGTCGCGCACGTAGGCGCTCTGCACGAACAGGTTCAACGGGACAGCCTTCGAGCTGGACCGCGAGGCGGTGAAGTACACCTCGTAGGTGTCCTCCTGTCCAGTCGCCGCGTTGAGCAGCCTCACTGTGAAGAAGTTGCCGTGGTCCGTGTGGAAACACGGTGATGTGGGCAAGGCACGCACGATCTCGGGCAACTGCTGGGACTGTGCGTAGCGCCCGAAATCAAAGACGCGCGTCTCGCGCGAATCCGCGTACCCCAGTGGCCCCTTCGGGTCCTCAATCCCGTCCGCGCCGCGCGTGAAGCAATGCAGGCTGAAGATCACCTGGACCGGATAAACGCGCGCCGGTTTGCCGGCCTGTGCGGCCTGCTCGAACGTATGCACGAAGGGGTGCAGGTGGGACAGGTCGTAGTTCGTGCCCTCATGGACGAATGGCCTCCATGCGATCATGGTTTGACCACGGACACGAGGCCCAGTCCCTTCTTGACCGCACGCGCCTTCCGGTAAGTCTTGCCCTCGGCGCGCTTGGCGATTTCCTCCTTCGCAAGCGGCTCCGCCCCAGCAATCAGGCCAGTCAGTCGATACTCATTGGAGTTGTGGCGCCCGCCCGGCTGCGGCCGCAGGATGCGCTCGATCATTCCGTCCTTTTCCAACTTTGCCAGCCGCCGGCGCACCGTGGTCGGGTCTTTGCCGATCGTGTCGGCGATCAGCTTCTTGGACGGAAATGCGAGCTGATTGGCCTTCCACCAGTGCGCCGCGATCACCAGCACGATATTCATGTCAACCGGGTCCAGGCCCAGCGCCTGCTGACGCAGGATGATGGTGCTGGGAATGCAGGTCCAGCCGGCATCCATCAGGGGCTTGCCCCATTTCTTTTCGTTTTCTCGCACCGCGGCCTTCGGATCGGATTCCAGCTCGGGTACAGGTGCGACTGCTGCAACGCTCATGACAATCTCCAGTTCGTTCGATGGCTCTCAGCATAAGCAAGCCAAGGCCGCGATCCCGGAGATCAGGCCGTACCCCAGGGAGGCACCTGCACCTCCCACCCGCTTATCTATGTTCCGTGTGCTATCGCTTGATGTGCTTACCCTGCATCCTTCTTCGGGGGGCGCACACACCGCCCAGGTGGGAGGCGACGCCACCTTCCACTGGAGGGCATCAACACCCCCCATAGGCGAAATTCTAGATGGTGGCCAGCGCCAGAAAACAACAAGCCAGCTCACGCCGCAGGCGTCTGAGCCTTGGCCGCTGGGTTTTTGCCATTCAGCCTCGACTTGAATCCCCGGTCCCGCGCGATGAACGCCGCCAGCATGTGCGGGATCAGCGCCACCGCATCCACCGGTGCCTGGTGCATCCGTCCATGCACCTCCGCGTAAGCATCGAGCTGCGCTTTCAGCTCCGCCGACAGCGTGATCGTGAGCTTGACCGCATCGGGCCTCGGTATCGGCCCCAGGCTCAGGCGATGGCCTGCCTTGCTCATTGACTTCCTCCCCTCTGGAAAAACAGCGGCTGGTAGGGTCGCAATACGATGTCTCGGCTCACAAGCAAGCGCACCGGCAACCCCGGCCGCGCGGTCAGCGTCGGCTGGATGTTCATGTTGCGCCGGGTCATCTCCTGTCCGACCTGGTTCACGCTGTCCTGCAGGCCGTCGCGCCCGGCAATCACCACCCGGTTGCCATCCTGGCGGTTCTCGGGTGCCGCCAGCTCGGCTCCGATGCCCAGCAGCGTGGTCAGCGCTGCGCCGGCGAACACGCGGTCCCAATGCCAGTCCACACTATCCTCCAGGCCGGCATAGCCGGCCGGGTCCGTGCCCACGAGGTTGTCCAACTGGAACGAGGACATGTCCGGCAGGATGACCCGGCTCCACACCACTTGCACGCGACTCTGACCGTAGCTCACCTGACTGTTGTACTTGCCCAGGATGCGCGAGCCCTGCGGGATCAGCAGGTATTTCCCCGTGGCCGTGTCGTAGACCGGCTCGGTCACGGTGGCGATCACGTCACCCGGCAGGTCCGACTTGATGCCCGTCACCAGCGCGCCCGCGATCACCGTGCCTGCCATCACCTGGTACGGTGAGGCCGGCAGTTTGAGGCTGCCGGAATTGCGGGTCTCCGTGGAGCCGGTTTTCAGGAAAGCCTCTTTCTGGTCCTGCCGGTTCTGCACCGCTGTCGGATCTGCCTGCGCGGCCGTCGAAGCCGGACCAGCCTCCAACGGGTCGAAGCCCGCGAGGCGGGAAGCTGGCGCCGCAGCGACCTGCGCCGGTACCGCAGCCGCGCGTTGGTTGCCCGACCGGAAGAACACCGACGAAGCCGCCGCCGCATCGGCCTCCTTGCGCAACGCATCGCGCTCGGCGGCAGCCGGGTCATGACCAGGCGGCGAATAGCTGGCCACCACCGGCGACTGCGACCTCACGATGGCCGGCCCCAGATCGCCCGGCAACGGTGGCCCCAGTTCGGGCACCGAGGGCGGCAGCTTCGAGTAGTCGGACGGAAGCTGGCTCAATCCATCGGAGCGCGAGACGCGATCCACGTTGTAAAGCTCGGTGTTCTCACCGGCGCCACGCTGGCGCGGCTGCAATGACCACATGGTGGCGCCCAGCACGGCCACGGCAACGCCACCGGCCAGGACCGCCAGCATGCGCCGGTTCAGGCGCATCACCGGGCGCGGCTGGGCGCGCAGCGCCACCGCCTCGGGTGCCACCTTGCCCGCCGGCGGCGCGGCAATTCCGGAAGTGTCGTCCTGGCTCATAGTCAGTCCCTTTGCACCGAAGCCGACGCAGCGGACACACCATCGGTGCGTTCAATGCGCACCACGTCGCCCTTGTCGGCACCCAGGCGCAGTTCGGCCGCGCCGAACAGCCGGTCCACGACGTAGTACGGCGAGCGGAAACGGTAGTTCACCAACTGCCCGTCGCCCTGCGCGCCAATCACGAACAGCGGCGGCAACTCGCCCTGGGCAATGCCCGCCGGGAACTGGATGTAGACCTTCTCGCCATCGTCGAAGGCGCGCAGCGGCTTCCACGACGGATTGCTGCCGCTGACCGCGTAGCGGAAACGGATCTTCTCCAGCGACAACCCGGTATCGACCGGCGCGCTCGCCTGCGCTGCGTGCGCCTGTCGCTGCAGGGCCAGCATGCGGTCCTTGGGGTAGTCCCAGGACACCGAGGCCATCCAGACCTTCTCGGTCGAGGTCAGTTCGATCAGGTAGGTGCGCCGGTTGGTCGTGATGACCAGATTGGTCTTCAAACCCGAGCGCACCGGCTTGACCAGCACGTTGACGCGCAACGCATCGCCACTGCCGCTGGACGTGTCGCCCACGATCCAGCGCACCGTGTCGCCGGCGGCCACTGTCACAAGCTCCTCGCCGGCCTGCAGCGAGACCACCGTCACGCGGCCTGGCGCCGCATAGACCTGGTACAGCGCACCGTCGCTGTACGGCCAGACCTGGATCGCATTGACGTAGCCCTCGCGCGTGGGCGCCACGCGCGCTTCCTCGTTCGCGCGCGACACCCGTATCTTCTCGTCGGCCGATTCGGGCACAGGCCTGGTTTCCGCGATCTCCGGCAAGGGCTTCAACTGCGCTGGCAGCGCCAGCGGCTGGGGCACGGCAACCACCTCCATCGGCTTGGGTGGGTCGGGCAGCGGCTGTGCCGTAACGGCCACCGGCTCATCGAGCGAGATCACCGGCGGCGGCTTGCCCTGCGTGGCGCAGCCGACGAGGAACATGAATGCGGCCAGCGGGATCCCCGGCAGTACGGATTTGTGCAAATGTGTCTTCATGGCTTTGCTCCTTGCGAGGCGTCGAGTTCACGGCTCCACGACAGCCCGTTGACGTAGATGCCCAGGGGGTTCTTGCGCAGCCGCTCCTCGGTACGAGGCGTCTGCAGCACGATGGACAGCACAGCGGTCCAGTGCTCCAGCCCGGCGGCCGCGCCGTTGACGTAGCGCCGCTCGGCCCAGCGCACCTGGAACGATGAATCGCTCGCGCGCACGACGCTGTTGACCTGCACCGTGACGGACTCCTGCCCCACGCGCGAGAACGGGTCGGCCGCGCGGGCGTAGTCGTTGAGCGTGGCCGCCCCCCGGTCGGTCGTGTAGTCGTAGGCATCGAGCCAGCTCTGCCGCACGATGATGGGATCGATGGACAGGGAGCGCACCAGCGAGATGAAGCGCGCCAGGTGGTGCGCCGTCTGCGCGTCGCTGGGCTTGTAGGGCGTAGCGGCTTCTCCCACCGCCCGCACCTGCCCGGCTGGGTCCACCTCGATGACGTACGGTGTGACGATGGACTGCGCCGAGCGCCACAGCAGGCCGCCAGCCATCAGCAACGCGAGCGACAAGGAACCGAAGGCCATGAGCCGCCAGTTCCGTGCCTGCACCCGGGCCGAGCCGATGCGCTCGTCCCACACCTGGCCGGCAGCTTGGTACGGCGTGGCAGGCACGGGGCTGTCCGAATACCGCACCAGGGGGCGTTTGAAACGCATGGAGATTCCTTTCAAGTCAAGAACTGGAGTCGTCGCGCAGGCTGGGGCCAGTCCCGCCGCCCGCGTGGTCGCCCGAGCGCAGCACGTGCGCGGTGGTCATGGCCGCATGGGTCGCCTGCTGCTTGCGGCGCATGCGCTGCGCCCAGGCGGGTTCGGAGGCAGAAGCCGGCGAGGCCTCGACCTCGGCACTGGCTGCGGAAGCGGTGGCCGGCGCCGCCGTATCGGCCACGAAGTTGACTGCGCGGTCCTTGACCGCCTTCGCACCGGAAGCGATGCGCTGTCCCACAGCTGCGGCGCCGGCCTTCGCCACATGGGCAACGCCAGCACCGGCTGCGCGAACCGCCCCCCCGCCTGATGCGGCCGCGCCGGCCTGGTAGGCGCCCTTGGCGCCGCTGGCCAACGCGGAAGCCGAACGCGCGGCCGCTGCACCGCCGCCGATGGCCGCGCGCGCAGCTCCTGGCGCCATGCGGGCTCCCGCGGCGACGGCGGAGCCCGCCCCCGCCACGGCGGCTCCGCCGGCCACAGCGAGTCCCGCTGCCGCGATGGCTGTCCCGGCTGCGGCCCCGGCGCCGAGCTGCGGTGCGCCGGACACCAGCCCGGTCGCGATCCCCGGCCCGAAGATCCCCAGGCCCAACATGGCCAGCGCCGCGAGCATGATGACCAGCGCATGATCGATGCTGGGGTCCGCACCTGGCGCCACGGTGAACTCGCTGAAAAGCCCCGTCCCGATGCCCACGATCACCGCGAGCACCAGCACCTTGATACCGGACGAGATCACATTGCCCAGGACCTTCTCGGCCAGGAACGAGGTCTTGTTCCAGAGCGCGAAGGGCACCAGCACGAAGCCCGCGAGCGTGGTCAGCTTGAACTCGATCAGTGTCACGAAAAGCTGCACCGCGAGGACGAAGAAGCACACGATCAGCACCAGCCACGCGAGGAACAGCACGGCGATCACGTCGAGGTTGGCGAACACCTCCGGGAAGCCCGTCAGATCGCTGAGCTGCGCCATGATCGGCCGGCCCGCGTCGATGCCCACCTGCGCCAGACGTCCGGGCTGCAGCAGTTGTCCCTGCGACAGGCCTGAACCCGAGGCCGTGAGGCCCAGGCTCGCGAAGGAGTTGAAGACGATGCCCGCGAGCCGGTTGAAGTTGCCCAGGATGTAGGCGAAGGCACCCACGTAGAGCACCTTCTTGATGAGCCTGGCCATCACGTCGTCACCCTGGCCCGAGGCGTGGCCCATGGCCCAGAACAGGCCCGCCAAGGTCATGTCGATCGCCACCAAGGTGGCGGTGAGAAAGGCGACCTCCCCGCCCAGCAGGCCGAAGCCCGAGTCGATGTAGCGCGAGAAGACGTCCAGGAAGCGGTCGATGACCGAGACGTCGTTCACGGCGGTCCGTCCTTCGCCGCCGGTGGCGACGCGGGCGGCGGCGGTGGCTTCACGGGGTCGTTCGCGTACGGCGAGGGCGTCGGCCGCATGAAGCGCTGGCGCGTCGCCTCGGCCACCGCGTTGCACTGCGCATCACCCGCCTTGGCGTGATCTGCCTTACAGGCGGCGCGCAGTTCCTTCAGGCGCTCGGGATTGGCGACCAGCGATTCGACCGATTCGACGGGGTCGGGCTTGCTGCACGCAGCGAGCGTGAGGGCTACGGTAAGGGCAAGAAGTCTGTTCATGGTGTCCTCACGGGTTGCCGTAGAAATTCACCGGCTGGGGCGTGTACGGCGTGCCGCTGCCCAGGAAGCGGCGCCGCACCTCCCGGGCCCGCTCGTGCACGGCCACCTGCCGTGCCTGCTCCAGCGCGACGGCCCGGTCCTGCGTGAGCTGCAGCTGCTGCGCCTGGATCGCCTGCCGGGACTGCAAGGCGAGCAACTGGTTCGTCGCCTGCATGGCCTGCAGCGCGCCCACGGCGGACTGGCTGCGGTTCACGAGCTCCGCCAGCGCCTGCTCGTCCGCCGCGAAGTTCTGCACCGCCTGGGACTGCACCTGGGTCGCGGTGCGCAGCGCTTCCAGCGAGTTGGTCCAGCGCCTGCGCGCATCGAACACCATCTGGGCACTGGTGACGGAAGCGCTGAAGGACTCGGGATACAGCTCGCTGAACTGCACCTCCATCTGCTGCACGTTGAACGCCAGGCCCTGCGCCTGCCGGATCAGCCGGTTCGTCGCCGACAGCGCCGAGCGCAGTTGCGACAAGGCGCTGAAATCCAGCCCGGTCAGGTTCCGCGCCTGGTTCATCAGCATCTGGGCCTCGTTCTGCAGTTGCTGGATCTGGTTGTTGATCTGCTCCAGCGTGTTGGCGGCGGTGAGGATGTTCTGCGCGAGGTTCGTGGGGTCGATCACAACCCACTGCGCATGCGCGGCCGGAGCCGCCGCGAAGAGCGCGGCAGCGGTGAGGGAAAGCAAAGTCTTCTTCATGGCGTGTTCTCCTGAAGTGGTGAAGGAAACGAAGGGATGAGATCGGCGGCCCAGTCCAGGCCACGATGGCGCAGCCAGGCCGATGCGAAGCCAGGCACACCGGCTGCGGAGACCACCGCATCGATGGCCCGCTGGTCCTCTGGCGTGGATGCCCCGGCGAAGGCCAGCGCCACCGGCCCCAGGCCCAGCTCGAAAACACGATTGCCCAGCCGCGACTGGTAGTAGTAGTCGCGCTTGGGCTGAGCCGTAGCGACGATGTCGATCTGCCGGCTGTTCAGCCCGAACCCTTCGTAGATCACCCGGATCTGTGGCTCGGTCGCCTGCGAGTTGGGCAGAAAAATGCGGCTCGCACAGCTTTCGATGATCGCGGGCGCGATCGCGGAATCCTTGATGTCCGCCAGGCTCTGCGTGGCGAAGATGACCGACACGTTCTTCTTGCGCAGCGTCTTGAGCCACTGGCGGATGCGCGCCGCGAACACCGGGTCATCCAGGAACAGCCAGGCCTCGTCGAGGATCAGCAGGGTGGGCGCGCCGTCGAAGCGCTCGCCGAAGCGTGCGAACAGGTAGCCCAGCACGGCCATGACCGCGGCCTTGCTGGGCATCAGTTCCTCCATCTCGAAGCCCTGCACGTCCGCCGTGCCGAACCGGTCGGCATCGGCATCGAGCAGCCGCCCATGGGCGCCGCCCAGCACGTAGGGCGCCAGCGCCTGGCGCAGCGCGTTGCTCTGCAGCAGCACCGACAGGCCGGTCATCGTGCGCTGCTCCACCGGGGCGCTGGCCAGGCTGTTCAGCGCCGACCAGACAGCATCCTTCTCGGGCGGCCCCACGGCCACGCCCTCCTGCAGCAGCCGCCCTTCGATCCACTCGGCCGCCCAGGCGCGGTAGCCCTCCCGGTCGATGCGCGCGAGCGGCTGGAAGGCGATCGCTCCACCATCCTCCGGATCCGTGCCCAGGTCGTAGTGATCGCCGCCCAGGCCCAGCACGGTGGCGCGAATGGAACGGCCCATGTCGAAGGCCAGGATGCGCGAGCCGGGATAGCGCCGGAACTGCAGCGCCAGGGTCGCCAGCAGCACCGACTTGCCCATGCCGATGGGGCCGACCAGCAGCGTGTTGCCCACGTCCCCGATGTGCGTGACCAGCCGGAACGGCGTCGCGCCGTCGGTGCGCGTCACGATCAGCGGCGGCCCGTCGAGGTGTGCATTGCGCTCCTGCCCGGCCCACACGGCCGACAGCGGCATCAGGTGCGCGAGGTTCAGCGTCGAGATGATGGGCTGGCGCACATTGGCGTAGACGTTGCCCGGAATCGAGGACAGCCAGGCCTCCACGGCGTTCAAGGTCTCGGGGATGGTGACGAAGCCCCTCCCCTGGATCGCGCGTTCGGCCTGTCGCAGCTTCTCATCGGCGGCAGCAGCATCCCGGTCCATCACCGTCACGGTGGCGGTGACGTAGCCGAAGGCCACCTGGTCGCTGCCCAGTTCCTGCAGCGCCGCGTCGGTATCGGACGCCTTGTTGCTCGCGTCAGTATCGACCAGCGGGCTCTCCTGGTTGAAGATCGTCTCGCGCAGCAGCGCGACGATGTTCTTGCGCTTGGCGAACCACTGGCGGCGCAGGCGGCCCAGTTCCTTCTCGGCTTCTGCCTTGTCCAAACAGAGGAAGCGCGTGCTCCAGCGGTAGGCGAAGCCCAGGCGATTGAGGTCGTCGAGGATCCCTGGCCAGGTCGAGGTCGGGAAGCCGCGGATCGTCAGCACGCGCAGATGGGCATCGCCCAGCATGGGCGCGAGCCCTCCCACCAGCGGACGGTCCGCCAGCAGCGCATCGAGGTGCATCGGCACCTCGGGCACGGTCACCGGATGCCGGGCCGTCGAGATGCAGCCATGCAGATAGGTCAGCGTTTGCGCATCGTCCAGCCAGCCGATCTCAGGCATCACGCCTTCCAGCAGCCCCAGGAAGCGCTCGGACTCGGCGACGAAGGCTTCGAGACGCTCCCGCCAGTCCACGCCTTCGGTCTTGCGGTTCTCGTACAGCAGCCGGCCCGCGCGCGCCCTCGATTCCTCCGGCGGCAGGTACAGCAGCGTCAGGTGGTAGTGGCTCTCGAAATGGCTCCCGGCATCCTCGAAGCCGGCGCGCCGCTCCTCGTCCACCAGCCATGACAGCGGCTCCGGGAAGGACGATTCGGGGTAGTCCGCGGCTTCGCACCGCTCGGCTTCCACGAACAGCGCCCAGCCCGAACCCAGGCGGCGCAGCACGTTGTTCAGCCGCGCCGACGTGGCAACGAGTTCACCCCGCGTCGCGCTGTCCAGGTCCGGTCCGCGAAAGCGCGCCGTGCGCTGGAACGAGCCGTCCTTGTTCAACTCGACACCCGGTGCGACCAAGCCGGCCCAGGGCAGCCAGTCGGCCAGCAGCGCCGGGCGCTGGCGGTATTCGGTGAGGTTCAGCATAGCGGCCTCTCCTTCACACGTCCAGCAAGGGACGGTGCTTGATGTGCCGCGCGAACACGGCCATGAACTGCGCATCCATGCGCGCGCCCCAGACCGCCAGCGAATGGCCGGCGATCCAGAGCACCAGGCCCGGAATCCACAGCTGCAGCCCGAGGCCCACGGCGGCGGCCAGCGTGCCGTTGGCGATCGCCACCGTGCGCGGCGCGCCGCCGAGCAGGATGGGCTCTGTCAGCGAACGGTGAAGAGGAACCTCAAAGCCCTGCACCTCGAACCCAGGAGCGATCCCCTGCGCGCTCATGCCAGCACCGCCCCGCCCGAGAACGAGAAGAACGACAGGAAGAACGAGGACGCCGCGAAGGCGATCGACAACCCGAAGACGATCTGGATCAGCTTGCGGAACCCGCCCGAGGTATCGCCGAAGGCCAGCGCCAGCCCCGTGGCGATGATGATGATCACCGCCACGATGCGGGCCACCGGCCCCTGGATGGATTCGAGGATGGACTGCAGCGGCGCCTCCCAGGGCATGCTGGAGCCGGCCGCGTGCGCGGGCAGCGCCACGACCAGAAGCAATGCGGCCAGAGCCGCTGCTGGCAGATACGGCTTTACGGATAGACGCGGAATCGTCATGTCGGTTCTCCTGTGGTGGATGACGGTGGTGTGGAAATAGAGGGGAGCGCAGGCCCCAGAGAGGCATCGAGCTGGTAGCCCTGGCTGCCGTGGCCGATCACGCGCACGATCTCGCGCACGCGGCGCGCATGGCCGCGTCCGGCGATGAAGACGATCACGTGCACGGCTTCGGCGATCAGTGCGCGCGGCACGGTCACGCTGACCTCCTGCACGAGCTGTTCGAGACGCGTGAGCGCGCCATGGGCCGAGCCCGCATGCACGGTGGCGACGCCGCCGGGGTGGCCGGTGCCCCAGGCCTTGAGCAGGTCCAGCGCTTCGGCGCCCCGCACCTCGCCCACCACGATGCGGTCCGGCCGCAGCCGCAGCGTGGCGCGTACCAGGTCGGCCATCGTGCTGACGCCCGGTTCGGTGCGCATGGCAACAAAGTCGTCGCTGCGGCATTGCAGCTCCACCGTGTCTTCGAGGATCAGCACCCTGTCGCCGGTGACCGCGATCTCATCGAGCAGCGCGTTCGCCAGCGTGGTCTTGCCGGTGCTGGTGCCGCCGGCCACGACGATGTTCTGGCGCTCCCGCACGGCCTGTCGCAGGAAGGCCGCCTGTTCACCGGTCATGACGCCATCGGCCACGTAGTCGGCCAGCGTCATGATGCGCAGCGCCCGTTTGCGGATGGCGAAGGACGGCGCACGCACGATGGGCGGCAAGGCACCCATGAAGCGCTCGCCCGTCTCGGGCAGTTCGGCCGACAGCAGCGGCGCGCCAGAATGCACCTCGGCGCGCACGTGAGCGGCAACCAGACGGATGATGCGTTCGGCCACCGGCGGCGGGATCACGTGCCCCGTGGGCGAGCGGCCGGTGCCCAGCCGGTCTACCCAGAGCGAGCCGTCCGGGTTCAGCAGCACCTCGACCACCTCAGGATCTTCGAGCGCTTCCGCGATCTCTTGCCCCATGGCAGTGCGCAGCATGCGAATGCGGCGCTGAGCGGGTTCATCGCCAGGCAAACCGTCGATGCGTTTCATGCGATACCCTCCCCATTGCCTTCGTTTCCAACTGGCGCAGCCTCCTCCGACGGGCCCATCTCCTCATGGATCTCGCGCACCAGGCTGCGCCCACGCTGGATGTGACGCGCGAGCTGTTCGATGAACTGGGCATAGCGCGCTCGCCCCTGCGCGCGCAGGGCGTCTTGCTGGTGCTCGGGCACCGGCAGTGCCAGGGTGAGGTAATGGCGCAGGTACAGCGCCAGGGTCTCGATCAGGATGGACTGGTCGCGCTCCAGTCGGTCGAACTGGCGCGAGAGCCGGTCCAAGCGCTTGGCCATGGCCGCCTCGCGCTGGTCCATGGCATCGGGCGACAGGAACGAGGCCAGCGCTGCCGCGATCACCGACGACTTCGAAACCCCGCGGTGCGCGGCGAAGTCCTCCAGGCGCTTCGCATGCTCGGGCTCAACGAAGATATTCAGGCGAGCGCGGGTCATAGGGCGATCCCGTCGTCAGGGTCCAGGGCGGCCAGACGCGCAGTGCGCACCAAGTCGCGCTCCAACTGGCGGTCGAAATCACGCGGCAGCAGCGGCGCGCCATCGTCATCGCGCTCGTCGTCGAGCAGGATCAGGTCGCCGGCATCGGGCTCATGCATGGGTTTCTCCACCACCTCCAATTCCGGCTTGAGCTGGTGGCCGCCCTCGTCGGCAAGGCCGGCAGCGTCGCCGGCCCCTGCAGCTGACTGAACCACAAGCACGGGCAGCGTGCTCCAGTCGTCCAGGCGCACCACGGGCCGATCCGCATAGACCCCACCCGCGAGGACCGGTGCTGGCGATACTCTGGCCGTGAAGTTGCGGTCCAGGTAGTAGCGCAGCTTCTTCGCACGGATTGGAGGGTGGCCCGACACCATCACCACCGCATCGTCGGGCGGTAGTTGCATCACCTCGCCGGGCGTGAGCAGCGGGCGCGCCGTCTCCTGGCGCGACACCATCAGGTGCCCCAGCCACGGTGCGAGCCGGTGCCCCGCGTAGTTGCGTTGCGCACGCAACTCGGTCGCGGTGCCCAGCGAATCCGAGATCCGTTTGGCCGTGCGCTCGTCGTTGGTGGCAAACGCGATGCGCACGTGGCAGTTGTCGAGGATGGAGTGGTTCGGGCCATAGGCCTTGTCGATCTGGTTGAGCGATTGCGCGATCAGGAAGGCCCGCAGCCCATAGCCCGCCATGAAAGCCAAAGCCGACTCAAAGAAATCCAGGCGGCCCAGCGCAGGAAACTCGTCGAGCATCAAGAGCAGCTTGTGGCGCCGCGCGATGCCGTCCGAGCCGTCCAGCGATTCGGTCAGGCGCCGGCCCACCTGGTTGAGGATCAGCCGGATCAGAGGTTTGGTGCGGCTGATGTCCGAGGGCGGCACCACCAGGTACAGCGACACCGGATGCTCGGCCGAGATCAGGTCTGCGATGCGCCAGTCGCAGCGCGAGGTGACTTCGGCCACCGTCGGATCACGGTACAGGCCCAGGAAGCTCATGGCGGTGGACAGCACGCCCGAGCGCTCGTTATCGCTCTTGTTGAGGACCTCACGCGCGGCCGAGGCCACGACGGGGTGCACCTGATCGCTCAGATGCTGCGTGGTCATCATCCGGTGCAATGTCACCTCGAACGGGCACGCGGGATCGGACAGGAAGTTGGCGACGCCGCGCAAGGTCTTGTCTTCCACGGCGTAGAGCACGTGCAGGATGGCGCCGACCAGCAGCGCGTGCGAAGTCTTCTCCCAGTGGTTGCGCCGCTCCAGCGCGCCTTCGGGATCCACCAGGATGTCCGCAATGTTCTGCACATCACGCACCTCGTGCGCGCCGCGCCGCACTTCGAGCAGGGGGTTGTACGCTGCCGACTTCGCATCGGTCGGGTTGAACAGCAGGCAGTGCGAGAAGCGCGAGCGCCAGCCGGCCGTCACCTGCCAGTTCTCGCCCTTGATGTCATGGATCACGGCCGAGCCATGCCAGGACAGCAGCGTGGGCACAACCAAACCGACGCCCTTGCCCGAGCGCGTGGGCGCGAAGGCCATCACGTGCTCCGGGCCCTCGTGGCGCAAGTAACTGCCCTCCTTCGATGGCGCACGTCCCAGAAAGACACCTGCCGGGCCGGTCAGCCCGGCCTTGGCTATCTCCTCGTGCTCGGCCCAGCGGGCCGAGCCGTAAGTGGTAACGCGCCGGGCCATGCGCGAGCGCCATACCGCCATGCTGATGGCCACGCCCGTGGCCAGCAACCCGCTAGACGCCGCGATGACACCTCCGCGCAAGAACACTTCTGGCGCATAAGCGTCGTACCAGTACCACCATTCGAAGAGCTTCCAGGGTTCGTAGACCGGCACATCCGCCGCGAAGAACCACGGCGGCCCCAAGCGCGCCTGGTAGCCCAGCGCGTGTGCGCTCCACTGCGTGGCGGCCCACACGCCGCCCAGGGCAACAGCCGTGACAGCCGCGATCTGGCCGAACAGGATGCCCGTGTGCCCGCTGGATGCGCCGTGCTCGCCGATATAGGATCGAGATGCCATGCCCGCTGGTTCCTTCGGCGCCTGCGCGCGCCATGTGCGTGCGTGCCCACAGCACGCATCGCAGGAGTTTGGAATTGATGCGTCGCACAGGCCACCCATCTGGGCGTAGCGCAGCGCAGGCTGGCGGATGCGTCAGAGAAAACGCAGGTGGCTGGCTGGAATCCTGGGAGCAGATGACATGGTGGCCCGCGGCTTCGCAGGCTATGAAGCATCTCCGCTGCGAGCCATACAGTCCAAGGCCGATGGAGAGGCGACCATGCCCTGGAGCACCGGGTTGCGTAACGTTTATGACAGAGTGCTGACGTGGGTAAGGAAACGTTGCACCGGCCCCGCGATGCCGAAGCGCTGATGCTTGTGCAGCACGTAGGTGACGATCTGCTCCTCCTCCGCGAGCGGGATCACCACGACGTCGCTGCGATGCAAGGTCTGGGCATGGCCCGCATCCGCAAGTCCCACCCCCACGCCAGCAGCGATGCGGGTGACATAGCCCTGCGCTGTAAATGCCACGTCGGCGACGGTGGTCTGCTCCGTGTGGCGGCGCACGATATCGCGCATCTGCGCAAACATGCCCGGCAGGCGGTCTTCACTGCACGACAGCAGCGGAAACGCCAGCAGTTCCCGCAGCGAGACCACCGAGCGGGAAGCCAGTTCATGGGTACAGGGCAGCATCGCCATGAGCCGGTACCTCCATGCCGGCCGCTGGGCGATCGCGTCATCTTCGGGAACGCCAAACGAGAAGCCGATATCCAGATCTTCGTGCTTCAAGGCGGCCGCCAGTTCGCGCGCCCGCATCTCGATCAACTCCAGCGGCACTTCCGGTGCAACGCTCTGCCAACGAAGGAAGCACTCCGAAAGCAAAGGCTGCGAGATCCCATCGGCCACGCCGATGCGCAGCGGTGCCTGGTAGAGGGAGTGGGTCTGGCGCACAGCGCGTTTGGTCCGCTCGAAGCGGATGAACAGCTTGCGCGCTTCCTCCAGCAGCCGCGCCCCAGCCGGGGTCAGCAGCAGCCGGCGCGGCTTACGCACGAACAGCTGCACGCCCAGTTCATCCTCCAGGTCGCGCACAGCGCGCGACAGCGGCGTCTGGTCGATGTGCACGCGCTCGGCCGCCCGAGTGAAGTTCAGTTCTTCCGCCACAGCGATGAAGTAGCGCAGGTGGCGAAGTTCGATCACGCACTTTTCCCCCTTAGATCAAAAACTCAAAAGTCCACACCCTGAACCTTCACCAATGCTTCGGGGGAACCTATTCTGCGACTACCCAATCTGCATGTTGGTGACCCCATTTCGGTCGCCTCGTGATAAGGCCTTCTCCGGCTTTCTTCTCGCGCCTTCTGTGTCAGCGGTTTACGTCCACCACAACGCGACCACGGACTTGCCCGGCGAGTAATTCGGAGGCAGTGGCAATGGCCTCGCCGAGACCAATCTCACGCGTCATCAACGCCAGCTGTGTCACATCAAGGTCGCGCGCCAATCGCTGCCAAGCCAGCAGGCGCTCTGGCAGAGGGCACATCACACTGTCAATACCCACCAGCGTCACGCCGCGCAGAATGAACGGAGCGACCGTCGCCGGAAAATCCCTGCCTCCGGCCAACCCGCAGGCGGTCACAGTGCCGCGATACTTCATCTGCGCGCAAATATTGGCCAGCGTGTGGCTACCGACAGTATCAACGGCTCCTGCCCAGCGCTCCGCTTCCAGCGGCTTTCCCTGCGCACTGAAGTCAGTCCGCGCCAGAATCTCCTTGGCTCCGAGTTGCTTCAAATAATCGGCCTCCTGTGGCCGCCCGGTTACCGCTGCTACCGCATAGCCAAGCCGGCTGAGCAAAGTCACCGCAACACTGCCGACACCACCTGCGGCGCCTGTGACCACCACAGGCCCATCTATGGGCTTGACGCCATGCCGTTCCAACGCCAGCACACACAGCATCGCGGTGTAGCCGGCAGTCCCGATCGCCATCGCCTGCGCCGGTGTGAACGCATCTGGTAGCGGGACAAGCCAATCGCCGCTCAAACGCGCACGCTGTGCCAAACCGCCCGTATGCGCTTCACCAACGCCCCAGCCATTCAGCACAACGCGGTCACCTGACTGCCAGCGCGGGTGCTGACTTTTGATCACCGTGCCAGATAGATCGATGCCTGGCACCATTGGAAAGCGCTTGACGATGGGTGCCTTGCCAGTGATGGCGAGCCCATCCTTATAGTTCAGCGTAGAGCGCTCAACCTGCACGGTCACGTCGCCTTGCGACAGTATTCCTTCGTCTATGTCACGCAAGGTGGCGCGATAGCCGGATTCGTCTTTTTCGATGAGGATGGCTTTGAACATTGCCTACTGCCCTGACAAAGTGATTGAAGAGTCGCGACGTGCACAAGAAGGATGATCAATGCTGCAAGGCGAGTAGACCGGCGCTTCGCCCCCGGCCACCTCGCGAAACAACGCAACGGTCTTTGTTGGATCCAATCCGTCATCTCTGGTGACAAAGCGAATCTTGGCCCCACGCACACCGCCCTTCGCGTTGACAGCTGAGAAATAGGCCGCCGCGCCCAACTGAGTTTCTCGTGCGTAGAACGACACAGGACCGCTGAAAGGCGCGACTTGGGCAACGACGATTTCTTTCTCTGCCGCGTACACGCTGCACACGAGAACTGCGAAGAGAAGCGCCGCACCCAAGGCTCGGATGCGCTGCCGCACGCCCCTCACGACCGGGAGGGAGGTCAAATGAGAATGGAGTCCGTCCATCTGAATGGAACCAATCAGAAGCGCCAGCTAATGCCGGCATGGACCAGCAGCGGGTTCAGGCGTATCGAGGCTTCCGCGGGTGGGCCACCGAACGCAGGAACCGTGCCCCTGGCCGTCGTCTTCACGTAGATCTTCTTGATATCGAGAAAGAGCCCCCATCCGTTGGACAGTGGCACATCGACCCCCACCTGCAGCACGCTGCCCCATGCACTCTTCACGTCCAGCTCCGCGACCGCACCGTCCTTGGACTCCAGTACGGCCGTGTAGTTGATGCCGGCTCCCACATAGGGTTTGAACGAACCGGCGTCAAAGTGATAGTGCGCGGACAGCACCGCAGGACCGTACTTCACTCGGCCCAGTTGCAAGCCATCGACTGGGCCGCCCTTTCCGATCAAGGTGGTGGTCGGCGGCAAGCCCGCGGTCAGCGACACGATGACGGACGGAGCCACTTCGTAGCCTATCTCGACGCCCAGCGAAACATTGTTCTTGGCATCGGCGTTGGCGCCATTGACAGGGGCGCCCGCGACAACCAGTCGCGTATCGGTATTGAACTGAACCCCGACCGGGCCGACGTGCGCCCAGAACTTCTTGTCGGCCGATTGCGCGTGAGCGGTCAGGGTGAGCATCATCGAGAATGCGGATGCAATGCGCATCCAGAACAGCTTTGACATAAGGTGCCTCCTTTGTGTGATATCGCTTCGAAAGAGCGATGCTGATGAACCTGTTTGAATGACGCGGACCTGCATTCCGTCTGCAAGCCGGCCTTGACTTGAAGCGTTGGCGCAGACTGTCGTAAGGCAGATCAAACGTCGATTGCGTGCACCGCCTTGATCTTTTCGCGCAGCACGGTCTTCTGGACCTTGCCGGTGGACGTCTTGGGCAATTCACCGAACTCGAATCGGCGCGGCAACTTGAATCCGGCTAGGTGAAGGCGGCAGTGATCTCGCAATTCCTCCGCCGACACCGAGGCGCCGGGAAGCAGCTCGACGAAAGCACCGGGCGTCTCGCCCCAGTGCGCGTCAGGACAGGCCACGACCGCAGCCATCAGCACTGCCGGGTGAAGGCTCAGCACATCTTCGACCTCGATGCTCGAGATGTTCTCGCCGCCGGAGATGATGATGTCCTTGCTGCGGTCTTTGACCTTCAGATAGCCGTCTGGATGCTTGACCGCCAAGTCCCCGGTGCGGAACCAGCCCCCGGCGAATGCATCCGCAGTGGCTCCGGGGTTCTTCAGATACCCCTTCATGACGATGTTGCCGCGGAAAACCACCTCGCCAATCGTTTCGCCGTCCGCCGGCACAGGCGCCATGGTCTCTGGATCGACCACATCCACGGCGTCCTGCAAGTGGTAGCGCACCCCTTGCCGGGCGTTCAGGCGCGCCAGTTCGTCCGGATCGAGACCATCCCATTCGAGTTGCGGCTCGCACACGGCGGCGGGACCATAGACCTCCGTCAGGCCGTAGACGTGCCGCAGTTCGAAGCCCATCCTCGACATCTCCGCCAGCAGTGCAGCAGGCGGCGCGGCGCCTGCCACCATGGCATGTACCCGATGACTGATGTGCGCGCGGCAGGATGCGGGAGCGCTGGCCAGCAGCTTGTGCACGATCGGTGCGCCGCAGTAGTGCGTCACGCGATGCTCTGCGATCAGTGCCAGCGCTTTCTCCGCATCCACCCTGCGCATGCAGACATTGACGCCGGCCCGCGCGGCGATGGTCCAGGGAAAGCACCAGCCGTTGCAGTGAAACAGAGGCAGCGTCCACAGGTAGACGGGATGCCTCGGCAGATCCCACTCCAGGATGTTGCTCACCGCGTTGAGGTACGCCCCGCGGTGGTGGTAGACCACGCCCTTTGGCCGGCCCGTCGTGCCCGACGTGTAGTTCAGGCAGATCGCATCCCATTCATCAGCGATGGGCACACCGTCGAAACGCTCGTTGCCGTCTGCCAGCAGCGTTTCATAGTCGACTGTGGCACTCGCGGCCGGCTCGCCGCCAAACGATGCATCAGCCACATCCACCACGAGCAGCGACTGCCCGCAGCCTCGGATGGCTTCGTCGGCCAGCGGCGCGAACTCGCGATCAACCAGCAGTACTCGTGCCTCGGCGTGTTCGAGCATGTAGCGGATGCTGTTTGCGTCCAAACGCGTGTTGAGCGCATTGAGCACCGCGCCAGCCAACGGCACGGCGAAGTGGAGTTCAATCATCTCCGGCGTGTTCGGCAGCAAAGCCGCCACCGTGTCGCCGGGCTCGATGCCACGCCGACGAAGGGCCGATGCAAGGCGCCGCACACGGGCCCAGGTCTCGCGCCAATTGCGCCGCACGTTGCCATAGACGATGGCCGTGCGGTCACCGTGAACTTCGGCCGCACGACGGATGAAGACGAGGGGAGTGAGCGGCGCATGGTTGGCCGCGTTGCGTTCCAGTCCGGTAGTGTCCATGATCGTGCCCTTGACGGCGTCATCCCGCCTCGCTGGAAACCGGCTCTGCATGGATGCGCTCGTGCTTCTGCAGCTTGAGCAGGTCCAGCGCGACATCGACGATCATGTCTTCCTGGCCGCCGACCATGCGGCGCTTTCCGAGTTCCACCAGGATGTCCACGGTCTTCAAGCCGTACTTCTGGGCCGCCACCTCCGAATGGCGCAGGAAGCTGCTGTACACGCCGGCGTAGCCCAGCGCCAGCGTCTCGCGGTCCACCCGCACCGGGCGGTCCTGCAGCGGGCGCACGATGTCGTCGGCCGCATCCATCAGCTTGTACAAGTCACAGCCATGAGCCCAGCCGAGGCGTTCCGCGGCGGCGATGAACACCTCCAGCGGCGCGTTGCCAGCGCCAGCGCCCATACCGGCCAGGCTGGCATCGACGCGGTCGCAACCTTCCTCCACGGCCACGATGCTGTTGGCAACGCCCAGGCTCAGGTTGTGGTGGGCGTGAATGCCGGTTTCGGTCTCGGGCTTGAGCACGTCCTTGAAGGCGCGGAACCGCATCCGCACGTCATCCATGCACAAGGCGCCGCCGGAGTCGACCACGTAGCAACAGGTTGCCCCGTAGCTTTCCATCAACTGTGCCTGCTTGGCCAGGCCCTGCGGGGTGTTCATGTGGCTCATCATCAGGAAGCCAACGGCCTCCATGCCCAGGTGGCGGGCGTACTCGATGTGTTGTTTGGAGATGTCGGCTTCGGTGCAGTGCGTGGCCACGCGCACGATGCGCGCGCCGGCGTCGTAGGCGGCCTTCAGGTCGTGGATGGTGCCGATGCCCGGCAGCAGCAGCGTGGCGATCTTCGCGTGCTTCACCACGCTGGCCACGGCCTCGATCCACTCCAGGTCGGTGTGGGCGCCGAAGCCGTAGTTGAAGCTGCCGCCCTGCAGGCCATCGCCGTGGGCGACCTCGATGGAGTCCACCTTCGCCTCGTCCAGCGCGCGGGCGATGGTCCTGGCGTTCTCAACGCTGTACTGGTGGCGGATGGCGTGGCTGCCGTCGCGCAGCGTCACGTCAGAGATGTATATCTTCTTCTGTGTCATGGAAGTGTCCTCAGGCAACCAGGGTGGCGAGCAAGCGCTCGGCCATCTTCTCGGCGGTGCGCAGCGCGGCGCTGGTCATGATGTCCAGGTTGCCGGCGTAAGCCGGCAGGTAGTGGGCGGCGCCTTCGACCTCCAGGAAGATCGAGGTCTTCAGCCCGGTGAGACGGTCGCCCACGCCGGGGATGCGAATCGGCCGGTCGGATTCGATACGGTCGAACTGCACGCGCTGCTTCAGGCGGTAGCCGGGCACGTAGACCTGCACCGCGGCGGCCATGCGCTGCACCGAATCCTCGATCTTGTCGGTGTCGGCGAAGTCGCTCAGGGTATAGACCGTGTCGCGCATGATCAGCGGCGGCTCGGCCGGATTCAGGACAATGATGGCCTTGCCCTTGGCCGCGCCGCCGACCACCTCGATGGCCTTCGACGTGGTTTCGGTGAACTCATCGATGTTGGCGCGCGTGCCGGGGCCCGCGCTCTTGCTGGAGATGCTGGCGACGATCTCGCCGTAGTGCACGTTGGCCACGCGCGACACCGCCGCCACCATCGGAATGGTGGCCTGGCCGCCGCAGGTGACCATGTTGACGTTGTTGGCGTCAAGGTGGGCCTCGCCGTTGACCACCGGGATGCAATAGGAGCCGATGGCCGCCGGCGTCAGGTCGATCATGCGCAGTCCGGGCTTGTGCTGGCGCAGCAGGGCGTCGTTCTTCACGTGCGCGCCGGCGCTGGTGGCGTCGAACACAACGTCGATGTCGGCGAACACCGGCAGGCGCGTCAAGCCTTCGGCGCCTTCGTGGGTGATGGCCACGCCCATGCGCTGCGCGCGCGCCAAGCCGTCGGAGGCAGGGTCGATGCCGACCATGGCGCCCATTTCGATGTGCTGGCCATGCCTGAGGATCTTGATCATCAGGTCGGTGCCGATATTGCCGCTGCCGATGATGGCAGCCTTGAGTTTTCGGGTCATGGTGATGCTCCTTGGAATCAGTTCGCCATCGCGTCGGGTCGCAAGGCCTGCTGCTGTATGCGCGAGACCGGGATGACCCCGGCAGTGAATGGGATCGTTCGCACAGACTTATTCCTTCGCGAAGGCGGCGGTCACCGATCCAAGTCCGGCTATGCGTACATCGAATACATCGCCCCCCGCCACGGCGACCATCGGCCCCAGCGCACCGGAAAGCACGGTATCGCCAGCACGCAGCGGACGACCGGCCCGGGCCATGACCTTGGCCAGCCAGAGCGTTGCGTTGAGCGGCGAACCCAGGCAGGCCGACCCTGCGCCAGAGGACACCGGCGTGCCTTGCCGTTCCATCACCATGCCTGCCTGGCGCGCATCGAAGTCACTTAGCCGCTTCGGCGTGGAACCCAGCACATATAGGCCCGACGAGGCGTTGTCGGCAATGGTGTCGGTGATGCGGATCTCCCAGTTCGCTATCCGCGAGCCCACGATCTCGATCGCCGGAACCGCGAACTCGATGGCGCGAAAGAGGTCAGCCACAGTCAGTTGATCACCTTCGAGGTCACGGCCGAATACAAAGGCGATCTCGGCTTCGACCTTGGGCTGCAGCACGTCCTTGAGGGAGACTTCTTCACCCTCGGTTCGTGCCATATCGGCGAACAGCATGCCGTAGTCCGGCTGTCCAACCCCGAGTTGTTTCTGGACGGCCACGGAGGTCAGTCCGATCTTGCGTCCCACCAGGCGCCGCCCCGCTGCCAGCGCCCGCTGGGTGTTGATCTCCTGCACCGCATAGGCCGCGTCGAGATCCCTCTCGCCGATCAGATTGCGTACCGGCGCCACGGCCACCCCGGTCCGGGCCGCCTCGTACAGCAGGTTGGCGGCTTCACTTACCGCACTGGTCAGCACCGTATCCGGTTTGCTCATTCGATATTTCTCCTCAGTTCATGTCTTCTGCGATTTCCGTGTGCGCTGCCCTGCCGCTCGGGATCGACGGCATATGCGGGTGCGAGCGGGGGGGTCAGCCTAGCGTCCAGCCAGGCTGGCGGTTCATGCGGGCGGCTGGAACTTGTGCCCCCAGATGCTGATGCGGTCGTAGCGCACGACCGACCAGCGGGGGGGCATCTCACGGGCACCCCAGCCGTACTCGACCGCAAAGCCCGAAGGCGTGGCCCCGTAGAACGAAACCATGTGGTCGTTCGTATGCCGGCCGAGCGTCATGACGATCGCGCGTTCAGCATCGAATCTGTCGTAGGCCAAGCCAACGTCGTCCATGCTGTTGGTTTGCAGCATGAAGTGATGGAGCTTCTTCGGCCCGGGCAGCTTGCCAAATGCTAAAGTGTGGTGGCGGCCGTTGCAGTAGAAGAAGTAGACAGTCAGGGTCATCCCTTCGCCGACCGTCCAGTCGATGACGTCGGCAAGCTGGAGACCCAGCCCCTTGGTATAGAAGGCGAGCGCTGCGTCCACGTCCGGGACACTGAGTACATAGTGACCGATACCCTGGTCGCCGGTCTGGAATCCCGTGACGCCGGTGGGTGAAGCGAACGGCCGCTCGAACAGCTCGGTGCCGCCGTAGTAGACCTCGACGCGGTTGCCGAACGGGTCGCTACAGGAAATAAGCCCAAGCACACCGCGCTTGGCGGCCAGTTCCCGACCTTCGACCTTGACAGCAACGCCGTGGGCCTCCAGGCTTTCCTTGACTTCTTGCAGTCCTTTCTCGCTGTCCACCTCGTAGCCGGCAAACAGGTAGTCGTCCGCAGTGCCCTTGCTGACCGATAGCCGCCAGGTGCGCGAGTCGATCCGGAACGTGGCCTCCGCCTCGTTGGCGGAGGCTTCCATCGCCCCCAGCTTGCTGGTAACGAAGGAGCGCCATGCCGGCACATCCGCGACTTCGAAGCCCATATAGCCAAGCCTTTGAATGCTCATGTTGTCTCTCCTTCAAGCGAAATGCTTGTCGAGCTGTGCACCGAGACTGGCTTCGAACAAGCCGCGCACGCCCATGCCGCCGTCGAAGTTCAGCACGCTGCCGGTGAGCGGGACGGTATCCGCGCGCGTGGCGAAGAACACGTAGGCTCCGGCGTATTCCTCGGCGGTGGCCACCCGCCCGGTCGGAAGGACAGGACCCAGCATGTCGGCCAGTGGCATCGTCGCAATGGTTTGGTCTTGCAGACCCAGCGTCTTGAGCCCGCGCAGGTCGCTGCCGAGGATCCCTCCAGGGGCGATGCCGTTGACACGGATGCGAGGCCCCCATTCATGCGCGAGCTGCTTGACCAAGCCGATCACGGCATGCTTGCCCGCGGTGTAGAGAACGCCTCCGCCACCAGGGTAGAAGCCAGCGTTCGACACGGTGAAGATCGCGCTGCCTTTGCTCTTGTACAGCGCGGGCAACGCGGCCTTGGCGGCCAGGATGTAGCCTTTGACGTTGATCGCGAACATTTCGTCGAAGGCTTCCGAGATGCCGTTGTCGGGAATGTCCGCCAGTTGGGTCAGGTAGTCCCAAACGCCGGCGTTGCCGATCAGGCAATCGAGCTTTCCGAAGGTCTCGACGCAGCGCGCCACGGCTTCACGATGGCTGTCGAGCGACCGAACATCGCCCTCGATGCCGACCACGGCATCGCCGTGGCGCTTCCTGATTTCCTCCAGGCCTGCTGCCGACTTGTCCAGCACCGCGACGCGGGCGCCCTCTGCGACATAGCGATCGACGATCGCTCGCCCCAGTCCGGCGCCTCCGCCCGTCACCAATGCCACTTCACCTTTGAGTTTCATGCTGAGTCTCCTTGTTGTGCACGCACGAGATCGCGCATGCTGTTTGAAAAATCTGCCAGCCGCGCCGGCTCGATGGCTGCACGCGCTTCCACCAATCGGGCCGCCATCGCGAAGTCACGCGGCGCGTCGACCGCGACGACGGCCTGAATCCTTCCGTCCCGCAGCCGGAACAGCAGCGCCGCGCCATCCCCCAGCGTGCCGCGCAAGACGAATTCGCCCGGCCCTTCGATATCGCCCGCCATCTGCATCCGATGCCCGGCGATCTCCGTCCAGGACACGGGCACCTGCGGCGCCGATCCATGCTTTCCCAGAATGGCCGCTGCCACCGCGGCGGCCTGGCGCTGCGCGTTCATGTAGGTTTCGAGCGAACGCCTGCCGCCATCGCGCAGCGGCCAACTGGCCGCATCGCCGACTGCGAATACCCCTTCGGCATGCGTCGCGCCGTGGTCATCGACAATGACGCCCCGGTCGCAGGACAGGCCCGCCTGACGCGCGAGTTGATCCTCGGGCTCGGCGCCGATGCAGACAAGCGCGTTGTCGGCGGCGAAGCGGCGTCCATCGCTGGCCAGTACCTCTTCGAGCCGGTCGTCGCCAGAGAAGCCGGCCACGCCTGTTCCCAGCTCGACCCGTACGCCGAGTTCCGTCAACAGGCCGCGCAGCCAGGCGCCGATGCGCCGGCCCAGCACACGCACCAGCAGTTCGTCGGCGGATTCCAGAATCGTCACCGCCAGGCCGAGCTTGCGCGCCGTCGTCGCGACTTCGCAGCCGATCAATCCGCCGCCTGCGATCACCAGTCGCGTTGCAGGCGTCCAGCCACGGCACAGCGGCCGCACGTCGTCGTAGGTGCGAAGCGTGACAACGCCGGTCAGTTGGCTGCCAGGCAACGCAAGCGTTCGTGCCCGGCTGCCCGTGGCGATGACTATGGCGTCTGCAGCGAACGTGCTTCCATCGTCTAGGCTGATCGTTCGAGCGTCCACGTTCAGGTTGGTGACACTTCGGCCGGACAGCATGTCGATGCGCGCCTCGCCGTACCAGTCGGCTTCCGCCAATACGGGCGGATGCTCAAGACTGCCGCCGAGCACGGCCTTGGACAGAGACGGTCGGTCATAGGGCAGATGCGGTTCGTTCCCGATCAGCGAGATCCGCCCCTCAAAGCCTTCAGCACGCAGGGCTTGCGCGGTCGTAAAGCCCGCCACACCATTGCCGATGATCGCCACATGCGTCGCCATCACTTCACCTCGCCGGCGTCAAGATCGACATGCACGTCGCCGCCTTCCACTTTGATGGGAAACACCTTGATCGGCTTGCAGGCTGGCAGCGCCTTCACCTTTCCGGTTCGAACGCAGAACTTGCCGAAATGCAGCGTGCATTCGACGACGCCACCGTCCAGATAGCCATCCGATAGCGCCCAGTTTCCATGCGTGCACGTGTCCTGCACGGCGAAGAACTCCCCGTCGACGTTGCAGACCATCACCGGCTCGGGGCCGCCTTCATGGCGCTGCATCTCGCCTGGCGGCAGGTCGGACTGCCGCATGATGTACGTCCAAGCCATGACCCGCCCTAGAAGAAGAAGCTGAGGTTGTTCGCCAGGATGGTGCTCTGGTCGATCAGGATGGTCCGATTGACAATCTCGAACCCGGTCTCGGTCTTGTTGCGGCGCAACGTGTCGCGACGTTCGCCGGCAAAGATGTCGAGTTGCCGTTCCAGGCGATTGCGATACACGATGAAAGCGCTGGAAATCTCGTACTCGCCTTCTACCGGTCCGTCGGCGATCATCACGTTGCTCACGAGGTGCCGGGTGCGCGAAGCGGGGTTCTCCGACCAGCTCACGTCGGATGTGACCTTGCGCAGCCGGCCTTTCATCATCGCGGCATCGTCGTCGAAGTGCGCGTACTCGCCGGTGCCCGAGTACTCCAGGCGTGCGTCCCGCATGATCCGCGTGGTGCGGATCGGCATGAAGTAGTGGATGTCAGCCGCCAGCAGGGCGAACCACTCCTCAAAGCGGCGATCGTTGAGCAGCTTGGCTTCCCAGTAGTAGAACTGCTCGATTTCGTGTTGCAGCTCGGGCGCCACCGGCGCGGGTTTACGGAGAAAGACGTCGGCTCTCTTGACGGAATCAAGCATGGTCATTCCTTGATAATTTCAAATCGAAGAAGGGTCGCTAAATCGGCCTCGGCCCGAAATCGGACGCGGCTCCTGGCCAGCGCGACTTTGCGGCGTGAGGTGTCGTGATTCAGCGTGTGGCGTTCAGCGCGGCCCAGTCAGACGAGGTCATCATCCGCAGCCACTGGGCATACATCCCGCGGGCCGCTTCCTCGCTGTAGACGTTGCTGATGCGCCCGGGGTAGACCGGATCGTCGTCAATGGTCTGGCCCATGCTCATCTCCGCGTTGAACGGTCGGCTGCGTGCCTTGTGGCCGCGCAGGATGTGCTGGATCTCGACCCAGTTCTCCCCGTCGTCCTGCTCGAACACCCCGCCAGCGGAGAAGGTGCGCAGCGTCTGGCGGCGGAACTCTTCCTTGATGTCGTCGGGAGCATCGGCGTCGACCACCGTGAACGCCCACACCTCCACCTCGTTCGGCCCGCGTGGATGCCATGTCCGAACCGTGTTGATGCCTGGAAGGAAGGAGCACGTGGGAAACACAGTCATGTGCTCGGCCATGAGTTTGGAGCCGCGTTCGACGCTGCCCAGGCGCTGGGCCGCCTTTTCAGAGGCGGGGCCTTCGGTCCAGTAGCTGGTGATCTTCGGCCCCATGATGGCGAGCAGGAGATTGGGTTCTCCAATATAGAAACCGGTTCCGTGTCCGCCCCACGGCGCACGGTATTGCTTGCCGACCGTCGGCGGAGCGAGATCGGCCAGCTCAACGCCGTCCGGCAGACCGGCCAGGATGCCGGACAGATGCGAGGTCGTGCCGGCGTGGTACATGTCGCTGCAGAACTGTTCGGCGGCGAATTTCCAGTTGCAGGGGATGACCCACTTCTGCACACCCGGGATGGCTTCGGTGCCGGCCTCGGTACGGTCGAGCATGTGGTCCATGTAGAACTTCGCCTCGCCCAGATAGGTGTCCAGATCCGGGGCGTCGTGGTCCCAGTTGGCGAAGATCAGGCCCTTGTAGGTCGCGACCCGGGCCTTCAAGGGGCTCCATTCCTTCTTGTCCAGGCAAGGGAAGGATTCAGCCTCGAAGGGGACGTTGACCAGGTTGCCCGCCGTGTCGTAGGCCCAGCCGTGGTAGCTGCACGTGAAAGCCTTCGCGTTGCCGGCATCCGAGCGGCAGATGCGCATGCCGCGGTGGCGGCATTGGTTCAGGAATACAGCGATGCTGCCGTCCTTCTGCCTCACGACCAAGACGGGGTCTTCGCCCATATAGTTCGTGGTGTAGTCGCCCGGTTTCTTGATCTGGGTTTCATGCCCCAACAGAAGCCACGACCTGCCGAAGACGCGCTCCAGTTCGATCTGGTACAGGTCTTCATCGGTATAGATACGCGGGTCGATACGTCCGGCGCGCTCGTCAAAGAGCGCCTGCATCTCGCGGGCGTTCCAGTTCTTGCGCAGCTTGATAGGGGAGGTGTCGGTGTGATTCATTGTCTCCTCACGTTTCATGGTGGTGGATGGGTGGGTGGTGGGTGATTGCGCGGTTTCGAAATCAATGAGCGCTTCGGTCTTGAGATCAGTCCTCCGTGTCGAGGAAGTCGTTGACCAAACGGATGAAGCCTTGGTTTTGCTCGATCTGCACCCAATGGCCACATCTTCCAAAGACATGCAACTGCGAGGGCTCGATCAGCTGGTTCAGGCGCAACGACGTTTCAAGGGGAACCACGCGGTCGTCACGGCCATGCAAGATCAGCGTTTCATGCCGGATCGCCCGGATGTCCTGATCGGTGCTGGCCAGCGCATCCACCCATCGCTGCCGCGGGGCGGGGAACATGGACGCGAAGGCCTCCTGGAAGCCGGGCCTGATGCTCGCGCCGTAGCGCAGTTCCGCCAGCTCATCGGAAACGAGGCTTCGGTCGTAGGCAAAGTAGTCCATGACCTTGCGCATGTTGGGCACGGACGGCTCATAGCCCCACACGGCGTCCAGCCCATCGGTGAGCTTGAAGCTCACGCCCGCTGATCCCATCAGCACCAGCCGGCGGACCCGGTGCGGAAACCGGATGGCAAAGGCCAGAGACAAGCCGCCTCCGAACGAATTCCCCACGAAATCGACACGGTCGAGTTCCATGGCGTCAAGAATCCCGACCAGATGCTCGACCCACGTATCGAGGCCATAGCGAATCCCTTGCGGCCGCTCCGTGAAGCCGAAGCCCACCATGTCCGGTGCGATGACGCGCCGGCGCCGGGACAACTCGGGCATGACCGTTCTCCAGTTCGCCCAGGCGGTCACGCCAGGGCCTGAACCATGAACGAGCAGGACCGGCTTGCCGGCGCCGACGTCATGAAGATTGGTGTCGATGCTGCCGGCTCGCACCATGCGACCGACTTCTGCGTTTGCATTCGTCATCTGCGGGACTCCAGGTGCGGTGCGACCCAGCAGTCGGCCGGAGGCAGCGCGCTGCCTCCGATCGCCGCAATGTGGTTGCATGAATGAGCGCCGCAGGGCACTATTGCCTCCATACGTAAGCGTCTTTTTTCAATCAGCATGTCGTCACTTTCAATAAATAACGTTATTCTTTCAATGAGACGATTTTGCATGCATGCTCGAATTTTCAGCTACAGGGATAACCCTATGACGACCCTCCACTTCACGCCTAGAGTCCAACGACGGGCCAACTTGGCATTCAGTGGGGTTCCGCCGAAGTGCAGAGGCGCTGCGGCGCATCAGCCGGGGAAGAACCCTCTCGGCACAGACATTCAGTCGGATGGGAACGAGCAGACCGGCAACCCCGCGTTGTGGCCAACTCAGAGCACATGCCCGCCCGTCTGGCTACCCGAGGCTTCAACGGCATGTGGGCGGCCGTTGCCGCTGCTTCGTGTGGCTGCCGGCACGCTGGTCCTGCGACGCGGCGTGTGGCATGCGGCGGCTTTGGCTTCTACGGCGGACCTCGGGTGGCACGGACCGACCCACGGCGACCATGCGGAGCGGTCTTGCGGCCTGCGTCATCGCGCGTACAGGGGGCCACTCCATCCGTTGATCGCACAACCGGGAAAATGCCGATAGCGGCCAAACAACGAAACGAAAACCATGACACAGCAAGATCAAGCAGTTCTGACTCGATTGGTTGAGTCGGCAAAGCTGGCCGAAGGGCCAGCAGCGGAACCCGACCTCGGCCCGAAAAGGCGAAAAGCCTCAACCGCCATCGAGTCCACCTATGCCACCCTTCGCAACCGGATCATCAAGGGAAGCTACCCCCAGGGATCAAAGCTCCACCTCGAAACGCTCAAGTCGTCGCTGGGTGTCAGCGGAAGCACGCTGCGCGAAGCATTAACGCGCCTGATTGGAGAGCATTTCGTCGTCGCCGAAGGGCAGAAGGGGTTCAAGGTCGCCCCGATGTCGCTTTGCGATCTCGACGACCTGACGAACGCACGCATCACGTTGGAAACCACGGCCCTCGTCGAGAGCATCCAACTCGGTGGCGGCGACTGGGAAGACCAGCTTGTCACCAGTTTCCGTCGACTGGCTCGGGCGCAGGAGTGGCTCGAAGCCGATCCGGTAGAGGCCTTCGACGCTTGGGAAACGAGGAACCAGGAATTCCACAACGCGCTCGTGGCCGCCTCTCCGTCCAAATGGCTCGCGAACTTCAGAGGAATCTTGCTTCACAACTCCGAACGCTATCGCAGGTTGTCCGGTGCGCAAGGCCCACTTCCTGTCGAAGTGCACGAGGAGCACAAGGCAATCTTCGAAGCCGCGATGGCCCGTGATGTGGATCAGGCGGTTTCGGCGCTTTCGCAGCACATTCGCCGAGCCGCCAATGTAATCCGTTCCAACGGATTGCTAAAGGAGCAGGAAGAATCCAGATGACGCTTCTCGCGCTCGGCCTCGTGACCATGTGCATGGTGGCCGCGAAATATCCGGGTTAACGCAACACGGCGAGTTCGAGCCATCACGGATTGACAACGATCCACGAGACGACCGACTCAACGAGAAGCGCCGCGCTGAAGACCAAGGTTCCAGGTTACCGACGATCCCCGTACCACGGCGCTGAGCTGCTGTCCCAGGCGCTGCTCGATCACGGGCTTCCACGGCACCAGCTGGAAGCCCATGCCGTCGTCGAGCATGGCGAAGCGGCCACTGGCGAGCTGGATGGACTGGCGGTAGACGCCGCTGGCGAGTTGACCGTCCTGCACCGGGCGCCAGGCCTTGCCGGTTTGCTGCTGTAGTTCCTGGCCCACCTGGGCCAGTTCGCGGTCGCGCAGGATGGCCAGCAGGCTGCGCGCCAGGATGACGCGCTGGCCCCGACGCTCGGCCATCCCCTGCCGGACCAGGAAGTCCACACGCTGGTCCATGGCCTCGCGTACCTGCGCGCCGAAGCCCTGCCCGGCCGGTCGGCTGTTGGCGTCGTCCGCCACCAAACCGCGGTCCAGCCAGGTCGCGCCCATCGCCTTGACTTGCTGCTCGATAGGCAGGTGCGAGCGCAGTTCGATGGCATGCCCTGCGGCCTTGTGCGCATCGTGCTGCCGGGCCTTCTGCAGCAGATCTGGCGGCACGGCCCAGACGCCATCAGCCACGCGCTCCACGATGCCGCTGCGGCGCAGCGCTTCGAGCCGGCGCACGTGCACTTCGGCCGTGGCCTGCGGATCGCGGTCGCCCATCTGCGCGAGCTGGTCCTGGTGGCTGGCCGTGGTGTAGATGCCGTCCCTGGCCACCGCCAGGATCTTGCGGTCCACGGCCCTCACCTGCGCAGGTGGCCTGGCCTCCACGATGCCGTCGATGGGCAGCTCGGCCAGATCGGTGCCGGCCGGCAGCTTCAGGTAGTGCGCCCGGCCGTCGATGCCATCGACCACCAGATAGGGCCGGTCGTGCAGTTCATCGTCCAGGCCCTTGGCCGCGATGCGCCCGATGACGGGTGCATCCGCCGGCGGGTCCGTCACCAGCTCCCGCTGCTCACCCTTCATGGCGCGGTGCATGGTGCGCAGGATGTCGTCGCGCTCGCCCATGGCGGCCAGGGTCTGTTCCATGCTGGGCGAGAGCTGCCAGCGGTTGGCATCGATGCGCTCGGCCAAAGCCATCGCTTCGAGCCGCTGCAGTCGCGCGCGCAGCAGGGTCTGGCGCTGCGCTCCCTGGGCAGTGCCCGGCGCCTCAGTCAGGTCCACGACGTTCACTGTGGCCTGCCGCTGCAGTTGCCGGTCCAGGCTGGTCAGGCGATGCTGGTCCACCTCGCGCTGCAGGCTCCGACGCATCTCGGCCTCGGTGCGCGGGCCCAGCCATTCGGTGGTGATCTCGCTGGCTCGCAGCCGCATGCCGTGGGCCATGTAGTCGGGCGCGATCACCAGGTCGCGGCCCTGGCGCCCGCTGCCGATCCAGCCCCGCAGCACGATGTGGGTATGCGGGTTGTCGGTATCCCAGTGGTCTACCCCCACCCAGTCCAGCGGCGTCTCCAGGTCGGTCTCCATGCGTTGCATGAGCTGGCGGGTAAAGCCCTTGAGGTCTTCCAGGTCCACGGCGTCCTCGGGCGAGACGATGAAGCGGAACTGGTGGCGGTCGCCCCGGCCGCGCTCCTCGAAGCCCCTGAGGTCCGCCGCGTCGGTGTCGGCACCGTAGGCCTGGCCCTTCTGGCCGTCCCGGGTGACGCCCTCGCGCTCGATGTAGCGCAGGTGCGCCGAGACGGCGGTTGCGCCGGCGCGCCTGAGCACCACGAAGCGGGACTTGATGACCACTCGCCGGGCGTTCGCGCCCAGGCCGCGGCCCGCCATGCCAGCGGCCACGCGGCCCCGGCCGAAGGTCGATGCCGGGCGCGCGCCGCGTGCGCCCGAGGCCTTGGCGCCGGACTTGGAGACGGCCTTGAGCACTTGCGACACGAAGCCCTTCGGCTTCGCTCCGGAGCGCGCCTTGGGCGGGCTCGGGCGGACGCGGAAGTGGTCTTCGTCAGCGGATGCCATGGTGGAACCTCCAGCGCATCAGGGCGCAGTGCATCGGGAACGGCACGCGCAGGCAGCCCGCAGCGATGGCGAAACGGCTCCCGCACGGCACACGCGGCCGCAGGCGCGGTGCCGTGCCCAACCCACGTGCAGACTGGGCAGGCGGGCGAAGACGTGCCGGTCCTTTTCTCTTGCCCTCCGCCTGCGCCCCCGCATCCGCTCCCGGCTCCGGCGAGCCGCCAGCCGCGCACGGGGCACGCAGCGCAGCCCGTAAGGCCGCGCGGGTGCAGCGTCCGCTGCACGCTGGCGCCGGGATCCCTGCACGTTGGAGTGCAGGCGAAGCGCGGCTTCGCCTGCAGTTCGGCGGCAAGGCTGACGCACGGATGGATGCAGCATCGGCGCACGGCCGGTGCATGGCTGGCGACAGGCTCATGGTGCACCCCATGTCCACAGTGGCCGCGCAACGCCGAGTACGGCGGACGCATCGACAGGCCCGAAGTAGCGGCTGTCGAACGAGGCCGGATGCGTGTCGCTGAGCAGGAACAGTTCGCCCTCGGCCAGTGCGCGGCATGGCGCCCACGGCTGCAGAGGCCGATGCGCGCCGTCGTGCGCGAGCACGGTTGCGACGACAGCGCCATCGACGTGCACGATGCGCCCCCGAACACACACCGGCTGCGGCGCTACGGCGCCGACGCGCTTGAGGATGGGCACGCCCGCAGGCAGGTAGCCGCGCTGCGCCGCGAACGTGGCCACACTGGCGGGAAGCCGGACCAGCACGATGCTGCCAACCGGCAGCGAGCCGGGATGGGCAAGCGATGCGATGCGGTACCAGCCGCGCGCCACGCTGGCGCTGGGGTTGTAGACGATGCGCGCGGAAGGTTGCATCAGGGCCGGCGCGCACAGCGCCGCCAGGCCGATACCTGCCACGGCCAGCAGCGCCGCCCGAGACATGCGCGGCGTCATCGCAGCGCCTCGCGCGCGAGATGCGCCGCATGGCGCTCTGCCGTATACGCCGGTAGCGGCCGGCGTGCCGCCAGCCGGTTTCCCACCATGCGCCAGTAGATGGTGGCCACCACGCACGGATCAATGCCGTCCGTCTCGATGGCATCGATGGCGGCGAGCACCGCCTTGACGGCCGGTTCACCATCGGCGCGCAGCAGAATGCGCGCGCCGGGCGACACGCCGGCCACGCGCTGGGCGTCATCAAACGACATGGGCGCCTGCAGCACCATGAGCTGCCACAGTGCCGTGCCGTAGTCGTTGCCCAACCACTTGATGCGACAGCAGACCGCGCCCGGCGCGAACAGCGCGGCGCGCCGCCAGCGGTCCAGCACGGTTTCGCGCACGGGCCGGCCGAAGCGCAAGTAGACGTTCACGCGGTGCTCGACGAAAGCGAGCGACACGCGCATAGGAGTGAAGCGCGGCGGCAGCGCCGCCCGCGCCGAGGCCTGCATGCCAGGTGCCCGCGCCGGCATCATGGCCGTGCCTCCGGGTATTCACGCTCCAGCAGTTCGCGCAGCATGTCGGCGGCCGTGACGCCGCGCTGGAACGCGATCACCTTGATGCGTCCGCGCAGCGCTGGCGTCACGTCGATGGTCAGCCGGGCGGTGAAGACCGCCGCCTTGGCCTGCGCAGCGGCGGCATCTTCACGATGCACCCAGGCCGTGGCCGGATCGGCCGCAGGCCGGCGGCCGATCGGCGCGCGGCGCCGCTTCGGGGAATCGGCGGTGCCTGTCATCGCAGCACCTCCCTGCTCTCTTCCAGTGCATCGCCGAGCACGTTCTGCACGTTCTGCACGGCCTGTGCGAGCGCCGCGATCTCGCGCGCGGCCGCGCCCTTCGGCGACACCTCCCACACCAGCTTGCCCGCCGCCACGCAGTCGGCGAACGCGATGCGCTGCGCAATGTCGGCGTGCAGCGTTGGAAACGGCTGATCCGCGAGCGCGGCACGCGCCTCGCGTCCGATCACGGTGCCGACCACGCGCCGGTTGATGACGAAGGCCGCGCGCAGCGCAGGCCGGAACACCCGTGCCTCGGTGATGAGACCCACCATCTCCTGCGTCGCCCATACGTCGTAGGCGCTGGGCTGCACGGGGATCAGCACCAGGTCGGCGGCCAGCAGCGCGGAGCGCGCAAGCGCCGCGACCCGGGGCGGGCCGTCGATCACCACGTAGTCGGCCTGCAGGGCGATCTCGGGCACTTCCCGGTGCAGGGTGTCGCGCGCCAGCCCGAAAACCCCGTAGAGCCGCCCCTGGGCGCTCTGCAGGCGCCGCTGTGCCCAGTCCAAGGCCGAGCCCTGGGGATCGGCGTCGATCAGCGTCACGCGCCTTCCCTGCCTGGCGAACTCGCCGGCCAGGTGCGTGGACAGCGTGGTCTTGCCTGCGCCGCCCTTCTGGTTCAGCAGCGCGATGACCTTGCCAACCCCATTGGCCGGAGTTTCTGGGAAGCTGTTTTCAGATACACCGGATGCGAGACTGCCTGTTTTTTGCGCAGCGGTGTTGG
The DNA here is from genome assembly GCA_943371335.1 of Synechococcus sp. UW140. Taxonomy (GTDB): domain Bacteria; phylum Pseudomonadota; class Gammaproteobacteria; order Burkholderiales; family Burkholderiaceae_C; genus Hydrogenophaga. The sequence goes on along the minus strand of CALRUK020000017.1, from coordinate 38,591 downwards.
CGCCCCATCTTTTATTCATAGAGTTAGTCCTTGTTATGGATAAAAGTTAAGGAAGGCCCAAACCGTTGCAGGGCGCGGCTTGCGGAAGGTTTTGCGCCGGTGATTTCCCGATGGCGGCGTCGGCGATTTCCCGACTCCCGCGCCGGTGATCTCCCGAGTCCGTCCCCGCGCTATCCACAGCTTCTTCAACAGGTGCTGTGAATAAGTCGCCCCGGTCGGGTGTGCCGGGATCGGGCCGGAAGGTCAGCCACTCGGTGCGGCCGGCCCATTCGATGGCGAGCCGGTAGCCCGGCAAGGCCTGGCGCAGCACCAGGCCGCGCAGGTGCAGCGCGAAGTCGCGGTAGCGCTGCAGGCTGCCGGACTTCTGGTGCAGGTGGCGCATGTCGAAGCGCCACCCGTTGCGCTGGCGCCCGCCGTGCTTGCGCACGAGGCGGTACAGCCAGCGCTCGATGCCGCCAGTGAGCCGGAAGTACGCGGGATCGAGCGTGAGCACCAGCGCGTCGTCCATCACGCCGCAATAGAACCAGTCCGGCAGGATCAGCTCGATGCCGTCGGAGCGGCCATCGGGCCGCACGTGCTCCTGCCATTCGTTGATCCACGAGAAGCGGTGCATGCGCTTGCCGGCCTGTCGGATCGAGGTGAGCACCGTGGTGGACTGCAGCCGGTCCAGCGATGCGCGCAGCCCGAGGTATTCGGTCCGGCCCGTGGCGCGCTGGGCGAAGCGCAGGATCTCGTAGGGCGTGGCGGCCATCAGGCGCGAGGTGGGCCGGCCCTCATCGCGCGCCTGCACGATCTGGCTGGCGGCCCAGATCAGCACGTCGGCGTCCCAGATGGTGGCGATGCCGTGCTCGGGCACGCCTTCGACGGTAAGCGAGACGCCACCGGCATCGAAGCGGATGGGCACGGTGCGCCGGGACTTGGCCAGGCTGAAGAAGGGATAGGCCATCAGGTCCTGCGCGTCGCGCAGGGCCATGTCGTCGCCCGGCAGCGCGCGGAACAGCGCGAGCTGTTCGCGTTCGCTGGAGCGCCGGGACATGGCAGACACCTTCGATTTCCGCTCAGCGCACCGAATCCCGCATCACGTAGCCGGGGTCCGAGGTCATACCGTAGGTGTGGCTGTCGGCCCAGGTGCGCAGGTCCGCCATGGCGTAGACCACGCGCGCGCCGAATTTCCGAAAGCGCGGTCCGCCGCCCAGCACGCGGTGCTTCTCCAGCGTGCGCGGCGACAGCCGCAGCAGCGCGGCTGCCTCGTCGGTGGTCAGGAATTCAGGTTTTGCGGCTGCAGCCGGCACCGCAGGGGCGGGCTGCGGCGCAGCCGCTGCCGCGCCGCGCGAAGGGATCGAATGTCCTGCTGCCATGAAGGCCTCCATCTCGGTGGATGGGCCGCAAACGATTCGCGGCCCGATGGAGGCAGTCTGGGCAAAGGGGGGTGGGCTGCGAAGGGAGATTCGGTGGCCAGTCTCGTCTCCGTGGGCAGGCGCTAACCGGGGCGCACGCCAGCGAGCCGGAGGTAGCCGCCCGCCATCAAGGCCTTCGCACGGGAGAGGATGTGGCGCATCTGGGCGCGCAGGTCGCTGTCGGCGTGCCAGCGGCCGGCAGCGGCATCGGCGCCGAAGACCGCTTCCGCGATCTCCCGGTGGCCGCAGCCGGCCTGCAAGGCATCGAGTGCCTGCAGGCCGCGCATGTGCAGCAGGTCCATGCGCGAAACATGGCGAAAGGCCGGTGCGTGGTGTTCGCCGCGCAAGACCTGCAGCGCGGCGGAGGCCGCCGCGGCTTCGCCGCCAGGCGGCAGGGAGAGTCGGCAAGCCGAGCCCTCGGCCAAGGCGGGAGACACGCTGGTCTGCAACCTTTGCCGGCCGTCCAGTGCGCAAAGAATCAGATCGGCTCCCGCATGCAGCAGGTGCTTGCGGCCACGGATGCGCCACAGGCCGAAGACCGGACCATCGCCCACGCTGCCGCGCACCTGCGCGAGGCGCAGGTGCGGCAACCGGTCTTCGGCGCCGATCCAGACCGGATGCGCCTCGCGCGCATCCAGGCGCGGATCAAGATCGACATCGCAAGCCCCAGCGTGGTGCGATGGCGGCGCGCCGCTTGCGGGGCGCGCCGAGCCAGGCCACGCGGTAGCCGGGATGCCGGCGCAGATACTCCCATGCCAGCGTCGGCCCATCCAGGTCCAGCGCATAGAGGTAGGCGGCCGAGGCAGCCCAGGGCGCGGGGGTGAGATCGCTGTGCATCGTCATGGCGGCAAGCTCCTTCGGTTGAAGATGGCAAGCTGCCATGGATCAGGCCGGTGTGGGCCGCTTTCCCGTCGGGGCAGCGCAGCGCGGTGCGCCTGCGCGGTAACTTCGGCATCCGAGCGTATCCGCCGGAAACCAGTGGCCCTTAGTCTGTGATCATGCCGTCGCGCTGCGCGTCCGCCACGTAGGCGGACAAGGTCTTGCGTGGGCGGTACTGCGGCTCCACCGCCACGGGCAGGCCCTTCGGACCCTTGATGCCGGCCAGCATGGCCAGGCTCACCTCGCCCAACTCAGGGAACCCGGTACCCGCGTCGATGAGCCCGTAGGCCAGGTCGCCATCGGCGGCCAGGGCCGTGAGCACCCAGGCAGCGCCGGCATCCGGCGTGTAGAGCTTGACCACCGGATACGGATCGCTGTCTTCGCCGCGCGCCCTGGCAACACCGTTGGCCAGCATCCGGCGGCGCTGCTCATCGGTCAGAAAGGCCATGGAAGCTCCAGGAGTCAAAGAGGGCCGGCCTCTAGGCCGGGCATACCGTGGGGCATGGGTGAGCGCTGTGCCTGCCTTTGCATAAGCGGGAATTCTAGGTCCGTCCCGCGTGCATTGGTGAAAAATAGTTATCTTTAACGTGGTTTTAATAGGCATCCATCGCGACGCTTGCTGCGATGCAAGCAAAGCGAGGAATCCAGCGTGGAAGACCCGTCGGCGCAACGACCTTCGAGGCCGCGCCGGCCCTGGCCTTTGGCGCAGCCGTGCGCGCGATCCGCACGGAGGAAGGCATCGCCCAGGAAACCCTCGCGCATCTGGCCGGCATCGAACGCTCGCACATGGGCAAGATCGAGCGCGGCGAGCACATGCCCACGCTGGCGGTGATCCTGAAAATCGCACGGGCACTGGGGCGTAGTGCGGGGGAACTCATTCTTGAAACCGAGGCCCGGCTACCCGGCAATTGACTGCGATACAGATGCACAGCAATCGCAAGAGCAGCCTGCGTATCCCGCAGAAGAAACTGCGAAAGCCCAGTTCCCTTCGCGCGACGCCCAAGAACAAGAAATGGTGGCGCTTCGGTCTGTCAGAAGGCGCTTTGACCAAAACAAAGCTCTTCGTCGGCGTGCTGGTCACCTTGGTTGCGTTGGTCACCGGCCTCCTGACACTGCTGAAGGTTCATGCCAGCGACGAGGAGACGTTCAAGCGCTATGCGGATCGCATCGTCGCGTGGCACTACAAGACGGAGCTTTGGCACGGCTACTTCAGCAACTTCTTCGAAGGCATCGTGAACCTAGAGGAGATGAATCTTTCCAACGACTCATCGATGACACTGGCATTGCAGGCATCAGGCAACACCATTGACGGTGGTATGTCGGAAAAGAGGCTGTGCGGAATCTTCCCTCCAAAGGACTTCAAACTTGTACGGGGCACCATTTCTCATTTCGGAAACAGCGCAGAGATTCAAATTTACGAGTTTGTGCAGGGGCACACGAAGGTCTACGCGGAGTTCAAGCTACATCATGATGGCCTGGTCCTTGAAATCACACCGAAATGGAACTCGCGTTGGTTCGGGCGCGACACCATTCGATTGATTCAACACCCTGAATCCACCATCGATACCGGCTTCAAGGAAATGGAGGGCACCTGCAAGGAAGAGCATGCCCGGTTCCGTGAAATGCTGCGGGAAAGCTATGAGCGACTCGTCGAGGAAGGAGCACTGAAGCAGCGCACTCCTCCCGATGAGACGTCAAGCGGTGCGAGCGCACCGCATCAATGATCAGCCCTTGAGCCGACGCATCTCCTCGGCCAGCATCCACAGCGCCCGGTTGAGCTTCAGGTTCTGGTCGATGCCCTGCACCGCCCGCGTGCGCATCCGGCGCCCGGTCGCGCTGCGTCCCGGAATGCCTCCCTGCAGCAGGTTCTCCTGGGTCCGGTTGAACGTGGACCACAGGTCGGAACGCGCATCGGCGCTGCGCCGGGCTTCCAGCACCTGCGTCTCGGTGATCGGTGCCGGCCGCACCGGATCGGGCTCGTACTTCAGCGCCAGCGCCGCCCGCGCAAAGATCGCCTGCTCCTGGGCATCCAGCGTGATCGCACGCATTGCGTCACGGCGTTCGCGCACCAGGTCGAACCCGTCGAGCACCTCGTAGGCGCCCTCGATCACGCGGTCCACGATCTGCCCCTTGTGGTGCACGCGCACGTCCGAGAACGTGTCGCCGAACACCAGTCCGTTGCTGCACGCATAGCGCAGCAAGCCCGCGATCAGCTGGTAGCTGCTGGTGCCGTCGTGCGAGTTGAGCAGCACGATCTCGTTGGCCTCGGCATCGCCGATGTGCCGCGCATGGCGCAGCCGCACCATGTGCTTGGTGAAATCGCGCCGGTCGTCCTGCCGCACGCGCGTCTGGCAGACCATGAACGGCTCGAAGCCTTCCCTGCGCAGCGCGGTCAGCACCTCGCCGGTCGGGATGTACGTGTAGCGGTCGGACCGGCTCGCGTGCTTGTCCAAGGCGAAGATGGACGGCGCCACCGCGCGGATCTGGTCGTCGGTCAGCGGCGAGCTACTGCGCAGCGACGGGGAATGATGAGCGAAACGGGATGCGAGTTGCATGATGGATCTCCGAAAGGAAGCCGGGCGGGATTGCCCGAGCCCTCCGGGTCACGGCGCAGCGCAGCAGTCAGGGTTCGCAGACGGCCATCCTGCAAGGTGGCCGCCAGCGTGCAAGGCACGCGCAGACCTTGACGGCGAGACCGCCGTGGCACGATGGGCTCACCAGCTAGCCAGCCCCACACACACCCTCAGCCTGCCACGGTTTTCCGCAAGCGAAGCGCGCAGCGCCGCAGGCGCGAAGGCGTCAGCGATCGGCGCCCGAATGGGTCGAGACGCCTGGCGGCTCGATGCGCAGCACAAGAGCGCGGTCCGGCATCGCCGGAGACGCACGGAATCGTTGAACCGCAGAACCTCTTTCTCCGAAACCCGACGAAGAGTGAAATCGGCTGTACGCCTTTACGACGACCCGTCAAAGCACAAGGCAGCAAAATCATCTTTACGACGGCCACGGGAAACTCCAGCCACTTCATCCAGCACACCCCACACAACGCCCGCCACCGCCGAGCGAGACGCCAGGTCGATGCCGAACGCAACAAGGCGCCCCGCCGAAGCGGGGCGCCGGGGCGGCAATCAGTCGCCCTTGCTGCGCGTCCAGATCAGGTTGTGCGTGCCGTCCTCGCCCTCGACCAAGCGGGCGTAGATCGTCGCCGGGAACGACGGGTCATCCAGCGTCACCGACAGGTAGGGCCGGTCGGCCTTGCTGACCTTCTTCCAGGCCGCGCCGATCTCCAGCCCCGCCGACGCGACGATGCGGTAGTCCGGGGCGTGCTCGCTGCCCTTGTCGCTGGGCACGATGCGGACCTTGACGTTCAAGGTCAGGGTGCGAACCGTGCCAGTGAAGCCGTTGCCCGAAACGGTGAAGTTGCCGATGGTGCTCATGATGATTTCCTTTCGAGGTGGTGCCAGGTCCGCGCCCATCGCGGCCTTGTGCGGTGATCCGGTCAGGCAAGGTGCCGGGCGCGCCGCACCCGCAGCGCAGCGAAGGGCCGAAACAACGTGGAGGACCGGCAGGCCCGGGAAATTTGCCTCGCGAGGAATGCGCGCAGCGCAGGGGAAATTTGTTGGGCAGGCCGGTTGCGGCGAACAAGCCCGAGGCGCACCGCAACGCAGCGGCAGCGAAGAGAAGGGGTGCCGTGCCCGCGCCAGGATTCACGCTCAAAGACAAGGCCGTGGGAGCGGACCAACGCCTCGCAAAGGACCACGAGCACAGGCAACATCCACACGGCAACCGCCTTCCGGCATGGGTTCGGCCCCGCCGAACGCCAAGCCGGCTGACCAGAGAGTCCAGGGACAGGGCAGAACGCCCCGCCGCATCGGCCCGACAGCAGAGAGGAAGAAAGCAGCGGCAGAGAAGTCAGCATGGCATCCGGCCTGTCGGCGAGCCACCGTCGATCACGGCGATTGCGCCCTGCCAGCATCGAGGACAGCGCCCTCACGCACAACCGGGTGCAGCAAGGCCGATCGCAAGCCCGCGCACCACACGGCGAGGCGCCTTGCCAGGAGGCACGGGCAAAGCCCGCTGGAATCCAGAAGTTCAAACGCGCGCGGCACACCCGCCGCGCGCGCCGCGCCGAGACCGCAGGCCGAGGCGCGGGACAAGACCGGAAAGCCCCGGCCGAAGCCGGGGCACCGATTCACGCCGTGGCATGCGCTCCTTCGTCTGCGTCAAGCTCCACGCTGTCCGCATCCGCGTCAACCCCGGCCTGCTCTACGGCGGCAACCGCCTCCGGTTGCCTGAACATGACCGGCAGCCACCCCGACCCCGCCGCCAGCCGCTCGGCCTCGCTGGCGATCTGCGCCTTCTTGAGCTTGGCCAGCCGGTGAACCTCGCCCGGCGCGAACACCTGCACCGCCTCCAGTGCCTTGGCTTTCGACACGTGATCGAAGTAACCCGCAGCGGTCGGCGTCCACCAGCCGTGCATGTCCAGGCCCACGGCCTGCGCCAGCGCGGCAGCGGGAACCTCGCTTTCGTGCGAGGCGATGGCCGAGACGGTGTAACCCACGCACACGGCCAGCAGCGACAGCAGTTCGCTTTGCGGCATCGCCAGCAGTTCGGTGAACAGCGCTTGCGGGTTGCCGGGCAGGCGTGCCGCCCAGGCCTCCCGCACCTCGCGCAGGCCCACCGCCGCTGGGGCCTCGTCCACGTCCGGCGCGTATTGCACCAGCCTGTCCTGCGCGGATGCCGTGATGTTGATGGGCGTGCCGCCATAGCCGCCGAGGATGACGCGGTGCGCCAGTTGATGCACCACGGCCACCAGCGCGATGTGCGGATGCCGGGCCACCTCAGCCTGCAAGGCGGCGGTGCGGTGCGCACTCAGCCGCTTCGCCAGCCTCTCCGAAATGCCCGGCTTGGCCGGTTCGGCATCCTCCGCATCTGCGCCGCCGCTGGCGCCTTCGCTGGCCGTCCCCCCGGCCTCCTGCCGCTCCCGCGCCCGCAACGCCTTGGCCTGTTCCTCGCGCAGCAGCCCACGATGCACCACGACCGCGCCCATGTGATCGACCGACACCACGGCCCCGGCCACCGGCACCACACCCCGCGCGTACACCATCAAGGTCTGCTCGATGGCGTCCAGTTCATCGCCTAGCCGGTCCAGCTCCTCGTGCAGCGCCTGCACACCATCGTCGGACAGGTCGGCGTCCTCGTCGTCGAGCTTGTCCTGAATGCGGCTCTGCTCGGCCTCCAGCTTGGCAATGCGCTTGGCCTCGGCCTTGCCCGGCTCCCGGCGCGTGGGCCGCACCCGCTGGAAGCCATGCAGTTCCGCTGCCGTGGCACGCGGGGCGGCCTCCACCCAGCCCCAGCCTTCGGCCCGCACGGATTCGGCCACGGCGCTGAGCTTGTCCCGCGCAAGAGAGTCCAGCAACCCGGCATCGGTGAGAAACACCCCGTTCTGCTCGTCCGAGAACAGATCGCGCCGGATGCCGCCGCCCGCCGCTTCGTAGGCTTCCACCCCCACGAAGCGCGCCACCGCATCGCGGCTGGCGTCGATCTCTTCGCAGGTCAGGTGATCGCGCAGCGATTCCGCGCTGCGCTGCCACTGCGGGGCTTCATAGAACGCAGCCTCTTGGGCCTTATGGTCGTCTGTGATGGCGAGTGCCATCAACTGCTCCAGCGAGACGGACCCCTGCTGGTAGTCCGCCAGCAGACGCGGCGAGACGTTGGCGAGTTTCAGCCGCCGTCGGACCACCAGCGGCGTGACGCCGAAGTCCGCCGCGATGTCTTCCAGCGCCCGCCCTTCCGACGCCAGCGCCTTCCATGCGAACAGTTCATCCACCGGCGACATGGATTCGCGGTGCACGTTTTCCGTGAGGCTGACGGTGCGCGCCGACGCATCGGGCACCAGCAGGCAGGGCACCGGATGGTCCCTCCCGAGCTTGTGCCGCTTGGCAAGCAGTTTCAATGCCGCCAGCCGCCGCTTGCCCGCGACCACCTCGAAGTGCTCGCCATCGGGCGCTGCGATCACGGTGAGGTTCTGCAGCAGCCCGACCCGGACGATGGAAGCCGCGAGTTCGGGAATCGCGGTGCCGCCGCTCTTGCGCACGTTGCGCGCCGAGGGCCGCAGTTTGGACAGTGCGATCAGGTGCAGTTCATAGGGCGCGGCCACCGGGAAGGTGATGGCTTCGCCTGCCGCTGCTGCAGCGGCAGCAGCGGCCACGGCATGCAGGGCCTGGGATTCGGAATGGGAAACGGTATTCATGATGATGACTCCTTGTCCCTCTCGGGGACGTTCAACAGGAATGGAAAGAAAAGAAACAGGGGTGGGTGGATCACTCGGTGCTCTGCATAGGCGCTCTCCTTGGAAGTTCGGGCTCCGCAGGGGCCGCGAAGCGCTTTCGCGGCCTTGAGGGCCGGCTGGGGCCGGCGCGGGTGCGCCGTCAAGGGAGGAAGCGAAGGCGCTGGCGCGGCCCGCAGGCGAAGCCGAGGACACGGGCGCCGTAGCGGCCCTTGACGGAAGGAGCACCCGCAGAGGCCAGGCAAGCCGCCAAGGGCGGCGCGCAGGTGGCGGGTCCCGCCACCGGAGAGAACACGTTCGAGCGGGAGGACAGAAGTCACCCAGGCCGGGCATAGACCGGCCTCCACTGCACGCCCCTGTGTGCGGGGTGCGCTTCGGCTGTTCAGTGGGGTGGCCGATCCGGCGCAGCCGGTTCGGCGGGCTTGCAGGGGCGCCAAGCGCAGCGCGGCGGGGATGGGCCACTGGCCGATCCCCTGGAGGGCAAGCGCAGCGCGCAGCGCCGAAGGCGCGGAGTCATCGACACCAGGCGCAGCAAAAAAAGTGCGCCGTCCCGCGAGACGACGCACCGATGGTGTCAGCGGTCGATCAATCCGCCGCCGACGCCACCATCGACTGCAACTGCTCAATCACGCCTGGCTCGACGAAGACGCAAGCCTGCTTGTCCTTAATCGGCACGTTGAACAGCCTGGAGAACACCTCGCGCTTGAGATGGGCCAGCCGTCCCGTCCGATACGCCTGCTCGGGCTTCAGGTTGCCGTTGCTCGCCGGCGAGCCGCTGCGCTGCGGATCGCATTCGACCAGCGCGACGAAGCCATCATCGGCCAGTTTCTGGTGTTCGGCGCACAGGCCCCAGCCGGTCGCCGTGTGGCGCTCCAGGCTCGCGCGCAGGCGCTTGTCCAGCAGGATGGCGCCGGTGTCGAAAGCCACGCCGCAGACCAGGCAGACGTGTTGTTCCAGCGAAACGTGTGATTTGTCGTTCATGACGATCTCCGGTTGCTCGGGCGGAATTGCCCGGAACCGGCACCCGGCACGCCGCAGCGCAGCGGTCACAGGTTCGAAGACGGCCGACAGGACGCCAGCGTGCAAGGCACGCGTAGACCTTGAGCGCGAGAACGGTGTGCAAGGATGAAGGGGACCAGCAAGCCAGCCCACCACACACCACACCTGCATTGGCAAGCGCAGCGCGCAGGCCTCAAGGGCCGGAGGTGTCAGGGATCAAAGCCGGATGGCCGCGATTCGGCACGAAGCGCGGGGCGCAGCCCGCGAGCCCGACGGCGGAACGCCGGGACACCATAATGTTTCTACTTGAAACATCGAACGTCGCTCTACGCCATTCCGCAATCAGGTGGGTGCCTTCTGGACGGTAAGACAGCGACGACTGGAGGAGACCCATGTCGATACTGCAGGAAATACTGGACTGGACGAAGGGATTGCCTGCCTGGCAGAGCGATGCCGTGGCACGCCTGCTGGCCAAGCAAGCGCTCACGATAGAAGACCAGGACGACCTGTTCGCGTTGCTCAAGGCCGCGCATGGCATTCCGGACCCCAAGGACCGCAAGCCCCAGCCACTCACAGCCGAGCAGATTCCAGCTCCGGTAAAAGTGACAACCCACGTTGAACTGCATGCCATGAAGAACATGCGGCATGTCAATGCGATTGCGGAGAATCAGCATCTGCCTTTCGGCGCTTCCGGGATGACAGTCATCTATGGCGATAACGGTTCAGGCAAATCGGGATACTCGCGCGTGCTCAAACGCGCATGTCGTGCGCGCGACCGGACGGAACCGATTCATCCGAACGCCAATCTGCCTGCAGGCAAGGCCGGGAACCCCGAAGCCATCTTCCAGATTGCCATCGACGGAGTTGCGCAGGATGCACACTGGGTGCATGGAAAGCCGGCTCCGGCTGCGCTGTCATCGTTTGCGATTTTCGACTCGCGCTGCGCTCGTGCGTACCTCGATAGCGAGGACGATTTTTCCTATGTGCCCTACGGGCTTGATGTGTTCGAGGGACTGGCGAAGATCTGCAAGCAGCTCAAGGCGGCGGTAGAGACTGAGTATGCACATTCCGCCGCCGATCTCACGGCGTTCGCGCCCCTGCAGGGCGACACGCTCGTCGGCAAGCTGATCGCGTCTCTTTCTGCCAAAACGACCCAAGCCCAGATCGATGCACTCGCTACGTTGACCCCGGAGGAACTTGCCCAGCATGTGTCCCTGGACAAAAGTCTGAAGGAGAACAACCCGAAGGAGAAAGCCACTCAACTGCGCTTGCGTGCCCGTCGTGTGGCGGCCATCGCGACGAATGCGTCCAACAAAGGCGCGCTGGTAGATCAAGCCGTTGTCGCCAAACTGAAAGGCCTGGCGGACAGCTATCGCACGGCGCAGGCTGCGGCCGCGCTCGCGGCGAAGCAATTCAAGGAAGGTGAGAATTTGCTGCCGGGCACCGGCGGCGAGGCATGGCGCGAACTTTTCGATGCAGCTCGCAAGTTCGCGGTCGAATCCCATCCGGACAAGGCGTTTCCCGAGCTGGGCGCGGAAGCTCCTTGCCCCCTTTGCCAGCAACCTCTCGCCGAAGGTGCTGACCGCTTGCTGCGCTTCGAAGCCTTCATTCAACAAGAAGCGGAGAAAACATCCCAGGCACGCCGTGTCGCTTTGTACGCCGAATACAAGCCGTTCATTGCACAGATCCTGACGCTGAACCTCGATGATGTGACGCATGGAGAGATCGAAGCCCTGGACGCGCAACTTGCCACCGATGCCAAGGCTTTCGAGCCTCTTCTGACGGCTCGCCAGGAGGCCATCAAAGCGGCCGTGCTCTCGCACCAGTGGGACAGCCTCGATCAGGCCCTGGTCAATCCGGCAGAGCGGCTTCAGGCGTTGGCGAACAAGCTGAATGCCGAAGCCGAGACCCTGGAGAAGGCCTCGGATGAGAAGGCCCGAGCAGCCTTGCAAATGCAGTTCGTGGAACTGGATGCACGGGTGCGGCTTAGCCAGGTCAAGGATGCCGTCGTCACGGCCGTCGCTCGGCTCGCCCATCAAGCCAAACTCACGAAATGTCTATCGGCCGTGAAGACCAACGCCATCTCGTTGAAGGCATCGGAACTGGCGGAAAAGGTGGTATCCAAGGAATTGGCCGAGGCGCTGAACCGCGAGTTCAAGGCGCTGGGCGTTGGGACACTGCGCGTGACGTTGCAGAGCCGTTCGGACCGGGGCAAAGCCCTGCACAAACTCAAGCTGGAGTTGCCGCAAAGCCGCAGTCCGGGCGACATCCTGAGCGAGGGGGAGCAACGCGCAATCGCGATCGGCTCCTTTCTGGCCGAAGTGGGACTGAGCGGGGGCAAGGGCGGCATCGTGTTTGATGATCCAGTGTCATCCCTCGACCACCGCCGGCGCGAGCGTGTCGCGAGGCGCCTGGCCGTCGAGGCAGCACAACGCCAAGTCATCGTATTCACCCATGACATCTACTTCCTGTGCCTGCTCGCCGAGGAGGCGAAACTGGCTGGCGTCTCGATTGCCACCCAAAGCCTGATCCGGCGCGCCGAAGGTTTTGGGATTGCCGATCCGGATCTGCCGTTCGAGGGAAAAACCGCGAGCAAGCGGATCGGTGCCCTGAAGGCCCAGCATCAAACCGTCGCCAAGCTCCACAAGGACGGCGAAGAACAGGAATGCCGGAGACTGACCGTTGAAGCCTATTTCCGTTTGCGCATGGCGTGGGAGCGCGCCGTCGAAGAGGTGCTGCTGCGTGAGGTCATCCTTCGCTTCCGCAAAGGTGTCGGTAAGCGTCCGGCAAACACAGGTCCACAGAGGCTGATGATCAGGCGTCGGCGGGTTTCCAGCGGTGCGGCAATAGCTGGTCAATGCGGCTGGCCTTGTGCGTGGGCAGTCGCGTGAGGATGTCCTTGAGGTAGGCGTATGGGTCATGCCCGTTCATGCGGGCCGACTGAATCAGGCTCATGACGGCGGCCGCTCGCTGGCCCGCACGCAGGCTGCCGGCAAACAGCCAGTTGTTGCGACCGATGGCAATGGGCCGGATCTGGTTCTCGATCCAGTTGTTGTCCACCGGCAGTTGTCCGTCATCCACGAATCGGGTCAGCGCATCCCAGCGCCGCAGGCTGTAGTCCAGCGCCTTGGCGGTTGCTGATCCGTCGGGCACCTGGCGCCGTTGCAGCGTCATCCATTCATGCAGGGCGTCCAGGATCGGCCGGGTCTGCTGCTGCCGAACGGCTTGCCGCTGCTCGGTGTCCAACTCTTTGACCCCGCGCTCGATCTCATAGACCCGGGCGAACTGCTGCAGCGCGAATCCGGCGATCTGGCTCTGGTTGGCCGCGTGCAGGTCGAAGAACTTGCGTCTTGCGTGGGCCAGGCAACCCACCTCGGTCACGCCGCTGGCGATCAGCGCCTTGTAGCCACTGAAGTCGTCGCAGATCAGGCTGCCCTTCCAGGCCTTGTCGGTGCCGTGGCCCAGGAAGCGCCGGGCGTGTTCGCCCGAGCGCGACTCGCAGAAGTCGTAGACCACAGCCTTGATGCCTTCGAAGGCCCCCGGCGCATAGGCCCAGAGGTAAGCGCGGTGCGTCTTGCCCTCGCCGGGCTTGAGCATGGCCACCGGTGTCTCATCGGCGTGCAGCACCCGGTGGCCCAGGCTCTCGGTCTTCAGTGCATCGACCAGCGGCTGCAGCCGCACCCCGCAGGTGCCCACCCACTGCGCCAGGGTCGAGCGCGGGATGGCCAGGCCGGCGCGGCCGAAGATCGCCTCCTGCCGGTACAGCGGCAGGTGATCGGCGTACTTGCCCACCAGCACCTGGGCCAGCAGGCCGGTGGTGGGGATACCTTTGTCGATGACGTGCGCGTCGACCGGTGTCTGTTGAATGGTCTCGCACCGGGCGCAGGCCCACTTGCCGCGGATGTGGCGCTCGACGCTGAAGACGCCGGGCACATAGTCCAGCTTCTCGGCCACGTCCTCGCCCACGCGCTTCATCTGACACCCACACGCGCATTTGGTGGACGTGGGTTCGTGGCGGATCTCGCGGCGTGGCAGGTGCGCTGGCAAGGGCAGCCGCTTGGCTTGTTTCTTCTCGGAGGTGGCCGGTGCTTGCGTCTGCGCCAGGGCGTCGATCTCGCTGGCCACGGCCGCCAGGTCCGCTTCAATCTCGTCTTCGAGCAGGCTCTTCTGCTCGGGGTTGAATCGCTCGGACTGGGCGGCGAACTTCATGCGCTTGAGCAGCGCGTTCTCGTGGGTGAGCTTGTCCAGCAGCGCGCTCTGGTGGCGAACCTGAACCATCAGCCGAGCGGTCAGCTCGCGCAGTTGTTCTGCACTCAGACTCTCCAGCGATTGCGGATCGACCACCATGGGCAGGACTGTGCCAGCGCCGGTGCAGCCGCACCATCGGCGCATGCCCCAATTGGCAAGTGCTTGCGCACAGGCCAGTCAGATCACGGTGATGACGCCACCATCGCCCAGACGCTGCCAGGGCAGGCCCAGCACCAGCGCATCGAACTGCGAGCGACTGAGCGTGGCGGTCAACGCACCCTCACGAGGCCAGACGAACTTGCCGCTGTTCAGGCGCCGTGCTGCCAGCCACACCCCGATGCCGTCGTGCACCAGCACCTTCATGCGGTTGGCTCGCCGGTTGGCAAACAGGTAGGCGTGATGCGGGCGCGCAGCACCGAAGACGGCCACCACTCGGGCCACAGCGGTGTCTGTGCCGGCACGCATGTCCAGTGGATCGGTGGCCAGCCACAGGGCATCGATGCGGATCACTTGAGCAGCTCCCGCATCCAGGCTGCGCAGTGCTCGGCAGCACCGACCGGCCACGTCAGCGAGACGCTTGTGGCGCCACGGCGCAACTCGATGCGGATGTCCGGGGCCGGCGCGCAACTGGGCGCAGGCAGCGCCACCGGCACGAAGGTGGGGACTTGCACATCTGTGCTGGGGGCATGGGCCAGTCGGCGCCACTTGTGCACGACGTTGGCGTTGATGCCGTGCGAGAGCGCAACCCTGGCCACCGATGCACCGGGCTGGGCGCACTCGGCCAGGATCTGTTGCTTGAGCTCGGCGCTGTGGCGCCGACGGGTCTTGTTCTTGGCTTCGTTCATGGTGTCCACCTATCTCGTGATCTGACCCCCGAAACCTGGACGAATTCGAGGAATCGAAGTGACCAGGTACACAGAGAAACAGAAGTTTGCTGCCGTCACGGCCTACCGGAAGGGCGCTGGCGGCTTGCGCGCCACCGCCAGCGCGCACGACGTCGGCGTTGATTCGCTGAGGGCGTGGATCGCCGCGTACGAGGCCAATGGGAAAGCTGGTCTGGTGGCGAAAAGGCGCGTCATCTACGATCTGAACTTCAAGCTCGAGGTCCTGCGCCGGATGCAGGATAAGGGTCTGTCGTGTAGGCAGGTTGCGGCCCTCTTCAACATCCGGCGCCTCGACCTGGTAGCGGAGTGGATCCGGTTGTACGCCGCTCATGGGGCAGCAGCTTTGCAGCCTGGCTGGAAATGGGAACAGACGAGGATGAGCAAGCCGCCGAGCAGGCACGATGACCGCGAGGCGGTGACGAACGACCAACGCAGCCGCGAAGAGTTGCTACGCGATCTCCAGCAACTGCGCGCGGAGAATGCTTACCTAAAAAAAGTGCAGGCCTTGACTCGAACCAAGTCGCGCTCGGCGCCCGTGAAAGGACGTTGATCGTGCTCGAGTTGAGGCCGCACTTCCCTCTCGCCGATCTGCTGCGCGCGGCTGAGCTGGCGCGCAGCAGCTTCTACTACCAGCTGAAGGCTATCCGCACGGGTGACAAACGCTGCGACCTGAAAGCGAAGATCCGCGAGATCTTCAACCGTCACAAAGGCCGATATGGCTATCGACGGGTCACCGCTGAGCTGCGCCAGCAAGGTCTCGTCGTCAACCACAAGACGGTCCAAAAGCTGATGGTCGAGATGCAGTTGAAGTCGCTGGTCCGCCCAAAACGCTACAAGGCCTATGACGGCGCAGCTTCCGAGACGGCCCCGGACCGCTTGGAGCGCGACTTCACGGCTGATGAGCCCAATCAGAAGTGGGTGACCGATGTGACCGAGTTCAAGGTGAACAACCAGAAGCTGTACCTGTCGCCGGTGATGGATCTCTACAACCGCGAGATCGTGTCGTACGAGATTGCAGAGCGTCCACTGCCGGTCATGATCAAGAACATGCTCACCAAGGCGTTCAACCGGCTCGACTCAGGCCAGCGACCGATCCTGCATTCGGACCAAGGATGGCAGTACCGCATGCCCGCGTACCGCCAACGCCTGCATCAAAGCGGGGTCGTTCAGAGCATGTCGCGGAAGGGCAACTGCTATGACAACGCAGCCATGGAGAGCTTCTTCGGAACGCTGAAGTGCGAGTTGTTCCATCTCAACAAGTTCGACACGACCGAGACGTTGAAGGCCGCCCTTCACGACTACATTCGCTACTACAACGTGGATCGCATCAAGATCGGGCTCGGAGGCCTGAGCCCAGTGGCGTACAGGACGCAGGCCGCCGCGGCGCCCGCATGAAACCATAACTGTCCAAGGTTTGGGGGTCGGTTCACTCGTTTGGTGGACACCATCGTTGCCGCTTACGTCGTGAACCTCAAGGGTGGGATGACCGTGCGCTTACAGGTGTCGAGACCCAGCGGCTGGTAGGTGTGGTGGTCGAGGATGACGACTACGCCCAGGTGAATGCGGGCATGGCGAAGTGCTCCAACTATGCGCACGACAAAGCGCTCATGGGTGGCGTCGCCATTCCGGAACCTGATGAACTCCTCGCCGACATCATGGCGCTGGAAACATGGCGTGGGCAG
The DNA here is from genome assembly GCA_943371335.1 of Synechococcus sp. UW140. Taxonomy (GTDB): domain Bacteria; phylum Pseudomonadota; class Gammaproteobacteria; order Burkholderiales; family Burkholderiaceae_C; genus Hydrogenophaga. The sequence continues at coordinate 22,216 of CALRUK020000017.1, read as the reverse complement.
ATCGAGAAGCGAAGCGCAGACACGATCAAGAAGCGTAAGGCCCGGCCCGCGGCCATACAGACCACAGCAGCACCGTAGGCCTTTTTCTCGCAGACGGCTCAGGTTGCTGTCATTGGCGCTTGGGCGTTGGGTCAACGGCTCCGCGCAAGTGGTCGTAAACGTGGCTGCGGATGCCCTACTTTCGTACCGCGTACGCTTAGCCTCTCTCCCCTGGGTTGGTCTGGGCCTTGATGAGACGCATCCTTTCGGCATTGCCCGATAAGGAATCGCCATGCTCTTCCACCAGACCCTCCCCAAGCCGAACACCTCCAAGGCTCCGCCCGCCTACTACCGCTTGCGCGACGTGATGCGGATCTCTGCTCTCAGCCGCTCGACGATCTACCGACGTGTTGCGGAAGGGCGCTTTCCTGCCCCGGTTCACCTGGGAGGTCGGGCTTCCGCGTGGTCCAGCTTCGAGCTTCAGGCATGGATCGACGATCCAGCAGGCTATCGGACGGCTACGCCTCAGCCAGAAAGCCCTCCCCGTTTTCAGCACTTGCAAACGAGGCAAAGCATTCCTTGAGTTCCTGCGGCACCGGGTCGGTCTGACGCAGGTCGCGCACCGGCCCCACCGGCTTGCCCGCAGCAAGGTGATCCAGCAGGTCCGCCCAGACCTGGATCATCCGGCGGCGTTGCTCGAAGTGCGTCGTCCTGTCGTAGCTGCCGCCCAGCTCCTCGTCCGACACGTGCGCCAGATGCCGCTCGATCACCTCGCGGTCCCAGCCCAGCAGTTCGCGGATCAGGGTGCGCGCCGTGGCACGGAAGCCATGCCCCGTGATCTGTTCCTTCGTGTCGTAGCCGAGCGTTCGCAAGGCGCTGTTGACGGTGTTGTCGCTCATGTAGCGCGTCTTCTCCGAGCGCTTGGCCATGCTCTTGAAGATCGGTCCGGTGGGGCCGGTCAGCGGGAGAAGATCCCGCAGGATAGCGACGGCCTGGGTAGGCAATGGCACGAGGTGGGTCGGCGTGCGGCTGTCGCGCTTCTTCCATTCCCGCAGCTTCATCTTCTCCGGTGGGCAACGCCACACGGCTTGGTCGAGGTTCACGTCCTCCCAATGCGCGAGGCGCAACTGGCCGGGGCGCTGGAATAGCAACGGCGAAAGCTGCAGGGCCGCACGGGTGATGACGTTGCCGCTGTAGGCCTGGATGTCTCGCAGCAACTGCCCCAGCTTCTGTGGATCGGTAATGGCCGCGTAGTGGCGGGCACGCGGCGCCGGCAAACCGCCGGTGCGCTTGTTCACGAAGTTTTGCCCCGCCCCCAGCGTCCCCACATCCACCGCATACTGGAACACGTGCTGCACCGCTTCGCGCACCCGCTGCGCCGTCTCCAAATGGCCGCGCTCCTTGATGCGGTGCAGGCACCGGACCACTTCCGTGGGGGCAATGGCTTCCATCGCCAGTGCGCCGATCCACGGAAAGATGTGCAGTTCCAGATGGCGCATCACCTTGACGGCATAGCCGTCCGACCATTCCTGATCCTTCTTCGCCTGAGCGTGCCAAGCGCGGGCCGTGAGTTCGAAGGTGTTCAGACGAGAAACGCGCTCGCGCTCCTCTTCCACACGCCGCGCCTCTCGGGGATCGATACCGTCAGCGCGCTTCTCGGCCTCGGCGCGCGCCTTCTTGCGCGCCGCCGCGAGCGAGACCACCGGGTAGTGGCCGAGGGTCAGCTTGGCTTCTTTGCCGAACTGCTTGTAGCGGTAGACCCACACCTTGCCGGTCGGCCGCACGCGAAGGTAAAGACCATCGCCGTCCGCCAGCAAATATTCCTTGTCACGCGGCGCTGCCGCCTTGATCTGAAGCTCGTTGAGTTGACCCATGGTGTACCCAAAAATGACTGCGGTTGAAAAGCAGTCTGGGGTACACCGTTGGGTACACGCAAGAACAGGATTTTGTGAGATTAAACGATACCGCTTGAGCCGCCTTTTCGGGCTAAGCCCTTGATTTACAAGGACTTCTGAGCTGACTTGGGATCGTCTGAGAAAGAAAGATGGTGGCCTGGGACGGAATCGAACCATCGACACGCGGATTTTCAATCCGCTGCTCTACCAACTGAGCTACCGGGCCTTGGAAAGAAGCGAGATTGTAGCAGCTTCAAAAGCCTCCCCGAAGAAGGCCGCCGATCAGAGTGCGCTGCGCTTGCTGCGGGCGAGGTCCACGCCGAGCTGCTTGAGCTTTCGATAGAGGTGGGTGCGCTCCAGGCCGGTCTTTTCGGCCACGCGGGTCATGGAGCCGGACTCCTTGGCCAGGTGGTATTCGAAGTAGGCCTTCTCGAACTCGTCGCGCGCTTCGCGCAAGGGTCCGTCGAGGTTGAAAGACTGCAGGGACTGCGGGCCCAGGTCGAGCACCGGCTCGGGCAAGGTCACGCCGGCCATCGTGGTTTCCACGGCGAGGTCGGCCGAGAGTGAGCCCACCATGCGCAGGGTGGGCGCCAGGTTGCCACCGGGTTTGGCGGGCGTCTTGTTCAGCCCTTGGTCAACCGCCTTGAGCAGCTTGGCCATGGTGATGGGCTTTTCAAGAAACGCGGTGGCGCCGATGCGCGTTGCTTCCACGGCCGTGTCGATGGTGGCGTGGCCGCTCATCATGATCACGGGCATGGACAGCAGGCCGGTGCTGGCCCATTCCTTGAGCAGGGTCACGCCATCGGTGTCCGGCATCCAGATATCGAGCAACACGAGGTCGGGGCGCAACTGGGCGCGAACGGCCCGGGCCTGCGCGGCGTTTTCGGCGAGTTCGACCGTATGGCCTTCGTCGTTGAGGATTTCAGAGAGCAGGTCCCGGATCCCCAGTTCATCGTCTACGACCAGAATAGTTGCCATGGCGCGGAGTGTGTCCCTCGGAGCGTGTTGTCAATTTGCAACTGCGAATGATAACGACACTTGCGCGCCGATCACCTTGCCTTCGGTCATGCGGTTGCTCAGGTCCACGCGCCCCCCGTGCTCGTCCATGATCTTCTTGACCACCGCCAACCCCAAACCGGTGCCCTTGACCTTCGTTGTGACGTAAGGCTCGAAGGCGCGCTTGAGGATGTGCTCGGCAAAGCCGGGGCCCTGGTCGAGAACCGACAGGCGCACCCATTGACCGGAGTCAGAGCGGCGCGTGCGCAGCACCACTTGCGCACCCGGCACGCCAGCCATGGCGTCTTGCGCGTTCTGCACGAGGTTGTGCAGGGTCTGGCGCACCTGCTGCGGATCGGCCTTGGCCTGCGGCAAGTCGTCGGCGAGTTCGAGGCGCACCGGCACGGCTGCGTTGTCGTACAGCACGACGATGTCGCGCACCAGGGCATTGAGGTCCACCGCTGCGAGCTGGGCGGCGGGCAAGCGGGCGTAGTCGCGGAATTCGTTGACCAGGCGCTTCATCGCGTCCACCTGATCGACGATGGTGCGCACCGACTTGTTGAGGATGGCCTGCTCGGGCGGCTGCACCTTGCCTTCGAGCTTCATGGCCAGCCGCTCGGCAGAGAGCTGGATGGGTGTGAGCGGATTCTTGATCTCGTGCGCCAGGCGCCGCGCGACTTCACCCCAGGCCTTGGCGCGTTGTGCCGAGACCATTTCAGACACGTCATCGAACACCAGCAGCCGTTCGTTGTTGGGCAACAGAGCGCCGCGCGCAATGAGCGTGAGGCCTTCCTGAAACGGCGTGCTGCCATCGGCGCTGAGCTCGAAAGACTGCTGCCAGTGCCCGCCTTCGTGTTGGGTCTGCTCAGACAGAAAGCGCTCGAACTGCTGCAGCACGGCCTGACCGAACGACTCGAGCCCGGGCACATCGGCCAGTGGCTGGCGCAGGTGCAGGGCCAGCGGGGTGTGCAGGATGCGCGCCGCCCCGGGGTTGACGCTGAGCACGCGGCCCTGCTCATCGAGCACGACGACGCCGGCCGTGAGGTTGTCCAGAATGGTCTGCAGGTTGTCGCGCGCGGCGTCGGCCTGCTCCATGCTGTGCTGCGCGGCCGTGCGCGCATCCGACAGGTCTTGCGTCATGTGCGCAAACGTGCGTGTGAGGCTGGCGAGTTCATCGCGCGAGGTCAGCGCGGTTTTGGGCGCAAGGTTGCCGGCCGCCACTTCGCGCATGCCCTCGGCCAGCACCAGCAGCGGGCGCACCAGCTGGTTGCCCAGCAACACCGCCAGCAGCACGGCGCCGAACACCGCCAGAAACAGCGCCAGCGTGAGCGTGCCGATGTACATGCGGCGCAGGCCTTCGCGCGTGAGCGCGCGTTCCTGGTATTCGCGGTTGGCCACCTGCACCGCGAGCGCGTCGGTCACCAGCGCACCGGGCAGCGGCACCACCACCTGAAGGTAGCGCGGCTCGGCGCTGAAGCCGAAGTTGGGCGGGCTCACCAGCGCCAGCACCTTGATGCGCGGCTGGCTGGCCGCGATCAGCGCCTCGATCTCGCCACTGCCGTCTTCTTCCAGTCCTTCGATCTGCGCCACCACACGGGCGGCCCGGGCGCTGCGAAACTGCGCTGCGGTGGGCCGCTCGGGATTGATGTCGAAGCGTGAAATGCCCGAGCTGCCCAGCGCCTGACCGCTCGCCCCCCAGAGCACCAGGTCGGTCACGCCCAGTTGCTCGCGCAGACGCTCCAGTGCCAGCACAGCCGATGAGTTCGGCAAGCGCGACAAACCTTCGGCGGCCACCCGTGTCTTGCTGCTGAGGTCGGCGGTGAGCGTGTCGAGGGTGGTGCGCCCCAGGTTGAGGCCAGCGGCCAGCGCCGACTCCACCCGCACGTCGAACCAGCTCTCGATCGAGCGCGAGACAAACTGGTACGACACGGTGTATATAAGCAGACCCGGCAGGATGCCCACGAGACCGATGATGCCGGCCAGCTTGATGAGCAGGCGGCTGCCGAATTTGCCGCGCTTGAGGCGCAGCGTCAGGCGCATCGCCAGCCACAAGATGACCAGCAGAAGAAAGGCCGCCACGGCCACGTTGATGCCGACCAGCCAGTTGAAGTTCTGTTCGTAGAAGGCGCGGTTGTTGGTGGCCAGCGTGAGCAGGAACAGCAGCACCATGCCCACGCCAGCCATGAACACCAGGCCCGCGCCGATGGCCCAGCGCACGGCCGCCGGTTTGGCTTTGGGCGGGGTGGTGTGGACCGGCGTCATGGCGGGGTCAACACGGGTCTGGCCGTGTGCGCTGCGCATGACCGTCAGCGCGTGGGCTCGCTCACGCTGGCTTCACCCGTGAGCTCGACGGCATGCACGCCGGTGGCCTGGTCTGCCGCCTTTTCAGGCTCGACGCGCTCAGGCACGCGAAGTGTCTGGCGGACCTCCACGTTCCATTCGGCCTGGTTGGCCATGCCGATCTGGAAGGGCCGGGGCAGCAAGGTGAGGTCGAGGCGGAAAGAGAACTCCACTTCATGATCAGCGCCGGGCTCCAGGCGCGCGGCATCGGCCAGCCGCCACCGCGCCACCCGACCAACGCCAGCCAGCGCCTCATTCAGGGAGTCGAAATTCTGGTGCAGCGCGTATTGCAGTCCCGCCCCGCCGGCAGCGGCGGCCATGTCGTTGGACAGGCTCACCCGCCAGCGCCGCGTGAGCGGCTGGTAAGCCAGGCGCAGCGTGCGGGTGGCCGTGGCCACGCGTTTGTCGGTCCAGTACCAGCGGGCGCGGTACACATCGGCATGCCACACGAAGTAGAGGGGCACGGCCTTGTACAGGGCGTCTTCCACCACCGCAGCGGGTTGGAGCCCCATGCGGGCGGAGAGCAGCAGGCCCTCGGTGGTGCGCAGCAAACTGATTTGCTGCACCTGCGGCGCCTGCGCATGGGCAGGCCAGAACATCAGCAACGACAGCACCACCCCCAGGCAGAGCCCGTGCCAACGGATCATGGCGCGGGTGCTGCGGAGGGCTGGAATTGCTCGTTCAAGGCGGGGCCTTGTCGATGCAGGCGTAGAAAAAGCCGTCGTATCCACCTGGGGGATTGTCGTTGAACTCCCCATGCAAGCCGGCCTTACCGGGCAGCAAATGGCCCGGTGAAGGCTGCAGCACTGCATCAGTGTGGTGCACAAGGAACGATCGCACCTGCTCCGAGCCTTCGGCGCGGAACACCGAGCAGGTGGCGTAGACGAGCCGGCCACCGGGCTTGAGCAAAGGCCAGAGCGATTCGAGCAGCGCACGCTGCGTGGTGACGAGTGCGTCCACGTCACTGGACCGGCGCAACCAGCGCACGTCAGGATGGCGGCGCACGATACCGGAGGCGGTGCACGGCGCGTCCAGCAAGATGGCGTCGAACGCCCGCTCGTCCCACCAGTCTGAAGGCCGTGCGGCGTCCGCACACCGCACCTGCGCATGCAGTCCCAGGCGCGCTAGCGTGTCCTGAATGCGTTCGCAACGGCGCGGGTCGACGTCCAGCGCCAGCAGGTCAAGGTCGGCTCTCTCGAGCAGGTGCGCCGTCTTGCCGCCGGGAGCGGCGCAGGCGTCAAGCACACGGCTGTCCACGGGCCAGTCACGCCCACCGAGCAGCACATCGGCGGCCAGCTGGGCGGCAGCGTCTTGCACCGAACAGTCGCCCTGAGCGAAGCCGGGCAGGCGCTCGACCGGTTGGGGCGTCTGCAGCACCAGACCGTCGCTGCCGACCGCGGTGGCGTCCAGGCCCAAGGCACGCAGCGCCTCCAGGTAGCTGGCGCGGTCGGTGTGGCGCCGGTTCACGCGCAGGGCCATCGGGCCGGGCTCGTTGTTGGCGGCCAGAATGGCCTGCCAATGTTCGGGGTGGTCGCGTTGAAGGCGCTCGATCCACCAGCGCGGGTGGTTCCAGCGGGCCACCGGGTCGGTGTCGACCTGTGCGCGCAGCGCGTCGCGCTCGCGCAGAAAGCGGCGCAGGCACGCATTGACGAAGGGCGCCTGGCGCTCGGTGCGGCGGTCCTGGCGCGCGGCTTCCACGGTCTGGTTCACCACGGTGTGCTCGGGATACCGGGGTGCCTGCTCGTCGGCATCGCCCAGCAGCAGCGCGATGGCGCTGCACAGCAGGGCTTGCAACGCCAGCGTGGGCTTGCGCTGCACCAGCAACCCCACCACCGCCCGCGAGGTACCCCAATGGCGCAAGGCGTGAAAAGTGAGCGCCTGCACTCCTGGCCGCAAAGACGCGGTCACCTCAGGCAAAACCTCGCTGAGCGAGCGCCCCTGCTCCACCGCCAGCACGCAGGCGGCGGTGTGGCGCAACTGGGTGGCCAGTGCGGGGCCTGGGGGAGCGGGTGGGCGGGGCGGGGCCGAGGCGGTCAAGACGGGTTTCGTGGGAGGCGCCGAGAGCGGCGAAGACGGCGAGTGTCACACACCCGCGCCGCCACGCTCAGCTCAAGGTCCAGCCGGGCCCACTCCCGTCAGCTACCACGGGGGGCTCGACGGCAAGGGCCTTCGGCTCGTCGTCGCGCTGCAAGGGCAAAGGGCCCATGTCCCGACCGTAGATGCGGCGAATGCGCTGTGCCAGCGGCGGGTGCGAGTCGAGCCAGTGTTCGGGTCTGCCACCGGTGTTGGCCACCAGCAGCATGTGCTGAACCAGCGAACCGACCTGGCGCGGCATCACACCCGCGCGCTGCTGGCTCAGCACTTTGCGCAAAACACCACCGAGCCCGTCGCGGCTGCGCGTCCACTGAACGGCGCGCGCGTCGGCGAGGTATTCGCGTTGGCGCGACACCGCCGCCTGCAGCGCATGCCCCGCGAGCCAGCCCAGCCAGCCGGCGGCCATGATGGCCAGGCCCAGCAGGGCAGCCGCCATGCGGCGGTCTTTGGTGTCGGGCTCGAAGAGCGTCTGCCCCATGCGAAAGAGCATTTCCAGGCCGAACACCATGCCCACCAGGCGCATGTTCAGCCGCGTGTCGCCTTCGGCAATATGGCTGAACTCGTGCGCCACGAGCCCCTGCAGCTCTTCGCGCGTGAGGTGGTCCAGCGCGCCCTGCGTGACGGCTACCACCGAGTCGTCTTCGTCCCAGCCGGCGGCGAAGGCGTTGATGCCCTCGTCACGCGCCAGCACCATCGGCTGGGGGCGCTTCATACCGGACGAAATCGCCATCTCATCGACGATGTTGCAAAAGCGCTGCTCGTCCAGGTTGCCCGAGGGTTGCGCCAGACGCGCGCCCATTTGCTCCCCCAGGCGCACGCCACCACCATCGGCCAGCCGCGAGGTTTCCACCCACCAGCCACCCAGCACAAAGAGCAGGGTCACGCCGGTGTTGACTGCAAAGAAGTGGCGCGGGTAGGTCAACGCGCCCGGCATCCAGAACCCCCACGTCAGCCCCCACGCCAACGCCAGCGCGGCATTGACCGCGACCACCAGCAAGGCCACGGTGAGGGCGAACACGAACAGCAGGCGGCGCGTTTCGCCGCGCGCGTCGCGCTGGAGTTTGAAGAATCGCATGTCAGGGTCGCACCCAGCGACACGGGGGTGGCATCACATCTGGATGCGCAGGGTTTCGCGCTCCGCCTCGCTCGTGGTGGAGGCCAGCATGGTCAACGGCTGAAAGCCGAACAAGCGGGCAATGATCAAGGTGGGGAACTGTGCTGCAGCGTCGTTGAATTCGAGCACGTGGTCGTTGTAGGCCTGCCGCGCAAAACCCACGCGGTTCTCGGTGCTGGTGAGCTCTTCGCTGAGCTCGCGCATGTTCTGGTCCGCCTTCAGATCGGGATAGTCCTCCACCACGGCAAACAGTTTGCCCAGCGCACCACCCAGCATCTGCTCGGCGCCCGCCAGGGCGCCCAGCGCGCCCGCGTTGAGCGGGCTGCCGGCGGCGGTCTGCTCGGCGGTGCGCGCCTGATTGCGCGCGGCAATCACGGCTTCCAGCGTTTGCGCTTCGTGCGCGAGGTACCGGCGCGCCACCTCCACCAGGTTGGGGATGAGGTCATAGCGGCGCTTGAGCTGCACGTCGATCTGGCCAAACGCGTTGGCGATGGCGTTTTTCAGGCGCACCAGACGGTTGTAGGCCCCCACGGCCCAGAAAAACACCAGAAGGCCCAGGGCCAGGGCGACCCACAGCGAAACGGACATGGTCAGAGCTCCTTGTGCAACACCTGCCCTCTGGCAGGCGCGGCCAATATACCCCGCACCTCGTCGTTCACGCCGCGCCGGATGCCACGAAAAAAGCCCCCGGTCGGACAACCGGGGGCTTTCGTTGGGTCAGCGGCGCGCAGCGCCGCGGGGGTCGGTCCAGTTACTCAGCAGCTTCGCTGGCGCTGCTCGCGGCGTCGGCCGAATCGGCCTGGTCGGCGGCCAGCGAGATCGCGTCGGCCTCGGCGATGGCACGGCGCTCTTCGTCGTCCATCTTCTCCTTGACCTTGCGAGCCTCGTGGTAGGCCATGCCGGTACCGGCCGGGATCAGACGACCCACGATCACGTTTTCCTTCAGGCCACGCAACTCGTCGCGCTTGCCCATGATGGCCGCTTCGGTCAGCACGCGCGTGGTTTCCTGGAAGGAAGCCGCCGAGATGAACGAGTCGGTGGACAGCGAGGCCTTGGTGATACCCAGCAGGATGTTGCTGTACACCGCAGGCAGCTTGCCTTCGGCGCGCAGCGCATCGTTGGTGTTGAGGATCTCCGAACGCTCGACCTGCTCACCCGCGATGTAGCTGGAATCGCCCACGCTGTCGACCACGACACGGCGCAGCATCTGGCGAACGATCACCTCGATGTGCTTGTCGTTGATCTTCACGCCCTGCAGGCGGTAGACGTCCTGCACTTCGTCGACGATGTAACGGGCCAGCTCTTCCATGCCCAGCAGGCGCAGGATGTCTTGCGGATCGGCCGGGCCGTCCACCACGCTCTCGCCCTTGTTGACCACCTGGCCTTCGTGCACCAGGATGTTCTTTTCCTTGGGGATGAGGTCGTCCCACACCTTGCCTTCGGGGTCGGTGATCTGCAGGCGAACCTTGCCTTTGGTCTCCTTGCCAAACGACACGGTACCGGTCATTTCGGCCAGCATGCCCTTGTCCTTCGGGCTGCGGGCTTCGAAGAGCTCGGCCACACGCGGCAGACCGCCGGTGATGTCTCGCGTCTTCTGACCTTCAACCGGGATACGCGCCAGCACTTCGCCGGGGCCCACGTCCTGGCCATCGCGCACCTGGATCAGCGAGCCGATCTGGAAGCCGATGGTCACCGAGTGGTCGGTGCCAGGGATTTTCACTTCGTTGCCCGTGCCGTCGATCAGCTTGACCTGCGGACGCACCACCTTGGCCACACCACGGCGCTTCGGATCGATCACCACCAGCGTCGACAAGCCGGTGACATCGTCCACCTGCTTGGCCACGGTGAGACCTTCCTCGACGTTCTCGAACTTCACCTGACCGGCGAATTCCGTGATGATCGGGCGGGTCAGCGGGTCCCAGTTCGCGAGAATGGCGCCGGCCTTGATGGTCTGGTCGGCCTTGACCGACAGGATCGCACCGTAAGGCACCTTGTGGCGTTCGCGCTCGCGGCCGTGTTCGTCGTGAATGATGATCTCGCCCGAACGCGCGATCACCACCAGCTCACCCTTGGTGTTGGTCACGTAGCGCATCGTGGCGTTGAAGCCGATCACACCACTGGACTTGGCTTCCACGCTGGAGGCCACCGCCGCACGCGATGCTGCACCACCGATGTGGAAGGTGCGCATTGTCAGCTGCGTGCCGGGTTCGCCGATCGACTGGGCAGCGATCACACCGACGGCTTCGCCGATGTTGACCAGACCACCGCGGCCGAGGTCGCGACCGTAGCACTTGGCGCAGATGCCGAAGCGGGTTTCGCAGGTCAGTGCCGTGCGCACCTTCACTTCGTCCACCGCTGCAGCTTCCAGCACGTCGAGCAGGTCTTCGTCGAGCAGCTCACCGGCGGGCACCAGCACTTCGCGGGTCTCGGGGTGAATCACTTCTTCGGCCGTGGTGCGGCCCAGCACGCGGTCGCGCAACGACTCGATCACCTCGCCGCCCTCGACGATGGCGCGCATCAGCGTGCCATTGGAGGTGCCGCAATCCTGGCTGTTGACCACCAGATCCTGCGTCACGTCGACCAGACGGCGCGTGAGGTAGCCGGAGTTGGCCGTCTTCAGTGCCGTGTCGGCCAGGCCCTTACGGGCACCGTGGGTGGAGATGAAGTACTGCAACACATTGAGACCTTCACGGAAGTTCGCCGTGATGGGGGTCTCGATGATGGAGCCGTCAGGCTTGGCCATCAGGCCGCGCATGCCGGCGAGCTGGCGGATCTGCGCAGCAGAGCCACGCGCACCGGAGTCGGCCATCATGTAGATGGAGTTGAACGACTCCTGATCCACTTCCTTGCCGTGGCGGTCGGTGGTCTTCTGCTTGGCCAGCTGGGCCATCATGACCTTGGAGATCTCGTCACCGGCCTTGCCCCAGATGTCCACCACCTTGTTGTAGCGCTCGCCTGCGGTCACCAGACCGGACGCGTACTGCTGGGCGATTTCCTTCACCTCGTTTTCGGCGCGGTCGATGATGGCTGGCTTCTCCTTGGGCACCAGCATGTCGTCCACAGCGATCGAGATACCGGCGCGCGTGGCCAGACGGAAGCCGTTTTGCAACAGCTTGTCGGCAAACACCACGGTTTCCTTCAGGCCGCACTTGCGGAAGGACGTGTTGATCAGGCGCGAGATTTCCTTCTTCTTCAGCGCCTTGTTCAACACGTCGAACGGCAGGCCCTTGGGAAGAATTTCCGACAGCAGCGCACGGCCCACCGTGGTGTCCACCAGCGAGGTGGATGCCACGAATTCGCCCGTCGCCTTGTCCAGCTGGTGCTGGGTCAGGCGCACGCTGATCTTGGCCGTGATCTCGACCGTGCCACCTTCCAGCGCGCGCTGGAGCTCGGCCAGGTCGGCAAAGATCATGCCTTCGCCCTTGGCGTTGATCTTCTCGCGGGTGGCGTAGTACAGACCCAGCACCACGTCTTGCGACGGCACGATGGAGGGCTCGCCGTTGGCCGGGAACAGGATGTTGTTCGAGGCCAGCATCAGGGTGCGGGCTTCGAGCTGCGCTTCCACGGACAGCGGCACGTGAACGGCCATCTGGTCACCGTCGAAGTCGGCGTTGAAGGCCGCGCAAACGAGTGGGTGCAGCTGGATGGCCTTGCCTTCGATCAGGATCGGCTCGAAGGCCTGGATGCCCAGGCGGTGCAGCGTCGGTGCGCGGTTGAGCATCACCGGGTGCTCTTTGATCACCTCTTCCAGGATGTCCCACACCACAGGCGTGCCGGCTTCCACTTCCTTCTTCGCCGCCTTGATGGTGGTGGCGATGCCCATGGCTTCCAGGCGCGAGAAGATGAAAGGCTTGAACAGTTCCAGCGCCATCAGCTTGGGCAGGCCGCACTGATGCAGCTTGAGCGTTGGGCCCACCACGATGACCGAACGGCCGGAGTAGTCGACGCGCTTGCCCAGCAAGTTCTGACGGAAGCGACCGCTCTTGCCCTTGATCATGTCGGCCAGCGACTTCAGGGCGCGCTTGTTGGCGCCCGTCATGGCCTTGCCACGGCGACCGTTGTCCAGCAGCGAGTCCACGGCTTCCTGCAGCATCCGCTTTTCGTTGCGGGCAATGATTTCAGGCGCCTTGAGCTCAAGCAAGCGACGCAGACGGCTGTTGCGGTTGATGACGCGGCGGTACAGGTCGTTCAGGTCGGAGGTCGCGAAGCGGCCACCGTCCAGCGGCACCAGCGGACGCAGGTCCGGCGGCAGCACGGGCAGCACATCCAGCACCATCCACTCGGGCTTGATACCCGACTTCTTGAACGCTTCCAGCACTTTCAGGCGCTTGGCGTTCTTCTTGATCTTGAGTTCCGAGCCGGTCAGGTCGTTGCGCAGCTTTTCGATCTCGATGTCGAGGTCGATCGCCTGCAGCAGTTCCTTGATACCTTCGGCGCCCATCTTGGCCACGAATTCGTCGCCGAATTCCTTGCGCTTGGCGTCAAAGTCGTCCTCGCTCATGATCGCGAACTTCTTCAGCGGGGTCATGCCGGGGTCGACGATCACATACGCTTCGAAGTACAGCACGCGCTCAATGTCGCGCAGCGTCATGTCCAGGATCAGGCCCAGACGCGATGGCAGCGACTTCAGGAACCAGATGTGGGCGCAGGGCGCGGCCAGATCGATGTGGCCCATGCGCTCGCGACGCACCTTGGTCTGCGTGACTTCAACGCCGCACTTCTCGCAGATGACACCGCGGTGCTTCAGGCGCTTGTACTTGCCGCACAGGCATTCGTAGTCCTTGATGGGACCAAAAATCTTGGCGCAGAACAGGCCGTCGCGTTCGGGCTTGAACGTGCGGTAGTTGATGGTCTCGGGCTTCTTGACTTCACCAAAGGACCACGAGCGGATTTTTTCCGGCGAAGCCAGGCCGATGCGGATGGCATCGAAGTGCTCGTCGGGCGTGAACTGCTTGAACAGGTCGAGCAAAGATTTCATGTGACTCTTTCCTTATCGGTGAATTAGGAACGTTCGAGTTCGATGTCGATACCGAGCGAACGGATTTCCTTGACCAGCACGTTGAACGACTCGGGCATGCCGGCGTCGATCGTGTGCTCGCCCTTGACGATGGACTCGTACACCTTGGTGCGGCCCTGCACGTCGTCGGACTTGACGGTAAGCATTTCCTGCAGGATGTACGAAGCGCCGTAGGCTTCCAGCGCCCACACTTCCATCTCGCCGAAACGCTGTCCACCGAACTGCGCCTTGCCGCCCAGCGGCTGCTGGGTCACGAGCGAGTAAGGGCCAGTCGAACGGGCGTGCATCTTGTCGTCGACCAAGTGGTGCAGCTTCAGGAAGTGCATGTAGCCCACGGTGGTCTTGCGCTCGAAAGCGTCACCCGTGCGGCCGTCGTACAGCTGCGCCTGGGTGCGGGTCTCGGTCAGGCCCTTGAGTTGTGCGATGTCATCCGGATAGGCCAGCTTGAGCATGGCGCGGATCTCGTCTTCCGAGGCACCGTCAAACACCGGGGTGGCAAACGGCACGCCGGATTGCAGGTTCTCCGCCATCTCCAGCACTTCGGTGTCGCTGAGCGCGCCCAGCGTTTCCTTCTTGCCGGCCTGGTTGTAGATGCTCTCCAGGAACTTGCGCAGCTCGGCCACCTTGGCTTCGGCTTGCAGCATGTCGCCAATGCGCTGACCCAGGCCCTTGGCGGCCCAGCCCAGGTGGACTTCCAGCACCTGACCCACGTTCATGCGCGAAGGCACGCCCAGCGGGTTCAGCACGATGTCGGCAGGCGTGCCATCGGCCATGTGCGGCATGTCTTCCACGGGCACGATCTTGGAGACCACACCCTTGTTGCCGTGACGGCCGGCCATCTTGTCGCCCGGCTGCAGGCGGCGCTTGACGGCCAGGTACACCTTGACCATCTTGAGCACGCCGGCTGGCAGCTCGTCGCCTTGCGTGAGCTTCTTGCGCTTCTCTTCGAACGCGAGGTCGAAGCTGTGGCGCGTCTGCTCCATCGAGTTCTTGATGGACTCGAGCTGGGCAGCCACGTTGTCGTCGGCCGGGCGAATGTCGAACCAGTGGTACTTCTCGACGTCGTCCAGGTAGGCCTTGTCGATGGTCGTGCCCTTGGAGAGCTTCTTCGGACCGCCGTTGGCCGTCTTGCCGATCAGCAGCTTCTCGATACGGTCAAACGCGTCGGCTTCCACGATGCGCAGCTGATCGTTCAAGTCCAGGCGGAAACGCTTGAGCTCGTCGTCGATGATCTGCTGGGCGCGCTTGTCGCGGGTGATGCCTTCGCGGGTGAACACCTGCACGTCGATCACGGTGCCTTGCGAGCCCTGGTCCACGCGCAGCGAGGTGTCCTTCACGTCGGAAGCCTTCTCGCCGAAGATCGCGCGCAGCAGCTTCTCTTCAGGCGTCAGCGTGGTCTCACCCTTGGGCGTGACCTTGCCCACCAGCACGTCGCCGGGCAGCACTTCAGCGCCCACATAGATGATGCCGGAGTCGTCCAGGCGGTTGAGCTGCTGCTCGGCCAGGTTGGGAATGTCGCGGGTGATTTCTTCCGCGCCCAGCTTGGTGTCGCGCGCCATCACCACCAGTTCCTCGATGTGGATCGAGGTGTAGCGGTCATCGGCGACCACGCGCTCGCTGATCAGGATCGAGTCTTCGAAGTTGTAGCCGTTCCAGGGCATGAAGGCGATCAGCATGTTCTGGCCGATCGAGATTTCACCCAGATCGGTCGACGCACCGTCGGCGATCACGTCACCCTTGGCCAGCTTGTCGCCCTTCTTCACGATGGGGCGCTGGTGGATGTTGGTGTTCTGGTTGGAACGCTGGTACTTGATGAGGTTGTAGATGTCCACACCCACTTCACCAGCCACCGCTTCGGCGTCGTTCACGCGGATCACGATGCGGGTTGCGTCCACATAGTCCACCACGCCACCGCGCTTGGCGGTCACCACGGTGCCGGAGTCGATCGCGGCGACGCGCTCGATGCCAGTGCCGACCAGCGGCTTTTCAGGGCGCAGCACAGGCACGGCCTGGCGCGACATGTTGGCGCCCATCAGTGCGCGGTTCGCGTCATCGTGCTCAAGGAACGGCACCAGCGAAGCGGCCACCGAGACGATCTGCGCAGGCGACACGTCCATGTACTGGATGGTGTCGGCAGGCGTCAGGATCGATTCGCCCTTTTCACGGGCCGAGATCAGGTCACCGGTCAGGCGGCCTTCGGCGTCCAGTGCGGCGTTGGCCTGGGCGATGACGTACTTGCCTTCCTCAATGGCCGAAAGGTAATCGATCTGGTTCGTCACCTTGCCTTCGACCACGCGGCGGTAAGGCGTCTCGATGAAGCCGTATTCGTTCAGGCGCGCGTAGAGCGCCAGCGAGTTGATCAGACCGATGTTCGGGCCTTCAGGCGTTTCGATCGGGCACACACGACCGTAGTGGGTCACGTGCACGTCGCGCACCTCGAAGCCGGCGCGTTCGCGGGTCAGACCGCCCGGGCCCAGGGCCGAGACGCGGCGCTTGTGCGTGATTTCCGCCAGCGGGTTGGTCTGGTCCATGAACTGCGACAACTGGGACGCGCCGAAGAACTCCTTGAGCGCCGCAGAGATCGGCTTGGAGTTGATCAGGTCGTGCGGCATCAGCGGCTCTTGTTCGGCCTGGCCCAGACGCTCCTTCACGGCCTTCTCGATACGGGCCAGGCCGGTGCGGTACTGGTTCTCGGCGAGTTCGCCAACGCAGCGCACGCGACGGTTGCCCAAGTGGTCGATGTCATCGACTTCACCACGGCCGTTGCGAAGGTCCACCAGGATCTTGACCACGGCCAGGATGTCCTCGTTGGACAGCACCATCGGGCCGGTGGATTCGTCGCGACCCACGCGGGCGTTGAACTTCATGCGGCCCACGCGCGACAGGTCGTACGTGTCCGGGTTGTAGAACAGGCGGTGGAACAGCGCCTGCACGGCGTCTTCGGTCGGCGGCTCGCCGGGGCGCATCATGCGGTAGATGGCCACGCGCGCGGCGAACTCATCGGCGGTTTCGTCGATGCGCAGGGTCTGCGAGATGTAGGCGCCCTGGTCCAGTTCGTTGGTGTAGAGGCACTGCAGGTCCTGCACACCGGCCGTGCGCAGCTTCTTCAGCAGCGCTTCGGTCAGCTCTTCGTTGGCCTTGGCGATGATTTCGCCCGTGTCCTCGTCCACGATGTTGCGGGCCACGACACGGCCGATCATGAAGTCTTCCGGCACGCTGATGTGCGTGGTGCCCGACTGCTCCAGCTCGCGGGTGTGGCGCACGGTGATGCGCTTGTCCTTGGCCACCACGACCTTGCCGCTCTTGTCGGTGATGTCGAAACGGGCCACTTCACCGCGCAGGCGCTCGGGCACGAAAGCCATCTGCGCGCCGCTGTCCATCACGCGGAAGTGGTCGTTGACGAAGAAGTTGGCCAGGATGGTTTCCGGCGTCAGGCCGATGGCCTTGAGCAGGATGGTGACCGGCATCTTGCGACGGCGGTCGACGCGGAAGAACAGCACGTCCTTCGGGTCGAATTCGAAGTCGAGCCACGAGCCACGGTAAGGAATGATGCGAGCCGAGAACAACAGCTTGCCCGAGCTGTGCGTCTTGCCCTTGTCGTGCTCGAAGAACACGCCAGGCGAGCGGTGCAACTGCGAAACGATCACACGCTCGGTGCCGTTGATGATGAAGGAGCCCTTCTCGGTCATCAGGGGCACTTCGCCCATGTAGACCTCTTGCTCTTTCACTTCCTTGATCACCTTGGACTGCGCGGTCGACGACTCGCGGTCATAGATGATCAGCTGCACGCGCGCGCGCACGGCCGAGGCGAACGTGAGGCCACGCGTCTGGCATTCGCGCACGTCGAAAGCGGGCTTGGCCAGGTTGTACTCGACGAACTTCATCTCCACAAAACCGTTGTGCGAGACGATGGGGAAGGCGGCTTCGAACGCCGCCTGCAGGCCTTCGTTGGTGCGCTTCTTGGGCGCGTTGTCGGCTTGCAGGAACGCGGTGTACGCGTCCTTCTGCATCTGCAGGAGGTAAGGAATCGCGAGAACGTTTTCGCGGGTACCAAAGCTCTTGCGGATGCGCTTGCGTTCGGTGTATGAGTAATTCGATGCTGAGGCCATGAGATCTCCGGGCTTGAGGTCTGCGGCGACTGTCTTGTCTACCCGGGGAGCATCCCGGGTGACTTTCTTGGTGGCTGGCCTCTACCAACCATTGGCGGACGGCCTGTGCGTTGCACACAGGCCCGAACCAAGTCGTTTTCTGCAGTCGGGGTCAGAAAACACTGCTAAACAGACTGGGAGAATCTGCTTAGCGGTGTTTCATTCACACACTCCATTCCACGCCAGAGGCATTGAACAAGAGCGTGCTCAGAAAGCACCAAAGGCTGGAGGCCCTTGTCGAGCACTCCAGCCCCTGAAACCGGGCGAATTACTTCAGCTCGGCCTTTGCGCCGGCTTCCACCAGCTTCTTCACGGCGGCTTCGCCGTCGGCCTTGGCCACGGCTTCCTTCACGTTCTTCGGTGCGCCGTCGACCAGGTCCTTGGCTTCCTTCAGACCCAGGCCGGTGATTTCGCGCACGGCCTTGATCACGGACACCTTGTTCGCGCCGGCTTCGAGCAGCACAACGTTGAACTCGGTCTTCTCTTCAGCGGCTGCTGCAGCGGCACCGCCACCACCAGCAGCAGGAGCGGCCATGGCGGCAGCGCTCACACCAAACTTCTCTTCGATGGCTTTCACCAGTTCGTTGAGTTCCATGACCGTCATGCTGTCCAGCGCGGTCAGAAATGCGTCTTTATCGAATGCCATTTTGATTTCCTAACAATTGGATTGAACGAACGTGCTGCGCCAATCAGGCGGCAGCCGCTTCCTCGGCTGCCGGTGCGGCAGCGCCTTCGCCTTTTTTGGCCGCCAGCGCGCCCAGCACCACGGCCGTGCGCGACATGGGGGACATCAGCAAGCCACAGAGCTGAGCCAACAACACTTCCTTCGAAGGAATGCTGGCCAGCGTCTTCACGCCGTTGACATCCAGGGCCTTGCCTCCGTACACACCGCCGCGGATCACCAGCTTGTCGTTGGTTTTCGCGAATTCAGCCACCACTTTCGCGGCGGCCACAGCGTCTTCAGAGAAGCCATAGATGAGCGGACCGGTCATCTGGTCAGCGGCCACTTCAAACGGGGTTCCAGCCACTGCACGGCGGGCCAGGGTGTTCTTCAACACACTCAGGCTCACACCATTGCTGCGGGCTGTCACGCGCAGTTTGTCCATGTTCGCGACCGTGATGCCACGGTATTCCGCCATCACGAGCGTTTGAGCTTTTGCGGCGAGGCTGGTCACTTCGGAAATGACCGCTTCTTTCTCACTGCGATTCAGACTCAAGGTCTACTCCTTAAATGTGCCCGCCGTCCAATGGACCTGGGGCACGCCTCATTGCAGCGACCAACTGTTTTGGAACTTGTTCCATCTGCAGCGGGATCGCCATCTGCGTTGGCTTGTCACTATTAAGTCAGGCTGCACTCCGAAGAGCACCGCCCGACACCAACGGTCTTGGATGGCTCCGCAGCCTGGTTTTGCAACCCTTTTGCGGACCCACCACACCCGGACGGCTTGCGCCACCCGAATTCTTTCGCTTCTATCCAGCGATCACGCCGAGATGGATTGCGTGTCGACGCGAACGCCCACACCCATGGTCGAGGACACAGCCACCTTGCGCAGGTACACACCCTTGCTGGTCGCCGGCTTGGCCTTGGTCAGTGCGTCCAGCAGCGCCACCAGGTTGCCCTGGAGCTTGTCGGAATCAAAAGAGCGGCGGCCGATCGTGCCGTGCACGATGCCTGCCTTGTCAACGCGGAACTGCACCTGGCCGGCCTTGGCGTTGCGCACGGCTTGCGCGACATCGGGCGTCACCGTACCGACCTTCGGGTTGGGCATCAGGCCACGGGGGCCGAGCACCTGACCGAGGGTACCGACGATGCGCATTGCGTCCGGCGAGGCGATGACCACGTCGAAGTTCATGTTGCCCGCCTTGATGTCGGCGGCGAGGTCGTCCATGCCGACGATGTCTGCACCAGCGGCCTTGGCTTCTTCAGCCTTGGCGCCTTGTGCGAACACAGCGACGCGCTTGGTCTTGCCGGTGCCGTTGGGCATCACGACGGCGCCACGCACCACCTGGTCGGACTTCTTGGCGTCCACGCCCAGCTGAATGGCGACGTCGATGGACTCGTCAAACTTGGCGTTGGCGCATTCCTTGATGATCGCCAGGGCGTCGGTCAGGCTGTACAGCTTGTTGCTGTCGACCTTGCCTTCGAAGGCTTTCTGTTTTTTGGTCAGCTTGGCCATTTACACGCCCTCCACAATCACGCCCATCGAGCGAGCCGAACCGGCGATGGTGCGCACAGCGGCGTCCACATCGGCAGCGGTCATGTCCTTCATCTTGGTCTTGGCGATTTCCTCGAGCTGTGCCCGGGTGATCTTGCCGACCTTGTTCTTGTTGGGCACCGAAGAGCCCTTGTCCAGCTTGATGGCCTTCTTGATCAAGGTGGTCGCCGGAGGCGTCTTGATGATGAAGGTGAAGCTCTTGTCCGCAAAGGCGGTGATCACCACCGGCAGCGGCAGACCTGGCTCGACGCCCTGGGTCTGGGCGTTGAACGCCTTGCAGAACTCCATGATGTTCAGGCCGCGCTGACCCAGCGCCGGACCGATCGGAGGGGAAGGGTTGGCTTTACCAGCTGGCACTTGCAGCTTGATGAAGCCGACGATTTTTTTCGCCATTTTTTAGCTCCTGCGAGTGCAGACGGTTGCCATCAAGACAACCTCCTCGCGGTTGGGGACCCGGGAAAAGACAAATGGCACAGGCGTCGGGCCGACCCGCCTGTGCCACGAAAGAAAATCAGGTTTTCTCGACCTGGCTGAATTCCAGCTCGACGGGCGTGGCGCGGCCAAAAATCGTGACCGACACCCGCATCTTGTTCTTCTCGTAATTGACCTCTTCCACCGTGCCATTGAAGTCGGTGAACGGGCCTTCCTTGACGCGGACGTATTCGCCCACCACGAACTCCACCTTGTGGCGCGGCTTGTCGGTGCCTTCCTGCATCTGGTTGACGATCTTCTGAACGTCTTCCTCGGAAATGGGGGCCGGCCGATTCTTGGCACCACCCACAAAGCCCGTGACCTTGTTGGTGTGCTTCACCAGGTGCCACGTGTCGTCGTCCATCACCATTTCGACCAGCACGTAGCCAGGGAAGAACTTGCGCTCAGTGGTGCGCTTCTGGCCATTCTTCATCTCCACCACTTCTTCGGTGGGGACCAGAATGCGGCCAAACTTGTCTTGCATGCCGGCGCGGTTGATGCGCTCGACGATGTTGCGCTCGGCGGCTTTTTCCATGCCGGAGTAGGCATGAACCACATACCAGCGCATGCCGTCTGCGGCCACGGGAGTGTTTTGCTCGCTCATTATTTCCTCCAGCCCAGAATCAGGTCGTAAAACACCCACTCAACCGTTTTGTCGGTCAGCCACAGGAACAGGGCCATCACGAACACAAACGCGAACACGTAGGCGGTCATCTGAATGGCCTCCTTGCGGGCGGGCCAAACGACCTTCTTGACTTCGCGCCAGGCATCGCGGCCGAAGGCGATCAGCTGCTTGCCAGACTCAGAAATGGCGAAGACCACTACCGCCCCCGCAAGCAGGACGATCAGCGCACCCCACTGGGCCAGCGCACCGCGCGACGACAGCAGGTAGAAGGCCACAAAAGAACCCAGCAGCAGGGCAACAGCCGCCGCCAGCTTGGCCTTGTCGGCGCCGGTGTGGACGGTTTGAACTTCGGAAGTGGCCATGAGGATCCAGACAATTCTTATCAAAAAGTGCACTCAAAACCCGAAAGCTTGAGACACGCAAGCCCACCAGAGGTCTTCACGACTTCGGTGGGCTTGTTCAACCACGCAACAGGGTGGATTCAGTTTCCAGCTTTGTCCTGTTGAGTGGCAGGGGCAGTAGGAATCGAACCTACAACCTTCGGTTTTGGAGACCGACGCTCTGCCAATTGAGCTATACCCCTACTGGCTTTTGCCCCACATAGGGCGTTGACTTAAGCGATGATTTTGGCGACGACGCCGGCGCCGACGGTACGACCACCTTCACGGATGGCGAAGCGCAGGCCTTCTTCCATGGCGATCGGGGCAATCAGCTTGACCGTGATCGACACGTTGTCGCCAGGCATCACCATTTCCTTGCCTTCGGGCAACTCGATGGAGCCGGTCACGTCCGTCGTGCGGAAGTAGAACTGCGGGCGGTAGTTGTTGAAGAACGGCGTGTGACGGCCGCCTTCGTCCTTGCTCAGCACATACACCTCGCCGGTGAAGTGCGTGTGCGGCTTGATCGAGCCGGGCTTGCACAGCACCTGGCCGCGCTGCACTTCTTCGCGCTTGGTGCCGCGCAGCAGGATACCCACGTTGTCGCCCGCTTGGCCCTGGTCCAGCAGCTTGCGGAACATTTCCACGCCCGTGCAGGTGGTCTTCTGGGTGTTGGAGATACCGACGATTTCGATTTCTTCGCCAACCTTGACCACACCGCGCTCGATACGACCGGTCACCACCGTGCCACGGCCCGAGATGGAGAACACGTCTTCCACCGGCATCAGGAATGCGCCGTCCACCGCGCGCTCAGGCGTGGGGATGTAGCTGTCCAGTGCATCGGCCAGCTTCATGATGGCTTCTTCACCCAGCTTGCCCTTGTCGCCTTCGAGCGCCAGCTTGGCCGAGCCATGGATGATGGGGGTGGCGTCGCCCGGGAATTC
>CALRUK020000016.1:0-105899 GCA_943371335.1 Synechococcus sp. UW140 | reverse complement strand
GCGTGCTGCCCGGGGAATACAGCTCCGCACTGTCTGTCGGCAGCTACCGCTCACAGGTGCCTGCTGGCTCCTACACATCAACGGTCCCAGTGGACTGATCACCTTTCACGAGAGGACTCACCATGCCCATCGATTCGTTCCCAATGCAGCCCGGCGAAGTGCAGGACTTCGACATGCTGTTCGGCGAATACCTCACGCTCATGGCCGACACGCCATCCGGGCACGTGGTGAACCCACTGCCGACGGGCATCAACCTCGTGAATTCCGAGATCGTCGGACAGAACATCAAGGTGTGGATCTCGGCGGTGGTGCCCGGTCGGTACAAGGTGACAGCGCGCATGTCCACCACGGGCGGGCGCACGCGGGAACACGAGATCCTAATCCTGGTGAAAGACGCCTGATCACTTTTCGGCTTGAGGATGTTGCCGGGCCTTGACCATCACCGGCCATGGACCTCCTAAGCCTACCCCTTGACCTGATTCCGGCCTTGATGCCGGTGGTGCGCGCATTGGTGGAATTCGTGTGGTGGCTTCTGCCCACCACGCTCCAGCAGGCCTTCCTGTGGCAGTTCATCTACCTGCCCGCGCTGCTCGCAGCCGCCTACCCGCTGGCCATCCAGTACGAACGGGGCGGATGGTGGAAGCTGCTCATGCCCTTCACGCTGGTCGTCGCCATCGTGGACGTGTACCTCAACTTCACGACCTTTGCCCTGTGCCTGTGGAGTGCGCCGGGGAAGAAGGAAATCACCTTCTCCCAGCACCTTGAGCGCTTGGTGCGCCAGCAGAACCTGCGCGGCAAGGTTGCCCGGGCCGTCGCCCGGTTCACCAATCACTTCGACCCAACCCCACCGCATATCCCGCTTCCGTGACCATGCCCAAACTCATCACCGACGCCGTCGAGACCGCCACCATCGGAGCCAGCAGCAAGGCTGCTCAGGCCGGCGGGCTATTCACTGCCGTCTTTGGCTTCTTGCACGCCAACGCGCTTGCGCTGTGCGGCCTGGCCATCGCCTTCCTGGGGCTGGCAGTCAACGCCTATTTCCAGAAGCGCCGCGATGCGCGAGAAGAGCGCCTTGCTCAGCGCCAGCTTGAGAAGTGGCGCACCCAGCCATCTCCGCTCGAAGGAACCTCCCATGAACTTTGACGCCGCCTTCCACAAGCTGCTCGGCCACGAGGGCGGCTATGTTGACCACCCCAAGGACCCGGGCGGCGCAACCCGGTGGGGTGTCACCGAGCGCGTGGCCCGTGCCACCGGGTACTCCGGGCACATGAAGGACTTCCCCGTGGAGCTGGCCAAGGCCATCTACCGCCGGGACTACTGGGACGCCGTGAAGGCCGAGCAGCTTCCAGCAGAGGCTCGCTATGCCGTCTTCGACGCGGCGGTGAACTCAGGCACCAAGCAGGCCATCAAGTGGCTGCAGCGCGCTGTGGGCGCAGCCGACGACGGCGCCATCGGACCCAAGACGCTGGAACTCGTGGCGCAGGCCGACCCGCACAAGCTCAAGGCGGCCATGGTGGGCGACCGACTGGAGTTCATGACCAACCTTCCCACCTGGCCGGCGTTCGGCAAGGGATGGGCCCGGCGCATTGCCGACATCCTGGAGACTTAAATGGACTGGCTTCAAACCATCGCGCCGATGATCGGCACCGCGCTCGGCGGCCCCCTCGGCGGGGCTGCTGCTGCTTTCCTGGCCGACAAGCTGGGCATCGAGTCCAAGACCGTCGAGGCCGTGAGCGAGGTGCTGAACTCCGGGCGCATGACGCCCGACCAGATCGCCAACGTGAAGCTGGCCGAAATCGAGTTCCAAAAGTTCCTCAAGGAAAACGCCATCAAGCTGGAAGAGGTGCACGCCGGAGACCGGGCGGACGCTCGAAAGATGGCCGTGGCCACGAACAGCCCCGTGCCGGCCGTGCTGTCGCTGCTGGTGACGATGGGTTATTTCGGGGTGCTGGTGGGCATGATGACCGACGTGCTCAACGTGCGCGACAGCCAGGCGCTGCTCATCATGCTGGGTTCGCTGGGCACGGCTTGGGGCATGGTGATGGCCTTCTGGTTCGGCACCACGAAGTCCAGCAGCGAGAAGAATCACATCATCGCGCAGGCCCAGAAGTGACCATTGTCATCCTGATCTGGCTGGCAGCGCTCGCCACCATCGTCTGGGCGCTTTTCCTGTAACCGAGTCTCCTGATCAAGTTCGCCTGGTCATTTCGCCCCACTGCCTTCGGGTGGTGGGGCTTTTTTGCGTTTGGGGACGCTCATCGGCGGCAGCTTCGGGACGGATGGCGCCAGAAAGTCCTTGCCCCTGATGCCCTTGCGGTATCGCCTGTAAAGAGTGGTCAGGTGAAAGCCCTTCAGCTTTGCCCACTCTGCCACGGTCAGAGTTACCCCATCGACCTCAACAAGGCAGGCCGTGCGCTGGTTTGTCGCCTGCTGCTGAGCCGTTGCCCATCGGCAGTTCTCGGGTGTGTAGTTTCCATTCGGGTCGATCCGGTCGATTGAAAGAGCATCGGCGTACCCGTTGGCGAGCGCCCAAGCCCGAAAGGCCGGAAATGAGGAGTTCCATTCCTCACAAACTCTGACGCCTTGCGCGCCGTACCGGGCAAAGTTCGACGTGTAAGGTTTTTCGCATCGTTGGCGCATCGCCACCCAGATGCGGTAAATCCGGTCCTTGCCGTTGAAGCCGTGTTTTTCATGCATGCCGCATTTTATGCAGCATTACACACGGTGTAAAACCTGTGCAATCTCCACGCAATTCAGGGCAGTTCTGACCCGCCTGCAGACCCGTTTTCATAGGAGGTCAGGGGCGTGGTCGTGGCGTGCTCTTGCCTTCACACGGCAGGGGTCGCAGGTTCGAACCCTGCACCGCCCACCAAACCCAGAAAGCCTGCGAGTTGCAAAACTCGCAGGCTTTTCTGCTTTTATTCGCGGTTTTGCCGCCGCGTGCGAGGCGTACATTGGCCCAGATGTACAAGCCGCTTCCCCTGGACGCTATCGCATTGCAGCAGCCGGTGCCCGTGAACGTGTGGGACCCGAAGGGCGTGCTGTTGCTGCGCAAGGGCGAGCCCATCACTTCCGAGCAGCACCGGGGCCTGCTCATGCTGCACGGGCCCGTGGTGCTGGAGTCTGACTGGCGCGCCTGGTCTTACAGCTACACCACCGAACTCGACCGCATGGTGCGCGATGACGCGCCGCTCAAGCGCATAGCCGGCGTCACGCATGCCGTGGAGGTGCCCAATGCCGTGGACCGCGAAGAGGCCGGTCCGGTGGAGGTGTGGACAGACCTGCACAACTCGCTCAACAGCGTGCTGCAGCAAGGCGCAGCGGCGCTTCATTTCCATGAAAAGCTCGATCGCCTCGCGGCCCGTGCGCAACGCCTGTGGCGCACCGCGCCCGACGACAGCCTGCTGGTGCTGGTGCAACTGCTCTTTGACGCCCGCATGAGCTACAGCGCGTCGCACGCGCTGCTTTCTGCCGGCCTGTGTGCGCTGGTGTCTCCGTCCACAGGTTTGTCGCCCGAGGAGCAAGGTTCGCTGTTTCGCGCGGCGCTCACCATGAACATCGGCATGACGCGCACGCACGATGCCATGGCGCGGCAAAGCAGCGCCTTGAACGATGCACAACGCGTCACCGTGCGCGAACACCCCTTGCGCAGCGCCGCCGTGTTGCGCGAGCTGGGCGTGCACGATGCGCTGTGGCTGCAGCTGGTGCAGGAGCACCACGAACGGCCTGACGGCAGCGGCTACCCGGCGGGCAAACCGGTGTCGTTGCTGGCTCAGCGCCTGCTGCAAATGGCGGACGTGTATGTGGCCTGCATCAGCCCGCGCCAGGGTCGTGGCGGCTTGCTGTCCCAGCAGGTGGCGCGCGAGCTGTACCTGGGGCCCGATCACCAGCCCGATGCGCTGGGAGCGCTTTTCGTGAAGCACATCGGCTTCTACCCGCCGGGCAGCTATGTGCGCCTGGCCAGCGGCGAGGTGGCGGTGGTGACGCGCCGTGGCACCAAGGCCAACGCACCGCAGGTGTTCTCCATCGTGGGGCGCCAGGGCATGCCGCTGGGTGAGCCCACCTTGCGCGACACGCTGGACCCCGCGCACGAAGTCAAGGCCAGCCTGCCCCCTGGTGAGGTGCGGGTGATGGTGAACGTGCCCCGCCTGCTGTCGCGCCGCTAGGCGTGCGCTTCGCGCGTCAGCGCGGCAGGTACATCGTGGCTTCCACTTCCACGAGGACATCGTCTCCCGGCAGGAAGCGCGCCACCTCCACCACGGTGCTCACCGGCGGCTCGCCCGGAAAGAAAACGCCGCGCACGCGGTTGTAGTACGCGTAGTGCGGCAGCTGGCGAAAGTACTGCACGAGCTTGACCACATCGGACATCTGCCCGCCGTGCTCTTCAGCAAGCTGGCGAATGCGCTCCAGCACGAACCAGCTCTGCGCCACGATGGGCGCCTCGAACACGTCCACCGACATCTGGCCCGTGACATAGCCCAGCTTGCGCAAGGTGGCCAGCGCCTTGGTGGGGATGTCTTCGTAGGTGTTCACGCCGCGGCGCGTGAGCGGGTCCACCGCCACCACGCCGCTCATGAACACGAAATCACCCACGCGCCGTGCGGCGGCGTAGTGGGCCATGGGTTTTCCGGTGCTCATGGGTGTTCTCCGTGTTGGGGGCGATTCAGCGGGGCAGGCCCCAGGCGCGCATTTTTCCGGGGTTGAGCAGGCCCGCGGGGTCAAAGCGCTGCTTCATGTCGATCACGTTCTGCGGCAGGTCGCCGCCCACCTTGCCTTCTTCAATGATGTAGGTGTGCGGGTTGTTCACGCGGATGCCGTTGTCGCGGAAGATCTGAATGATCTCGTGGAGCCGCTCCTCGGTGGTGAAGCGCACCAGCGGCAACGAGGTGCAGGTGGTGAAGCCGTCCATGCTGCGCAGGAACTCCACGTGCATGAGCACCTCGTCGCCAAACAGCTCGCGGATGCGGCGCACCTGGTCCAGGTGCTTGCCGGGCGAGAAGGTGGTCTGCAGGTAGGTCAGGCCCTTGTCCACCTTCAGGGCATTGAGGGTGGTGTGGTTCCAGCAGTACTCCACCAGCGTGTGGTGCGCGGCCTTGGCTTCTTCGGCGGTTTTCCGGTAAGTCACTTGCCCGCCGTGCGCCGCGGCCACTTGCAGGGCGGCGGCCTCCGAGAACTCGGCCACCAGCACCAGCGCAGCGTGGCAGCCGGCCGGCAGGTGCTCGGCCAGCGCGGTCATGTAACCCGGGATCGGGTCGGCCAGCACAGCAATGTTTTTCTTCACGATGCCGGGCGCGTGCGCCAGGGCGTTGCCAAAGTCCAGCGCGCGGTCGGGGTCGTCGAAGGTGACGATCATCTCCAGCCAGGGGTGGGCGGGCGCCAGCGCCATCTCCACTTCGAGCACGATGCCGTTGGTGCCCCACAGGTGGTGCATCAGCAGGGCCTCAGGGCCGCGCAGCTCCACCACCTGCGGGTCGGTGCCCACCGTCATGGCGCGGATGCCCAGGATGTTGCCGGCCGCGCCGATGGGGCCGTAGTTGATGGAGCCCGCACCGCCAAAGCCGCCGCTGAACAGGCCGCCGAGCGAGGCGCTGCGGAAGGTGGACGGAATGCAGCGCAGCTCCCAGCCCATGGGCCGCGTGGCGTTGTCGAACTCGGCCAGGCGAATGCCCGCCTGTGCGCGGCCTACGCCGGGGCGTGACCACAGAAAGGCGTTGTAGCCGCTCATGTCCAGGATCACGCCGCCGTGCAGCGGCGTGGACTGGCCGTAGTTGCCCGTGCCGCTGCCGCGCAGCGTGAGCGGCACACGGTGGCGCGCGCAGGCTGCAGCCAGGCGGGTGATTTCGTCTTCGGTGCGCGGCTTCACCGCGATATCGCCGCGCTTGCCGAGCAGCTGGCGCTTGAGCACCGGGCTGAACCACGAGAAGTCTTGCGAAAGGCGACCGATCTTCAGGGGGTCGGTGATCCAGTCGAGATCGGGCAGCTCGTGCTGCAGTTGTTCAATGGGCGTTGTCATGTGAAAGGGTCTCGGTCAGTCTTGTGCAATTTCGCTGGCGTGCCAGGAGCCCAGCGACACCTTGGTGAGCCAGGCCATGAGCACGAACAGGAAGACGCCGGCCAGCGAGATCAGCAGCAGTGCGGCGAACATGCGGGGAATGTCGAGCTGGTAGCCGGCCATGAGGATCTGGTAGGCCAGGCCGGTGTTGGTGCCACCCGTGCCGGCCACAAACTCCGCCACCACGGCGCCGATGAGCGCCAGGCCAGAGGAGATGCGCAGGCCACCAAAGAAGTAAGGCAGCGCGCTGGGGATGCGCAGGCGCCACAGGATCTGGCCGCGCGAGGCGCGGTTCATCTTGAAGTAGCTCTGCAGGTCGGGGTCGACGCTGCGCAGGCCCAGCGTGGTGTTGGAGATGATGGGAAAGAGCGCCACCAGCGCTGCGCACACCACCAGCGAGGCCGTGGGTTGCTTGACCCAGATGATGATCAGCGGGGCAATGGCCACGATGGGCGTGACCTGCAGCAGCACGGCATACGGAAACAGCGCGGTTTCAATGAGGCGGCTCTGCACGAACAGGAATGAGATCAGCACGCCGATGACCACCGCCACCACGAAGGACAGCACCGTGATCTTCATGGTGATCAGCAGCGAGCCGAACAGCGTGGACCAGTCCTTGATGAGCGTTTCCATCATCAGGCCCGGTGAGGGCACGAGGTAGGGCGGCAGTTCCAGGCCGACCACCAGGCCGTGCCAGATCGACACCAGGGCAATCGCCACGAGCGCGGGGTACAGCACGCGCTGCACTTGGGGCTGGCGCAGAAAGGGGGTGTTCGTGCTCATGCGTTCGCGTCCTCGGTGGTGTCGCGGCTGGCGCGCAGCAGGCTGTCCTGCAGCTTTTTGGCGTGCCGGCTGAATTCGGTGGAGACCATGAAGTCGGGTGTGCGCGGGTAGGGCTGGTCGATCGGGAAAGCCTCCACAATGCGCCCGGGCCGCGCGGCCATCATCACCACGCGGTTGGAGAGGAACACCGACTCGTGGATCGAGTGCGTCACGAAGACCACGGTGAGGTTCTTCTTCTGCCACAGCTCCAGCAGGTCGGCGTCGAGCTTGTGGCGGGTGATTTCATCGAGCGCGCCAAAGGGCTCGTCCATCAGCAGCAGCGTGGGCTCGACCACGAGGCCGCGCGCGATCGACACGCGCATCTGCATGCCGCCCGAGAGCGCGCGCGGCAAGGCCTTGGCGAATTTCGACAGGCCCACCAGCGCCAGCGCATCGGCCACGCGGGCGTCGGCCTCGGCACGGGGCACGCCGGCCAGGTCCAGCGGCAGGCGCACGTTGGTCTGCACGCTGGCCCAGGGCATGAGCGTGGGCGCCTGGAACACGAAGGCCAGGCGGTGACCGGACTGCTCCAGCTGGTTCACGCCCTGGCCCCAGAGCTTGAGCGTGCCGCCGGTGGGCTCCAGCAAGCCCGCCACCATCTTCAGCAGCGTGCTCTTGCCGCAACCCGAAGGACCAAGCAGCGTGACGAACTCGCCCTCGCGCACGGTGAGGTCCACCGGCTGCAAGGCCACGGTGCCGTTGGGGTAGGTTTTGTGCACGCCGCGTATGTCGATGGCGGTGACAGCAGACGCAGGATCAGTCTTCATGGGCGGTTCAGAAAGTGAGGGCGGTGGCCGGCCGACGCGCGCCGCTCGGGCGCGCATCGGCTCGCTGGAGTCGTGCGCTGTCGCGCAGACCGTTCAGGGCAGGACCTTGACGTCCTTGATGAAGTCCAGGCGGTAGGCTTGGTCGAGATTGACCTTGGCCGGGTCGATCATCTGGTTGGCCACCAGGAAGGCGTGCGTCTTCTCCAGGCGCTCGCGCGTGATGATGCCGATGCCCAGTTTGGCCGCGTCGTTGCCGGTGATGATCCCCATCTCCTTGAGCTTGGTGATGCCGTAGTTCAGCTGCTCGTCGGTCATGTTGGGGTTGTCCTTCTTGATCAACGCGTTGGCCGGTGCCGGGTCGGCCAGGTAGCTCTTGAAGCCCTCGACAGTGGCCTTCACGAAGGCGGCCACGGTCTTCTCGCGTTCCTTCAGGGTCTTGTCCATGCAGGAGATCAGGTTGGCGTAGGGCGGGTAGCCCTGGTCGGCCAGCAGGAAGGTGTTGGCCTTCACGCCGGCCTTCTGGATGGCAAAGGGCTCGGACGACAGGAAGCCCATCTGCACGATGTTCTTGTCGGCCACGAAAGGCTGGATGTTGTAGGTGTAGGGCCGCGCCTGTGCGTCGGTGTAGCCGTACTTGCCCTTGAGCCACGACCACATGCCGCGCATGGCGGTGGGCGCGATCAGGATGGTCTTGCCCTTCATGTCTTCGAATGACTTCACGTCTTCGTGGGCGATCAGCACCTGCGGGTCTTTCTGGAAGATCGCGGCCACGTTGACGATGGGCAGGCCGTTGCCGCGCGCCACCATCATTTGTGTGTCGGTCGCGCCCATGATGCAGTCGGCCTGGCCCGCCGCCATGATCTGGATGATGTTGATCTGCGGTCCGCCCATCTTGATGGACACGTCCAGGCCGTACTTTTTGTAGAGGCCCGTGGCCAGCGCCTGGTAGTAGCCACCGTGCTCGGCCTGCGCATACCAGTTGGTCATGAAGGTGAACTTCTCCTGCGCCTGGGCGGCGGTCAGGGTCAGGGCACCCAGGGCGGTTGCGCCCAGGGCGCGGCACAGGCGGTTCAGGGAGGAGGACATGGCAGGCCTTTCTGATGAAGCGTGGGGACGTGGCGGAGGGACGGGGGACGGGGAAATCGAAAGCAATGTTCAGTCCAGCGTTTGCTGGATGTGACCGGTGTGGTGGCCGCGCTCCCAGGTGGGTTCTTCGCGAACCACCCAGCGCATGGTGTAGAGCTCGGTGATGGCCTTGACCCAGCTGTCGGCCAGGCTGTCGAGGATGGCCTCGCCCTGTTCGCGCGTGGCCGTGGTGGGGTCGCCAATGACACCGCTGGGCCCGAAATCGCGCGCCACCCAGGCGCAGGCCGGTCGGCCGTCGGCCGAGAGCGTCTTGGACGGGAAGGGCGGCGGGAAGTAGGCCGCGGCGCGCTCCATGTGCACGGTGTCGGGCGCCAGCGCCAGCATGAGTGCGGTTTCCGAATGGCCGGCGTGCATGGAGAGCTTGCGCTCTTCCTCGCTGATGAATTTCCCCGAGACATTGGGCACGCGCGAGACGCCATACGGCACCACCACGTAGTCGCCATGGCGCAGGCGCAGCTCGCGCGCGGCCATCTCCAGCACCTGGGGCTGGCCGCCGTGGCCGTTGGCGAACACGAGCTTGCGAAAGCCCGAGCGGTAAACCGACTCGCCCAGCTCGATCATGGTCGAGAGCAGCGTGGTGCCGGTAAGCGTCATGGTGCCGGCAAAGTGCAGGTGCTCTTCGGACTTGCCGTAGGTGATGGGCGGCAGGCCAAAGGCGCGAATCTCGGCGGGCAGGCGCTCGAAAGCCTTGCCGATCACGCCGGCGGCGATCACGGTGTCGACCGAGCAGGGCAGGTGGGGCCCGTGCTGTTCGGTGGCGCCCACGGGCAGCACGATCACGGTGTTTTCGCGGTCGGGCAGCGCGGTGATTTCCGTCCAGGCGAGGTAGGGCAGGAAGCGGTGCGGTGGAAAGTAGCCGTGCAGCATGGGCGGTGTCCTGTGCGTGGTTCAGGGGGCGATGGGTTGGCCCTGGCGCAGCACCACGCGCGGTGCGCTGCGGGAGGGCCAGGCGTGAATGTCGGCGGCGGTGAAGACCACCAGGTCGGCGCTGGCGCCTTCGAGCGTGGCGCGCGGCAAGGGTGTGCGCAGCAGCCAGTCGGGGCGGCACAGCGCGTCGGACCAGGCGTCAAAGGGCGTGTCGAGCTGACCGACCAGCGCGGCGGTCTGCATGGCTTCCAGCGGGTCCAGGCTGCCGGCGCGGCAGAAAGGGTCTTGCACGTTGTCGCTGGCAAACAGCAGCGGTATGCCGCGGGCGCGCGCTTCCTTCACCAGCGTGAGGCCGCGAAGGCGCGGGGTGCGGTCGGTCACCGCGTCTTGCAAGAGCAGGTTGGTGATGGGAAGTGACACGAGCGTGATGGGCGCGCGCGCCACGGCGTCGAGCGTGGCCATGGCGACGGCTTCGGGCTGTGCGGCCAGCGCGCAGTTGTGGCCGCACACCACGCGCCCGGCAAAGCCGATCTCGCGCAGCAGATGCGCCAGGTACGACAGGCCCTGGGCATCGGGGTTGAGCTCTTCGTCCACGTGCAGGTCCAGGTCGAGATCGACCGCCTGCGCGGCCAGCACCAGGCGGCGCAGGGAGGCCGGGTCCCAGTGGCTCGAATGCACGAAGCCGCCCAGCAGCGCGTGGGGGCCGGTGTCGGCCACGCGCTGCGCCAGGCGGCGCGCCTCTGCCTCGTCCTTGAACAACGCGAGCTTGATCATGGCGACCTGCTCCAGGTGCACGCGCCCGCGCCATTCGGCCGCCAGCTCGGCGATCACCTGCCAGGCCAGTGGCGGGGTGTGCGGGTCCCACCAGTCGATGTGGGTGCGCAGGTGCGTGGTGCCGGCTTCCCAGGCCCAACGCAGGCCGCGCTCGGCGCGCTCGCGCAAGTCGGCGTGTGTCCAGTGCGCACGGTCGCCCATGACGGCATCGATGGCGCCGAGCAACCCCGGCTTGACGGCCCCGATGCGCGGGAGGATGAAGGCTTTGTCCAGGTGCGTGTGGGCGTCGACCAAGCCGGGCAGCACCAGCGCGCCCTGCACATCCCAGGCGCCCGGTGCAGCGGCTGTGCCCGGCAGCATCGGCGCCAGCCGTGTGACGCGGCCGTGGGCGATCTCGATGCCGGCCAGCGCGGGCGAGGTTGGATCGGACGGCCAGCCTGGCGGCAGCAGCCACCGGGGCAGCCGCGCATGGGCGATGAAAGCGGGGGCGGCGGGCGGCTGCGGCATGGCGATGCTCAGAGGTCCAGCGTCAACGTGGGGGAGTGGCTGCGAGCGCAGCACACGGCGACATGGGTGGCGCGCTCGGCTTCGGTCATGCAGGCGTCCTGGTGGTCGGGCGTGCCGTCGATGTACGGCGTGAGGCAAGAGCCGCAGATGCCTTGCTCGCACACCGTGTCCACCACCACGCCGGCGGCTTGCAACACATGGGCAATGCTCTTGCCGGGCGCCACGCGCAGGCGTTGCTGGCTGCGGGCCAGCAGCAGCTCGAAGCCGGCGGTGTCGGTGGCAGCGGAGGTGGCGGGAGCCGCCTGGGGAGGTGCTGCGAAGTACTCGAAATGCACGCGCTCGGGGGCCCAGCCGCTGCAGGCCTGGCGCACATGCGCCATGAAACCGGGGGGGCCGCAGAAGTACACGTGGGAGCCTTCCGGTGCCTGCTGCAGCAGCGTGGCAGGGTCGGTGGGCGCGGGCACGTTGTCGAAGTGCACCTGCACGCGGTCGCGCCACGGTGCTTTGTCGAGTTCGCTGGCCAGGGCCAGGTGCTGCGCGCTGCGCGCAAACACCGCCAGCGTGAAAGAGGCGCCCCGCGCATGCAGCGCATGCGCCATGGCCACCAGCGGCGTCACGCCGATACCACCGCCCAGCAGCAAGTGGTGGGTGGCTTCGGGGGCCAGGCGAAACTGGTTGCGCGGCTGGCCAATGCGCAGGATCTCGCCCTCACGCACCCACATGTGCATGGCGCGCGAGCCGCCTTTGCCGGTGGTCTCGCGCTTCACGGCGATCTCGTACGCCTCGGGGGTGCGAGCCGGATCGCCGCAGAGCGAATAGCTGCGCACCAGGCCGCCGGGCAGGTAGACGTCGACGTGCGCGCCGGCGTCACAGGCGGGCAGCGGCAGGCCGTCAATGCGCTGCAGCACGTAGCTGTTGATCTCGTCCGTGTGGCGCACCACGCGATCGACGCGAATGGTCAGGTCGCCACGGCAGGGGGCGCTGGAGTGGGGGAGCGAGACCGTTTCGAGGGCCTCTGCCTTGATCGTGCTCAATGTCTGACCATTTAATTTGACTGTTTGGTCAGTATAAGAACAAAGCACGGCGGGTGAGGCGTGAAAACCCTCGTGGAATCGACGGAAGGTCGGGGTGCTGTGTCGCCTGCGCCACAGGCCGGCCGCGCGCTGCGCGCGTGGCGTGGACCTCAGTCGCGCAGGAGCCCGCAGCCGCGCAACACGAACGGAATGAGGTCGTTGGCCACGGCCTCGCGGTTCAGCGGCTGGGGGTCGCGTTCGGTGCCGCAGATCTCGCGCACTTGCAGCGCAAAGTCGGCATGGTGCTGCGTCATGGCCCAGATGTGCATGAGCAGCAGGTGCGCGTTCATGGGCCGCATGAGCCCGCGCGCGATCCAGCCATTGATCATGCCGACTTCTTTCTGGATCCAGACCCGGGCGTTGGGCCAGTAGCGCCCCAGGTTGTGGCCGCCGTCCAGGATTTCGCGCGTGAAGATGCGCGAAACGGTGGGCTGGTCGAAGGCGTGGTCCAGCTTCTGGCGGATGTAGTGGGCGAGGATCTCGGCGGGGTCGGTCATGCCCGGGGGTGCGAACTCGATTTTCCAGGCCATCATCACCGAGTCGAGCAGCTCGCTGTACAGCTCTTCCTTGCCGGCAATGTAGTAGTGCAGCTGCGGCTTGGTCAGGCCCGCGCGCTCGGCGATGGCCTGTGTGGACGTGCCCTTCAAGCCATGCAGGCTGAACTCCTGGATGGCCGCTTCGCGGATGGCGGACAGGATGCGCTGGCGGCTCTCCCGCACGGCCCGCACGGGGCGGGCGGGTGCGCTGGTCTCGGCGCGCGGCTTGCGTCGCGCCGGGGGTGTGGCAGCTGTCATGGTCCAAAGACGCGTGGGCCTGGGGCGGGCCGCACACGCTGAAAAAACGGGATTTCATGATAGCAGCCGCTCCATTCTGGTGCGCGGTTGCGGCGCGTTCTTCAGGCGCTGGGACGCACCGCCACGGCCTCGATTTCAACGCGCACCGGCGCGATCAGCCCGGCGATCACCGTCGAGCGCGCCGGCGCGGTGGCAGCGGGGAAGCGCTCGGCGTACGCGGCATTGAAGGCCGCATAGTCTTGCGCGTGCACCAGCCACACCGTGGTCTTGACCACGTCGGCCAGCGTGCAGCCCGCGCGCTGAAGAATGGCTTCGATCAGGTCCAGCGTGTAGTGCGTCTGGCTGGCGATGTCTTCGCCCGCGGGCTGGCCGTTGCGCATGGGCACCTGGCCCGCCACAA
Source organism: Synechococcus sp. UW140 (assembly GCA_943371335.1). GTDB lineage: Bacteria > Pseudomonadota > Gammaproteobacteria > Burkholderiales > Burkholderiaceae_C > Hydrogenophaga. Next base: position 92,697 of record CALRUK020000016.1, on the reverse strand, counting down.
AGACCAGCCGCTCGTCCACCACCACCGCAGGCGAGATCGGTTGCACCAGGCCCGCGCGCTCCACGGGCGGGCCCACATGCCGGATACCGGGGTTGTTGCTCATGCGCTTCAGTCCGGCTTGGCGCCCGAGGCTTTCACGATCGCCGCCCACTTCTTGGTCTCGGCCTCGATGAACGCCTTGTACTCGGTGGCGCTGCTGCCGCCCAGCTGGAAGCCGCGGGAGACGAAGTACTCCTGAATGTCCGGGCTGGCCAGTGCGGCGTTCACGTCCTTGTTGATCTTTTCGACGACAGCCGCCGGCGTGCCGGGTGGCGCAAACAGGCCTTGCCACGACAGCGCTTCAAAGCCGGGGTAGCCGCTCTCGGCCACGGTGGGCACGTTGGGGAACAACGGGTGGCGCGCTTTGGAGGTCACCGCCAGTGGCACCAGTTTGCCGCCCTGGATCTGGGGCATCACCACCAGCACGTCGCCGAACATCAGATCGATCTGACCGCCCATGAGGTCGGTGAGTGCGCCTGCGCTGCCCCGGTAGGGAATGTGCAGAAAAGAGGCCTTGGTGGCGAGCTTGAACATTTCACCCGTGAGGTGCATCGAGGTGCCGCTGCCGGGCGAGCCGTAGGTGATCGACGCGGGCTTGGCGCGCGCGGCGGCCACCAGCTCGGCGAGGTTTTTCGCTGGCAGGTTGGGGTTCTTCACGATCAGTAGCGGCGCGCTCACCACGGCGGTGACCGGCGTGAAGCCCTTGACCATGTCGTAGGGCAGGTTGGGGTAGAGCGCGCCGGCAATGCCGTTGCTGCCGGTCACGCCCAGCAGCAGCGTGTGGCCGTCGGGTTCGGACTTGGACACGTGGTCTGCGCCCACCGTGCCACCGGCGCCGGGGCGGTTGTCCACGATCACCGTCTGCTTCCAGGTCACGGTGAGCTTCTCGCCGAGCTTGCGCGCCAGCAGGTCGGTGCTGCCGCCGGGTGGAAAGGGCACGACGATGCGCACCACCTTGCTGGGGTAGGCCTGCGCCGAGGCCAGCGATGGCGCCAGCGCAGTGAAGGCCAGCGTGGCCACCAGGGCCAGCGTGCTCAGGGAGAAGAGGGTGCGTTTCATGGTGATCTCGCTTTCATGTGGTTGGGTTCTCTGGTGTCACCTGCCTGTGGGCGGGTGCACCCCAAGCGCCTCCTCCGGCCGTTTCTATGACGAGCCTGTCCCCCGCTGACCATTCGGCGCGTGCCCGGGCGGGCAATACGTCAACGCGGCCATCGGATCGTTCGATGCGGGCGGCCGACGGCGCGCCGTCGCCACCCCCTTCGCTGCCGCGCGCGCGGCTGACATGGCGCTCGCCCCGGTAAGAGACGCTGCCTTGTCCTTCAAGCAACAGGTATACCCGGCGCACGCCGTGGCCGCCGTTGAAGCGCCCCGCGCCGCCGGAGCCCTGGCGAATGGCGTAGGTGTCCACACGCAAGGGTGCCTCGGCTTCGATCACTTCCACGGGTGTGTTGCGCGCGTTGCCCACGTCGGTGGAAATGCCGCTGGTGCCGTCGGCCGAGGCGCTGGCGCCTGCGCCGCTGGCGATGATTTCCGTCATGAGCCAGCGCTGTCCGTTGGCGCGCGTGCCGCCCAGTGAGAGCACGGTGGCCACGCCCGCGTTGGAGGCCAGCGGCTCGCGCGCCGCACCGAGCGACCAGGCGCTCAGCATGGCGTTGCACGCGAGCTTCAGCGTGGCGGTGCGCGCGTTCACCGCAGCGGGCAGCCGTGGGTTGACCACGCTGCCTTCGGGCAGCACCCAGGTGGCGGGCGCCAGGCAACCCGCGTTGTTGGGCGCTTGCGGGGCGAGCGAGCGCATGAAAAACAGGATGGCCGACATCATGCTCGAGGGCGACGCATTCACCGGCCCGCGCGTTTGTGCCGACGAGCCGGTGAAGTCGATCGTGAGCGCATCGCCCTGCTTGTGCAGGCTCACGGCGATGCGCACGGGGGCGTCGTCGATGCCGTCGCCATCGAGTTGGTCTTGCCAGTGCCACTGGCCATCGGGCACCTGGCGCAGCGCATCGCGCGTCATGCGCTCGGACTGCGCAAGCAGCGCGTCGCACACGGCGTTGAAAGGCTCACCCGTGCGCCGCTGCAGCGCGGTGGTTTCGCGCGCGCCCAGGCTCACGGCCGACCACTGCGCGTTCAGGTCGCCCAGCAGGTTGCCGGGTGTGCGGCTGTTGGCGGTGAGCAGGGTTTCGATGTTTTGGTCGACGGCACCCGCAGCGCGCCAGCGCACCGGTGGAATGCGCAGGCCTTCTTGATGGATGTCGGTGGCGTTGGGCGGGATGGAGCCGGCGGTCATGCCGCCCACGTCCTGGTGGTGCAGGATGGCCGCGGCCAGCGCGATCACGTTGCCTTCGCTCAGCACAGGGCTCACCACGATCAGGTCAGGCAGGTGTGTGCCGCCCGACCACGGGTCGTTCATCAGGTAGGCGTCGCCCTCAACCATGTCGTGGGTGGGAAAGCGCTGCAGCACGCCGGCCACGGCGGGCATCAGCGAGCCCAGCAGCAGCGGCAGCGAGCGCGCCTGCGCGAGCAGTCGGCCATCGGGCAGGAACACGGCGGCCGCGCAGTCGCCGCCTTCGCGGGCGATGGACGAATACGCCGCCCGCATCATGCGGCTCTGCATGCGGTCCACGATGCCCTGCAAGGCCAGCCGCACGGGCTCCATGAGGATGAGGTGCTTGTTCACGCCACCACCTCTTGCGCGGCGCACTGGCTCAGCAGCAGCGAGCCATCGGCCTGCAATTGCCAGCGCCAGTCGGCAGGCACCCACACGGTGGTGGTGGCCGCCATCAGCGACTTGGGTCCGACGCCTTGCGGTGCGCAACCGGCCCACATCGCGTGATCTGGCTGCAGGTGCTGCGCGTTCACCGCGGGCGCAGGCACGGCCTGCTCGAACACACCGCGCAGCAGGTGCACTTGCGGCTCGCTGCGCGCAGGCATCTGGCCGCGCAGCGATTCGTAGCGCGTTGCAAAACGCGCCAGCAAGGTGGGCAGGTCGTCGTCGGGCAGCCATGGCACTTCCACCGGGCTGCCCTGGCCACGGAGCAGGATATCCAGGCTCCAGCGCAGGGCGGTGCAGGCGATTTCGGGCTGCAGGCGGGTGCGAAGCTGCTCGAGCTCGGCCAGGCCCTCAGGCGTGAGGGCCTGTGCGCAGGCGCGCTCCACCGTCTGGGTGGGCGGCGAGGCGAGCAACCCGAGCGCGGCGATCACGCCGGCATGGGCGATCACGCGCACCTGGGACACGCCCGCGAGCTCGGCCACTTCGGCCACGTGCTGGGCGCCGCCGCCCCCGGCGGCCACCAGCAGGCAGTCGGCGGGGTGAATGTCGCGCTGGAAGGCGCGCATCTTCACGCTCTCGGCCATGGCGGTGGCGGCGGTGGCCACCACGGCATGCGCCGCGTCCATGGCAGACAGGCCCAGCGGCTGCGCAATGTCGCGCAGCACCGCGGCTTTGGCCAGGGCCACATCCAGCACCACGCCGCCCGAGAGCTGGCTTGGCAAGCGGCCGAGCAGCAGCAGCGCATCGGTGAGCGTGGCGCTGGTACCGCCCAGGCCATAGGCCGCAGGGCCGGGCCAGGCGCCTTGCGAGCGCGGCCCCAAGCGCAGGCCGCCGCCCGCGTTCACGCTGGCGATGCTGCCGCCGCCGATCGAGAGCGACTCCACGTCGGCACAGCGCAGCCGCAGGCTCAGGTCGCCGCAGAGCAAGGTGTCGGTGAACAGGGGGCGGCCGGCTTCGAGGATGCCAATGTCTGTGCTGGTGCCGCCCACGTCGATGGACATCACCACGTGGGCCTGGTCGGCTTCGGGCAGGCTTGCGGCCACGCCCTGCAAGGCCGCGCAGGGGCCCGACATCGCGAGGCCAATGGGGCGCGCAGCCGCCATCGCCCAGGGCGCAATGCCGCCTTCAGACCGCATGAGATCGGGTGCGGGCAGGCCGCGTTCGCCCAGTGCCTTGGCGAACGCGTGCAGGTACTGCTGCACCATGGGTTTGCTGTAGGCGTCAAAGGCCGTGGCCAGAAAGCGCTCGAACTCGCGCGGCTTGGGGTCCACTTCGCTGGAGATGGACACCATCAGGCCGGGCGCTGCTGCTTGCAGCCAGGCGCGCACCTGCTCTTCGTGTGCCGGGTGCAGGTGCGAGAACAGCAGGCACACCGCCACCGAGCGCACGCGCGCTTCGGCGATGCGGCCTGCCAGGGTGGTGACCTCTTCGCGCTGCAGCGCTTCAGTGGCGTTGCCCTGCGCGTCGATGCGGCCCGCGATCTCGAAGCGCAGCGCGGCGGGGAACAGCTGGCGTTCGGGGGTGGGTGGCTGCACCGCGGCGGTGTAGAGGTCGCGCCGGTCCTGGCGGGCCAGCGCCAGGATGTCGCGCATGCCGGTGTTGGTGATCACCGCCACCGGACCGTCGTTCTGTTCCAGCAGCAGGTTGGTCACCACCGTGGAGCCGTGCACCAGGCGCGACACCTGCGCTGTGGCAATGCCGTTTTCATCTAGCATGCGCTGCACCGCCTGCAGCACGGGAGCCACCAGTTGGCCTGCCTCGCGTGGGTGCTTGAGGGTGCGCAAATCGCCGGCCGATGAGCAGGCCACCACGTCGATGAACGTGCCGCCCATGTCGATGCCGATGGCCCATGACTGGAACCCCCCCCTGCGCCGCTGCGCGGCTTCCCCCCTCTCTTGTGCGCCTTCGGCGCTTGGAGGGAGGACGGCATCTTGGGCCGGCGGAGCCGGACCCTTGATGCCTCCGGTTGGAGGCACGCTCGCCGGAAAGGGTGTGGCGGCCTTCATCCGAAGCGCCGCGCGCTGAACGGGGCCAGGTCCACCTGGGTGGTGCGCCCGGCCACAAGGTGCGCCACTTCGCGGCCGGTGGCCGCACCCATGCACATGCCCATGTGGCCGTGGCCAAAGGCCAGCCAGGCGTTGTCGGCGTCGCGGCTGTGGTCGATCACCGGCAGGCTGTCGGGCATGCAGGGCCGGTGGCCCATCCACTGCGTCACTTCCGATGTGTCCAGGTGCGGAAACAGCAGCTGGCCCTGGCGCAGCAGCGCCTGCGCGCGTTCGTAGTTGGGGGCGCGCCGCAGGCCGGCAAACTCCACCGTGCCGGCCAGCCGCAAGCCCATGGCCATGGGGTTGACCATGATGTTGTTCTCGGAGGCCATCACGGTGTGGCGCAGCTGCAGGTTGGAGCTGCGCACCGTCACGTGGTAGCCGCGCTGGGTTTCCAGCGGCACGCGGTCGCCCAGCTGTTGGGCCAGCTGGCCCGACCAGGCGCCGGCCGCCACCACCACGCCGTCCACCGCCAGCGGTTCACCCTGGTCCATGCGCAGGCCCGTGACGCGCCGGCCCTGGCGCTCGAAGCCCTTCACCGAGCGGTGGTCGTGCCGGGCACCGTCGCGCACGCTTTGCGCCACCAGCGCCTTGACCAGTTGCGACGGATCCAGCGTGGAGCCGTTGTCGGGTGCCAGGATGCCGAAGCGGAAGCGCCCTTTCAGATCGGGCTCAAGCGCTTCGAGCTCGTCACGCTCGACGTTGATGAGGTTCACGCCGAGCGACTGGCGCAGCGCCATGCCCCACTTCCACTGGTTCGCCGCCTCGCGCGACGAATAGACATACAGACAGCCACTGCGCCGCACCAGCGCGGTGGCGTCCGCGCGCTCCAGCAGGGGCCCGTAGCAGTCAAAGATGGGTCGCAGCAGGGTCTGCAGCGCGGTGGCAATGCGGGTGACTTCCTGCGGCGTGGAGTGCTGGAGCATGCGCACCAGCCAGGGCAGCACGCGAGGCAGGTAAGTGGCGCGGATCGTGAGTGGGCCCAGCGGATCGAGCAGCCAGCTGGGCACCTTCTTCCACATGTTGGGCATGCCCACGGGCAGGCAGGCGCTGGGCGAGAGCGAACCGGCGTTGCCGAACGAGCAGGCCTCGCCGGGTTCGAGCGGGTCCACAAAGGTGATCTGGTGGCCGTCGCGCTGCAGCCAGGCTGCGGTGCAAGCGCCAACGATGCCGGTGCCTACGACGGCGATGTGCATGGGGTCAACGGTTGTTCAAGGGGATCGGGCGGGTTTGCCGGGCATTCTATGAACCGCTCTCATCATCAAACAAGCGAATTCTTTTGATACATTGATCACGAAACCTGATGGTGGTGCACTGCGGCGTGCAGCCCTCGGGCAACGGACGAAAGTGGTGCATTCATGAACATCAGCCTCCGACAGATGCGGGCGTTTGCCGCCGTGACGCAAAGCGGCAGCTTCACAGGCGCGGCGCGCCAGCTCAGCCTGACGCAGTCGGCGGTGAGCATGCTGGTGCAGCAGCTTGAGCAGGAGCTGCACCTGCAGTTGTTCGACCGCAGCCGCACCGCCATCACCCTCACCGAAGCGGGCAAGAACCTGCTGCCGCTGGCGCAGCGCATCCTGGAAGATGTGCGCCAGGTGGTGGACGGTGCCACCGAAATCCGCGCGCTGCGCCGCGGCTTCCTGCGCGTGGCCACCTCGCAGATGATGGCCTGCACCTGGGTGGCTTCGGTGCTCACCGAATTCGGTGCGCAGTACCCGGGCATCAGCCTGCGCCTGAAAGACGCCGTGGCCGATGACGTGGTGGACACCGTGCGCCACGGGGCGGTGGAGCTGGGCATTGGCCCTGAGCGGGCCACCGGCGACGACGTGACGCGCAGCTTTCTCATGAACGTGCCGATCCGGTTGGTGTGCCCCAAGGGTCACCCCGCGTACGAACGCGCCAGCGTGTCCTGGAAAGACCTGCGCGACGAACGCTGGATCAGCTATTCCCACGAATTCGGCCGCCATGTGGAGCGGGCGCTGCACACCCACGGACACGACTTTTCGCTCAACACCGCGAGCGATGTCGGCTTTCTTACCACTGCGCTGGCGCTGGCAGGACACGGCATGGGGGTGCTGCTGGCACCGGACTACGCACGCTCGTTTGCCGACAACTTCGGCGTGCGCTTTGTGGCGCTGCGTGCACCGGCCATCCAGCGCGAGTACTTTGTATACCAGCGCAAGGGGCAGTCGCTGTCGCCGGCCGCGCAGACGTTCTTGCACATGCTGAGGCAGCGCGGCGGTGGCGCCAGGCGCGCCGGCAAGGCAGCAGCGGCCGACTGAGTTCAGTCGGGTTTGCGCGCCGCAGCGGCGGCGGCCGCGCGCAGCTTGTCCTTCTTGCTGGGGCGCTTGCCCTTGATGCCGCCGTTGCCCGGTGAGGCGGGGGGCACTTCCTCTTTGGGCTCGAAACCGGGGAGCACCTCCAGGGGCAGGCTCAGGCCCTGGCGCTTTTCGATCAACCGCCAATGGGCTTCGCTGGCCGGGGTGACGAAGCTCACGGCCAGCCCGCTTGCGCCGGCGCGGCCCGTGCGGCCGATGCGGTGCACGTAGTCCACTGCCGAGCGCGGCAGGTCGTAGTTGACCACCACGGGCAGCTGCTCGATGTCGATGCCGCGTGCGGCCAGGTCGGTGGTGACGACCACGTCCCAGCGTTTTTCCTTGAACTCGCCCAGCGCCTGCTGGCGCGCGCCCTGGCTCAGGCCGCCATGGAACGAGGTGGCGTACAGGTCGCCCTGGTGGAGCTTGGTGGCCACCCGATCGGCCAGGTACTGCGTGGCCACAAACACCAGCACGCGCTGCCAGCCCTGGGTCTTGATGAGCTTGCGCAGCAACTCGGTGCGGCGGGTGGTGTCGACCCGGTAGGCCTGCTGCAGGATCACCGCATCTTCCATCGCCACGGCGGGCACGTCGATGCGCGCCGGCTCATGCAGCAGGGTGCCTGCGAGGGCTTGCACGTCGGGCGGGAAAGTGGCCGAGAAAAAGAGGTTTTGCCGCTGCGCTGGCAACAGGGCCAGCACACGAGCGAGCTCGTCGGCAAACCCCAGATCGAACAGGCGGTCGGCCTCGTCCAGCACCAGCAGCTCCACGGCGGACAGGCGCAAGGCGTTGTGCTCCACCAGATCGAGCAGGCGCCCCGGGGTGGCCACCACCACATCGGCTCCGCCGCGCAGCGCCATCATCTGCGGGTTGATCGACACGCCGCCAAACACCACCGCCACCTTGGGCTGGCTGGGCAGGTGCTGGGCCAGCGAGCGGATCACCTCACCGGCTTGCGCCGCGAGTTCGCGCGTGGGCACCACCACCAGCGCGCGCACACGCCGCGGTGTGTGGCCAGCGCCCTGGCTCAGCCGCTGCAACAAGGGCAGGGCGTAGGCGGCGGTCTTTCCCGATCCTGTTTGCGCGGTGGCCAGCAGGTCCTGACCGGCCAGCACCACAGGGATGGCGGCGCTCTGGATGGGCGTCGGTTGGGTGAAGCCGAGTTCGGCAGCGGCTTGGGCGAGGGAAGGCGCGAGGCCCAGGGCATTGAATGGCATGGATCGGGGCAGTGTACCGGGCAGGGTTGGCGCAGTTACCATGCGGCCCCATGAAGAACAAGCTCTCCCTGGGCGGCCTGGTGTATTCCACCGAAGCGGGTCGCATGTGCCCTGATTGCCGCCAGCCGGTGGCCCAGTGCGTCTGCAAGCAGGCCGCGAAAGCGGTGCCCGCTGGCGATGGCGTGGTGCGGGTGTCGCGCGAGACCAAGGGCCGGGGCGGCAAGGCGGTCACGCTCGTCAAGGGCGTCGCGCTGGACGCCACGGCACTGGCAGCGCTGGGCAAGCAGCTCAAGGCAGCGTGCGGAACCGGCGGCACGGTGAAAGATGGCGTGATCGAGATCCAGGGCGATCACATCGAGAAGGTGATGGCCGCCTTGAAGGCCCAAGGCCATACGGTCAAGCGCGCGGGCGGCTGAGCGTCAGCGCAAAACTTCGAGCAGGCGGTCGAGCCCGCCTTCATTGATGGCCACCATGGCCTGGGCGCGCACCGCCGGCTTGGCGTGGTAGGCCACCGAGAGGCCGGCCACGCCCATCATGGGCAGGTCGTTGGCGCCGTCGCCCATGGCAATGCATTGCGATGGCTCGATGCCGAGCAGCGAGGCCACTTCCAGCACGGTGCGGCGCTTCTCGGCGCCGTCGCAAATGTCCCCCCACGGCTGGTCGACCATGCGGCCGGTGAGCTGGCCGCAGTTCGGGCCGCTTTCCACTTCCAGCACGTTGGCGCGCGTGAAGTCGATGCCCAGGCGCTCGCGTACGCGTTCGCTGAAAAACGTGAAACCGCCCGAGACCAGCAGCACCTTCAGCCCGGCCGCCTTGCAGGCTTTGATGAGCTCGGCCGCACCCGGGTTGATGCGCAGGCGCTCGTTGTACACCTGCTCCATGTCGGCCACCGTCACGCCCCGCAGCAGCGCCACGCGCTGGCGCAGGCTGTCCTTGTAGTCGGTGATTTCGCCGCGCATCGCCGCTTCGGTGATGGCGGCCACCTCGGCCTTCTTGCCCACCGCGTCGGCAATCTCGTCCACGCACTCGATGCTGATGAGCGTGGAGTCCATGTCGAAGGCGATGAGCTTGAAGTCGCTGAGCTTGAGCGGCGGCGTGAAGCCCTGAACGGTGAGGCCGGGGGCGAATTCGCGGGTGTGTGTGGGGGCTTGCGTCATGGGGCGGGATTATCCCAGCCCGTGGCAGGTCATTGCGGTGTGAGGCCTGCCGCCTTGACCAGTTCGGCGTGCAGCTTGATGTCGGCCGCGATGATGCGCTGCAACTCTTCGGGGGTGCTGGTCGCCACTTCGATGCCGCTGCTGGCGAGCTTGGCCTTCACCTCGGCGTCCATGGCGGTCTGCACCGCGCGGTTGAGCTGGTCGATGATGGGTTTTGGCGTCTTGGCGGGCGCGAGCAGTCCCACCCAGGCCGAGAGGTTCAGATCGGCCAGGCCCGCTTCGGCCATGGTGGGCACGTTGGGCAGGGTGGGCGAGCGCTGCGGGCTCATCAGGCCCAGCGCGTGCAGCTTGCCCGCCTGGATGTGCGGCAGGGCTTCGGGGAGCACCGCGAACAGTGCGTCCACGTTGCCAGCCAGCGTGTCGTTCACGGCGAGCGCGCCGCCCTTGTAGGGCACGTGCAGCATGCGGGCTCCTGTGCGGGTCTCGAACATCAGGCCGGCCAGGTGCTGCGGGCTGCCGTCGCCCGACGAGGCGAAGGTGATCTTGCCCGGCTCGGCCTTGGCCGCGGCCAGGAAAGCGGCGGCCGTGGGGTACTTTTGCCGGTTGTTGACCACCAGCACCATGGGCTGGTTCACCAGGCGCGAGATGGGCGCGAAGTCGGCTTCGGGGTCATAGGGCAGGGACTTGAAGATGGCCTTGTTGGTGGTGAGAAAGGAAGCGGGCGACACGGTGAGCGTGTAGCCATCGGGGGCCGACTTGGCCACCACCGGCATGCCGATCTGGCCCGAGGCCCCGGCGCGGTTGTCGATCACCACGGGCTGGTTGAACTGGGCGTTGAGCTTCTGGCCCAGCGTGCGCGCGATCATGTCGGCGCTGCCGCCGGCGGGCAGGCCGACGATGATCTTCACCAAGCGGTCGGGGTAGGCGCCTTGCGCCAGCGTGGGGCCACTGACGGCCAGTGCCAGCAGGGCGCCGGTGAGGTGCAGGGCGGTGCGTCGTGTCGACATGAATGCCTCCTTGGTGGCGGTGGTTTGGGGGTGAAGCGGTATGGCCCCCGTCGGGGGGTGGCCATACCGGCTCTACGCAAAAACCATGCCGCAGGCGGCAGCTTGCTGCGCGGGCAGGCCTTTCGACCTACCGAGCGACAGCGGCAGCCTGAACCAGCGGTTGACCCAGACTGCGCAGCACATCGCGCACGAGCTGCACGCGGTCTTTCACCTCGGGCAGGGCGCGCTCGATGCGCAGCTTTTCGTTGCCGGCCAGCTTGATGTGCCTGTTTTTCTGGATGAGCTCGATGATGCGCATCGAGTCAAACGGCGGGTTGGCGCGGAAGGTGATCTGGATGACCCCGGGCGCTGCGTCGACCTTGACCACGCCGTAGGGCGCACTGATGCAGCGCAGGCGGTGCACGTCGATGAGCGTCTGGGCCTGAGGCGGCAGCTTGCCGAAGCGGTCCACGATTTCCTCGAGCAGCGCGTCCACCTGGTCGGTGTTTTTCGCGGTGGCGAGCTTCTTGTAGAACGACAGGCGCAGGTGCACGTCGCCGCAGTAGTCGTTGGGCAACAGCGCGGGGGCGTGCAGGTTGATGTCGGTGGTGACGGACAACGGCGAGAGCAGGTCGGGTTCGCGCCCTGCCTTCAGTGAGCGCACGGCTTCACTGAGCATCTCGTTGTACAGCTGGAAGCCCACTTCCAGCATGTTGCCGCTCTGGTTCTCGCCGAGCACTTCGCCGGCACCCCGGATCTCCAGGTCGTGCATGGCCAGGTAGAAGCCGCTGCCGAGTTCTTCCATTTGCTGGATCGCGTCGAGCCGCTGCGACGCCTGCTTGGTGAGGCCCTCGATGTCCGGCACCATGAGGTAGGCATAGGCCTGGTGGTGGCTGCGACCCACGCGCCCGCGCAGCTGGTGCAGCTGCGCCAGGCCGAACTTGTCGGCGCGGCTCATCACGATCGTGTTGGCCGTGGGCACGTCGATGCCCGTCTCGATGATGGTGGAGCACAGCAGCACGTTGAAGCGCTGCGCCACGAAGTCGCGCATGACCCGCTCGAGCTCGCGCTCGGGCATCTGGCCGTGGGCAATCGCAATGCGCGCCTCCGGCAGGATTTCTTCCAGCTTCTGTCGGCGGTTCTCGATCGTCTCCACCTCGTTGTGCAGGAAGTACACCTGCCCGCCGCGTTTGAGCTCGCGCAGCACGGCCTCGCGGATGACGCCATTGCCTTCCGTGCGCACAAAGGTCTTGATGGCCAGGCGGCGCTGAGGCGCGGTGGCGATCACGGAAAGATCGCGCAAACCTTCCAGCGCCATGCCCAGCGTGCGGGGAATCGGGGTGGCCGTGAGCGTGAGCACGTCCACTTCGGCGCGCATCGCCTTCATGGCTTCCTTGTGGCGCACACCGAAGCGGTGTTCCTCATCAATGATGAGCAGGCCCAGGTCCTTGAACTTCACGCTTTCACTCAACAGCTTGTGCGTGCCCACGACGATATCCACCGAGCCATCGGCCAGACCCTTGGCGGCGGCCGTGATTTCTTTGGCCGAGCGAAAGCGGCTCATCTCGGCGACCTTCACCGGCCACTTCGAGAAGCGGTCCGACAGGGTCTGGAAATGCTGCTCGGCCAGCAGCGTAGTGGGCGCGAGAAACGCCACCTGGCGTCCGCCTGTCACCGCCACGAAGGCGGCCCGCAAGGCCACCTCGGTCTTGCCAAAGCCCACGTCGCCACACACCAGCCGGTCCATGGGGCGCGGGCTGATCATGTCTTGAATGACCGCGTGGATGGCGGCACGCTGGTCGGCGGTTTCATCAAAGCCGAAGTCGTTGGCAAACACTTCGTAGTCTTGCGCCGAATAGCGGAACGCGTGGCCCTGGCGCGCGGCGCGGCGGGCATAAATGTTGAGCAGCTCGGCGGCGGCGTCGCGCACCTGTTCGGCGGCTTTGCGCTTGGCTTTTTCCCACTGGCCACTGCCCAGCTTGTGCAGCGGCGCCTCGTCGGCGCTCACGCCCGTGTAGCGACCGATCAGCTGCAGCTGGCTCACCGGCACATACAGCACGGCCTTGTCGGCGTACTCCAGGTGCAGGAACTCCTGCAGCGCGGGCGAACCGTCGGGGTTCTTCTCGCCCATGTCCATGTTCACCAGGCCACGGTAACGCCCGATACCGTGGGCGTTGTGCACCACCGGGTCGCCCAGGTTGAGCTCGGAGAGGTCCTTGATCAGCGCGTCGACATCGCTGACCTGTTCCTGCTTTTTGCGGCGTCGTGTGGTCGGGCTGGCGGCGAAGAGCTCGGTCTCGGTGACGAAGTCGATGCCGTCGTCGAGCCACGAAAACCCCACCGTGAGCGCGGCCGTGGCGATGCCGATCTTTTCGTCGCTGGCCTGGAACTCCACCAGGGAGTCGAAGGCGGGCGGGTTGACGCCACTGGCGCGCAGAAAGTCCAGCAGGCTCTCGCGCCGGCCGTCGCTCTCGGCCAGCAGCAGCACGCGGTGCGCCGTGTTGCGAATGTGCGCCTGCAGGCGCGCAAGCGGGTCTTCGGCGCCGCGCACGACCGACAGGTCACCCAGTTTCTGCACATGCGCGCCGTGCTCAATGGCTTGCTGCGGCGCACGCACCACGAGCTGCGCGTGCTGGTTGGCGCGCACATACAACTGCTCCATGTCCAGAAACAGCGCGTCGGGCGGCAGCACGGGTCGCTCGGGGTCGCCCTTGAGCAGGCGGTGCCGGTCTTTGGTGTCCTGCCAGAAACGCTGAAAGGCGGGCTCGAGGTCGCCATGCAACACCACCGTGGCGCTGTCGCCCAGGTAGTCGAACACGGTGGCGGTGTCGTCGAAGAACAGCGGCAGGTAGTACTCGATGCCGGCCGTGGCCACGCCGTTGCCGATGTCTTTGTAGATCCGGCTTTTGGTGGGGTCGCCTTCGAGCAGCTCGCGCCAGCGGCTGCGGAACTTGGCGCGCGCGGCATCGTCCATCGGGAACTCGCGCCCGGGCAGCAGCCGCACTTCATTGACGGGGTACAGGCTGCGCTGGCTGTCGGGGTCGAAGGTGCGGATGCTGTCGATCTCGTCGTCGAACAGGTCCACCCGGTACGGGACCAGGCTGCCCATCGGGAAGAGATCGATCAGTCCACCGCGCACCGCGTATTCGCCCGGACTCACCACCTGCGTCACATGCTGGTATCCCGCCAGGGTGAGCTGGCCCTTGAGCTTGCCCTCGTCGAGCTTTTGCTTGACCTTGAAGTGAAAGGTGTAGCCGGCCAGAAAAGAGGGTGGCGCGAGCCGGTACAGCGCGGTGGTGGCCGGGATCAGCACCACGTCGGCGCCGGTGTCCTTGTCGCGCTGCGAAATGCGCCAGAGCGTGGCCAGCCGCTCGCTGATCAAGTCCTGGTGCGGTGAAAACGTGTCGTAGGGCAGCGTTTCCCAGTCGGGGAACAGGGCGCAGCGCAGCCCGGGCGCAAAAAACGCCATCTCGTCGATCAGGCGCTGCGCGTCGTTGGCGTCGGCCGTGACGATGGCGGTGATCCGGCCCGCGGCCTTTTCGCGCTCGCCCAGCTGGGCCAGCATCAGGGCATCGGCCGAGCCTCCCGGGTGGGGAACGGTGTGACGCTTACCGGCTTGGAGTGGAGGCAAGTCCATGGGATTGAAATGGCGTGCGAGGTTGGACTTGTGGGTGCGTGGGCCGAACCGGCCATGACGAACACCCCCGACCAGGCTGGTCGGGGGTGTGAGACCTGATTTTAGAATGCAGGCACCCATGTCTGATGCCGAAGCCCAATTGACCCGCCCCGGCACACCCCGTTGCCATGCGCTGTTGCCCTGCGCCGGCACTGGCAGCCGCGCCGGCACCGAAATCCCCAAGCAATACCAGCCCATCGCCGGCCAGCCCATGGTGATGCACACGCTGGACGCGCTGCGCACCGTGCTGCGGTTGGACCGCTGCCTCGTGGTCATCGCGCCCGATGACGTGTTCTGGTCCTCGCAGCCAGTGGGCGTCACGCTGGCGCGCTGTGGTGGCGCGACGCGTGCCGAAAGCGTGTTCAACGGCCTGCAGGCCCTTCGCGACCACGGTGCCCAGGAGCACGACTGGGTGCTGGTGCACGACGCCGCGCGCTGCCTTGTCACCCCCGCACAGGTGGACGCCTTGATCGATGCCTGCTGGAACGACGCCGTGGGCGGCCTGCTGGCCTTGCCGCTGCCCGATACGCTCAAGGCGGAGGCCAGTGGGCGTGTGGCGGCAACCGTGGACCGCTCGGACAAGTGGCTGGCGCAAACCCCTCAGATGTTTCGCCTGGGCGCGTTGCACGCAGCCCTGTCGCTCACCGCCGACCGCGGGTTTGCCGGTGTCACCGACGAAGCCAGTGCCATGGAAATGGCGGGACACGCGCCGCAACTCGTGCGTGGCAGCGCACAGAACTTCAAAGTCACTTACCCCGAAGACTTCGCCTTGGCCGAAGCCGTTCTCAGGAGCCGCCCATGAACACCCCCGCACCGTTTCGTATTGGCGAGGGCTGGGACGTGCACGCGCTCGTGCCCGGTCGCCCGCTGATCATTGGCGGCGTGCACGTGCCCCATCACCAGGGCCTGCTGGGTCACTCCGACGCAGACGTGCTGCTCCACGCGATCACCGATGCGCTGCTGGGGGCGGCGGCGCTGGGCGACATCGGCCGGCATTTCCCCGACACCGACGAGCGCTTCAAGGGCGCGAATTCAAGTGCGCTGCTGGCCGAGGCGGCCCGCCGCGTGCGCGGCGCAGGCTTCGAGATCGGCAACGTCGACAGCACGGTGATTGCCCAGGCCCCCAAGCTGGCGCCCTACATGGACGCCATGCGCGATGGCATTGCAGGCACGCTGGGCGTGGCCCCCCATCAGGTCAACGTGAAGGCCAAGACGGCCGAGAAAATCGGGCCCGTGGGGCAGGGGCTGTCGATCGAGGCCCGCGCGGTGGCCCTGCTGACGACGGGCCAGCCCGCCTGACGGGCTTGCCCCTTCATCGCCCTCAAGACGACGCTTTCACCAGCTTCATGTGCGCGGCCAGGCCGCCGGTGCTGCTGTTGGCCAGCGCGAAGCGCCCACCCATTCGGGCAACAGCGCGTTCCACGATCGCCAGACCCAGGCCGGTGCCCGTGGCGGCCGTGCGCGAGACATCGCCACGGTAGAACGGCTGGGTCAATTGCTCGAGCTGCTCGGGCAGAACGCCTTGTCCGTGGTCGCGCAGTTTCACCAACACCGCGTCGTCCTTCGCCTTTGCGGCAATGTCGATCTTGGTCACGCCCGTCTCTGGGTTGCGCCCGTAGCGCATGGCGTTTTCCAGCAGGTTGGCAAACACGCGCTGCAACTCCACCGCATCGCCCATCACGGCCGTGTCGCGCGGAATGTTGGTGGTGATGTAAGTGTTCGGGTCCTGGCCGACCGAGAAGATCGCGGCATCCACCACCTGGTTCAGGCTGACCCGCTCCGGCTTGAGGTGGTCGGGACGCGCGTAGTCGAGGAACTTGTCAATGATGGCGTTGACCTGATCAATGTCAGCGGCCATGTGCTCGCGCGCCTGCGCGTCGTCCACGCTCATCTCGGTTTCCAGGCGCAGGCGGGCCAGCGGTGTGCGCAGGTCGTGTGAGATACCGGCGAGCATGAGGGCTCGGTCCTGCTCGATCTTGCTCAGCCGCTGAGCCATGCGGTTGAAGCCGATGTTCACCTCGCGGATCTCGCTGGTGGCCACGGCCTCGTTGAGCTGGCTGGCGTTGAAGTCGCCTTCCCGCACGCGGCTGGCCGCAAACGAGAGCTTCTTCAATGGCCGGTTGATCAGGCGTGCGATCAGCGCCGCCCCCGTGAGCGAGAGCAGGGCGGCTGTGCCGAGCCAGATCAGCCAGGTGGTACCTGCCACGGGGCCGATGCGCGAGGGGTCGGTGAGCAACCAGTAAGGGTCACCATCGATGGTGAAGCCAATCCACAGGCCGGGTGTGCCATTGACTTCGCGCGCCACGAGCGTGTCAGGACCCAGGCGGCCGCTCAGTCGCTCGGCGACGTTGCGGCTCAGAGCGTCGGTGTTGTAGAGGCGAAAGGTGTCGGTCGGCTCGCGCGGTGCAATGCGCAGGCCTTCTTCACTTGCCAGGGTCTTGATCAGCGAGACGCGAGCGATGGCGTCCGAGTGGATCAGCGCCGCACGGCTCAAATTGACCAGGGACGCGAGCTGATTGGCGCTTTGCAGCGCGCGCGGTTCGTACTCCAGCGCGCGAAAGGTCTGCAACCAGGCCACGATACAGCCCACCAGCAGCAACGCCAGGAAGAAGAACGTGCGCCAGAAGAGGCTTACGCCTCGCCCTGGACGCATGTCCAGAGGGGCGGGCATGGTCTCCAGCGAGGCCGGCTGCGTCTCGAACGGAACACGCGACTCGTCTGACATCAGGCATTGCCATCGGGTACGAACACATAACCCACACCCCACACGGTCTGCAGGTAACGGGGAGACGCGGCGTCTTCCTCAATCAGCTTGCGCAGGCGGGAGACCTGCACGTCCAGGCTGCGGTCAAACGGCTCGAACTCGCGTCCACGGGCCAGTTGGGCCAGCTTTTCTCGCGACAGCGGTTGACGCGGGTGGCGCACCAGCGCCTTGAGCATCGCGAACTCGCCGGTGGTGAGCGGCAGGTCTGCACCGTCCTTGCGCAGCGTGCGCAGGCTCAGGTCGAACTCGAACGGCCCGAATTTGACCACTTCCTGGTCTTGCGACGGTGCCCCGGGCACTTCCGTCGGTGGGCGACGGCGCAGCACGGCATGAATACGGGCGAGCAACTCGCGCGGGTTGAAGGGTTTGCCCAGGTAGTCGTCGGCGCCGACTTCCAGTCCCACGATGCGGTCCACGTCTTCGCTCTTGGCCGTGAGCATGATGATGGGCGTGCGGTCGCCGTTGGCGCGCAGGCGGCGGCAGATGGACAGGCCATCCTCGCCGGGCATCATCAGGTCGAGCACGATGATGTCGACCGAGTCACGTTGCAGAACCCGGTTAAGGGCTTTGCCGTCTTCGGCCAGCATGACTTCAAAGCCTTCCTGCATGAGGTAACGGCGCAGCAGATCCCGGATGCGGACGTCGTCGTCAACGACGAGTACTTTGTTAGGACGGACACTGGTTTGTGGCATGGCAGCAACTTCCGGTAAATGTAACAAACTCGATTGTGGCAGCTGCAAGTGCTTGTCAGCACTCGATTTTTATTTTTCTGACACGCTGTTACAGATGTTGCCCGCATTCGCCGCAGCTTCACGCCACCCACATCACACAATCGGCGAACTGACCATACTTGAGTGCACCATGAATTCGTATCTGTCGAGTGGATTGCTGCTGATGACCATGGGTTCGGCCTTCGCCGGGCCGGGTGATCAGCGGCCGCATCCGATGCCCACGGACGCACCCTCCGTTGCCGCCATGCCCATGGTGGTTGACGAGGGAGACCCACGCAGCACGATGCGCTTGCGCGATGCGCTGCGGCAGCCCTTCGATGACATGGATGACAGCCGCAAACCCTACCGACTTTCGGTGGAGGAGCGCCAGCGGCTTCGCGAACAGCTTCGCGACCAGCCGCATCACGACTTCAAGTTCAAGCCATGACCCTGCCTCCCTCGCGTCGCCTTTCCACCCTGTCTTCCCACCTCCTGCTTTCTTCTGTTCTGGCCCTCGGGCTTGGTGCCAGCCACCTGGCCCATGCGCAGGTCGCTGCGCCGGTGCCCGCCAACGTGGTGAACATTGCCGCCAGCGGCGTGCTTGAAGTGCCTCAAGACTGGTTGAGCATGAGCCTGAACACCACGCGCGAAGGCAGCGACGCCACCACCGTGCAGAACCAGCTCAAACAAGCACTCGACGCGGCACTCACCGTGGCACGCGCAAGCGCCAAACCCCAGCAGTTGGAGGTGCGCACCGGCCAGTTCAGCCTGTACCCACGGTACGACCGAAACGGCAAGATCACGGGTTGGCAGGGCAACACGGAGCTGGTTCTTGAAGGGCGCGACTTCGCCCTGATCAGCGCGACGGCGGGCAAGATCCAGACGTTGACGATGTCCGGGACCAGCTTCTCGCTGTCTCGCGAGGCTCGGCGCAAGCTGGAGTCGGACGTTCAGGCGATGGCGATCGAGCGCTTCAAGGCGCGCGCCGACGAGGTCAGCAAGGGGTTCGGGTTTGGCGGGTACAGCCTGCGCGAAATCTCGGTGAGCTCGGCCGATCAGGAAGTGCGTCCTTTCCAGCCGCGCGCCATGGCGATGGAAGCCAAGGCAGCCATGTCCGATGCCGCGGTGCCGGTCGAAGCAGGCAAGTCCACCGTGAACGTGACGGTGTCCGGTTCGATTCAGCTGCGCTGATTCGCGAAGCACCCGGCGTCGGCGCCGGGTGCGTTCAACCGCTCAGCGTGGCGCCAGACGGATCGCGCCATCCAGGCGAATCACTTCGCCGTTGAGCATGTCGTTCTCGAAGATGTGCTTGGCCAGTTTGGCGTAGTCGTCGGGCGTGCCCAGACGGCTGGGGAACGGCACCCCGGCGGCCAACGCGTCCTGCACATCCTTGGGCATGCCGAAGAGCATCGGTGTGCCGAAAATGCCAGGCGCAATCGTCATGTTGCGGATGCCGTTGCGGGCCAGGTCCCGGGCGATGGGCAGGGTCATGCCGACCACACCGCCCTTTGATGCCGCATAGGCCGCCTGGCCGATCTGCCCGTCGTAGGCGGCCACGCTGGCGGTGCTGATCATCACGCCGCGCTCGCCCGTGGCCTCGGGCTCGTTCTTGCTCATGGCCTCTGCGGCCAGGCGGATCATGTTGAAGCTGCCCACCAGGTTGACCATGATGGTCTTGGTGTAAACGCCCAGGTTGTGCGCGCCGGTCTTGCCCACGGTCTTCTCGGCCGGGGCAATGCCCGCGCAGTTGACGAGCCCCATGAGCTTGCCCATGGAGACGGCTTTGGCAACCACTGCCTGCCCATCCACTTCGTTGCTGACGTCGCATTTCACGAACGCGCCACCAATGTCTTTGGCCACAGCTTCGCCTTTCTCGGCCTGCATGTCGGCGATGACGACCTTGCCGCCATTGGCAGCGAGCATGCGTGCTGTGCCTTCGCCCAGCCCGGATGCGCCACCGGTGACGATGAATACCTTGCCTTGAATGTCCACGGGTTGCTCCTTTGAGTTGAGAAAGGGATGTGACGTTGACGTAAACGTCAATTCGCCCGCGATTATGCGACACCGCAGCGTCACACCGATGTCATGTAGCACTCCTAGGCTGGCGGTTTTGTTTTCGATCTGGAGTCTCCATGTTTGACAGCCCTGACGAGCTGATGCGCCGCATTCACAACGACCTGATGGATGGGTACGACGAAGAGCTGGAGATGGAGCTGGAAGATCGGCATCTGGATGAGGTTTCTGCCGGCTCTGCCGATGGCGCAGCGCTGGCCGCGCAGAAGGAAGCGCGCCGCACCTATTTCCGGGAGCTTTTCCGCCTGCAGACGGAGCTGGTGAAATTGCAGGACTGGGTGGTGGCCACCGGTCACAAGGTGGTGATCTTGTTCGAGGGGCGGGACGCGGCCGGCAAGGGTGGGGCGATCAAGCGCATCACGCAGCGGCTGAACCCTCGCGTGTGCCGCGTGGCCGCGTTGCCTGCACCCAACGACCGCGAGCGCACGCAATGGTATTTCCAGCGTTATGCAGCACACCTGCCGGCCGCCGGCGAGATGGTGCTCTTCGACCGCAGTTGGTACAACCGCGCAGGTGTCGAGCGCGTGATGGGCTTTTGCACCGACGAGCAATACGAGGAGTTCTTCCGCTCGGTGCCCGAGTTCGAACGCATGCTGGTGCGTTCAGGTATCCAGCTCATCAAGTACTGGTTTTCTATTTCGGACGAGGAGCAGCACCTGCGCTTTCTGGGGCGTATCCACGACCCGCTCAAGCAATGGAAGCTCAGCCCCATGGATCTGGAAAGCCGCCGTCGCTGGGAGCTCTACACGCAGGCCAAGGAAGTGATGCTGGAGCGGACCCACATTCCAGAGTCGCCCTGGTGGGTGGTGCAGGCCGACGACAAGAAACGCGCGCGCCTGAACTGCATTCACCATCTGTTGCAGCAGATGCCTTACGGCGAGGTTGAGCGACCGACAATCACGCTGCCCGAGCGGGTGCGCCACGAGGGCTACCGCCGCCATCAGGTGCCCGGCGAAATCCACGTGCCACAGGTGTATTGAGCCCTCACAAAACAAAAGCCCGCAGCAGCGGGCTTTTGTCATCTTGAGCATCGCGGAACCGGGTTCGCCGGTCCGCAGGTGCAGCGCCCTGACCGGGCGAAGCGCGCTTACTTGTAGCCGACGCGGTCGAGCATTTGCTGGACCTTGGTCATGTTCTTCGCCACCACGCCCAGCGGCACGGTTTCCGCCTTGAAGTTGTCGCCACCCATGGCCTTGATGGCCGGGTTGTCGATCTTCAAGCCCTTGACGGTGGGGAATTCGTTGTTGCCGTTGGCAAAGTAGTCCTGGGCGAAGGGGCTGGAGAGGAACTCCATGAACTGGATCGCGTTGTCGCGGTTCTTGGCGTACTTGGCCACGCCGGCGCCGGCGATGTTGACGTGCGTGCCGCTGGTGCCCTGGTTGGGGAACACCACGCGCACCTTGTCCACCACGGCCTTGTCTTCGGCCTTGGTTGACTTGATCATGCGCGCCAGATAGTAGGTGTTGGTCAACGCAACGCCGCATTCACCCGATGCCACACCTTTGATCTGGTCTGTGTCGCCACCCTTGGGTGCGCGCGCCATGTTGTCCACCACGCCTTTGAGCCAGGCTTCGCCCTTCTGGTCGCCGAGGCGCTCGACCACGGTGGAAAACAGCGACAGGTTGTACGGGTGCGAGCCCGAACGCGTGCACACCATGCCCTTGAGCTTGGGGTCGGCGAGTTGTTCGTAGGTCGCCACGTCTTCGGCCTTCACGCGGGACGGGTCATAAACGATCACGCGAGCGCGGGTGGAAAAACCGGTCCAGGTGACGCCATCGGGCGTGGCGTTGGCGCGCAGGTTGGCCGGGATCGCGGCGTCCAGCTTGGCCGATTTGATCGGCTGGAAGAGGCCCTGGGTGTCGGCCACGGCCAGACGCGCGGCATCCACGAGCAGGATCACGTCAGCTGGGGAGGCCGCCCCTTCGGCGCGCAGGCGAGCGATGATGCCGGCATCGTCTGCGTCCACCCGGTTGATCTTGATGCCGGTGGTGCGGGTGAAGGTGTCGTACATCACCTCGTCGGTCTGGTAGTGCCGGGCCGAGTAGAGGTTGAGGACTTTGTCCTGGGCCAGAACGGGGGACTGAATGCTCAGCGTGGCAGTGACGGCAACAGCCATCGCAGCAAGTGGGGGAAATCGGGTCATCACGCGGTCCTTCGGTGGTTGTACGGGTGGCGGCGCGGTGACTTCGCGCGCCAGGGCAAGTGGGGTCGAATCGTCAAGGAGATAATTCGGTGATGATGCTATCACAAACGCGAATCGTTCTTAATAAAAGTCTTGCAAAGCTGGTCTGGGTGGGGGTCGTGTTGATGGCGGGATGTGCCAGCGCACCGCCCAAGCCATCCGATGTGCCGGTGGTCGTCCTCTCCCAGCCCATCCCCGAGGTGCCCACCCGCGCGCCTCGGTTGGGCCTGGCGCTTGGCGGAGGCGCCGCCCGGGGATTTGCCCATGTGGGTGTGATCCAGGTGCTGGAGCAAAACGGGATCCGGCCCGATCTTTTGGTGGGCACCTCAGCAGGCAGCATGGTCGCGGCCATGTATGCCAGCGGCAAAAGTGCATCGGAACTCGAAGCTGCTGCTTTGACCATGGAGGAAG
Source organism: Synechococcus sp. UW140 (assembly GCA_943371335.1). Classification (GTDB taxonomy): domain Bacteria; phylum Pseudomonadota; class Gammaproteobacteria; order Burkholderiales; family Burkholderiaceae_C; genus Hydrogenophaga. The sequence continues at coordinate 70,355 of CALRUK020000016.1, read as the reverse complement.
CGACCCTCACCGACTGGTCGTTGCCCATTCTGGGTCGGGGCATGTTGCGCGGCGAAGCGTTGACGCGGTACGTGCGCCAGGCCGTGGGCGGCAAGCTGCTCGAAAACATGCAGATGCCACTGGGCGTGCTGGCCACCGACCTCGCGAGCGGGCAGGGCGTGCTGTTCCGCCGCGGCGATGCAGCGCAAGCGGTGCGCGCATCCAGTGCCGTGCCGGGGGTTTTTGCACCGGTGCACATCGCAGGTCGGGACTATGTCGACGGCGGGCTGGTGGCGCCGGTGCCGGTGCGCTATGCCCGCGACATGGGCGCCGAGGTGGTTCTGGCCGTGGACATTTCGAGCGCGCCGGAGGGAAACAGTGCGGTAGGCAGCGTGCAGGTGTTGCTGCAGACCTTTGCCATCATGGGTCAGAGCATCAATCGCCATGAACTGGCCGGTGCCGATGTGGTGCTGCGGCCTGCGCTCGCCGGTGTCGGCAGCGCGGATTTCACGGCGCGCCAGCGTGCCATCGAGGCGGGCAGGGCGGCGATGCAGGCGGCACTGCCGCAATTGCGCACCCAGCTCGCCCGTCGATTGCCCGTGGTAGGCCGCCCATAAAAAAAGCCCCCACTTTGCAGTGAGGGCTTAAGGGGTCCGATGAAACCGAATTTCGAAAAGGACCCGAGGAGACAACCAGAAAAACAGACCTGAGATTCAAGCGCTGCCTTTGTGAGGGTCAAGCGCGTCGTGAATTGATGCTAGTTTGGCCGGCTCGACGTGTGTCCAGCTGGCCGATCAACGGCACGATCGCGGTGATATTCAGCGCTTCTTGGCAGCCGTCTTCGTGGCATTCACGGCAGAGGCGGTCACGGTGTTGAAGTTGGCTTCGGCCATTTCGGTGGCTTGCTTGACAGCCTTTTGCACCGATTCCATGGCGTTGTTGGCGGCAGACACGGCGCTCTTCATCACGGCGACGGCGGTTTCAGAGCCGGCGGGCGCGTTCTTGGAAGCGTTGTCCACAACAGCCAGAAATTTCTTCTGGGTGTCGCTGGCCTGAGCTTCAGCAGCCTTGCCGAATTCGGCGGTGGTGCCCGAAGCGATGTCGTACAGGTGACGGCTGTAGGCCACGGTCTTCTCGGCCAGGGGCTGCATCAGGTTGGCTTGCAGGGCCAGCAGTTCCTGGGCGTCTTTGACGCTCAGCAGGGCTTGGGTGCTGTTGGCGGACTCGGACAGGGCAGCCTTGGTGGCTTGCACGTTGAGCTCGACCAGCTTTTCCACGCCTTCGAAGGCTTTCTGGGTCAGGCCAAAAATCGTTTCGATGTTGGCTTTCTGGGCGGCAATCAATTGTTCGGCGGTCAACATATTCATACTCCTAAACTTGTAAATAAACAGGGCTTAGTTGAAGGCTGCTGAGAACACCGCGCTGTCTGGACGCTGTTGTTTTCGTTCGCTTTGCTGCGCTGCAACATGACTCGAATTATAGGGATTACCCGAAGGTGCGCAACCCTTTTTTGCTGCGCTGCAACATTCTAGATGTGGCCTTCTAAAAGTCGCCGTCCCTGCTGCGGTTTGAAGATCCGAACACAATGAGCGCGCCCGAACAGTCCCCTTGGTGGCCTCACTTGTTTGCTTTCTACGCCGATCATTTTGTTTTGCCTTTGCCCAGCGGGCACCGCTTTCCCATGGCGAAGTACGCGCGTCTTCGTGAGCGGCTGGTGGTGGAAATGCCGGGCGTGCAGTTGCGGGAGGCGTTGCCCGCCAGCCGCGGCGAATTGGCGCTGGTGCACGCTCCCGCCTATATCGAGGCGGTAACGTCCGGCACGCTGTCGCCAGCGGCCCAACGCGAGATCGGGTTTCCCTGGAGTCCTGCCATGGCCGAGCGCGCGCACCGGTCGGTGGGCGCTACCGTGCAGGCTTGCCGCAGCGCCTTGGCAGGCGGCGGGGTGGCGGCCAATCTGGCGGGCGGAACGCACCACGCATACGCCGACAAGGGCAGCGGATTCTGCGTGTTCAATGACTTCGCCGTGGCTGCCCGGCTGATGCAGGCCGAACATGCCCGCAGCCATCGTGTGCGCGGTGCCCTGCGGGTCGCCATCATCGATCTGGACGTCCATCAGGGCAACGGAACGGCTTCCATCTTCGCCAAAGACGAATCTGTTTTTACGTTGTCGATGCATGGCGCGAAGAACTTTCCTTTCCGCAAAGAGCCCAGCGACCTCGATGTTGAGTTGCCCGATGGCTGCGGCGATGTGGAATACATGGAGGCCCTTGAGCGTGCGCTGGGCGAGCTGGAGCGTCGCTTCGAGCCAGGCCTGGTGCTGTACCTGGCCGGCGCGGATCCCCACGAAGGGGATCGGCTGGGGCGCTTGAAGCTCACCTTCGATGGCCTCGAAGCGCGAGACCGCCGGGTGATGGATTGGGCGTGGACCCGGCGCTTGCCGATGGCGTTTGCGATGGGTGGAGGCTACGGTCACGACATGGAGGCCACGGTGCAGGTGCAGATGAACACCTACCGGACGGCGCTGGACTATGCGGGGCGCTGGGCGATGCGTACGTCGAACGCAAATGGTGTGAGTGCGGCCACCCACTGGCACAATGCCGCCGCATGAGCTCAAGCCCTCCCTTGCGTCCTCAGGCATTGCCGCGCAGCGCCTACCGGGTTTTCCGCCCGATCGGTACCCGCTGGGGCGACAACGATGTCTATGGACATGTGAACAACGTGGTGTACTACAGCTGGTTCGATACCGCGGTGAATGCGCATCTCATCGAACAGGGCGCCCTCGACATTCACACCGGCTCGGTCATCGGGCTGGTGATCGAGACACAGTGCAACTACTTTGCGCCGCTGGCCTTTCCGCAGACCGTGTGGGCGGGCTTGCGGGTGGCGCATTTGGGCAGCTCCAGCGTGCGCTACGAAGTGGGCCTGTTTGCGGATGGCGAAGATCTGGCCGCTGCCTGCGGTCATTTCGTGCACGTGTACGTTGACAGGCACACACGGCGACCTGTGCCTTTGCCGGACAACCTCAAGAAAACCCTGGAGACCTTGCGATGAGTCTGAACCCCACTTCGACCGTGATCGATGCCGCGAGCGTGGATGCCGCCATTCGCAGCCGCATGTCGGCCCGTGCCTTTCTGCCCGACCCGGTGCCCCGTGCCACGATCGAAGCGTTGCTCAGCCTGGCAAGTCGATCCCCCTCGGGCACCAACACGCAGCCCTGGAAGGTGTACGTGTTGCAGGGGGAAAGCCGTGATGGGCTGGTTCAGAAGGTCTGCGCGGCGCACGATGCGCTGCGCGCCGACCCCGCACTGGCTTCCGAGTACCGCGAGGAATACGACTATTACCCCGAGAAGTGGGTCAGTCCCTACATTGATCGCCGACGCGAAAACGGCTGGAGCCTGTACGGGCTGCTCGGCATCACCAAAGGCGACAAGGACAAGATGCACGCGCAGCACCAGCGCAACTTCCGGCTGTTCGATGCGCCGGTCGGACTCATGTTCACCGTCGACCGTGTCATGGGACGGGGTTCGCTGGTGGACTACGGCATGTTCTTGCAGACGCTCATGATCGCCGCCCGCGGCCATGGCTTGCACACCTGCCCCCAGGCCGCCTGGAACGGGTTTGCAAAAATCATCCTGCCGCACATCGGTGCGGGCGCCGACGAAATGCTGGTGTGCGGCATGGCCTTGGGCTATGCCGACCCGGCCGATCCTGTTAACGGATTCCACACGCCACGCGAGAGCGTGGAGAACTTCACCCGCTGGCTGGAATAATCGGCGGTTTCGTTTTCAACATTTCCAAGGACTCAACATGATCACCACCCCCAGCGGCCTGCAGTACGAAGACACCGTGGTCGGCCAAGGCGAAGTGGCAAAGGCCGGCCGCCCTGTGCAGGTGCACTACACCGGCTGGCTCTACAACGACGGCGTGCAGGGTTCCAAGTTCGACTCCAGCAAGGACCGCGGCCAGCCTTTCGAATTTCCGCTGGGTGCCGGGCATGTCATCAAGGGCTGGGACGAAGGCGTGCAGGGCATGGCAGTGGGCGGCACGCGCCGTCTCGTGATCCCGGCCGCACTGGGCTACGGTGCTCGCGGCGCAGGCGGTGTGATCCCGCCCAACGCCACGCTGTTGTTTGAAGTGGACCTGCTGGCCGTCTGAGCGAATCAACAAAAGTAAGGTGCTGACGCCGGATCGCTGGCGTCAGCTGGTGTTTTCGAACACCTCTGGAGACCAAGATGAAACACCGATGCGCGCCCGTGGTGGCGCTGGCCGCCTTGCTGCTGCCTGGTTTGGCGCGGGCGGCCGAACTGGACGGCAGCCAGCTTTCCTTGCTGTGGGGCGTGCCGTTTGCAGGCGTGCTGCTGTCCATCGCACTTATGCCGTTGCTGGCCCCGGTTTTCTGGCACCACCACTTTGGCAAGGTGTCGGCCGCCTGGGCGTTGGCTTTCCTCGTGCCATTCGCGGTGGTGGTGGGGCCTGGCATCACCGGCGCCAGCGTGGTGCACGCGCTGCTGGCCGAGTACATCCCCTTCATCGTGTTGTTGACCGCGCTGTTTGCGGTGGCGGGCGGTATTTTTGTGCGTGGCAACCTGCATGGGAGTCCGGGCCTGAACACCGGTTTGCTGGCCATCGGAGCGGTGCTCGCGAGCTTCATGGGCACCACTGGTGCTTCCATGCTGCTGATCCGTCCCCTGATCCGGGCCAACGACAACCGCAAGCACCAGGTGCATGTGGTGGTGTTCTTCATCTTCATCGTCTCCAACGCCGGGGGCTCGCTCACGCCGCTGGGCGATCCACCGCTGTTCCTCGGGTTCCTGAAGGGCGTTGATTTCTTCTGGACGGTGACACACCTCTGGGGTCACGCGCTCTTCCTGATCGGTGCACTGCTCGTGCTGTTCTATGCGATCGACTGGTGGTTCTACAACCGCCGTGAAGAAATCGTGCCACAGGACCCGACGCCAGACACGCCGCGTCTGGGCTTTGACGGCGGCTTCAACTTTGCGCTGCTGGGCGTGGTGGTGCTGCTGGTGTTGATGAGTGGTTTGTGGAAGTCGTCTGTCGTGTTCAACATTGCTGGCACCGAGGTCGGTCTGCCTGGCATGTTGCGCGATGTCGGCCTGATCATCGTCACGCTGGTCTCCCTCAAGCTGACGCCTTCAAGCGTGCACGAGAGCAACCAGTTCAACTGGGGCCCGATGCTGGAAGTGGCCAAGCTCTTTGCGGCCATCTTCCTCACCATCATTCCCGTGATCGCCATGCTCAAGGCGGGCGTGAACGGCCCGTTTGGCGCGGTGGTGCGCGCGGTCACCAATGCCGATGGCTCACCCAACCCGGCCATGTATTTCTGGGCCACCGGCCTGCTGAGCTCGTTCCTCGACAACGCACCCACCTACCTCGTGTTTTTCAACACCGCGGGCGGTGATCCGAAGGTGCTCATGACCACGCTGGCGCCGATTCTGGTCGCCGTTTCTGCGGGTGCCGTGTTCATGGGTGCCAACACTTACATCGGCAATGCGCCTAACCTGATGGTCAAGGCGATTGCCGAAGACCGTGGCGTACGCATGCCCAGTTTCTTTGGTTACATGCTCTGGTCGGTCGGCATCCTGTTGCCGCTGTTCGCGCTGATGACCTGGATCTGGTTCGTCTGACATTGAAGGAAAACCCAAGCCATGAGCACCCGCCCCTCCATCCTGATCGCGCGCAACGTTTTCCCTGAGGTCGTGGCCAAGCTGCGCGAGCACTTTGACGTCGACACGAACGACGAAGACAACCCCCTGTCGCCCTCGCAACTGGCCGAGCGCCTGCAGGGCAAGGTCGGCGTGATCACCACGGGCAGTGAGCGGGTGGACGCGGCGCTGATCGCGGCCTGCCCGCAGCTCAAGATCGTGGCCAACATCGCGGTCGGCTACAACAACTTCGACCTTCCCGCGATCACCGCCGCTGGCGTGCTGGCCAGCAACACCCCCGATGTGCTGACGGAAACGACGGCCGACTTCGGTTTTGCCTTGCTGCTGGCCACCGCACGCCGTCTGACGGAGAGCGAGCATTTCCTGCGCGCAGGCCAATGGAACCGTTGGGCGCTGGACATGTTTGCCGGTGCAGAAGTCAACGGCAGCACCCTGGGCATCCTGGGCATGGGCCGCATCGGCCAGGCCATTGCGCGGCGCGGCGCGCATGGTTTCGGCATGAAGGTGATCTACAACAACCGCTCGCGCCTGGACGCCCAGACCGAGGCCGATTGCAAGGCCCGCTACGTGGACAAGGCGGAGTTGCTGCGCACCGCAGACCACCTGGTGCTCGTTCTGCCCTACAGCGCGGAGTCGCACCACGCCATCGGCGCGGCTGAGCTCGCCCAGATGAAACCCACCGCCACGCTGGTCAACATTGCGCGCGGTGGCATCGTGGACGACGCCGCGCTGGCCGTGGCGTTGCGCGAGAAGCGCATTGCCGCCGCCGGGCTGGACGTGTTCGAAGGCGAGCCCAAGATGCACCCCGACTTGCTGGCCGTGCCCAACGTGGTGCTCACGCCGCACATTGCGAGCGCCACCATTGCCACCCGGAAAGCCATGGCGCACTTGGCGGCCGACAACGTGATCGCCTACCTCACGCAAGGCAAGACCGTCACACCGCTCAACCCGGAAGTCGCTGGCCAGCGTTGACCCCCCCCCGATGACGACCGACCTTTTGCTTTGGGTGCTGCTGGTTCTGCTGGCGCTGAATCTGGCGCTGTGTGTGTGGCTCGCGGTGCGCCGCGCGCCGGTGGACGCGCAGGAGCTGGTGCACCGGGAGCGCGTGCTCGACCAGCTCCAGCAGCAGGGCCAGCAAACGGGCCAGCGCCTGGAGCGGGTGGAGAGCGAACTGCGCCGGGAGATCAGCGAGCAGTCGCGCGGCGGCCGTCAGGAAATGCAGCAAACGCTGGCGACTTTTCAGGAGACGCTGTCGCGCCAGGAAGCTGAAGCCACACGCACCCAAAACGCCCAGCTCGACGCCTTTGCTGTGCAGCTCGTGCAACTGCGGGGCACGCTGGGCGACACGCTCACCCGCCAGTTGCAGGACATGAGCGAAGGCAATGCGCGGCGCCTGGCCGAGATCCGCACAACGTTGGACGCACAGCTGGCACAGCTGCAGCAGAGCAACGCCGCCAAGCTCGATGAAATGCGCGCCACGGTCGACGAAAAGCTGCAAAACACGCTGCAGGCGCGGCTGGGCGAGAGCTTCAAGCAGGTGGCGGACCGGCTCGAGCAGGTGCACAAAGGCCTGGGCGAGATGCAGACGCTGGCGCAAGGGGTGGGCGATCTCAAGCACCTGCTCACCAACGTGAAAACCCGAGGCATGTTCGGGGAGGCGCAGCTCTCCGCGTTGCTGGAGCAGGTGTTCGCGCCCGACCAGTACGCCACGCAGGTGACCACACGGCCAGGCAGCCGCAATGCGGTCGACTTCGCCATCAAGCTGCCCGGGCGAGGTGACGATGGCCGGCCGTGCTGGCTGCCCATCGACGCCAAGTTTCCCAACGAAGACTACGAGCGCCTGCTCGATGCCCAGCAGCGGGCCGACGTGGAGGGCGCCGAAATGGCCGCGCGCGGTCTGGAGCAACGCATCCGGCTCGAAGCCAAGTCGATGGCCGACAAATACCTTGAGCCGCCGCACACCACCGACTTTGCGATCCTTTTCCTGCCCACCGAAGGCCTCTATGCTGAAGTGCTGCGGCGCCCCGGGCTCATGGAAGTGCTGCAGCGAGAGTACCGCGTGACGCTGGCGGGGCCCACCACGTTGATGGCCATGCTCAACTCGCTGCAGATGGGCTTTCGCACGCTGGCGCTTGAGAAGCGCTCCAGCGAGGTGTGGCAGGTGCTGGGCGCGGTCAAGACCGAGTTCGGCAAATTCGGTGACGTGCTCGCCCGCGTCAAAAGCCAGACCCAAACCGTGCTCAACACGCTGGACAGCGTGGAGACGCGAAGCCGCGCCATGGGCCGAGCGCTCAAGGCCGTGGAGGCTTTGCCGCAAGAGCAGGCCAGCGCCCTGTTGCCGCTGGACCCGCACGACAACGGAGACGCTTGAAACCGTCGCTGCGCACCGACCTTGCGCGCCTGATCGCGGCGCAGATCTGCCTGCATGCGTGCATGACCGGCTTCCGCATGGCCGCACCGCTCATGGCCTTGCGCGAGGGTTACAGCCCGGCGGCAGTGGGCATGTTGTTGGCGCTGTTTGCCCTGGCGCCTGTGTTCATGGCGTTGCCGGCGGGGCGCTATGCCGACCGGCGTGGGCTGAAGAAGCCGGTGGCGCTGTCGGTGGGCATTGCGACGGTGGGCGCTGCGCTGGCCGTGGCCTTCCCCGTGTTCGGTGTGCTGTGCGTTACCGCGCTCGCCTGCGGCGCAGCCACTGGCCTGGCCATGATCGCGTTGCAGCGCCACGTGGGCCGCTTGGCCCACGGGCCGCTGGAGCTCAAGCAGGTGTTCAGCTGGATGGCCATCGGGCCGTCGATCTCCAACTTTCTGGGGCCATTTGCCGCGGGGGTCATGATCGACAGCTTCGGCTTTCGCGCGGCGTTCCTGCTGCTCGCGCTGTTGCCTTCTCTCGCCTGGTTCTGGGTGCAGCGAGCGGTCGAGCACGAGCCGGTGGCGCCAGAGCTGCGGCAAGCCAGCGGCTCGTCGTGGAACCTGCTGCGCGACAAAGGCTTTCGCAAGCTCATGCTGGTCAACTGGTTGCTGTCTTCGTGCTGGGACGTGCACACCTTCCTGGTGCCGGTGCTGGGCCACGAGCGCGGGCTGAGTGCCACTGTGATCGGAACCATTCTGGGTTCCTTTGCGCTCGCGGCCACCGCCATTCGAGTGCTCATGCCCTGGATGGCATCGCACCTGCGCGAGTCGGTGGTGATTGGCAGTGCCATGGTCGCCACGGCGCTCTTGTTTGCCGTGTACCCGCTGGTGCATGCCGCCTGGGCCATGGGCGTGCTCTCGGTGTTGCTGGGCTTGGCGCTGGGCTCGGTGCAGCCCATGATCATGAGCTCGCTGCACCAGATGACCCCGCACCACCGTCATGGTGAAGCGCTGGGCTTGCGAGCGATGGCCATCAATGGATCGAGCGTTGTCATGCCGCTGATGTTTGGCTCGGCTGGCGTGCTGATGGGCGTGGGTGCGGTGTTTTGGTTGGTGGGTGCGGTGGTCGGGCTGGGCTCGCCCCTGGCCTGGACGCTGCCCGCCCCGCCGGCCGAGGCGCCGCAGCGCATGCCACCCTGAGCGCCAGGCGCGTCAGACCGAGGCGAGTTTGTCTTCTTTCGCGGCCGTGCGGCGTAGCGGCGCGGGTCCATCGGGCACCACAAAGCCCAGACCCTGAAGATAGCCGTCCAGGATCAGGTGGCCACTTTTGACCAGGTCAAAGGCTTTGGGCTCCAGCAACCAGTTCTGAATCAGCCCGTCCATGATCACGTGCAGCCCCAGCGCTGCAGTGGCCAGCGGCATGCTCAATGCGATGCCTTCGCGTTGTACGGCCTGTTGCAGGATCTCCTGCGTCATGGCAATGCACTGGTTGCGCACCAGCAGATGGCGGTCGCGCACGGCCTGCATTTCGCTCACGTACTCCACCTTGTGCGTGGCCACTTCAAACACCCGGCGGGTCTGTTCGTCGCTGGCGGTCTGCATCAACGCGCTCATCATGGAGTCGCGCAGCGAGAGCAGGGGGTTGGCGGTGGTGTCGGCGGTGCGTGCGGTGCAGGCGAGCGTGCCCTCCAGGGGCAGGGTCACGCGCTCCATCATGGCGTTGAACAGGTCTGCCTTGTCCTTGAAGTGCCAGTAGATGGCGCCGCGCGTGGTGCCTGCGGCGGTGGCAATGTCATTGAGCGAAGTGCGTGAAACGCCACGCTCCTGAAACAAATGCTCGGCAGCATCCAGCAGGCTGTGGCGCGTGGCGAGCGCGTCGGCTTTGGTGCGTCGGACCATGGTGTTGTGTCTCCAGAATGGAAGCCCTTGGGTAACCGGTGGACTATACATACATTCTTGGATGTATGTATACTTCGCCGTTTTTGCGGCAGCGCTGCCGGGTAGGGTATGACCTCACTCCGGCGCCTTCACCCCCTTCATACCCGAGGATTCCCATGCCCGCCTTGAGCCCGATCAAGCCTGCGCCCGTTTTGCGCTCCCGCCTCTCCAACGCTTCCTCTGCACCTCTGGTGCGCGGCCTGTCTGTGGTCGCGCTCGCCGTGGTGCTGGCGGCCTGCGGCAAATCCGCGCCGCCCCAGGCCGCAGCCCCCGGTGGTGGCATGCCGGCCCCCGAGGTGGGCGTGATCACCGTGGCCCCGGGCGATGTGGGCCTTGTGACCGAGCTGCCAGGCCGTCTGGAAGCCTCTCGTGTGGCGCAGGTCCGAGCGCGAGCAGCCGGCATTCTTCAGGAGCGGCTGTTTCGCGAAGGCAGCGACGTGAAGGCAGGGCAAGCGCTCTTCCGCATTGACGCGTCTCCGTACGCCGCTGCGCTGCAAAGCGCGCAGGCCAGCCTGGCCCGCTCCCAAGCCAACCTCACGCAGGCCACCGCACTCGCTGAGCGCTATGCGCCGCTGGTGAAGGAAAACGCCATCAGCCAACAGGAATTTGCCAGTGCGGTCGCCGCGCAAAAGCAGGCCGAGGCCGATGTGGCCGGTGGCAAGGCAGCGGTGCAGACCGCCAACATCAACCTGGGCTATGCGCGGGTGACGGCGCCCATTTCGGGCCGCATCGGCCGTGCGCTGGTGACCGAAGGCGCTTTGGTGGGGCAGGGCGAAGCCACGCAGCTGGCGGTGATCCAGCAGATCAACCCGATGTACGTGAACTTCACGCAGTCTGCCGCCGAGGTGTACCAGTTGCGCAAGGCCATGGACAGCGGCCAGCTCAAAGGCGCCGGTGCACAGGCAGCGGCCGTGCAGGTGGTGATGGAAGACGGCAGCGTGTACGAGCAGCCCGGCCGTCTGCTGTTTTCCGATCTGACCGTGGACAGCGCCACGGGCCAGGTCACGCTGCGCGCCGAGGTGCCGAACCCCAAGGGCACCTTGCTGCCTGGCCTCTATGTGCGCGTGCGCCTGGAGCAGGCCAAGGCCAGCAACGCCATCACCTTGCCTCAGCAGGCCGTGACGCGCTCTGCCCAGGGCGACACGGTCTCGGTGGTCGGTGCGGACGGCAAGATTGAATCGCGCAAGGTGAAGGTGGGCGGCCAGCAGAACGGCAAGTGGGTGATTCTGGACGGCGTGAAGACCGGCGAACAGATCATGGTCGACGGCTTCCAGAAGCTTCAGATGATGCCGCCCGGCACGCCGGTGAAGGCCGTTCCCTGGCAGGCGCCGGGTGCCGCGCCCGCGCAAGCGGCAGCCCCTGCGGCCGCGCCGGCCAAGTAAGGAGCGCCCAACATGGCGAAGTTTTTTATCGACCGGCCCATCTTTGCGTGGGTGATCGCGCTCTTCATCATGGTGATGGGCGGTGTGTCCATCACCCAGCTGCCGATTGCGCAGTACCCACCGGTGGCCCCACCGGCCATCGTCATCAACGCGACCTACCCGGGCGCATCGGCCTCCACGCTCGAAGACAGCGTGCTGTCCGTGATCGAGCAGGAAATGAACGGCTCGCCCGGGTTGATCTACATGGAGTCGGTGGCGCAGGCCAACGGCACTGGCAGCATCACCCTGAGTTTCGAGACCGGCACCAACGCCGAGCTGGCGCAGGTGGATGTGCAGAACCGCCTCTCGCGCGCCACGCCGCGCCTGCCTTCGGCTGTGACACAGCAGGGCGTGCGCGTGGACCGCTCGCGCAGCAACTTCCTGCTGTTTGCCATCCTGTCCAGCGACGACCCCGCCTGGGACCCGGTGGCGCTGGGCGATTACGCTTCGCGCAGTGTGGTGCCCGAGCTGCAGCGCCTGCCCGGTGTGGGCCAGGCGCAGCTGTTTGGCACCGAGCGCGCCATGCGCATCTGGATCGACCCGGCCAAGTTGCTCGGCTTCAACCTGAGCGCGGCCGACGTCACCAACGCCATCCGCGCGCAGAACGCACAGGTCTCGGCCGGTGAAATCGGTGCGCTGCCCAACGTGGGCGGCCAGAGCATTGCCGCCACGGTGGTGGTCAACGGCCAGCTCGCCAGCGTCGAGCAGTTTGGCAACGTGGTGCTGCGCGCCAGCGCCGACGGCGCCACCGTGCGCCTGAAAGACGTGGCCCGCATCGAGCTCGGTGCACAGGCATACGCCACTTCGGCGCGCCTGAACGGCAAACCGTCCACCGGTATCGGCGTGCAGCTCTCGCCCAGCGGCAACGCGCTGGCCACGGCCGACGCGGTGCGCAAGAAGATGCAGGAGCTCGAGCGCTTCTTCCCGAAGGGCATGACCTGGGCGATTCCGTACGACAGCTCGCGCTTCGTGAAGATCTCCATTGAGCAGGTGGCCATCACGCTGGGCGAGGCCATGCTGCTGGTGTTCCTGGTGATGTTCCTGTTTCTGCAGAACATCCGGTACACCATCATCCCGACCATCGTGGTGCCGGTGGCTTTGCTGGGCACGTTCGCCGTGTTGCTCGCCATGGGGTTCTCCATCAACGTGCTGACCATGTTCGGCATGGTGCTGGTGATCGGTATCGTGGTGGACGATGCGATCGTGGTGGTGGAGAACGTCGAGCGCATCATGAGCGAAGAAGGTTTGCCGCCACTGCAGGCCACCCGCAAGGCCATGACGCAGATCTCGGGCGCCATCATCGGCGTGACCGTGGTGCTGATCTCGGTGTTCGTGCCGCTGGCCTTCTTTGCAGGATCGGTGGGCAACATCTACCGCCAGTTCTCCGCCGTCATGGGCGTGTCGATTGCGTTCTCGGCGTTCCTGGCGCTCTCGCTCACGCCAGCGCTCTGCGCCACCTTGCTCAAGCCGGTGCAGGCCGGCCACCACCACGAGAAAAAGGGCTTCTTCGGCTGGTTCAACCGCGGCTTTTCGCGCACCGCCAAACGCTACGAAAGCGGTGTGGCCGCGCTGCTGCCGCGCGCAGGACGCACGCTCATCATTTACGTGGCCATCGTGGCTGCGGCGGTGGTGGTGTACATGCGCCTGCCCACCTCGTTCCTGCCAGGTGAAGACCAGGGCACGATGCTGGTGAACGTGCAGTTGCCCCCGGGCGCCACCCAAGAGCGCACGCTCGAAGTGATCAAGCAGGTGGAGGGTTTCGTCCTCCAGCAGCCCGAAGTGCAGAGCATGGTCGGTGTGCTTGGTTTCAGTTTCTCGGGCCAGGGTCAGAACGCGGCGCTCGCTTTCATCACGCTCAAGGACTGGAAGGAGCGCACAGGGCCCAACAGCTCGGCCGATGCCTTGGCGGGGCGCGCATTTGGTGCGCTGTCGGGGGTGCGCGACGCGTTCATCTTCCCGCTGAGCCCGCCGCCCATTCCCGAGCTGGGTTCGTCGTCGGGCTTCAGTTTCCGCCTGCAGGATCGAGGTGGCCTGGGCCGGGAAGCGCTGCTGAGTGCGCGCAACCAGTTGCTGGGTCTGGCCTCGCAAAGCAAGGTGATCACCCAGGTGCGCCCCGATGGCCTGGAAGATGCACCGCAGCTGCAGATCGATATCGACCGCGACAAGGCCAACGCCCTGGGTGTGGGGTTCGATGCCATCAACGCCGCCATTGGCACCGCACTCGGCTCCAGCTACGTGAACGATTTCCCCAACGCCGGCCGGCTGCAGCGCGTGGTGGTGCAGGCCGATGCGCCAGCCCGCATGCAACCTGAAGACCTGCTGCGCCTGAACGTGGTGAACAACAAGGCGCAGGCGGTGCCGCTCTCGGCCTTTGCCAGCACCAAGTGGATCACCGGCCCGATGCAGACCGTGCGCTACAACGGTTACCCGTCCATGCGCATCAGCGGCAGTGCCGCGCCGGGTTCCAGCACGGGCGCTGCGATTGCCGAAATGGAAAGACTCGCTGCCCAGCTGCCGCAAGGCATTGGCTACGAGTGGACCGGGCAGACGCGTGAGGAAAAGCTGGCCGGTTCGCAGGCCATCATCCTGTACGCCTTCGCGATCCTGGCCGTTTTCCTCTGCCTGGCCGCCTTGTACGAGAGCTGGACCATTCCGCTGTCGGTGATTCTGGTGGTGCCGCTCGGCGTGCTGGGCGTGCTGCTCGCGACCTTGCTGCGCAACTACTCCAACGACGTGTACTTCCAGGTGGGGCTGATCACGATCATCGGTCTGTCGGCCAAGAACGCGATCCTGATCATCGAGTTCGCCAAAGACCTGCAGGCTCAGGGCAAGAGTGCGATAGCGGCCGCGCTGGAAGCGGCTCACATCCGGTTCCGTCCGATCATCATGACCTCGATGGCGTTCACGCTGGGCGTGCTGCCGCTGGCGTTGGCATCCGGCGCGGGCTCGGCCAGTCAGCGTGCGATCGGCACCGGCGTGATTGGCGGCATGCTCACCGGCACCATTCTCGCGGTGGTGTTCGTGCCGATCTTTTTTGTGGTGGTGCGCACCCTGTTCAAGGGCAGCGAGCGCCAGCACCAGCGTGACGCCGAACAGGCCGCCGCGCACCATGGTTCAGGAGTGCAGAACGATGTTTGACATGACACCCTCCCGCGCCGCTGGCGTACGCATGCGTGGACCTCGTCGCTCGCTGCGGCTTGCGCTGAGTGCGCTCGCTGTGGCGGCGCTGTCGGCTTGCTCGATGGTTCCCAAGTACGAGCGGCCCGCTGCGCCGGTGGAGGCGCAGTACCCGGCCCTTGCGCCCGCCGCAGCCGCAGGCGTCCCTTCGGGGGCCGACCTGGCCTGGCGCGAGTTCGTGGGCGATGCGCGCCTGCGCCAGCTGATCGAACTGGCGCTCAAGAACAACCGCGACTTGCGCGTGGCCACGCTCAACATCGAGCAAGTGCGTGCGCAGTACCAGGTCAGCCGCTCCAACCAGTTCCCGTCCATTGGCCTGGCCGCCACCGGCAACCGCCAACCCGATGGCACCGGCGGCATCACCAGCGTGTACAGCTTTGGCCTGGCGCTCAGCAGCTGGGAAATCGACTTTTTCGGGCGCCTGGGCGCGTTGAAAGAAGCGGCGCTGGCCCAGTACCTGGCCAGCGAGGAAGCGCGCCGCGCCGCGCAGACCAGCCTGATCGCGGCCGTGGCCAGCACCTGGCTGAGCTTGCAGGCCAACGATGAACTGCTGGCCCTGACCGAGCGCACCGTGCTCACGCGCGAAGACTCGCTGCGACTGAGCAAGCTGCGCTTTGACAACGGCGCGACGTCCGCACTGGATTTGCGCCAGGCCGAGTCGCTCACCGCCGCTGCCCAGTCGGCACTGGCCCAGCAACGCCGCTTGCGTGCGCTGGACGTGAATGCGCTCACCCTGCTGGTGGGGCAGACCCCGCCGGCCGATTTGCTGCCGGTGCCGCCCACCATGCCCGCCGCCACGTCCGCCAACGGTGGTGGCAACAGCAACGGCACCGCGGTGCCCATGGCGCCTGTGCCCGCCGCCTCCATCTTGCGTGAGGTGCCAGCGGGCCTGCCTTCTGATTTGCTCACCCGCCGCGCTGATATTCGCCAGGCCGAGCAGCAACTGATCGCAGCCAACGCCAACATCGGTGCCGCACGCGCTGCGTTCTTCCCGCGCATTTCGCTCACCGCCAGCGCAGGCACGGCCAGCAGCAGCCTCTCGGGCTTGTTCAAGGACGGCACCTGGGGCTTCACGCTCGCACCGCAGGCCTTGTTGCCCATCTTCGATGCCGGTCGCAACCGCGCCAACCTCGACGCGTCCAACGCGGCGCGAGACATCGCGGTGGCCCAGTACGAGAAGGCCATCCAGACCGCGTTCCGTGAAGTGGCCGACGCACTGGCGGGCAGTGCCACCCTGGGAGACCAGTTGAGCGCCCAACAAGTGCAGGCCACCGCTGAAGCCGAACGGTTCCGCCTGGCCGATCTGCGCTACCGCAACGGTGTGGCAAGTTTCCTGGATGTGCTCGATGCGCAGCGCTCGCTCTTCGCCACGCAGCAAGCCTTGGCGCAAACACGCCTGGCGCAGCAGCAGAACCAGGTGGCGCTCTACAAAGCGCTGGGTGGTGGGTGGACGCCCGAGTAAACCCCTTGTGCTGCTGACGCGGCTTCCCCCTCCGAGGTGAGACGCCTTGTCCAGAGCACCCTAGGATCCGGCTTTGCCGGTCCCAGGGTGCGCCCCCCTTTCAAGGGGGGGCGCGCGCAGCGCGGCGGGGGGTGATCCTGTTCAGCCCTTCAGGTCGTAGAACCGCAGGATGTGTTCCCACGCCACCTGCGGGTCGTCCACATACTTGAAGAGGTTGAGGTCTTCAGGCGAGATCGTGCCTTCCTCGACCAGCACCTCCAGGTTGATCAGGCGCCTCCAGTAGTCCGACCCAAACAGCAGGATCGGCACGGGCTTGGCCTTCTTGCACTGCACCAGGGTGATCACTTCGAACAGCTCGTCGAGCGTGCCAAAGCCACCCGGGAAGGCCAGCAAGGCCTTGGCGCGCATCATGAAATGCATCTTGCGCAGCGCGAAGTAATGAAACTTGAAGCTCAGCTCCGGTGACACGTAGGGGTTGGCAGCCTGCTCGTGGGGCAGGGCGATGTTCAAGCCCACGTTGGGCGCGCCTTCGTCATGCGCTCCCCGGTTGGCGGCTTCCATGATGCCGGGGCCACCGCCCGTGCAGATAAAGAGCTGCTCGGCCTTGTTGCACTTGGCGCTGTAGCGCGCCACCGTTCGGGCGAACTCGCGCGCGTGGGTGTAGTAGTGCGCGTTGCGCACCATCGCACTGGCGCGTGCGATCTCGCGCGCGTCGCCGCTGCGCTCGGCGCGCACCAGCTGCTCCTGCGCCTCGCTGGCTTCGCGAAAACGCGCGCTGCCAAACACCACGATGGTGTTTTCAATGCCGGCGTCGCGCTGAGCGAGGTCGGGCTTGAGCATTTCCAGCTGGAAGCGGATGCCGCGGGTCTCGCGGCGCAGCAAAAACTCCGGGTCCGCAAATGCGAGGCGGTAGGCATCGGCCTGCAGCGGCAGTCCTTCGTTGGCGTGCGTCTGCAGCTCGGCCCAGGCGTCGGCCAGGCGGCGTTCGTTCAGATCTTGTGTGGCTTCCATGGTGTGGACACTCCTGTTTTGCGTGTGGTTCGGATGATGCCGCTCACAGGGCCAGCGCCAGTGCCAGCGGCACGAAGACCACCGCCAGCGCATTGCCCAGCATGATCATGGCACCGACCTTGTCGGGCTCCTGTTGATAACGGTCGGCCAGCATGAACTGCATCACGGCCGGCGGCAGGGCCGCAAACAGCAGCAGCTGTCCACGCGCAGCGCCCTCCAGCCCCAGCGCCCACGCCAGTGGCAGCGCAATGACCAGGCCAAGGAGCGGACGGGCCAGCGCGCCCAGCAAGCCCACGGCCAGCCCATCGCGCGTGAGCGCAGTGAGGCGCACGCCCAGGGCGAACAGCATCATCGGCAGCAGCGCATCGCCCAGCAGCTTCAAGCCGGCCAGCATCACGTCGGGTGGTCGCACGTCGGTCAGCGCGCTGATGAAGCCCAGCGCCGTGGCGATCATGAGCGGGCTGGTGAGCAGGTCGCGCGTGCGGGCCGCGCGGCTCGTGATGCGCGCGCCAATCGAGAAATGCAGCAGGTTGCTCACGGAGAACAGTGCCACCGCCGCCCCGAAATGGGCCGGGCCGAAGGCCAGCAGCGCCAGGGGCAGGCCCATGTTGCCGCAGTTGTTGAACATCACCACCGGCACCAGCGTGCGCGCTTGCGCTCCGAAGGCCCGCGCCAGGGGCCAGGCCAGCAAACCGCCGCCCAGAATGATCACGGCGCCACCCACCAGCAGCGTGATGTGCTCGGCAATGACGAAGTCCCGCGAGGCCAGTGCCGAATACACCAGCACGGGCGCGAGCACGTCGAGTGCAATGCGGTTGAAGGTGCCCATGTCTGGCGCCTGGCGGCGCGCGTAGGCGTAGCCGACCGCCACGATCAGGAACACCGGGATGATGACGTCAGCGATGCGGGCGATCAGGTCCATGCAAGGCGAGAAAAGACGATGGCAAATGAAAAGGCTCCCGCAGGAGCCTTTTCACGAGGGTCGATGCCGAAGCGGCTCAGACGCGGCGGCGGTATTCGCCCGTGCGCGTGTCGATCTCGATCTTGTCGTCCTGCGCCACGAACAGCGGCACGGCCACTTCAAAGCCGGTGGCGATCTTGGCGGGCTTGAGCACCTTGCCGGACGTGTCGCCCTTGACAGCAGGTTCCGTCCAGGTGATGACGCGCTCGACGCTGGTGGGCAGTTCGACCGAGATGGCCTTGCCGTCGTAGAACACCACTTCGACGGTCATGCCGTCTTCGAGGTAGTTCAGGGCGTCGCCCATGTTCTCGGCTTCCACTTCGTACTGGTTGTAATCGGTGTCCATGCACACGTACATCGGGTCGGCGAAGTAGGAGTAGGTGCACTCCTTCTTGTCCAGAATGATCTGGTCCATCTTGTCGTCGGCCTTGCAGACCACTTCGGTGGCCATGTTGTTGAGCAGGGCCTTGAGCTTCAGGCGCACGGTGGCAGCGCCACGGCCGCCACGGCTGTATTCGGTTTTCAGGACGATCATCGGGTCCTTGCCGTGCATGATGACGTTGCCGGCGCGGAGTTCTTGAGCGATTTTCATAGGGATTCCAACGGTTGGGCCGCTTGCTCCCGGCGTGCGCTGGACACCCGAAAACTGAGCTGATGGTGGCGGTCTGTGCGGCGAGGCAGACGGCTTGCGGGGCCCGGTATGCCGAAGGAATCCGGACCGGTTTTCCGCAAAGCCTCGAATTTTATCGCTTTTCCTGCACAAAACCGATCAGCTGGGTGCACAGATCGCTCTGGGCGAGCAGGCGCGCGCGCGCGGCTTGGGCGCAGGCGTGCCAGTCTTGCAGCGTGGCGTCGCTTGGCCACACGGCCGATGCGGGCCCGATGCCGTTCCAGGCGCGGTGAAACGCGCGCCACGACGCAGGCGCTGCGATCCCGTCGAGAAAGGCCTCCAGCTTGGCGTGGTGCGCGTTGTCGTGCTGCGGGTAGATGTGCCACACGAAGGGCTTGCCCGCCCAGATGGCGCGGGCCAGCGAGTCTTCACCGCGCACGAAATTCAGGTCGCACGCCCAAAGCAGATGGTCAAAGTCAGGCTGGGTCAACCAGGGCAGGGCGTGACTGCGGCAGAGTGGACCGAGGGGCCCGACCTGCTGCACCGCCTGCCAGGCACGCCCGGGGGTCACGAGCCAGTCGCTGTGGCGTTCATCCCGGCCGGCTTGCTGCAGCACATCGCGCAGCGCGGCGGGCTCGTAGCAAAACAGGCTGACGCGCCGTGCAGCCGAGGGCAGGGCAAGGCCGCTCCGATGCAGCCAGGCCTCGGCATCGAACGTGGCTTGCCGGGTCATCAGTTCGGCCTCGCGCAGCAGACCGCCTGTGCGGTCTGTGAAGCCAGGGTAGAAGAACCACTTGGTGACGAGGCCGCGCGCTGGCCCGCTCATGACGGGCGAGGGCAGGCGGTGCGAGCGTTCCACGTAGGGTTCTGCGCTCAGGTATTCGAGGTTGATCCAGACCGGCGGGCGGGCGCCGGCGGCGGCCTGGGTGGCCAGTGCTTCAATGAACTCGGGTGGCGGTTCGCAACCGAAGGCCTCGATCCAGACGTCGGCCAGGGGCTCGTCAGGCAGGGGCAGCGGCGACGTCCAGTGCCGCAGCTCGACGCCGGGCAGGCCGCCGGGCGCCATCCAGGTCAGGGCTTGTGGGTCGTCCATCCAAAGGCGCACCCGTTCGCCGCGCCGCGCCAGATCGGCCGACAGCCGCCAGCACACACCAACGTCACCGAAGTTGTCGATGACTCTGCAGAAAATGTCCCATTGCATGCGCGCCATTGTCGGGGCTACAGTTTGCGGGCGCTGCAGCCCAGGCCCTTCGGGCCGCTGAAGGCGCTGGGGACGCACCATGGCCATGCAACGCTTCATTCCTTGGTGGATTGCGATGACGCTGGCGCTCGCCTCGCCGCTGCTGGCGGCACAGGAGCTCATTGCCGACATGGGCGCTGGCCCGCCCACTGGCCAGTATGCCTTTGCGAGCAGCACGCCGCGCAGCTTGCTGGAGCTGCTCAAAGGCCCTGGGCAGGGCGAGCCGGCGCAACCGGTGGGGCACTGGTTCTTGCCACCAGGCACCGAGCGCGGGCCGGCTGTGGTGTTGATGCACGGCTCGGGCGGCATCTACGACGCCATGCTCGACTTCTGGCCGAAGCAGTTCAATGCGGCGGGCATTGCTGTGTTGGCCGTGGATTCGTTCGGGCCACGTGGCGTGAAGAGCACCGCCGAAAACCAGTTGCTCGTGCCCTTCGCCGCGGATCTGGCCGACGCGTTTGCCGCGCTCAAGCTGGTGGCGAGCCACCCGAGGGTGGACCCGGCGCGCATCGCCATCATGGGGTTCTCGCGCGGCGGCATCACCGCCTGGCGCACATCGGTGGCGCGCATTGCGGCGTCACAGCGTCTGCCCGATGGCTTGCGTTTTGCCGCCCACGTGCCGGTGTACGCGGGCGGCTGCGTGGGCACGTTCCGGCTTGTGGTGAAGCTCGACGTGTTCTCGATCAAGGTCCCGATGCTGTGGGTGCATGGCGACAGGGACGACTACGCGCCCATCGGCCCCTGCAGCGATTACGCCGAGCGCATCGCCAAGACCGGAACGCCGGTGGAGTTCCTGACGCTGGAAGGCGCGATGCATAAGTTCGATCAGGATGACATTCGCCGCATTCACGTGCGTGGCGCCCAGCGCACCCTGGAAACCTGCCCGCTGGAGATGGACATCGACACACTCGTTTATTACGACCGCAACACCGGCCAACGCCTGAGCGGCGAGGCCGTGCAGGCCACCATGCGGCAGTCCTGCAGCGCCACAGGTGCCCACGTGCAGGGCGACCGCGCTGCGCGGGACAAGGCTGCACAGGCGATCCTCGCCTTCTTTCGCAAGACCCTGGGTTCACGCTGAGTCCTGCCTGCCGCAGGGGCGGCGAGGACGGGCCACAATACGCGCCCATGTCCGACGTGCATTCAGAACAACTGCTCAGTGAAGTGGCGGCCCTGCCGGGCTTGCCTGGTGTGTACCGCTATTTCGATGCCCAGGGCCAATTGCTCTATGTGGGCAAGGCGCGCAACCTGAAAAAGCGCGTGTCGAGCTACTTCCAGAAGAGCCACGACGGCACGCGCATCGGCCACATGATCAGCAAGATCGTGCGCATGGAGACCACGGTGGTGCGCTCCGAGGCCGAGGCGCTGCTGCTGGAGAACAACCTCATCAAGACGTTGAACCCGAAGTTCAACATCCTGTTTCGCGACGACAAGAGCTACCCCTATCTCAAGATCACCGGCACGCGTGAGGCCTTCAAGCCATCGGCCAAGCCACTGTCTCCCTCGGCAGCGTTTCCTCGCATGGCGTACTACCGCGGGGTGGTGGACCGGCGGCACAGCTACTACGGGCCTTACCCCAGTGCGTGGGCGGTAAAGGAGTCCATCACGCTGCTGCAGAAGGTGTTCCGGCTGCGCACCTGCGAAGACACCGTGTTTGCCAACCGCACCCGGCCGTGCCTGCTGTACCAGATCAAGCGCTGCAGTGGCCCCTGCGTGGATCTGATCGATCACGAGGTCTATGCGCAGGATGTGCGCGACGCCGAGCGCTTCCTGCGCGGCGAAACGCAGGCCGTGCTCGATGCGCTGGAGCAGCGCATGCTGGTGCACGCAGAGAAGCTGGAGTTTGAGCAGGCGGCCGAGATCCGCAACCAGATGAGTGCGCTCTCGCGCGTGTTGCACCAGCAGGCGATGGACACGGTGTCGGACAAGGACGTCGATGTGCTCGCGGTCAAGGTGCACGGCGGGCGGGCCTGCGTGAACCTGGCCATGATCCGCGGTGGGCGCCACCTGGGGGACCGCCCTTACTTCCCCGCCCATGTGGACGACGCCACGGCGATCGACAGTGCCCTGGCCGAAGAGACCGGCGTGAGCACAAAACCCGCAGACCCCGCCGAGCGTGTGGCCGTGCAGGTGCTCGAAGCTTTTATCGCACAGCATTACCTGGGCGTGGCCATGCCGCACACACTGGTGACCAGCCATGCGGTGGGCAAGCCTTTGCTGGATGCGCTGACCGAGCAGATCGGCTCCAAAGTGAATGCCGTGCACAACCCGCGCGAGCACCGGCGCATCTGGCTGGAGATGGCACAGAAGAACGCCGACATTGCGCTGGCCCGGCTGTTGGCCGAGGAAGGCAGCCAGCAGGCGCGCACCCGTGCCCTGGCCGACGCGCTGCATTTGCCCGACGACCAGCTCGATGCGCTGCGCATCGAGTGCTTCGACATCTCGCACACGGCGGGGGAATCCACCCAGGCGTCTTGCGTGGTGTTTGAAGCGCACAAGATGCAAAACAGCCAGTACCGCCGCTACAAGATTGACGGCATCACGCCGGGCGACGACTACGCCGCCATGCGCCAGGTGCTGCTGCGCCGGTACGGGAAGATCGCCGAGGCGATGCGGGCCGAGGAGGAGGCGGTCGATCCGAAGCCCGCTGTGCCGTTAGACGCATCCGATGCAGCTGATGAGCTGGCCTCCGCTGAACCCACGGTGGAGGCCGTCGCCGGCCCCCGCATGCCCGACCTCGTGTTGATCGACGGCGGCAAAGGCCAGGTGAGCATGGCGCGTGAGGTGTTCGAGCAGCTGGGGCTGGACCTGTCGCTCATCGTGGGTGTGGAAAAAGGCGAGGGCCGCAAGGTCGGCCTGGAAGAACTGGTGTTTGCCGACGGGCGTGAGAAGGTGTATCTCGGCCACGATTCGGCCGCGCTCATGCTGGTGGCCCAGATCCGCGACGAAGCCCACCGCTTCGCCATCACCGGCATGCGGGCCCAGCGCGCCAAGGTGCGCACCGGAGGCAGCAAGATCGAAGACATTCCCGGCGTGGGCCCCAAGAAGCGTGCGCGCCTGCTGCAGCGTTTTGGCGGCGTGCGCGGTGTGGCGTCGGCCAGTGTGGAAGATCTGGCCACGGTCGAGGGCATTTCCGCCGATCTGGCCGATGCCATTTACCGCGCGCTGCACTGACCGACCGAGCCGAATCCCGCTCGACCGATCACCAACGCATAATCCGCACCATGTTCTTCAACCTCCCCACCCTGCTCACCTGGGCTCGCATCGTCGCTATCCCGCTGATCATCGGGGTGTTCTATGTGGAGAGCATGAGCCTCGCACAGCAGAACCTGGTGGCCACGGTGCTGTTCGTCGTGTTCGCGCTGACGGACTGGGCCGACGGCTATCTGGCCCGCAAGCTCAACCAGACATCGGCCTTTGGCGCCTTCCTCGACCCTGTGGCAGACAAGTTTCTGGTCTGCGCCAGCCTGCTGGTGCTGGTGCATCTGGAGCGTGCCGATGTGTTCGTGGCGCTCATCATCATCGGCCGGGAAATCGCCATCTCGTCGTTGCGCGAGTGGATGGCGATCATTGGCGCCACCAAGAGCGTGGCCGTGCACATGATCGGCAAGGTCAAGACCACGGTGCAGATGGTGGCCATCCCTTTCCTGCTCTTCCACGGCACGCTGCTGGGCGTGATCGACACCCAGCTCTGGGGCACGTGGCTGATCTGGATCTCGGCGGTGCTCACGGTGTGGTCGATGGTGTATTACCTGCAGAAGGCCATTCCCGAGATTCGCGCCAAGTCGCGCTGAACAGCGCTGAATGGCGCTCAAGGCCCGTCGATGAATACCCCCGCGCAAGACAACGCGTGGCTGCGTGCCATGCCCTGGGTGTTCGTGCTCATCTGGAGCACCGGCTTCATCGTCGCGCGGTACGGCATGCCTCATGCGCCGCCCATGAAGTTTCTGGCGGTGCGCTATGCCTTGTCGATTGCGTGTTTCCTGCCGTGGATCGTGCTGGCGGGCGTGAAGTGGCCCACCTCGCGGGCGCAGTGGTTTCATCTGGCGGTCACGGGGGTGCTGATGCACGCCGGGTACCTCGGCGGCGTGTGGGCGGCGGTCAAAGCAGGCATGGGCTCCGGCCTGTCTTCGCTCATCGTCGGCTTGCAGCCGGTGCTCACCGCCATCTGGTTGTCAGGCACAGGCGCCAAAGTGTCCAAGCGCCAGTGGCTGGGGCTGGTGCTCGGTTTTGCGGGCCTGGTGCTCGTGGTCTCGCGCAAGTTCGGTGCGGGTGGGCCCGGTGACCAGGCCAACTGGCTCAACCTTTCCTTTGCCGTGATGGCGCTGTTCGCCATCACGGTGGGCACGCTGTACCAGAAGCGGTTTGTGCAGGCCTGCGATGTGCGCACGGCCAATGCCGTGCAACTGCTCGCAGCGCTTCTGGTGACCTTGCCGCTCACGCTGCTCGAAGCCGAGCTGATGGACTGGAATGTTGAGCTCGTGGGCGCCATGGCCTGGTCGGTGCTGGGCCTCACGCTGGGTGGCAGCTCGCTGCTATACATGCTGATTCAGCGCGGCGCGGCGGCATCGGTCACCAGCCTGATGTACCTGGTGCCGCCGTGCACCGCGCTGATTGCCTGGGTGCTGTTTGCCGAACCCATCACCACTGTCACGCTGGCAGGCACCGCACTCACCGCCTTTGGTGTGAGTCTGGTGGTGCGGGCTCCCAGGTGACGTGAGGCTGTTCCCTCAGGTGTGCGCTGGCCAAGCCGAGCTGAGGTGCAGGTGCGTCGCCTCCAGCAGGTGGCTCTGACCATCAGCCACGGGCAATGTGATTTCGGCCAGTTGCGTGCCGTCCAACGTGTCCTTGGCCACCGGTTGGCCGAGGGACAGGAGCAGGTCGCGCACCGCAGTGTTCACCGTTTTGTATTCCACCGACAACCGCACCATGCCCCGGTTGCGCGCCCGACACATCGCCCACTGCATGGCGCCCTTGGCCACGCCCTTCTTTCTGTACGCTGGCAACACGCTCAGTCCCACATCCACCGCAGGCACATCGCCATCGACGAGGTAGGTGTACACGCCCAGACCGACCATGGTCTTGCCCGTCGGATCGAACACACCAAAGTGGCCTTCCTGCGCTTTCTGCTCCAGGTTGCCCATGGCTGCCTCGGCGCTGCGCACGCCGAAGCGAAGATGCAGGTCGTCCGGGCTGAGCCCGCTCAGATGCGACATGATCAGCGCACGTTGCCCCACGATGGACAGCTCGCGCACCACCCAGGGAAGGGAAGGCGCCGGCGGATTGGGGCCCAATGTATCGAGGAAGGTCTGTTGGTTCTTCTTGACCATGTCGATCAAACGGTCGGTGGCCTTCTTTCGAATCTCCGCTTCCACTTCCGGTTGTTTGGGTGGCCGCCGATGGACCGAAGGCTCGTAGGCGCCTGCCGTACCCGGCGCTGCGTTGGACCAGCCGGTCAGCTGGCCCAAGGCCAGGAACTCTGCGGTGTGGCGGTCCACGGTGTGGGTTTCCTTGTTGTAGAAGAAACCCACGTCGCGCATGAGGCGCAACACGTTCGGGTCGGTGTTGGGCATCAACCCCGCCCGAAAGAGGAGGGTGGCCACATCGGTGAGGTCCATGGCTTCGCTGTACACCACGCCCCTGAGCGCCGGCGCGCGCCCCGCCAGCAGCGCCAGCAAGGTGAGGCGTCCGCAGTTGTTGGTGTACAGGCCCGGGACATGCTCACCGGTGGCGCCGGGTGGCGGCAGCTTGGGGTGCAGGGCCATGGCCCGGTTGGCGCGCAGCATGGCCAGCTTCAGCGGGCTGAGCTGGAGCTTGCCGGCCTTGAGGGCGGCCGCCAGGTCGGCCAGCTTCTGGTTGGGGTCCATCCGGCTTGGCGTTGTGGATGCCGACCGCGTTGTAGAGATCGGCGATGAGGTTGATGTAGTCCTGTTTTTTCATGGGCGGTTCCTGTGAGACTGGGGGCTGGGCGATGTCGCCATCGGCGGCGTCTTGCACGCGCATCAAGGCGGGCAAGATCCAGTCTAGGAATCCGGTGCCTGCGGTGCCATACGGCTGACAGCGCAGTGCGTGGAAGAGCGCCTCACCCCCTCTGGCACGGCGGGGTCTCCAGACAGGGTCAGCGCTTGAGCGGCTTCTGGCGCCAGGGCTCTGTGCCCAGAGACTGCGCGAGGTGTGCCTGCAGCAGGGCGATGCGGCGCGGGACCACCGCTCTCCATGGCGCCAACCAGTGAATGTCGGCATCTTGCTGGCTCCAGTCGGGCAGGACCCTCACAAGCTGCCCCGTCTGCAACGCATCTTCAATGTCCCACAAGCTGCGCAGCATGATGCCGTGCCCCGCCAGGCACCAGTCGCGCACGAGCTCACCCGAGTTGCTGGAGAGGGCGCCGCCCACGGGCACGTGCTTGACCTGTGCATCACCATGCGCCTGCAGACGCCAGTGGTCAAAGCGCCGCCCAGTCGCTTCAGCGTTCTCTCTCACCACGAGGCAGCTGTGGTTCACCAGCGCTTGCAAGCTGTCTGGTGTGCCGCGCCGCTTCAGGTAGGCGGGCGCGGCCACCAGCACGCGCTGGTTGGTCGCCAGCCGGCGCGACACCCATTCGGCGGCGCGTTCGGTGGGGGCGTCCCACAGCCAGATGGCTGCATCGAATCCCTCTACCGCGAGGTCGGGCAGTTGCTCGGTGAGTTGCAGTTGCACTTGCGTGCCGGGGTACTTCGCCTGAAATGCCGCCAGCGCCGGCCCGACCCAAAGCCGACCGAAGCCGAAGGTGGCCGCCAGACGGATCGGTCCCGCAGGCTCCGCCTGGCGCTCGCGCAGTTCGGTCTCCACCTCTTCGAAAGCGCGCAGCAGGTGCACGGCGCGTTCGCACAGCGTGTCACCTTCGGCGGTGGGGCTCACGCGGCGCGTGGTGCGCTGGAACAGCCGCAAACCCAGACGCGCTTCCAGCGCGGCCAGGCGTTTGGTCACTGCCGAAGGCGCCACACGCAGTGCGCGGGCGGCCATCACGAGGCTGCCGTGTTGCCGCACGGCCAGCACCAGGTCCAGATCAGCACGGTCCAATTGTTTCCCTTTGGGAATTAATCAATTGCTGAATTATTGCTGTAACGCGAGCTATGCTGGCGCCCATGTTGAGTGCATTCCCATCTCACCCCGTACAGCGCAATGGCGTGGCCCTGCACACGCGCATCGGCGGCGAGGGACCTCCCTTGCTTTTGATTCATGGCCATCCGCAAAGCATGGCCATGTGGCACCGGGTGGCCCCGGTGCTGTCCCGGCATTTCACGCTGGTGCTGATGGACCTGCGCGGTTACGGCGACTCATCGCGCCCAAGCGCCGACGCTGCGCACCTGAACTACAGCAAGCGCGAGATGGCGCTGGACGCCATGGCCGTCATGGCGCACCACGGATTCGAGCGCTTTGACGTGCTGGCGCACGACCGCGGCGCGCGCGTGGCGCACCGACTCGCTGCAGACCATCCGGCCGCCGTTCGCCGGCTGATGCTGCTCGACATCGCGCCCACGCTGGCCATGTACCAGCAGACGGGCGATGCGTTTGCCCGGGCTTACTGGCACTGGTTCTTTCTTGTCCAGCCGCCACCGCTGCCCGAGGCGTTGATCGATTCGAATCCTGCGCGCTACGTGCGCAGCGTCATGGGCAGCCGACACGCAGGCCTCGGCGCGTTTGACCCGCTGGCGCTGGCCGAATACGAGCGCTGCGCTGCTCGACCCGGTACGGCCGTTGCCATTTGCGAGGACTACCGCGCCAGCGCTGCGGTCGACCTCGAGCACGACCGTGCGGACATCGCCGCAGACCGCCGCCTGTCGCAGCCGGTGCGCGTGCTCTGGGGCGAGCACGGCACCGTTGCCCGTTGCTTTGATGTGCTGTCGCTCTGGCGCGAGCGTGCTTCGAGCGTGACCGGCCGCAGCCTCCCGTGTGGTCACTACATTGCGGAAGAAGCGCCTGAGCTGTTGTCCGCCGAAGTCCTGTCATTCTTCCCATCTGATTCCAAGGAGCAACCATGAGCAAACACCGCATCGCCGTCATTGCCGGAGACGGTATCGGCACCGAAGTCATGCCGGAGGGCATTCGCGTTCTGGAGGCCACCGCCACGAAATTCGGCATTGACCTGCAGTTCGATCACTTCGATTTCTCCAGCTGCGAATATTTCGAGCGCCACGGCAAGATGCTGCCCGACGACTGGAAAGCACAGATCGGCGGACACGACGCGATCTACTTCGGTGCGGTGGGCTGGCCCGACAAGGTGCCCGACCACATTTCGCTGTGGGGCTCGCTGCTGATGTTTCGCCGTGAGTTCGACCAGTACGTCAACATCCGGCCCGCTCGCCTCATGCCCGGTGTCACGGCGCCCGTGGTGCGCCGCGACGGCAGCCCCCGCGCGCCTGGCGAGATCGACATGGTGATCGTGCGCGAGAACACCGAGGGCGAATACTCCAGTATTGGCGGGCGCATGTACGCCGGCACCGAGCGCGAGATCGTGGTGCAGGAAACCGTGATGTCGCGCATTGGCGTGGACCGCGTGCTGCGCCACGCGTTCGAGGTGGCACGCTCGCGGCCCAAAAAGCACCTGACGAGCGCCACCAAGTCCAACGGCATCGCCATCACCATGCCTTACTGGGACGAGCGTGTGGCTGAAATGGCCAAGGAATATCCGGATGTGCGGGTGGACAAGTTCCACATCGACATCCTCACCGCGCACTTTGTCCAGCGGCCCGACTTCTTCGATGTCGTGGTCGGCAGCAATCTGTTTGGTGACATCCTCAGCGACCTCGGTCCGGCGTGCACCGGCACCATCGGCATCGCGCCGAGCGCCAACCTCAACCCGACCCGCGAGCACCCCTCGCTGTTTGAACCGGTCCATGGCTCGGCGCCAGACATTGCCGGCAAGGGCATCGCCAACCCCATTGGCCAGATCTGGTGCGGCGCGATGATGCTCGACTTTCTGGGGCACCGTGGCGCGCACGACGCCATCATGCAGGCCATTGAATCGGTGCTTCAGCCCGACAGCGGCGCGCCGCGCACGGCCGATCTGGGAGGCACTGCTGGCACTGCGGATGTGGGCCGCGCCATCGCTGAAGCGATTAAAAACTGAGGCGGTCCTTGCCCGGCACCGCTTGAAGATTGCGACATTTTGTTGCGCGTGCTTCGCGCATTTGAAAGCGTCTAGAATCTCGCCTCTTGTGCCGGCAGGACTGGGCTGTCGCCCCTCGTGTATTGACAGGGGTTGTGCCCAGTGGGTCTAATCACTCAGCGTGTGCCACGGTGTTGGCA
Source organism: Synechococcus sp. UW140 (assembly GCA_943371335.1). Classification (GTDB taxonomy): domain Bacteria; phylum Pseudomonadota; class Gammaproteobacteria; order Burkholderiales; family Burkholderiaceae_C; genus Hydrogenophaga. The sequence continues at coordinate 41,234 of CALRUK020000016.1, read as the reverse complement.
TCGTCCTGCGGTCTAGAGCGATCAAGGTTTTTTTGCCCGCGGCCTTCGCCGTCTCCGGAAAGAAACCTGTCCTAACGGAACATTCATCTCACTTCAAGAGGGGCTATTTGTGAACAAAACAGAACTCGTCGAACACATTGCCAAGCACGCCGACATTTCCAAGGCGGCCGCAACGCGTGCACTGGACTCCACCATCACGGCGATCCGCACCACGTTGAAGAAGGGCGGCACTGTGTCGCTGGTCGGTTTCGGCTCGTTTGCTGTGACCAAGCGCCCCGCCCGCAAGGGCCGCAACCCCCGCACCGGCGCTGAGATTAAAATCAAGGCCGCCAAAGTGCCGAAGTTCCGTCCGGGCAAGGCACTCAAGGATGCGCTGAACTGATGCGCTTCCCGATTTTCCGGTGGGGTGCTTAGCTCAGTCGGTAGAGCGGCGCCCTTACAAGGCGTAGGTCGGCGGTTCGACCCCGTCAGCACCCACCACCATCGAAAAGGCGAACCCGGGTTCGCCTTTTTTGTTGTCGGCAACGGCAACGCCTCTCGGTTTTTGAAGTAGCAGGACTCAAGGCATGTTCGATTCCATCCGCAATCACAAGAAGTACCTCATGGGCTTCCTGATGATCCTGATCATTCCCTCGTTCGTGTTGTTTGGCATCGAGGGCTACACGCGCTTCAACGAAAGTGGTCAACCCGTGGCCACGGTGGATGGAAAAGAGGTCACAAAAGCGGAATGGGACCAGGCCCATCAGCAGGAGTCCCAGCGCCTGCGCGAAGCCATGCCCACACTCGACTCGCGCCTGCTCGACAGCGAAGGCGCGCGCTACGCCACCCTTGAGCGTCTGGTGCGCCAACGCCTGCTCAGTGCAGCAGCCAGCAAGCTCAACCTCTACACCAGCGATGCCCGCCTGGCCAGAGACTTGCAGCAAAACGAAGCCATTGCGGCCCTGCGCAAGTCGGATGGTTCTCTTGATGTTGAGGCGTATCGGCAGCTTGTCAGCCGCCAAGGCATGACGCCGGAGATGTTTGAGGCGCGCGTGCGTGCGGACCTGTCACAGCGCCAGGTATCGCAGGGCATTCTCGGATCGGGCTTTGCGCCCACGGCACTGGCATCTGTTTCACTCAACGCGTTCTTTGAGCGCCGCGAAGTGCGTGTGGCGCGCTTTGCGGCAGGCGACTTCGCTGCACAGGTCAAACCCGCCGATGCCGACCTCGAAACCTTCTACAACGCGAACCAGGCGCTGTTTCAGGCGCCTGAGCAGGCCGAGATCGAATACCTGGTGTTGGACGCTGCTGCGTTGCAGGGTTCGGTGGCGCTCAACGAGGCCGATGTCCGTGCCTACTACGACCAGAACGCCTCGCGCCTTTCGGGCACGGAGGAGCGTCGCGCCCGCCACATTCTGTTGACTGTGCCTGCGGGGGCTTCCGCCACCGACAAGGACGCGGTGCGCCAACGCGCAGAGGCGCTGTTGGCACAGGTACGCGCGAAGCCCGCGAGCTTTGCCGAGGTTGCCAAGGCCCAGTCGCAAGATCCGGGCTCGGCCACCAATGGGGGCGACCTGGATTACTTCGGCCGAGGCGCCATGGTCAAACCCTTTGAAGACGTGGTTTTCTCGCTCAAGAAAGATGCCATCTCCGATCTGGTCGAGACCGAGTTCGGTTTCCACATCATCCAGCTCACCGACATCAAGGCACCGCCCGTGCGCAGCTTCGAATCGATGCGGGCGGAAATCGAAGCCGATTTGAAGAAGCAGCAAGCCCAAAAGCAGTTCGCGGAAGCGGCCGACACCTTCAGCAACCTCGTGTACGAACAGCCAGACACGCTCAAGCCTGCAGCAGACCGCCTCAAGTTGCAGATTCGGAAGGCCACCGTGCAGCGCCAGCCGCAAGCGGGCGGGAATGGTGTGCTCGCCAACGAACGCCTCCTGGGCGCGCTCTTTGACACGGAGTCATTGGACAAGAAGCGCAACACGGAGGCCATTGATGTCGGGTCCGGACAGCTGGTGTCGGCACGTGTCATCAATCACACCGCGGCCCACACCCGGCCGCTGGCGGAAGTGCGTGAAGAAGTCAGAAAGCGCCTCGTGGCGACACGGTCGGCCGAGCTGGCGCGGGCCGAAGGGGAAAAGCAGTTGCAGGCAGCGAAGTCTGGTGCCGATGCCAAGGGCCTCGGCGCTGCCACGGTGGTGTCGCGTGAGAATGCCCAAGGCCTGGCTCAACCCGTGCTCACCGCAGCACTGAGCGCCAACCCCAAGGCATTGCCTGCATGGGTGGGGGTGGATCTCGGCGACCAGGGCTACGCTGTCGTGAAGGTCGAGAAAGTCTTGCAGCGCGATGTTCGTCCTGCGCAGGCACTCAGCCAGGAAGTGCAGCAATACAGCCAATGGTGGGCCTCTGCCGAGAACGAGGCGTACGTTGAAACCTTGAAAGAGCGCTTCAAGGTTCGTATCCTGGTTCCGGAGCCGGCTGCTGCAGCACCTGCTCGCTGATGCGCTTTCAGTTCAAGCTATAATTCGAGGCTTGCGGTGGCTGTAGCTCAGTTGGTAGAGTCCAGGATTGTGATTCCTGTTGTCGTGGGTTCGAGTCCCATCAGCCACCCCAGAAATTGAAAAGGCCCGGTCATCACCGGGCCTTTTTTCATTTCGGGGCGGGCGGTTACTGAGCAGCCCATCCACCGTCCATGTTCCATGCCACGCCCCGCACGTTGTTGCCCGCTGGCGAACAGAAAAACACAGCCAGCTCACCGAGTTCTTCGGGCGTGGTGAATTGCATCGACGGTTCCTTCTCGCCCAGCAGTTGCCGTGTGGCTTGATCATTGGAAATGCCCTGTGCGGCCGCCTTTGCGTCGACTTGTTTTTGCACCAGCGGCGTCAGCACCCAGCCGGGGCAGATCGCGTTGCAGGTGACCCCCGAGGTGGCGTTTTCCAGTGCAGTCACCTTGGTCAAACCCACGATGCCATGCTTGGCCGCGACATAGGCCGACTTCTCTGCGGACCCTACCAAACCATGCACAGACGCCACGTTGATGATGCGGCCCCAGTTGGATTTCAGCATCGCTGGCAAAGCCAGTCGGCTGGCGTGAAAGGCACTGCTCAGGTTGATCGCGATCACGGCATCCCACCGCTCGACCGGGAAGTTCTCCACCCGGGCCACGTGCTGGATGCCTGCGTTGTTCACCAGAATGTCAACCTGTCCGAACGTGCTGGCCGCGAATGCCATCATCGCTTCGATCTCCTCCGGCTTGCTCATGTCGGCGCCGTGATAGGCCACCTTGGCTCCCAACGCTGCGATCTCGGCTTTGGGACCCTCAGCGTCACCAAAGCCGTTGAGCACGATGTTGGCGCCTTGGCGCGCCAGGGCCTTGGCAATCCCCAGGCCGATGCCGCTGGTGGATCCGGTGATGAGGGCGGTTTTGTTGGCGAGCATGGTTGAACTCCAGTTCCAGTACGATGGGTTGAAAAGCGCTTGAAGCATTATCAAGCACTCACTTTGGCGAGCACCGACCCCATTGACTCCATGCAAGAACCGAACCTGAAGTACTTGGCAGTCCCTGGCCCCGCGGCACGCGGCGGACAACCCCGCAGATTGGCCTATTGGGACTGGCCCAGCCTCTCTGCGGATCCAGGGCGGGTCGTCGTGTGCGTGCACGGCCTCTCTCGACAGGGCCGGGATTTCGACGTGCTCGCTCGAGTGCTTTCAGAGCGTGCTCGAGTGATTGCCGTCGACGTGGCGGGTCGCGGGCACAGTGACTGGCTCGACGACCCGACGGGCTATCAGGTGCCGACGTATGTTGCAGACCTTGCGGCATTGCTCATGCACCTGCGCGCAGAGCAGGCGGACGTTGTCATCGATTGGGTGGGCACCAGCATGGGCGGACTCATCGGCATGGCGCTGGCGGCCCAGGCAGGTCTAGCACCTCGCCGCATGGTGCTCAATGACGTGGGGCCAGTCATTCAGTGGGAGGCCCTGCTGCGCATCGGCACGTATTTGGGGACGAACCCTTCCTTTGACAGCGAAGCAGCTGCCATCAGCTACCTGGCATCGATTTCAGCCGGGTTCGGTCCTCACACGCCAGAGCAATGGCGAGCACTGTCTTTGCCCTTGCTTCGTGAACGGGACGGACGCTGGTGGCTGCACTACGATCCCGCGATTGCAGTGCCCGTCAAGGCCCTGATCGGCATGAATGACCAAGCGCAAGCGCGCCAGATAGCGCGGGATGGAGAGGCATTGCTCTGGACCTTTTACGATGCCATCACTGCGCCCACGCTGCTGTTGCGAGGAGGCCTGTCGGATTTGCTGTCTGAGGCGACGGCGCAGGAGATGGCGCGACGCGGACCCAAAGCGCGATGCGTGCAGTTTGACGGCGTGGGTCATGCGCCCACCCTGGTGGCTGATGATCAGGTGGACGCTGTCCGGGATTTTCTCTGGTCTGATTGAGCGGCAGCGGAACGAAGTATGAAGCGATCAATTCCCCCGCCGCCACCCGTTGCGGTGCATGCTACGGCCGCGAGCGAACGTGCGCAGGTCGTGCCCTCGGCCATCGTGGCGGCCACATCGGACAGTCTTCCCAAGCAGGCGCACGCGCTGGCGCGTGCCAGAGCTTTTGCCGAGCCTTTGCTCGACAGTGAGCAACTGGACACCGGAGAAAACACACTGGCCCATGCTGACGCCGTGGCGGGCGTGTTGCATGACATTGGTGGCTCTGAAGCGATGCAGGCCGCAGCGTATCTGGTCTACGCCTGCCAACACCTCAACCGCCCGCAGGAGGTGATCGCCAAGGCGTTCGGTGACAACTTTGCCGCGTTGGCCGTGGAAACCACCAAGTTGGTGCAGCTGCAGCGGCAGGCTCGGATCAAGTCGGCAGCAGCGTCTGCCAAGAAAGAGGTTGAGCGCCTCGCTGCACAGGAGCAGGATCTTCCGGTGGTCGCACCCGGCAAGGTGCCGATGTCAGAGTTGGCAGCCAGCCAGACCGAGAACGTGCGCAAGATGCTGCTCGCCTTTTCGCGCGACTTGCGCGTGGTCATGCTGCGCCTGGCATCCCGATTGCAGACCTTGCGTTATTTCGCGGCCAGCAAGGGCGAACCCGGCGAGGCTTTGGCCGCTGAATCGCTTCACGTGTTTGCGCCGTTGGCCAACCGGCTGGGCATCTGGCAGATCAAATGGGAAATGGAAGACTTGGCCTTCCGTTTTCTGGAGCCTCAGACCTACAAGCATGTCGCTCGTTTGCTGGACGAGAAGCGGGCGGAGCGCGAGGCGCATGTGGAGCACGTGCGCCAGAGGCTCGAAGCCGAACTGCAGAAGCACGGCATTGCTGCGTCGGTGCAGGGGCGGCCCAAACACATCTACAGCATTGTCAAGAAGATGCGCGGCAAGTCGCTCGATTTCGAACAGGTGTTCGACATTCGGGCCTTGCGCGTGATCGTTCCCGACATGGCCGATTGCTACACCGCACTGGCGCACGTTCATGCGGGGTATGCACCGGTGGCTGACGAGTTTGACGACTACATTGCCAAACCCAAACCCAACGGCTATCAGTCATTGCACACCGTGGTGCGTGATGCAGAGGGAAGGGCGTTCGAGATCCAGATTCGCACGCAGGCCATGCATGACCATGCCGAGCATGGCGTGGCAGCGCATTGGGCATACAAGGAGGCTGGAGCCAAAGGCTACGCCGGCGTGTCGGCCAGCTCGGAGTACGACGCCAAGATCGCCGTCTTGCGCCAGCTTCTGGCCTGGGAGCGCGACCTGAGCGGTACGGCGCAGGGCCTGTTCGACGATCGCATCTACGTGCTGACGCCAGACGCCGCGATTGTTGAACTGCCCCAGGGTGCTACCGCGGTGGACTTTGCCTACACCGTTCACACCGACCTCGGGCATCGGTGTCGAGGTGCGCGTGTCGATGGGGCCATGGTCACGCTCAATACGCCGTTGCAGAACGGTCAGACCGTAGAGATCACGGCCGCCAAAGAGGGCGGGCCTTCGCGCGACTGGCTTAACGCAGAGCTTGGATACTTGGTCAGTCATCGTGCCAAGAGCAAGGTGCGTGCTTGGTTCAATGCCCAGGCGATGGAAGAGACCATGGCTCGCGGGCGCGAGTCGGTGGAAAAGCTGCTGCAGCGCGAGGGCAAGACCGCCCTGAAGTTGGACGACCTCGCTGTGTCGATGGGCCTGTCTTCCGCGCAGGAACTGTTTGAGCAGGTGGGCAAAGACGAGCTTTCATTGCGTGCGATCGAGACGCACTTGCGCCCGCCTGCACCCGAGGCGCCGTCTGAAGTTCCTGCATGGCTCAAGAAGCCTCGAAAGTCATCTGGCCAACCCACAGGCGGTGTGCTTGTGGTCGGAGTGGAGTCGCTCATGACGCAGCTGGCCAAATGCTGCAAGCCTGCACCACCTGACGAGATTGGCGGATTTGTGACGCGGGGAAAAGGCGTCAGCATCCACCGTGCGGACTGCAGTGATTTTGCGCATCTGCAACGCAAGAATCCAGACCGTGTGATCGACGTGGAGTGGAGCGGTCATGGGGCACCAGAGCGCGACGGTCGAGCCGCCGTGTATCCCGTGGATGTGGCCATCGAGGCGCAGGATCGCCAGGGCTTGTTGCGAGACATCTCTGACGTGTTCGCCCGAGAAAAGATGAACGTGATCGGTGTACAGACCCAGTCCGTGCGCGATGTGGCCTGGATGACGTTCACGATCGAAGTGTCGGATGCGCGTCAAGTGATGCGCGCCATGTCGGTGGTGGGTGACGTGCCCGGTGTGAGGGTGGTGCGTCGCAAGTGAGGCCAGGCTCAGATGCGGTTTCCAATCCTGCTATACTGCGAGGCTTCGAATCGTTTGTAGGCGCGTAGCTCAGCTGGTTAGAGCACCACCTTGACATGGTGGGGGTCGTTGGTTCGAGTCCAATCGCGCCTACCAAACCGTTCCCAAGGGCTCATGCCCTGAAATGCAAAGCAGACCCCGCCGGTGTCTGCTTTTTTTTCGCCTCAACGGTCTCCCTTGAATGCTCACGCACAGGGAAAACCCATGCCCGCAGGCGAGGGAGTGGTTTTTAGAATGTGCCGTATGCTCCCCGCAGACCACGGGCGCGTGTCCCATTCCATACTGAAAGTCCTGCAGTGCAAAAATCCAAGGCCGGTAGCGGCAGCGATCGTGCCCCAGCCGTGCGCGTGATCAAGAAGTATCCGAACCGGCGCCTCTACGACACGGACACTTCGACGTACATCACCTTGGCCGAAGTGAAATCGCTCGTCATGGAAAACGAGCTTTTTGTCGTGCGCGACGCCAAGACCAACGACGATTTGACGCGCAGCATTCTGCTGCAGATCATCCTGGAGGAAGAGACGGCAGGCGTGCCGATCTTTACCGAGCAGGTGTTGGCCAACATCATCCGTTTTTACGGTCATGCCATGCAGGACTTCATGGGCGCCTATCTGGAGAAAAACGTCCAGATTTTCATGGACCTCCAGCACAAGATGACCGAGCAGTCCACCGGCGCGAATCCAGAAGCTTGGAAGCAGTTCATGAACGTGCAATCTCCGATGATGCAGGGGATGATGGGCACTTACCTTGAGCAGTCGCGGAACGCATTCACGCAGATGCAGGAGCAGATGCAGAAGAACAGCGAGCAGATGCTTGCAGCGCTCGGCCTGAAGCGTTGAGTCCTGATCAGGCTCTCGCGTGGCGTGTCTGAGACAATCGGGGCATGTCTGAAACTCTTGCTCCGTCGCTCACCGCAGCCCCCAAAGTTGGTTTTGTAAGCCTTGGCTGCCCCAAGGCCCTGACCGACTCCGAACTGATCCTCACTCAACTGAGTGCTGAGGGGTACCAAACCTCCAAGACTTTTGCAGGTGCCGATCTCGTGATCGTGAACACCTGTGGCTTCATTGATGACGCCGTTCGGGAAAGCCTCGACACCATCGGCGACGCGTTGGCCGAAAACGGCAAAGTGATCGTGACGGGTTGCCTCGGCGCAAGGGAAGGTGAGGGCGGCGGCAATCTGGTTCGGCAGATGCACCCTAGCGTGCTGGCTGTCACGGGGCCGCACGCCACCCATGAGGTGATGAGTGCGGTACACGAGCATTTGCCCAAGCCACATGACCCTTTCGTGGATTTGGTGCCGCCACAGGGGATCAAGCTCACGCCAAGGCACTACGCTTATTTGAAGATCAGCGAAGGCTGCAACCACCGCTGCACCTTCTGCATCATCCCGTCCATGCGTGGTGACCTCGTCAGCCGTCCGATCGGCGACGTGTTAACCGAAGCGCGCAAGCTCTTCGAATCGGGTGTGAAGGAGTTGCTGGTGGTCAGCCAGGACACGTCCGCCTATGGCGTGGATGTGAAGTACCGCACCGGCTTCTGGGATGGCAAGCCCGTGAAGACTCGCATGTTCGACCTGGTGCGCTCGCTCGGTGAAATTGCAAAAGGTTACGGCGCCTGGGTGCGGCTGCACTACGTGTATCCCTATCCGCATGTGGACGAGATCATTCCATTGATGGCCGACGGTCTGTGCCTGCCGTACCTTGACGTTCCGCTCCAGCACAGCCATCCGGATGTGTTGCGGCGCATGAAAAGGCCCGCCAGCGGTGAGAGAAACCTCGAGCGAATTGCCCGCTGGCGCGAGCTGTGCCCGCAGATCGTGGTGCGCAGCACTTTCATTGCTGGCTTCCCTGGGGAGACAGAGGCGGAATTCGAGCACTTGCTTGATTTCCTGCGCGAGGCTCGTATCGACCGAGCCGGCTGCTTTGCCTACTCGCCAGTGCCTGGCGCCACGGCCAACGCCTTGCCTGATGCCGTGCCTGACGCCATCCGTGAGGAGCGGCGTGCACGCTTCATGGCGGTGGCCGAAGCGGTGTCTGCCGACAAGCTGCAGCAGCGCGTGGGGGCAACAATGCAAGTGCTCGTGGACTCTGCGCCAGGCCTCGGGAAAAAGGGCGGCGTGGGCCGGACCTATGCCGATGCGCCTGAGATCGATGGCGTTGTGCGCCTCTTGCCGCCAGAGAAGATCAGCAAGACCATGAAAGTGGGCGAATTTACCAAAGCGCGGGTCGTTGCTGCGCAAGGCCACGACTTGTTGGCGGTGCCCGTGTGACGGCTGTCGAGCCGCTTGCGTGTGCTTCGCCGCGTGTTCATTGAGTGCTTCAAAAGATGAAGCAGCAACCCTCTGTGGTGTTGGTCCGCGCGAGCGGACACTCAATGAACGCAAAAGAAAAGGGCTTGCAAACGTCACGTTTGCAAGCCCTTATGATTGGTGCCCAGGAGAGGACTCGAACCTCCACGATGTTACTCGCTAGTACCTGAAACTAGTGCGTCTACCAATTCCGCCACCTGGGCATTTCAGGAAAACCGCAATTATAGCAGAGAAAAAGTGAACGAAAAAAACAGCCTTTTGGCCGAATTTGAAGGTGTCGTTTCTGGTCATCGAGACGGACATGGTTTTGTGGTCCGCGACGACGGCCAGGCCGACATCTACCTGCCTTCAAACGAAATGAGGGCGGTGCTGCACAAGGATCGTGTCAAGGCGCGCATCGTTCGTCTGGATCGCAAGGGGCGCCCCGAGGGGCGTGTCACCGAAATTGTCGAGCGCTCCGACGCCCCCATCATTGGCCGACTCCTCCAGGAGAGTGGTGTGTGGTTGGTGGCGCCTGAAGACAAGCGCTATGGACAAGATGTACTCATCCCCAAAGGTGCGACCGGCTCCGCCAAGCCAGGGCAGGTGGTGGTGGTGCAGCTGACCGAGCCGCCTGCGCTGTATGGGCAGCCGGTGGGGCGCGTGAAGGAAGTGCTGGGTGAGATTGACGACCCGGGCATGGAAATCGAGATCGCGGTGCGCAAGTACGGCGTACCACACGAGTTCTCCGATGCCGCGCTCGCCCAGGCGCGTGCTCTGCCTGACCATGTGCGCGCGGCGGATCACAAGAACCGCGTGGACCTGCGAGATGTGCCCCTGGTCACCATCGATGGTGAAGACGCACGTGACTTTGATGACGCCGTGTATTGCGAGCCCGCGAAGGTCGGCAAGGGAAAAGGCTGGCGGCTGCTGGTGGCCATTGCCGATGTCAGCAACTATGTGGAAACCGGCTCGCCCATCGATATCGACGCGTATGACCGAGCCACATCGGTCTACTTTCCCCGCCGCGTCATTCCCATGCTGCCGGAGAAGCTCTCCAATGGCCTGTGCTCACTGAACCCTGGCGTGGAGCGTCTGTGCATGGTGTGTGACATGTTGGTCAACGCCAAGGGCGAGGTGCATGCCTACCAGTTTTATCCTGCCGTGATGTTCAGTCACGCCCGCTTCACGTACACCGAAGTGGCAGCCATTCTGCAGAACACGCGTGGGCCGGAAGCCGCTCAGCGCAAGGCACTCGTTCCGTATCTGTTGAATTTGCACGATGTGTACAGGGCGCTGTTGGCCGCTCGAGGCGAGCGTGGGGCGGTGGACTTTGAAACCACAGAGACGCAGATCGTCTGTGACGAATCCGGGCGCATCGAGAAAATCATTCCTCGCACGCGCAACGATGCGCACAAGGTGATCGAGGAGGCGATGCTGGCTGCGAACGTGTGTTCGGCTGACTTCATTCAGGAAGGTAAGCACACGGGGTTGTACCGTGTGCATGAAGGGCCGACGCCGGAGAAGCAGGAAATCCTGCGCAATTACCTCAAGGCCATGGGCGTCTCGCAAACGATTGGCGACAACCCCAAGCCAGGGGACTTCCAGCAGATCGCGCTGGCGACGAAGGACCGCCCCGAAGCGCAGCAAATCCACACCATGCTGCTGCGTTCGATGCAGCAAGCGATCTACACGCCCATCAACAGCGGGCACTTCGGATTGGCGTTTGACGCCTATACGCACTTCACCAGCCCGATTCGTCGTTACCCGGACCTGCTGGTGCACCGCGTGATCAAAGCCATCCTGGCGCGCAGGCGCTACGAACTGCCAGCCCTGCCCACGCCTGGAGAGGCGCATGCCAAGCTGAGCAAGCGACTCGCCAGCCGTGTGAAGCCACCCGTGGCGGGAGAGGTTGTGAAAAAGCCGTCTGCCGACACGCTGGCCTGGCAGGCGGCTGGTCTGCACTGCAGCGCCAACGAACGACGTGCCGACGAGGCCAGCCGCGATGTTGAGGCTTGGTTGAAGTGCAAGTACATGCGCGAGCACCTCGGGGAGGAGTTCAGTGGCGTGGTCACTTCTGTCACGAGCTTTGGTCTCTTCGTCACGCTCGATGCGATGTATGTCGAGGGCCTCGTGCACATCACGGAACTCGGTGGGGAATATTTCCGGTTTGACGAGGTACGCCAAGAGTTGCGCGGGGAGCGCACTGGCATTCGCTACGCCCTGGGCAGTCGTGTTCAGGTGCAAGTGAGTCGCGTGGATCTGGATGGTCGTCGTATTGACTTCCGCTTGGTCAGCGGCAGTGATGACGTGGTGTTGCGTGCCATGCGGGACAAGACCGGCATGCCCAACGTCGCCGATGCCGGCGCGGCCACACCGCGCGCAGGAAAGGCTCGCCGCGGCAGAGGCGGGGATGCGGGGGCGCAAGGTCGCCAGTCGCCTGTGGCGCCGGCCGACTCAAAGGCGGCTGGTCGCAAGGCTGCGGGCAAGAAGGGCGAGCGTGGGGGCGCGCGCAGCACGGCCAACCAGTCACGCAAGAGCCGCCGTTGAAGCGGGCTTTGCACCTCAAGATGCCACGTTCTGCCGATCCTTTCAAAGTTGCCGCGAGCAAGCCCGCCAAGGCCGTGGCTGTACGTCGGCGCGAGCCTGCAGCCGTTCCGATCGACCGCGCCTTGCGAATCGGCGTATCGGCTCGCTTGCTACATCAGGCGCCCCAAGAGCTCGGGTTTCGCAACAAGATCCTCCAGTACATCGAACAGTCATTGGCTCACTGGATCATGGAACACGGTGCGGTTGCCTTCATGGTGCCTGCCGTGGCCCACGACAGCAAACACGCCGCGCGCCACTTGAAGGTGGAGCAGGTGGTGCAGGAGCTGGATGCCCTGGTGCTGCAAGGCGGGGCGGATGTGGCACCGCAGACCTACGGACAGGCGCCGATGGACCCTCGTTGGCAGGGTGACGTCGTGCGCGATCGGTATGAGCTGGCACTGTTGAGGACTTTCCTGGCGCAGAAAAAACCCGTGCTGGGCGTTTGCCGTGGAGCGCAGTTGCTCAACGTTGCGTTTGGCGGCACGCTGTACCAGGACATCCCCACGCAATGCCCGGCTGCCCACGCCCACGTGGACACCGACTTGTACGACCAGTTGGAGCACGATGTGACGTTCCTGCAAGGGACTGCGCTCACCAAGCTCTACCCCAACGCTTCCCAACTTCGCGTGACGAGCATTCACCATCAAGCGGTGGCAGAGTTGGGCAAGGGTGTGGTGGTTGAAGCGGTGTCCACGCTGGACGGTATGGTCGAGGCGATTCGCTGGACAGGCGACACCTACGCCCGTGGCGTTCAGTGGCACCCGGAGTTTCACCATGGGCGCGATGCCTTGGCCGACAGCTCGCCCATCATGCTGGACTTTCTGGAGGCATCGAGAGCCGCTGCAATGGAGAGACTGAACCGTGGGCTCGAACCCGATCCCAGGGTCCCTCGATCACCGTTGCGACTGGCCAGCGAATGAGGGTTTGCACGCCCCTTCGCAAGATGGGCGTGCCTGACGCGGTTCCTACTCTTTTTTCACCACGCTATGCGCATCGCCTTCTTTCTACTTGAAACCCTGTTCTTCTTCTTGGTGGCGTGCGCGCTGCTGCGTGCATGGATGAACCACTTGCGGATCAACATGTCAGGCCAGCCGGGCAGATTTGCCATTGCAGTGACCGATTGGCTGGTTGCGCCACTGCGCCGGGTGCTGCCACGCGCCCTTGCTCAAAGCCGTGTGGATTGGGGCAGCCTGTTGGCCGCCGTGTTGCTTGCACTTGCCTTCGGCGCGCTATGGGTCCTGCTGGCCGCCAGCGTGTCCGCAGCACCGGGGTCGGGCGTGGCGATGGCAACCACCGTGCTCACGATGGCCGTGCGCATCTTGATCCGCACGGTGTTACAGGGCCTGATGATCTTGTTGATTGGCTACGCCATCTTGTCCTGGGTTCAGCCTCAGTCACCGGTCATGGGCACGCTTGACCGCCTGTGCGCACCCATCCTGAGACCCCTACGGCGCGTCGTTCCGCTGGTGGGCGGCGTCGATCTGTCGGTGCTTGTTCTCATCATCCTGCTGCAAGTCGGCTTGATGCTGCTGGGCTGACAGGGCGTTCACGCCAACGGTTGCACGAGATCCGCCAAGCGGCTCGCGCTCAGTGTGTGTGCTGCTGTGGCGTCCCAATGGTCGGCCAGCCAGCCATGTTGGAAGACCGCCTCGGCTACGCTGTCCAAGGCTTCAGAGGGTGGTATTCCGGGTCGTGCAAGTGCGCTGCCCATCATCCCGGCCAGCACGTCGCCCGTACCCGCCGTGGCCAACCTGGCATTGCCGCTGGCATTCACCAGCGGCGTGGCGTCAGGCGCCGTGATCACAGTGCCCGAGCCCTTGAGTACGCAGATCGCGCCGAACCGGTCGGTGATGCTTTGTGCAGCATGCCAGCGGTCTTCCATGACCTCGCGCGTCTGAACGTTCAACAAGCGCGCTGCCTCCAGCGGGTGAGGGGTGAGGACAGTCACCAGTCCGCTGTCTTGACGGTGCTTGAGCAGCGATTGAAGCGCGGGGTCTGTGGCTACGCAGTTGAGCCCGTCGGCATCCAGCACGAGGCACCGAGCGGTCGATAAAACGCGCGGCAGCACAGAGGCGATGGCGGTGCCTCCACCGCAGCCACACACGACGGTGGCGTCACTCAGGGCATCGGATTCCAGCAGGACGCGTGCGTGACGAAACATGAGTTCGGGACAGGTCGGGTCCCAATGGAGGTTGTCGTCGTTGGCACCGTCCAGCAGACAGACAAACACGCGGCCAGCGCCCGCATGCAGGGCGGCTCTGGCCGCAAGAATTGCAGCGCCCGTCATGCCCGCCCCATTGATCGCAATGCTCTGGCCTCCGATCACAACCACATCGCCGAAGCTGCCTTTGTGGCTCGCGTGTGGTCTTGCGCTGACAGCGTTGTCCTCAGTCGAACGTCCCGACAGCCATGCGGTTGGCGGGACGTGGGTGATCGGGCCAGTTTCGAGATCATCAAACCACACTTCGCCCGCTGCGTCGCGTCCGGCGCCGGTGAACAGGCCGGGCTTGAGCGTGAGCAGCGACAGCGTGTATCGCGGGCCGGGAAGGTGAGTGCCGCGAGAGAGCGGCAGCGGTGCCAAAGTGCCGGTATCGGCGTGCAGCCCACTGGGCAGATCAACACACAGCACCGGCTGGCGGCTTCCTCGCAGTGCAGCAAGCCAGGCGGCCGTCTCGCCTTCGAAAGGTCGTGTTGCGCCGATGCCAAAGAGCGCATCGACGGCCAGATCGAATGTGGCCGGGGGATGGTCGTCAAAGACCACGCCAGCCTCGCGTGCAGCGCAGAGCGCCTGATGGGCGTCTTCCGGCAGTTGATCCTCGCTTTTGCATGCGTGCGTCACCACCACGTGGCGCGCAATACCAGTGACTTGCGCCAGACGGTGGAGATACATGGCTGCGATCAAACCGTCGCCGCCGTTGTTGCCGGGACCACAGGCGATCCAGATGGTGCGTGCGTGCGGCGCAATCGCGAGCGCAAGTCGCGCCACCGAGTGGCCTGCACGCGTCATCAGCGTGTGAGCGGGCAACTTGGACGCCGCAAGTTGTTCAATGCGGCGGGTCGCCGCGCCACTGTACAAAGCCTCCCGCCGGTTGCCCATGAGCTGCCGCGCGTGGCTCTGTGGATGGCGATGGTTGACGCTCATGTTTGACATTCCCGTCTGAGATCAGAGTGGCCTGGCGCGCGGGTCTGCGAAGCACGCCACGGGGCATTTCAACACGATTGGCGTGGCCGGCTGATGGGCCACCGCCAGCCTCAGAGGCCGTAGCGTTGAGGGGAGCAGCCGTTCACGTCGATGTCTGTGTCGCGGCCTGCCAGTTGGTCGGCCAGCACCCGCGCTGACCCGCAAGCCATCGACCAGCCCGCTGGACCATGGCCCAGGTTGACCCAGACGCCGCTGTGCCGCGTGGCGCCCAGCAGGGGCGGACCATCAGGCAGGGTGGCTTGCGCCCCATGCCACTCCTGGATGCTGCCTCGTGGGCCGCCCAGTCGAACCGCCCCTGGGAACCAGTCTGCCAAAACGTCGTAGAGCTGGCGCAAGGTTGCTTTGGAATGTTGCCCCGGCACTGTGCCGAATTCGCGGCCACCTGCCACCCGAATGCGCTGGCCGAGCCGAGCGATGGAGACACCATGCCGGACGTCCAGCACGGCTGAAATGGGCGCGTCGAGGGTTTCCCGTACGGCTGCGCTGAGTGAGTGGCTGTGCACCGATTGCAACGGCACGCGAAGACCCAACGGCTGCAGGAGCCCAGCGCTCGCGACGCCCGCACAAACGACCACCGCATCAAACGTCTGGGTGTCGGTCGGTGGCGCTGCTGGCGTGTCTGAATGCTGCTTGCTGGGGCCCAGCTGCAAAGTCACACCTTTTGCTTCGCCCCGAAGTTGAATCGATTGCACCAGGGTGTCGAACGCAAAGCGACAGCCCAGCTGCTGAGCCTGCGCGCGGATCGCCAGCGCGAACTCTCTGCAGTTTGCTGCGGCATCGCCCGTCAGTTCCACCGCACCGTGCAGAGGTGTTTCCGGATGGAGAGCGGGTTCCAGTGCGCGGGCCTGTTCTGGCGACATCTCGCGGTGTGCGATTCCAAGCTCTTTCATTTGCTGGAGCGCGGGCCGGGCCTCGTCGGCTTCACGAGCGGTTCGCCAAAGCACCAGCATGCCCTGGCTGCGGTCGTGATCGAGGCCGCGTTCCTCGGTCAGTGCGAGCAGGCGTTCCTGGCTGTACCGCATCAGTTGGTGACTTTGCATGTGATGCGACACCTGGCGAGAGCCATGCCCGGCCTTCAGCCAGCGCCACAGCCATCGCCACTCGCCGAATCGGGGCAGGCGCGCGAGCTTGAGCCCGTCCGTGGAAGACGACCAGGGCATGCGAAGGCGTCGCTCGGGCTGACACCAGGGAGCTGTCCAGCCTGGCGCGACCAAAGCGCCGCTTGCAAAGCTGGCCTCTTCTGCAACGGTGCTTCGGCGCTCGAACACATGGACCTCATGGCCATCCAGCGACAGTTCGTAGGCGGTGGCCGTTCCCACCACGCCCGCTCCAATCACGGCGACCTTCAAGATGCCACCCCGACTGGTGCGTGATCCTGCGCGGTTCGATACACGACTTGCGTGGTTGGCTTGCTGCGTTCAGGCAGCGGGGGTGCAGGTGGCATGGAGCGTGTGGCGCGAAAAGGCATCGGGTCGCGCACGAAAGCGCGCTGTAGCAAGGGGCGGGTGGGGATCGATTGGACTGCTATAATCGACGGGCTTTGCACTTGGCCGGCGTGAGAATTGTTTTCACGAGGTGGTGCAAGGCGAAATCGCAAACCAGCCCAACCGGGTGTTGCCTGAAGCGTATCGACTCTTTGTGTGTCGGCATGTGCAGGTGATCGGGGCTGGATTTTAGACTCAACCTCTGGAAAGTTAATTTATGTCTATCTCCATGCGCGAAATGCTGGAAGCCGGCGTCCATTTTGGTCACCAAACCCGCTTCTGGAACCCCAAGATGGCTCCGTACATCTTCGGTCACCGCAACAAAATCCACATCGTCAACCTCGAGAAGACGCTGCCCCTGTTTGAGGATGCAGCCAAGTTCGTGCGCCAGCTGTCCGCCAACCGCGGCACCATCCTGATGGTGGGTACCAAGCGCCAGTCGCGTGACATCGTTGCGCAAGAAGCCCGCCGTGCTGGCGTGCCTTTTGTGGATCAGCGCTGGCTCGGCGGCATGCTGACGAACTTCAAGACGGTGAAAACCTCCATCAAGCGTCTGAAGGACATGCAAGCCCAGAAGGAAGCGGGCCTGGACAGCATGACCAAGAAAGAGCAGCTGATGTTTGCTCGCGAGATGGAAAAGCTCGAAAAGGACATCGGCGGCATCCAGGACATGACCGCGCTGCCCGATGCCATCTTCATCATCGACGTGGGCTTCCACAAGATCGCCGTCCTCGAGGCTCAGAAATTGGGCATCCCGCTGGTGGGCGTTGTCGATACCAATCACTCGCCAGTGGGCATCGACTACGTGATCCCTGGCAACGACGACTCGGCTCGAGCCGTCGCGCTGTACGCCCGTGGCATTGCAGACGCCATCATCGAAGGCCGCAGCAACGCGGTGAACGATGTCGTCAAGGCGGTGGCCGCAGAGGGCGCTGACGAATTCGTGGAAGTCAAGGAAGACGCTGCCGCCTGAGCGTGGCTCCCGCATGAAAGAGGGGCTCGTGTAGCCCCTTTTTCACAAGACAAACTGATTCTGACAACAGACTGCAGTGCCCAAAGGGGTGTGCAGTGAATGGAGAAATGAAAATGGCAATTACCGCAAGCATGGTCGCCGAGTTGCGCGCCAAAACCGATGCTCCCATGATGGAATGCAAGAAGGCCCTGACCGAGGCCGACGGCGACATGGCAAAAGCAGAAGAGCTGCTGCGCGTTAAGCTGGGCACGAAGGCCGGCAAAGCGGCCAGCCGCGTGACAGCCGAAGGCGTTGTCGCCAGCCTGATCAATGGCACCACGGGTTCGCTCATCGAAGTCAACTGTGAGACCGATTTCGTCACCAAGAACGACAGCTTCCTGGCTCTGGCCAACGCCGCGGCAAAGCTGGTTGCAGAGCACAACCCGGCCGACCTTGATGCGCTTGGCGCGCTGGCCTACAGCCAGGACGGTTTCGGCCCGACGCTTGAGGACGTGCGCAAGGGTTTGATCGGCAAGATCGGCGAGAACATGTCGTTCCGTCGCTTCAAGCGCTGGGCCAATGGTAGCCAACTGGCTGGCTACCTGCACGGCACCCGTATTGGTGTGGTGGTGGAGTTTGATGGCGATGCCACGGCGGCGAAAGACGTTGCCATGCACGTAGCAGCCATGAAGCCGGTGTCTTTGACGTCGGCTGACGTGCCGGCCGAGCTGATCGAGCGTGAGCGGTCGGTGGCCGCCGCCAAGGCCGCCGAATCCGGGAAGCCTGCTGATATCGTCGCCAAGATGGTTGAAGGTTCCGTGCAGAAGTACCTCAAAGAGGTATCGCTGTTCGACCAGGTGTTTGTGAAGGCCGCCGATGGCAAGCAGACTGTGGGCGCCATGCTCAAGGCCGCAGGCACCAACGTGAAGGGCTTCACCCTGTATGTGGTGGGCGAAGGCATCGAGAAGAAGGTTGACGACTTCGCGGCTGAAGTGGCTGCGCAGGTGGCGGCCGCCAAGGGCGCCTGATCGCGCGTCCCGACGGAAGTTAGCAACGGGCCGCAAGGCCCGTTGCTTCTTGTGAGGCTAATTTACGCTCGTGACCGGCAGATGCGCCCAGCCTCCTCGCTACACTTGCCGGCTGAACCATTGTTTATCGATTTCCTGAAAGTTGCCGCATGCCAGCCTATAAACGGATTCTGTTGAAACTGTCGGGTGAGGCCCTCATGGGCGACGACGCTTTCGGCATCAACCGGGCCACCATCGTGCGCATGGTGGAAGAGATCGCAGAAGTCACCCGTCTGGGTGTCCAGGTCGCCATCGTGATCGGTGGCGGGAACATTTTCCGCGGTGTTGCGGGTGGCTCGGTGGGCATGGACCGTGCAACGGCCGACTACATGGGCATGCTTGCCACCGTGATGAACTCGCTGGCACTGGCCGACACCATGGAAAAGGCTGGTCTGGTTGCCCGCGTGATGTCGGCAATTGCGATCGAGCAGGTGGTCGAGCCCTACGTGCGGCCCAAGGCGTTGCAGTATCTGGAAGAGGGCAAGGTGGTGGTGTTTGCTGCAGGGACAGGCAACCCATTCTTCACCACCGATACGGCGGCGGCCCTGAGGGGGGCGGAGATCGGCGCGGAGATCGTCCTCAAGGCCACCAAGGTCGATGGTGTCTACAGTGCCGATCCCAACAAGGATCCCAACGCAACCCGCTACACCACGATTTCATTCGATGAAGCCATGACCAAGAACCTTCAGGTCATGGATGCCACGGCATTTGCGCTGTGCCGCGACCAGAAGCTCCCGGTGAAGGTGTTCTCCATTTTCAAGCCCGGTGCGCTTCGCAAGGTGGTTCAAGGGGGCGACGAGGGCACGCTGGTTCATGTGTGATGAAGGCATTTTGGCATTCCGTTTTTTGCTGCATTGAGGAGTTTTCATGAGCACCGACGACATCCGCAAAACCGCTGAGCACAAGATGCTTCAATCGGTGGAAGCGCTCAAAAACAGTTTGACCAAAGTGCGCACGGGTCGCCCGAACCCTGCATTGCTGGACACCGTGCATGTGGAGTACTACGGTTCCATGCTGCCGCTGTCGCAGGTGGCAAACCTTACCTTGCTCGATGCGCGCACCATCGGTGTGGCACCTTGGGAAAAGGGGATGGGCGCCAAAATCGAAAAGGCCATCCGTGAATCCGATCTCGGCCTGAATCCCTCGAGCCAGGGCGACCTCATTCGCGTTCCGATGCCCCCCATGACGGAAGAGCGTCGCAAAGAGCTCACGAAAGTGGTGCGTACCGAAGGGGAATCCGCCAAGATCGCCATTCGCAACTTGCGACGCGATGCCAACGAATCCGTGAAGAAGCTGGTCAAAGACAAGTTGGCGTCTGAAGACGACGATCGCCGGTCGCAAGAGGACATTCAGAAGCTGACCGACCGCATGATCATTGAGGTTGACCGCCTGGTCGCATCCAAAGAGCAAGACATCATGGCGGTCTGAGCCCCGCCCAGTCGACATCACGACCCCATGGCATCGTCTGCGCCTCTCCCATCCCACTTGTTGGAGCCGCCGCGGCACGTGGCCATTGTTATGGACGGCAATGGTCGCTGGGCCCAGAAGCGGTGGCTTCCCCGTGTGGCAGGACATCGCCAGGGCGTCGATGCCCTGCGTCAGGTTGTCAAAGCCTGTATAGAGCGGGGCGTCTCTGTGCTGTCGGTGTTCGCGTTCTCCTCGGAAAACTGGAAGCGACCGGTGGAAGAGGTCTCAGGTCTCATGGATCTGCTGGCAATGGCTCTGTCGCGCGAGGTGCCGAGTCTCAAGAAGAACGGTGTCCGTTTGTATTTCCCTGGTGACCGCAGTGGCCTGTCGGCTCGCGTTGTGCAAGGTCTGGAGAAGGCTGAGCAAGATACGGAAGACAACGAGACACTCATCCTGAATGTGTGCTTCAACTACGGTGGGCGCTGGGACATTGCCCAGGCAGCTCGTCGGTTGGCTCTAGAGGGTATCGAAATCACAGAGGCGAGCCTGTCCAACGCCATGGCGCTGTCTCATGTGGGCGACCCCGATCTGCTGATTCGCACAGGTGGTGAACTGCGCATCAGCAACTTCCTGCTCTGGCAAAGCGCCTACACGGAGCTGGTTTTTACGGACTGCCTGTGGCCAGATTTTGACGAAGCAGAGCTTGACCGGGCGTTGCGTGAGTTTGCCCGCCGCGAGCGTCGCTTCGGGCAGACCTCCGAGCAACGCACGCAAGCTGAACCCGAGATGGCCGACGTGGGCCAGCGACATGCTTAGGCAGCGTGTCATCACGGCTTTGGTGCTTCTGGCCGTTCTCCTGCCTGCACTTTTCTATCCCTCCATAGAGCCGTTCGCGGCGTTGACACTGTTGTTGATTGTGGCGGCTGGTTGGGAATGGGCGCGACTCAACGGATGCGGATCCGCTGTCGCGTTGATGGTCGGTGTTGGCCTCGGGGTGCTCATGGCTCTGGTGTGGCACTTCGGCGGCTTGAACCTTTCGCTGCGCCCACTTTGGATCGCAGCGGGCGGCGTGTGGGTGCTGCTCGCTGTGGTCATGCTCAGCCGTGGTGTGCCGGGTTGGGCAGCGTGGCCCCGAAGTCTTCGCCTTTGGATCGGGCTGGCGCTCATTGCCTGCGCGTGGCTTGCCATGGTGCATGCGCGCCTGATGGGTTTGGGGTTTCTCCTGTCGGTGTTGCTTTTGGTATGGATGGCCGATATCGCAGCCTACTTTGGCGGCAAGGCCCTGGGCAAGCGCAAGCTTGCGCCGACGATCAGCCCGGGCAAGAGCTGGGAGGGCGCCATCAGCGGCTTGCTGGGCGTTTGCCTGCTGGCCGCAGGTTGGGTCTGGTGGGACGCGCAAGGGGCGAGCCTCTATGCCCGGCTCTGGACCTTTGGACCGCCACTCGCGGTGCTTTCATTGGTGTTTCTCGTTGCGATGAGCGTGGTGGGCGATCTGGTCGAGTCGCTGGTGAAGCGCAGCGCCGGTGCAAAAGATTCGAGCCAGTTGCTGCCGGGCCATGGTGGTGTGCTGGATCGGGTCGATGCGTTGTTGCCTGTCTTGCCGCTCGCGATGTTGTTTGCCACCCTTTGATGTCATGACCGAACTTCAAGCTGTCACGATCCTGGGCTCGACGGGCTCCATCGGCGTCAACACACTCGATGTGATCGCGCGCCATCCGCAGCGGTATTCGGTGTTCGCCCTCACTGCGTCCACGCAGGTCGATCTCATCCTGGCGCAGTGCAAGACCTTCTCTCCGCGATACGCGGTGATGGCCAGCCCCGAGCACGCCCAACAGCTCTCTGTGAGGGTTCGCGAGCTCGGCTTGCCGGTCGAGGTGCTCTCTGGTGCGCAGGCGCTTTGTGACGTGAGCTCACATGTCGACGTTCATGCCGTCATGGCTGCGATCGTAGGTGCAGCCGGTCTGGCACCCAGCCTCGCTGCAGCTCGCGCAGGCAAGAAGCTCTTGCTGGCAAACAAGGAAGCACTGGTGGTGGGCGGTGATCTTTTCATGCAGGCGGTTCGTGACGGAGGTGCGACGCTCCTGCCGATCGACAGTGAGCACTCGGCGGTGTTCCAGTCGCTCCCCGAAGACCCTGCGACCTGGTCGCGTCGGGTGGAGAAGATCGTCCTGACCGCTTCTGGCGGGCCGTTCCGGACACGTGATCCTCTGACGCTGCACGAGGTCACCCCCGAGCAGGCGTGCGCCCACCCCAACTGGGTGATGGGACGCAAGATTTCCGTCGACTCGGCCACGATGATGAACAAGGCACTGGAGGTCATCGAAGCCAGCTACCTGTTCGGCATGCCCGCTTCGCAAATTGAAGTGGTGATCCATCCGCAGAGCGTTATTCACTCGATGGTGCAGTACAAAGATCGCTCAGTGGTTGCACAGCTGGGTACTCCGGACATGCGCGGCCCCATTGCGTACGGCCTTTCGTGGCCTGAGCGCATTGAATCGGGTGCCGCAGCCCTGGACTTTTCAACCATGGGTGCCCTGAGCTTTGAAAAGCCGGATGAGCGGCTTTTCCCTGGTTTGCGTCTGGCATGGGAGGCGCTCGGAGGCCCCAGCGGGACAACGGCTGTGCTGAATGCCGCGAACGAGGTGGCCGTAGAAGCATTCCTGGGTGGCCGATTGCGCTTTGATCAGATTCACACGATCAACCATGCAACTTTGCAGGCTTTGAGCCCGTCGAAGCCCAAGAGCCTTGAAGACCTCCTGGCGATCGATGCGCAAACTCGCGACCACGCGAGTCGCCAGATTGCCGGGCTTGCGCGCTGACACGCGCGCTGATCTTCCCTACACGTTCGTTCGTCAGTCCTGCACATAAACATCGTCATGCTCACACTCGTTGCATTCGTGGTGGCTCTTGGCCTGTTGATCGCCGTGCATGAGTACGGCCACTACCGGATGGCAGTGGCTTGCGGCGTCAAGGTGCTTCGCTTTTCCGTGGGCTTTGGCAAACCCCTGTTGAGGTGGCACAGGAAGGGCAGCCCCACAGAGTTTGTGTTGTGTGCACTGCCACTGGGAGGTTACGTTCGCATGCTCGACGAACGGGAGGCTGCGGTGAGCCCCGCTGAGCGTCATCTGGCGTTCAACACGCAGCCGCTGCGTTCACGCGCAGCCATCGTCGCCGCCGGCCCGGCCGCCAATCTGCTGCTGGCCATTGCGATTTACGCGATCGTGAACTGGAGCGGTGTGGAAGAGCCCAAGCCGATCCTGTCGGTCCCTGTTGCTGGTTCGATCGCCGAGCGCGTGGGCCTGAAAGGCGGCGAGTGGGTGGCCCAAGCTGCGACGGCGGGCGAGGAGCCTACCGGCATAGGATCGTTTGAGGACCTGCGCTGGCGCATGACGCAAGCCGCGCTGTCCAACGAAGACATGACGCTGTCGGTTGCCGTCCGTGAGGGCGAAGCCACACGCACTGTGGTGCTGCCTCTCAGCGAACTGGACGTGCGGGAAGCAGATGCTGCGCTGTTTCAGCGCATCGGTATCACCAGCCCGTGGAGTGCGCCCGTGGTGGGCGAGGTCATGCCGGGTGGTGCTGCCGCCCGCAGTGGTTTGCGCGGTGGTGACGTTGTGCGCAGGGTGGACGACAAGACCGTGCGCGACGGACAAAGTCTTCGGGCGCTCATTCGTGCTGCCACCGGTCCTGGCGGTGAGGCTGTCGCGCAGCGCTGGGAAGTGGAGCGCGGTGGACAATTGATGCAAATCGATGTCACACCCACGCCTGAGCAGCAGGCGGGTATCTGGGTAGGGCGCGTCGGGGCTTACATCGGGGCAATGCCGGAAATGATGACGGTGCGCCATGGTGCGGTCGACGGCCTCATTGGCGGTGTCGTTCGAACATGGGAAGTTTCCTGGCTCACGCTCAAAATGATGGGGCGCATGGTGATTGGTGAGGCCTCGATCAAGAACCTCAGCGGCCCACTCACGATAGCCGACTACGCAGGCAAGTCAGCAAGTCTTGGTGTCACGTCTTACTTGCTGTTTCTCGCGTTGATCAGCGTGAGCCTGGGGGTGCTCAATCTGCTGCCTCTGCCAGTCCTCGATGGAGGACACCTGATGTATTATCTTTGGGAGGGTGTCACCGGGCGCAGCGTGTCTGACGTCTGGATGGAGCGCCTCCAGCGAGGGGGCGTCGTGATTCTCATGGCGCTCATGTCCGTCGCCTTGTTCAATGATGTCGCCCGCCTTGCTGGCTGAACGCTTCCTTTCCATGAAAACAAAATCTTCCGGTCTCCGCGGCCTGAGCCTTTCAGCGCTCGCGATGGCCTTGCTGTCTGCATTGCCGGCTTGGGCAGTCGATCCATTCACCCTGCGCGACATCCGCGTCGAAGGTTTGCAGCGCGTGGAGCCGGGCACCATCTTCGCCTCTTTGCCTTTCCGCATTGGCGACCAATACAGCGACGACAAAGGTTCGACCGCGATCCGCTCTTTGTTCGGCCTTGGGTTGTTCAGCGATGTGCGGCTCCAGATCAATGGCGACGTGTTGGTGGTGATTGTCGAAGAGCGCCCAACCGTTGCGGATGTGAGCTTCTCCGGCATCAAGGAATTTGAAGACGAGGTGCTCAAGAAGGCCTTGCGGGACATTGGTCTGACGGAAGGGCGTCCCTTCGACAAGGCGCTGGCCGATCGCGCTGAGCAAGAGCTCAAGCGCCAGTACATCAACCGCAGCATGTACGCAGCGCGGGTGGTCACCACTGTCACGCCGAGTGAACGCAATCGCGTCAACCTGAATTTCAGCGTGGTGGAGGGTGATGTGGCCAAGATTCGGGAAATTCGAATCGTCGGCAACCGCGCCTTCTCTGAATCGACATTGCGCAATCTCTTCGACCTCGACACAGGCGGCTGGCTGAGCTGGTACACCAAGTCCGATCGCTATTCGCGCGCCAAGCTGAACGCGGACATTGAAACCCTTCGCTCGTACTATCTGACCCGCGGTTACCTTGAATTTCGCGTCGACTCCACGCAGGTGGCTATCTCTCCAGAGAAGGAAGATATGTCAATCACCCTCAACATCACAGAGGGCGACCGCTATGTGGTGAAGTCAGTGGCGCTCGAGGGTGAATACCTCGGAAAAGAAGAAGAGTTCAAGTCGCTGGTGAAGTTGCGCGCGGGCGAGGCTTACAACGCAGAGGATGAGGCCAGCACCGTCAAGGCGTTCACCGACTACTTTGGCGCCTTTGGCTACGCCTTTGCACAGGTCGAGCCAAGCCGTGAAGTGGACCGGGTAAACAAGCAGGTGTCGTTCGTGCTGCGCTCCCAGCCTGCGCGCCGTGTTTATGTGCGCCGCATCAACGTCGAAGGCAACAATCGGACGCGCGACGAGGTCATCCGCCGGGAATTCCGCCAGCTTGAATCCGCCTGGTACGACAGCGATCGCATTCGCCTGTCGCGTGATCGTGTGGACCGCCTGGGTTTCTTTACAGCCGTGGAGGTGGACACCCAGCCGGTGCCAGGAACGCCCGACCAAGTGGACATGACGGTGACGGTGACGGAAAAACCCACGGGCAATCTGTCGCTGGGCGCGGGTTACTCTCAGGCTGAAAAACTGTCCCTGATCGCGGGCATCCGCCAGGAGAACGTCTTTGGTTCGGGCAACTACCTCGGTATTGATGTCAACACCAGTGACTTCAACCGCCAGATCGTTCTGAGCACGGTGGACCCCTATTTCACGGCGGATGGCGTCTCCCGCAGTTTTGACGCCTACTACCGCACGACCCGTCCTTACACCGAGCAGGGTGGCGACTATCGGCTCGTGACGCCCGGTGTCAGTGTCAAGTTCGGTGTGCCGTTCACGGAACAAGACACCGTGTTTTTCGGCATTGGCATCGAGCAAACGCGCATTGAGGCGGGCAATGGACTTCCTCAGGCCTACCAGCAGTACTCCAACACGTTCGGTGAAAGCAGCAGTTCGGTACCGCTGACCGTTGGCTGGTCTAGGGATGGCCGCGACAGCGCCCTGGTGCCTACGCAAGGTCGTTTGCAGCGGTTCAACACCGAGTTTGGCGTCGGTGGCGACACCCGCTACATCAAGGCCAATTACCAGGTGCAGCAGTACATTCCCCTGAACAAGCAATACACCCTGGCCTTCAACGGCGAAGTGGGTTACGGCAAGGGCCTCGGCGGACGGGCTTACCCCATCTTCAAGAACTTTTACGGTGGTGGATTGGGCTCTGTGCGAGGCTTTGACCAGGGCACCCTGGGCCCCACATCGCCCATCCTGTCTGGCATTCAGGCGGGCCAGCTGGTGAACATTGGCGGCAACCGCAGCCTGGCACTGAGTGCCGAGTTCATCACGCCTTTCCCGGGTGCGGGCAACGACCGCACCTTGCGCATGTTTGGTTTCATCGACGTGGGCAACGTGTATGGAGAAAACGATACGCGCGCCAACGCTACCGACCTGCGTGCGTCCGTCGGCGTGGGTTTGAGCTGGATCTCACCCGTCGGGCCCTTGCGCTTTGCCATTGCAAACCCTATCCGGAAATTCCCCGGGGATAGAATCCAGAAATTCCAGTTTCAGATCGGAACCTCCTTTTGATGAAGACTTTCTCACGACTTTTCAACCGACACATCCTGCTCGCAGCTGTCGTCGGTCTGGCAGCACTTACCGCCACCGCGCAGGACCTGCGCATCGGCGCCGTGAACATCGAGCGCATTCTGCGTGAGGCCAACTTGGCCAAAGCGTCACAAGCCAAGCTCGAGCAGGAGTTCTCGCGGCGCGAAAAAGAAGTGCAGGGCATGGCCACCCAGTTGAAGACGGCTTCCGAGAAGTTCGAGCGTGAGGCGCCGACCTTGCCTGAGGCCCAGCGCGTCACGCGCCAACGGCAGCTGATCGAGCAAGACCGTGAATTCCAGCGCAAGCAAAGGGAGTTCCAAGAAGACCTGAATCTTCGCAAGAACGAAGAGCTGCAGATCGTGGTCGATCGTGCCAATCGTGTCATCAAGCAGGTGGCCGAGACCGAGAAGTACGATTTTGTGATTCAGGAAGCCGTTTACATCAACCCCAAGCACGACATCACCGACAAGGTGCTCAGTGGCTTGAACGCCAGCAAATAAACAGGGTGTCTCGTGGCGAGGTCCTTGGGCGAAATTGTTGAGGCCCTTGGCGGCACGCTATACGGGGCGCCCGATACGCTGATCCAGCGCCTCGCGCCATTGAGTGCGGCATCAGCGGGCGAATTGGCATTTGTGGCGCAACTGCGCTATGCCCACCAGATTGACACCACCTCAGCCGGCGCACTGATCGTTCCTGAAAGTTTGAAGGAGCGGGCGCTGGCACGAGGGGGCTGCATCGTCACGGGCGATCCCTATCTCTATTTTGCGAAGCTGACCCAGTGGTGGCGGCGCGAGCACGAGCCACCACCTGAGGCGGGTATTGACCCGTTGGCCAGTGTGCATCCATCGGCTCAACTCGATGAAGGGGTCAGCGTGGGGGCATTTGCTGTTGTGGCTCGTGATGTTCACGTCGCGCGCGGTACCCATATCGGAGCTCATACGGTATTGGGACCCGGCTCGCGAGTGGGTGCAGACACATGGCTCCACCCTCGTGTGACGGTCGGTGCGCGCTGCCAGGTAGGCGCGAGGTGCGTCGTGCATTCCGGCGCCGTGATTGGGGCCGACGGATTTGGCTTTGCGCCGCACGAAGGGGCATGGGTCAAGATCGAGCAATTGGGCGCCGTGCGCATTGGTGACGACGTCGAGATCGGTGCGAACACATGTATCGATCGGGGTGCTCTTGATGACACCGTGATCGAGCAGGGCGTCAAACTCGACAACCTGATCCAGATCGGCCACAACGTCCGGGTGGGTGCCCATACCGCGATAGCCGGATGTGTGGGCGTTGCAGGCAGTGCGGATATCGGGGCCCATTGCACCGTGGGGGGTGGGGCCGTGGTGCTTGGCCATTTGCGATTGGTCGATGGAGTGCACGTCTCTGCCGCTTCAGTGGTGACGCGTTCCTTGCTCAAGCCTGGCCACTACACGGGCATGTTTCCCATCGACGACAATGCGACCTGGGAGAAAAACGCCGCCTCTCTCAAGCAGCTCAATCGCCTGCGGGAGCGCCTCAAGGCAGCCGAGCACGCGATCGAACAAGCGCTTCAAAACAATCCTAAGTCATGATGGACATTCACCAAATTCTCAAGCAGTTGCCACACCGCTACCCGTTACTCCTGGTCGATCGTGTGATCGAGCTGGAGAAGGGCAAGCGCATCAAGGCACTGAAAAATGTGACCATCAATGAGCCGTTCTTCGTGGGGCACTTTCCCCACCGTCCCGTGATGCCGGGCGTGCTCATGCTCGAGGCCATGGCACAGGTCGCTGCTTTGCTGGCGTTCGACACCATGGGCGTCACGCCCGACGACAAGATGGTCTATTACTTCGCGGGCATTGATGGGGCCCGGTTCAAACGGCCCGTGGAGCCGGGCGATCAACTCGTCATGGATGTGACGCTCGACCGCATGAAGGCCGGTATTTTCAAGTTCAAGGGCGTCACCCGCGTGGGTGATCAAGTGGCCTGTGAAGCCGAGTTGATGTGCACGATGCGCAATATTGCGTGAGCTGCACGGAGGTCGCCCTGTGTCACTGATTCACCCCACAGCGCTGGTTGATCCAGCTTGCGAGCTCGACAGCTCGGTGCGCGTTGGCCCGTATACCGTCATCGGTCCTCACGTCAAGATTGGAGCCGGCACGACCGTGGGCGCCCATTGTGTGATTGAAGGACACACCACCATTGGGCGTGACAACCGCATCTTTCAGTTCAATTCTCTCGGCGCGATACCTCAAGACAAGAAGTACGCAGGCGAGCCTTGCGAGCTGGTGATCGGAGATCGCAATACCATTCGGGAGTTTTGCACCTTCAACATCGGGTCACCGGGCGATCGTGCCGTGACGTCGGTCGGTAACGACAACTGGATCATGGCGTACGTGCATCTGGCGCACGACTGCGTTGTGGGCAATCACACAATTTTCGCCAACAACACCCAGCTGGCTGGCCATGTGATTGTGGATGACTGGGTGATCCTGGGTGGCTTTACCGTGGCGCATCAGTTTGTGCGGATTGGCGCGCATGCCATGACCGCGATGTGTTCGTTGCTGTTTGCCGATCTCCCTCCGTTTGTGATGTGCCAGGGCCAGCCTGCGCAAGCCCGATCCATGAATTTCGAAGGTCTGCGCCGCCGCGGTTTTTCTGCTGAGCGTATTTCTGCTGTCAAGGCAATGCACAAGGCGCTCTACCGCGATGACCTCAAGCTGGATGATGCCAAGCTGCGCATCCAGGCATTGACCGAGAGGACCCCCGAGGCCGCCTCCGATGTGGCGCTGATGCTGGATTTCCTCAAGGGTGCTTCGCCGCAGCGCGGCATCGTCCGCTGAATCGAATGTCGTCATCCAAACGTTTTGCCCTCGTGGCGGGCGAGACGTCGGGCGACCTGCTCGCGGGCCTTTTGTTGGGTGGGCTTCGCCAGCGTTGGCCCGATCTCCAGTCGTTTGGCATTGGCGGGCCACAAATGGCGGGGCACGGTTTCGATGCCTGGTGGCCCAGCGAGAAGCTGGCCGTGCGGGGGTATGTCGAGGTATTGAGGCACTACCGCGAAATCGTCGGCATCCGCTCCCAATTGCAACAGCGTTTGTTGACGACGGATCGCCCCGATGTATTCATTGGCGTGGATGCCCCCGACTTCAACCTGGATCTGGAAGCGCAACTCAGAACGAACGGCGTTCGCACCGTGCACTTCGTTTGCCCCTCCATATGGGCTTGGCGTGCCGAGAGGGTCGAGAAGATCCGGCGCAGCGCGGACCATGTGCTGTGTGTTTTTCCGTTCGAGCCCGCGCTGTTGGCCAAGCACGGCATTGCTGCCACCTACGTCGGTCACCCCCTGGCCGATGTCATTCCGCTGGGACCTGATCGCGCAGCTGCGCGTGCCAGGCTGGGACTGAGCAACGAAGATGAGGTGGTTGCCATCCTGCCAGGCAGCCGGGCATCCGAGGTGCAATACCTTGTCGCACGTTTTTTCTCCGCCGCTCTGCTGATGTTGCGTGAACGCCCGGGTATTCGATTCGTCGTGCCCGCTGTGCCCGCACTCAAAACGCGCATCGAAGACGCCGCCAGGGCCGCAGGGCTGGGGAGTTCGTTGATCGTGACCGCTGGCCAGTCGCACACGGTGCTCGCGGCTTGCGACGTGACCTTGATTGCCAGCGGCACAGCGACCTTGGAGGCAGCGTTGTTCAAGCGGCCGATGGTGATCGCCTACAACATGAACTGGCTGTCTTGGCAGATCATGCGGCGCAAGCAATTGCAGCCGTGGGTGGGCTTGCCCAACATTCTGTGCAACGAGTTCGTCGTGCCCGAGTTGCTGCAGGATGCCGCCACGCCACGCGCATTGGCTCGTGCAGCATTGGAATGGCTGGACGCACCTGCGAAAATCCTGGCTTTGCAGCAGAAGTTCACCGCGCTGCATGAGACGCTGCGCAAAGACACTGCTCTACTGGCCACCGATGCGATCGAACAAGTTCTTGAAAGCTGAGCAGGCGACGCTCGTCTGGGATGTGCCTGGACTGATGGCGGGCGTTGACGAGGCAGGGCGCGGGCCCTTGGCAGGCCCCGTTGTGGCGGCCGCCGTGATTCTGGACGACCGATCGCCTATCAAGGGTCTTGCGGACTCCAAGCAACTCACGCAATTGAAGCGAGAGCGCTTGTACGATGAGATTCGCGCCAAGGCCTTGTGCTGCAGCGTAGCTCAGGCGTCAGTGGAAGAGATTGATCGGCTCAATATCCTGCAGGCGACCATGCTTGCAATGCGCCGTGCGGTACAAGGCCTTCGCTTGAAACCCAGCAAAGTGCTCGTCGATGGCAACCGTTTGCCGCCCCTGGACGTGCTGGCCGAGGCCATCGTCTGCGGCGATGCACTGGTACCGTCGATTTCGGCTGCCTCCATCCTGGCCAAGGTCACGCGCGATCGTCTCCTGTGCGAGCTGCACCTGCAATATCCCGAGTACGGCTTTGATCGCCACAAAGGCTACGGTACCGCCCAGCACATGCGTGCGCTCCAGATGCACGGCCCTCTCGCGGTGCACCGTCGTTCGTTCGCGCCCGTGGCCCGTGCGTTGGGCACACCGTCGTGCGATGACGAAAACACACCATGACTGCCAACCCCAACGTCATCACTTCGCGAGATAACCCGCTGCTCAAGCGATTGCGGCTGCTGTCACACGACAACGCGGCGTACCGCAAGCTCGGTCAGGTCTGGCTTGAAGGCGATCATCTCTGCCGAGCTTTGCTTTCGCGCGGCCGCAGGCCCAGCACAGCCGTTTTCACCGAAGCTTTCTGGGCGCAAGCGCCGCACGACCTGCGCGATGCGGCGGACCATGTGGTGCTCATTCCAGAGGCATTGATGGCAGGCATCAGCACGCTCGAATCGCCAGCGGGCATGGGCTTCGTGTGGGACCTGTCCGACAAGGCCGTGGTGCAAGCGGGCGTGGCCACTGTGGTGCTGGATCGACTGCAGGACGCGGGCAACGTCGGCTCCATATTGCGCAGCGCGTCGGCATTTGGCTTTGGTCAGGTGCTTGCGCTCAAGGGCACGGTGGGTTTGTGGTCGCCGAAAGTGGTGCGTGCCGGTATGGGGGCGCACTTCGGCCTGCAGCTGGTTGAAGGCCTTGCGGTCGACGATCTGATGCAGCTCGAGGTCCCGTTGCTGGTGACGAGTTCACACGAAGGGGAGTGGCTGCACCGTGCGTCTCTGCCATGGCCTTGTGCGTGGGTAATGGGGCACGAGGGGCAGGGCGTATGCACGCCCTTGATGGAGCGTGCCAGCGCCTTCGTTCGCATTGCCCAGCCTGGGGGCGAAGAGTCCCTCAATGTTGGGGCGGCTGCTGCCATCTGTTTGCACGCGAGCGCCACGTCTTCGGCACCTTGAGCGGGATGAGCCGCGTGTTCTCCGGGCTATAATTCCGGGGTTTACCCGCAATCGGCGCAAACCCTGCGCGCCCCGGCTCATCACCCCAGGTTTCCAACCGGCTCAACATCGACTTCCAGTCGTGGTGATTCGGGCGAAAGGCCTGCGTGGCACCTGCCGCCGGCGCCATGAGGTTGCAGCCCCACTCTGGAGAATTCCGTGCTTCCCGTCCACCCGAAAGCCCTTCTCGCGCTCGCCGACGGCACGGTCTTTACAGGCATTTCCATTGGCGCCACCGGCCAAACCACTGGCGAGGTGGTGTTCAACACATCGCTCACCGGTTACCAGGAAATCCTCACCGATCCCAGCTACTGCCAGCAGATCGTCACCCTGACGTATCCGCATATCGGTAACACCGGCACCAATGCCGAAGACGTGGAAGCCAGCCGCGTCCACGCCGCTGGCCTGATCATCAAAGACCTGCCCCTGCTGGCTTCCAACTTCCGCAGCAACGAAACGCTGTCGCAATACTTGCAGCGCGAGGGAACGGTGGCCATTGCCGATCTCGACACCCGCGCGCTCACGCGACGCTTGCGCACGCACGGCGCGCAGAACGGCTGCATCGTCTCGCTGCCTGCTGGCGAGGCCATCACCGAAGCCCATCGCGCTGCCGCAGTGGCCGCGGCCAAGGCTGCGCCCAACATGGCAGGCACCGATCTCGCCAAGGTGGTGTCGGCCCCTGCACCGTATCCGTGGACGCAGACCGAGTGGCAACTCGGTTTTGGCTACGGCGAGCAGATTGCCCCCCGCTTCCACGTCGTGGCCTACGATTTCGGCGTGAAGTACAACATCCTTCGCATGCTGGCGCAGCGCGGCTGCAAGATCACGGTGGTGCCAGCGCAGACCCCGGCCTCCGACGTGTTCAAGCTCAAGCCCAACGGTGTGTTTCTCTCCAATGGCCCTGGAGACCCAGAGCCTTGCGACTACGCCATTGCCGCCACGCGCGAGATCATCGAGGCGGGTGTGCCCACCTTCGGCATCTGCCTCGGACACCAGATCCTGGCGCTGGCCAGTGGCGCCAAGACCTTCAAGATGAAGTTTGGCCACCACGGCGCCAATCACCCCGTGAAAGACCTTGATAACCGTCGCGTGAGCATCACGAGCCAGAACCACGGCTTTGCTGTCGATGAAAAGTCGCTGCCCGCCACCCTGCGCGCCACGCACGTGAGTTTGTTTGACGGCACGCTGCAAGGCCTTGCGCGCACCGACAAGCCAGCCTTCTGCTTCCAGGGTCACCCCGAAGCATCGCCCGGTCCGCACGACATCGGTTACCTGTTCGACCGTTTCATCGACCTGATGCAGGCCCGCGTGCCCGCCACCGCCTGAGCCGGCGCATCTACCCAGCGAACCATGCCCAAAAGAACCGACATACAAACCGTCCTCATCATTGGCGCTGGCCCGATCATCATCGGCCAGGCCTGTGAGTTCGACTACTCCGGCGTGCAGGCCTGCAAGGCCTTGCGCGAAGAGGGTTACAAGGTGGTGCTGATCAACAGCAACCCCGCCACCATCATGACCGACCCGGCCACGGCCGACGTGACCTACATCGAGCCCATCACCTGGCAGACGGTGGAGAAGATCATCGCCAAGGAGCGTCCGCTGGCCCAGGGCGGGTTTGCCATCCTGCCCACCATGGGCGGGCAGACGGCGCTCAATTGCGCACTCGACTTGTGGCGCAACGGCGTGCTCGCGAAGTACGACGTGGAGCTGATTGGTGCCACACCCGAAGCCATCGACAAGGCCGAGGACCGTCTGAAGTTCAAGGACGCCATGACCAAGATCGGTCTGGGTTCTGCGCGCTCGGGCATTGCACACAGCATGGAAGAGGCCTGGGCTGTACAAAAGACCGTAGGCTTCCCGGTGGTGATCCGGCCCAGCTTCACGCTGGGCGGCACGGGCGGTGGCATTGCCTACAACCCGGAAGAATTCGAGACCATCTGCAAGCGTGGCCTGGAAGCCTCGCCGACCAACGAGCTGCTGATCGAAGAGTCTTTGCTGGGCTGGAAAGAGTACGAAATGGAAGTGGTTCGCGACAAGGCGGACAACTGCATCATCGTGTGCTCGATTGAAAACCTGGATCCCATGGGCGTGCACACCGGTGACTCGATCACCGTGGCGCCCGCGCAGACGCTGACCGACAAGGAGTACCAGATCCTGCGCAATGCCAGCCTGGCAGTGCTGCGCGAGATCGGCGTCGACACGGGCGGCTCCAACGTGCAGTTCTCCATCAACCCGAAGGATGGCCGCATGGTCGTCATCGAGATGAACCCGCGCGTGTCCCGTTCCTCTGCGCTGGCTTCCAAGGCCACAGGTTTCCCCATTGCCAAGGTCGCGGCCAAACTGGCTGTGGGCTACACGCTCGACGAACTGCGCAACGAAATCACGGGTGGTGCCACCCCCGCTTCCTTCGAACCGTCCATCGACTACGTCGTCACCAAGATCCCGCGTTTTGCGTTCGAGAAGTTCCCGACCGCTGACAGTCGCCTGACCACGCAGATGAAGAGTGTGGGCGAAGTCATGGCGATGGGCCGTACGTTCCAGGAGTCGTTCCAGAAAGCCCTGCGTGGCCTGGAAGTGGGCGTGGACGGCATGAATGAAAAAACCCAGGACCGCGAGACGCTGGAGCGCGAGCTGGGCGAGCCTGGTCCTGACCGCATCTGGTACGTGGGTGACGCGTTCGCTGCCGGCTGGACGCTGGAGGAAGTGCACCAGTTCACCAAGATCGATCCCTGGTTCCTGGTGCAGATTGAAGAGATCGTGAAGATTGAGCTCGCGCTGGAGAAAACCAGTCTGGCGGCCATCGACGCCGACACCCTGCGTGGCCTCAAAAAGAAAGGCTTCTCTGACCGCCGTCTGGCCAAGCTGCTCAAGACGAACGACCAGGCTGTGCGCGAACGCCGCATCGCCGAGAACATTCGCCCGGTCTACAAGCGTGTGGATACTTGTGCGGCGGAGTTTGCGACCGACACCGCCTATCTGTACTCGACCTACGAAGGCCACGGTGACGGCGAGTGCGAAGCGGAGCCGACGAACAATAAAAAAATCATGGTGCTGGGCGGTGGTCCCAACCGCATCGGACAGGGCATCGAGTTCGACTACTGCTGTGTGCACGCCGCGCTGGCCATGCGCGAGGACGGCTACGAGACCATCATGGTCAACTGCAACCCCGAAACCGTGTCGACCGACTACGACACCAGCGATCGCCTGTACTTCGAGCCACTCACGCTCGAAGACGTGCTGGAAATCGTGGATAAGGAAAAGCCGGTGGGCGTGATCGTGCAGTACGGTGGCCAGACGCCACTGAAGCTCGCGCTCGGCCTTGAGGCCGCTGGTGTGCCCATCATTGGCACCAGCCCCGACATGATCGATGCCGCCGAAGACCGCGAACGGTTTCAAAAGCTCCTGCACACGCTGGGCCTGCGCCAGCCGCCCAACGCCACGGCACGGGCAGAACCCGAGGCCCTGGAAAAGGCGGCGGCATTGGGTTACCCGCTGGTCGTGCGCCCGAGCTACGTCTTGGGCGGCCGTGCCATGGAAATCGTGCACGAGCAGCGTGACCTTGAGCGGTACATGCGCGAGGCCGTGAAGGTCAGCAACGACTCGCCAGTGCTGCTGGACCGATTCCTCAACGATGCGATCGAGTGTGACGTGGACGCCGTCCGCGACCACACAGGCCGCGTCTTCATCGGCGGCGTGATGGAGCACATCGAACAGGCTGGCGTGCACAGCGGCGATTCCGCTTGCTCGCTGCCCCCGTACTACTTGAGCAAGGCCACCGTGGACGAGCTCAAGCGCCAGACGGCCGCCATGGCCGAGGGCTTGAATGTCGTGGGCTTGATGAACGTGCAGTTTGCCATCCAGGAGGTGGAGGAGAACGGTACCAAGCGTGATGTGATCTTCGTGCTCGAGGTGAACCCGCGCGCGTCCCGCACCGTGCCCTTTGTCTCCAAGGCCACGGGCATCCAGTTGGCCAAGGTGGCGGCTCGTTGCATGGCCGGTCAGTCGCTGGATGCGCAAGGCATTGGCGCCGAAGTGACCCCGCCTTACTTCAGCGTCAAGGAAGCGGTGTTTCCCTTCGTGAAGTTCCCCGGCGTCGACACCATCCTGGGCCCGGAAATGAAGTCCACCGGCGAAGTCATGGGTGTGGGCAAGACGTTTGGCGAAGCCTTCGTCAAGAGCCAGATCGGGGCAGGGACCCGTTTGCCGACGTCGGGCAAGGTGTTCCTGACCGTGAAGAATGGCGACAAGCCGCGTGCAGTTGAAGTGGCGCGGCAGCTGGTCGACATGGGCTTTGAACTGGTTGCCACCAGGGGCACAGCAGCAGCCATCAGCGCAGCGGGCGTGGCCGTGCAAACGGTCAACAAGGTCACAGAGGGCCGGCCTCACATCGTCGATGCCATCAAAAACGGCGACATCGTGTTGGTGATCAACACGGTGGAAGAGCGCCGCAATGCCATCGCCGACTCGCGCGCCATTCGTACGTCGGCCTTGCTGGCTCGCGTCACCACGTTCACCACCATCGCGGGCGCCGAAGCTGCAGTCGAGGGCATGAAGTACCTCGACAGCCTGGGCGTGATCTCGGTGCAGGAGATGCACGCGCAACTGTGATCGCGGAGCCCCGTCTCCGGCTTGAGCCATCTGGCTGGGTCGGGGCATAATGATCCCAGTACACCGCCGACCGGCAACGCTCGGCGGTTTCCTTTTTATTGACGCAGGACGCACGCTGTCCCTGCGGGCTCAGGAGCATTCACATGGCCACTCTTCCCATCACCAAACGCGGCGCCGAAAAGCTCAAGGAGGAGCTTCATCGTCTCAAGACGGTGGACCGCCCGTGGGTGATCAACGCAATTGCCGAGGCGCGTGCCCAGGGCGACTTGAGCGAGAACGCAGAGTACGACGCGGCGAAAGACCGTCAGGGGTTCATCGAAGGTCGCATTGCGGAAGTCGAAGGCAAGCTTTCAGCGGCTCAGATCATTGACCCAGCCTCGGTCGATGCGGGTGGCAAGGTGGTGTTTGGCGCAACCGTCGAACTTGAGGATGAGGACAGTGGTGCAGCCGTCACCTACCAGATCGTGGGTGAAGATGAGGCCGATCTGAAACTGGGCTTGGTGAACATCAGCAGCCCCATTGCACGCGCCCTGATTGGCAAAGAAGAGGGTGACGTCGCAGAAGTGCAGGCGCCAGGCGGCGTCAAGCGCTACGAAATTGTGGCTGTGCGCTACGCGTGACGCAGATGCGATCGCAACGTGTGGGCATCCTGCTCGCCGCGCTGTGGTGGGGCGGTATCACCGGTTTGAGTTTCCTGGCGGTGCCTGTCCTGTTCGCACAGCTGGGCAGCCCGGCCATCGCGGGTCCTGTTGCGGCGAAGTTGTTCTCTTTGCAGTGCTACGCAGGCCTCGTGCTCGGCGTATTGCTGCTGATGGTCCTGCGTCGCGGCAATGAGCAGGGTGGTCGCCCAGATGGCCCGACCCTGACCACCCTGGGCATCGTGCTGTTTGCCATGTTGCTGGCGCTCATGCAGGAGTTTGGTGTTGCGCCCCACATCGTGACGGCGCGCGCCAGCGGCGGCAATTTGCGCCTCTGGCATGGCGTGGGCACAGCGATGGTTTTCGGCCAGTGGCTGTGCGCGGGCATGGTGCTCTGGCGGCTTGGCCGTTCAGCCACGCCGTCGCCTGGCTGAACGTTTCAGCTGAGTTCGCCTTCGGCCGACTCCAGCGTGTTGACCATCAGCATGGTGATGGTCATGGGGCCAACACCACCTGGAACAGGGGTGATCCAGCCCGCAACCGCTT
Organism: Synechococcus sp. UW140; assembly: GCA_943371335.1. Taxonomy (GTDB): domain Bacteria; phylum Pseudomonadota; class Gammaproteobacteria; order Burkholderiales; family Burkholderiaceae_C; genus Hydrogenophaga. The sequence goes on along the minus strand of CALRUK020000016.1, from coordinate 3,646 downwards.
TCACGCCGTCAAAGTCTACGTCGCCGCACAGCTTGCCTTCGTCGGTGCGGTTCATGCCCACATCCAGCACGACAGCCCCTGGCTTGACCATGTCGGCCGTGAGCACATTGCGCTTGCCGACAGCGGCCACGATCACATCTGCCTGCAACGTCAAGGCCTTCAGGTCCTTCGTGCCGCTGTGGCAGATGGTGACAGTGGCGTTCTGTTGCAGCAGCATCAGCGCCATGGGTTTGCCGACAATGTTGCTGCGCCCGATCACGACGGCGTGTTTGCCCTTGAGGTCGTAGCCAATGCTTTCCAGCATCTTCATGCATCCATAGGGCGTGCAAGGCCAGAAACCGGGCATGCCCGTCATGAGGGCGCCCGCGCTGGCAATGTGGAAGCCGTCCACGTCCTTGGACGGCGCAATGGCTTCGATCACCTTCTGTGCGTTGATGTGAGCAGGCAGTGGCAGTTGCACCAGGATGCCGTGAATGGTGGCATCGCTGTTGAGGGCGGCCACCCGCGCCAGCAGTTCGGCTTCGCTCAAGCTGGCGGGCCAGCGTTCAAGCAGCGAATGCATGCCGGTGTCCTCGCAGGCCTTCACCTTGTTGCGCACGTACACCTGCGACGCGGGGTTGTCACCCACCAGAATCACCGCCAAGCCGGGTGTGATGCCCTTGGCCTTGAGCGCGGTCACGCGCGCGCTGACGTCAGCACGCAATTGGCGGGAGAGGGCATTGCCGTCAATGAGTTGGGCAGTCATGTGGGGTATTCGTGTGCGGTTGAAATGCAAACGCCCGCCGAGGTCGCGGCGGGCGTCATGAGGTGCGGTGGTCTGGGTGTACGGCGTTCAAGCCTTCGCTGGCGTTTGCCCCAGCGCGATCTTGAGGAGATCTGCCACGGTGTTGGCGCCCAGTTTTTCCATGATGTTGGCACGGTGGGCTTCGACGGTCTTGATGCTGATGCCCAGGTCGTCGGCGATCTGTTTGTTCAGCCGGCCAGCGACGATGCGTTCGAGCACCTGGGCTTCGCGGCTGGTCAGTTTGGAGAGAAGGGCGTCTCGGCTGACGGCCTGCTGGTGTGTGGCAAACGCCTCACGGGCATGCTCGAGCATGCGTTCCACCAGCGCCACCAGTTGGTCTTCCTTGAAGGGCTTCTGGATGAAATCCAGTGCGCCCTTCTTCATAGACTCCACCGCCATGGGCACGTCACCATGACCCGTGATGAACACAATGGGCAAAGGGGATTGCCGTTCGATCAGACGGTCTTGTAGCTCCATGCCGGTCATGCCGCCCATGCGGATGTCGGCGATCAGGCAAGCCACCTCTCGTGCGTCGTAGCGGCTTAAAAATGCTTCTGCCGATTCGAAGCAGCGGACGCGGAAGTCCTTGCCTTCGAGGAGCCATTGCAGTGAGTCGCGAACCGCCTCGTCGTCATCGACCACGTAGACGCTGCCTTTTTTGGGGATCAAACTCATCTCGCTCTTTCAGTGTCCGTCTGCGGCTCTGTGGCGGGCCCAGCCGCGGCGCTGTGGTTCTGCAGCCGCGAGATCACGGGGATCCAGAAGCTGAAGCAGCAGCCCACCACCTCGGCACCATTGTAGATGTTCTGAACTTGCATCCGGCCATGGTGGGACTCGACGATGCTGCGGCAAAGCTTGAGGCCGATGCCCATGCCTTCGCTCTTGGTGCTGTAGAAGGCTTCGTAGATGCGCTCGATCATTTCGTCAGGCACACCATTGCCGGAATCACGCACCGAGAACTCCACCACATCGATGCCGTCCTGGTGGCGCGGACCCACGCGCAGTTCCACGTACCGTTCTCCAGGCGCACGCGCCGCCTGCGCGATCGCCTCGCCCGCATTTTTCAGCAGGTTGATCAGCACCTGTTCGATCAGGATCGGATCAACCATGAGGTTGGGCAAACGAGCCGCCACGTATGGCGAGAGCCGCACCTGATGACGGCGCAGTTCGATGTCCGCCAGTTCGATGGCGTTGCTCACCATCTGTGCCACGTCAGAAACCGTGGGGTTGGGTTCGCTGCGTTTCACGAAGGCACGGATGCGCTGAATGATCTGGCCCGCGCGTTGCGCTTGCCTTGAGGTTTTCTCCAAGGCGCCCAGCAGTTCGTCGGTTGTGATGCGCTGCTCGTTCACGCGCGAGATCATGCCGTTGCAATAGTTGGTGATGGCGGTCAACGGCTGGTTGAGCTCGTGGGCCACGCTGGATGCCATTTCGCCCATCGTGATCAGACGGCTGGCGGTCTGTGCACGTTCGGCCTGACGCGACGCCTGTTCCTCGGCATAGCGCCGTGGTGTGATGTCGCTGGCAATGACCATCTGCGCCAGACGACCGTCGACCCACGTCAGGTATCGCGTTCGCACTTCCAGCCAACGGTCCAGTTCCTGAACAAATACCTCGGCGTTTTCTGCGCCAGCGTCGGTCAGTGTCTCGGTGGGCATGCCGGCGAAAGCGTCCACGGCGTCGCCGTCATCTGGGCTGGGGGAGGGCTGGTTGCCGGCCAGGTCCACCAGATGCCGGTGCCCTTGACCCCTTGTGCCGAACCACAGCCGGTACATCTTGTTGGCAAAGAGCATCTCATCGCTGCCCAACGGGGCGACGGACACGGCGGAGTCGAGCGACTCCAGCACGGTGGTGAATCGCTCGTAAGAGGCGGAGAGCTCCTCGCGGATGCGTTTGGGCTCGGTGATGTCGGTCATCGAGGTCATCCACCCAGTCTGATGCCCCTTCGGGTCGATCAGCGGTGACACATACATGCGCGCGTCGAAGATGCTGCCGTCGCGGCGCTTGACGTGCACTTCGAATCCGCCCGGCGTGGAGCGCCCACGCAACTCGTCTTCCAGGCGCGCAGCAAGCTGCTCGTGTTCCTCTTCTGGCCAGTAGGGGAAGGGCGCGGTTCGACCGACCAGTTCGCCTTCCGTCCAGCCCGTCATCGAGCAAAAGGCCGGGTTGACGTAGGTGATGCGTCCCTGCATGTCGAGGGCGCGCATGCCAGTGAGCATGGAGTTTTCCATGGCGCGGCGGAAGTTGGTCTCGGCCACCAACGCCTGTTGCGCCTGCACCCGTCTGCGCGTGTGGCGCCAGGTGCCCAGCAGCATCCAGACAGTGAGAGCGGAGAGTGCGCCGATCACCCAGAAGAATCCGCTGCCGACAATGTCCTGGGAGGTGCGGTAGCCCTGGGCTTTCAAGATCAGTCCATTTCCCACTGGCGAGACGGGCACTTCGTGTTCCAGCGGTGGGTTGGACCACGGCAGCAAGCGCAGCACGGTGGTCGGCGTTTGCAGGCTGCCGGCGAGCACGCGGCTGCGGTCGTCCACCAAAGCCACGGCATAGCGGGCCATGATTTCAGGCGGAATACCGAAGCGCATGAGCCCGTCGATGGAGTATTCGCCCATGATCGTGCCGGCAAATCGACCTTGCTCGCTCAGAGGCACGTGGAGCATCAGCGTGGCATTGCGGGCGTCGTCACCCAGGGGGCGTGAATAGATGGGTTGGCGCAGGTCGCGAGCGAGGTCGAATGTTCCATCGGTTTCTCCGGGCGAAAGCACGCTGCCCACCGGACGCACCAGGGCTGAGGGCGCGCTCGGCGACGCGTAACTCGCCAGCACGTTGCGGCGACCATCCACCCAGCTGATGGCCAGCAGC
>CALRUK020000015.1:0-106808 GCA_943371335.1 Synechococcus sp. UW140 | reverse complement strand
GTCAGCGGATACGGAAACCCTTTGGCCTGGAACACCTGGGCGCCCGGGTCGTCGCCAATGCGCCCGCACGCGCCCACGATCGCATCGCACGGGCTCACCAGCACCTCGGCGCGCGCGTCCAGCGGGCGCACGCCGGGCTTGAGCTCGCGCACAAAGCAGTCGTGCAGGCTGGCAAACGAGCTGCGCCTGGCTTCGCTCAGATCGATGTCGGTAAACGTGCGCCACACCGCCATGGACGCATCGCGCACCCACGGGTGCCGGATGCGGCTGAACCAGCCCATGAAGCGCGTGAGCGCCGCGCGCGGCACGCGGTTGGTGAGCAAGAAATTGATGTCTTCGTTCAGCGCCAGGCGCTGGAGTTGCCTTGAAATGTTCATGTGTGCGTCATGTGTGCGACCTACAAACGACACACATCAACCGCCCGGGAGCGCTCGCCGCATGTCTTCCTATCTTCCTTACGCCTTGCCGCTGGGTTCGCTGGTGCTGGCCCTGCCGTACCTGCGCCAGCGCCTGCAACTCTCGCGCGCCAAGCACCGCTCGCTCGCGGGTCATTCGCGCATGGCCAAACGCCTGGCCTCCTGGCTGCCGGGCTATGCCCACGACGAAGCGCGCTTCTTTGATTGCGACGGTGCGCCCGAAGACGTGGCCCGGCTGCGGCGCGCTGCCTTCGACACCTTGTGCGCAGGCTTTGCTCAGCGCTACGCCCAGACGCTGGCGCTGAGCGCTGAAGCCCGCGAAGGCCTGGCCGACCTGCAGTTCACCGGCCGCTACCGCGTGCCGTTTCCCTTCAGCCCCCTGGTGCAGGAGCGCCTCAAGGTGGGCGCCTTCATGGCCTCGGCCGATGGCCACCACCTGACCGACCTCGATGGCAACCGGTTCATCGATCTCACGGGTTCGTATGGCGTCAACGTGTTCGGCGTGGACTTCTACAAGGCCTGCATGGCCGAGGGCGCACAGCTCGGTGAAGCGCTCGGCCCGGTGCTCGGCGCGTACCACCCGTGCGTGGCCGACAACATCGCGCGCCTGAAGGCCATCTCCGGCCACGAGCAGGTGTCGTTCCACATGTCGGGCACCGAAGCGGTGATGCAGGCTGTGCGCCTGGCGCGCTACCACACGCGCCGCAAGAACCTGGTGCGCTTCTGCGGTGCGTACCACGGCTGGTGGGAAGACGTGCAGCCCGGCCCCGGCAACCCGATGCCCCCGCGCGAGACCTACACGCTCAAGGACATGGACGAAAAAAGCCTGCAGGTGCTGCGCACGCGGCGCGACATTGCCTGCGTGCTGGTCAACCCGCTGCAGGCCCTGCACCCCAACCGCAACGCCCCGGGCGACTCCACGCTGGTCGATGGCAGCCGCAGCGCCGGATACGACCGCGCCGCCTACACCGCGTGGCTGCAGCGCCTGCGCGAGGTGTGCACCGAGCGTGGCATCGTGCTGATCTTTGACGAGGTGTTTCTGGGCTTTCGCCTGGCACCGGGCGGCGCGCAAGCGCACTTCGGCGTGCGCGCCGATCTCGTCACCTATGGCAAGACCCTGGCGGGCGGCTTCCCGGTGGGCGTGGTGTGCGGCAGCGCTGCGCTCATGCGGCGCTACCGCCCCGAGCGGCCGGCCGACGTGTGCTTTGCGCGCGGCACCTTCAACGCCCATCCGTACGTCATGGGCGGCATGAACGCCTTTCTGCGCCGCCTGCAAACGCCCGAGATTCAGGCGCTGTACGAAGGGCAGGACGCGCGCTGGGACGCGCGCGCCCAGCGCTTCAACGACGTGATGGCCAGGCACGGCTTCCCGGTGCGCGCGGCACATCTGCAAAGCATCTGGACGCTGACCTACACCGAGCCCGGTCGCTACCACTGGATGTTCCAGTACTACTTGCGCTGGCATGGTCTGGCCTTGAGCTGGGTCGGCACAGGGCGGCTCATCTTTGGCCTGCACCTGAGCGACGACGACTTTGAAGAGGTGCTGCGCCGCTTCGTGGCGGCGGCGCAAGACATGCAGACCCAGGGCTGGTGGTGGCGCGCGCCGGGGTTGACGCGCAAGGCCATCCGCCGGCAGGTGCTGCGCGAGATGTGGCAACACCTGCGGGGCTGATGCACGCGGCTGGCTTCAGCCGCGCTCGGCCACGCCGGGGTCGATCAGCTGGCCGCGCATCAGGTGCAACGGTGCGCGGTAATAGAGCTTGATGTCGTGAAACGGGTCGGTGAGGATCTTGGTCATCCACACCAGGCCCGTTTTCACGTCGGCAATGAAGAACAGGTGCACGGTGCGAAACAGCAAACCACCCACGCCCAGTGCCAGCCACAGCGTGCCCACCTGACGAATGAACTCGGTGCCGCTGGTGTGCGGTTCAAACAGGCCGAACACGCCCGGCTCGGCCCACACCAGCAGCGGGGTGCCGGCCCACAGCACCATCAGCACCACCTTGCGGCGCAGGTTGTAGCCGACCTTGATGGCCTCCTTGTGCTCGTGCGTGGCCTGGTTCACGTGGTCGTATCCCTTGGGTTCAAAGAAGAAGTGGCCGGCCTGCCGGCTGGTCATCGACACCAGCCACGCGATCAGCGCGGAGAGCACAGGGTCGGTCCAGAGCAGCACATAGGCCACCACAAAGCTGACGGCGCTGATCAGGTGCAGCGTCTGGTTGATGCGGCTGTGGTGGTAGTAGCGGTGGTCGTCCCAGCGCTGTGTTTCCAGGGTCTTGAAGAATTCGTTCACGGGTCAGGCTCCGGTGGGTGGCGGGGGTGGTGTCAGGCGCATGACATCGTGGTCGGCGCGTGTGAAAACCCGGTGACAGCGCGCCGTTGTCATCAGCCTGTTGCAAAGCCTGCGCAAGATCGCCGCATGACGCCCATGCACTCGGACCAGATCGTGGTGGAGGAATACCCGGCCAGCAGCCCGTCGCTGCGACTGTCGGTGGTGAGCGAGACATGGCCACCTGAAATCAACGGCGTGTCGCTCACGCTGTCGCGGCTGGTGCAGGGCCTGTGTGCGCGCAACCACCAGGTGCAGTTGATCCGGCCGAGGCAGACGCGTGTGGACCAGGCCCTGCGGCACGAAGGCTTCGAAGAACTGCTGATGCGCGGCATGCCCATACCGCGCTACCCCCAGCTCAAGCTGGGGCTGCCCGGCAAGCGCGCACTCATCCAGGCCTGGACGCTGCGCCGGCCCGACCTCGTGCACATTGCCACCGAAGGGCCGCTGGGCTGGTCGGCGCTGCAGGCCGCGCGCTACCTGCGCCTGCCCGTGACGTCCGACTTTCGCACCAACTTCCACGCCTACAGCGAGCACTACGGCGTGGGCTGGCTGCGCAAACCCATCGCGGCCTACCTGCGCAAGTTCCACAACCTGACCCAGCTCACCATGGTGCCCACGCAAGCGCTGCGCAGCGACCTGATGGCCATGGGCTTCGAGCGCGTGCAGGTGGTGGCGCGCGGTGTGGACACGCGCCTGTTCAACCCGCAGCACCGCAGCGACGCCTTGCGCACCACCTGGGGCGCAGGGCCACACACCACGGTGCTGCTGGCGGTGGGTCGCCTGGCCGCCGAGAAAAACCTCGACATGGTCCTGCGCGCGTTCGAGGCCATGCGCGCCGTGCGCGACGACGTGAAGCTCGTGATCGTGGGAGACGGCCCTTTGCGCGAGAGCCTGCAACAGCGGTGTCCGCAGGCCGTGTTTGCCGGCATGCAGACCCAGCAGGCACTGGCCACCTACTACGCCTCGGCCGATCTGTTCCTGTTTCCCAGCACCACCGAAACCTTTGGCAACGTGACCATCGAGGCGCTGGCCAGCGGCCTGGCCGTGCTCGCCTTCAACACCGCCGCCGCCGCCGACTGGGTACAGCACGAAGGCAATGGCTGGCTGGTGCCCATGAACAACGAGCTGGCGTATCTGCAGATGGCCACCGAGCTCGCCTGCGATCCGCAACGTATCGCGCGGGCGGGCGAGCGGGCCCGCGCACAGGTGGCGCGCCTGGACTGGCAGCAGATCGCCAGCGAGGTGGAAGCGCACTTTCTTCAAACCATGGGCACGCATTGATGACGGTTTGATGAAGCACCTGCCGCAAAGGGGATCGGTGGGGGGTTTGGTCCGATTCACGGATTCGTCACAGCCGCTGCGGACACTGCGTGGGTCTTTCAACCACGCACGGAAACACCCATGTCTCACGACCACGACGAGAACCTCAACGAGTCCCCCAACGAGCACTTTCAGGAAGTGCTTGCGCGCGGCACGCGCACGCCGCTGAACCGCCGCAACCTCATTCGGGGTGGTGTGGGTCTGGCGGCCTTGTCCAGCCTGCCGTTTCTGGCCGCCTGCGGTGGTGGCAGTGATGCCGCACCGGCACCCGCACCAGCGCCCGCTGCGCCGAACAACCGTGCCCTGGGTTTCTCGGCCATCGACAAGAGCCTGCTCGATGACGTGGTGCTGCCCCCCGGCTACACCTACCGCGTGGTGCACGCCACGGGCGACCGCCTGGTCTCCAGCATTCCCGCCTACAGCAACACCGGCGCCGAGACCGACGAATGGACCATGCGCGTGGGCGATCACCACGACGGCATGGACATCTTCTACATGACCGCGGGTGGCCAGTTCACCACCACCGACACCGGCCGCGCCGTGCTCGTGATGAACCACGAAAGCTCTGCCGACGCCCACTTCTTCCACCCCAACGGCCAGACCTCGGCGGGTGTGTCGGGCAAGAAATTCAGCCAGTTCGACAGCTGGGACCTGGGCGTGCGCCCCGAGCTCGAAGTGCTCAAGGAAATCAACCACCACGGCGTGTCAGTGGCCGAGGTCGGCAAGAACAGCAGCGGCCAGTGGGAATACAAGCTGGACTCGCTCTACAACCGCCGCATCACCGGCCAGTCGCCCATGCGCATTGCGGGCCCGGCAGCGCACATCGCCGACATCCGCAGCTTCATGGTCACGGCCTTCGACACCACCGGCGCCACCTCGCGCGGCACGCTCAACAACTGCGGCCACGGCAAGACGCCCTGGGGCACCTACCTGGCCTGTGAAGAGAACTGGGCGGCGTACTTCTTCATGCCCAACGGCTCCGTGGACGTGGATGCGCGCACCAAGGCCTCGCGCCAGCGCTATGGCGTGATGCGCGCGCCCAACACGGCGACCACCGCGGGCTCGCAAGGCTGGTCGGCCACCGCCACCGCCGCCACCGACGACCGTTTCGGCCGCTGGAACGTGTCGGCGCCGGGCGGCACGGCAGCGCTGGACTTCCGCAACGAGCCCAACACCTTCGGCTATGTCGTCGAGATCGATCCGCTGACCAGCGGCACGCCCGCCAAGCGCGTCGCCCTGGGCCGTTTCGCGCACGAGGCCGCCGTGTGTGGCCTGCCTGTGGTGGGCCAGCCGCTGGCGTTCTACATGGGCTGCGATTCGCGCAATGAGTACATCTACAAGTTCGTGTCCACCGCCGTGTGGAGCGCGGCCGATGTGGGCGGCGGCATGACGGCAGGCGACAAGTACCTCAACGAGGGCAAGCTGTACGCAGCCAAGTTCAACGACACCGGCACCGGTGAGTGGCTCGAACTCAACATCGCCAACCCGCTGATCGCAGGCTACGCCACCTACGTGTTTGCCAACCAGGCCGACGTGCTGGTGAACGCCCGCCACGCCGCTGACGCCGTGGGCGCCACCAAGATGGACCGCCCCGAGTGGGGTGCAGTGAACCCCGCCAACGGCGAGGTGTACTTCACCATGACCAACAGCAACGCCGCCAACCGCCCCGTGACCGGCACCAACGCCGCGAACCCGCGCTCTTACGCCGACAGCGACGGCCGCGCGCAGACCGGCAACCCCAACGGCCACATCATCCGTTTCAGGGAAACGGCCGGTGCGTCCAACGCCACCACGTTCAACTGGGACATCTTCCTGTTTGGCGCGGAAGAAGACGCCGGCGCCAACATCAACCTCTCCCGGTTGACCGCCAAAAACGACTTCTCTTCGCCCGACGGCCTGTGGTTCAGCAAAGTCACCGGCATCTGCTGGATCCAGACCGACGACGGCGCCTACACCGACCAGACCAACTGCATGCTGCTGGCCGCCATTCCGGGCGCGGTGGGCGATGGCGGTGCGATCACGGTGAACAACAGCCTGGGCGGTGTCACGGGGACGCAGAACACCTTCCTGGGTGCCGCGCTCGGTGAAGCCCGCTTGCGCCGCTTCCTGGTCTCGCCGCGCGGCGCCGAGGTCACGGGCATCACCGAGTCGGCCGACGGCCGCGCGATCTTCGTGAACATTCAGCACCCGGGTGAGAACACGCCTGCCATCGGCGCCGGCCCGTCGTTCACGTTCCAGAGCCAGTGGCCTGGCAACGCGCGTGGCGCTGCGGCCTACGGCCCTGCCGGCCGACCACGCTCGGCCACCATCGTCATCACCCGCACCGACGGCGGTGTGATCGGCGTCTGAGGACCGCCGCCCGGGGCGGCACGACAACCCCAGGTGGCGCGAGCCACTTGGGGTTGTTGCCGTTTCGGGCCGTGTGTGGGTGCTTTGCCTGTGTTGGGGAGACCGTCATGAACCCTGCGATCAAGTGCCATCTGCTGGCCGTGGCCTGTGCCCTGTCGTTCGTATCGACCGTGCACGCCAGAGACACGCCCTCCAGGATGGAGCCAGCGGTGGATGAGCGCATGGAAGCCGCGCGCACCGCCATCCAGGCGCGGGACTGGCGCACGGCGATCGCCGAGCTCCAGGCCGTGGTCGAGACCGAGCCTGGCAACGCCGATGCCCACAACCTGCTGGGGTTCAGCCACCGCAAACAGGCCCGGCCCGACCTGGCCAAAGCCTTCACACACTACCGGCTCGCGCTGCAGATCGACCCACGCCACAAGGGCGCGCACGAGTACATCGGCGAGGCCTATCTGATGAACCACCAACCAGCCGAAGCCCGGAAGCACCTCGCCGAACTGGCCCGCCTCTGTGGCAACCAGACTTGCGAGGAGTACGTCGATCTGGCGCAGGCCATCGAGGCCTACCGGGCCAAGCCACCGCGCTGATCGGGCGCGCAGCCCAGTGAAGTCACCCGCAAACCCCAAGGCCTTGGCGGGCCTTGGGGTTTCGCTTTTGGGCGATCTGTCCATCGTGTGCACAGCCTGCGTCCCGGCCCTTGGGGCCGGCACCACAGGCCGTGTCGGAGCGGGACTTTGAAATTTATGGTGGCAACGCCTCGCCGATCCCGGGTCGGTGTGCAGGCCTCTCTCATCCCATCCAAAGGACATTGCATGTACGAGCAGATCGTCAAACCCCAGAAAGTCGTCATTCCACAAGCACCGTGCAACGACGGGAAAGACCACTTTCCCAACCTGCCAGTGACCTACGAGGAATACGGCAGCGCCAAGACCCAGGACGGCCACGACAAGCCGGTTGTGGTCATTCTTCCCTTCTTCCTCGGCACCGCGCATGCGGCGGGATACACCAAGATGGACGAGCACAAGAAGCTGGTGGGCCCCGGCTACTGGGACGCCGTGATCGGTGCCGGTGCGCCCTTCAACACGGACACCCACCGCGTCATCAGCCTGGGGCCCCTGATCGATCGGAGCTTTGGTCCGATGACCCAGGACCCGGCCACCAAGAAGCCCTACGGCGGCAAGTTCCCCAACTTCTCGTTCGCCGACTACGCGGCCATCCAGTACCAGGCGTTGCAGCAGCTCGGTGTGCGCCACATCGATGTGCTGGTGGGGGCGTCCATGGGGTCGTTGCAGGCCTGGCACCTCGCGGCCCACGACATGACCTTTGTCAGCCGCATGGTGGTGGTGGTGCCCGGTGGCCTGACCCTGGGCGACAAGACCCGTGTGCTGGCCCGGCAATGGGTGGAGCAGCTCGAACAGGATCCCGCGTGGCTCAAGGGGGACTACTACGCGCAGCCCAAAGACCACTGGCGCACCCACGCGCTCGCGAAAGTGCTGGGCGAGTTCTGGTACCGCTGCCAGTTTCCGCTGAACCATGCGGTGCTTTACGACATGGACGACGTCGAGTGGCTTGAAATCGCCAAGAGCTTCGCCCCGCTGGTGCCGGCTGAGCTCAAGAGCCTTGACGAGGTGCTGGCCGGGCTGGATGCGAACGCGCCCGCCGTGAAGCGCTACCGGGCGCAGGTGTCGGCCTTGCTGGGCGCGACCGACCACAACGTGCTGCTGTGGCAGCTGCGCACCATCCTGACCTACGCACCGCTGACCGTAATGCGGCAATCGAACAAGGCCGACTTCGCGCTGCTGGGCAGCGGGGAGCGCACCGACACTGTCCCGTTTCGCAGCACGCTGGGCAGCGTGTTGATGCTGGCCACCGAGACCGACGACCTGCTGGAGGTCGGCCGTGTGGACGAAGCGATGACGGCCGCCGGCATGCTGGGCGCTCGGCTGTTCAAGTTGTCGCTGGCCGACTCGTCGCCGCACGGTGCGGGCCTGGTCGGCGCCGGCGTGGCGCCGCTGGCCGACCGCATCCGCCACTTTCTGACGCAGGGTGTGCCGGTGGCGCCCGTGGTGCCTGTTGCCAAGCTCTGACGGCGCGCGTCAGCGCCCCGGCGCGGCCGGGTGCATCGAGGCGGGCTGCTGCTCCATGTAGCCGCGCCCGTCCTTCACGCCGGTGCGCCCGGCCATCTGCCACGCGGTGCGCTGGCCGATGAGCCGCGCGAGGAACTCCAGTTCCTCGTCGGTGTGGTTGAGCGCCGGCGCGGGGGTGAGAAAGCGCCCGTTGCGCTCTTCAGGCTCGCCCCAGAACGACTGGTGGTAGCTCGACTCGGAGAGCGCCCGGTTGCCGCCCGACTCCATGTCGACCGTGCCGTAGCAATTGCAGAAATAGGTGCGGCCACCCTGGTTGGGCATGACCTCGGCGTACACCCCCGTGCCCCGGATGCCGGCGGTGAGCGTGGGGGTGACGATGGAGCGGCTCACGCCCCGGCCAAAGGCGCTGATGAACGCGCCGTTGAAGAGCCGCAGCAGGCTGGCGGTGTTGAGCGTGTTGCCACGCTCCACGCGCAGCCGCGAGTTCTGTCGCACATGGAAGGACGCATTGCCGATCAGGAACACCACGCGGGAGGCCACACCCGTGAACACCTCGTCGCCGGTCTGCACGATCTGCTGAGGCAGCAGGCGTTGGCCGTTCACCAGCACATCACCCACGAACTCCACCACGTTGCTGCGCTGCTGCGCCATGGCGGCCGGCAGGCCGCCCATTGCAACCCAGGCGGCTGCGGCCTTGAGTGTGTCGCGGCGCTGGAACCAGAGCACCTCGTCTTCACGGCGACCTGCCAGGGTGTGTTGGGTCATGTGTTTTCTCCGGTGAGCGGCGCGGGTGGGGACGCTTCTTCGGTCACAAAGCTGTCGCGGAAAGTAAACCAGATGGAGGTGTGAAACATGGACGCCAGCAGCAGAACCGTGGGGTAGATCACGACACTGAGCATTTGTGCGCCGCCAATCAGCACGGCCAGCAGGTTCATCACCAGACCGAACATCATGATCACGACCATCCAGCCCAGGCTGTACAGCAGCATGGCGCCCTTGTTGGCCCAGCAGGCCATCAGGCTGAAGAACAGGCTCTTGAGTGGCTTGACGCCATGCCAGTGCACCAGCGCTGGCGCGTGCCAGAAGGCCATGAGCACCGGCACGTACAGCAGCAGCGCAGCCCACAGGCCCGGGTTGTCGAACATGGCCCGCACGCGCTCGGGCGACACCTCGCCGTCGGGCATTTCGATGGGCGCCACGTCCGCCGCAAAGAGCGCGCCGACGCCAATCACCAGCATCAGGGCCGCTGCGTACATGGCCCCCAGGATCAACATGGAGCGCGTGTTGGTCGGGCCGGCGCGAAAGGCCGAGACCAGCGTGCTGGGCATGGGAAAGCGACCTTGCTCAGCCTCACGGCTGGCGGCCATCAGGCCCAGTGTGGCAGCGGGCACCAGTGCGAGCGACAGGAGCGTGCCGACCACCGGCACCAGCGAGAGCACGGAAATGGTGGCCATGAACATGAAGAACAGGCCGGCCATGGCCAGCGGCTGGCGCAGGAAGGTGCGCGCGCCCAGCTTGACCCATTGGAAGCCGGTGCGGGCGGGGACGATGTGGAGTTTCATGCGGGGTGGGGGTCTCAGGCGGTCTGCAGCGCGTCGTCTCGCAGCAGGCTGCACAGGGCCTGGGTGTCGCGAACGCGGGCGCGCAGCACGCGTTCGAAATGGCGGGGGTCGTGGGGCTGCAGCATCGCCGCTTCGCGCGGCAGGTGCAGGTCCCAGAGGCGGGAAATCCAGAAGCGCAAGGCACCTGCGCGCAGCATCGCCGGCAGCAGCTGGCGCTCGGCTGCAGAGAGGGGCCGCACCGACTGGTAAGCGCCCAGCAGCGCCAGCGAGCGCGGCGTGTCCAGCGAGCCATCGTGGTCTGTGTCGTGCAGCACGCACCAGTCGTTGAGGCAGACGGCGATGTCAAACAGGAAGGTGTCCACGCCGGCGAAGTAGAAGTCGAAAAAGCCGGAGAGCTCGCCCTGCTCGAACATCGCGTTGTCGCGGAACAGGTCGGCGTGGATCGGTCCGCGCGGCAAGGCGGCATACGCCGGGCCCTGGGCCACGTGGTTCTGGTAGGCCAGCTCGGTGCGGATGAGCGCGGCCTGCGACTCGTTCAGAAAGGGCAGCACCACCGGTACGGTGTCGTTCCACCAGGGCAGGCCACGCAGGTTGGGCTGGCTGTAGGAGAAGTCGCGCCCGGCCAGGTGCATGCGCGCCAGCATCCGGCCCACGGCCTCACACTGCGCCACACCGGGGCTGAGGTCGCTCTTGCCGCGCAGCTTGGCCACCACCGCCGCCGGCTTGCCCTGCACCTTGAACAGGATCTCGCCCTGGGCATTGGCCGCAGGCGCAGGCACCGGGATGCCGCCTTGCGCCAGGTGCTTCATGAGGTGCAGGTAGAAGGGCAGCTGCTCGAAGCCCAGGCGCTCGAAAACCGTGAGCACGTGCTCCAGCGTGGCGCCGTCGCGCTCGCTGGTCACGAAATAGTTGGTGTTTTCAATGCCGCCCTGGATGCCCTTGAGCTCGGTGAGGTCGCCCAGGTGGAGGGTGTGGAGCAGGGCTGCGGCTTCGTCGAACGCGACTTCGGTGTAAACGGCCATGTGGCGGGCAATCAGAAGTTCAGGATGCGCCAGCTGCTGCGCCCGGCGTTGCCCGTGCGCTTGCCACCGGATTCCCCACCGGCTCCGTTGCCGTTGTCCGGCTGGATCTGGTAGGCCGGCGCGCCGTTTTTGGGTTGCACCTCGATGCTTTGCGTCTGGCCACCCACGCGCAGTTCGTCGATGCGGGTGAGCTTGTCTTCGTGGGTGATGCGCTCGATGTTGTCGCGCGGCGTGGCGGCTGCGGGGGGCGTGTCCGCCGGGGCCACCTGGGCCAGGGCAGGCAAGGCAAGGCACAGGCCCAGGGCGAGTGCGGCGGCGGGGTGGCGGGTGATCGGGTTCATGCGGCATTGTAGGCAAGGCAGGGCGGGCGCGCCGCTCCAGGGGGCAAGCGGGTGCCGGGTCGAAACGAGCCCGCTGGCCGGTGGGCGCCGCACGATCTCCGCCACAATCGCCCCATGTCCGACGCCCCCACACCCGCCCCCGCCACTGGCCAGACCCTGCTGCTGGTCGATGGCTCCAGTTACCTCTACCGCGCGTTCTTTGCCGGCGGTGAATCCATGAGCACCAAGCTCCCCGACGGCACCGAGCTCAAGACCGGCGCGATCCGCATCATGATCAACATGATGCAGAAGCTGCGAAAGGACGTGCGGGCCGATTTCGCCGCCTGCGTGTTCGACGCCAAGGGCCCCACCTTTCGGGACGCGCTTTACCCCGAGTACAAGGCCAACCGCTCGCCCATGCCCGACGACCTGCGCGCGCAGATCGCGCCCATCCACGAGGTGGTGAAGCTGCTCGGCTGGACGGTGCTGGATGTGCCGGGCGTGGAAGCCGACGACGTGATCGGCACGCTTGCCGACGTGGCAGCCAAGCAGGGCATCCAGTGCATCATCTCCAGCGGTGACAAGGACCTGAGCCAGCTCGTCAACGAACACATCACCGTCATCGACACCATGAACGACCGCAAGCGCGACGTGGCGGGTGTCACGGCGGAGTTTGGCGTGCCGCCCAGCCTCATGCTGGACTACCAGACGCTGGTGGGCGACCAGGTGGACAACGTACCAGGTGTGCCCAAGGTGGGCCCCAAGACCGCCGTGAAATGGCTGACGGAATACGGCTCGCTGGAGGCGCTGGTGGCGCGGGCCGGCGAGATCAAGGGCGCCGCTGGTGAGAACCTGCGCAATGCGCTGGACTGGCTGCCCAAGGGCCGCGAATTGCTCACCATCAAGACCGATTGCGACCTGACCGAACACATCGCGGGGCTGCCGTCGCTGGACGCGATCGCCGTGGGCGGGCAGGACTCCGAGGCCCTGATGGCCTTTGGCGAGCGCTACGGCTTCAAAGGGCTGGTCAGGACGCTGGCGCAGCACCTCACACCGCCTGAACAGATCGACGAACACCAGGGCAAGGCCAAAGCCCGAGGCAAAGCGGGCGATGGCTCGCCAGGGCTGTTCGACGAGCCCGACCTCAGCGGCAGCGCCGAGCGCGCCACCAACCTGCAGTACGACACGGTCCTGACCTGGGAGCAGTTCGACGCCTGGCTGGCGCGCCTGCAGGCCGCCGAGCTGGTGGCGCTGGACACCGAAACCACCTCGCTCGATGAAATGCGCGCCGAGATCGTCGGCATCAGCTTCAGCGTGACGCCGGGCGAGGCCGCCTACATTCCGCTGCGGCACAGCGGGCCCGACGCGCCCGAGCAGCTGCCGTTTGACGAGGTGCTGGCCAAGCTCAAACCCTGGCTGGAAGACCCGAAGCGCCTCAAGCTGGGCCAGCACGTCAAGTACGACCGCCACGTGTTCGCGAACCACGGCATCGAGGTGCAGGGCTATGCACACGACACCATGCTGCAGAGCTACGTGCTCGAAGTGCACAAGCCGCATGGCCTGGCCAGTCTGGCCGAGCGCCACCTGGGCCGCCAGGGCATCAATTACGAAGACCTGTGCGGCAAGGGCGCACACCAGATTCCGTTTGCCCAGGTCGAGGTGGCCAAGGCCGCCGAGTACTCATGCGAAGACAGCGACCAGACGCTGGACGTGCACCGTGTGCTGTGGCCACAGCTGCAGGCCGACGACAAGCTCAAGTTCATCTACGAACTTGAAATCGCGAGCAGCGAAGCGCTGTACCACATCGAGCGCAACGGCGTGATGATCGACGCGCCCACCCTGGCCAAGCAGAGCCACGAGCTGGGTTCGCGCATCCATGCGCTGGAGCAGGAAGCCTACGACATCGCGGGCCAGCCGTTCAACCTCAGCAGCCCCAAGCAGCTGGGCGAGATCTTTTTCGACAAGCTCGGCCTGCCGGTGATCAAGAAGACCGCCACCGGCGCGCGCAGCACCGACGAAGAGGTGCTGGAAAAGCTGGCGGAGGACTACCCGTTGCCCGCCAAGATCCTGGAGCACCGCAGCCTCTCCAAGCTCAAGGGCACCTACACCGACAAGCTCGCGCAGCTGGCCCTGCCCCGTACCGGCCGTGTGCACACGCATTACGCGCAGGCAGTCGCTGTGACGGGCCGCCTCTCCAGCAATGACCCCAACCTGCAGAACATTCCGATCCGCACACCCGAAGGCCGCCGCGTGCGCGAAGCCTTCGTGGCGCCGGCCGGACATGTCATTGCCAGCGCCGACTACTCGCAGATCGAGCTGCGCATCATGGCCCACATCAGCGGCGACGAAGCCCTGCTGCGCGCGTTTCACGAGGGTCTGGATGTGCACCGCGCCACCGCCGCCGAGGTGTTCGGGGTGGAGACCGCACAGGTCAGCAGCGAGCAGCGCCGTTACGCCAAGGTGATCAACTTCGGCCTCATCTACGGCATGAGCGCCTTCGGCCTGGCCAAGGCGCTGGGCATCGACAACACCGCGGCCAAGAACTACATCACCCGCTACTTCGAGCGTTTTGCCGGCGTCAAGCGGTACATGGACGACACCCGAACCCAGGCCAAGGCCCAGGGCTATGTGGAGACCGTGTTCGGGCGGCGCCTGGTGCTGCCGAGCATCCAGGCCGCCAAAGGGGCGCTGCTGTCCTCGCTGGAGCGCCAGGCGGTCAATGCGCCCATGCAGGGCACGGCGGCCGATCTCATCAAGCTCAGCATGGTGGCGGTGCAGAACGCGCTGGACGAGCAGCGGTTGGGCACGAAGATGATCATGCAGGTGCACGACGAACTGGTGTTCGAGGTGCCCGAGGGCGAGGTGGATTGGGTGCGCACTGAAATCCCGCGGCTCATGGCCGGGGTGGCGGCGCTCAAGGTGCCGCTGCTGGCGGAAGTGGGCGTGGGGCCGAACTGGGATCAGGCGCACTGAGCGGCCGCCGAGCCAGCGTCAGTCCCCACCCGACACCGGCTCATGGCGTGCGCGCAGGCGCGCCAGCCAACCCGGCGCAGCCGCTGCGCTGGCGGTGCGCTCGATGTGCACCTCCGTCCCCGGCTCGGGAGCCACCCTGCCTTTGGCAGACCGGATGCGCAGCAGTGTCTCGCCCATGTGGTTGAAGGCGAGCTCGACCTCGCTGGCGCGCAGTGGCAGCGCAAGGGTGCGGGTCTTGACGATCGCTTCGCAGCCCATGTAGAGCATCACCACGGAGCCAGCGTGTTGGCCCTGGGCGTCGGTGGTCACGCGCACATCACCGCCGCTTTCCTGAAAATTCCAGTGGTGTCGAAAGCGGTGGTCGAGCACGCGCATGGAGGACTTGAGCACGATCTCGTCGCGGCGCCCCAGCTTGTCGATGCTGTAGCTCAGTGGCTCGCTCCGTTTGGCAAGGGACGGAATCATGTTTGGGGGTGAGGGCATCGGGTTTCAACCGCAGTGATGGCTGATGTGTCGACGGTGCCGGGTGCCGCTTGAGCGTTTGTTGCGCTGGGTGCCTCAAAATAGTGCGCCTGCAGTAGGCGTCGCCCGGCGCGCGCGGCCGCTCGCGCAGTGAACGTTTTCTGAGCACACGCCTCTGGTATGGGAGCAGGCCCACAATGCCGCTCTGTCGGACCCCCTTCACCCTTCTTTGAGGAGACTCTCTTGTTGCACGAACAGATGTCCCAAGACCTGGCCGCTTTGCTGCCTGGCCAATCCGGCGCCGACGGCGCCACCCGGCGCACCGCCCTGAAGGCTGCGCTGGGCGTGGGTTATGCAGCCTCCGCCTTGCCACTGATGGCGCAGACGGCCATCAAGACCTCCGCCGAGGGCCTGACGGCGGGGGAAGTGACGATTGACGTCAACGGGTTCAAGATGCCCGCCTACCGTGCCGCGCCCGCGGGCAAGACGGGCCTGCCGGTGGTGCTGGTGCTCTCCGAAATCTTCGGCGTTCACGAATACATCGCCGACACCGCGCGCCGCTTCGCCAAGGCCGGTTACATGGCCATTGCGCCCGAGCTGTTCGTGCGCCAGGGCGATGCCCAAAGCTATGGCGAGATGGCCAAACTCATTTCGGAGGTCATCTCCAAGGTGCCCGACGCGCAGGTGCTCGGCGATCTGGACGCCACCGTGAAATGGGCGGCCGCCAACGGTGGCGACACGAGCAAGCTGGGCATCACCGGCTTTTGCTGGGGCGGGCGCCAGGTGTGGCTGTACACCGCGCACAACCCGGCGGTGAAGGCGGGCGTGGCCTGGTACGGCCGCCTGGTGGGCGACGCCACCGCCCTCAACCCACGGCACCCCGTGGACGTGGCCGCCAGGCTCAACGGACCGGTGCTGGGGCTCTATGGGGCTGCCGACACCGGCATTCCCCTTGACACGGTTGATAAGATGAAAACCGCGCTGGCTGCCGGCAATGCCGCAGCCAAAGCCTCCAGCTTCGTGGTCTACCCGGAGGCTCCGCACGCCTTCCACGCCGATTACCGGCCGAGCTTTCGCAAGGAGCCAGCCGAGGACGGCTGGAAGCGCGCGCTGGCGTGGTTCAAGCAGAACGGCGTGGCCTGAATCCCGCCGCTTCCAGAGACCAGGGCCGCTGAAAAAGCGGCCCTTTTTTGTGGCTGAATGCAGGGCCGGCGGGCCGGAAACATCGAACAACACAACATGACCCTGATTGCGATCCTGATCGGAACCATTGCGGCAGGCGTGGGCAGCGTCTGGCTGGCCGCGCTGCTGAGCTTTGCCATGCTGGCGCGCTACACGCAGCACATGCTCAGTCTGGCCGCGGGCGCGCTCATGGCCACAGCCTTCATGCACCTGCTGCCCGAGGCGTTCGAGAGCGAGGCCGGCGCGCACGAGCTGTTTGCCATGTTGCTCGCCGGGCTGGTGTTCTTCTTTCTGCTCGACAAGGCAGAGCTCTGGCACCACGGCCACGAACACCACCAGGGCGATGCGCATCATGACCACGCGCATGCCCATGCACACCCAGGGCATGACCATCACGATCACGGGCTGCGCTCCGGGGGGTGGACCGTGCTGGCGGGCGACAGCGTGCACGCGTTTGGCGACGGCATCCTGATTGCCTCGGCCTTCATGGCCGACATGCGTCTGGGCGTGGTGGCCGCGCTGGCCGTGCTGGCCCACGAAGTGCCTCACCACATGGGCGATCTGGTGGTGCTGCGGCACACCTCGCGCAACTCGCGCGCGGCGCTGGTCAAGGTGTCGCTGGCGGGCACGGTCACCGCGCTGGGCGGGCTGGTGGGCTATTTCCTGCTCACGCAGCTGCAGGACTACCTGCCTTACTTCCTGGTGGCAGCGTCCAGCAGCTTTGTGTATGTGGCGCTGGCCGACCTGATTCCCCAGCTGCAAAAACGCCTGAGCCTGTCGGCCACGATCGCTCAGATCGCCTGGCTGGCCCTGGGGATCGCGCTGGTCACCGTGGTCAGCGGCCTGGCGCACTGAGCGGTTACGTCAGTCGGTTGGCGTTTCGCCGAACGAAAAGCGGAACTGGGCGCCATGGCCCGGCTGGCCTTCACCGGCGATCTGGCCGCCGTGGCGTTCGATGATGCGGCGCACCGTGGCCAGGCCAATGCCGGTGCCCTCGAACTCGCTGGGCATGTGCAGCCGCTGGAACGGCTTGAAGAGTTTGTCGGCGTAGGCCATGTTGAAGCCCACGCCGTTGTCGCGCACGAAAAACAGCTGAGGCTCGCCCGCGATGGGCGGCAGGAGCCCCCACTCGATCACCGTTTTTTCCCGGTTGCGGCTGTACTTCAGCGCGTTGGACAGCAGGTTCTCCAGCACGATGCGCGCGAGCCGCGGATCGCAATGCGCGATGAGATCGGGCGCCACACGGGCCTCGATCTCGCGCCCGGGTTGCTTGAGGCGTTCCTGGGCGAGGATGCTGTCCACCATCTTGCTCAGGTTCACCGTGCGGCGCTCCAGCACGCCCTGGCTCACGCGCGCCAGCGCCAGCAGATCGTGGATCAGTGAGCCCATGCGCTGGGTCGAGGCCAGCACGCGGTCGAGCAGCTGGCGCTCTTCTGCGCTCAGGCGGGGCCCGACTTCCTCGTCGAGCAGCCGTGTGAAGCCGTCGATGGCGCGCAGCGGCGACTTCAAATCGTGCGACACGGAATAGGCGAACGAATCGAGCTCGGCATTGAGCAGCTGCAGGTCGGCCGTGCGCTCGCGCACGCGCTGCTCCAGGGTTTCATTGAGCCGCTGGATCTCGCGATCGCGGCGCAGCCGCACCAGCTCGGCATTCGCGCGGCTGGCAAAAATGGCAATCAGGGCCTGCGTGTCCTGTCGCAACTCCACGGGTTTTCGCCACAGCGCAAAGATCACGCCGATGGCGGTGCCGTCCGCGTCGCGCAGCGCCTTGCCCAGGTACGCCTGGCAACCAGACTCGACCAGGCTCGTGGCGCGCGGAAACTGCTCTGCCAGGCCGCTGGTGCAGATCAGCATGTCCTGGAGCTGCAGGGTGCGCTCGCACGGCGTGCCTTCGATCGAGAAGGTGAAGTTCGGCCGCGCCTGACCGTTCTGGCGGATGGCCAGGCTGCGCACGCGCCCGTCGTCGCGGCATTCGCCCACCACCACCATGTCCGAGCCGATGGCTTCGCACAGGTGGCGGGTGAGGGCACTGAAGAAGGCTTCGCCGGTTTCGGTCGCCACGCCGCGCGCCACGTTGAGCAGCAAGGCTTCGCGTTGCTTTTCCTCGCTGATGTTCACGGTGCAGGCCAGGATGCTCGGTTCGCCGTCAAGGTCCAGCAGTTCGGCCCACACGCGCGTGTCCACCAGCGAGCCGTCCTTGTGGCGCATGCGGGTTTCGTAGCCGTCAATGCGACCGTCGCGCAGGAGTTGGGCCACGAAGGCTTCGCGGTCCCGCGGGCTCAGCCAGGCGCCAATTTCCACCGAGGTCTTGCCTTTGATCTCATCGGGCATCAGCCCTTGTGCCCGGTCCTGGGCGCGGTTGACGTCGATGATGGCGCCGTCCGACAACCGCGTGATCGTCATGTTCAGCGGGCTGAAGTGGAAGGCTTTGGCAAAGCGCTCTTCAGAGCGGCGCAGGCGCTCCATGACTTCGTTCTGGGCGCTCACGTCGTGGATGCTGGTGATGATCAGCTTGTCTTCACGGTCGTTGCCCATCTCGCTGGAGATCAAGGCCTCGAAGGTGCTGCCGTCGGCGCGCAAGCCGCGCGCCGGGTGCTGCTCCGCGCGCCGGTTGGCAAAGAGCAAGCCCATGTATTCCTCGCGCTTGCGCGCGTCTGCCCAGAGGAAGCTGTCCTCCCGGCCCAGCGCCTGGGCGCGGGTGTAACCGTAGCAGCGTTCGAAGGCGGGGTTGACGTCCAGGATCATGCCGGAGCGTGCCGACTGCGCAATCATGGGGCTGGGGCTGTTGTGGAAAATGCGGGCGAAGCGCTCCAGGCTGCGGTCACGCTGCTGTTCGGTCTTCTTGCGCAGCTCCAGCTCTTCGCGCTGGCGCTCGAAGGCTTCCCGCAGCTGGCGACCGCTGTGATAGACCATGACACCCACGACGATCACCGTGGCCGAGTGGGTGATCCAGACCCGCACGCCCACTTCGAAATACGGTGTGGCGCTGAACCAGCCGTTGACCTCGGCCAGTGTGAGCACGCCCAGCGCCGCCACGCTGGCCGCCACGGTGGCAATGAGGGCGTTGCGCCCCAGGAAGGTGCCGGCACCCGCCACCGCCGCCACAAACAGGAAGCCCACGGCCGTTCGCACCGAGCCATAGGTGATCACCGACATGATCGCGGTGCCCAGCGTGCCCATCACCACCAGGTGCGCCACGTAGCGCATGCGGTTCCAGCGCACCAGTGTGTAGGCCACGCCAGCCACCACGGCCAGGCAGCCTGCAATCCACGCTTCGCGTTGCCCCGGGCTGGCCACCACCAGATCGATCAGCATCACCACCACCGCCGCCACGCCGGTCAGCAGCGCCAGCAACTCCAGCACTCTTTTGCGTTGCGCTTCGGTGGGAAGCGCCCCGGTTGTAACGTCGGGTGGGCGTGTCGAGTTTGCTGGCATGGGCAAGGCTGCTTTCTGGTGCTTTCAGCCCTGTGCGATGGGCGTACCCGCTGTGTTGCACCACTCGCTCCAGCTGCCTGGGTAGAGCCTGGTGCGACCCAGGCCGGCAATCTCCATGGCCAGCAGGTTGGGCACGGCGCTCACGCCGCTGCCGCAGTGATGCACCACCGTGGCCGGGTCGCGGCCCGCAAGCAATTGCTCGAACTCGGCGCGCAGTTGGGCGGCGGGTTTGAATCGGCCATCAGCCTGCACGTTCTCGGCAAAGAAGCGGTTCAGCGCGCCAGGAATGTGGCCCGCCACGGGGTCCAGCGGCTCTGTCTCTCCGCGAAAACGCGCACCGGCTCGGGCATCGATCAATGACAGGGCCGGGCGCCCCAGCGCACCCGCAATGTCCTGGGTGCCGACGAGCGACGCCTGTTCGTCTTTCAGCTCGAACGTGGCGGGCGCCACCGTCGGGCTGGGGCCACTTTGTACTGCCCCGCCAGCGGCTTTCCAGGCCGCCAGGCCGCCATCGAGCACGGCCACCGCCTCATGGCCGCACCATTTCAGCATCCACCACAGGCGCCCGCTGGTGGTGATCGCCTGGCGGTCGAGCACCACGGCCTGCATGTCGTTGCCCAGCCCCAGCGCACCCAGACGCGCAGCGAACGTGGCACGCGACGGCAAGGGATGGCGCCCGCCGCTGGCGCGGTCCGGTGCGGTCTTGTCGCTGAGGTGGCGATCCAGGTGCACGTGCACTGAGCCCGGGATGTGCTCGGTCTCAAACTGCGCCTGGCCCGCATCGGGGTTCATCAGTTCGTAGGTGCAGTCGAACACGCGAAGCGGCGTGCCACTGGACATGAGCTGTTGCAGTTGTTCGGCGGTGATGAGGGTGGTGTACATGCGCGGATTGTGGAGCAGTCGGAAGTCAGTGTTCTTCTGCGGGTGCATTGGGTACCGCGCGTGTGCGCAGCACCGTGGCCACGATGCCGCTGACGATGATCAGCGCCATCCCGAGCCAGCCAATGAGGGGCAGCTGTTCGCCAAAGAAAAGGATGCCGTAGATACCCGCCATCACGATGCCTGAATACTGCAGGTTGGCCACCACCATGGTGGCGCCACGCGAATAGGCGCGTGTCATGCAGAGCTGGCCAAAGAGCGCCAGCAGACCAATGGGCAGCAGCCACAACGCGCTGGGCCAGTGCCATGGGCTGGCACCCACGAACAACATGCCCAGCCCGCCCGCGAGCACGGCGCCCACGGAAAAATAGAACACGGTGCGGCTCTCGGGTTCGCCTGCACGCGACAGCGCTGCCACCTGCAGATAGGCGAACGCGGCAAAGATGCCGGAGAGAAGCCCCACCAAGGCCCCCAGCATCTGGCTTTCCGCCAGCGTGGGCCGCAGCATCATGGCCACGCCGGCGAACCCCGCCAGCACCGTGAGGAACAGCGGCCCTTGCTGGCGGATCGGTGCATTGCGGCCCTGCACGAGCAGCGCGCCACCGAGCAGGAACGCCGCAATCCAGACACTGCTCATGTAGTTCAGCGTCATGGCCGTGGCCAGGGGCAGGGCCGCAATGGCAAAGAACCAGGCGGTGAGCGAGATCGTGCCGACGATGCTGCGCCAGACATGCATCATGGGCACCTCGGTGCGCAGTGACACCCCCTTCACGCGCGTCATGCCGATCAGGAAAACCATGCCCACGAGGCCGCGATAGCACACGATCTCGAAAGTGTTGAAGTGGCTGGACGCGAACTTGATGCACACGCCCATGGTCGCGAAGAACACCGAGGCGAGCAGCATCCACAAGGCCTGCATGGTTCAGGCCCCCGTGGCTGGTGAGAAGCAAGTGGCCAGACCGATGGCCTCAGTCCGCCAGCGTGCCAGCCATCTGACGGCGGTACCACTCATGGAAATGCTGCATGCCGTCTTCCATCGGGCTTTGATACGGGCCTACCTCGTTGTCACCGCGCGCCAGCAGGGCTTTTCGGCCTGCATCCATGCGCTCGGCAATCTCGTCGTCCTCGATGCAGGTTTCCATGTAGGCCGCCCGCTGCGCTTCGACGAACTCGCGTTCGAACGCTGCAATTTCTTCTGGGTAGTAGAACTCGACCATGTTCAAGGTCTTGTCCACGCTGATCGGGTGCAGCGTGGACACCGTGAGCACATGGGGATACCACTCGACCATGATGTGCGGGTAATACGTGAGCCAGATCGCACCGTGCTCCGGCATCTTGCCCTGGCGGTACTGCATGAGCTGCTCATGCCAGCGCTGGTACACCGGGCTGCCGGCTTTGCCCAGCAGGTTGGCCGGGCCCACCGTCTGCACCGAGTACGCCGGCTTGAGTTCCCAGCGCAGGTCTTCGCAGGTGACGAAACCGCCCAGGCCCGGGTGGAACGGGGCGACGTGGTAGTCCTCCAGGTAGACCTCGATGAACGTCTTCCAGTTGTAGTTGCACTCGTGCAGCTCCACGTGGTCGAGCACCATGCCCTCGAAGTCGAGGGCGGCACGCGGTCCCATGTTCGCCAGATCGGCCTGCACATCCCGTCCGTTGTCCTCGAACAGCAGGCCATTCCACTCGCGCAGCGGGTAGTTGTTGAGGTTCAGGCAGGGGTCGTGCTCAAAGTGCGGCGCACCCAGCAGGCGACCGGCCTGTTCACCGTGCGTGCCGCTGTAGGTCCAGCGGTGCAGGGGACAGACAATGTTGCCCCCGGAGCTGCCGCTGCGCGTCTCGCCGAGATTGCCGCGGCCGCTGAGCATCATGGCCTGGCGGTGGCGGCACACGTTGGAGATGAGTTCAACACCCTTCTGGGTGCGCACCAGTGCACGGCCACCGGCTTCCTGTGGCAACGCGTGGTAGTCCCCCATGTTGGGGACCGCAAGTTGGTGCCCCACATACCGGGGCCCGCGCTGAAAGAGGGTTTCCTTTTCGCGCTGGAACAGCGCCTCGCTGAAGTAGCTGGAAACTGGTAGTTGGCTTGCGGCCTGCTGCAGTTGAAGACTTAAATCAGACATGTGGTCCTGACCTAGAGACTCCCCCTATGAAGGGGCAGGGTAAGCGCTGTGCTCGTCAGACGAATTCGCGCGGGATGGGTGGGTGTTGCGTCCCTCCGGACAATGCCTGTCCGTGGTGAAGATATGGAAGAAAAAAAGAACGCGGATTGTACCCCGGGGGGCAATGCGCCCGCCGGGCATAAAATGCCGCTTTCACAAGGCCAGCTTCAGCACATCACGGTCGGGCCCATGTCGCCCGCCCGGTCCCACGACGCAACGGGTCGTGTGGCCTGCGAAGGGCCCCAGCACACAGGATCCATGCCCACTCCGTCCCCCTCTCGCGCCGCCCGCACCGTCTCGTCGCCCAGCGCCCCAGCCACCTACGAGGCCGCCCTGGAAGAACTGGAACAACTGGTGGCCCAGCTCGACGCAGGACAACTCCCGCTGGACCAGCTGCTCACGCGCTACCAGCGCGGTGCCGAACTGCTGGCTTTCTGCCGCGCGCGACTTGAAGACGTCGAGAACCAGATCAAGGTCCTCGAAGGCGGCTCGCTCAAACCCTGGGACGCCGCGTGAGCGCCGTGATGTCCGACACCCAAGACTTCGCGGCCTGGCGCCTCGCACAGCAACACGCCGTGGAACGCGCGCTGGAGCGCTGGGTGCCCGCCGATGCCCCTGCAGGTCTGGGCGATGCCATGCGCTATGCCGTGCTCGATGGCGGAAAGCGCTTGCGCCCGCTGCTCGTGCTCGCCACCTGCGAGGCCGTGGGCGGGCAGGCGGGTGCGGCACTGCGCGCGGCCTGCGCCGTCGAGCTCATCCACGCCTATTCCCTTGTGCACGACGACATGCCCTGCATGGACAACGACGTGCTGCGCCGGGGAAAGCCCACGGTTCATGTGCAATTCGGTGAGGCGCAAGCCTTGCTGGCGGGTGACGCCTTGCAAGCACTCGCGTTTGAGTTGCTCGTGCCGGACGACGGCAGCGTGAGCGATGCCATGAGTGCGCGGTTGTGCCGCCTGCTGGCGCTGTCGGCCGGTGCGGACGGCATGGCCGGTGGCCAAGCCGTCGACCTGGCCAGTGTGGGCGTTGCCCTGGACCAGCCTTCCCTTGAAGCCATGCACCGGCGCAAGACCGGCGCCTTGCTCAAGGCCAGCGTCACCATGGGCGCGGCCACGGGAGACGCATCGCCCCAGACCCTGGCCTTGCTCGCCGAGTACGGCGCCTGCGTGGGCCTGGCGTTTCAGGTGGTCGACGACATCCTGGACGTGACCGCCGACTCCGCCACCCTGGGAAAGACCGCCGGCAAAGATGCCGCGGCCGACAAGCCCACCTTCGTTTCCCTGATGGGACTGACCCATGCCCAGGCCTACGCCGACCGCGTGCTGAGCCAGGCCCATGACGCCCTGAGCCGCAGCGGCCTGGCGCACACCTCCACACTGCACGCCCTGGCCGACTGGGTGGGGCGGCGTGCCTCCTGAGCCCAGCGCCGAGCCCAACCACCATGACCCAAGCGACACCCCCCATGAGCTCTCTGCTGTCGTCTATCGAATCCCCCGCAGACGTGCGTCGCCTATCGCGAGCGCAACTGCCGCCCCTGGCTGAAGAACTGCGGTCCTTCCTGCTTCAAAGCGTGGCGCGCACGGGCGGGCATCTGAGCTCCAACCTCGGCACGGTGGAGCTCACTGTGGCGCTGCACTATGTGTTCAACACGCCGGAAGACCGGCTGGTCTGGGACGTGGGCCACCAGACCTATCCCCACAAGATCCTCACGGGCCGGCGCGACCGCATGGACACCTTGCGCCAGCTCGGTGGCATCAGCGGCTTCCCGCGTCGCGAGGAGAGTGAGTACGACACCTTCGGCACCGCGCATTCGTCCACCAGCATCTCGGCGGCGCTGGGCAT
Organism: Synechococcus sp. UW140; assembly: GCA_943371335.1. GTDB lineage: Bacteria > Pseudomonadota > Gammaproteobacteria > Burkholderiales > Burkholderiaceae_C > Hydrogenophaga. The sequence goes on along the minus strand of CALRUK020000015.1, from coordinate 82,471 downwards.
GGCGATGGCCGCCAAGATCCAGGGCGACTCGCGCAAATCCGTGGCCATCATTGGCGACGGCGCCATGACGGCGGGCATGGCCTTCGAGGCCCTGAACAACGCGGGTGTGGCCGATGGGCGGCTGCTCGTGGTGCTCAACGACAACGACATGTCGATCTCGCCGCCCGTGGGCGCCCTCAACCGCTACCTGGCGCAGTTGATGAGCGGCCAGTTTTATGCCGCTGCCAAGAACGTCGGCAAGCAGGTGCTCAAGGGCGCGCCCCCCTTGTTCGAACTGGCCAAGCGTTTCGAAGAGCACGCCAAGGGCATGGTGGTGCCTGCCACCCTGTTCGAGAAGTTCGGCTTCAACTACATCGGGCCCATTGACGGCCACGACCTCGGATCGCTCATTCCCACGCTGGAGAACATCCGCCACCTGCTCGACACCGACAGCGGCCCCCAGTTCCTGCATGTGGTCACCAAAAAAGGGCAGGGCTACAAGCTCGCCGAGGCCGACCCCGTGGCCTACCACGGCCCGGGCACATTCGACCCCGCGGTGGGCCTGACCAAACCCGCCACGCCGCCCAAGACCACTTTCACCCAAGTGTTCGGCAAATGGTTGTGCGACATGGCCGAGGCCGACGCAAGGCTGGTGGGCATCACCCCGGCCATGCGCGAGGGCTCGGGCATGGTGGAGTTCGAGCGCCGGTTCCCGGCCCGCTATTTCGACGTGGGCATCGCCGAGCAGCACGCCGTGACCTTCGCAGCTGGCCTGGCTTGCGAGGGCTTGAAGCCGGTGGTGGCGATCTATTCCACCTTCCTGCAGCGCGCCTACGACCAGCTCATTCATGACGTGGCCTTGCAGAACCTGCCCGTGGTCTTCGCGCTGGACCGCGCAGGCCTGGTGGGTGCCGACGGCGCCACGCACGCTGGCGCCTACGACATCGCCTACCTGCGCTGCGTTCCCAACATGGCGGTGGCCTGTCCGGCCGACGAGGGCGAGTGCCGGCAATTGCTCAGTACCGCGTTTGCCCAGAACCAGCCTGTGGCGGTGCGCTACCCGCGCGGCGCAGGGGCCGGCGTTGCGCAGCCCGCCGGGCTCGAAGGACTGCCGTTTGGCCGTGGCGAGTTGCGCCGCAAGGGCCGTGGCATTGCCATCCTGGCCTTCGGTACGCTGCTGTATCCCTCGCTCGCTGTGGGCGAAAAACTGGGTGCCAGTGTGGCCAACATGCGTTGGGCGAAGCCGCTCGATCTCGAGTTGCTGCGCGAACTGGCGGCCACACACGATGCCCTGGTGACCGTGGAAGAGGGCAGCGTGATGGGCGGAGCCGGCGCTGCCGTGATGGAGGCGCTGCATGCCGAAGGCTTCGAACTGCCGGTGCTGCAACTTGGACTGCCCGATGTGTTCACCGAGCACGGTGACCCAGGTCGTCTGCTGGCCAGCATGGGCCTGGATGAAGCGGGTATCGAACGCGCCATACGCACCCGATTCGCAACCCTTCTGTCTCCTGCAGTGAAGGCGGTGGGCTGAGCGCCCACCCGCTCGCGCAAGCCCCTTTTGCAGGGTATCCACCCTGCGCAGAACCCTCTCTCCAGTGAGGGCATCACCTACAATTCGCCGCTCCCCACCAGCCACACGCAGCTGCACATCGCACGCTGCGTGTTTCTTTATTCATCCATGAGGTGGTGGCGGGTCATTTTTCACAAGAAATGGGACACAAGATGGACGCATTGCTTCGCTTCTCTCGCGCCGTTGACGGACTCAATGCCTGGGTTGGCAAATACGCCATCTGGCTGATCATGGGCTCCACGGTCATCAGCGCCGTCAACGCGCTTGTGCGCTACACCTTCAACACCAGCTCGAACGGCTTCCTTGAGATCCAGTGGTATCTCTTTGCGTGGTCTTTCCTGATTGCTGCGGGCTTCACCTTGCTCAACCGCGAGCATGTGCGCATCGATGTCATCAACAGCCGCTTGCCCAAGCGGGTGCAGATCTGGATCGACATCGTCGGCTTTGCGTTTTTCCTCACGCCAGTGTGCTTGCTGGTGCTGTTCTATGGCGTTCCGGTGCTGATGGAGAAATACGCGTCGGGCGAAATGTCGGGCAACCCCGGTGGCCTCATTCGTTGGCCCGTGTGGCTGGCGATTCCTGCCGGTTTCGTGCTCCTGATGCTGCAAGGCTGGTCTGAGCTGATCAAGCGTGTGGCCTTCCTCAATGGCCGCGGCCCCGACCCGACCATCAAAGCCGGCGAGAAGTCCGCCGAGGAAGAGCTGGCCGAGATCCTTCGCCAACGCGAGGCGGCCAAAGCCGCTCCCGCTTCCCAATAACAGGCCGGGAGATCGATCATGGAATTCATTGCTGCGAACTTCGCCCCGATCATGTTTGTGGGGCTCATCTTGTTCCTGCTGCTGGGCTTCCCGGTGGCGTTCAGCCTGGGCGCCTGCGGCCTCGCGTTCGGCGTTCTCGGTATCGAGATGGGCGTGTTCCCCTCTTCGGTGCTCGCGTGGCTGCCACAGCGCCTCATCGGCATCATGGCCAACGACACGCTGTTGGCGGTGCCGTTCTTCACGCTCATGGGTTTGATCCTGGAGCGCAGTGGCATGGCAGAAGACCTGCTCGACACCGTGGGCCAGGTGTTCGGTCCGATGCGCGGCGGCCTGGCGCTGGCCGTGGTGCTGGTGGGTGCCATGCTGGCCGCCACCACCGGTGTGGTGGCCGCTTCGGTCATCTCGATGGGTTTGATTTCCCTGCCCATCATGTTGCGGTATGGGTACGACCGTCAGTTCTCCAGCGGGGTGATCGCGGCTTCCGGGACGCTGGCGCAGATCATTCCGCCCTCGCTCGTGCTGATCATCATGGCCGACCAGCTTGGCCGCAGCGTAGGCGACATGTACAAGGGCGCGTTCATCCCCGCATTCATGCTGGTGGGCTGCTATGTGATCTACATTGCCTGCCTCGCTGTCTTGAAGCCTGCCAGCGTGCCCGCGCTGCCGCTGGAGGCGCGCATCTACCGCGAGCCCAATGGCAGCGGCGGCTACCAGTCGTTGTTGGTGGTGATGGTGATCTCGTTCATGGTCTCCATCGTGCTGGCGCGCTACATGCCCGAAGTGCACACGTGGTGGTTGGGCCAGGAGGTGACCTCGGTCCCCACCGACGAGAAGATCGTGGTGGCCATGGGCGGGGGCGCTTTCGTGGCGCTCATGATCGCGCTGGCCAACAAATACGCGAAGCTGAACCTGCTCTCGCGCCTGGCCGAGCGCGTGACGTTCGTGCTCATCCCGCCGTTGCTGTTGATCTTCCTGGTGCTCGGCACCATCTTCCTGGGCATTGCCACGCCGACCGAGGGCGGTGCCATGGGCGCCATGGGCGCGCTCATCATGGCGTTGGTGCGCAAGCGCCTGAGCATGCAATTGCTCAAGCAAGCGCTGGCCACCACGACCAAGCTGGGCAGCTTTGTGATGTTCATCCTGATCGGCGCCACGATCTTCGGTCTGGTGTTCCAGGCCGCCGACGGGCCCATCTGGGTGGAGCACCTGCTCTCTGACCTGCCGGGCGGACCCGTGGGCTTCTTGATCGTGGTGAACATCATGATCTTCTTCCTGGCCTTCTTCCTGGACTACTTCGAGCTCTCGTTCATCGTCGTGCCACTGCTCGCGCCCGTGGCCGACAAGCTGGGCATCGACCTGATCTGGTTCGGGGTGTTGCTGGCCGTGAACATGCAGACCTCGTTCCTGCATCCCCCCTTCGGTTTCGCGCTGTTCTTCCTGCGCTCCGTGGCGCCCGACAAGCCCTATGTCGACCGGGTGACGAACAAGGTCATGGACCCCGTCACCACGATGCAGATCTACAAGGGTGCCATTCCCTTCCTGATCATTCAGCTCTTCATGGTGGGCGTGCTGATCGCCTTCCCGGGCCTCGTCACCGGCAACCTCGACAAGGCGGGGGACTACGACTTGAAGGCGGTGGGTGAGCAGATGCGCGACAGCCTGAATCCGTCCGCTGAAGGCGAATATGGCGGTGGTGGCGGCTACGGTGCAGACGAGAAAACCGAACCTGCCGAAGGTGGCGAGGCCCCGGCGCCTGCGCCTGCGCCAACCGAAGGTGTGGGCGGCCCGACGTCGGAAACCAAGCCTCTGGCAGAGGACGATCCCATGAAGGCCATGCAGGAAGCCCTCGGGCGCAAGTGATCGGCACTGACGGTGTGCGGCTCGTGAGGGACTGAGTGCGTCGAGGGAAAACCCTCGGCCCCTCAGCCTCAGGGACGCCTCTGTTATCAATAGAATCGAATATCGTTTTATCTTGGCGCTTTCCCTCTGGCGGCAGCGTTTTTTCTTTCAAGCTTTTTCAAGCAATCCTGGAGCAATCTCAATGGATCGTCGTTCTATCGTGAAGAGTGCAGGGCTGGCAGGTGTGCTGGCCGCTGGTGTCGCACCAGCCGTGCACGCTCAAGCTGCCGTGCGCTGGCGCCTGGCCTCGAGCTTCCCGCGTTCGCTGGACACCATCTTCGGCAGTGCCGAGAAGCTGTCGCAGACCGTGAAGGCCCTGTCCGGTGGCAAGTTCGAGATCTCCGTGCACCCCGCCGGTGAACTCATGCCTGCTTTCGGTGTGGTGGATGCCCTGCAAGGCGACAACATCGACATGGCCCAGTCGGCCGCTTACTACTTCACCGGCAAAGATCCCGTTTTCGCCTTCAGCTGCGCAGTGCCGTTCGGCCTCACCGCGCGCCAGAACACCGCGTGGAAACAGCACGGCAATGGCGGCAAGCTGCTCGACGAGTTCTTCGCCCAGTACAACTTCAAGACCGCCAGCGCCGGCAACACCGGCACGCAGATGGGTGGCTGGTACCGCAAGGAAATCAAAACGGCCGCCGACCTCAAGGGTCTGAAGATGCGCATGGGTGGCGGCGTGTTCGGCGAAGGCATGGCCAAGCTGGGCGTGGTGGCACAGAACCTGCCGGCCGGTGACGTGTATCAAGCCCTCGAAAAGGGCACGCTGGACGCCGCCGAATTCGTGGGTCCGCACGACGACGCCAAGCTGGGCTTCAACAAGGTGGCCCCGTTCTACTACTACCCTGGCTGGTGGGAAGGCGGCGCCGACCTCGAGTTCTTCATCAACCTGAAGAAGTTCAACGCGCTGTCGGACGAGAACAAGGCGATCCTGAATGCCGCCATGGCCGTTGCTGCCACCGACATGACCTCCAAGTACGATGCCGTGAACCCGATCGCCTTGAAGAAGCTGGTGGCTGAAAAGACCCAGCTCAAGGCCTTCCCCAAGGCAGTGATCGACGCGGGCTTCAAGGCCTGCATGGAAGTGTTTGCCGAGCACGAAGCCAAGTCGCCCACCTTCAAGAAGATCCACCAGGACATGCGCGCCTTCCAGCGCGACCAGATCCTGTGGAACCGCTTCTCGGAATTCCCGTTCAACCAGTACATGAGCGGTGTGAAGATCTGATTTTGAGGAGCACACCTGTGGCCCGGCGCAGCCGGTGCTGCAGGGCTTCCAAAAGGTTGGCCCGCTGCTTGCAGCGGGCCTTTTTGTTCCCACGGCCTCTTTCTGATTCTTCATGAAACTCGACGTCCGCATCCTGGATCCCCGCCTGACCCATCAGATGCCTCTGTATGCCACTCCGGGCAGCGCCGGGCTCGACCTGCGGGCCTGTCTTGATGCCCCCCTCGTGCTGGCGCCCAATGCCTGGCAGCTGGTGCCCACCGGTCTGGCCATTCACCTGGCCGACCCGGGTTTTGCCGCCTTGATCCTGCCGCGCTCAGGCCTGGGCCACAAGCATGGCATCGTCCTGGGCAACCTGGTTGGCCTGATCGACAGCGACTACCAGGGGCAGCTCATGGTGAGCGCCTGGAACCGCAGCGACGTGGCCTTCACCATCGAGCCCATGGAGCGGATCGCTCAGCTGGTCATCGTGCCCGTGGTGCAGGCGCAATTCAATGTGGTGGAAGATTTCGCCGCGCCGAGCGAGCGCGGCGCAGGCGGCTACGGTTCAACCGGTCGCGGCTGATCGGTTTCAGTGCAGGGTGTGCGGGCCGGGAGGCGTGATGCCCGGGCCTTGCAATTCGTCGGGCTCGTCCACCTGCATGCGGAAGAAGCCGGTGCCCAGCGTGCCCTTGCCGACTTCGCCTTCCTGTGCTTCCCGCACCGCGTGCACCTTCAGGCTGATGCGCAGCGCGATCCCCGCCAGCGGATGGTTGCCATCCAGCACCACGTGTTCGGGGTAGATATCGCTCACGAAATACAGGCGGTCCCTCGGCGCTGAGGGGTTGCTTCCGGGTGGCAAACCTTCGAAGCCCATGCCTTCCTCGAGCTCATCGGGGAACAGGTGGCGGGGCTCCAGAAACAGCAGGCGATCGTCATAGTCGCCAAAGGCATCGGCGGGTTCCAGGTGCAGGTCGATCCTGTCGCCTGCCGAATGGTTCAGCAAGGCCTCTTCGATCTTGGCCAACAGGTCGCTGCCTCCCACCAGAAACTCCACAGGTTCGTCGAGCACGTCAAGCTCCTCACCCAGCGTGTCCTTGAGGGTCCAGGTCAGTGCGACCACGCATTGTTGGTTGATTTTCATCCGACAATTGTCCCATGACCCACACCCCGATATCCAGGCCACCGATCTCCACCGCGCCTGCGCCAGACTTGCCCTGCGACTTGCTCGGTGGACTCACCCCCGCGCAGTTCATGCGCCGCCACTGGCAGAAAAAACCGCTGCTCATCCGCGGCGCAGTGCCCACAGGGCTGCCGCTGTTGAGCCGCCAGCAGTTGTTTGATCTTGCGGCCAGTGAAGCGGTTGAGTCGCGCCTGATCGTGCGCAAGCCGCAGGGCTGGACACTGCGGCACGGCCCTTTGACGCGCTCGCAATTGCCCCCACTCAAACAGCCCGGGTGGACGTTGCTCGTGCAAAGCGTGGACCAGCACCTGGAGGCTGCACATGCGCTGTTGCAGCGCTTTCGCTTTGTGCCCGATGCGCGCCTGGACGACCTGATGATTTCCTGGGCCAGCGACACCGGTGGTGTCGGGCCGCACTTTGACAGCTACGACGTGTTCCTGCTCCAGGCCAGCGGGCAACGGCGCTGGCGCATTGGCCGACAGAAAGACCTTTCGCTGCAACCCGGCGTGCCGCTCAAGATCCTCAGCCATTTCGAGCCTGAGGAGGAGCACGTGCTCAACCCGGGCGACATGCTGTACCTGCCGCCGCGCTGGGCACACGACGGTGATGCGGTGGGCGGTGATTGCACCACCTGTTCCATCGGCTTTCGCGCGCCTCAGCGAGGTGGTCTTGCTGGCGAACTGCTGCAGCGCATGGCCGATGAGCTGGACGACGACACGCTCTTTCGCGACCCGCAACAGCCCGCCACGGCCCACCCGGCGGCCATGCCCCCCGCGCTCGAAGCCTTTGCCGCAGACGCCTTGCAGCGCTTGCTGGCCGAGCGCCAGTCGCTGGCATGCGCGCTGGGTGAAGTGATGACGGAGCCCAAGCCGCGCGTCTGGTTCGACGAGCCCGATGAACACTGGGTGCCTGGCGCCGTGCGCCTGGATCGGCGCACCCGAATGATGTACGACGACCGCCACATCTTCATCAACGGTGAAAGCTTTCGAGCAGGAGGCGCCGATGCCCGCCTGATGCGAACGCTGGCGGATCAGCGCGCACTGGACGCGCGGCAAGTCGCGCGCGCGAGCGAGGACGCGAAAGCCCTGCTGCAGGACTGGTTCGAGGCGGGCTGGCTGCGCCGGCTCGACGCCGCCTGATGCCAGGCGCAATGACCTGAGGAGATCCGCATGACCGACCCCAACAACCCACCCTCTCCGCCGGCGTTGCCCGAGGGGCGGCTGGCGGGCCGCACGGCTTTTGTCGGACTGGTGAGGCAGGCTCTGGCGGTGGCCGCGCAGGAAGGCTGGATGCGCATCGTCCTGTGCGATCCCGACTTCACCGATTGGCCTTTGGGCGAGCGCGAGGTGGTGGCCTCATTGAATGCCTGGGCTCGCCGTGGACGCTCCATGCAGCTGCTGGCACGCGACTACAGCTTGCTTCGGCTGCAGCATCCCCGCTTCGTGCAGTGGCGCACCATCTGGTCACACCTGGTCGAGGCACAAGGCTGCGCGAGCGCGTCGGCCGACGAGCTGCCCAGTGTGTTGTGGTCGCCGGGCTGGACCTTGCAACGCCTCGATACGGTGCGCTGCACCATGGTGGTGAGTCGCGATGCAGAGCGCCGTGTGGCCTTGCAGGAGCAGCTGCACCAGTGGTGGTTGAAGGGATCGTCGGCCTTTCCGGCGTCCACTCTGGGGCTGTGAAAAAACGTAAAAGACGCCAGCGGGTGAACGGATGCACCAGATGGGGGCGGTATCATCCGCGCCGGTTCAATCCCGACCATTGCTAGAAAACCGTCATCATGAAAAAAACCGTTCTGCTCGCCAGTTTGCTGGCCGCCATCGCCTTGTCCGCCTGCAGCAAGAAGGAGGAGGCGCCCGTGGCGGCTCCGGCACCCGCCGCTGCTCCCGCGCCCTCCATGGCTGGTGCGGCCGAATCCGCCAAGGAAGCCGGTACCGCCGCTGTGGATGCGGCCAAGGAAGCCACGGCCGCTACCGTCGACGCCGCCAAGGAAGCTGGTGCTGCCACCGCCGATGCCGCGAAAGCCGCTGGCAACGCCACGATGGACGCCGCCAAGGAAACGGCCGACAAGGCCAAGGAAGTGGCTTCGGACGCCAAGGCCGCTGTCACCAAGCCCTGATCGATCAGGGTCTTCGGTCCCAAAGAAAAAGCCGCCCTCGGGCGGCTTTTTCTTTGAGATGCACGCGGCTTACTTGAGGTCTTCCGCCAGCAGCTTCGCAATGCGCTGGGCCGCAGCGGAGGCATCGGGGCGGCCCTGGTTGTCGAGCACGGACACGGTCGTCTTGTTCTCGGCGCTGCGCACGGCCACGCGATAACGCTCGGTAGAGGCCTCGGTCTTCGAAGCGCCGAAGAGCTTGGAGAAGAAGCCCGGTTCCTTCGCGTTGATCACCGGTTCCACATAGCGCACGAAGTACAGGCCCTGGCTGCGGTCGCGGTCTTCGACGGTAAAGCCCGTGCGGTCGAGCGACAAGCCCACGCGGCGCCAGGCGCGGTCAAAGTTGTCGTCGAATTGCACCACCGGCACGTTGTTCACGGTGGTCACGCGCGCTGCCGCCTGCACCGGCGCGGTGGCGGCCACGGCCTGTGCCTGCGCTTCCGTCACGCCGAGCTTGACCATCAGGCGGCGCAGGAATTCGGTTTCGAGTTCGGGGTCGGCCGGACGAGGCTGCCAGACGGTCTGGTCTTTTTCCTTGTTGGAGTACACCTCGACCATGCCGCGATGGCTGATGTAAATCTCGGTGGCGCCATTGGAGGTGCGCTCCAGGCGCGTGCGGAAGCGGTCGCGTTCGCCGGTGGAGTACAGGTTCTCGAACACCTTGCCGATCGTGGCGCGAATGAAGTCTTGCGGGAGCTTGGCGCGGTTTTCGGCCCAGTCGGTTTCCATGATCCCCAGGCCTTCCTGGTCGAGGTCGAGCAGGAAGCCGTTTTCCTGCCAGAAGTCGCGCACGGGGCTCCAGAGCTTGTCGGCCGGGCGGTTGACCACCAGCCAGCGCTGGTTGCCCGCGCGCTCGATGCGCACATCACCGACGTTCACCGCGGCGGTGCTGGCGGCCGTGGCCTGCGCGGGTTGGGCCGTTTGGTAGCCGCTGGCCGTGACGACCGAGCCGGGCACGTTGTAGCGCGACTCGCGGTTGAGCTGGCTCAGGTCGGGTGGCACGTCCAGCGTGCTGCCGCGCTTGGCGCTCTTGTAGTCGATCTTGTCTTCTTGCAGCATCGAGCAGCCCGAGACCACCAGGGTGGCGGCAGCCAGCAGGCCCAGGCGGGTCAGGAAGCCGGCGCCGAAGACCGATGAGGTCAAGGGGCGCAGGGTCGGGGACGGGGTGCGGTTGGACATGAATGGGGCTCGTTAGAACGGAAGGGGGAACGTGGCGGGCCGGAAGGCCAGCATCAGGTGAGAAGACCCGCCTGGCGCAGCGCGCCTTCGACCACGGGCTCCAGGCCGCGCGTCATGGGGGTCATGGGCAGGCGCATGGTTTCGTTGCACAGACCCAGGCGAGCCATCGCCCACTTGAGCGGGATCGGGTTGGCTTCGACAAACAGGTTCTTGTGCACGGGCATCAGCTGGAACTGGATGGCCATGGCGCGTTTCACATCGCCGGCGATGGCGGCCATGCACAGCTCGTGCATCAGGCGCGGGGCGATGTTGGCGGTGACGCTGATGTTGCCCTGGCCGCCGCACAGCATGAGCGCCACGGCGGTGGGGTCGTCACCCGAATACACGGCAAAGCCCTTGGGCACATCGCGAATGAGCCACTGCGCGCGCTCGATGTTGCCGGTGGCTTCCTTGATGCCGACGATGCCGGGCACCTGGGCCAGGCGCAACACGGTGTCGTGGGCCATGTCGGCCACGGTGCGGCCGGGGACGTTGTAGAGCACGGTGGGCAGGTCACCCACCGCTTCGGCGATGGCTTTGAAGTGCTGGAACTGGCCCTCTTGCGTGGGCTTGTTGTAGTAGGGCACCACCTGCAGCTGGCAGTCAGCACCCACGCTCTGGGCGAAGCGGGCCAGTTCGATGGCCTCTGCGGTGGAGTTGGCGCCACAGCCGGCCATGATGGGCACACGCTTCTCGCCGTGGGTCTTGGCCTGCTCGACCGCCACACGGATGATTTCGCAGTGCTCCTCGACCGACACCGTGGGCGATTCGCCCGTGGTGCCGACCACGCCGATGCAGTCGGTGCCTTCGGTGATGTGCCAGTCGATCAGTTTGCGCAACGTGGGGTAATCCACGCTGCCGTCTTCGTGCATGGGCGTGACCAAGGCCACGATGCTGCCGGTGATGGGTTTCATAGGCTTAGGGCTCAAATGGGGCGTCAACCCTGCTTTGCCCATCGGGGGCAGGCAGCGCGCGCAAGTCTTGCATTCTACCCAGCGGCATCCAGCGGATACCTGGGCGGCGAGGGGGGCGTTTGCGGGCGTTTTCGCACAGCGGCCATGCGTTGCACGAAGCGTTCGGGGCGGTCGCAGAAGCCATCTTCATAGGCCACCACTTGCAGACCCTCGCTGGCGCGCAAAAGTTCGCCAGGCTGCAGCAGGAAATCGGGGCGTGACGGCTTGCCGACGCTCTCGTTGCCCGCTGCAAAGGTTTCGTAAATCAGCACACCACCTTCGGCCACGCTGGCCACGATCACCGGGAGCAGTGCCCGCCAGAGGTAGTTGGTCACCACCACGGCGTCGAAGCGTTCGTTTGGGAAGGGCCAGGGGCCATTCTCGATGTCGGCCAGCACCGCGCGGCCCAGCGACTGCACCGCCCCGATGGCCTCGGGCGAGCGGTCCACCCCGGTGACGGGATGCCCGCGCTGCGCGAACCAGCGCAGATGCCGGCCATGGCCGCAAGCCACGTCCAGCACCGAGCCGCCCGCCGGCACCAGATGCGACCACCGCTGCACCCAGGCCGAAGGCGCTTCGGTGCCGTGCATCAGAAGCAGCTCCAGATCTGGTCGGCCAGGTTCACCAGAAAGTCGGGCTGGTGGTAAAGCGCAAATGTGCCCAGCAGGGCGGCGACCACGCCGGTCCACACCAGGGCGCGCTGCCAGAGGTGAGCCGCCGCACGGCCGCCCGAAGGCGGCTCAGCCCCCTTGGGGGGCAGCGACCCGCACAGCGGCGGAGCGTGGGGGTCCAGATTCACGCCGTGGCCCCCATGCGCTGTGGCGTGCGCACGATTGGCGTCTCGCGCACCGGCAGGTTGACCAGGCCAGCGAACACGCCCAGCGCGATCGCGAGGTACCACACGATGTTGTAGCTGCCGGTCTGGTCGTACAGCACACCCCCCAGCCACACGCCCATGAAGCTGCCGATCTGGTGGCTGAAGAAGATGAAGCCGCCCAGCATGGACATGTGGGCCACGCCAAAGATTTGCGCCACCACCGCGTTGGTGGGCGGGATGGTGGAGAGCCAGAGCAGGCCCATGACGGCAGAGAACACGTACACGCTCATGGGGGTGAGCGGTGCGATCAGGAAGATGGCAATCACGGCAGCCCGAGCGAAGTAGATGAACGCCAGAATGTGCCGCTTGGCCATGCGCTGACCCAGCGCCCCCGCGGCGTAGGTGCCGATGACGTTGAACAGGCCGATGAGCGCCAGTGCATAGCTGGCCACCTGGGGCGACAGCCCGTTGTCCTTGAGGTAGCTCGGCATGTGCACGCCGATGAAGACCACCTGGAAACCGCACACAAAGTAGCCCGCCATCAGCAGCTGGAAGCTGCGGTAGCGGAACGCTTCGCGCAGCGCCTGGGCGATGGTCTGCTCCCGCTGCACGGGCGCGCCTCCGGCAAAGCCGGGCTCGCGCAGGCCCAGCGCCAGCGGCATGATCAGCAGCACCGCCGCCCCCAGGAACAGCAGCGCCTGCTGCCAGCCGAACTGGCTGATGAGCCAGCCTTCGACCGGCACCATCAGGAACTGGCCGAACGACCCGGCCGCCGCCGCCACGCCCATGGCCCATGAACGCTTCTCGGCAGGAATCTGCCGGCCGATCACGCCGTAGATCACGGCGTAGGTGGTGCCTGCCTGGGCGGCGCCGATCAGCACGCCGGTGGTGAGGGCAAAGGTGGTGGAGGTGGTGCTCAGCGCCATGCCGGCCAGGCCCAGGGCGTACGCCACTGCGCCGCCGATGAGCACACGGAAGGCGCCGAAGCGGTCGGCGGCCATGCCGGCGAAGATGCCGAACACCCCCCAGGACAGGTTCTGGATCGCCAGCGCGAAGGAAAAGGTTTCCCGCGTCCAGCCTTGCGCCTGGGTGATGGGCTGCAGCCACAGGCCAAAGCCGTGTCGGATGCCCATGGACAGCGTGACGATGAATGCGCCGCAGGCGAGCACCTGCAGGGCGGACAGGCGGGGCGGGGTCTGGAGGGATGGGGCGGACGGCATCCGGCGACTGTAGCGAAGAAGGGCCGATCTCGCCTGTCGCCAGGATCGCTGGCGGCTTGAAATTTCTGGCGTCGACTGATGCAGCCGTGGCATGGGTGTCCTTCGGCCGCCCAAAGTCATGTATTTCCATACAGCCTTTTGAGCCTGCCGGGCATACAATCCGCCCCCATGGCGACCCAAACACCCAACGAATACTCCGAAGGCTCGATCCGCGTCCTCAAGGGGCTGGAACCCGTCAAGCAGCGGCCGGGCATGTACACCCGCACCGACAACCCGTTGCACATCATCCAGGAAGTGCTGGACAACGCGGCCGACGAAGCCCTGGCCGGGCACGGCAAGAAGATCAAGGTCACGCTGCACGCCGACCAGTCGGTGAGCGTGGAAGACGATGGACGGGGCATCCCGTTCGGTCTGCACCCCGAGGAAAAGGCCCCGGTGGTCGAGCTGGTGTTCACCCGGCTGCATGCCGGTGGCAAGTTCGACAAGGGCAAGGGCGGCGCCTACAGCTTCTCGGGCGGCCTGCACGGCGTGGGCGTGAGCGTGACCAACGCGCTGTCCACCCGGCTGGAGGTGACCAGCTTCCGCGAAGGCCAGGTGGCCAGGCTGGCGTTTTCCGCCGGGGACGTGGTCGAGTCGCTGGTCATTACACCGAAGGGTGAGGGCGACCGCAAGCAAGGCACCACGGTGCGCGCCTGGCCCGATGCGAAGTATTTCGAGTCGGCCGCGCTCCCCATGGGCGAGCTCACTCACCTGCTGCGCAGCAAGGCGGTGCTGATGCCCGGCGTGAGCGTGACGCTGGTGAACGAAAAGACGAAAGACACGCAGACCTGGCTCTACAAGGGCGGCCTGCGCGACTATCTGCAGCAGACCCTCAGCGCCGACCCGGTGATCCCATTGTTCGAGGGTGAAGGCTTTGCCGACGGCGGACACGACAGCTTTGCCGAAGGCGAAGGGGCCGCCTGGTGCGTGGCCTTCACCGAAGACGGCCAGCCGGTGCGCGAGAGTTACGTGAACCTGATCCCCACCAGCGCGGGCGGCACGCACGAAAGCGGGTTGAGAGACGGTTTGTTCCAGGCGGTCAAGGGCTTCATCGAGCTGCACGCGCTGCTGCCCAAAGGCGTGAAGCTGCTGCCCGAAGACGTGTTTGCGCGCGCCAGCTATGTGCTCAGCGCCAAGGTGCTCGACCCGCAGTTTCAGGGCCAGATCAAGGAGCGCCTGAACTCGCGTGACGCGGTGCGCCTGGTGGGCAGCTTTGTGCGTCCGACGCTCGAGCTCTGGCTCAACCAGCACGTGGACTACGGCAAGAAGCTGGCCGAGCTGGCTATCAAGGCGGCGCAGACGCGCCAGAAGGCGGGTCAGAAGGTCGAGAAGCGCAAGGGCTCGGGCGTGGCCGTGTTGCCCGGCAAGCTGACCGACTGCGAAAGCAAGGACCTGGCGCACAACGAGGTGTTTCTCGTCGAGGGCGATTCGGCGGGCGGCAGCGCCAAGATGGGCCGCGACAAGGAAAGCCAGGCCGTGCTGCCCTTGCGCGGCAAGGTGCTCAACACCTGGGAAGTCGAGCGCGACCGGCTGTTTGCCAACACCGAAATCCACGACATCGCGGTGGCCATCGGCGTGGACCCGCACGGCCCCAACGACACGCCCGACCTCATTGGCCTGCGCTACGGCAAGGTCTGCATCCTGAGCGATGCCGACGTGGACGGCTCGCACATTCAGGTGCTGCTGCTCACGCTGTTCTTCCGGCATTTCCCCAAACTCATCGAAACCGGCCACGTGTTCGTGGCGCGCCCGCCGCTGTTTCGCGTGGACATTCCCGCGCGGGGCAAGAAGCCCGCGGCCAAGCAGTACGCGCTGGACGAGGGCGAGCTGCACGCCATCCTGGACAAATGCGCCAAGGACGGAGTGCCGCCCGAGAAGTGCCAGATCAGCCGTTTCAAGGGGCTGGGCGAAATGAGCGCCGAGCAGCTCTGGGACACCACCCTGAACCCCGACACCCGCCGCCTCATGCCGGTGGTGCTGGGCGCCATCGACTTTGCCGGCACCGAAGCCCTCATCACCAAGCTCATGGGCAAAGGCGAAGCCGCCTCGCGCCGCGAGCTGATGGAGTTGCACGGCGACTCTGTCGAAATTGATATCTGAGTTTGAGCATCCATGTCCGATCTGAACACCCCTGAACTGCCCTTGTCCGAGCCGGACGACGGCATGAACCTCGCCAACTACGCGCAGCGCGCGTACCTGGAATACGCGCTTTCCGTGGTGAAGGGCCGCGCCCTGCCTGACGTGTGCGACGGCCAGAAGCCCGTGCAGCGGCGCATTCTGTACAGCATGGACCGCATGGGGTTGGGCTTCAGCGGGCCCAACCGCAACACCGCTGCGCGCCCGGTCAAGAGCGCGCGCGTGGTGGGCGACGTGCTGGGCCGCTTTCACCCGCACGGCGACCAGGCCGCCTACGACGCGCTGGTCCGCATGGCGCAGGACTTTGCGCAGCGCTACCCGCTGATCGATGGCCAGGGCAACTTCGGCAGCCGCGATGGCGACGGCGCCGCCGCCATGCGATACACCGAAGCGCGGCTTGCCAAGATCACCACGCTGCTGCTCGACGAGATCGACGAAGGCACCGTGGACTTCGTGCCCAACTACGACGGCTCCACCGTGGAGCCCAAGCAGTTGCCCGCGCGCCTGCCCTTCAACTTGCTCAACGGTGCCAGCGGCATTGCCGTGGGCCTGGCCACCGAAATCCCCAGCCACAACCTGCGCGAAGTGGCCGACGCCTGCGTGGCGCTGGTGAAGAACCCCAAGCTCACCGACGACGAACTGTTTGCGCTGATGCCCGGGCCCGATTACCCGGGCGGCGGCCAGATCATCAGCCCCGCCAGCGACATTGCCGACGCGTACCGCACCGGTCGCGGCAGCCTGAAGGTGCGCGCGCGCTGGAAGATTGAAGAGCTGGCGCGTGGCCAGTGGCAGCTCGTGGTGACCGAGCTGCCGCCAGGTGTGAGCACGCAGCGCGTGTTGGAGGAAATTGAAGAGCTCACCAACCCGAAGGTGAAGGCGGGCAAGAAAGCGCTCACGCAGGAGCAGACGCAGCTCAAGGCCAGCATCCTGATGGTGCTGGACGGCGTGCGCGATGAGTCCAGCAAGGACGCGCCGGTGCGCCTGCTGTTTGAACCCAAGAGCAGCCGCATCGAGCAGCAGGAGCTCATCACCGCGCTGCTGGCCCACACCAGCCTGGAAACGTCGGCACCGATCAACCTCACCATGGTGGGGCTCGATGGCCGGCCCACGCAGAAATCGCTGCGGCAGATGCTCACCGAGTGGATCGAGTTCCGCCAGGGCACCATCACCCGCCGCTCGCAGCACCGCCTCACCAAGGTGCTCGACCGCATCCACATCCTGGAGGGGCGCCAGCTGGTGCTGCTCAACATCGATGAGGTCATTGCGATCATTCGGCAGAGCGACGAGCCCAAGGCCGCGCTGATCGAGCGCTTCAAGCTCAGCGACCGGCAGGCCGAGGACATTCTTGAGATTCGCCTGCGCCAGCTGGCTCGGCTCGAGGCCATCAAGATCGAGCAGGAGCTCAAGGAGCTGCGCGAAGAGCAGGGCAAGCTCGAAGACATTCTGGGCAACCCCGGCAGCTTGAAGCGGCTGATGGTCAAGGAGATCGAGGCCGACGCCAAGACCTTTGCCGATGCGCGCCGCACGCTGATCCAGACCGAGAAAAAGGCGGTCGCCGAGATCAAGGTGGTGGACGAGCCGGTGACGGTGGTGGTCTCCAGCAAGGGCTGGGTGCGCGCGCGCACCGGTCACGGCCACGAGGCGGGCAGCTTTGCGTTCAAGGCGGGCGATGGCCTGTACGGCACCTTCGAGTGCCGCACGGTCGACACGCTCATCACCTTCGGCAGCAATGGCCGCGTGTACTCGGTGCCGGTGGCCAGCCTGCCCGGCGCGCGCGGCGACGGCCAGCCCATCACGACGCTGATCGAACTGGAAAGCGGCACGCAGCCGCTGCACTATTTCGCGGGCCCGGCCAACGCTGCGGTGCTGCTCAGCAGCAGCGGCGGTTATGGCTTCCTGGCGACGGTGGAAAACATGGTGTCGCGCCAGCGCGGCGGCAAGACGTTCCTGAACCTGGGCGAGGGCGAGATGCCCTGCGCGCCCTCGCACGCGGCCTTCACCTCCGGCAGCGCGGCGCTCAACGCGGCCACGCATGTGTGCTGCGCGTCCACGGGCGGGCGCATCCTCACCTTTGAAATCGGCGAACTCAAGCTGATGGAAAAAGGCGGGCGCGGGTTGATGCTGATCGACCTCGAACCCAAGGACACGCTGGCCGGCGCGGCCGCCTACACGCGCAGCGTGAAGATCGAAGGCATCGGGCGTGGCGGCAAGGAGCGCGACGAAACGCTGGAGATCCGCAGCCTCAACAATGCGCGCGCCGCGCGGGGCCGCAAGGGCAAGGCGGCGGACCTGGGCTTCAAGCCCAACCGCATCACCCGGGTGGAGTAAGGCCGGCATGGCGCGCTCGCCCACGCTGGACGAGCTGCGCCGCCACGCCATCGCGCGCAGCCTGTTCCGCCCGGTCACCTTGCCCGCCGCAATCCGTCGGCTGGGCTTCGTGCAGGCCGACCCGATGCGTGCTCCCGCGCGCGCGCAAGACCTCATCTTGTTCCAGCGCGTGCGAGACTACCGCGCAGGCGATCTGGAGCGCCGCTACGAG
Organism: Synechococcus sp. UW140; assembly: GCA_943371335.1. Classification (GTDB taxonomy): domain Bacteria; phylum Pseudomonadota; class Gammaproteobacteria; order Burkholderiales; family Burkholderiaceae_C; genus Hydrogenophaga. The sequence goes on along the minus strand of CALRUK020000015.1, from coordinate 64,804 downwards.
CGGCTGGTCATTGAAGAGGACGCGTTCGTCAACTACGGTTTCATGCCGCGCGAGACGCTCGCGCTGCTGCACCCGCGCACACCCCGCCGCCCCTGGGACGCGGCCACGCTGGCGCAGGCGCGCGATGTGCTGGCCTTTGTGCAGTCGCGCGGCGTGGTGCATCCGCGGGAGGTGGGCGAGGCGTTTGCCCACCACGGCCGCGTGGCCAGCTATTGGGGCGGTGAGCTCAATGCCAGCACCCGCCTGCTCGATCGCATGCACCACCACGGCTGGCTGCGCGTGCGCCGCCGCGAGGCTGGCACGCGGGTTTATGAAGCCATGACCCACGCCGGGCAGGACGACAGCCCGGCCGCCCGCAGGGCGCGCGCCGAGGCCCTGGTCGACACCATCGTGGCGCTGTATGCGCCGCTGCCTGCGCCCAGCCTGGGCTATCTGGTGACCCTGCTGCGCTACGGCGCGAACCACCTGTGCAACGAGGCCCGCGCCGTGGTGAAGGCCGCGCGCGAGCGCTATGGCCATGCCACGCTGGATGGCACCACCTGGTTCTGGCCGGCCGATGAAAACCCCGCCTCGCGCCGGCACCAGCCCGTCGATGGGGTGCGCCTGCTCGCGCCGTTCGATCCGGTGGTGTGGGACCGGCGCCGCTTCGAAATGCTGTGGGGCTGGGCCTACCGTTTCGAAGCCTATGTGCCCGCCCCGAAACGCACCATGGGCCACTACGCGCTGCCCGTGTTGTGGGGTGAGCAGATGGTGGGCTGGGCCAACCTGCGCGTGGAGCGCGGGCGGCTGCAGCACGCGCTGGGTTTTGTGGCGGCTCGCCCGCGCGATGCGGGCTTCGAGCGCGCGCTGGACGAAGAACTCGCGCGCTTCGAAGCGTTTCTTCAGCCAGGCACCTCGGCCTGAGGCGCGTCAGCGGCAGGCGCTTTGCGGCGTCAGCAACGGCCGGCGGCCTTGTTCAGCGCATTGCAGTTGGGCGCCGCTGCGGCCGGGGCTTTGCCGCCCATGGGGGTGCAGATGGCATCCGAGTTGGGCGTTTGCCCGAACGACATCACCTGCTGGAACTTGGTGGCCGAGTACATGTAGCACTGGTAGCTCACGCCGTCCCGGGTCCTGGCGGTGTAGTTGATGCGCCCGCCGGTCTCTTCGCTCTGGTTGGCAATGGTGAAGCTGCCCACCTGGCGACCGATGGCCACCGAGGTGCGTTGTTCCAGGCCTTCCTGGTTGATGGTGGCGGCGCAGCCGGTGAGGCCCAGGGCCACGAGGAGGGCGGCGCCGAGGCAGGTGCGCTGGAGCGGGCGGGGAGTCATGTGAAGCTGGCCTTTCAGAATGGGATCTGGCCAGTTTCAAAGGTTTGTCGCCGCCCGGGAACCCGACTTGTGTCGGGTGGACGGTCCGGGGGCGGCTGTGGCTGGAAGGGTCAGCCCAGTTCGGCGATCAGCTCGATTTCCACGCACGCGCCCATGGGCAGCTGGGCCACGCCAAACGCGCTGCGAGCATGGGCGCCCACCGGGCCGAACACTTCACCGATGAGCTCGCTGCAACCGTTGGTGACGAGGTGCTGCTCGGTGTAGGTGGCGGTGGAGTTCACCAGGCTGAGCACCTTGACGATGCGCTTGACGCTGTTGAGGTCTTTGCCGGCGGCTTTGCAGGCAGCGTCCAGCGTGCCGAGCAGATCGATGGCGACGGCGCGGGCAGCGGGCTTGGCTTCGTCGGTGGTCATGGTCAGGCCGAGCTGGCCGACCCAGGGCTTGCCGTCTTTGCGGGCAATGTGGCCGCTGAGGAAAATCATCGAGCCCGTCTGCACGAAGGGCACATAGGCGGCTGCAGGCACAGCCACGGGGGGCAGGGTGATGCCGAGTTGGGACAGCTTGTCGTAAACGCTCATGGGAAGCTCCTGAAGAAAGAGCGGCCCATTCTATCGACGGGGGGTGTCCGGCCTCAGGCCGACTCTGCGGCCTCGAGCTGGTCGAGTTCGTCGGGCGGGGCCACGGTCACGGCCACGGCCAGCGTGTGGCGCGCGCCGCTTTGGATCACGCCGCGCATGGGCGAAACGTCGGCGAAGTCGCGGCCGGTGGCCAGCGTCACGTAGTCTTCGCCCGGGCTGCCCCAGCCGCAGCGGTTGTTGGTGGGGTCGAAGTCGAACCAGGCGCCAGTGGGTCCGTCGGTGGCGCCTGCGGCGTTGACCACCGGCACATACACCGACACCCAGGCGTGCGACGCATCGGCGCCGATCAGGCGGGGCTTGCCCGGCGGCGGGCGCGTGAGCAGGTAGCCGCTGACGTATCGCGCAGGCAGGCCGAGCGAGCGCAGGCAGCCCAGCATGATGTGGGCGAAGTCCTGGCAGACGCCTTTGCCTTGCGCGAGCGCGGCCAGTGCCGGGGTGTTGACCTCGGTGCTGTCGGTTTCGTAGGTGAGCTCGGTGTGGATGCGCTCCATAAGCATGCGCGCGGCCTCCAGCGCCGGCAGGCCGGCCTTGTAGGCGGGGCGGGCGAAGGCGGTGAAGGCGTCGTCGCGGGGCACGTAAGGCGAGGCGAACATGAATTCGCTCGCGGCGTCGAAGGGGGCCTGTGCGCGGTAGCGGAAATGCTCGCGCACACGCTCCCAGCTCATGGCGCGCCAGGGCGCGCCTTCGGGCAGCGGTTCGGGCGCGCTGGTCTGCACCAGGCTGTCGGCCTCGACGGTGAGCATGTTGTGGGTGGACTGCAGCGAGAAGAAGGTGCGCTGGTTGCCAAACACATCGGTGGTTTCGCTGCGCGCCGCCGGGTTTGGGTCGATGCGCAGTTCGTGCGACAGCACTTCCTGCGACGCCGTGTCCACCGGGCGCAGGTGCACCATGTGCTGCGCCATGTCGATCGCGCCGTGGTAGCGGTAGCGGGTGCGGTGGAGGATGCGCAGGAGCATGGTCAGGCTCCTAGCGACTGGTTGCTCTGGTCGGCGTGGCTGAAGTGCAGGCGCGTGATCTCGTCAGAGAGGTCGATCGCCGCGGCTTCGCAGCCGTCCAGCAGCTCGGCCAGGTCGCTCCAGGTGCGCTGGCCATCGGGGCCGCGTTGCCAGTTGCTCAGGTCGGGCAGCACCCAGCTGTCGGGGTTGGGCAGGCTGCGCGCGAGCACGGCGTCTTGCGGCGTGGCGCTTTGCGAGAGCTTGGCCAGGCGCGAGCGCAGCGTCTGCACCACCCAGGCCAGCGAGCGGGGGTTGTCGCGGTCCATTACCAGCAGGTCGATCAGCGCGACCATGTCGCGCCGCTGCTGGTATTGCGCGTGGAAGGTGATGGTGCTGTCGAACAGCGCCACCACGGCCTCAAAACCCGCCTGGTCGTGCACGCAGCCGTGCTCCAGTGCCAGCGAGAGCGCACGGGACAGCGTGATGAGGCGCTCGATGTGGCGCCCCATGGAGAGCAGGCGCCAGCCGTCGTCGCGCACCATGCGGTCGGTTTGCGAGCCGGTGATGGCCGCGAGCAGTTCGCTGGCGTTTTGCAACGCGGCCATGGCTTCGGCGGTGGCGTATTCGGCGTCGGTGGAGAGCGCGGCGCAGTCGCGGGCAAAGCTGGCCTCGGTGCGCTCGATCAGGTTCCAGTGCTCTTGCGACAGGCGTTCACGCACCTGCGAGGCCGCTGCCTTGAGCGAGCGCAGGTTGAAGCCCACGCTGAACGATTGCGCGGCCAGCGCATTGCCGGGGGCCGGTGACAGCGCGGCAATGAGGCTGCGCGCGAACACGCGTGCGGAGAGCGTGGCGGTGGGCACATCGGGCAGCACCAGGGCGTTCTCGCGCGCCATGTTGGAGAGCCAGGCCATCAGCGCGCGCGAATTGGGTTCTTCGCCGCCCATGTGGTTCAGCACGATCTGCGCGAGGCGGATGCTGTTTTCAGCGCGCTCGGTGTAGCGGCCGAGCCAGAACAGGTTTTCGGCCGCGCGGCTGGTCACGGGCTGTTTCTGCTGTGCCAGCGACAGCGTGCTGGGCGCGGACTGCAGCAGGCTGGTGTGGTCCACCGGGCCATCGGTCTGTACCCAGCAGTCCACGCTGCTGCCGCCACGCTGCATGGCCGCTATGAGCTCGCCACGCGGTGCCAGCCGCACCAGGCCGCCGGGCAGCACACGCCAGGACTGCGGGCCGTCGGCCAGCGCAAACACGCGCAGCATCGATGAGCGCGGCATGAGCCGCTCGCCACTCCAGGTCGGGGTTTGCGACAGCGGCAGCCACGACTGCACCGTGTAGTCGTCGGGGTGGCGGGCCATGCGGCCCGACCATTCGTCGAGTTCGCGCTCGCTCAGGCTCTGGCCCATCACGGTGTCCAGGCCCGAGCGCGGGTAGGTGGGCTTGATCACGCTGTCCTTGAGCAAGGGCAGCACCTCGCGCAGCGCCGCGTCTTCGCCGCACCACCAGGTGGCCAGCGAGGGCAGGGCGAGCTCTTCACCCAGCAGGTGGCGGCTGATGGCGGGCAGGAAGCCCAGCAACGCGCTGGACTCCAGTGGCGCGGAGCCCGGTGCGTTGGCCAGCAGCAGGTTGCCCGCGCGCAGCACCTGCAGCAGGCCGGGCACGCCCAGGCGCGAGTCGGAGCGCAGCTCCAGCGGGTCCAGCCACTCGTCGTCCAGGCGCTTGATGAGCGCATGCACCGGCTCCAGGCCGCTGAGCGTCTTGAGAAACAGGCGCTGGTCGCGCACGGTGAGGTCGTTGCCTTCCACCAGCGTGAGCCCCAGGTAGCGCGCGAGGTACGCGTGCTCGAAATAGGTTTCGTTGTACGGACCGGGCGTGAGCAGGGCGATGCGCGCGTTTTCGCCTTCAGGTGCCATGCGCTTGATGCCGTCCATGAGCGCGCGGTAGCTCGCGGCCAGGCGCTGCACTTTCATGCCGGCAAAGGCCTTGGGGAACTGGCGCGCGATGGCGATGCGGTTTTCCAGTAGGTAGCCCAGGCCCGAAGGTGCCTGCGTGCGTTGGCCCACCACCCACCAGCGGCCATCGGGCCCCTGCGCGAGGTCAAAGCCCACGATGTGCAGCCAGGTGTCGCCGGGCGGGCGCATGCCCTGCATGGAGCGCAGGTAGCCGGGGTGGCCTTGCACCAGTGCGGCCGGCAGCAGCGCGCGCTTGAGCAGCTCGCGCTCGCCGTAGAGGTCGGCCATCATGGCGTTGAGCAGGCGGGTGCGCTGCAGCACGCCGGTTTCGATCTGCGCCCAGTCTTGCGGGCTGATGAGTTTGGGGAAGAGGTCGAGCGACCAGGGCCGCTCCAGGCCGGTGGAGGCGTCGGCGTAGACGTTGTAGGTGACGCCGTTGTCGCGGATCTGGCGGTCGAGGTTGTCGGCGCGGCGGTTCAGATCGGCGAAGCCGTCGGCGCCAATGTGTTCGAAGAAGCTCGCCCAGGTGGGGGCGAGTTCGGTGGCCTCAGGCTGGCCGCCGGCGCGCAGGTCGTCGCGGTGGCCCGCGTCGGCCGCCACCGACAGCGAAAGCGCCCAGTCACAAGGTGAGTCTGGGCGCAGTGCGGCAAAGAGGGATTCGGTCGGTTCGGGATTCACGGTCACCGAGTATGCCCGCTGGGGTGCGGGCGCCGCGGGAGAGCGTGGATCGCCTTGTTGCATCCTTCACACAGGGTTTGTCCTTGGGTCTGAGCGGTCGTGTTCAGGTCCGAAGATCGAGCGTGAACGGGAACTCGCGGCTGTGGACGGCCGGCGCCACGTCCATGCGGCCGGGCGTGTGGCCCATCTGGAAGAAGCGCGAGAGCCGGCGGCTTTCGGCTTCGTAGGTGTTGATGGGGAAGGTGTCGTAGTTGCGCCCGCCCGGGTGGGCGACGTGGTACTGGCAGCCGCCCATGGACCGCTTGAGCCAGGTGTCGACGATGTCGAACGTGAGTGGCGCGTGCGCAGGAATGGACGGGTGCAGCGCCGACGGCGGGCTCCAGGCCTTGTAGCGCACACCCGCCACGAACTCACCCACCGTGCCGGTGCTCTGCAGGGGCAGTGCGCGGCCGTTGCAGGTGATGACGTGGCGGCTGTCGTTGAAGCCGCTGACCCGCACCTCCACGCGTTCAAGCGACGAATCCACGTAGCGCACGGTGCCGCCGGGCGCGCCTTCTTCGCCCATGACGTGCCAGGGTTCCAGCGCGCTGCGGATGGTGAGCTCGATGCCGCGGGCGGTGACCTCACCCACCAGCGGGAAGCGGAACTCGAAGTGCGGCTCGAACCACGACATGTCGAAGTGGTAGCCGAAGTCGGCCATGTCGGTGAGCACGTCCTCGAAATCCATGCGCACAAACGTGGGCAGCAGGAAGCGGTCGTGCAGCTCGGTGCCCCAGCGCGTGAGCTTGCCCTGCCAGGGTTGTTGCCAGAAGCGCGCGACCATGGCGCGCAGCAGCAGCTGCTGCGCGATGCTCATGCGCGCATGCGGCGGCATTTCAAACGCGCGCAGCTCCAGCAGGCCCAGGCGGCCGGTGGGGCCGTCGGGCGAGTACAGCTTGTCGATGCAGAACTCGCTGCGGTGCGTGTTGCCGGTGACGTCGATCAGGATGTTGCGCAGCGTGCGGTCCACCATCCAGGGCGGCATGTCTTCGCCGTAGGTCTTGCGGTTTTTCTCGATCTGCGCCAGCGCAATGTCCAGCTCCACCAGCTGGTCGTTGCGCGCTTCGTCCACGCGCGGTGCCTGGCTCGTCGGACCGATGAACAGGCCGCTGAACAGGTACGACAGCGAAGGGTGGTTGTGCCAGTAGGCCAGCAGGCTGCCCAGCAGCTCGGGCTTGCGCAGGAAGGGCGAATCCGCCGGCGTGGCGCCGCCCAGCACGAAGTGGTTGCCGCCACCGGTGCCGGTGTGGCGCCCGTCGGTCATGAACTTCTCGGCGCACAGGCGTGTCTGGTGGGCCGCGCCGTACAGAAACTCGGTGTGCTCCACCAGCTCGCCCCAGTTGTGCGCGGGGTGGATGTTGACCTCGATCACGCCGGGGTCGGGGGTGACCTGCAGCATCTTCAGGCGCGGGTCGCGCGGCGGCGGGTAGCCTTCGAGCACGATGCTCATGCCCAGCTTTTCGGCGGTGGCTTCCACGGCGGCGAGCAGGTCGAGGTAGTCCTCCAGGTGCGCCATGGGCGGCATGAAGATGTAGAGGTGGTGGTTCTTGCCGCCGCCGGCTTTCTCGGCCTTGGGGCCGTTGGCGCGGTGCGGGTCGCGCGCTTCCACGCAGAGTGCGGTGCGCGTGAGCCAGGCCGCCGACTCACCCCGCTGCGGGAAACGCGCGGCCAGCGCTTGCGCGGGCGCCGCACCGGGGCCCGGCTGGCCCGGGCGCAGGCCTTCCACGGTTTCCCCGTCCGGGTCGTAGTCCATGCCTTGCAGCGACACGGTGCCGCCCTCGGCAAAGCCGCCACCCACCTGGTGCGGCGACACCTGGTGTTTGACGGCGGCGCCGCGCGGCAAGGGGTCGCGCGCGGAGTGCGGGTCTTGCTCGATGTGGTACGGGTAGTCGCCAGCCGACACCCAGGGCAGCGAGTCCAGCGGCAGGCGGTAGCCCATCGGCGAGTCGCCCGGAATCAGGTACATGCGCTCATCGCGGAAGAACCAAGGCCCGGTGGACCACACCGTGCCGGAGATGCGCGGGTAGCCGCTCTTGCCGTTGCTGGAGAGCGCGCCGTTCATGCCCGAGGCCTGCAGTGGCAGCACGTAGCCCACGGTGGCTTCCAGGCCCTGGCCGAACACGCGGCGCAGGCGCGCGCGCTCGAGCTCGTCGTCGAGCTTGCTGTCGAAAGGGTCCACGTTCACGGGCAGGCGGCGTTCGCGCCAGAGGTAGTACCAGGTGTCCTCGAAGCCGGGGGTGATGTATTGCGTGGACAGGCCCAGCTTGCGGGCGAGCGCCTGCGTGAAGCGGCGCGCGTCGTCGGCGGTGTAGTGGGCTTCGTCGCGCTCGTCGGCCAGCAGGGCCGGGTTGCGCCAGATGGTTTCGCCGTCGGCGCGCCAGAACATCGAGAGCGCCCAGCGCGGCAGCTGCTCGCCGGGGTACCACTTGCCCTGGCCCATGTGAACGAAGCCACCGGCGCCGTATTGCTCGCGCAGGCGCCCGAGCAGTTCGGTGGCGTAGCCGCGTTTGGTGGGGCCCAGCGCGTCGGTGTTCCATTCGCCGGCGTCGCGGTCGCTGGTGGCCACGAAGGTGGGCTCGCCACCCATGGTCAGGCGCACGTCGTGGTTCACGAGGTCGGCGTCCACCTTCTCGCCCAGCGCCAGCACGCCGGACCATTGTTCTTCGGTGTAGGGGTTGGTCACGCGCGGCGATTCGTAAACGCGCGTCACGCTCATGTGGTGGCTGAACTCCACCTCGCATTTGTCCATGGCACCTTCGACCGGCGCTGCGCTGGAAGGCTGCGGCGTGCAGGCCAGCGGCACGTGGCCTTCGCCGGCGAGCAGGCCGGAGGTCGGGTCCAGGCCGATCCAGCCGGCGCCGGGCAGGAACACCTCGCACCACGCGTGCAGGTCGGTGAAGTCTTTTTCAGGGCCGTTGGGGCCATCGACCGACTTCACATCGGCGGTGAGCTGGATCAGGTAGCCCGAGACGAAGCGTGCGGCCAAGCCCATGTGGCGCAGGATCTGCACCAGCAGCCAGCCGCTGTCGCGGCACGAACCGCTGCCCAGCTTGAGCGTTTCTTCGGGCGTCTGCACGCCGGGCTCCATGCGGATGGTGTACGCGATGTCGCGTTGCAGGCGCTGGTTGATGTCGACCAGGAAGTCGATGGTGCGGCGCTCGGTGCGATCCACCTCGTCGACGTATTTTTTCAGCAGGGGCGTGAGCGGCGCAGTGGCCAGGTAGGGCGCGAGTTCCTGCTGCTGGGCGTCTTCGTACTTGAACGGGAAGTTTTCTGCCGAGGGCTCCAGGAAAAAGTCGAACGGGTTGTAGACCGCCATTTCCACCACGAGGTCGATGGTGACCTTGAACTCGGTGGTGGGCTCGGGGAACACCAGGCGCGCCTGGTAGTTGGCAAACGGGTCTTGCTGCCAGTTGATGAAGTGGCCGCCGGGTTCGATGCGCTGCGAATACGAGAGCACCTTGGTGCGGCTGTGCGGCGCGGGCCGCAGCCGGACCACCTGAGGACCCAGTTTGACCAGGCGGTCGTACCGATAATGGGTGATGTGGCTCAGGGCGACGTGGATGGCCATACGAGAGACTTTCCAGGGAGGAATAAAACAATGGGTCCGCGGGCAACGCTTTTGCCGTCGCGGCTTGCAGCCATGCTAGCAAGTCTTGCGCCACGGCCGGATGACATTTCTGCCAGGCCTTGGCGCGCCACCTGATCATGCGTCATTGGGGCTTCGTGGTGCTGCTGGGCTGGGTGTACGGTGTGGCCTTGCAGTTGCAGCAGGCCGATCTGTCGCCCATGGCGCTGTATGGCGCTGCGCTGGCCACCGGGCTGTGTGCCCTGGGGGGCCTGCGGTGGGTTCGGCGGCTCGCGCCCGTGCTGGCCATGGCACTGCTGGCGGGTGTGCTGCTGGGCTGGGGTCTGACTGGCGCACGCGCCGTGCACTTTGCCGCCGATGCGCTGGAGCCGACCCTGCAAGGCATCGACATCGAGGTGACGGGCCGCGTTGCCTCGCTGCCGCAGCGCAGTGCGCAGGGCGAGCGCTTTGACTTTGTGGTGGAGAGCGCCAGCCGCGCCGGGCAGCCCGTACAGCTTCCACCGCGCCTGCAGCTGGGCTGGTATGCGGGAGCCAGCGCACAGCCGCAGGGAGCGCTGTGGGCCCTGAATGCCGCCAGCCCGGGCCTGCGGGCTGCGGACCGCTGGCGCTTCACGGTGCGGCTGCGCAGCCCGCACGGCAACCTGAACCCGTACGGGTTTGACCGCGAACGATGGCTCTGGGAGCAGGGCATCCAGGCCACCGGCTATGTGCGCAGCGGCCCGCGCGACCCGCTGCCGCAATGGCTGGGTGCGACCTGGTGGCACCCGCTGGACCGCCTGCGGCAGGCCGTGGCCGAGCGCATTGAGGCACAAGTGGCGTCTGACCCGCGCAGCGCGGGCGTGCTGGCCGCGCTGGTGGTGGGCGATCAGTCGGCCATCGACCGCGCCGACTGGGACCTCTTTCGCGCCACGGGCGTGGCCCACTTGATGAGTATTTCGGGTTTGCACGTGACGCTGTTCGCCTGGCTGGCCACCGGCCTGGTGGGTGCGCTGTGGCGCCGGCTGGCGCACGTATGGCCGCGCGCCTTGCTGGCAATGCCGGTGCCTTGGGCGGCCGGCCTGGGCGGTGTGGCGCTGGCCACCGCCTATGCGCTGTTTTCGGGTTGGGGCGTGCCGGCCCAGCGCACGGTGCTCATGCTGGCCGTGGTGGTGGGGCTGCGGCTTTCCGTGCGGCAGTGGCCCTGGCCCTGTGTGTGGTTGCTGGCCATGGCGGTGGTGGTGCTGCTCGATCCCTGGGCGCTGCTGCAGGCGGGGTTCTGGCTCAGCTTCGTGGCGGTGGGCATCCTGTTTGCCACCGACCCGGGGCGCCGCCCGCTGGATAGTGGCGCGCCGCGCCCGTCCTGGATTCGACGGGCACTGAAGGCGCTGGTCGGGCTGTTTCGCGAACAAGGTGTGGTGACGGTGGCGCTCACGCCGCTCACGCTGTTGCTGTTCGGGCAGTTCTCGGTGGTGGGGCTGCTGGCCAATCTGGCGGCCATTCCGTGGGTCACGTTGCTGGTGACGCCGCTGGCGCTGCTGGGGGTGATCGTGCCGCCGCTCTGGGACTTGGCGGCCTGGGCTGTTCAGGCGCTGGCGCTGGCCTTGCAGTGGCTGGGCGCATGGCCCGGGGCCACGCTGTTCCGGCCCGTGGCGCCCTGGCCGCTGGCGCTGGCGGCGGTGCTCGGCGGCGTGCTGCTGGTGCTGCGCGTGCCCTGGGCGGTACGCCTGGCGGGCGTGATGCTGTTGTGGCCTGCGCTGCTGTATGTGCCGCCGCGCCCCACAGGCGGTGAGTTCGAGCTGCTGGCGCTGGATGTGGGGCAGGGCAGCGCGGTGCTGCTGCGCACAGCCACCCACAGCCTCCTGTACGACACCGGGCCGCGCTACGGCCCCCAACCCGACGCGGCCGACGCGGGTGACCGTGTGGTGGTGCCGCTGTTGCGCGCGTTCGGGGAGCGGCTGGATGCCGTGGTGGTGAGCCACCGCGACAGCGACCACGCCGGGGGCGCGGCCGCCGTGCAGGCTGCGCAGCCGCAGGCGCGCTGGCTGTCTTCGTTCGACAGCCAGGCCGAACGCCGCTGCGTGGCCGGCCAGCGCTGGCAGTGGGACGGTGTGGACTTCGAGGTGCTGCACCCGCAACCCGACGACTACGCCGAAGACGGCACCGGCCGTTTGTCCAGCAACGCCATGTCTTGCGTGCTGCGGGTGAGCAATGGCACGCACAGCGCCTGGCTCGCCGGCGACCTCGACGCCGCCCACGAAGTGCGGCTGGCCATGGCCCGGCCCGAGCTGCGGGCCACGCTCATGCTCGCGCCGCACCATGGCAGCCACACGTCGAGCAGCCCGGTGCTGCTCAACACCTTGCAGCCGCGCTGGGTGCTGGTGCAGTCGGGCTACCGCAACCGCTTTGGCCACCCTGCGCCCGCCGTGCTGGAGCGCTATGTGCAGCGGGGCATCGCGTGGCGCAACTCGCCCGAATGCGGAGCGGCCACCTGGCGCAGCGAGGCGCCGGAAGCGGTGGTGTGCCAGCGCGAGGCAGGCCGCCGGTATTGGCACCATCCGGGTTGAATCGGCCGGTACCCAGGAAAACCCTGGCCCGGTCCTTGCTATGCTGTCTTCAGGAGAAAAAGCCCATGAGCAGACCGATGTTTGACGAAATGAATGCCTCGCCCAGCGAGGTCCGGGCCCACTATCAGAACTACGCCAACTGGCTGGCCCAGCAGCCCGAGGAAGTGATGGCGGCCCGGCGGGAGGAGGCGGAAATGATCTTCCGCCGCGTGGGTATCACCTTTGCGGTGTACGGCGCCAAAGACGAGGACGGCTCCGGCACCGAGCGCCTCATTCCTTTCGACCTGATCCCCCGCGTGATTCCAGCCCATGAGTGGCAGAGCATGGAAGAAGGCCTGGTGCAGCGCGTGACGGCGCTCAACCGCTTCATCCACGACGTCTATCACGACCAGGAAATCATCAAGGCCGGCATCGTGCCCGCCGACCAGATCTTCCAGAACGCGCAGTTCCGCCCCGAGATGATGGGCGTGGATGTGCCGCACAACATCTACTCGCACATTTCCGGCATCGACATCGTGCGCGCCCCCAACGCCGACGGCGTAGGCGAGTACTACGTGCTTGAAGACAACCTGCGGGTGCCCAGCGGCGTGAGCTACATGCTCGAAGACCGCAAGATGATGATGCGGCTCTTCCCCGAACTCTTCGGCCAGAACCGCGTGGCCCCCGTGGCGCACTACCCCGACCTGCTGCTTGAAACCCTGCGCGCCAGCAGCCCGGCCACCACCGCCGAGCCCACCGTGGTGGTGCTCACGCCCGGCATGTACAACAGCGCGTACTTCGAACACGCGTTCCTCGCGCAGCAAATGGGCATCGAGTTGGTGGAGGGGCAAGACCTCTTCGTGAAGGACAACTTTGTCTACATGCGCACCACGCGCGGCCCCAAGCGCGTGGACGTGATCTACCGCCGGGTGGATGACGATTTTCTCGACCCCTCCGTGTTCCGGCCCACGTCCACCCTGGGCTGCGAAGGCCTGCTGGGCGTGTACCGCAGCGGCAACGTGGCGATCTGCAATGCGGTGGGCACGGGCGTGGCCGACGACAAGTCGATCTACCCCTACGTGCCCAAGATGATCGAGTTCTACCTCGGGCAGAAGCCCATCCTCAACAACGTGCCCACCTTCATGGGCCGCGAGCCCGAAGACCTGAAGTACATGCTGGCGAACATGAAGGACCTGGTGGTCAAGGAAGTGCACGGCGCGGGCGGCTACGGCATGCTGGTCGGCCCGGCTTCCACGCAGGCCGAGATCGAGGACTTCCGCAAGGCCGTGGCGGCCAATCCCACGGGCTACATCGCGCAGCCCACGCTCTCGCTGTCCACCTGCCCCACCTATGTGCAAAGCGGTGTGGCGCCGCGCCACATCGACCTGCGTCCCTTCGTGCTCAGCGGCAAAACGGTGCAGATGGTCCCCGGTGGCCTGACGCGCGTGGCCCTCAAGGAGGGCTCGCTGGTCGTCAACTCGTCACAGGGTGGCGGTACAAAAGACACGTGGATTCTGGAAGACTGAGGGACACAACATGCTTTCGCGCACCGCCGATCACCTTTTCTGGATGTCCCGCTACACCGAGCGTGCGGAGAACACCGCCCGCATGCTGGATGTGAACTACCAGACCTCGCTGCTGCCGCAATCTGCCGCGGTGGCCCAAGTGGGCTGGGAAGGTTTGCTCGCCATCAGCGAGCTCATGTACACCTACACACAAAAGTACGGCAAGGAAATCACGCCGCGCAATGTGCTGGACTTCATGGTGCGCGACGAGTCCAACCCGTCGAGCATCGTGGCCTGCCTCAAGGGCGCCCGCGAAAACGCCCGCGCCGTGCGCGGTGCGCTCACCACCGAATTCTGGGAAACGCAGAACCAGACCTGGCTCGAACTCACCCGCATGCTCAAGGGCAAGAACTTCGAGCGCGACCCGGGCGAATTCTTCGAGTGGGTCAAGTTCCGCTCACACCTCTCGCGCGGCGTGGCCATTGGCACCATGCTGCAGGACGAGGCTTTTCACTTCTACCGCATGGGCACTTTCCTGGAGCGCGCCGACAACACCGCGCGCCTGCTGGACGTGAAGTTCCACGCGGTGCACAGCGACTTCTTCGGCGCCGCCAGCGAGCTCGATCAGGAGTACGACTTCTACCACTGGAGCGCGATCCTGCGCAGCGTGAGCGGCTTCGAGGTCTACCGCAAGGTGTACCGCGACGTCATCACGCCCGAGCGTGTGGCCGAGCTGTTGATCCTGCGGGCCGACATGCCGCGCAGCCTGGCCGCCAGCCTGAACGAGGTGGTGAACAACCTGGCCGTGGTGGCCAACGAGCACAGCGGCGAAACCCTGCGCCGTGCCGGCAAGCTCAAGGCCGACCTGCAGTACGCCCGCATCGACGAAATCCTGTCCACCGGCCTGCACGCCTTCCTCACGCAGTTCCTGGACCGCGTGAACGAACTTGGCGGGCGCATCAGCCAGGACTTCCTCGTCCCTTCAAGCTGAATTCGGCGGGCTCCCCCCGCGCGCCTTCGGCGCTCCCCCCTCTCTCTCGCCTGTGGCGGGAGGGGGGCGACACCTGGGGCCGGCGGAGCCGGACCCTCGGTATCCCTGGGTTGGCGTTTCCTCATTCGTGGCTCAGCTGGCCTTGCCCAGCGTCTGCACCATTTGTTCAAACAGCGCGTCCACCGCCGGCAGGTGGCGTGACGCCGCGCTGCGGTAGACCGCCACGTCCATCGCTTCCAGCGCCGGCAGGCCTTGCCGTTCGCCCAGCACTGTGAGGTGCGCCGGCGCGCTGCAGCGCGTGAGCACCGCCAGCGCCAGGCCACTTTCCACCGCGGCCAGCTGCCCGGCGAGGCTGGAGCTGTTGTAGACCACGCGGTAGGCGCGCCGCTGCGCCGAGAGGGCGGCGATCACCGCGCGGCGCGCCAGGCTGGTGGCTTCGTAGACCGCAATCGGCAGGGGGTCGCGCCGCCACACCTCGAATTGGGGTGACCCCACCCACACCAATGGTTCCTGAAACAGCAGCGTGCCGCGCGTGGCCTTGTCGCGCGAGATCAGCGCCACATCGATCTCGCCGCGCTGCACCTTGGGGATCAGCGACGTGGACTGTTCGCAGTGCAGCTCGATCTCTACGCCCGCGTGGCGGTTGGCGTAGCTGCGCAGCACCGGGGTGAGGTAGGCGCCCGCGTAGTCGTCGGGCACACCCAGCCGCACGCGGCCGCTGAGCACAGGCCCGTGCAGCGCCTCCAGCGTTTCGTGGTGCAGCGCCAGCATGCGCCGCGCATAGCCCAGCAGCTCGGTGCCGGTGGGCGTCAACGCCAGGTGGCGTGGGCCGCGCAGCAGCACCGCGCGGCCCACGGCGTCTTCCAGCTTTCGGATCTGCATGCTCACCGCGGGTTGCGAGCGGTGCACCAGCGGTGCGGCGGCAGACAGCGAGCCGCCGTCCACCACGGCGACGAATGCGCGAAGCCAGTCCAGCTGCAGATCGGTGTGGTTCATGGCGGTGAATCCATTCGTTTATCGAATGTTCGGGATTCTATTTATCCGCTGGTCTCGCCAACGCATCTGTTGGACGATCGGCGCCATGAGCTCTTCTGCGTCCCTTTCCGTGCCCTCGGCCTCCCACCCGCTGACCGCATTGCGCGAACGCCACGGCATGTGGCTGATGGTGGCGGGCGGGCTGATGCTCGGCACGCTGGGCATCTTCCTGGAAGAGGCGGGCCAGAGTCCGCTCACGGCGGTGTGGTTTCGTTGCGCATTCGGCCTTCTGGCGCTCACCGCCTGGTTTGCCCTCACGCGGCGCTGGTCAGAACTCAAGCTCTCGGGCCGGGCGCTGATGGCGGCGGTGAGTGCCGGCGTGCTCGCGGTGTTCAACTGGGTGATGTTCTTTGAAGCCATCGAGCGCACGTCGATCGGTGTGGCCACGGTGGTGGTGCACGTGCAGCCCTTTCTGGTGATGGCGTTTGGAGCGTGGTGGTGGAAGGAGCGCGTGACCCGGGCGCAGGCATGGGCCGCGCTGGCGGCGCTGGTCGGGCTCGCGCTGGCCTCGGGCTGGGTCGATGGCGCGCTGGGCGGTGTGGCCTGGTCGTCCACCTACCTCTGGGGCATCGCTCTGGCCTTGCTCAACTCGGTGGGCTATGCCGCCCTCACCCTCATTGCCAACCGGGCGCGTGGGGTCACGCCGCTGGCGCTCTCCTGGTGGCAGTGCGCGGTGGGGGCGGTGGTGCTGGCGTGGTGGCCGTTTGTGCATGGCTGGCCGCCGGCTGGCGCGGCCTGGGCATGGCTGGCGGGTCTGGGTGTGATCCACACCGGCCTGGCTTACGTGGTGCTGTACGCCGGGGTGGCGCGCCTGAGTGCTGGCCGGGTGGCCGTGTTGCAGTTTGTGTACCCCGCCTGCGCGGTGGGGGTGGAATGGGCGGTGTACGGCCGCGCCTTGACCCCGAGCCAGCTGGCCGGCGTGCTGATGATGCTGACAGCGCTCGTGGTGGTGGGCACGCAGCGCGCGCGACAAACGGCCTGAACGGCGCGGAAAACCTCGCGAACGGCAGCAAATGTCACGCAGGGCGCCGGCGTTGGGGCTTGCACGCACGCAAATGCACCTATGCTGATGTGTCAGGCCGGCGTGGGGCTTGTCGCCTCGCCCCGCCCGGAACGTCATCAACGGAGTTTCCATGGCCAGCGATCTGGATACGGTAAGGGTGCTGCGCGCCCTGTTCAACGACATGCCTCGGGCACCCCAAGGGCTCTCCCACGAAGAGACCATGGCGTGGGTGCAGCAGTCGATGGTCGACTTCGAGGGTGGCGACATGGCCTACATGATCGAACACATCACCCGCAGCTCCATGCTCGACATCGTGCTGCGCCTGCGCGAGGACGGGTACCTCAAGGACGACGCCGCCTTCACCGACACGGTGAACCTGATCTCCACGCCCGAAGGGCGCAAGACCTTCATGGATCGCTGCATCCAGGCCCAGAAGAGCGCCGACGCCACCTCGCGCCTCATCAACCGCGCCAAACGCGAATGGAGCGACCCGCTGCCGCTGTTCAGTTCCGACCCGGGGATGGTCGAGCGCTTCGTGAAGGGCGAACTCTCAGGCCCTGGCCCGCTGTACGCCGAGTTCAAGGCCCGCGCCGATGTGATGGAGCTGGGGGTGTTTGCCCAGGCGCCGGACGGCATCCATGAGTTTTCCTGGGGCTTTGTGGTGGAAGACCAGGGCGCCTGGCTTTTCTACATGGCCGACGTCTGGCGCAAGGGCACGGTGGGCTGCTTCGACCGCTTCGACAGCGCCTGGCAACAGTCCACCGCCGCTGCGTCTGGCGAGGGACTGCCACCCGTGCCCATGGGCCTGACCATGGACGACGGCATCAGCACCTTCAGCGGCATGGCGCTGCAGAGCGCGGGCCCCATGAGCAACCCCGCGCTGCGCCGTTGGGTGGGCGAAGTGTTCATCGACCGCATGCTGCCGACGATGGCAGCACGGGTGGTGGATTCGAACTACGACTTTCCGCTGATGGGTTTGCAGGCGCATTGAGGTCGGGTGCGCTGGCGGGACGCTCGACGCAGATCCGCTCCCGCACCGCCTCACCCAGCTCGATCACCGCCAGCGCGTAGTAGCTGCTCCAGTTGTAGCGCGTGACCACGTAGAAGTTTTCGGTGCCGGCCACGTAGCTGGAAGCCGCGCCCGCGTTTTGCAGTTCCACCAGTGCGAGCTGCCCTGCATGTTGCAAGGCGGCGCCTTCCAGCACCGCGCCCTTGCCGGTGAAGCTCGCCACGCTGAAGCTGGGCAGGATGTCGGGCGCGAGCAGGGTCTCGAAGTCTTCTTTTGTCTGCCCGGGGGCAAAGCGCACGGGGTAGTGCGTGGGCATGCCGGGCTTCCAGCCAAATTCCTTGAAGTAGTTGGCCACCGAGCCAATCACGTCGGCCTGGCTGTTGAAGAGGTCGACCTTGCCGTCGGCGTCGAAGTCGATGGCGTACTTCACCCAGCTGCTGGGCATGAACTGGGGCCAGCCCATGGCGCCTGCGTAGCTGCCGAGGTAGCTGGCGGGGTCGGTGCCGGTGCGCTCGGCCAGGCTCAGGAATTGTTCGAGTTCGCTGCGAAAGAACTCGGTGCGCGTGGCCGCGCGCGGGTGGCTGGCGGGGAAGTCGAAGGCCAGGGTGGTGAGCGCGTCGATCACCCGGAAGTTGCCGGTGTGCTGGCCGTACAGGGTTTCCACACCGATCACGCCGACGATCAGGCTGGCGGGCACACCGAACTCGGCCTCGGCCCGTGCCAGGGTGTCGCGGTTGGCTTCCCAGAAACGCTGGCCGGCGCGCAGCCGCACGGGCTCAATGAAGCGCGCGCGGTAGGCGGCCCAGTTTTTGGGGGAGCCGCTGGGTGCGGGTTGCATCAGGCGAATGACGGTCGGGATGCGCAGGGCCGAGCCGATCTGCTGGCGCACCCAGGCGGGGTCGAGGTTGCGGCGCTCGGCGAGGTCGGTGGCAAAGGCCATGGCGGCCTCGCTCTGCGCGTAGCTGTACGCAGGGGCCTTGGCCTGGGCGGCCGGGCGCGACTTGGCGGGAGACTGGGCGAGGGCGCTGGTGCACAGGCCGAGCGACAAGGTGCAGGCGCCTGCCAGCAGTGCAGTGCGCACAGGGAACGGAACGTGAAGCGGTTTCAAAGAGGGTCTTTTCGGGGCCAGGCCAGTTGCCGGAACTCGCGTTGCAGCGCGGCCAGGGTGGGGGTGTCGGGGGCGCCCGGGCGGCTGTACCGCTGGGCTTCGAGTTGCAGCAGCCATTGTGCAATGCGTTGCGTGGCCTCCGAGCGGCCCCAGCGTTGCTGCACGCGGTGGGCCAGCTCGCGGGGTGGCGTGTGGTCGGCGCTGTCCAGGCCCAGCGCCTGCAGCCGGGCGCGGGCGCGCTGCAGCAGGCGCAGCCAGGGATCGTGCTGCTGGCGTTCCCACAGCGTCCACGCCGCACCCAGCAGGCTCACGAGGACGATCACGCCAATCAGCACGTAGGCCAGGTCGGTCCAGCTGGGAGAGGGGAAGCCGAGGTTTTTGAGCAGGTCGAGCTGGCGGCCTTCGGTGTAGTTCAGCACCCACTGGTTCCAGCGGTTGTTGGCGGCTTCCCAGGCGGCGCGCAGCTGGGCGGCCATGGTGGGGTTGAGGTTGCGGATCGCGCCGGCCAGCGCGCCTTCGGGCGCATTCAGGCGCTGCAGCGAGCCGATGCGCCCGGGCGACACGGCCGAGGTCGGGTCCACACGCACCCAGCCCTGGCCTTGCAGCCACACCTCGGCCCAGGCGTGGGCGTCGCGCTGGCGCACGGTCCAGTAGCCGTCGACGCCGTTGAGCTCGCCGCCCTGGTAGCCGGTGACGATGCGCGCGGGGATGTCGAGCGCGCGCATGAGGATCACGAAACTGCTGGCGATGTGTTCGCAGAAACCCTGGCGGCGGTCAAACCAGAATTCGTCGGCGGTGTGCTGCCCGAACTGGCCAGGTTCCAGCGTGTAGGTGTAGCCGCCGGTGCGCAGCCGGTCCATCACGGCGCTGACGATGCGCGGGCTGGCGTCTGGGCCAGGGCCGTGTTCGCGGCGCAGTTGCTGCGCCAGCACCATGGTGCGCGGGTTGTAGCCGGGCGGCAGCGACACGTGGTCCTGCAGGGCCACGGCGGGCGTGAGCGGGCCGTGGCGGAAGGTGGTGTGGCTGACCGCGTTGTAGCGCACCAGGCTGCTCATGGGGCGGTCGGTGAGCCATTGCAGCTCGCTGGTCATGCGCACGTTCGCGCCCGGCACCTCTGGCGTTTGTGAAGCGGCTTCGAGCACGAAGAGCCAGGGCCGGCGGTGCGGTTCCATGGTCACTTCGTAGCGGATGGGGTCGCCCGACACCACCAGCGCGCTGTCCAGCGCCATGCGCACCGGAAATTCAGAACGGGTCGGTCGCCATTCGACCCCATCGAAGTGGCTGAGCACGGGCCCGCGGAAGTACAGCTCGCCCTGCGGCGGCGGACGGCCCTCAAAGCGCACCCGCAGGGCGATGTTGTCGTCCAGCACCAGCTCGGCGATCTGCCCCACGCGCATGGTGCTGGACAAGCCGCTGCGTCCCCGGTCTTCGCTGGGCACACCCCACAGCGGCGCCATGCGCGGAAACAGCAGAAACAGCACCAGCATGATGGGCGCGCCCATCAATGCCATGCCACAGGCGATGCGTGCCGCATGCGCCAGCGGCGGTCGCCCGACCGGCATGTGCGCGTTGACCAGCGCGGTGAGCAGGCCCAGCAGCGCGATCAGGATGCCGGCCGCCGTGAGCAACGACTGCGACTGGAAGAAGTGGGTGAGGAGGGTGAAGAAGGCGAGGAAGAAAATGACGAAGGCGTCGCGGCGCGCGCGCATCTCCAGCGTTTTCAAGGCCAGCAGCACCACCACCAGCGTCACGCCCGCGTCTTGCCCGAGCAAGGTGCCGTGTGTGGCCCAGGTGGCGGCCATGGCGACGGTGAGCAGGCCCAGTCGCCAGGGCCAGCCAGGCAGCGGCAGCCCGCGCAAGACCAGCGTGGTGCGCCACACCAACACCCCCGCGGCCAGCGCCGTGCACCAGGCTGGGATCTGCCCCACCTGCATGCCCACCACCCAGGCCACCACGGCCAGCAGGAACAGCGTGTCGCGCGTTTCGCGGGGCAAAGAGGACAACGTGAGGGTGTTCATGCCAGCGCCAGCGCCTCCAGGCAGCGGGCCCGGTGCGCCGGGCCCTCGTCGGGTGCGATCTCGCGGCCCGGCAGGCGCAGGCCGTAGTGGAGCCCGAGGCGATCGGCCATGAGCACCCAGGCGGTCAGCCGCGAAAGGCGCGCTTCCAGGCCGCTGTGGCCGCACTGGGCGTGGTCGAGCCACAGTTCCTGTCGCTGGGTGGAAAGCGCGTCGCGGCTCACGAGCTCGTCGCGTCCGGCCGCAAACGCCTGCGCGGCCTTCTTCCACACCACCGCCTTGATCGGGTCGCCCCGCCGGTACGCGCGCACACCGTCAAATTCGCCCGTGCTTTGGACTCGGGCGCTGCCCGAGCTTCCGGCCTGCGGCTCGCCCGGCGGCAGGGGCGGCGGCTGGGTCTCGGGGGACGGATACACCAGCACCGTGGCGGCGGGACGCCATACCGTCCACACCCGAAAGGTCCCCAGCGGAAACAGCGTGAGCGCGTTCAGTGGTGGCAGTGCATGCAGGCCGCGCCCCGGCACCGGCCAGCCCACCTGCAACGTGCTGCTGCCTTGCGCCGGCACATCGGTCCAGGCCAGCGGCGTGTGGGCCAGGTCGACGCCGATCACGCCCATGCCAATGCCGTAGCGGGTGCGCTTGCGTTCGCTGGAGAGGCGGATGTCGAGCGCGGCAGCCTGCCCGGCGTGCACCGGCGCGGGTGGGTTCAGTTGCAGGGTGACGCCGCGCAGGTTGCCGTGGCACACGTGCATGCCGACCACTGCGCTGCCGGCAAGCAGGAAGGTGAGCAGGTAGCCCAGGTTGAGCTGATAGTTGATGCTGGCCACGAGCAACAGCACCAGCGTGAGCGCCAGCATCCAGCCGGCACGCGTGGGCAGGATATAGACATTGCGCTGGGTCAGCGTGAGCGTGTCGCGGCGTGGCAGGCGGTTGTGCCACCACGCCTGCAGGGCAGAGCGCGGATGTCTCCATCCGAAGGTGCCATGGAGCCGGCTTTGCCGGGCCTCAGGCACCGCCCCCCTCTCAGGGGGGACGCGCGGAGCGCGGCGGCGGGTGCTCACGGTAGGGGCACGGCTTCCAGCATGGCGCGCACCTGCTCCACCGGGCCGCGCCCGGCATCGCGCACAGGAATGAGCCGGTGCGCCACCGTCTGCGGCAGGATGGCGGCGATGTCGTCGGGCGCCACATAGTCGCGCCCGCTCAGGTAGGCCTGCGCCTTGGCCGAACGCACCACCGCCAGCGCAGCGCGGGGTGAGAGGCCTTGCGCAAACCAGCGCCCGCCGCGCGTGGCGGCCACGATGTCCTGCAGGTACTCCAGCACCGGCTCGGCGGTGTGCACCTGGCTCACCGTGTGCTGGAGCGCGGCGAGGTCGGCCGGGGTGAGTGCGGCAGGCAGGCGCTCCAGCATGTCGCGCCGGTCCTGGCCGCGCAGCAGCTCGCGTTCGGCGGCGCGGTCGGGGTAGCCGATCGACAGGCGCATGTGGAAGCGGTCAAGCTGCGATTCGGGCAGGGCGTAAGTGCCGAGCTGGTCGTGCGGGTTCTGGGTGGCGATCACGAAGAAAGGCTCGGGCAGGGCGCGCGTTTCGCCTTCCACCGTGACCTGCTTTTCTTCCATGGCCTCGAGCAGCGCGCTCTGCGTCTTGGGGCTGGCGCGGTTGATCTCGTCGGCCAGCAGCACCTGGGCAAACACCGGGCCAGGATGAAAGACAAAGTCTTCGCGGCCGCGCTCGTAGATGGACACGCCCACCAGGTCGCTGGGCATGAGGTCGGCGGTGAACTGCACGCGCGAGAACTGCAGGCCAAACGAGCGCGCCAGCGCGTGCGCCAGCGTGGTTTTGCCGACGCCAGGCACGTCTTCAATGAGCAGGTGCCCGCCGGCCAGCAAGCACGCCACGCAGTCGGAAACCTGCTGCGATTTACCCACGATCACCGTGTTAAGCTGGTTCAGCAGCTGTTGAATTTTTGTGTCGGCTTGCATGCCGCGAACCTTACCGTAAAACCGCCATGAGCCAGGCCACGGGGTATTTCACCCACAAGGATTGTTGGAGGCACGAAATGGGCGCCGGTCACCCGGAATGCCCTGAACGGCTCGACGCCATCGAAGACCGACTGCTCATCAGCGGCCTGGACATTGCGCTGGAGCGCCGGGAAGCCACCGCCGCCGCCATGGCCGACCTGGAGCTCGCCCACGGTCGCATGCACCTGGCGTCGCTGCGCGGCCTGAGCGACCAACTGCGCGACGACATGGCGGCGGGTGGCCCGAGCCACGCGCAGGTCGACCCCGACACCTCCATCAACACCCACAGCTGGGACGCCATCCTCATGGCCGCCGGTGCCGCCATCGACGCCACCGACGCCGTGATCGCCGGCGAGCTGGCCAATGCGTTTTGTGCGGTGCGCCCGCCTGGCCACCACGCCACGCGCAACCAGGCCATGGGTTTTTGTTTCGTGAACAACGTGGCCGTGGCCGCCAAGTACGCGCTGGAGCGACACGGCCTCAAGCGCGTGGCCATCATCGACTTCGACGTGCACCACGGCAACGGCACCGAAGACATCGTGGCCGGCGACGAGCGCATCCTCATGTGCAGCTTCTACCAGCACCCGTTCTATCCGGTGTGTGAGCACTCCACGGCGAGCAACCTGGTCAACCTGCCGGTGCCGGCCTACACCAAGGGCATGGACGTTCGCGAGCTGGTGGACATGATGTGGCTCCCCCGGCTGGAAGCGCACAAGCCGCAGATGATTTTTGTGAGCGCCGGCTTCGACGCTCACCGCGAAGACGACATGGCGCAGATGGGACTGGTCGAGCAGGATTACGCCTGGATGACCGAGCGCATCAAGGAAGTGGCACAGCGCCACGCCAAGGGCCGCATCGTCAGCTGCCTGGAAGGCGGCTATGCCCTGAGCGCGCTCGGGCGCAGCGTCGAAGCGCATCTGAGGGTGCTGGCCGGCGTCTGAACTGGGGTGACGCACAGGCGTCCCATAATGTTCCGATGACCGAGCCCCTCCCTACCTCTTCCCCTCCTGCCGGCGAGCCGGTGCTGCTGCAGTCGCGCGATGCGCGTGGCGTCTACACGCTCACGCTGAACACGCCGCGCAGTTTCAATGTGTTGTCCGAGGCCATGCTGTCTGCCTTGCAGGCGGCGGTGGATGCCGTGGCCGCCGACCCGCAGGCGCGGCTGGTGGTCATTGCCGCCAGCGGCCGCGCATTTTGCGCCGGACACGATCTCAAGCAGATGCGCGCTTCGCCCGACCTGGCCTATTACCAGAAGCTCTTTGCGCAGTGCTCGCGCCTGATGCTGGCGATTCGCAAGCTGGAGGTGCCGGTGGTGGCCCGCGTGCAGGGGCTGGCCACGGCCGCAGGCTGCCAGCTGGTGGCGCAGTGCGATCTGGCGGTGGCCAGCGACAACGCCACCTTCGGTGTGAACGGCATTGACGTGGGCCTGTTCTGCGCCACGCCCGGCGTGGCGCTGTCGCGCAACGTCCTGCCCAAGCAGGCGATGGAGATGCTGCTCACCGGCGATTTCATTTCCGCCGAAGAGGCGCGCTCGCGCGGCCTGGTCAACCGCGTGGTGGCGCCGGACGCACTGGAGGCGGCGCTGCACACCCTGGTGGATCGCATCCTGTCCAAGCCGCGTGAAGCGGTGGCCATGGGCAAGACGCTTTTTTATCGGCAACTCGAAACCGGCATCGAGTCGGCCTACCAGCTTGCGGGCCAGACCATGGCCTGCAACATGGTGCACGACGTGGCGCAAGAAGGCGTGCAGGCCTTCATCGACAAGCGCGCGCCGAGCTGGCGCGCCTGAGTTTTTCAATCCTTGTGTTTCGTTTTGACATGAACGCTTCTGCGAATCCCAAACCCATCGACGACATCGGTCTCTGGCTGGCCGGTTTCACGCAACCCACGGTCCTGATTGAACTGGCGGCACTGCTGGTGTGCGTGGCGCTGGCGTGGGGCTTGAGCTGGGCCCTGCGCCGCGGCTTGCGCATGCAGGACGAGAAGTCCTCCGTGCTGTTCGGCCGCCGGCTGATCGATGGCGTCATGTTCCCGCTGGTGTTGCTGCTGCTGGGTTACGTGGCCCGCGCGGTGGTCACCGCGTTTATGCCGCTGGCGGCGTTCAAGGTGGCCATTCCGGTGCTGGTGTCGCTGGTGGTGATCCGGGTGGGCGTGAAGGTATTGCAGGCCGCGTTCACCACCGCGCCCTGGGTGCGCGCGCTGGAGCGCACCATTTCATGGGTGGCGTGGCTGGCCATGGTGCTGTGGGTCAGCGGGCTGCTCCCTGTGGTGCTGGCCGAGATGGAGGACATCACCTGGAAGATTGGTTCCAGCACGCTGAGCCTGCGCACATTGATTGAGGGTGTCATCACGGCCGGCGCGGTGATGATCCTGTCGCTGTGGGTCTCCTCCGCGATTGAAACGCGCCTTCTGCGCAAGGCCACGGGCGGTGACCTCTCCATGCGCAAGGCGGTGAGCAACGCCACCCGCGCGCTGTTGCTGTTTGTGGGCTTGATCATTGCGCTCTCGGCCGTGGGCATCGACCTCACCGCGCTGTCGGTGTTCAGCGGCGCCATTGGTGTGGGCATTGGCTTTGGCTTGCAGAAGCTGGCGTCCAACTACGTCAGCGGCTTTGTGATCCTGGCCGAGCGCCGCCTGCGCATTGGCGACAACGTGAAGGTCGACACTTTCGAGGGGCGCATCCTGGACATCAACACGCGCTACAGCGTGATCCGCTCGCCCGCCGGGCGCGAGTCCATAGTGCCCAACGAGCTCATGGTGATCAACCGGGTGGAGAACCTGTCTTCCGCGATCACGCGCGTGTGGCAGACCTCGGTGGTGACGGTGGGCTATGACAGCGACGTGGAACTGGTGGGCCGGCTGTTGCTGCAAGCGGTGGACGAGCAGGAGGCTGCCTTGAAGGAACCCGCGCCGCAGGCATCGCTCTCGGCCTTTGGTGCCAGCGGCCTGGAGTTCACGGTGGGTTACTGGATCAACTCGGGCGACGGCGCCGAGCAGCTCAAGCTGCTCTCGCTGATCAACCTGGGCATCCTGCGTTTGCTGCGCGAGCACGGCATCGAGATGCCCTACCCGCAGAGCGTGGTGCACGTCCAGCCGTTGCCGGCGCCCGCCGCGCCGGGCGGCTCGTCATCGGGCCATCAGGCTGGGTAGCCAGAGCGAGATCGCTGGAAAGGCGATCAGGATGCCCAGGCGAACCAGGTCGGCCATGACGAAGGGCCACACGCCTTGGAAGATGTGCTTGAGCTTGACCATGGGCAGGAGCGAGTTCATCACGAACAGGTTCATGCCCACGGGCGGCGAGATCATGCCGATCTCGACGATGGTGACGATGAGCACACCGAACCACACCGGATCAAACCCCAGGCCAGTGATGACAGGGAAGAACACGGGGATGGTGAGCAGCACCATGGACAGCTCTTCCATCACCAGGCCCAGCGCCACATAAATCGCCATCATCACGACCACCACCATGATGGGGTGGGGACTGAACTGCAGCAGGAAGTCGCGCAGGTCGGCGGGCATGCTGGTGAAGTTGATGAAGCTGGTGAACACCATCGCCCCGATGAGGATGGTGAACAGCATGGCGGTGGTGCGCGTGCTCTCCACCAGGATGTCCAGCAGCACGCGCGGCGTCAGGGCGCCGCGCAGCAGCGCGATCACGAAGGCCCCCGACGCGCCCACGCCGGCGCCTTCGGTGGCGGTGAACACCCCGCCGTAGATGCCGCCGATGACGAGCGCGAAGAGCAGCGCCACACCCCAGATGTTGCGCATGGCGTGCAGGCGCTGGCCCCAGGTGTAGCGCTCGCCGGGCGGACCGGCCAGCGGGTCGCGCCAGGTCACGTACACCACCGCCAGGCACAGGCAGGCGATGGCCACCAGACCCGGGAGAACACCCGCGACGAAGAGCTTGCCGATATCGGTCTCTGTGATGATCCCGTAGATCACCATGATGGTGGAGGGCGGGATGAGGATGCCCAGCGTGCCGCCAGCGGCAATGGAACCTGTGGCCAACGTGTCCTTGTAGCCGTGGCGCTTCATTTCGGGGTAGGCCACGCGCGTCATGGTGGCTGCCGTGGCGATGGACGAACCGCAGATGCAGCCGAAGCCGCCGGAGGCGATTACGCTGGCCATGGCCAGGCCGCCTTTGCGGTGCCCCACGAAGGAGTTGGCCGCGGTGTAGAGCTCACGCGCCATGCCGGCGCGCGCCACCAGATTGCCCATCAGCACAAAGAGCGGGATGACCGACAGCACGTAGGCGAAACCGGTTTCGAAGATCACCTGGCTGGTGCTGGCGAAGGCCGGTTGCCAGCCGCGCATGAGGCCCAGGCCGACGACGCCTGCGATGGCCATCGACAGCGCCAGCGGAATGCGCAGCAGCGCCATGGCAAAGACGGCCAGAAAGCCGAGCGTGGCTTCAATCATGGTGCCGTCCCGTCGAAGGTGGTGGCCGGTTCGTTGTGCGGTGAAGGCGTGGTGACAAACACAAAGAGCAGGTGCACCAGTGCCGTCAAGGCGAGCATGGCCGACATCATCCAGGCCACAGGTGCGATCGAGAGCTGCAGGTGCACGGTGGTGTCGCCGTACTCGGCGAGTCGGTCGGCGCGTGTGGTCATGAGATAGGCGAGGAAGCCGAAGCCACCGGCGCACACCAGATGCACCACGCGCGCCTGGATGCTGCGCACCCAGTCGGGCAGGTAACTGTCGAGCGAGTCGAACACCACGTGTTCATTGCGCCACGACACCAGCGGCAGGGCGCCGAAGATCACGATGACCATCAGGATTTCGGTGAGCTCCAGGCCGCCGGGTACCGAGTGGTTGAAGAAGCGGCGTCCGGTCACGTCGACCAGGGTGAGCCACATGATGGTGAACAAGGCCATGGCGGCCATGAGGCCGGTGGACCAGCGCAGCATGCGTTCCAGCGTTTTGAGCATGGGGGGAGGGCGTGATGTGAAAAGGCCGGTGGGGCAGTGCGCAAAAGACTGCCCGACCGGCCGGAGTGTGCGGCGCGAGACTTACTTGACTTTCGCGATCTCGGCGCGGAACTCGGCCAGCACGGCCTTGGGATTTTGCAGGCCCTTCACCTGGGCGCTGGCGGCCCATTTGGTTTCGAGGTAGTCCTGTTTGTCCATCACGGCCTTGACGAAGGCCTTGTCGGCCACGATGCGGGTCACGCCCTGGGTTTTCTGCAGCTCGCGGCTGGCGGCGTCCACCTTGTCCCAGCCTTCGCCAAACATGCGCGCCGCGGTTTCGCCGGAGAGCTTGTCGACCACGGCCTTGTCTTGCGGCGACAGGGCGTTGTACTTGGCCTGGTTCATCATGAAGACGAAGCTGGTGTTGTACAGGCCGCCCGGGAACGTGGTGGCGTGGCGCACCATGCTGAGCTTGAACGAGGCCACCGATTCATCGGGGAAGAAGGTGCCGTCCATCACGCCGGTGGACAACATCTCGAAGGACTCGGGCGCAGGCTTGAGGGTGGTGTTCCAGCCCATGGCCTTGGAGAGCTCGTTGATGTTGCCGCCACCGATGCGGAACTTGAGCTTGGCGGCGTCGGCGGCGCTGGCCACCGGTTGCTTGGTCGTGAAGATGATGCCCGGGCCGTGCGTGAACACCGCCAGCGCCTTGACGCCGCGGTGTTCGCCCAGCGGCGCGAAGTACTTGCTGTAAACCCGTTGGTAAGCCACCGACGTGGCCGTGGCGCTGTTGCCCAAGAAGGGGAACTCGGCCACCTGGGTGTTGATGAAGCGCCCGGGCGTGTAGCCATCGACCGTGTAAGAGATGTCGGCCAGGCCGTCGCGCACCGCGTCAAAGGTGCCGGGTGCAGCCGCCACGCCTTTGGGCAGGATGTTGCATTTCATGCGGCCTGCGCTTTCCTTCTCCAGCAGGTCGCACCAGTTCTTTTGAACCGTGCTCAGCGTGTGCGCGGGCGGGACCCAGCTGGAGACGGTGAAAACCGTTTGGGCCGATGCCACGCCGCCTGAAATGGCGGTGGCGAACAGCAAGGTACGGCTAAGGCGGCGAGCATTCATTCAAGGTCTCCTGGGGGGCGATCACTGTGAGTGCGGCCCGATGCGGGCCGGCGAAATCACTATAGGCGATGGCCTGCATGCGCTTGCTCCAGACTTACCCGGATGGCCCGTTGCCCGGGCAAGGTTTAACCGCGAACGAGCCCTGCGCTGGCCGGCCTGCGCGGCAGGCGGGTCCTTGACGATGGGCCGTGCGCAGCGGCGATGCCCATGGTCTGCAGCACGCGTTCACCCGCGGCGAGTTGTTGGTGTTCGGACAGTGCGCGCAGATCGCCAAACAGGCGTGTCGCGTTGTCGGGCGGGTTCACCGCGCGGGTGGCCAGATACCAAAGGCGAAACACGTGCGCCGCGTCAGACAGGGGCATGCGGTGCTTGAGGTTCATCACCGTGGCAAACAGGTAGTCGGCCGTGCTTTCGTTGGGGGCCTTGCCGTTGCGCAGCGAGTTGCGGTCGCTTTGCCACACCGGGCTGTTGACCAGGCGCTGCACGCGCCGGGCACGGCCCAGGCCTCGGTCAACCTGCAGCGGTGAGTCCCAGGTGCGCACCGGATCGTCCAGTCCTTTGCAGGGCGAGCTGGTGCGCGCCAGCTCCAGGGCCAGGGTGTTGGCCCGTTCGGGGTCCTGGCCGCTGAACAGCAGTTGTGCGACGCCACCCACCAGGCGCATGGTCGTCAAAAGGGGGTCTTCGGTGCGTTGGATCGTCATGCAGCGGTACTCGTCTCGGGTGATAACGCGCAGCACGGGCTCGGTGAGGGGCCTGGAGTCAGGGGCACCGCGCTGTGCCACCGCGATGCACTCGTCGCCCAGGTCGTGGGTGCGAGGTGTGCGGTGTGTCGTTGGGGTGCTCATGTCGTCAGTGAAATTCGAATGCGAACCCTCAGCGTAGTGAGTGCTGCTTTCGAATACAAACGCTTTAACAGTCGCATAACACAGCGACCCCGCAGCGCATGCGTTGGGCCTCAGAAGGCGCGGGATTCGCTGGCCGCGAGCGTGAAGTGAAAGGTGGAACCGCGTCCCGGCTCGCTGCTCACCTGTATGTGCCCGCCGTGGCGTTCGACCACGGTGCGCACGAAGGCCAACCCCAGTCCCACGCCATGCGTGGCGCGCTGCTCGCGCTCCAGGCGGGTGAATTGCCGGAACAGGCGCAGCTGTTCTTCGGCCGTCATGCCCGGGCCTTGGTCGGTGATGAACACGCGCCACCCGCTGCCCGCACGCTTCACTCCGCACGACACGGTTGTGTGTGCAGCGGTGTACTTCACCGCGTTGCTCAGCAGGTTGGTGAGGGCGCGGGTGAGCAGGCCGCGGTCGGCTTCACACTGGGCGGGCTCTTCGGGGCGGTGCACTTCAATGCGCAGGCCGCGCGCCTGAGCCTGCGGCCACACCTCATCCACGGCGTCGTCCAGCAGGTCGGCCAGGTCAGCGGTGCCCATCTGGTAGGCGCTCGATTCGGCCCGGGCGAGTTGCACGAACTCCTCGGCCAGATCGAGGGTGCGCCGCGCATGGCGTTCGATGCGCTCCAGGGTGTCGGTTGGCACTGGCTTTTCGGGGTCGAGCCGCTGCAAGGCCAGCAGCGCCAGGATGGAGGACTGCGGTGAGCGCATGTCGTGCGAGATGAAACGCAGCGCCACGTCGCGCTGGCGTTCGGTTTCGCGAATGGCCGTGATGTCCACGAGGCTGGTGATCCAGCTGGTGGTCTGGCCGTCGGTGTTGAAGCAGGGCACGAAGCGCACGAGCAGGTCGCGCCCGGCGGCATCGCGGGCTTCGGCGCCCCAGGGCTGGGATTCGCCGGTGAGCCGATCGGTCTCGAACACCGGTTGTTGCGACGTGCCCGCACGGTACACGCCTTCCAGCAGCTTGCGCAGGTGGTGGCCACGCAGCCGAGCCAGCGGGCGATCGCTGAAGTACCGGTGGGCGGCCTGGTTGGCAGCGAGCACCTGGCCATTGGCGTCTGCAATGAGGGTGGCGTCCGGCAGGCTGTTGAGCGTTTCGCTCACAAAGCGGTTCAGGTTGCGCAGTTGGGCCGAGGCGTTCTGCAGCGCATCAATGTGTCGGTCGAGCAAGTCGCCCGTGCGTGCGACAGGCAGCATGGTCGGCAGCTCGCGGCGCGTCTCCATGCGCTGGAACTCTTCCAGCAAGTAGCCCATGGCGGCGCGCAACCTGCGCCATACCCACAGCGGGTAGGCCAGCAACACGCCCAGCAAGGCGGCCGTGGGCGCGAATTGCAAGCCGATGGCTGTGGGCGCTGCGGCCGTGGCGGCCAGGACGCCGAGCAACAGCGCACCGCTGACCAGCAGCGACGCCGTGGGGGCCAGCAGCAGCACAGCCAGCAGTGCAAGGGCCACGGGTGCCGCAGTGAACCACGCGTTCTGCCAGGCGTTTGCGCGCACGAGCCGCTGGTCCAGCAGCAGGGCGTTCATCACATTCGCCGCGATTTCCACACCGGGCATGAGTTCGGCCTGGCCCGACCTGGGCGTGGCATAGGCGTCGCCCATTCCCGCGGCTGTGGCGCCCACGAGCACGTACTTGCCGGCCAGTTGCGAAGCAGGTACTTTGCCCTTGAGCAGGTCCGCATAGGACACGCGCGCGAAGCTCCCCGCGGGCCCTGCAAAAGGAATCTGGATCCAGTGGTCGCGCTGCCAGGCGCCAGGGCTGGGCTGGTGTGTGGGCGGTGCACGCAGGCCGGGCAGTTCAGCGGGCAGCGTGAGGCCGCCTGCGCGCAACACGGCGAGCGAAAAGTGGTCCCACCATGTCTGGCCATCGCCTTCGCGCAGAAACGTGCTGCGCACGATGCCGTCGTTGTCCATTTCCAGATGAATGTGACCGGTGGCCACGGCGGACGCCGCGAGTTCAGGCACCGGGCTGGCGCGTGCGAGACGGCCCGTGCCCCGGGTGTCCATCAGCACCATCGGCAGCACGACCTTGCCGTTGCGGGCCATGGCGTCTGCCAGCAAGGTGTCGTCCAGGGGATCTTCAAGACCCGGCTCCACCAGGATCAGGTCCAACCCCACGGCCCGCGGCCCGGCGGCTGTGATCTGGTCCAGGGCTGCGGCGTGGATCGCTCGGCGCCAGGGCCAGCGGCCCACCTCGTTCAGGCTCTGGTCGTCGATCGCCACGATCACGATGTCTGGCGACACCGCTTGCTGGCCCAGGCGCGCAAGCTGGTCGTTCAACGCCAGATCAATGCGCTCCAGACTCCGCGAACACGCCAGCGCCACGACGGCCGCCAGAAGCAATACGGCGAGCAAACACCATTCGAGCCATCGCGTGCGCGGGCGTCGCGCGCGCACGATGGGTTCCAGCAACTGCGAGGTGAGGGGTTCGGTGGTGGGGCGCGAGTCCACGCGGCACTCAGTGCGTGCCGGGCCGCACCGCGCGGCCATCGGAACTGTGGAGGGGCTGGGCGTCCGAGGTGGTCACACGCCCCTGAACGTCGAGGCGCTGCGCGGCGCTCCAGCCGCCCGCCAGGCCTTGTGCATCGATCTGCCTTACCCGGAGGTGGTAGGTGCCTGCAGGCGGCATCGGTCGCGTGAACGACGGCTCGGAGAGCAGCCGGTCGTCCAGCAGCTGGCTGAAAGATGCGTCGCGCGCGAGCTGTATCTGGTGTGTCCAGGGACCGCCGGGGCTCGCGCCCCAGGCCACTGCCAGGGTGGCCGAGCCATCGCCGCTCGTGCGAGGTGCCTCGGGCGTGGGTGGCAGCGCGACCACCTGGAAGGGCACGGGCGAGCTGAACGGTCCCTGGTCGCGCTGGCCCTGCGCATCGCGCGCCACCGCCGCCACGCGCCACAGGTAGGCGCCCGGCTGCAGCGCGCGCAACCTGTGCTGGCAGCGCTCAAGATCGGGCGTTTGCGCGACCAGGTCTGTGAACGCGGCATCGCGAGCGACCTGAAAGCGGTAGCCCACCACGCCACTCGCTTCGGTGCACAGAAGCTCTACCTCCGGCGCCACGGCCCGGCTGCCCGGGCGGGGTTCCAGCAGCAAGGGTGCCTGGGGGCGTGCATTGACCACGACGCGGCGAATGGCTTGCGCGCCCGGAATGCCCTGCGCGTCCAGGGCGCGAACCGCCACCCGATAGGCGCCATCGTCGAGCCCGGCAAACCGCGCAAGGGGCTGAGAAAAGGTGGCATTGCGCACCACGTTGTGTGCGGCCTCGTCGTTCGACACGTGCACCTGCCATGCCTGCGCGCCGGCATCGCGCGCCAGCGGCAGTTCAACTTGTGCAATGTCTTCCAGCACGTCCGGAACACCTGACAGGTCGGGTGCAGCCAGCAGGGGTGCCACCGTGATGACCTTGCCCACGCGCGCGCCCTGGCCTGCCCGCACCAGGGCGAGTGCCCCGCGTGGACCGGCAAGGGATCGCACCTCGATCGCGCCCTCGCGCACGTCGCCTATCAGGTCTCCGCCAGGCCCTACGGCCACGCCAAAGGTGGTGCCGCGCACGCCTCCCACCGCGCGTGGGGTGATCACTTCGAAGCGGCTGCGCGGCGTGGGCAGCGGCGTGACAGTGGCGTCCACGCGACCCTGCTCGAGCTGGATCCGCGACTGGACGTGGCCGGCAGCGGGTGCGTGCCGCAGCTCCCGAAGGCGTGCGCGAGTGCCGGCGGGCAGTCGCACCAGCGACCCATCGGCCAGGCGCAATGTGACGAACCCGCCTTCACCCACGTCGATCTGCGCACCTTCACTCACGCGCGCGCCAGCCACCAGTGGCGTGGAGGCCGCCGCGGCGTCAACCTGCAGGCCGGCCGGCCCAGCGACATGGACCACTTCTGCAGCGGTGGGCTGCGCGCGCGCCAACGCGGCCGGAATCAACAACATGCTGCCGGGCATCAGCCGGCGCGGGTGGCTGATCTGGTTGATGCGTTGCAGTTGCTTCCACTGCGCCGGGTCTTCCAGGTAACGCTGCGAGAGGTCGTAGAGGTTGTCACCCGGCTGCACGGTGTGCATCCGCTCTTGTTGCGAAATCGCAGGCCCGCACATTGCCACCATGGCAAAGAGGATCGTCCAGCGGACTTCGGGGCAGGCGTGGGCAGGGCGTTTCATGTTCCGCTGGGCAGCACCGCTGGCGGCTGGCCCACATCTTCAAGGCGGTAGCCATGGTTGTACACAGACACCAGTTTGTAGCCGTTGTCTGCGCGCAGGCGCAACTTGCTGCGCACGTGCGACATGTACACGTCGAGCGAGCGCGATGAGATGTCCGCGTCAATGCCCCACACCGATTCAATCAGGTGGGCGCGCGAAAGCAGGCGACCCAGGTTGCGGAACATGATCAGCGCAAGCTCGTATTCCTTGCCATTGAGTCCCGTGATCTCCACCCCGAGCAGGCTCACGCTGCGGTCCTGAACCAGAAAGCGGTAGGGGCCCCAGGCGATTTCGTTGGAAGGCGGAATGTGTCCACCCCGACGCAGCAAGGCCATGAGGCGCGCGCGCAGCTCGCCGACGCGGGACGACTTGACCATGTAGTCGTCGGCACCTGCGGTGAGCCCCTCGACGATGTCGCGCTCGTCACTGCGGTTGGTCACCATCAGGATCGGAACAGGCGTCATCGCCATGCGGCGCAGGGCACGGATGACGTCGATGCCGGGGAGGTCAGGCAGGCCCCAGTCGACGATGAACAGGTCGAACGTCTCCTTCGGCAGCACGCGCATCAGCGCGTTGGCATTCTCAAAAAGATGGCAGTCGTGTCCCATGGATGCGACGACAGCCTTGACCAGATCCAGCTGCGCTGGATCGTCATCAATGACGGCAATGCGCATGTGGCTTGGGCAAATATGGCAAGTGATTCCCTGAATGTTTTTCACGAATATATCGATGGACCTGCAGTGATGCAGCCGTTTTGACAATCTCTTAAGAATTGAGTGGCGTCAACGGCGTATCGATGGTTAACCCTTCGTTTTGCGCGGGCGACTTCCCTGCAAGGCGGTTAGCGCCTACAATCTAGAAAAAGCACGACCGTTCTTTTTCCTCATCCTGGCCTACCCCCCGGGGTATAAGCGATGGAGCTGAAGACTACCGACTTACAATGCCCGAGTTGACGTGCACGTCAATTCGTGACGACATTTTTCCAATCATCAGGAGCAGCCCAACATGAAGGTCATCGTCCCCGTCAAACGCGTGGTGGATTACAACGTCAAGGTGCGCGTCAAGAGCGACGGCAGTGGCGTGGACATTGCCAACGTCAAGATGAGCATGAACCCGTTTGACGAGATCGCGGTGGAAGAAGCCGTGCGCTTGAAGGAAAAGGGTGTGGTCACGGAAGTGATCGCTGTCTCCTGCGGCGTGACGCAGTGCCAGGAAACCCTGCGCACCGCCATGGCCATTGGCGCGGACCGCGCCATCCTGGTGGAGACCACCGCCGAGCTGCAGCCCTTGGCCGTGGCCAAGCTCCTGAAGGCCCTGGTCGACAAGGAACAACCTCAACTCATCATCCTGGGCAAGCAGGCGATCGACGACGACTGCAACCAGACCGGCCAGATGCTGGCGGCGCTGGCGGGCTTGCCGCAAGCCACGTTCGCCTCCAAGGTGGAAGTGGCCGACGGCAAGGCCAGCGTGACGCGCGAAGTCGACGGCGGTCTGGAGACCCTGTCGATCACGCTGCCGGCGGTGATCACCACCGACCTGCGCCTGAACGAGCCGCGCTACGTGACGCTGCCCAACATCATGAAGGCCAAGAAGAAGCCGCTGGAGACGCTCAAGCCCGAAGACCTCGGTGTGGACGTGGCCCCGCGCATCAAGACCCTGAAGGTCAGCGAACCGCCCAAGCGCGGCGCCGGTATCAAGGTGCCGGATGTGGCCACCCTCGTTGCCAAACTCAAGACCGAAGCCAAAGTGATCTGAGGACCGAACAAATGACCGCACTCGTTATTGCCGAACACGACAACGCCACCATCAAGGGCGCGACCCTCAACACCGTGACCGCCGCCGCCCAGTGCGGTGGTGACGTCCACGTGCTGGTGGCTGGCCACAACGCTGGAGAGGCCGCCAAGGCCGCCGCTGCCATCGCAGGCGTGGCCAAGGTGATCCACGCCGAAGCGCCGGGCTTCGAACACGGGCTGGCCGAGAACGTGGCAGCGAAGGTGCTGGCCATCGCCGGCAACTACAGCCACATCCTCTTCCCCGCCACCGCCAGCGGCAAGAACATTGCGCCGCGCGTGGCCGCCACGCTCGACGTGGGCCAGGTCAGCGACATCACCAAGGTGGTGAGCGCCGACACCTTCGAGCGCCCCATCTACGCAGGCAACGCCATCGCCACCGTGCAGGCCACCGACGCCACCAAGGTCATCACTGTGCGCACCACGGGCTTTGACCCGGCCGCGGCCACCGGCGGCAGCGCCGCGGTGGAATCCGCCACGGCGGCCGCCGACGACGGCAAGAGCCAGTTCGTGGGCAGCGAGATCGCCAAGAGCGACCGCCCCGAGCTCACCGCGGCCAAGATCATCGTCTCTGGCGGTCGTGCATTGGGCAGCGCGGAGAAGTTCAACGAGGTCATGACGCCGCTGGCCGACAAGCTCGGTGCAGCGCTGGGCGCCAGCCGTGCGGCGGTGGACGCGGGCTATGCGCCCAACGACTGGCAGGTGGGCCAGACCGGCAAGATCGTGGCGCCCCAGCTCTACATCGCAGCGGGCATCTCCGGTGCCATCCAGCACTTGGCCGGCATGAAGGATTCCAAGGTGATCGTGGCGATCAACAAGGACCCTGAGGCCCCGATCTTCTCGGTGGCGGACTACGGTCTGGAGGCCGATCTGTTCGAGGCCGTGCCGGAACTGATCAAGGCGCTCTGAGCCCTCTCACCCATTCAAGGGCATCGTTCGCGATGCCCTTGCTGTATCTGAACACCTGAATTTCATGGAGACATGACGATGAGCTACACCGCACCCCTCAAGGACATGCTGTTTGATATCGAGCACCTGGCTCGTATCGACCAAGTCGCACAACTGCCGGGCTATGAAGACGCCGGTCTCGAAACCGCGCAGGCCGTGCTCGAAGAGTGCGCCAAGCTCAACGAAGGCGTGATTGCCCCCTTGAACTGGGAAGGGGACAAGAACCCTTCGTTCTTCAAAGATGGCCATGTGACGACCACGCCCGGGTTCAAGGAAGCCTTCCGGCAGTACGCCGAAGGCGGCTGGCAAGGCCTGCAGCATCCGACCGACTTCGGCGGTCAGGGTTTGCCCAAGACCATTGGCGCCGCCTGTGGCGAGATTCTGAACAGCGCCAACATGAGCTTTGCGTTGTGCCCGCTCCTCACCGACGGCGCAATTGAAGCCCTGCTGACGGCAGGCAGCGACGAGCTCAAGGCCACCTATCTGGAAAAGCTGGTGAGCGGTCAATGGACCGGCACCATGAACCTGACCGAGCCGCAGGCCGGTTCCGATCTCGCCGCCGTGCGCAGCCGCGCCGAACCCCAGCCCGATGGCAGCTACAAGGTGTTTGGCACCAAGATCTACATCACCTACGGTGAGCACGACATGGCCGAGAACATCGTGCACCTCGTGCTCGCGCGCGTCACGGGCGCGCCCGAGGGCGTGAAAGGCATCAGCCTGTTTGTGGTGCCCAAGTTCATGGTGAACAAAGACGGCTCGCTCGGCGCGCGCAACGACGTGCACTGTGTGAGCATCGAACACAAGATGGGCATCAAGGCGAGCCCGACCGCGGTGCTGCAGTATGGCGATCACGGTGGCGCCACGGGCTTCCTGGTGGGCCAGGAAAACCGGGGCCTCGAGTACATGTTCATCATGATGAACGCCGCGCGCTATGCCGTGGGTGTGCAGGGCATCGCGATTGCAGAGCGCGCGTACCAGAAGGCCGTGGGTTACGCGAAGGACCGCGTCCAGAGCCGTCCGGTCGATGGTTCGATGAGCGCGGCTGCGCCCATCATTTACCACCCCGATGTCAAGCGCATGCTCATGACCATGCGCGCCTCCACCGAGGGTTGCCGCGCCATGGCCAGCGTGGCCGCCGCTGCCTACGACGCCGCGCACCACCATGCCGACGCCGAGGTGCGCAAGCAGAACGCGGCCTTCTACGAATTCCTGGTGCCGCTGGTCAAGGGCTACAGCACCGAGATGAGTCTGGAAGTCACGAGCCTGGGCGTGCAGTTGCATGGCGGCATGGGTTTCATTGAAGAAACCGGCGCGGCACAGTACTACCGCGACGCCAAGATCCTCACCATCTACGAAGGCACCACGGCGATCCAGGCCAACGACCTCGTGGGCCGCAAGACCGCCCGCGATGGTGGCACCGGCGCCAAGGCGATCGCCGCCCAGATCGAGAAGACGGAAGCCGAACTGGCGCAGCGCAGCAGCGCCAACGCCAAGGCCGTGCACCTGCGCCTGAAGGCCGCGCGCGAGGCGTTCGTCGAGGTGGTGGAGTTCATCGCTGCCAACACCAGGTCCAACCCCAACGCCGCGTTTGCGGGCAGCGTGCCCTACCTCATGCTCGCGGGCAACCTCATGGCCGGCTGGCAGATGGCCCGCGCGCTGATGGTGGCCGAGGATCTGTCCGCCAAGGGACAGGACACCGCATTCATGCAGGCCAAGATCACCACCGCACGCTTCTATGCCGATCACCTCCTCAGCCGCGCACCGGGTGTGCGCGACAGCATCGTGCACGGTGCAGAGGCCGTGACCGCGCTCGCCATTGAATCGTTCTGAACCGAACCACCCCGACGGAGACACCATGACCGCACCCGCACGCAGCCTGCCGCCAGTTCTCAAGAACCTGAAGTTTCCGGTGATCGGCTCTCCGCTGTTCATCATCAGCAACCCCAAGCTCGTGATTGCGCAATGCAAGGCCGGCGTGGTGGGCTCCATGCCCGCGCTCAACG
The DNA here is from genome assembly GCA_943371335.1 of Synechococcus sp. UW140. GTDB lineage: Bacteria > Pseudomonadota > Gammaproteobacteria > Burkholderiales > Burkholderiaceae_C > Hydrogenophaga. The sequence goes on along the minus strand of CALRUK020000015.1, from coordinate 26,628 downwards.
CGCGTCCTGCGTCGCAGCTCGACGAGTGGCTGGCCGAGATCACCGAGGCGCTGGCCGCTCACGACAAGGCCCACCCGGACAACAAGGCCGCACCTTTTGCCATCAACCAGATCGTGCACAAGAGCAACGACCGGCTCGAGCACGACATGCAGCTCTGCGCCAAGTACAAGGTGCCGATCATCATCACCAGCCTGGGTGCGCGTGAAGACGTGAACCAGGGCGTGCACAGCTGGGGCGGCATCGTGATGCACGACGTGATCAACAACGTGTTTGCACACAAGGCGATCGAGAAGGGCGCTGATGGCCTCATTCCGGTGGCGGCTGGCGCCGGCGGACACGCCAGCGTGAAGAGCCCGTTTGCCATGGTGCAGGAAATCCGCGAGTGGTTTGGCGGCCCTGTGGCCCTGTCGGGCTCCATCGCCTCGGGCGGTGCCATTCTGGCCGCGCAGGCCATGGGCGCTGACCTGGCCTACATCGGCTCGGCCTTCATTGCCACCGAAGAGGCGCGTGCGGTGGACGGCTACAAGGAGATGATCACGACGTCGAACTCGGACGACATCGTTTACAGCAACTTCTACACCGGCATCCACGGCAACTACTTGAAGGGCAGCATCAAGAACGCCGGCATGGACCCGGACAACCTGCCCGTGAGCGACCCGAGCAAGATGAATTTCTCGACCGGTGAAGGCGCCAACGCCGCCAAGGCGTGGCGAGACATCTGGGGCTGCGGTCAGGGCATTGGCGCCATCCGCGAGGTGTTGCCTGCGGCCGAACTCGTGGCGCGCTTCAAGCGCGAATACGCCGAAGCCAAGGCGCGCATCTGCGCGGCCTGATCAGGGCTTTGATTCGCCGCGCAGCCACGCACCAAACGAACTGAAGGCCTTGCCGATTTCGTTGCCGAAGTTCGTCTTGTACTGAACGCCGCTGGTGTCCGAGATGGCGGACACCCAGCCGCCTTCACGCCATTCGGCGTACAGCCAGTCATCGCCCTCGCGCACCAGGCCGTCTGGTGGTGAGGGTGGCTGCGCCACCGGCACGCCCTTGAGCGCTGCGCCCATGTAGTCGATCCAGATGGGCAGCGCGATGCGCCCGCCCGACTCGTGCCCGCCCAGGCTGCGCGGCTTGTCGTAACCCACCCACACAGCCGTGGCGAGTGTGGGTTGATAGCCTGCGAACCAGGCGTCTACAGCGTCGTTGGTGGTGCCGGTCTTGCCGTACAGGTCGGGGCGCTTGAGCAGCGCTTGCGCGCGCGCGGCGGTGCCGGTGCGGGTCACGTCGTTGAGCAGGCTGCCCACCACGAAGGCGTTGCGCGCCGGAATCACGCGCGTTTCTTCTGTCAGCGGGGCGGGGGGTGGCGCTTCAAACAGCACCTTGCCCTGCGCGTCGGTGATCTTCTCGATGACCACGGGCGTCACGGGCCAGCCGCCGTTGGCCAGCGTGGCGTAGGCCTGCGCCATTTGCAGCGGCGTGGCGCTGCCGGTGCCGAGTGCGAGCGTGAGGTCGTTGGGCTGTCGCGCCACGTCCAGGCCGAAGCGGCCTGTCCAGTCCCTGGCGGGCTGCGTGCCGGTGTGCTGCAGCACGCGCACGCTGGCCAGGTTGCTCGAGCGTGTGAGCGCTTCGCGCACCGAGATCGGCCCCTGGTGCTCGCCGTTGGCGTTGTTCGGGCTCCAGCCGTTGGCGGCGGTGAAGGGCAGGTCGTCGACCAGCGTGGCCGGCATCACGCGGGCTTCCAGGGCGGCGGAGTACAGCAGGGGCTTCAAGGCCGAGCCGGGTTGGCGCCAGCCCTGCGTGACGTGGTTGAAGGGTTGGTTGGTGAAGTCGAACCCGCCCACGAGCGCGCGCACGCGCCCGGTTTGTGGGTCCAGCGACACGAGCGCGGCTTCGGCCTCCGGCCATTGCGAGATCGCCCAGGTGGTGGTGGTCTTGCCCTTGGTTTTGCTGGTGCTGCTGACCACGCGCACGACGGCGCCACGGCCGATCTTCAGCGGTGCCTTGGCCTTGGGGTCCAGCGCGCGCTGTGCCCAGCGAAGGCCTTCGCCCTGGACGTCGACGCGCTCGCCACTGGCCAGCTGGACCTGCACGGCCTTGGGGCTGGCGGCGAGCACGATGCCCACCCGCAGGGCTTCGTCGTCGCGGTGGTCCTTGAGCGCTTCGGCGGCAGCGCGCTCCAGTTCGGCACCGTTGCCCGCGGGCAGCGACTCGGTGTCTTCAGGGCCGCGCCAGGCGCCCCGGCGGTCAAACGCCAACACGCCGCGCTGCACGGCCGCGTGGGCTGCGCGCTGGTCGGCGGCGCGCAGCGACGTGGTGACGCGAAGGCCGCTGGAGTACGCCTCGGTGCCGAAGCGCTCCACCACGGCGCGCCGCGCCATTTCGGCCACGTGTGCCGCGTGCACGCTGCGCGTGCCCGGCGTGCGGATGGTGAGCTTCTCGGCGCGGGCCGCGGCGAGTTGCTGGTCGTTGATGACCTCGGTGGCGCGCATGCGTTCGAGCACCACGCGCTGGCGCTGCGTGGCGCGCTCGAAGTTCGCCACCGGGTTGGCGTAGTAAGGGTTCTGCGGCAGGCCCGCGAGCATGGCGGTTTCGGCCAGCGAGAGCTTGTCCAGGGGCTTGCCGAAGTAGATTTGCGACGCGGCCGCAAAGCCATAGGCACGCTGGCCCAGAAAGATTTCGTTGAGGTAGATCTCCAGGATGCGGTCTTTGGAGATTTCGTCTTCGAGCTTGAGCGCGAGCCAGATTTCCTTGGCCTTGCGTTCGGCAGAAAACTCCCGCGTGAGCAGCATCGTGCGCACGAGCTGCTGCGTGATGGTGGACGCGCCCTGCTTGCGCCCGCCGGTGACGGCGGCCACCAGCGCGCGCATCATGCCTTTGGGGTCGACACCGGAATGCTCGCGAAAGCGCGCGTCTTCCACCGCCAGCACGGCCTGCTGCATCAGGGGTGGAATTTTCGACAGGGGCAGGTACTCACGCCGCTCGGTGCCGAATTGCGCGATCTCTTCACCGTCGGCGGTGTAGACCTGCAGCGGCAGTTTGGGCTGGTAATGGACGATGCGGTCCAGGGACGGCAGATCGAAGGTCGAGGCGGGGACCGGCAGCGCCACGATGGTGGCGGCGGTGAACGCCAGGACGATGGCCGTGCGGCGCGGGGTGAGCTCTAGCATGGGGCTGAATTATCCCGCTCCCGTGTGAAGCGGGCGTGCGTTCAAAGGTCGGCCACGTAACCAGCTGTGACGCGCCAGCGGGGCGCTGGGTGGCCCCCGGAGCCCGCTTTTCCGCCTTGGGGCGCAGGTAAGATGCCCGCTCCATCTGACCGCCAGGAACCCCATGCGCAAGCGCATTCTGCTGCTGGAAGACGAGCAGGCCATTGCCGATACGCTGATCTACGCGCTGCACAGCGAAGGCTTCGATGTCACCCACGTGCGCCTGGCGCGCGAAGCGCTCACCCTGCATGAGCACACACCACCCGACCTGGCCATTCTCGACGTCGGCGTGCCCGATGGCAGCGGCTTCGACGTGTGCCGCGCGATCCGCAAGACCAGCGAACTGCCCATCGTGTTCCTGACCGCGCGCCACGAGGAAATCGATCGTGTGCTCGGCCTGGAGCTTGGCGCCGATGACTATGTGGTCAAGCCTTTTTCACCGCGTGAGGTCTGTGCGCGCGTGCGCGCGATCTTGCGCCGAAGTGCGGCGGCTGTGTCCGCCGTGGCGCCGCAGGCCCCTGCGCCCGCCGGGCTGGCCCTCAAGCTGGACGAGCAGGCGCAGCGCATCGTGTGTGCGGGGCAGGTGCTGGCGTTGACCCGCTACGAATTCCTGCTGCTGGCCACCTTGTTGCGGCGACCGCAGCGCATCTTTTCGCGCAGCGAGCTGATGGAGCTGGTGTGGGGCGGGGCGCCGCACACCTCCGACCGCACGGTGGATGCACACGTCAAACTGCTGCGCGCCAAGCTACGCGAACAAGGCTTGCAGGGCGAGATGATCCAGACGCACCGCCACATGGGTTATTCGTTGCGCCTGCCGGACTGAAGCACCATGCGCATCGGCCTGCGGCTTCTGCTCGGTTTCTTCCTCGTGCTGGGGCTCTCCCTGTTCGTCGTGCTGCGCGTGCTGCTCGACGAGGTCAAGCCGGGCACGCGCCTGGCCATGGAAGACAGCCTGATCGACGCGGCGTACACGCTCGCGCAACTGGCCACGCCGGACATGAAGGCGGGCACGATGGCCGATGGCTTCTTTGCGCGCTCCCTGCAGGGGCTGCACACCGCCAGGCCGGGCGCCAACATCGGAGGCTTCAGCAAGGACCGCATCGACTACCGCATCAGCATCACCGATGCCCAGGGCATCGTGCGCTTCGACACGCAACCCGAGGCGGTGGGGCAGGACCATTCGCGCTGGAACGACGTGGTGCGCACCCTGCGCGGCGAGTACGGCGCGCGCTCCAGCCCCGCGAGCCCTGACGACGTGGACAACACCGTCATGCATGTGGCGGCGCCCATTCGCGATGGCGACCGCATCATCGGCGTGCTCACCGTGTCCCGCCCCAACCAGCGCCTTCAGCCCTACATCGACCGCAGCGAGCAGCGCATCCTGCGCTGGTCCTGGGCGTTGCTCGGTTTGTCGCTGCTCATCGGCCTGCTGTTCAGCTGGTGGATCGCGAGTTCGCTCTCGCGGCTGCGCGGTTATGCCAACGCGGTGTCGCGCGGCGAGCGCGCACCGCTGCCGGTGCTGGGCCGACTGAGTGGCAGCACCGAGTTCAGCGATCTGGCGGGCGCGCTGGAGCGCATGCGGCTCAAGCTGGAAGACAAGGCCTATGTGGAGAGCTACGTGCACACGCTCACCCACGAACTCAAGAGCCCGCTGGCGGCGATACGCGGGGCCGCGGAGCTGCTGCAGGAAGACCTGCCGGCGCCTGAACGCCAACGCTTCGCCGGCAACGTCCAGCGACAGGCCGAGCGCCTGCGTTTGCTGGTGGACAAACTGCTGCAGCTGGCGCATGTGGAGCAGATGCGCGGGCTGGCCACACGCGAGCCGGTGGACGTGGGCGCGCTCACCCGCGAACTGCTGGCGCGACTTGAACCCCGCCTTCGCCTGAAATCCCTTCGGGTTCGCGATGAGCTGGGGCAGGGGCATGTGGTGCGGGGCGATCCGTTCCTGATCGGCCAGGCCTTGCAGAACTTGCTGGACAACGCCATCGATTTCTCACCGCCACACGGTGAGCTGTGGTTGCGCCTGGAGAAAGAGGGCGACCAACTGGAATGGTCGGTGCGCGACCAGGGGCCAGGCATTCCCGACTACGCGCGTGATCGCCTCTTTGAGCGTTTCTACTCGCTGCCGCGTGGCGAGACGGGGGACAAGGGCTCGGGCCTCGGTCTGTGCCTGGTGAAGGAAGTGAGCGATCTGCACGGCGGGCAGGTGTGGGTGGAAAACGTGGCGCAGCCCACCGGTTGCCTCGCGCGCTGGCGCTTACCCGCCTGAGGCGTTTCACACCCGCTTCACAAAACGCTCAGGCAGCGCACGCCCGCTTCGCGCGCGACCGCGAGACTGGCCGGGTTCTCACCACGGAGCCCGAATTGAACAAATACCCCCTGCTGAGCAAAGTCCTGGTCATTGGCCTGCTGATGCTTTTGCTGTCCATTCCCCTGATGCTGGTGCGCGACGTGATCCAGGAGCGCAGCATGAACCGCGAGGCCGCCACCCAGGAGGTGGCGCGCGCGCATGCCGGTGCACAGACCCTCATCGGCCCTGTGCTCTACGTGCCTTACACCGAGACCTTCACACGCACCGTGGCCGTGGGCGACAGCGGCCACACGAGAGAGGAACGCGTCACGCAGGCGCACGCCGTCGTCCGCTTCCCCACGCTGATGGAGACCCGCAGCCAGCTCGCCACCGAAACGCGCTGGCGCGGCGTGTTTCCCATCACCGTCTACACGAGCGTGAACCAGAGCAGCGGCCGCTTTGTGTGGAGCGATGTGGAGCCCAAGGAGAAAAATGGCCAGATCAGCCTGGGCCAGCCGCGCCTCTTGATGGGCGTGAGCGATCTGCGCGGCCTGCTGAATGCGCCGCAGTTGAAGGTGGAGGGGCGTGCGGTGGCCGTGGCGCCAGCGCCTGCCGCGCAACGCCTGCCGCTGCCCTTGGCCGCCGCACTCAATGTGGCTCAGCTGCGCCCGGGCGCGGTGCTTCCCTTCGAGCTGCAGCTTGACCTGGCGGGCACTGAGCGCATCGGCTGGGTGCCGCTGGCCGACGAGAACCGCGTGCAGCTCCAGTCCACCTGGCCCCACCCCAGCTTCGGCGGGGACTTTCTGCCTCGCACGCGAACGGTGCGCGCGCAGGGCTTTGATGCCGCGTGGAGCGTGCCGTCCCTCTCGACCCAGGCGCAGCAGCAGTTCGTCCAGCAGCAGGGAGAGTCACGGCGCGAACCCGAGAGCTTCTCGGTTTCGCTGGACAACCCGGTGGACGTCTATCGCATGACCGAGCGCGCCACCAAGTACGGAATGATGTTCATCGTGCTCACCTTCGCCGCCTTCTTCGTGCTGGAGATGGTGAAGCGCTGGCGCATCCACCCCATGCAGTACCTCATGATCGGCGCTGCACTGGTGCTGTTCTTCCTGTTGCTGCTCTCCATCTCAGAACACCTGGATTTCGTGTGGGCGTACGTCGTGGCCAGCATCGCGTGCATTGGCCTGCTCGCGCACTACCTGCGGCATGTGCTGGGAGGCTGGGCGCCGGGGCTGCTCATGAGCGGCCTGCTGGTGGCGCTGTATGGCGTGCTCTACGGCATCCTGGTGTCGGAGGACAACGCGCTCATGATGGGTTCGCTGCTGCTCTTCGGCGTGCTCGCCGCCATCATGATCGCCACGCGAAAGGTCGACTGGTACAGCGTGATGGGCGCACCCTCGGCGCACCCGCCTGAGACCGAGCTGCAGGCCTGAGAAGGTTCAGTAACCCTCGATGGCGAACAGCGTCCCGCTGGCCGCGCGCTGGCGGATCGCCACCAGGCGCTGGTACTCGGGCGAGTGGTAGAAGGCCTGCAGATGCGCCATGTCGGGGAACTCCAGGATCACCTGACGCTGTGGCACACCGCTGCCTTCGAGCACGCTGACGGCGCCACCGCGCACCAGGTAGCGCCCGCCATGTGCGGCGATGAGTGCCGGCACCTCGCGGCGGTATTCCTCGTAGAGCTCGGGTTGGGTGATCTCGATGTTGCCGTAGATGTAGGCGGCCATGGTGTCTCCGGGTGGTGAATGACTGCGCAGCTTATCTGCACTGCGTCATGGGGCTAGCCAGCGTGGAGAAACTGCGGCAGCAGCGCGGTGTACAGCGCCTGGAAGCGCGTGTGCCGCAGCACCAGCGCGGTATGGGAGGCGGCGTCGGGCTCGAAGTGGCGCGTGACCGGGGGCGTGGCGCACACCGTGTCGATGGCGGCGCCACACGCCAGCCAGGCCAGGCGGGCAGCGCCCAGTGCCGCCCCGGTTTCGCCCCCGGCATGCACAGACAGCGTGAGGCCCAGCGTGTCGGCCAGCAGCTGCGCCCACCACGCGTCTCGCGCGCCGCCCCCCACCAGCGACAGCGCCCGCAGCGGTGGCTCGGTGGCGCTCAGGGTCTGCAGGCCGTCGCGCAGGCCGAAGCCCACGCCCTCGGCCACTGCATAGGCCAAGGCATCGCGGCCGTGGGCGGCTGTCATGCCGAACCAGACGCCAGTGGCCAGCGGCTGGTTGTGGGGGGTGCGCTCGCCGCTCAGGTAGGGCAGGAACAGTGGCGCTGCGGCGCGTTCGCCGGGCGCAAGGCGCGCCGCCGCCGTGAGCAGTGCGGCTTCGTGGTCAAAGCCCAGGGTTCGGGCCGCCCAGCTCACCGCGCCAGCCGCGCTCAGCATCACCGACATCTGGTGCCAGCGGTTGGGCAGTGCATGACAGAAGGCGTGCAGCGCGCGCTGCGGGTTGGGCTGGAAGCGGTCGCCGCTGACGAAAACCACGCCCGAGGTGCCGAGCGAGACGAAGCCTTCGCCCGGACGCACCAGACCCATGCCCACGGCGCTGGCCGCGTTGTCACCGGCTCCACCGGCCACCGGTACACGCTGGGGCAGCCCCCAGCGTGTGCAAACCGCAGGGGTGAGGAAGGACGAAACTTCGCTGCCCTCCACCAGACGCGGCATGTGCGCCCGTGTGAGGCCGCAGGCCTTCAGCAAGGTGTCGGACCAGTCGCGCCGCGTGCCGTCGAACCACAGCGTGCCGGCAGCGTCCGACATTTCGCTCACCGCCTCGCCCGTGAGTTGCAGGCGAAGCCAGTCCTTGGGCAGGAGCACGCGGTGCACGCGTGAAAACAGGGCGGGTTCATGTTCGCGCACCCAAAGCACCTTGGGGGCGGTGAAGCCGGGCATGGCGAGGTTGCCGGTGATGGCGGCTAGGTCGGGCACGGCGGTGGTCAGTTCCTCGCATTGCGGGCCGCTGCGTCCGTCGTTCCACAGGATGGCTGGGCGCAGCACCGCATCGTGCTCATCGAGCAGCACGGCGCCGTGCATCTGGCCTGACAGGCCCACGCCCTGGAGTCGGGCGAGCGCGGCGGCGTGGCTTTGCTGCAGTTGCTGCATCACGTCTTCGAGCGCCGACCACCAGTCGGCCGGTGCCTGCTCGGCCCACAGCGGCTGGGGGCGCTGCACGGTGAGCGGCGAACGTGCGGCGGCGATCACCTCGTGGGTGTCGGTGAGCAGCAGCGCTTTGAGTTCGGACGTGCCGAGATCGAGACCGAGGAACATGGTGGCAGGAGCAACGAGTTGGTGTGCAGGGCGAGATCGATGCGGCGCCGGGCCGCCCCAAGGCGGATCAGCCCGCTCGGGGGGCAGCGACCCGCGCAGCGACGGAGCGTGGGGGCGTCGTCATGCAGCACCGCGGAAGCGGGTAAGTGACTGGCGCCGGAATTCCGACGGTGTCATGCCCTTGATTTCCAGGAAGCGGCGGTTGAAGTTGGCCACGTTGTTGAAGCCCACCTCGTAGCAGATGTGGGTGATCTGCTGCTCGGTGTCCATCAACAGCTGGCAGGCACGGCTGATGCGCACGCGGTTGACGAAGTCGGTGAAGGTGTTGCCGGTGGCCTTGCGGAAGAACCGGCTGAACTTGCTTTCGCTCATGCCGAGTTCGCCGGCGAGCGCAGCGGCCGAGTGCTCGTCGGCCAGGTGGTCGGTGATGCGGCTGACCACGGCGTCGATCTGGTCCAGTTCGTCGGCGTCGTCGGTGCTCTGCAACTGCACGCTGGAGAGTAGTCGGTAGTCGGTGCAGGCCGCCAGATCGCTCAGGAAGTCGCAAAAGGCGGTGAACCGTTTGAGGCCCCGCGTGCCCTTGACTTTGTGCCAGTGGGCTTCGGCGGTGTCAGACAGTCCAAAGAACTCGATGCCGTGTTTGGCCCGTTCCAGCAGCGGCAGCACCTCGGCCAGCTCCGGAATGGTTTCGCTCGCACGCACCAGCGGTTCGTGTGAAAACTGGATCACCAGATCGCGCAGCGCCACGCCGCCATCGGGCATGTCCATGCTGACCCAGTTGTGCGGCAGGCGCGGCCCGGTGAGCACGAGCTGACCGGCCTGGAAGGGGCCGATCCAGTCGCCCACGAAGACCTTGCCCGAGGTCGCGGTGATCAGGTGCAGCTCGTATTCGTCGTGGTAGTGCCAGCGGGCCAGCGGCGTGGGAAAGCCGTGCGAGAGGCAACGCACAAAGCCCACGTCGGTTGACGATTCGTAGCCCAGGTTCGGCGAACGGGCCAGCTCGTGCTCCAGCTCGGGCTTGATCTGGCGGGGGGCTGTACGGCTGCGAACGGTCATGGGGGTTGCAGGCAACGGTGTCCTGGTCAGGTGAGTGCGGCGCTCACGCCAGTGTGCGCTGAAACGAAGCGGCTCACCCGGTCGCGCGCGCGGCGCACGGCATCCACCAACCTTGGATCGCTGGCGAGCTCGCCCCACAGCGTGGTGTCGGCGCAGAAGGCTTGCACCGGATCGGCTGCGTCGCACATGGCGTGGGCGGCTTCGGGTTTCATCGCCTGGTCCTGGTAGGTGTAGGGGATCTGCCCGGCGTGCCAGCGCTGGAGGTACGCCAGAAACAAGGCGGGCAGCATGGCCACGCTGTCAATCTTTTCGCCGCGCGCCAGGCGTTCACGGATCGTGGGTGCAATGAAGCCCGGGATCTTGCTGAAGCCGTCCATGGCCACACGCTGGTTGGTGTCGGCGATGGCGGGGTTGCTGAAGCGGTCGAGCACCACATCGCGGTATTCAGGCAGGTTGATGGGGCAAGGATGTTCGGGGGTGTCCAGCACGGGGATCACGTCGGAGGTCACGTAATCGTAGGCGAAGCGGCGGATCACGGCTTGTTGCGTGCCTTCATGGATGTAGTGCAGGCCGATCAGCGTGCCCGCCCAGGCAATGCAGGAGTGGGTGGCGTTGAGCAGGCGGATCTTGGCTTCCTCAAAGGCGTCCACCGAGCTCACCATCTCCACACCCACGCGTTCCCATTCAGGGCGCCCAGCGATGAAGTGGTCTTCGATCACCCACTGGATGAAGTTCTCGCCCATGAGGGCGGCCGGGTCATGCTGACCGGTGGCTGCCTTGACGCGCTCCACCACATCGGGCGTGGGGCGCGGCGTGATGCGGTCCACCATGGCGTTGGGGCTGCTGGTGTTGGCCAACACCCAGGCCTTGAGGCTGGCGTCGCCCAGGGCCTCGATGAACTGCAGCAGGCCGCTGCGCGAGCGCTCGCCGTTGTGGCGCAGGTTGTCGCAGTTCATGAGCGTGACAGGGCCCGCCTGGGCCTGCATGCGCGCGCGCAGCAGCGTGACCAGGCCACCGTAGAGTGTGTGGCCGGCATCGCCGCGTTTCACGGCCGCCAGATCGGCGCGCAGGTCGGGGAAGCTGGCCCAGTCGAGTTGGTTGTGCGCGTCGAGGTAGTAGCCGGCTTCCGTGACGGTGAACGAGATGATGCGCGTGGCCGGATCGGCGGCCACGGCCACCAGCGGTGCCAGATCGTCCTGGTAGGGCAGCACGCGCTGGATCGAGGTGATGCGTGTGTAGCTGCGCTCGCCCTGGGGCGTCACGGTCTCCAGTGTGTAGGCGCCGCCTTGCGCCTGCAGCGCGGCGATGGTGTCGAGCATGTCGGGGCGCAGGTTGCCACCGGCAATGGCCCAACGGGTGTCGCCCAGCTGGCGCAGCTGGTGAACATAAACGGCCTGGTGTGCGCGGTGGAACGAGCCCAGGCCCAGGTGCAGGATGGTGTTCATGGTGAGCAGAGAGTCGCGGGGAGTGAGAGAAAGAGGGCTTGGGTGGGCCGCATCACAGGTCGAAATTCGTGGGCATCATCACCACGTCGCGGATGGTCATGCCGCGCGGGCGGGTGAGCATGAAGAGCACCACTTCGGCGACCTCGGCCGCATCGATCAGGCTGCCACTGGCCTTGGCTTCGGCCAGCTTTTCCGCTGGCCAGTCGGCCAGCAGCGAGGTGATCACCGGCCCCGGTGAAATGGCGCCCACGCGGATGCCGTGTTTGAACACCTGGCGGCGCACCGTCTGCACAAAGCAGTCAATGGCCCACTTCGACGAGGCGTACACCGGTTCCCAGGGGGTGGGGAAATGCGCGGCCAGCGAGCTGGTCACGATGATGTCGCCACGGCCGCGCGGAATCATGTGGGCCAGCACGCCTCGCACGTTTTTCATGACCACATTGATGTTCAGCTGGAGCATGCGGTCGATCGCTTCGTCGGTGGCGTCCATGAGGTCACCGCCCACGTAGAGCCCGGCGTTGGCGTGAAAGACATCGATCTGACCGGCCAGGGTGAGGATGCGCTCGGGCATGGACGCGCATTGCGCGGGGTCCAGCAGGTCCAGCACCAGCGGCAGCGCGGCAGGGCCCAGCTTTTCGCCGGCCCGGGCCAGCGCTTGGGCGTCGCGGTCGATCAGCACAACCTGGGCGCCCGCGGCCAGCAGCGCCTGCGCGCTGGCGAGGCCGATGCCGGAAGCGGCGCCCGTGACGGCAGCCACCTGACCGCTGAGTGGGTGAGCAGGACTCATGGGGTGGTTCAAACGGAGTGGGTTTCGAGGGGCCGCCTCACGCGGCAGCGCGGGCAACCACGCGGCCGGCGTTGTCGAACCAGTGGGCGTGTTCGGTGGCAATGTCGAGCGTGACGGCATCCCCCGCCGTGAGCGCGGTGCGTTCGCTCTGGCGCGCCACCAGCGGTGCGCCTTCGGTGGTTCGCAGGTAGATGAGCGTCTCGGCTCCGAGTGCCTCGATCAGGTCCACCTGGCCCTTGATCGCGCCTTGCCCGGCCTGGCGCACCACCACGTTTTCCGGGCGCAGCCCGATGGAGCCACCCGAGGCGGCAGCGGGTGCCTGCTGCTGGATCAGCGCGGGCATCTGCTGCAGGGGCGACACGTTCATTTGCGGCGTGCCGATGAACTGCGCCACAAACTGGTTGGCGGGGCGGTCGTAGAGCTCCAGCGGCGTGCCCACCTGCTCAATGACGCCATCGCGCAGCACCACCACACGGTCGGCCAGGGTCATGGCTTCCACCTGGTCGTGCGTCACATAGATGGTGGTGGCGCCCAGGTCGCGGTGCAGCTTGGCAATCTCCACGCGGGTCTGGCCGCGCAGCGCGGCGTCCAGGTTGGACAGCGGCTCGTCGAACAAAAACACCTTGGGCGCACGCACGATGGCACGGCCAATGGCCACGCGCTGGCGCTGCCCGCCTGAAAGCTCCTTGGGCGTGCGCTGCAGGTAGGTCGTGAGGTTGAGGATGTCGGCGGCGCGCTGCACCTTGTCCTGGATGACCTTGGGGTCCACCTTGGCGAGCTTGAGCGCGAAGCTCATGTTTTCGAACACGCTCATGTGCGGGTAGAGCGCGTAGCTCTGGAACACCATGGCGAGGTCGCGCTTGCTGGAAGGTTGGTGCGTGATGTCGCGGTCTTCCAGGTGCAGGGTGCCGCCGTCGATGTGCTCCAGCCCGGCGATGAGGCGCAGCAGCGTGGACTTGCCGCAGCCCGAAGGGCCCACGAAAACGATGAACTCGCCCTGGTCGATGGACAGGTCGATGCCCTTGATGGCGCGGTGGTCACCGAAAAACTTCTCGATGCCCTTGAGTTGCAGGTAAGCCATGGTGCGTGTCCTGAAGAGGTTTACTTGACGGCGCCGAAGGTGAGGCCCTGGACCAGCTGTTTCTGGCTGAACCAGCCGAACACCACGATGGGCGCAATGGCCATGAGCGAAGCGGCGGACAGCTTGGCCCAGAACAGGCCTTCGGGGCTGGAATAGCTGGCGATCAGCGTGGCCAGCGTGCCGGCCTGGGCCGAGCTGAGGTTCAGGCTCCAGAAAGCTTCGTTCCAGCTCAGCACCAGGCACAGCAGGCCGGTGGACGCCAGCGTGCCCAGTGAGAGCGGCAGCAGCACCCTGGTGGCTTCCTGCCAGAGCGTGGCGCCGTCCATGCGCGCGGCCTCCAGGATCTCGTTGGGGATCTCCTTGAAGCCCGAATACAGCATCCACACCATGATGGGCAGGTTGGACAGCGTGAACACGATGATGAGACCGAGCTGCGTGTCGAGCAGGTGGCTCTTTTGCGCCAGCACATAAATGGGCACCAGCGCACCCACGGCCGGCATCATCTTGGTGGAGAGCATCCACATGAGGATGTCCTTGTCGTACTTGCCCTTGAAGAAGGCCATGGCGTAGGCCGCGGGTGCCGCAATGGCCAGCCCGAGCAGGGTGGACACCACGCTGGTGACCACCGAGTTCCAGGCGTAGTGCAGGTAGTCGCTGCGCTCCTGCACTTCGTGGAAGTTCTCCAGCGTGGGTTTGAAGAACAGCTCGGGCGGGATCGCGATGGCCTGCAGCTCGGTCTTGAACGCGGTCAGCAGCAGCCAGCCCAGCGGAAAGAACAGCAGCAGGGCCACGGCCCAGGCGGCAACGGTGCGCACCGCGTAGGCGGGCGTAAAGGTGGATTCGCGTGCCATGGGTTGCGCCTTATTTGTCGAGGTTCTTGCCGACCATGCGGATCAGGAAGATGGCCGCGATGTTGGCCAGCACCACCGCGAACAGCGCACCGGCCGAGGCCACGCCGGCGTCGAAGTTGAGCAAGGCCTGCTTGAAGATCAGGAAGGCGACGTTGGTGCTCGCGTCGCCCGGGCCCCCACCGGTGGTGGTGTAGATCTCGGCGAACACGCTGAGCAGGAAGATCATCTCGATCATCACGACCACCGCCACCGAGCGGCCCAGGTGCGGGAGGTAGAGGTAGCGCAGCTGCTGCAGGTAGGTGGCGCCGTCCATGCGCGCGGCCTCCAGCTGCTCGCGGTTCATGCTCTGCAGCGAGGTCATGAAGATCAGCGTGGCAAAGGGCAGCCACTGCCAGGAGACCATGACGATGACGGAGAACAGCGGATGGTCGGTGAGCCAGTCCACGGGGGTGGCGCCAAAGAAGGCCCACACCTGCGCGAGCACGCCGTAGATGGGGTTCATCATCATGTTCTTCCACAACAGCGCATTCACCGTGGGCATGACGAAGAAGGGTGAGATCAGCAGCACGCGCACCAGGCCACGGCCTGCAAAGGGCTCGTTGATCAGCAAGGCAATCGCCGTGCCGAAGCCCACGGTGATCAGGATCACGCTGCCCAGCAACAGCAGGGTATTGATCACGGCTGTGGTGAACGACGCGTCGGTGACGAAGTACTCGAAGTTCTCCAGCCCGGCAAAGCCGGTCACATCCGGCTGCATGAGGTTGTAGCGGATGAGGCTGAAGTAGATCGTCATCACCAGCGGCACGATCATCCAGAGGAAGAGCGTGGCCACGGCAGGCGTGAGCAGCAGGCGTGGAAGCAGGCGGTTCATGGCGAGACCCTGAAGGACGGCGAAAGAGTCAGAGACCCTCTCCCGCGAGCGGGAGAGGGTTGCGGCGATGTGCCCCGCTTACTTGTAGTACCCGGCCTTCTTCATTTCACGCTCGGCCGCCACTTGCGAAGCCTTCAGCGCGGCATCCACCGTGGTCTTGCCGGCCAGTGCTGCGCTCATCTGCTGACCCACCGCGATGCCGATCGCCTGGAACTCGGGAATGGCCGCGAACTGAACGCCCACATACGGGCTCTTGGGCAGGGTCGAGTCGGTCGGGTTGGCCGAATCGATGGCCACCTTCTCGGCCGCTGCAAAGCGCGCTGCCTTCTGGAACTCCGGCGAGGCGTAGGTGCTTTTGCGGGTGCCGGTGGGCACGTTGGCCCAGCCGTTGGTCTTGGCCACGAGCTGCACGTAGTCCTTGCTGGTGGCCCAGGTGATGAACTTCTGTGCGGCGTCGACCTTTTTCGAACCCGCTGGAATGGCCAGGTTCCACGACCACAACCAGTTCGCGCCCTTGGGGGTGACGGCGGTGGGGGCTTGTGCAAAGGCCATCTGGTCGGCCACCTTGGACTGCTTGGGGTCGCTCACGAACGAGGCGGCAATCGTCGCGTCAATCCACATGCCGCACTTGCCCGAGTTGGTCAGCGCCAGGATCTCGTTGAAGCTGTTGGCCGACGAGCCGGGTGGGCCGTAGTTCTTCAGCAGGTCCACGTAGAAGGTGATCGCGTCTTTCCAGGGCTTGGTGTCGATCTGCGGTTTCCACTGCATGTCGAACCACTGGCCGCCGTGGGTGTTGACCAAGGTGGTCAGGAAAGCCATGTTGTCGCCCCAGCCCGGCTTGCCGCGCAGGCAGATGCCGTACACACCGTTCTTGGGGTCGTGCATCTTGGCCGCGAGGTCCTTGATCTGCACCCAGGTCGGGCGCTCGGGCACCTGCACGCCAGCCTTGTCGGCCAGGTCCTTGCGGTACATCAGCATCGAGCTTTCGCCATAGAACGGCGCGGCAAACAGCTTGCCGTCGATCGACAGGCCGCTGCGGATCGCGGGCAGCAGGTCGTCCACGTCGTAGCTGCCGCCGGTCTTGAGTTCCTGCAGCCAGCCCTTCTTGCCCCAGATCGGCGCTTCGTACATGCCGATGGTCATCACGTCGAACTGGCCGCCCTTGGTGGCGATGTCGGTGGTGACGCGCTGGCGCAGCACGCCCTCTTCGAGCGTGACCCACTTGAGCTTGATGTCGGGGTTGGCGGTCTCGAAGACTTTGCCGAGTTTCTGCATCTCGATCATGTGACCGTTGTTCACGGTGGCAATCACGAGTTCGGTGTTGGCGTGCGCGAAGCCGGCACCCAGAAGGGCGGCGGCCAGGACAGAAGCGAGGCGGAATTTCACGGTGTGTCTCCTGCGTTTTGGTGGAAAGCGGATGCGACGGTCTCCTGCAGACCGTGAACGGATTCTGGCGACGATGTCGGGCAGGGTTTGTACAGAAATGGGTGCGTTCCGTACTCTCTTGCATTCATGGGCAGGGATTTACCCTAGGAAGTGCGGGAGAGTTTGCGGCATGGGCCTGGCCGCCGTGCGCCCATCGGGCTCAGGAGCTGCCGCGAATCAGGGGTTCGAAGCCCAGGTCCACCGAGTTCACCGCCGGCACCTGGCCGCGCATCAGGCCCAGCAGCATCTGCGCGCTGGCCTCTCCCATGGCGCGGCGCGGCGTCCGCACGGTGGTCAGCGGCGGCACCATCTGGTCGCTGCCCGAGAGGTCGTTGAAGCCCGCCACCGCGATGCGGCCCGGCACGTCCACGCCCAGCTTCAGCGCCGTGAGCAAGCCGCCTTGCGCCAGGTCGTCGTTGCAGAAGAACACGGCGTCCACATCCGGGCGCGTGCGCAGCAGGTCTTCCAGCAGCTCACCGCCCAGGCGCATGGAAGAGGGCTGCGGGCTCAGCAGCTCCAGCCGTGCGTCGTAGATCCCGTGCTGGCGCAGGCAGCGGCGGTAGCCCTCGGCGCGCTGCATGGTGCGGGGGTCGAGCTGCGCGGCCACAAAGGCGATGCGGGTGCGCCCGCGCTGCACCAGGTGTTCGGTGATGGCGTGGCCGGCCTCGATCTGAGAGAAACCCACGCAATACACGCCGGGCGCCTGCGTGAGTTCCATCAGGTGCACGCAAGGCACGCCGCTGGCTGCGATGAGCTGGCGCGCGGCCTCGGTGCGGTCAAAGCCGGTGAGCAGCAGCCCGGCGGGGCGGTGCGCCAGGTAGCTGCGCAGCAGCTGTTCTTCTTCGCGCGGCTCGTAGTGCGTCACGCCAATGAGCATCTGGTAGCCGTGCGGGAGCAGCGTGCGGTGCACGGCTTCGAGCACGTCGACGAACAGGGCGTTGGAGAGCAGTGGCACGAGCACCGGCACCTGCGTGCTGCGCTGCGAGGCCAGCGCGCGGGCGGCCGGGTCGGGCACGTAGCCCAGCTGATCGGCAGCCCGTTTCACACGCTCCACCAGTTCGGGCGCCACGCTGCGCTCGCCCCGCAGCGCGCGCGAAGCCGTGATGGGGCTGACGTCGGCCTCGCGCGCGACGTCGCTCAGGGTGGTGCGGCCGCTGTGGCGGCGCTTGCGTTCGGTCGGTTCCAAGGGTTTTCCCGGTATTTGACGCCGTGGCGATGGCGTTAGGATAGCGCTGTCCAACACCTTGGACACCCGAATTTACCCTGAATCGTGGCGCTTGCAGCCGCTCTTTCGGAACCTTGTTCCGGAGAGTCGATGGGCCTGCAGGTCGCCGCTCTTTTTTAGCTTCACGGGATAGCGCTACCCAATGAATACAACGCCCGAAAACACCTCTCTCGTCGTCATGGGCGTGGCAGGTTGCGGCAAGTCCAGCCTGGGCCAGCTCTGTGCGCAGGCGCTGGGTCTGCCCCTGCTGGAAGGCGACGACTTCCACTCCGCCAGCAACGTGGCCAAGATGCGCAGCGGCACGCCGCTGAGCGACGACGACCGCGCCGCCTGGCTCGATGCACTGGCTGCCGAGCTGCAGGCGCACCCGCAGGGTGTGGTGCTGACGTGCTCGGCGCTCAAGCGCCGCTACCGCGACCGCCTGCGTGCCGCCACACCCGGCCTGCGCTTTGTGTTCCTGGAACTGACACAAGAGCAGGCCCGCGAGCGCGTGGCCGCCCGGCCTGCGCACCTGTTCCCGGTGAGCCTGGTGGCCAGCCAGTTCGCCACCCTCGAAGACCCGCGCGATGAACCCGGCGTGTTGCCGCTGGACGCTTCGCAGTCGCTGCAAGACCTCGGCTCGGCCGTGGTGCGCTGGGTGCGCCGCACCGCAACCCCTTCTCTGGAGACACCGTGATGAAGATCGGTCAGGTCCTTTCGCGCAGCGCCGAGGTGCTGCTCGCGGTTTGCATGGCGGGCATGGTGATCTGCGTGTTTGGCAACGTGGTGCTTCGCTACGGGTTCAACAGCGGCATCAACGCCACGGAAGAGCTTTCGCGTCTCTTGTTTGTGTGGATGGTGTTCCTGGGCGCGACCGCGGCCTACCCGGTGGGTCAGCACATGGCCTTCACCAGCCTGGTGGGCACCTTGCGCGACAAGCCTGCGCTGTTCGCCACGGCCACGCTGGTCATTCGCTTGCTGGTGCTCACGGCTTGCGTGCTGCTCGGCTGGGGCGCGTGGCAGCAGGTGGTGGTCGGCATGGACAGCCATTCCGTGGTGCTGGGCTACCCGGTGGCACTGCTGCCCCTGCCTGCCATGTTGTGTGCCTTGGCCATCGGCTTGATGGTGCTGATCGAGATCGTGCAGCGAACGCCGCTGGATCTGGGTCACCAGGCCGAGATGGAGTGAAACGATGAGCGTGGAAGCCTTGGCCTTCGTGGTCTTTATCGCCGGCATGGTGGTGCTCATGGGCATCGGCATGAACATGGCGTTTGCGTTGTTGCTGACCGGTGCCGCCATGGCCTGGGTGATGGACTTCTGGGACACACAGCTGCTGGCCCAGAACATGGTGGCTGGCGTGGACAGCTTCCCGCTGCTGGCGGTGCCGTTCTTCATCCTGGCTGGCGAGCTCATGAATTCAGGCGGCATCAGCAAACGCATCATCGACATGGCGCAGGCGTGGGTCGGGCATGTGCGCGGTGGCCTGGGCTATGTGGCCATTGGCGCCGCGGTGTTGCTCTCGGCCATGTCGGGCTCTGCACTTGCCGACGCTGCCGCCATGTCGGCGATTCTGCTGCCGATGATGCGCAAGCACGGCTACCCGGTCGCCTCGTCTGCGGGACTGATCGCGGCCGGCAGCGTGATCGGCCCGATCATTCCGCCGTCGATGGCGTTCGTCATCTACGGCGTCACGACCAACACCTCGATCTCCGCCTTGTTTGTCTCCGGCATCGTGCCCGGGCTGGTGATGGGTGTGGCGCTGGTGGTGGCGTGGCGCGTGGTGCTGCGCAAGATGACGCTCACCAGCTCGCCCGCAGTGCCCATGGCCGAGCGACTGCGCCTCACCGCCCGCGCGGTGTGGGCGCTGCTCATGCCGGTGATCATCATCGGGGGCATGAAGAGTGGTGTGTTCACGCCCACCGAAGCGGCCGTGGTCGCCGCGTTTTATGCGCTGGTGATCGCGTTGTTTGTGCACCGCGAAATGCGCGTGGCCGACGTGTTTGGTGTGCTTGTGCG
Source organism: Synechococcus sp. UW140 (assembly GCA_943371335.1). GTDB lineage: Bacteria > Pseudomonadota > Gammaproteobacteria > Burkholderiales > Burkholderiaceae_C > Hydrogenophaga. The sequence goes on along the minus strand of CALRUK020000015.1, from coordinate 7,152 downwards.
CGCGGCGAGCACCACCTCGGTGGTGATGTTCCTGTGTGCGGGCGCGGCGGTGGCGAGCTACATGATCACGCTCGCCGACCTGCCTTCCACGCTGACCGGCTGGCTCGGCCCGCTGGTGGACCACCCTCGGCTGCTGATGGTCGTGATGATGCTGGTGCTCGTGGCGGTAGGAACCGCGCTGGACCTCACACCCACCATCCTCATCTTCGCGCCCGTGATGCTCCCCATCGCCGTGAAGGCAGGCATCGACCCTGTGTACTTCGGACTCATGTTTGTGCTCAACGGCGCCATCGGCCTGGTGACGCCGCCTGTGGGCACGGTGCTCAATGTGGTGGCCGGCGTGGGGCGACTGCCCATGCACCAGGTCATCAAGGGTGTGAATCCCTTCCTGCTCACTTACCTCATCGTTCTCGGCCTGTTCATCGTGTTCCCGCAGATCGTTACCGCGCCCGTGGCCTGGATGCGCTGACGTTTCAGTTCCCGTTTCACCCACTCCAAGGAGACTGTCATGACCCTCTTTCGTCGCACCCTCATCGCTGCCACCGCCGCAGCGGCATTCGCTGCACCCTTTGCGGCTCTCGCACAGGACATCAAGCCGCGCATCATTCGCTTCGGCTATGGCTTGAACGAAGTTTCCAACCAGGGCCGCGCCACCAAGCTGTTTGCCGAAGAAGTCGAAAAAGCCTCGGGCGGCAAGATGAAGATCCGCGCCATCGGCGCCGCCGCGCTGGGCTCAGACGTGCAGATGCAGCAAGCCCTGATTGGCGGCGCGCAGGAAATGATGGTGGGCTCCACCGCCACGCTGGTGGGCATCACCAAGGAAATGGCGATCTGGGACACGCCCTTCCTGTTCAACAACGTGCAAGAAGCCGACGCCGTGCTCGACGGCCCCGTGGGTCAAAAGGTGATGGACAAGCTGCAGGAAAAAGGCCTTGTGGGCCTGGTGTACTGGGAAAACGGCTTTCGCAACCTCACCAACAACAAGCGTGCCGTCACCAAGCTGGAAGACATGGACGGCATCAAGCTGCGCGTGATGCAGAACAACGTGTTCATCGACAGCTTCAAGACCCTGGGCGCCAACGCCGTGCCGCTGCCGTTCTCGGAGCTCTTCACGGCGCTCGAAACCAAGACGGTGGATGGCCAGGAGAACCCGTACAACACCATCCTCTCCAGCAAGTTCTACGAAGTGCAGAAGTACCTGACGGTGACCAACCACGTCTACAGCCCGTGGATCGTGACCGTGAGCAAGAAGTACTGGGACCAGCTGAGCAAGGACGAGCAGAAGGTGCTGATGGACGCTGCAAAGAAGAGCCGTGACTTCGAGCGCAAGGACACGCGCGCCGAGGCCGACAAGGCGCTGGCCGACCTCAAGGCCAAGGGCATGCAGATCAACCAGCTTTCGCCCGTTGAAGCCAACCGCATGCGCGATCAGCTGACCCGCATCAACGCGTCCATTGCCACCAATGTGGGCATGGACCTGTGGAAGGAAACGCAGGCCGCTGTGGCCAAGGCGCGCGGCGCCAAGTAAGCGATCAGCCCACGCCAGGCGCCAGCTCGTGGACCGCCTGGTAGTGGCTGAGGAAGATCTTGCCGCTGAGCGTCTGCAGGAAATGCGTGCGCTGGAGTCGGTCCATCACCGGGCCTTTCACCTCGGACAGGTGCAGGCAGATGCCGGCGTCGTGCAGGCGCCGGTCGATCGCTTCCAGGCTTTCCAGTGCGCTGGCGTCGATGTCGTTGATGGCCGAGCACTGCAGCACCACATGCTTGAGCCCCGGGTGCGTGGACACCGCGCGGTTCACCCGGTCTTCCAGGGCGCGCGAGTTGGCAAAGTACAGGCTCTCGTCCACACGAAGACCCAGCACGTCGGGCGTGGTGAGCACAGCGTGCCGCTCCACGTTGCGAAAGTGCTGCGTGCCTGGCACCAGGCCCACTTCGGCCATGTGGGGGCGGCTGGTGCGGAACAGGTAGAGCGCCAGCGACACGCCCACGCCCACCACCAGTCCGGCTTCCACGCCCACACCCAGCGTGGTGAGCAGGGTGGCCAGCACGGCCACGAAGTCGGGCTTTGAGACCGTCCACGTCTTGCGAAAGATGCTGAAGTCCACCAGCGACAGCACGGCCACCACGATGGTGGCGGCCAGCGTGGCCTGCGGCAGGTAGAACAGCGCCGGCGTCAGAAACAGCGAGGCCAGCAAGATGCCGCCTGCGGTGAGCACGCCGGCGGCTGGCGTCTGCGCACCCGCATCGAAGTTCACCACCGAGCGCGCGAAGCCACCGGTCACGGGGAAGCCGCCCGTGAAGGCCGCGCCCAGGTTGCTCGCACCCAGGGCCACGAGCTCCTGGTCGGGGTCGATGCGCTGGCGCCGTTTGGCCGCGAGGGTCTGGCCGACCGACACCGACTCCACAAAGCCCACCACGCTGATGAGCAACGCGGGCACCAGCAGCGACTGCCACAGCGACAGGTCCCACAGCGGCAGCGTGAAGGGCGGCAGGCCCTGGGGCACCGTGCCCACGATCTTCACGCCCTGGTGTTGCCATTGCAGGGCCCAGGTCAGCAGGGCGGTGACGCCGATCGCGGCAATGGGCCCTGTCTTGGCGAGCAGGTCGGCGGCGCGCGCGGGCAGGCCGGCGCGCAACAGCAAGGGCTTGAGGCCGCCACGCACCCAGAAGAGAAACGCGACGCTCGCCAGCCCCACCAGCGCCGTGAGCGCGTGCGTGTGTCCCAGCTGGCCGAGCAGCGAGCGCAACAGCTCGACGAAGTTGTGTCCTTCGGCTTTGACGCCCAGCAAGGTCTTGAGCTGGCTGGCCGCAATCAGCAGGCCCGACGCCGTGATGAAACCCGAGATCACCGGGTGGCTGAGGAAGTTGGCGAGGAACCCCAGCCGCAACACACCCATCAGCAGCAGCATCGCGCCCGACAGAAACGCCAGCGTGATCGCCACGGCCCAGTAGGCCTGCGAGCCTGCCGCTGCGTGCTCGCCAATCGCCGCCGCCGTCATGAGCGAGACAACCGCCACCGGGCCCACGGCGAGCACCCGGCTGGAGCCCAGCACCGCGTACAGCAGCAGCGGCGCCACACTCGCGTACAGCCCGACTTCAGGCGGCAGGCCGGCGAGCATGGCGTAAGCCAGGCTCTGGGGAATGAGCATGACCGTGACGATGAGCGCGGCCACCCCATCGCTCATGAGCGTGTCGCGCTGGTACCCGCGTGCCCATTCCAGCACCGGCAGCGAGGGCAGCCAGCGGGTGAGGGGGCCAGACGGCTCGGCGCTCATGGGGCAGGCCTTCAAGCGCTTGCGCGCAGGCGGCTCGTGCGGGCCTCGGCCCATTCGTACACCGCCATGCCCACCAGCATGGCAGCGACAAACACGGCGGCTTTCACCTCCCCGGAGGCCATCGAAACGATGCCTGGCCCCGGGCAGAACCCGGCCAGGCCCCAGCCCGCGCCAAAGGTCAGGCCACCGAGCACCAGGCGCCGGTCGATCTGCGTGGCTTTGGGCAGGTGCAGCGCTCCCCCCAGAAAGCTGGTGGTGCGTTTGCGCGCCAGTGCGAAGGCAAAGAAGCCCACCGCGATGGCGCCGCCCATGACGAACGCAAGGGAAGGGTCCCACGTGCCAAACAGGTCCAGGAAACCGAGCACCTTGCCCGGGTCGGTCATGCCGGAGAGCAGCAGGCCCAGGCCAAAGAGCAGGCCCACGAAGAATTCTGTGATGCGGTTCATGGGGTTTCCTCAGAGCAGGTGGCGAATCACAAAAACCATGGCGAAGCCCGCGCCCATGAAGGCGAGGGTGGCCACCAGCGAGCGCGGCGACAGGCGCGAGAGCCCGCACACCCCATGGCCGCTGGTGCAGCCCGAGCCGTATCGCGTGCCCAGCCCGACCAGCAAGCCCGCGGCCACGATGGCGCCCAGCCCGGCGTCAATGCGCGGTGCCTGCATGAAACCTGCCGGGGCCAGAAGGCCGAACACCAGCGGTGCGGCCAGCATGCCCAGCAGAAAGGCCACGCGCCAGCCGGCGTCTCCTGTTCGGGGTCGCAGCAGCCCGCCCAGAATCCCGCTGATACCCAGCACGCGGCCGTTCAAAAGAATGAACAAGGCCGAGGCCACGCCCAGCAGAATGCCGCCGGCCAGAGAGGCCCAAGGGGTGAAGTTCGCCCAGTCGATCGTCATGACTTTCTCCGTGGTTTGCCGCAAAACTGTGCGTACAGCACCTGCATGACCGCCAGCGCTTGCGGGCTGTCGAGCAGGTAGTAAATGTTTTTGCCTTCGCGCCGTGTGGTCACCAGCGCCTCTTCGCGCAACACCGTGAGTTGCTGCGACAGCGTGGGTTGCACGATGCCCAGCAGCGTTTCAAGCTCGCCCACGCGGTGCTCGCCCTGAGAGAGCTGGCACAGGATGAGCAAGCGGTCCGGGTTGGACAGCACTTTCATCAGCCGGCAGGCATCGGCTGCGGCGGCCTGCATGTCTTCGAGATCCAGGGTCTCGGCCTTCATCGGGGCTCCTTGGCGTTCAACATGGCGCTCATTCTATTGACCAACAATATATTTGTCAATAAACTATGAATCACTTAATTGAAGGAGTTCCCCATGAAACCTGACACCACCGCCCCGCAAGTCCACGGCCTCTTCGATCCCGCCACCTGGACCGTCACCTATGTCGTGCACAACGGGCCAGGGACGGCTTGCGCCATCATCGACCCGGTGCTCGACTACGACCCCAAGGCCGGTCGCACGAGCCACACCTCGGCTGAAAAGGTCATCGACTACGTGCAGTCAAACCACCTGAGCGTGGCGTGGATCCTGGAGACCCATGCGCACGCCGACCACCTCTCCGCGGCGCCCTACGTCAAGGCCAGGCTCGGTGGCCGCCTGGCGATTGGCAGCCACATCACGGACGTGCAGAAGGTGTTCAAGGGCATCTTCAACCTGGAGCCAGGTTTCAAGCTCGACGGTTCCCAGTTCGACCACCTGTTCAAGGATGGCGAGACCTTTGCAGTGGGCGAGCTCGCGGGCGAAGTGCTGTACGTGCCCGGGCACACGCCAGCCTGTGTGGCCTACCGCATCGGCGACGCCGTGTTCGTGGGCGACACGCTGTTCATGCCCGATGTGGGCACGGCGCGCTGTGACTTTCCGGGCGGCGACGCAAAAACACTCTATGCGTCCACGCGCAAGCTGCTGAGCCTGCCGCCGCAGACGCGGCTGTTCATGTGCCATGACTACCCGCCAAACCAACGCGCCGTGCGGTTCGAGACCACCGTGGCCGAGCAGCGCGCGCACAACATCCACGTGCACGACGGTGTGGGCGAGGCGGCCTTTGTGGCCATGCGCACCCAGCGCGACGCCACGCTGGAGATGCCGGTGCTGATCCTGCCTTCCGTGCAGATCAACATCCGCGCGGGCCAGCTGCCGCCAGCGGAAGACAACGGCACGACCTACCTGAAGATCCCGGTGAACGCGGTGTGAGCCCGGTGGGGCCAACGGGTGAAGTGGGTGGGCTGCCAGCGCCGGCAGCCAGGCACGAGGCTCAGCGCCGCTGACCGCGCTGGAAAGCTTGCAGCTGGGCCTTGGAGACGTTGCCTTCAAACAGCGGGGTGAGGTCGGCCACGGCGGACAGGGCGCTGGACTCGTCGCGCTGCAGGCACAGCGCCTGGGCCAGGTCGGCCCGCAGGAACCAGAGGGCTTCAATGCTCGAGGCGTAGCGGATGCGGTGCTCGAGCTGGGGGTTGAGTTCGGCACCTCGCAAGCCCAGCAGACGCAGCATGGACTTCTGGATCAGCACCATCGTCTGGGGGTCGGGTGCCTTCACGGCCGACTCGGTGTTCGGCGTGAGGATCGACGTCAGGGTGCTGAGGAAAGTCTTGACTCTTTGCATGCTGGTGAATGCTTTCCGTGTGTGCAGAACCTGCGTGAATGACGCAGGCCCTTGGGAAAACTGCAAGGTTTATACCCGATACCGTATTTTCCGGGGCAATTGTGCGTCATAACGCACGGTTTCACGCTTTATTCCACCTCAAAGCAGGCGCGCGGGCCATCAGGCCACCAGCCGAGCGCCTCACAGCTGCATCACTCGCCGGCCTTTTCCATGGCCTTGGCCATCGTCTTGCCCAGCTCCACACCCCACTGGTCGTAGGCGTTGATCCCCCAGATGGCGGCCTGCGTGAAGACCTTGTGCTCGTACAGCGCGATCAGCGCTCCCAGGCGGGCGGGGTCCAGGCGGTCCAGCCACAGGAGGTGGCTCGGGATGTTGCCCTCGAAGCTGCGGTGAGGCGCCATCGCCTTCGCTTCGGTGGCGCTCAGGCCATCTTGCTGCAGCAGCGCCTGCGTGTCGGCCAGCGTGCGGCCGCGAGCCATGGCTTCGGCCTGGGCGCGCAGGTTGAGGTTGACCACGGCGTGGTGCGTGGCGGCCAGCGGCAGCGGGGTGTCTTCGTTCTGAACACCGATGAAATCCACCGGCACGGTGTGCCGACCCTGGTGAATGAGCTGGAAGTAGGCGTGCTGCCCATCAATGCCCAGGCCGCCCCAGACGATGGGGCCGGTGTCCACATCCACAGGCGTGCCGTCGCTGTGTGTGCGTTTGCCGTTGGACTCCATGTCCATCTGCTGCACAAAGGGCGTGAAGCGCACCAGGCGCGAGGCATACGGGACGATGAGGTGCGTGGGCAGGTTCAGGAAATTGCGGTTCCAGATGCCGTTGAGCGCCAGTTGCACGGGCAGGTTCTGCGCCAGCGGTGCGGTGCAGAAATGCTCGTCCATGGCGCGCGCGCCGGCGAGGAAGAGCCGGAAGTGTTCTTTGCCGATGGCAATGGCCAGCGGCAAACCCAGCGATGACCACACGGAGTAGCGCCCGCCCACCCAGTCCCAGAAAAGGAAGGTGCGCTCGGCCGGGTAGCCCAGCCGGGCGGCGGTGGCCGGGCTGGCCGTGATGGCCACCAGATGCTGCGCCAGCGCGTTGGCCGGGCAGCCGTGGTCGGTGAGCCAGCGCTGCGCGCTCGCAGCGTTGGTGAGGGTTTCCTGCGTGGTGAAGGTCTTGCTGGAAACGATGAACAGGGTGCGCTGGGCGTCCAGCCCGCGCAGCACGCTCCAGAGCGCCCAGGCGTCGGGGTTGGACACATAGTGCACCCGCACCCCGGGGTGGGCCAGGTGCGCCAGCGCGTC
>CALRUK020000014.1:0-113916 GCA_943371335.1 Synechococcus sp. UW140 | reverse complement strand
TGGGGCACGGCGCAGCGGGGTCAAGGAGGAGCCGGCCTCCCGCCGGCGGGGGACACCCGCGGAGCCGTGCCCCATGGCCGCCGATGACCGCCAGCGGTCAGCCGCCAAAGAGAACGATCAGCGCGAAGCCCAGAAGCCCAGATGCGGCTCCAGCATCTCGGCTTCGAGCTCGGGCACCGGGCCCACCACCTCAATCGACTTCTGCCCACGCGCGAGCACCTCGCGGCAGGGCAGCGACAGCGTCGGGTTCTCCTCGTGGCTCCCCGTCAGCGCCAGCAGCGCCTCTTCGCTCGCGCCATACACCACGCGACCGATGTTGGCCCAGTACAGCGTGCCGGTGCACATTGCGCAGGGCTCGAAGGTGGTCACCAGCGTGCACTGCGCCAGGTACGCGCCCGGGTAGGTGCCGGCGGCCGTGCGCGCCAGGGTCGACTCGGCGTGGTTCACCGTGTCGATGTTGCCTTGCTCGGCCAGCACCGTATCGCCATCGGGCGCCACCAGCAAAGCCCCAAACGGATGCCGGCCCATGTTCGCCGCGCGGCGCGCCACCTCGTTCGCGCGCCGCAGGTGGCGTGTGACCTGCTCCGGCTTCACGTGTTCTGCGAACCGCGGTGCGCCCAGCCGGTGGTGTGCTTCTCGATGAAGCTGAACAGCTCGTACATCGCCATCGCCATCACACCCACCACCAGCAGCCCGCTGAACGCCAGGCCCATCTGCATCGACGAGCCCGCCGAAATCAATAGGTAGCCAATGCCTTCGTTCGACGCCGTCATTTCAGACACCGTGGTGCCCACAAACGCCAGCGTGATCGCCACCTTCAGCGAGCCGAAGAAGTAGGGCATGGAGCGCGGCAGGCCGACCTTGGTCAGCACGTCCCAGCGCTTGGCACCCAGCACGCGCAGCACGTCTTCCAGCTCGGGCTCCAGCGTGGCAAGACCCGTGGCGATGTTCACCATGATGGGAAAGAACGAAATGAGAAACGCGGTGAGGATGGCCGGGCCCACGCCGATGCCGAACCACACCACCAGAATCGGCACAAAGGCCGCCTTGGGCAGGGCGTTGAAGGCCGTCATGAGCGGGTACACCGCCGCGTAAGCGAGGCGCGAGCTGCCGATGAGAAAGCCCAGCAGCACCCCGACCACGATGGCAATGCCAAAGCCCGCCATCGTCACCCAATACGTGCGCCACGCATGGCCAAGGATGGTGACCTTGTGCTCCAGCGTTTGTTCCCAGATGCGCGATGGGCTTGGGAAGATGAACTCGGAGACACCAAACCCCCGGGTGATGATCTCCCACAGCGCAATGATGGCCAGCAGCAGCAGGAACGGCGACCAGCGTTCCACGTGTTTGTTGTGCATGTTGCTCACTCCCTCTTATTGGTTGATCACGGTGCCGGCCTTGCGCATGGCGCCGATGTGGCTGCGCAGCTCGTGCACGATGTCGGTGAACTCTTTGGTGTAGGTCACCTCGAGGTCGCGCGTGCGCGGAATCGGGATCTCGCGCTGCACCACGAATCGGCCAGGGCTCTTGCTCATGCAGTAAACCGTGTCGGCCAGGAACACCGATTCGCGCAGGTCGTGCGTGACCAGAATGACGTTGAACTGCTGTGCCTCCCACAGGTCGCGCAGCGTGCACCAGAGCTCTTCGCGCGTGAAGGCGTCAAGCGCCCCAAAGGGTTCGTCGAGCAACAGCATCTTGGGCTCGTGAATGAGCGCGCGGCAGATGCTGGCGCGCTGCTGCATGCCGCCCGAGAGCTCCCACGGAAATTTTTTCTCCATGCCACCCAGGCCCACGCTGGCCAGCAGCTTTTTCGCGCGCTCTTCGAACTCCTTGCGGCGGTCCTTGAACTGGCTGCGAAACGGCTCGACGATCTCCAGCGGCAGCAGCACGTTGTCCAGCGTGGTGCGCCACGGCAACAACGACGGCGCCTGGAATGCCATGCCCGAAATCTTCAGCGGGCCTGTCACGGGCTGACCGTCGATGCGGATGCGGCCCATGCTGGGCATCTTCAGGCCCGTGGTGAGCTTCATGAACGTGGACTTGCCACAGCCCGAAGGCCCCACGATGGCGATGAATTCACCGCGCTTGACCTTGAGGTTGATGTCTTCGACAGCGAAGACGTTCTGCGCCCGCAGGTCTTCGTTGTAGGCCAGCCAGACCTGGTCGAAATCGACAAAGGGCGCGTCGCTGGAGGCGTCTTGCATGCGAGTCTTCCTGAAAAAAAGGCCAGCCGCCGCGGGGAGGCTGGCCTGAGCCAGAGGCTCGGGGCCGGTGTTTACTTCTTGGCGGGCGGCAGCACGTTGAGTTCGGCAGCCGTGGGCAGCATGGAGCCGTTCCAGATGGCGGTGGGGTCGATGCGCGTCTTGGTGGCGTAGGCGTCGGACACCTGCGAAGCCATCAGCGAGAGGCGGCCGGGGTTGACCTGGCCAAAGCCTTCCTTGCGCGCATCGGGGCTGGCCACCACGGAGTCGATCGCCAGTTGCAGGCGGCGCGTTTCCAGGGGCACGTTGATGATGCCGTCGCGGGCCTTCACGGTCTCGATGCTGGCGGCCGGGTTGGCCATGACTTCCTTGGCGCCCTTGGCAAAGGCGGTCAGGAAGGCTTTCACGGCGGCCGGGTTCTCCTTGATCATCTTGGGCGAAGCAATGATGACGTTGCCATAGAGCTTCACGCCGTAGTCGGCATACGGCAGGATCACCACGTCTTCGGCCTTCACGCCACGCGCTTCCAGGTTCAGCAGCGAGGTGAACGAGAAACCGGTGATGGCGTCGATGTCGCCGCGCACCAGCATGGTTTCGCGCAGCGGTGGGTCCATCGAAGTCCAGTTCACGCTGTTGATGTTGTTGGCCTTCTGGAAGATCGGGTAGGCCTTGCGGCCGGCGTCGAACACCGGTGCGCCCAGCTTCTTGCCATTGAGGTCGGCGGGCTTGGAGATGCCGCTCTTCTTGAGCGCGAGCACCGCAGCGGGCGTGTTGTTGTAGACCATCATCACGGCCACCGGCTTGTTGGGTGCGTCCGGGTTGTTGGCGTGGAATTCCATCAGGGCGGCGAGGTCGGCAAAGCCGAGGTCGTAGCTGCCCGAAGCCACGCGGGTGACGGTGCCGCCCGAGCCGTTGCCGGAGTCGATCGTCACGTCCAGGCCGGCGGCCTTGAAGTAGCCCTTGGCGGCGGGTTGCAGGAACAGCGCGGCGGGACCTTCAAAGCGCCAGTCCAGCTGGAACTTGATCGGCGTCTGCGCGTGGGCGCTGCCGAACGCGGCGGCCGCTGCCAGGGCGGCGGTGGTCTTGATGAAGTGGCGCTTGTTCATGGTTTCTCCTGTGGTGGTGGGTTTGCAGGGGTCGGCTCAGTCGTCACCCGGGCATGTGTGTTTCGTCAGCAATAAAGGTGCCAGCGGTCGAAGCGCGTCAAAAAGGCGCCCGGGCGCCCTTTTTGAGCACAGAATGTGTATACAGATTCTTGCTGGGAGAGGTCTGTGCTGCATCGAGACTAACCCTGAATGGTGCGCACCACATCGGGGCTTGCACCATGTCGGGGCAAGCTGGTCGATGAAAAAAGGCCCCGCGAGGGGCCTGGGTGAGCGGACCGGCGGGCACTCAATGCGCATCCGCGTGTTTGGCCGCCTCGACCGCGGCGCGGGCATCGCCCTGGCCGCCGTTGAAGTACAGGTTGAGCGCCACCGCGCTGATGGACGCGAGCAGGATCCCGGACTCGATCAGTGGGTGGATGGCGTGCGGCATCCACTGCTTGAAGTTGGGTGCCACCAGCGGGATCATGCCGAAGCCGATCGACACCGCCACGATGAACAGGTTGTTGCGGTTGCCCTTGTAGTCCACTCCCGCCAGGATGCGGATGCCCGTGGCCGCCACCATGCCGAACATCACCAGCCCCGCGCCACCGAGCACAAAGGTGGGCAGCGACTCGACCAGTGCCGCCATCTTGGGCAGCAGACCCAGCACGATCAGGATGACGCCACCGGCCACGCACACAAAGCGGCTCTTCACACCGGTCACGCCCACCAGGCCCACGTTCTGCGAGAAGCTCGTGTAGGGGAAGGTGTTGAAGATGCCGCCGATCAGGGTGCCCAGGCCGTCGGTGCGCAGGCCCGCCGTGAGGGCCTTCTGGTCGATCTTGCGGTCGGTCATGTCGCCCAGCGCGAGGAACATGCCCGTGGACTCGATCATCACCACGATCATCACCAGGCTCATGGTGAGGATGAGGATGGGGTCGAAGATCGGGGCGGCGATTTCGAAGGGCAGCACGAGGTCGAACCAGTGGGCCTTGCCGACCTTGTCGAAGTTCATGAGGCCTGCAGCGGTGGCAATGACGCCACCAATGACGATGCCCAGCAGCACCGAGATGTTGGCGATGAAGCCGCGCGCGTACTTCGCAATCAAAAGGATGGCGGCCAGCACGATGGCCGCAATGGCGATGTGCGGCATCTGTGCGTAGGCCGGGTTGGGCACGCTGCCCACAATGGCCATGCCCTGCGGCACGGCGGGCACCGCACCGCTGGCGGCGGCCTGCTTGACGGTGTCAAGCCACTTCAGGTGCTCGGGGTTGGGGATGCTGGGTGCGGTTGGGCCGAAGGGGTTGCCAAAGATCCAGTTGATGCCGATGCGCATGAGGCTGATGCCGATGACCGCAATGATGGTGCCGGTGACCACCGGCGGGAAGAAACGCAGCATGCGGCTGACGATGGGCGCAATCAGGATGGACACCACGCCCGCTCCGATGATGGAGCCGAAGATCAGCCCGGCACCCTGTACACCGGGGTTGCTGTTGGCCATGGCGACCATGGGCGCCACGGAGGCAAACGTCACACCCATCATCACCGGCAGCTTGATGCCGAACCACTGCGTGGCGCCCAGCGCCTGGATGAGCGTGACGAGGCCGCAGCAGAAGAGGTCGGCCGAGATCAGCATGGCCACCTGCTCAGGGCTGAGCTTGAGCGCACGCCCCACGATGAGGGGCACCGCGACTGCGCCCGCGTACATCACCAGGACGTGCTGAAGCCCGAGGGCGGTGAGTTTTCCGGTGGGCAGAACTTCGTCGACCGGGTGAACGGTGGTGGCCATGGGGAGCTCCTTTGGGGCGTGTTGGATCACTAATGCATGCAAATGTGTATACAGTTTATGTGTGCGATCGGATAACGCGCAGCTAGGGGAAACCCGCTTTCAGACCAGTGGCACAGACGAAAAAAAGGGACGCCGAAGCGTCCCTTTCTGCTGCGCGTGAGCGCTCAGTTCCGTGCCGCGCCACTGGCTGCCGCCAGCGCCGTCATGTTGAGCACGCGCCGCACAGTGGCGGCAGGCGTGAGGATGTGCACCGTGCCCGCCGCACCCATGAGGATCGGGCCCACGGTCACGCCGCCGCTGGTGGTGGTCTTCATCACGTTGTAGAGGATGTTCGCCGCGTCCAGGTTCGGGCAGATCAGCAGGTTGGCCGAACCGGTGAGCGTGGTCTCTGCCAGGTAGGCGCTGCGGATCTCGGGCTGCAGCGCCGCGTCGCCATGCAGCTCGCCGTCGCATTCGATCTCGGGGTGCGCCGCCACGAAGAGGTCTCGCGCCTGGGCCATCTTGCGCGCCGAAGGGCGCTTGCTCGAGCCATAGCTCGAATGCGACAGAAACGCCACTTTGGGCGGCAGGCCGAAGCGCTGCACTTCCTGCGCGGCCATCCACGCGATCTCGGCCAGCTCTTCGGCCGTGGGGGTTTCGTTCACATAGGTGTCGGCAATGAACACCGGGCCACGGTCCGTCATGAGGGCGTTCACCGACGCGTACAGGCCCGCGCCCGCGCGGCGGCCCAACACGTTGTGGATGCGTTCGAGGTGCGTCATGTAGCCGCCCACCAGGCCGCAGATGAGCGCATCGGCGTCACCCAGCGACACCATCAGCGAGCCGATGATGGTGTTGGAGCGGCGCACGGCGGCCTTGGCCACTTCGGGCGTGGCCCCCTCGCGGCCCATGAGCTGGTGGTAATGCTCCCAGTACTGCCGGAAGCGCGGATCGTCTTCCGGGTTCACGTTCTGCACGTCCTGCCCGAGCTTCATGCGCAGGCCTGCCTTGGCAATGCGCGCTTCGATCACGGCCGGACGCCCGATCAGGATCGGCAACGCAAGCTGATCGTCAATGGCCAGTTGCGCCGCGCGCAGCGCGCGCTCGTCTTCGCCGTCGGCGTAGGCCACGCGCTGCTTCTTGGGTGCAGCCTTGGCGGCGTTGAAGATCGGCTGCATCAGGATGCCGGTCTGGTACACGAAGCGGCCCAGCTGCTGGCGGTAGGCGTCCATGTCGGTGATCGGCCGCGTGGCCACGCCGGAGTCGGCGGCGGCCTGCGCCACCGCTGGCGCAATGCGCAGGATCAGGCGCGAATCGAACGGCTTGGGGATGATGTAGTCGGGGCCGAAACTGAGGTCTTGCCCGGCGTAGGCGTTGGCCACTTCTTCGCTGGTTTCGCTCTTCACCAGATCGGCGATCTGGCGCACGCAGGCCAGCTTCATTTCTTCGGTGATGCGCGTGGCGCCACAGTCGAGCGCGCCACGGAAGATGTACGGGAAGCACAGGACGTTGTTGACCTGGTTCGGGTAGTCGCTGCGGCCGGTGGCAATGATGCAGTCGGGCCGCACGGCTTTGGCGAGTTCGGGCCGGATCTCCGGCTCGGGGTTGGCCAGCGCCAGCACGATGGGCTTGGGGCCCATGCTTTTCATCATGTCGGCGGTGAGCACGCCGGCGGCCGAGCAGCCCAGGAACACGTCGGCGCCGTCCACGGCATCGGCCAGCGTGCGCTTGTCCGTTTTCTGTGCGTAGCGCGCCTTCGACTCGTCGTAGCCACCGGGGCGGCCTTCGTAGATCACGCCCTTGGAGTCGCACACAAAGATGTTCTGGCGCGAAACGCCGAGGCCGACCATCACGTCCAGGCAGGCGATGGCGGCCGCACCGGCGCCGCTGACGGCCAGCTTCACCGAGGCGATGTCCTTGCCCACCAGCTCCAGGCCGTTGAGCAGTGCCGCGGCCGAGATGATGGCGGTGCCGTGCTGGTCGTCGTGGAACACCGGAATGCCCATGCGCTCGCGCAGCTTCTTCTCGATGTAGAAGCACTCGGGCGCCTTGATGTCTTCGAGGTTGATGCCGCCCAGCGTGGGCTCCAGCGCCGCGATGATTTCGACCAGCTTGTCCGGGTCTTTCTCGTCGAGCTCGATGTCGAACACATCAATGCCGGCGAACTTCTTGAACAGGCAGCCCTTGCCTTCCATCACCGGCTTGGCCGCCAGCGGGCCGATATCGCCCAGGCCGAGCACCGCGGTGCCGTTCGTGATCACGCCCACCAGGTTGCCGCGCGAGGTGAACTCAGCTGCGGTGGCAGGGTCGGCTTCGATGGCCAGACAGGGGTAGGCCACGCCAGGGGAGTAGGCCAGCGAGAGGTCGCGCTGGTTGGACAGGGGTTTGGTGGGGGTGACGGCGATCTTGCCGCGCGACGGTGTGCGGTGGTATTCGAATGCGGCGTCGCGCAGCGCTTGTTCTGCTGGGGTCATGAGGTCTCCGAGTGGGCATGAAAGCGGAGCCATTGTGTCACGCACGTGACCCCGCCCGGCGCTGCGGCGCGCCGTGTTTCAAGGATGAGGCGGCTGCCGCATCAGGTGGGTTGCAGCAGGTCGAACAAGCTGCGCGCGATCACTTGGGTGGCGCGCTTGAGGTCGTCGAGTTGCAGGTGTTCGTCGGCGCGTTTGGCGTTGGACTCGCGCACCGTGCGCGGTCCCGCGCCGTAGATCACGCCGGGGATGCCGCGCTCCACATACAGGCGCACGTCGGTGTAGAGCGGTGTGCCCACCGCCGGAATGGCTTCACCGAACACGGCCTGGCCGTGCTTCTGAATCGCCTGCACCAGCGGCTGGTTGCCCGCCAGTGGCTTCATGGCGCGCGCCAGCAGGATGCGGCGCACGTCCACCTTCAATTGCTTGCCCCCGCGCGGAGGCTGGAAGCTGGCGGCGGCCTGTTCGATGGTGCGGCGCAGCGAGGCTTCCACTTCCGCCGGGTCTTCCTCGGGGATCATGCGCCGGTCGATCTTGAGCACAACCTTGCCGGGGATCACGTTGGTGTTGGTGCCGCCTGCGATCTGGCCGACGTTGAGGTAGGGGTGGGTAATGCCTTCGACGTTGGACGTGACCTTGAGGTAGTCGGCATTGAGCGCGTAGAGCGCGTTGAGGATGTGCGTGGCGCCTTGCAGCGCGTCGGTGCCGCTGTCGGGAATGGCCGCATGCGCCATGTCGCCGTGCACGGTCACTTCCAGTTGCAGGCAGCCGTTGTGGGCCACCACCACCTGGTAGCTGAAGCCAGCGGCGATCATGAGGTCGGGTTGCGTGAGGCCTTTCTTCAGCAGCCAGTCGGGGCCGACTTCGCCGCCGTATTCCTCGTCGTAGGTCACGTGCAGCTCCACGCTGCCGGCCAGCTTGGCGTTGAGCGATTCCAGCGCGCGAATGGCAAAGGTGAAGCTGGCGATGTCGCACTTGCTCACGGCGGTCGCGCGTCCGTAGATCTTGCCGTCCACGATCTCGCCGCCGTAGGGGTCGTGCGTCCAGCCTTCGCCGGGCGGCACCACGTCGCCGTGGGCATTCAGGGCAATCGTCTTGCCGGCGCCGTAGGGGCGGCGCACGATCAGATTGGTGATGGTCTGCAGGCCGGCGGCTTCCACTTCGGCCTGGGGCACCGCGTGCTTCTCGGCGATCAGGCCCATGCCGGCGAGCAGCTCGGCGGTGCGTTCAGCGTGCGGTGCGTTGTTGCCGGGTGGCGTGTCGGTGGGCACGCGCACGAGCTCCTGCAGAAAGCGCACCTCTTCGTCGAAGTGGGCGTCGATCCAGGCATCCAGTTGTTGTTCGATGGTCATGGCGTTCAGTGCGTGTGTTCGGTGGCGAGTTGTTCGAGCAGGTTCGAGAAAGCGTTGACGCTCAGCTCGATGTCGTCGCTGGTCGACGATTCCAGTGGGTTGTGGCTGATGCCGCTGTTGAGGCCGCGCACAAAGAGCATGGCCTGTGGCATCACCTCGTGCAGCTTCATGGCGTCGTGGCCCGCGCCGCTGGGCATGCGGTGCAGCGGCACACCCAGTGCGCTCACCGCGCGCTCCCAGCGGGCCTGCCATTCGGGTGCGCTGGGTGCGGCAGCGGCACGCATGGTTTCTTCGGTCTTCAGGCCGATACCACGGCGCTCGCAGATGGCGCGCAGCTCGGCCAGGATGTCACGTTCGAGCGCGTCGCGCTGGGCGTTGCTGGGGGCGCGCAGGTCGAGCGAAAAGGCGCAGCGGCCGGGCACCACATTGATCGAGCCCCCTGGCACCTGCAACATGCCGATGGTGGCCACGGAGTCGCCGTCGGCGCTGGCGCGCTGCTCGGCGTAAATCGCAAGCTCGGCCACGGCGCTGGCGGCGTCGCGGCGGCGGTTCATGGGCGTGGTGCCGGCGTGGCTGGCCATGCCGATGGCTTCGCAAAGGTAGCGCACGCTGGCGTTGATGGAGCTGACGACACCCAGGGGCAGGTCCATCTCGTTGAGCACCGGGCCTTGCTCGATGTGCACTTCAACAAAGCCCAGGTACCGCGACGGATCGCGCTGCAGCGTGCCGATGGCCTCCAGCGTGCCGGGCAGGCCGGCGTGTTGCATGGCCTGGCGCATGGTCACGCCATCGGCGTCCCGCTGGTCGAGCCAGGAGGGGTTGAAGTGACCCGTGAGCGCGCCCGACCCCAGGAAGGTCGCCTTGTAACGCTGGCCTTCCTCCTCGGCGAAGCCCACCACCTCGATGCCCAACGGCAGCCGCCGGCCCGCCGCGTGCAGGCGCTGCACGCAGGCCATGGGCACGAAGATGCCCAGGCGGCCGTCGTACTTGCCGCCATTGCGCACCGTGTCGTAGTGGCTGCCGGTGAGCAGGGCGGGGGCGTCGGCGGTGCTGCCGTGGTAGCGCCCCACCACGTTGCCCACGGCGTCGATGCCTACCTCGTCAAAGCCGCATTCGCGCATGCGCGCAGCGAGGTCGGCCGCGCAGGCACGGTGTGCGTCGGTGAGGTAGGTCACCGTGAGTTGCCCTTGCTCGGCAAAGCCCGGATCGCTGTGGCGGGCCAGGTCTTCGTGCCAGTCCCACACGGTATTGCCGGTGGCGGGCTCAAAGCCGAACTTGTCGTTCAGGCGAATCTCGGCGATGCGGTGGATGTGCCGCAGGCACTCGGCACGCTCGAAATCCACCGGGTGACCGAGGCGGCGTTCGAAGGTGGCGATGATCTCGCGCTTGGGCAGACCGCTGCCGCGCGGTCCGCGCACGGCGAGGATGAAGGGAAAACCGAACTTCGCGTTGTACTGCGCATTGAGTTGCTGGATGTGCGCGAATTCTTCGGGCGTGCAGTTGGTGAGGCCTGCCTTGGTCTGTTCGTTGGTGGACTCGGCGGTCAGCGACTGGCTCACCATGGCCTTGCCCGCCAGCTCCGGATGAGCGCGAATGAGGGCGAGCTGCGCGTCGGTGCTGGCCTGGGCGAGCACCGTCACCATGGCGTGCTTGAGTGCGGCCAGGGAAGCAAAGGGCCTTTGTGCGAGCGCCTGCTCGGCGATCCAGGGTGAGTGCTCGTACAAGCCGTCGAGCATCTGTGCGGCCTCGGTCAGGGTCGCTTGGTTGAGTTGTTGCAGGGTGATGGGCATGAAGCGGTCTCGGGCGGCGTGTTCAGGTCGTGCGGACGGGGTGCGTGGCTTTCCAGTGGCGCGCGATGTCCAGGCGCCGCGCCACCCACACCTTGTCGTGCTGCTGAATGTGGTCGAGGAAGCGCTGCAGCGCGGTGATGCGGCCAGGGCGGCCCAGCAGACGGCAGTGCATGCCGATGCTCATCATCTTGGGCCGGTCCAGCCCGTCGGGGTCGCCTTCGGCATACAGCGCATCGAAGGTGTCCTTCATGTACTGGAAGAACGGGTCGGCGTGCGAATAGCCCTGGGGCAATGCAAAGCGCATGTCGTTGCAGTCCAGCGTGTAGGGCACGATCAGTTGGTGCGTGTCGCTGCCATCGGTCTTGCGCACTTTCATCCAGAAGGGCAGGTCGTCGCCGTAGTAGTCGCTGTCGTATTCGAAGCCACCGAAGTCGGCCACCAGGCGGCGGGTGTTGGGGCTGTCACGCCCGGTGTACCAACCCAGCGGGCGGCTGCCGGTGAGCTGCTCGATGAGCTGCATGGCTTGTGCCATGTGGGCGCGCTCGGTGGCCTCGTCGACGTTCTGGTAGTGGATCCACTTCCAGCCGTGGCAGGCGATGTCGTGGCCCAGTTCCTTCAGGGCGGCCGTCACGTCCGGGCTGCGTTGCAACGCGGTGGCAATGCCGAACACCGTGAGAGGCAGGCCGCGCCGTTCGAACTCGCGCAGGATGCGCCAGACGCCCGCGCGCGAGCCGTACTCGTAAATGCCTTCCATGCTGATGTGGCGCGCTGGAAAGGCAGCGGGGTTGAACATTTCCGAGAGGAACTGCTCCGACGCATCGTCGCCGTGCAGCACGCTGTTTTCACCGCCTTCTTCGTAGTTCAGCACGAACTGCACCGCAATGCGCGCGCCGTTGGGCCAGCGGGCATGCGGTACGTCGCGGCCGTAGCCAGCCAGGTCGCGGGGGTAGGGGGCGGTGGAGTCGTAGGTCATGACAGGGCCATCGAGATGTCGTTGGTCGGCAGCTTGCGGTCGAAGGTCAGGTTTTCCTCGACGTGCAACAGGTGTTCGTTCATGAGGCGCACCGCGAGCTCTTCGTCGCGCGCAGCCAGCGCCTTCACGATGTCGGCGTGCTCGTCGTTCGAGTGTTCGGCGGCCTGGTTGCTTTGGTACATGAGGGTGATCAGCGCACACCGCGAGATGAGCTCGCGCAGCAGCTCGGCCAGCACCTGGTTGCCCATGAGCTCGGCCATGCGCACGTGGAAGTCACCCAGCAACTCGGTGCGGCCGGCCACGTCTTCGTTGTTCACGGCGAGCTTTTCCTGCGCCACGTGTTCGCGCAGGGCCTTGAGCTTGGCGTTGGTCACGGTCTTGACGAAGGCGCGCGTCATTTCCACCTCGAGCATGCGGCGCACGGCAAACACCTGTTGCGCTTCCTGCACCGAGGGCGTGGCCACGAAGGCGCCGCGGGCAGGCTCCAGCCGGATGAGACGGTTCTGCGAGAGCTGGAAGAGCGCCTGGCGAACCAGGGTGCGCGAGACGCCGAAATGGTCCGCGAGTTTCTGTTCGGCCAGCTTGGTGCCCGGGTGCAAACGGTGCTCCACGATGGCGCGCGTCAACGACTCGACGATGTGCAGGGTGCTGGAGGTTTCCATGAGGTCATCATATCCAGAAAAACAAAAAGTGTATACACTTTCGGTCGACCGTCAAACACGACAAGGACACCCACATGGGCTTGAGCACACACGTACTGGACACGATGCACGGCTGCCCCGCCGCCGGCATGGTGGTGGAACTGCACACCACCACAGGCGACGAGGCCATGCTGGTCAAACGCTTCACCCTGAATCAGGACGGCCGCAACCCCGATGGCCTGCTGTACGACCACAGCAGCCTCACGGCCGGCACCTACCGCCTGGTGTTCGATGTGAAGGGCTACTTTGCAGCCAGGGGCGTGACCTTGCCCGAGCCCAACTTCCTCAACCGTGTGGCGCTGGACTTTGGTGTCGCCCACGCGGACCAGCACTACCACGTGCCACTTCTGGTGAGCCCGTGGAGCTATTCCACTTACCGGGGCAGCTGATCGGCCATGAAAAAACCCGCCTTGTGGGGCGGGTTCTTGTCTGCGCTGTCGATCGCGTTCAGCGGTTGCGCTGGCCTTCGGTGAGCGTGTCGAGCTGGAAGTTGCCGCTCTTGTCCCAAAGCCAGACATCGGTGTAGGTCACACCGCGCATGCGAAGGGGGGCTGGGACGGGCGCTGCAGCGCGCACGGTGCGTTCGATCTCGCGCATCACGTCGGGCACGTGGCTGGGTGCGCGCATCCAGCTGATGTGCTGCACGTGACCACGCGCATCCACCTGCACCTGCAGCACGCCCACGGCGTGCATCAAAGGCGGGAGCTGGCCCTTGTAGATGCGGTGGCTGTTGTGCGAATAGATGTGGCGCGCACCATCTTTGCGGTAGTCGTGCGGCGTCACGGCATGCGACACATGGGTCGGTGCGGGCAGGGTGCTCACGGGCGGTGGTGGTGCCGGCACGGGGGCCGGTGGTGGTGGCGGGGGCGGCGGCGGCGGGGGAGGCAGTGGTGCGGCGCAAGCGGCCAGCAGTGCGGCGGTGCAAATGCCGGCCCAGCTCCATGGAGAGCGGTGGGTGGCGGTGGCGTCTTCACGCTGGGCGGGACGCGGGGCGGGAGCGATGTCTCTCATGTTGGCTGGCCAGTAAGTCTGATCGGGTGCCAGGCACTGGTCTTCGTCCGGACCATATGGCGAGGCGGATGGAGTGTATGGGCGTTTTCGACAGGGCGTGCGTACAGTACGGCGGATACTGGTCGGCCTTGATCCCGATTACGTCTCCATACATATTTTTTGACGTCGGCGCCACACATGTCCGAAGCGCTTGAAACCTTTGTATTCCGTCTGGCGAGCGAACCGGCCGTGCTGGTGTCGGTGGGCGCCACGCGCGGTTCCGTGCCGCGCGAAGCGGGCGCGTGGATGGCGGTTTTTGCAGGCGCGACAGGCGGCGCCATCGGCACGATTGGCGGTGGTCATCTGGAGTGGGACGCCATGCGCCAGGCGCGTGAGGCACTGGCGCTGGCCAGCCCGGCTGCGGCCAGCTGGACGCAGTCGGTGACCCTGGGCCCGAGCCTGGGGCA
This sequence comes from Synechococcus sp. UW140, assembly GCA_943371335.1. Classification (GTDB taxonomy): domain Bacteria; phylum Pseudomonadota; class Gammaproteobacteria; order Burkholderiales; family Burkholderiaceae_C; genus Hydrogenophaga. The sequence goes on along the minus strand of CALRUK020000014.1, from coordinate 100,118 downwards.
ATGCTGCGGTGGTGCCCTGGTGCTGCACTACGAGCGGGTCGACGCTTCGCACATCGCTTCGCTGCGCGAGCGTCTGCGCGAGGGGCATGCGCCGCTGGCGCTCTTTGGTGGCGGACACGTGGGCCACGCGCTCGTGAGGGCACTCGCGCCCCTGCCGTTCGATGTGACATGGATCGACAGCCGAGACGAAGTGTTTCCCGCCGACGTGCCCGCGCACGTGCGCACCGAGCATTCCAACCCTGTGCAGGCCGCGGTGCGTGATCTGCCGCCGGGTGCGAACGTGTTGATCATGAGCTTCTCGCACGCGGAAGATCTCGACATCGTGGCCGCCTGCCTGCAACGCATGCGTGATCAACACGACCTCGGGTTCATGGGACTGATTGGCAGCGCCACCAAGTGGGCCACCTTTCGCAGCCGCTTGCGCCAGCGCGGCTACAGCGACGAAGAGCTGGCCCGCATCACCTGCCCAATCGGGCTGCCCGGCATCTCGGGCAAGGCGCCCGCCGTGATCGCGGCCTCTGTGGCAGCGCAGCTGCTGCAGACAATCGGCGCCTGAAGCTGGATGTGCCTGTGGCACGGCACGTGCTTGCACTGCGGATGGGGCTCAGGGTTAACCCGGCAGTGGTTGTTTTCAGAAAGTGTATACACTTTGACGATCCGGTCGCAGCGGAGCTGGGTGTGGAAACTCCACGCCCATGCGCGGCCCTCAGACGACTCAGAGCGCCCGCGGTGGTGAGTCGCAAGTTCTGACCTTGCATTGAGGTGCCATGGAAACCTACCTGCTCGACTGGGCCAATCTCTTGCTTCGCTGGCTGCACGTGATCGTGGCCATCGCCTGGATCGGCTCGTCCTTCTACTTCGTCTTTCTGGACAGCAGCCTCACGCCGCCGCAAGACGAGCAACTCAAGAAAGATGGCGTGAGCGGTGAGCTCTGGGCCCTGCACGGCGGCGGCTTCTACCACCCCGTGAAGTTTGCGGTGGCCCCGCCCAAGCTGCCGGAGCACCTGCACTGGTTCTACTGGGAGAGCTACTCCACCTGGCTCTCGGGCTTTGCGCTGTTTCTTATCTCCTACCTCTGGAGTCCGAGCGTCTACCTGATCGACCCGAAGGTGTTCGTGTGGTCGCCCGCCGCGGCGATCGCCACGGCGCTGGCTTTTCTGGTGGTGTTCTGGCTGCTGTACGACGCCATCTGCCGCACGCTGGGGCAGAAAGAGAACGGTGACGCCAAGGTGGGTGCGCTGGTGCTCGTGCTGGTGTGTGTGGCGGCCTGGTTGTCCACCCAACTGTTTGCCGGGCGTGCGGCTTTCCTGCTGATGGGCGCGATGCTCGCCACCGCCATGAGCGCCAACGTGTTCTTCTGGATCATCCCGGGCCAGCGCACGGTGGTGGCCGACCTCAAGGCTGGCCGCCCTGTGGACCCGATCCACGGCAAGCGCGGCAAGCAGCGCAGCGTGCACAACACGTACTTCACGCTGCCTGTGGTGTTTGCCATGCTGAGCAACCACTACAGCTTCACCTACTCCCATCCCCAAAACTGGTTGATCCTCATCGGCATGATGTTTGCCGGCGCTGCGATTCGCCAGTTCTTCGTCATGCGCCACGGCTACAAGCTGGGTCGCAACAAGCATCCCTGGCCCTACGCGGTGGCCGGTGTGGTGGCTCTCTTGGCGCTCATCGTGTGGCTCAGGCCCGCGCCGGTGCAGGCCGTGGCGGTGCCCGCCACCGTGAGCTATGCGCAGATCAAGCCCGTGATCGAACAACGTTGCGCCATGTGCCACGGCGAAGCGCTGCAGTCCAAAAACGTTCGGCTGGACTCGCCCGATGCCCTCAAGCAGCACGCCCAGGCGGTGTATCAGCAGGCGGTGGTCACCCGTGCCATGCCCATGAACAACGCCACCGGCCTGACGGAGGAAGAGCGCGCGCTGATCGGGCAGTGGTTCAAGTCGGGTGCCAAGGTGGAGTAACGCCAGCGCGGCAAGGCGCGGTGGCGCTCAGCGCAGTGGCGCGATGGCTTCATCGGGCGCCACATGAAGGTATTTGATCTGCGGTAACCTCGTGACCGATTTCACTACCTTCGAGCAGAGCACACCATGAAAACGCAAGCCGCTGTGGCCTGGAAAGCAGGCCAACCCCTCACCATCGAAACCGTGGACCTGCAGGGTCCGAAGTTCGGCGAAGTGCTGGTGGAGATCAAGGCCACGGGCATCTGCCACACCGACTACTACACGCTCTCCGGCGCCGACCCCGAAGGCATCTTCCCGGCGATCCTAGGCCACGAAGGCGCCGGCATCGTGGTCGACGTGGGCCCTGGCGTGACCTCGCTCAAAAAGGGCGACCACGTCATTCCGCTCTACACGCCGGAATGCCGCCAGTGCAAGTTCTGCCTGAGCCGCAAGACCAATCTCTGCCAGCTGATTCGCGGCACGCAAGGCAAGGGGCTGATGCCCGACGCCACCAGCCGCTTCAGCATCGACGGCAAGCCCATCTTTCATTACATGGGCACCAGCACGTTCAGCAACTACACCGTGGCGCCTGAAATCTCGCTGGCCAAGATCCGCGAAGACGCGCCCTTTGACAAGGTCTGCTACATCGGTTGCGGCGTGACCACCGGCATTGGCGCGGTGCTCTTCACTGCCAAGGTGGAAGCAGGCGCCAACGTGGTCGTGTTCGGCCTGGGTGGCATTGGCCTGAACGTGATCCAGGGCGCCAAGATGGTGGGTGCGGACAAGATCATTGGCGTTGACCTGAACCCCGAGCGCGAAGCCATGGCGCGCCAGTTCGGCATGACGCACTTCATCAACCCGAAGAACACCGAGAACGTGGTCGACGCCATCGTCCAGCTCACCGATGGCGGTGCCGACTACAGCTTCGAGTGCATCGGCAACACGCAGGTGATGCGCCAGGCACTGGAGTGCACGCACAAGGGCTGGGGGCGCAGCATCATCATTGGCGTGGCCGAGGCGGGTGCCGAAATCAGCACCCGTCCGTTCCAGCTCGTCACCGGACGCAAGTGGGAGGGCTCGGCCTTTGGTGGCGCGCGCGGCCGCACCGACGTGCCCAAGATCGTCGACTGGTACATGGAAGGCAAGATCAACATCGACGACCTGATCACCCACAAGCTGAAGCTGGCCGACATCAACGAAGGCTTCGCGCTCATGAAGCGCGGGGAATCCATCCGCGCAGTGGTGGAGTTCTGATGGCGCTGGAGACGCTCAGCGAACACCGCTGCTTCGGCGGCGTGCAGGGCTACTACCGACACCTGTCGGCGGTCATCGGGCTGCCCATGAAATTCGGCGTGTTCGTGCCGCCGCAGGCCGCACAGGGGCCGGTGCCGGTGTTGTTTTTTCTGGCCGGACTGACCTGTACTGAAGAAACGTTTGCCATCAAGGCGGGTGCGCAGCGCGTCGCTGCCGAGCTGGGACTCATGCTGGTGACACCCGACACCAGCCCGCGCGACACCGGCATTGAAGGTGCGAGCGCCGCCTGGGACTTCGGTCATGGTGCCGGCTTCTATCTCGATGCCACCCAGGCCCCGTGGGCACCGCATTTCCGCATGGAGAGCTGGATCACCCAGGAGCTTCGCGAGTGCGTGCTCTCGAAATTTGTGGCGCGCGCCGACCGTGTGGGTGTGTGGGGTCACTCCATGGGCGGGCACGGCGCACTGACGCTGGCGTTGCGCCACCCGGCGCTGTTTCAGAGCGTGTCGGCCTTTGCGCCGATTGCGGCGCCCACCCAGTGCCCTTGGGGTGAAAAGGCGTTCACCGGTTACCTGGGCGACGACCGTGCCGCCTGGGCCGAGCACGATGCCACCGAACTCGTGAAGGCTGGGCGCAAAGTGCCACCGCTCTTGATCGATCAAGGCCTGGCAGACAACTTCCTGGCGGCCCAGTTGCACCCGCATTTGTTCGAAGCGGCCTGTCAGCAGGCGGGTCAAGCGTTGACGCTGCGCCGCCATGAGGGCTACGACCACGGTTACTACTTCATCGCCAGCTTTGTCGAAGACCATCTGCGCCACCACGCGCAGACGCTGGCGGACCTCTGATCCCATGCGCGCACGTCAATTCGACCTCATCGCCTTCGACTGGGATGGCACCCTGTTCGACTCCACCGCGCTCATCACGCGCTGCATCCAGGCGGCCGTTGTCGACGTGGGTGGCGAGCCGCCGTCGCGCGAGGCCGCCAGTTACGTCATCGGCATGGGCCTCATGCAGGCACTCGCCCACGCGGCGCCCGACGTGCCGCCCGAGAAGTACCCGGAGCTGGGCCAGCGCTACCGTCATCACTACATCGCGCAGCAGCACGAGCTCAGTCTGTTTGAAGGCGTGCTGCCCTTGCTGGCCGAGCTCAAGCAGCGGCATCACTGGCTCACGGTAGCCACCGGGAAGAGCCGCCAGGGGCTCAACGAAGTGCTGCACACTGTGGAGTTGCAAGGCGTCTTTGATGGCTCACGCACGGCGGACGAAACCGCAGGCAAACCCCACCCTCGCATGCTGCACGAACTCATGCGCGAGTTCGGCGTTTCCCCAGAGCGCACGCTCATGATTGGCGACACAACGCACGATCTGCAAATGGCAGTGAATGCCGGGTGTGCGAGCGTCGGGGTGAGCTACGGCGCCCACGAGCCTGCCAACTTTGCTGTTCTCAACCCGTTGCATGTCGCGCATTCGGTGCGCGAACTGCACGACTGGCTCAACGCTCACGCCTGAGGCCCTCATGACCATCCCTGCCGACGATCCGGTCTACCCACTGTGCAACAGCAGGGACCTCGTCGACGGGGGGCGAGCGGTGTCCTTCGACGTGGTGTACGCAGGACAAACCTGCCGGGCGTTTGCCGTGCGCTACCGGGGCCAGCCTCACGCATACCTGAACCGTTGCGCCCACGTGGCGATGGAAATGGACTGGCAGCCGGACCGTTTCTTCGACGACAGCGGCCAATGGCTGCTGTGCGCCACCCATGGCGCTGTTTATGCGCCCGACACCGGCGCCTGCCACGCGGGCCCATGCCGTGGTGGGTTGGTCAAGATCGAGCTGGTCGAGCACGACGGGGTGGTGCACTGGCGGTCACAATACCACCTCAAACCCCTTGAATTCTGAGAGCCTTGAACCATGAACGACGACCTGTCCAGCCCGTCCGCCCACGCATCCAGCGACCGCACGCAGGGCGTCGCGTGGGAGCGCGCCACCCTGGAGAAACTGGTCTTTGCGACCATTCGCGAGCAGCAGTCCGCGCGCCGTTGGAAGATGTTCAGCCGGCTGCTGTGGCTCGCCATCTTTGGCGCGATCGCCTGGTTGGCTTACACCAACAACACGACCACGACGGTCAGCACGCCTCACACGGCCGTGGTGGACATCAAAGGTGAGATCGCGAGCGGGGCGGAGGCCAGCGCGGAATACGTGGTCGCCTCCTTGCGCTCCGCGTTCGAGGACGAGGGCGCGCAGGCCGTGGTGCTGCTCATCAACTCGCCCGGTGGCAGCCCGGTGCAGGCCGGCATCATCAACGACGAAATCACGCGCCTCAAGGCCCTTCACAACAAGAAGGTGTACGCGGTGGTTGAAGAGACTTGCGCTTCCGCGGCGTACTACATCGCAGCGGCCGCGGACGACATCTATGTGGACAAGGCCAGCCTGGTGGGCAGCATCGGTGTGCTGATGGATGGCTTTGGGTTCACGGGACTGATGGACAAGCTCGGCATTGAACGGCGCTTGGTGACCGCCGGCGCCAACAAGGCCATGCTGGATCCCTTCAGTCCCCAGGATGAGGCGCAACGTGCCTACATCCAGAACATGCTCGGCGAAATCCATGCCCAGTTCATCGAGGTGGTGAAGAAGGGTCGTGGCACGCGCTTGAAGGAGAACGGCGATACCTTCAGCGGGCTGGTGTGGAACGGCCAGCAGGCCGTCGCTCTGGGCCTTGCCGATGGTCTTGGCAATCTGGACTACGTGGCACGCGAGGTCATCAAGGCCGAGGAAATCGTGGACTACACCCGCCGTGAAAATGTGGGCCTTCGCCTGGCCAAACGCTTTGGCGCCAGCATGGGTGAAGGCATGTTCCTGGCGGCACGTGCCGCGGGCGTGCAGCTCAAGTGACGTGAGGCTGGCGGGCGCTGCCCGCCGTTTTCAACCCCTGTAGCCGGTGGGGTTGGCGCTCTGCCAGCGCCAAGTGTCGGCGCACATTTCATCCAGTGAATGCTTCGCCTGCCACCCCAGCAGGCGCAACGCCAGCGTAGGATCAGCCCAGCACTGCGCCACGTCGCCTGCACGGCGGGGTGCGATCCGGTACGGGATGGGGCGGCCACTGGCCTTTTCGAAAGCGTGCACAACGTCCAGCACGCTTTGGCCGCGGCCGGTGCCCAGATTCACCGTGAAGCTGTCGCCCCGGCCCAGCAAGGCCTTGACCGCCGCCACGTGCCCGGCCGCCAGGTCTTGCACGTGGATGTAGTCGCGCACACCCGTTCCATCGGGCGTGGGGTAGTCGTCGCCGTACACGTTCAAATGCTCGCGCTGCCCAACGGCCACCTGTGCCACGTACGGCATGAGGTTGTTGGGGATGCCGCTGGGGTCTTCGCCAATCAGGCCACTGGGGTGCGCTCCGACCGGGTTGAAGTAACGCAGCGTGCCGACCCGCCATGCAGGGTTGGAGGCGCCGACCGCCGCGAGCATGTCTTCAATGACCAACTTGCTGTGGCCATAGGGATTGGTATGGCTTCGCGGGAAGCTCTCGGTGATGGGCACCGAAGCCGGGTCGCCATAGACCGTGGCACTGCTGGAGAAAACCAGTGTGGGCGTCAGGGTGGCGTCTTCGGCGTGCACGGACGTCATCGCGCGCATCAGGCTGACGGCACCGCCAATGTTGTTGTGAAAGTACTTGAGGGGCTGGGCCACGCTTTCGCCCACCGCCTTGTCCCCCGCAAAGTGGATCACCCCGACTGGCCTGTGGCGGCGCAGCACATCTTCCAGCCAGGCGGTGTCCAGCACGTCACCGCGCTCCAGCGACACCGACTGGCCAGTGATGCGTGCCAAACGATCCAGCACCAGTGGATGGCTGTTGGCAAAGTTGTCGAGCACCACCGGCTCAAAGCCCGCCTCGATCAGCGCCACGGCGGTGTGGCTGCCAATGTAGCCCGCGCCTCCAGTCAGCAGGATGTTCATGGGCTCACTTCTTGGCAGATTCGGGCTGGCGACCATAGATGTCTTCCAGTCGCACGATGTCGTCTTCGCCCAGGTAGCTGCCCGATTGCACCTCGATCATCTCGAGCACCATCTTGCCCGGGTTGTGCAGCCGGTGTACCTCGCCGATGGGAATGTAGGTGGACTGGTTTTCAGAGAGCAGGTAAACCTCCTGGCCACGCGTGACCTCGGCCGTCCCCTTGACGATGATCCAGTGCTCGGCGCGGTGGTGGTGCTTTTGCAGACTGAGGGAGGCGCCCGGCTTGACGCCGATGCGCTTCACCTGGAACCGCTCACCCATGTCGACACTGTCGTACCAACCCCAGGGGCGGGCTACGCGCCGGTGCATGGCGGCTTGAGGAATCTGACGTTGTGCAAGATGGGCCACCACGTCCTTGACCTGTTCGGCATGGTCGCGTTGGGCGACCAGCAAGGCGTCTGGGGTGTCGATGATCAGCAGGTCTTGCGTGCCCAGCGCCACCACCGTTCGCCCCGGCGCGTGAATGAAAGTGTTGCGCGCGTTCAGTGCGTGCCCTTGCCCGGTGATGCGGTTGCCGGCTTCGTCGGCATCGGTCAGTTCGGCCACGGCGTTCCAGCTGCCCACGTCGCTCCACTGCCCCTGGAAAGGCACCACCGCCACATTGTCGTGGGGCTCCATCACTGCGTAGTCGATGCTTTGCGATCGGCAGGACAAGAACGGTTCGGCCTTGGGTCGCACGAAGTGGATTTGACCCACCGTGTCCTCGCGGGGTGCTGCCATCGCGTTTTCGCAGGACTGCAGGATGTCAGCCGCGTGTTGCGCGAGTGCGGCGAGCAGTGTGCTGGCCCGCGTCAAGAAGATGCCCGCGTTCCACAGCACATGGCCCTGCAGCAGCAGGGCCTGGGCCGCGGCCGGCGCGGGCTTTTCAATGAAACGTGCCACCTGGCGGCTGCCATCTGTGCGCTCATCGCCTTGCTGGATGTAGCCGTACGCACTGCTCGGAAAGCTGGGCACCACACCGAAGGTGACGATGGCACCGGCCTCAGCCGCCGGAACCCCTTCGCGAATGGTTTTGGCGAAGGCGGCTGCATCGGGAATGTGGTGATCCGAAGGGCAGAACAGCAGGAGCGGGTCGGCGTTGTTGGCCGCACGGGCCAGCAGAGCTGCCAAGGCCATCGCAGCGGCGGTGTTGCGCGCGGCGGGCTCCAGCAACACCTGGCCCGGCACGTTTTCCGCTTCAATCGCATCAGCCACCAGGAAGCGGTGGTCCTCAGCGGCCACGCAAATGACCGGGTTGTCGCACCAGGCGAGGCGGTCCAGTGTCAGTTGCAGCAGGCTCTTGTTCCCGACCAGGGGCACGAATTGTTTGGGAAAACTCTGACGGCTCAGCGGCCACAGGCGGGTGCCTGAGCCTCCGCAAAGGATGACGGGGGTGATGCTCATGCGCGTTGAATGTGGAGTATTTGGGGCTTCGCCCCGCCTTGAATCCGCTGCAGTGTAGCCTTTCGATGGACGCCGGCACGTTCGCGTTTAACATGATGCGTCTTTCTTCACGAACGCGCGAGCGCATGCCAACATGACAATCCGAAAAGCCGTATTTCCTGTGGGTGGCCTGGGTACCCGCTTCCTCCCTGCCACCAAAGCAATCCCCAAGGAAATGCTGCCAGTGGTGGACAAACCCCTCATGCAATACGCCGTGGAGGAGGCCTACGCAGCCGGCATCCGCGAAATGATTTTTGTCACCGGACGCCACAAGCGCTCGATCGAAGACCACTTCGATACGGCCTACGAACTCGAAATGGAGCTGGAAGCGGCAGGCAAGTCAGCGCTGCTCGAATTGGTCCACTCCATCAAGCCTGAGGACATGGATTGCGTGTATGTGCGCCAGCCACGAGCCTTGGGATTGGGACACGCCGTGCTTTGCGCAGAGCGCCTGGTTGGCAATGAGCCTTTTGCTGTGTTGCTGGCAGATGACCTGATGATGGGCAAGGACCAGGGACAAGGCGGTCCGACGGTGCTGCAGCAGATGGTGCAGGCTTATGAGTCCAGCCCAGGTACCGTGCTCGCCGTTCAGGACGTGCCGCGTGCCGACACACGCAGGTATGGCGTGGTGGATGTCCATGGCGCCAACCAGGCACTGGCTGAGGTTTTCGCGATGGTCGAGAAGCCAGCCCCGGAGGTTGCCCCGTCGACCCTGGCGGTGGCAGGACGCTACATCCTGACCCCCGGGGTCTTTGAGAGCATTCGTCGGCAACCCCGTGGTGCCGGTGGCGAAATCCAGCTCACCGATGGCATCGCGGCCTTGATCGGCAAAGAGAAGGTGCAAGCCTTCCGATACGACGGCAAGCGCTACGACTGCGGCAGCAAGGAAGGCTTCCTGGAAGCCACGATCGATCTGGCACTGGCCAACGCGGAGCTCAGTGGCGCGGTGCGTGCGCACCTCAAGCGTCTGGCTGTCTGAGCGAGCGGCTCAGCGACCGAGCAAGAAAACACACGGAGCGTCCAGCGGCAGGCTTGCGGCCAGGCGCTGGTCGCGTTTCCAGTCATTGACCAAGGCACTGCGGCACACCTGCAGAGGCAAAGTGAGCGCTCCGCACACCGCCAGGCGAGTGTGCGGATGCAATGTCTGCAGCATGCCTTGGAGCAGCGCAGCATTGCGGTACGGCGTTTCGATGAGGATTTGCGTCTGGCCGGTCTTCAGCGCCATGGCTTCGAGCTCCCTCAACCGCTGGGTCCGCTCATGGGCGTCCTGCGGAACGTAACCCACAAAGGCGAAGCTCTGCCCATTGAGGCCGCTGGCCGCGAGTGCCAGCATAAGAGAGACAGGGCCTGTGAGTGGCACCACGCGCAGTCCCAGCGCGTGCGCGGCACGAACGATGGAGCCGCCCGGGTCGGCGATCGCTGGCATGCCCGCCTCGCTCACCAGCCCGACGTCATGCCCGAGCTCAGCGGGCGAGAGCAGCGCACGTGCTTGCGCGTCCATGTCGGCTTGCGGTACGTGATCGCCCTTTTTGTGCGCAGCCCTGGGCAGCTCCACCACCTGCTGCGCCTGCAACGGCACAGCGAGCGCGTGGATGGCATCGACGCGTTTGAGGAATGCGCGCGTGCTTTTGGCGTTTTCCGTGATCCAGTGGGTGATACGGCTTGCCGCGGTCAATGTTTCTGCCGGAAGCCACTCGCCTGCAGACGCTGGAACATCCTGTTTGATGCCGAAGTCCAGTGGCGTTGGTACGAGGTAGAGCGCGCCGCGCTGGGAGGGATGCGCTGTCACAGAATGGCCACTCCCGCCGCACGAATCAAGCGGCAGGTTCGAATCAGCGGCAGTCCGACCAAAGCCGTGGGGTCATCGTTGTCGATCCGCTCCAGCAACGCGATACCCAGTCCCTCGCTCTTGGCGCTGCCAGCGCAGTCGTAGGGTTGCTCTGCTCGCAGATAGCGCTCAATCTCGCGGTCGCTGAGATCGCGAAACACCACACTGACCGCTGCCATATCGCATTGCTCGAACCCTGTGGCCTCGCACACCACAGCCAGTGCCGTTTGAAACACCACTGTCTGACCGCGCATGCGGCGCAGTTGTTCGACTGCACGCTCGTGCGTTCCAGGTTTGCCCAGAGGCACACCATCCAAGTCCGCGACTTGATCGCTGCCAATGATGACCGCTTGCGGATGCCGCTGAGCCACATCGCGCGCTTTCGCCAAAGCCAGTCGACGAGCGAGATCCGCCGGACGTTCGCCCGGTCGCGGGGTTTCGTCAACCCGTGGTGCAACGGCATCAAAGGGCAGGCCCAGCCTTGAGAGCAGCTCGTGCCGGTAGCGGGATGTAGAGCCCAGAATGAGGGCTCTCGAGGCGGTGGCGGTCGTGTCCGGGTGGTCTTTCATGCCAATATTCTCCCCGCATTCTTTTAAACTGCCTGAATGAACAGCAACCCCAAGTCATCGTGGAATCCGCAGCGGCTCGATGCCAGAGCTTTTGCCCAGGCGGGCGCCAGTTTCCATGTCACTGAAGCACTGCAGCAGTTTCAGCGCTTGTACGCGGATGTGACGAGTGAAGGCGCCGATGCGAACTCCAGCGTCAGCTGGCAGGCCACAGGTGAGATGCGACCCTCCGCCGGCGGTGGCGCACCGGCTGTCTGGCTGCATCTGGAAGCGACGACCGTTGTGCCCTTGACGTGCCAGCGATGCCTGGGGCCCGTCCACACTGCGCTGTCGGTGGACCGCTGGTTTCGTTTTGTGGCCGACGAAGCCACTGCCGCAACCGAGGACGATGAATGCGAAGAAGATCTGCTGGCGCTGGAGCCGCGGCCGAACTTGCACGACGTTCTGGAAGACGAACTCCTCATGGAGTTGCCGCTGGTTCCCATGCACGACACCTGTCCTGAGCCGGTGAAGCTACATTCCGGGGACTTTTCCGCCGAATCGGATGAGGCAGACGCCTCGCGCAAGAACCCGTTTGCCGATCTCGCGCGTTTGAAAAAGTGACTTTGGCATGGTGAAAGCTTCGGGATATAATGCTTGGCTTTGCGCTGGCATCCATTCGCACGTTGACGTGCCGGGTCAGGCGCCCAACCGGTTGAACGGGGCAGAAACTGCGCTCCGTTTGTGCCACCCCGTTTGACCTAACCGATTTCAGGAGCCCACCATGGCTGTTCAGCAAAACAAAAAGTCCCCTTCCAAGCGCGGCATGCACCGCTCGCACAACGCCCTGAACGTCCCCGGCATCGCCGTGGAGCCGACCACCGGCGAAACCCATCTGCGCCACCACATCAGCCCCAACGGCTTCTACCGTGGTCGCCAGGTTCTGAAAAACAAGTCTGAAGCCTAAATGACGGGCTGCCACTGGCCTCGCCGCGGTGTCGCGAACGGGGCCAGATCGGCAATGAAGTCACAGGCCCGCATGTCGAATGCGGGCTTTTTTCATTCTCGGGGCGCGCATAGCGTCCGATCCGGGGTGTTGTCATGATCACCATCGCAGTGGATTGCATGGGAGGCGATGTCGGGCCTGCGGTCACGTTGCCGGCTTGCGCAGCTTTCCTCGCCAGTCACCCTCAGGCCCAAGTGCTCCTGGTGGGCAAACCAGACGTTTTCCGGGCTTGGCCGCAACTGCTCAACAACGTTCGTTGCAGCGTGGTGCCCGCGAGTGAGCTGGTCACCATGGATGACCCGGTTGAGGTGGCGTTGCGGCGCAAAAAAGATTCGTCGATGCGAGTTGCCATCAACCAGGTGAAAGATGGAGCAGCTCAGGCCGCCGTGTCGGCTGGCAATACCGGTGCCCTCATGGCAATTGCCCGGTACGTTTTGAAAACGATGGAAGGCATCGACCGTCCTGCGATTGCCACTCAGATGCCCAACGCCCGCGGCACCGCCACCACCGTGCTGGACTTGGGGGCCAATGTAGATTGTTCGGCTGAGCACCTGCTTCAATTTGCCGTCATGGGGTCTGCACTGGTGGCGGCCGCCACTGGCCGCCAGGAGCCCAGCGTTGGGCTTCTCAATGTGGGTGAAGAGGTGATCAAGGGCAGCGAAGTGATCAAAAAAGCAGGCGTTCTGTTGCGAAACGCAGCGAACACCGGAGATTTGAACTTTTTCGGCAATATCGAGGGCGACGACATTTTCAAAGGCACCACCGACATCGTCGTGTGCGATGGGTTCGTGGGCAATGTCGCCTTGAAGGCGAGCGAAGGCCTTGCTTCCATGATCAGTGGCTTTATCAGGGAGGAGTTCTCCAAGAGCATCTTCCGGAAAATGGCTGCGATCATTGCCTATCCGGTTCTAAAATCGTTTAAAAGCCGCGTCGATCACCGGCGATACAACGGCGCGGCCTTGTTGGGGCTGCAGGGTTTGGTGTTCAAGAGCCATGGGTCGGCTGACGCGTTCGCTTTTGAGCAGGCGCTGGCCCGGGCTTATGATGCGGCCCACAATCAATTGCTCAACAACGTTCGTGAGCGCATCGCCCACGCGAAGCCGCTGATCTCGCCCGATGCTTTGCCGAGTGAGTTGAAAAGCATCCCAACGCTCTGAATCTTCCCCATTCGTCTGCATGACAAGCTACGCCCGCATCACCGGAACCGGCAGCAGCCTGCCCCCCCAGAGATTGACGAACGCCGACATGGTTGCCATGTTGGCGCCTCGTGGCGTGGAAACCAGTGACGAGTGGATCGTGGAGCGCACCGGGATCCGTGCGCGCCATTTCGTGGCCGAAGGTGTTTACGCCAGCGACTTGGCAGCCGAAGCGTGCCAGCGGGCGATGGATGCGGCGGGTGTAGCACCGTCAGAAATTGACCTGATCATTGTTGCCACGTCCACGCCAGACATGGTCTTTCCTTCGACTGCGGCCATCCTTCAACACAAGCTGGGGATTGCGGGCTGTCCGGTATTTGATGTGCAAGCCGTTTGCAGCGGCTTTATTTATGCCCTGACGGTCGCTGATTCGTTGATTCGTTCCGGGACGTCGCGCAAGGCATTGGTCGTAGGCAGTGAAATTTTCAGCCGGCTGCTGGATTTCAACGACCGCACCACCTGCGTCTTGTTTGGCGACGGCGCTGGAGCCGTCGTTCTGGAGTCTTCCGACGTTCCCGGCATTCTTGCCACGGATATTCATGCCGACGGCAAGCACACCGGCATTCTGTGCGTGCCCGGGCATGTGTCCGGCGGGCAGATCCTCGGCGACCCATTGCTCAAGATGGACGGCCAAGCCGTGTTCAAGTTGGCCGTCGGCGTGCTGGAAGACACAGCACGAGCCACCCTGGCCAAGGCAGGGAAAACTACGGAAGACATTGACTGGCTTGTCCCGCATCAAGCCAACATTCGCATCATGCACAGCACGGCTCGAAAGCTCAAACTGCCGCTGGACAAAGTGGTGGTGACGGTGGACCAGCATGGCAACACATCGGCTGCATCCATTCCCTTGGCGCTTGACCATGCCGTGCGCCTCGGCCAGATCAAAAAGGGCGATACCGTCATGCTGGAAGGCGTCGGTGGAGGCTTCACATGGGGCTCTGTGTTGCTCGATTTCTGACCGGGTGCGCCTTTCTCTTTCGTCTTGACTGAATACTCCATGAAGAATTTCGCTTTCGTATTCCCAGGCCAGGGTTCTCAGGCTGTGGGCATGCTTGACGCTTGGGGTGACCACTCCGTGGTGCGTGAAACCCTCGCGGAGGCCTCTGAGGCGCTCGGCGAAGATGTTGGCCGTTTGATCCAAGAGGGCCCGGCGGATGTGTTGGCAATGACCGTCAACACGCAACCCGTGATGCTGGTGGCCGGCATTGCTGCCTGGCGCGTCTGGCGTGCCGAAGGAGGGGCATCGCCCTCCATGATGGCGGGGCACTCTTTGGGGGAGTATTCCGCTTTGGTCGCCGCGGGAGTATTGACGCTGGCACAGGCGGCTCCCTTGGTGCGATTCCGCGCGCAAGCCATGCAGGATGCTGTGCCTGCGGGCGTCGGTGCGATGGCGGCCGTGCTGGGTTTGAGTGCGGATGCCGTGGTTGCGGGCTGCCTGGAGGCTCAGGCGAGTTTCGGGCCTGGCAGTATCGAGGTGGTTGAGGCCGTCAACTACAACGATCCGATGCAGACAGTGATTGCGGGCAGTAAGGCAGCCGTGGAAAAGGCCTGTGAAGTGCTCAAGGGGCAGGGCGCCAAGCGCACGTTGCCACTGCCCGTGTCTGCTCCATTTCACTCCAGCCTGATGAAGCCGGCGGCCGAAAAGTTGAAAGAAAAGTTGGCTGCCACGGCCTTCGCTGTACCGCAAATTCCGGTGGTCAACAACATTGACGTTGCTGTTGAATCCGATCCAGGGCGCATCCGCGATGCGCTCTACCGCCAGGCATTTGGTCCGGTGCGCTGGGTCGAATGTGTGGCTGCCATCAAGGCGAGTGGCGCCGACACGCTTGTCGAGTGTGGCCCTCGAAAGGTGCTCGTCTCGATGATCAAACGTATTGACCCAGCGCTGACCAGTGCCGCGGTCTTTGATCCCGCCACATTGACTGAGGTCCAGGCCTTGCTCGCCTGAACCTGGAGAACCGACATGTCTGAAATCAAATTTGCGGGTCAGGTGGCCCTGGTCACCGGTGCTTCGCGCGGGATTGGTGCAGCCATCGCATTGGAGCTTGCGCACCGCGGTGTGATCGTGATCGGAACAGCGACGAGCGACGACGGTGCTGCGCGCATTGGAGCTGCGCTGAACGCGGCGCCCGGAGCGGCTGGCGGTTGCCGCGGTGCCAAGCTGGATGTCAATGATGTTGCTGCTGCCGAGGCGCTCATTGATGAAATCGTCAAGACGCACGGCGGTCTGCACGTCTTGGTCAACAACGCCGGCATCACGCGCGATATGTTGGCAATGCGCCTGAAAGACGATGACTGGGATGCGGTGCTCGACACCAACTTGAAGGCGGTGTTTCGCATGAGCCGCGCGGTGATCCGTCCCATGATGAAGCAGCGGTACGGCCGTATTGTGAGCATCACCAGCGTGGTGGGTGCGTCTGGAAATGCCGGCCAGGCCAACTACGCAGCCGCCAAGGCTGGTGTGGCGGGTATGACGCGTGCGCTGGCGCGCGAGCTCGGCAGCCGCAACATCACGGTCAATTGCGTGGCGCCGGGCTTTATTGAAACCGACATGACCGCTGCGCTTCCCGAGGAGCAGCAAAAAGCTCTGTTGGGTCAGATCCCTTTGGGGCATTTGGGCAAGCCCGCAGACATCGCGCATGCTGTGTCCTACTTGGCCAGTCCTCAGGCTGCGTACGTCACGGGACAGGAGCTGCACGTCAACGGCGGCATGTTCATGTCCTGATACGCGCCTCAGTTACCGAAATCTTTGCGCCGCGCCAGCCGCCCGGCGGGCCGTCTGGGGGCACCTCCCTAGCGCGGCTAAAATGGCGGCCTGTATTTCAACCACCCTCAGAGGGACCTATGAGCGATATCGAAGCACGTGTGAAGAAAATCATTGCCGAACAACTCGGTGTGGAAGAGGGGCAGGTCACGAACGAAAAGGCCTTTGTGGCCGACCTGGGCGCTGATTCGCTGGACACGGTTGAACTGGTGATGGCTCTGGAAGACGAATTCGGTATCGAAATTCCCGACGAAGAGGCAGAGAAGATCACCACCGTTCAGAAAGCCATCGATTACGCCTTGGCTCACCAGAAAGCCTGAAGCACAGATGAGCCGTCGCCGCGTCGTCGTGACCGGCCTGGGTTGCATCAGCCCCGTGGGCAACACGGTGGCCGATTCCTGGGCCAACCTCCTGGCTGGGCAATCCGGCATTGACTTCATCACGAAGTTCGACGCGTCGAACTTCGCCTGCAAGTTCGCAGGGGAAGTCAAGGGGTTCAACCTGGACGAGTACATCACCGCGAAAGAAGCGCGGACGATGGACACATTCATTCATTATGGTGTGGCCGCCTCGATGCAGGCTGTGGCCGATGCTGGCTTGCCCACTGGCGATCAGCTCGGCGATGAGCAGGCCACGCGCATCGGCTGTGTGATCGGCTCTGGCATCGGCGGTCTGCCCCTGATCGAAGAGACGCATGCCGAGTTGACCAACCGCGGGCCGCGCAGAATCACGCCTTTCTTCGTGCCCGCCTCGATCATCAACATGATCTCGGGTCATGTGTCGATGAAGTTCGGCTTCAAAGGCCCAAACATTGCCATCGTCACCGCCTGCACGACCGGCCTGCATTGCATCGGCGAAGCCGGGCGCATGATCGAGTACGGCGATGCCGACGTGATGATTGCCGGTGGCTCGGAAGCCACTGTCTCTCCGCTGGGCATTGGCGGCTTTGCTGCGATGCGTGCACTTTCCACCCGCAATGATGACCCCAAGACCGCCTCGCGCCCTTGGGACAGGGACCGTGATGGGTTTGTGCTCGGCGAGGGTGCCGGAGTGATGGTGCTGGAAGAGTACGAACACGCCAAGGCACGTGGTGCGAAGATTTACGCAGAGTTGAGCGGTTTTGGCATGAGCGCCGACGCTGGCCACATGACGGCTCCCAATATGGACGGTCCTCGCAGGGCCATGCTTGGCGCTTTGCGCAATGCCGGTGTCAATCCAGATGAGGTCGACTACCTCAATGCGCACGGCACGTCGACGCCACTCGGTGACACCAACGAAACGAACGCGATCAAAGCCGCGCTCGGTGACCACGCCAAACACATGGTCGTCAGCTCGACGAAGTCGATGACGGGGCACCTGTTGGGTGGGGCTGGCGGAATCGAGTCGGTTTTTACCGTGCTCGCTCTGCATCATCAAAAAGTGCCGCCAACCATCAACATCTTCAACCAGGATCCGGAGTGTGATCTGGACTACTGTGCCAATGTCGCGCGCGACGTGAAGATCGATGTGGCCTTGAAGAACAACTTCGGATTTGGCGGTACCAACGGTACTCTGGTGTTCCGCCGTATCTGAACGCACTGGCCTTCTTTATCTTCCAGCACTCGCATGCAAAACGCCCCATCGGTGTCCTTTCCGGTGGGGCGTTGCGCTTTGTATGCTGGGTTGTTGGTCCTGCTTGGGGTGTTGGGAGCGCTCATGTTGGGGGCGTGGTGGGCGTACTCGCTCCAGCCGGCGTGGGCAGGATACGGTGCAAGCGGGATATGGGTTTTGTGGGTGACGTTCGCTCTGGGCAGCTGGCGGCGTGCCCCGCTAGGCCGGATTGCATGGCGGGCGTCCGAAAGGCGCACAGCGACCTCACCACTTGGCGGCTGGCATTGGACGAGTGCGACCTGTCCGCAAGGAGCGCCTATCGATCGCGTGGAACTCATGCTGGACGCGCGGATATGCGCCCTTTTGCGCTTGCAGAATGCGGATTCCCTCACCCGCTGGGTCTGGGTGGAACGCGCTCGCGACCCCTTGCACTGGGGCGATCTGCGGCGCGCGCTGGTGGCATCTCGCGCCTGAGCGCACGGCACGCGCGGGTTGCGTCGGTTATATTTCCGCGCGCATGACCCTCGAAGACCACACCGCCCCACCACCGCCAGACAGCGACGTCATGTTGGTGCAGCGTACTCTTGCGGGAGAGCAGCGGGCATTCGAAATGCTGGTCATCAAGTACCAGCGGCGCGTCGAGCGCCTGATCGGCCGGATGGTGCGCGATTCCGATCTGGTCCAGGATATCGCCCAGGAGACGTTTATTCGGGCTTACCGTGCGTTGGCTCAGTTCAGGGGTGATGCCCAGTTTTACACCTGGCTCTACCGTATCGCGGTCAATACCGCGAAAAAGCAGTTGATGGAGCTCAAGCGCGATCCCCTGGTTTTCCAGTCGCAGATGAAATCCGGGGACGACGATGAAACTTCCGGGCCAGAACGCGAACTAAATTCGGGTGTGGCTGACACTGAAACTCCCGAAGCGGTGCTGGCCAGCAAGGAAATCGCTCAAGCCGTCAATGCGGCGATGGATGCGTTGCCCGAAGAGCTCCGCATGGCGATCACCCTGCGGGAAATCGAGGGCATGAGCTACGAAGAAATTGCCGCGGCCCTCGAGTGTCCCATCGGCACGGTGCGCTCCCGGATTTTTCGGGCGCGAGAGGCCATTTCAGGGCGAATCAAGCCAATGCTCGAGCGCCAGACAGGCAAACGTTGGTAAGTGAGGCGCAAGCAGGCTGCAGATGAGCAGTTTGTCGACAGCCCCGCGATTAGGGAAGTTCAGGAAGTCATCATGAATGCCGCACAAGTCAATTCGACCCCCACTGCGCCGAAAGCCGCTGCCCCATCGTTGCTGGACGAAGCGCTGTCTGCCCTGACCGACGGTGAGTTGGACGCCGAGCAACTCCCGGGCCTTTTCTCGACGCTCGACCAGCGCCAGCCAGAGGCCATGGCGAGTTGGCACGCTTACCAGCTGATCGGCGATGTGTTGCGCGGGGAGCCTCCGGTGGCAACCAAGGTCGCCCCAGTTGATTTTCTGGCGGGGGTCCGCGCGCGCTTGCAAGAGGAAGTCGCGCCCGCTCGGCAGATCCCCTCCTCAAAGCCCGCAGTCCAAGAAATTCAGCCGACCTCTTCAACGGTCTCTGCCGCCAACGACCCGGTCTTTCGGTGGAAGCTGGTGGCGGGGCTGGCTTCGTTGGCAGCGGTCATGGCAGTGAGCTGGAGCGTGCTCAGCAGCGTGCCGCGCGGTGTCGGAGGTGAGGCGTCGCCCCAGATGGCAGCGGCACCCGCGGCTGTCGAGGCGGCAGTTGTTGATGCGTCCAAGTCCCGGGACCCAGTCCCTGCAGCCGTGGTGGTGAACACAGGGCAAGGCACTTTGATCCGCGATGCCCGCCTCGAACAATTGCTCGCCGAGCATCGTCAAAACGGGGGTATGTCAGCGCTGCAGAACCCCACAGGTTTCATCCGCAACGCCACCTATGAGTCCGAAGGACGTTAAAGCGCCATGACGTTTGTCTTGCCTCTGCTTTTTCACGGTGACGCGCGCTCTGTCTTGCCATCGCGTGGTCTGCATGGTTCCCGGCCAGCCATTCGGCGTTGGGGAGCAGCCGCTTTGGTGGCACTGGCGTCGGGTTTGATGTCGCCCGTGCACGCCCAGAGTGCGCAACAGACCCCCGCGAATACGCGCAGCGTCAACGAATGGCTCACCCGCATGCACGAAGCATCGCGTCAGCGGTCCTACATCGGCACGCTCGTGGTGTCGGCGGGCAGTTCCATGTCGGCATCCAAGATCTGGCACGTCTGCGACGGCTCTCAGCAGATGGAGCGGGTAGACACATTGACCGGTGCGCCGCGAACCACCATTCGGCGCAACAAGGACGTCATTACCTTTGTGCCCGACGCGAAAACAGCGATTGTGGAGAAGCGGGAGTCTTTGGGCATGTTCCCAGAGTTGCTTCGCACACCGACCAACGTCATTCCACAGTTCTACAGCGCGCAGGAAGTGGGTGTCCAGCGGATTGCTGGTCATGTGGCAGACATGGTCGAAATCCTGCCGCGGGACGATCTGCGCTTTGGATATCGCATCTGGTCCGAGCGGCAGACCGGACTTGTCATGAAGCTGCAAACCCTGGGGGAGCGTGGGACGGTTCTGGAGCAGGTGGCATTCTCCGAGCTGCAGCTTGATGCTCCGGTGAGCATGGAAAAACTCACCAAGCTGATGAAAGATACCCGCGGCTATGAGGTTCATAAGCCCCTCTTGAAGAAGACCTCCGCCGAGGCAGAAGGATGGCGCCTCAAGGAGCCTGTGCCTGGCTTCACTCCCATGAGTTGCCACACGCGCGATACGCCGGGTGCCGGTGCTCAAGGTTCGAGTGCCTCCTCTATGCAATGGGTCTTTTCGGATGGGCTGGCTTCTGTGTCGCTATTCGTTGAGCCCTTTGATTTGCAGCGACACTCCCAAGAATCCACCGCGGAGGTGGGTGCGACACATTCCGTGAATCGTCGTGTGGGCGATTACTGGCTCACCGTCATCGGTGAAGTGCCCACGCCCACGCTGCGTCGTTTTGCCTCTGCACTTGAGCGAACCCGGTGAAGCAACTGGGCGCTTGCTGCGTGCGCCCCCTTCCCCAGAGGGTGCGCTGTTGTGAAGCGGCCGTCGTTTGTATTGCTTTCTTTTCTGCCCTGCGTACCTGTTAAAGGATCACCATGACGCGCGTCCGCACCATCGGCTCATCCCTGCTCGCCTCTCTGCCCGCTGTCGTTCTCGCGGCAGGTGGCGGAGCCGCTTTCATGTTTCACACCTCAGCCATCGGCCAGACCCCTGTCGTACCGACGGTGCCGCCTGCCGCGAGTGTGCGGGGATTGCCCGACTTCACGGATCTGGTGGATCTTGTGGGGCCTTCTGTGGTGAACATCCGAACCTTGGAGCGCGCGAAAGAGGGCTCTGCAGGAGGCTCGCCAGATGAGCAGATGCTTGAGTTTTTCAAGCGCTTTGGCATTCCTATTCCACCTGGAGTGACGCCCAGAACGCCTCGGCAGGATCGCGCACCCTCTGATGAAGCCCAACCGCGTGGTGTGGGTTCGGGTTTTGTTTTGAGCGCTGACGGCCTCATCATGACCAACGCGCACGTCGTCGACGGCGCAGATGAACTCATCGTCACGTTGCCCGACAAGCGCGAGTTCAAGGCCAAGCTGGTCGGTGCGGACAAGCGCACCGACGTGGCGTTGGTGAAGATTGAGGTGGCGGGGTTGACTGCTGTGAAGATCGGCGACGTCAACCGCCTGCGTGTGGGCGAATGGGTGATGGCCATCGGCTCTCCGTTTGGCCTGGAAAACACGGTGACCGCCGGCATTGTGAGTGCCAAGCAACGCGACACCGGTGACTTCCTGCCCTTCATCCAGACCGATGTGGCGATCAATCCGGGCAATTCGGGCGGACCGCTGATCAATATGCGCGGCGAGGTCGTGGGCATCAACAGCCAAATCTATTCGCGATCGGGCGGCTTTCAGGGGATATCGTTCGCCATTCCGATCGATGAGGCGGTGCGCGTATCCGATCAACTCAAAACGAGCGGCCGTGTGACGCGGGGTCGCATCGGTGTACAGATTGATCAAGTCAGCAAGGATGTGGCCGAGGCCATCGGCCTGGGGCAGCCCAAAGGTGCATTGGTGAGAGGCGTGGAGCCCAATTCTCCAGCGGCGAAGGCGGGGGTGGAGCCCGGTGACATCATCGTCAAATTCGACGGCAAGGAGATTGACAAGTCTGTGGATCTCCCGCGGCTGGTGGGTAACACCAAGCCTGGCAACAAGAGCAGCATCACGGTCTTTCGCAGAGGCAGCCAGCGTGAGCTGTCGATTGTGGTTGCCGAGCTTGAGCCGGAACGCACGGAGACAAAGGCTGCTGCGCCGGAGACGGTCAAGCCACAGGCCAGCAATGCCTTGCAGGCATTGGGATTGAGCCTGGCTGAGCTGCCAGCTGCGGAGAAGAAGGAGCTCAATCTCAAAGGGGGTGTACGCGTGGCTTCGGCCGACGGGCCTGCAGCCCGCGCGGGACTTCGTGAGGGTGACGTGATCGTGGCGATCGCCAATGTCGAGACAGCGAGCGTGAAAGATGTGGAGGCCGCGCTGAGCAAGTTGGAGAAATCGCGCCCCATCAATGTGCTGTTCCGTCGCGGAGAGTGGGCGCAGTATGCGGTTATCCGAGCGCCCCGCTGAAGCTGCCGGTTGCTTCCAATACACCCGGATGGCCGATGGGCATGAGGGTTATTGGGCTTGGTGGCTGATTCACCACAATGTGTTTTCCACAGCCTGTCCCAGGCTGGCCAGTCACTTTGTTAGTGACCGCTTACAGCCTTTCCATGTCTTGTGTCTGAATTCGATAAAATGCCGTCAGTTGTGAACCGATTCGTGTGCTGTGACAGGATGCGAATTCACGATGTGGAAGTCGGACACGGTGAGACGGGTTCATCCACAACCCACGCACAAGTTGTCTTTGTTTCCTGTTGATAACCTGTGCATATTTTGAGCGTTGCTGCGCTGCAACAGGGCAACCCTGGCGGGTTTGAGGTGTGCATTCCGGGCTTTTTGCCTACAATGAAACCCCAACTATCGCAGTTGCCATTGATTGTTGGTTACGGGCGCGTCAGCAGCTGACGCGCCCTTTTTTATGGCCGCCCGTTCCCGCGTGAACCTTCGGTTTTTTCGTTCCCGAGTCGTTTTCTGATGAATCACATCCGCAATTTTTCGATCATCGCGCACATCGATCATGGCAAGTCCACGCTCGCTGACCGGATCATTTCTCTGTGCGGTGGGTTGTCCGACCGCGAGATGAGCGAGCAGGTGCTCGACTCGATGGACATCGAGAAAGAGCGCGGGATCACGATCAAGGCGCAGACGGCTGCGCTGAAGTACAAGGCCCGCGACGGGAAGGTCTACAACCTGAATCTCATCGACACGCCGGGGCACGTCGACTTTTCGTACGAGGTGTCTCGATCCTTGTCGGCCTGCGAAGGTGCATTGTTGGTGGTCGATGCCAGCCAGGGTGTTGAAGCGCAAACAGTGGCCAACTGCTACACCGCTCTGGACCTGGGCGTCGAGGTGGTGCCGGTGCTCAACAAGATGGATTTGCCAAACGCCGATCCAGACAATGCCAAAAGCGAGATCGAAGACGTGATCGGCATTGATGCCACCGACGCCATTCCCTGCTCGGCGAAAACCGGTCTTGGCGTCGAGGACATTCTGGAGGCCGTGGTCGCCCGCATTCCCGCGCCCAAAGGTCAGCCTGATGCGCCATTGCGCGCCATGATCGTGGACAGCTGGTACGACGCATATGTCGGGGTGGTGATGTTGGTGCGCGTGGTCGACGGCCGGCTCCAAAAGGGCGAGCGCTTCAAGATGATGGCCACCAACACCGTCTACAACGCCGACAACCTGGGCGTGTTCACACCCGCCAACGAGCCACGCGAGTCGCTCGAGGCCGGCGAGGTGGGCTACATCATTGCCGGCATCAAGGAGCTGCAGGCGGCGAAGGTCGGTGACACGATCACGCTGGAGAAGAAACTGCCGAACAACGCCGGCCCAGCCACCGAAGCATTGCCGGGTTTCAAGGAAGTGCAGCCGCAGGTGTTTGCGGGGCTGTATCCGACCGAGGCCAATCAGTACGACGCACTGCGCGACGCGCTGGAGAAGCTCAAGCTCAACGACGCGTCGCTGCATTACGAACCGGAAGTGTCCCAGGCGCTGGGTTTTGGCTTCCGCTGCGGTTTTCTGGGCCTGTTGCACATGGAAATCGTGCAAGAACGTCTGGAGCGGGAGTTCGATCAGGACTTGATCACCACGGCTCCGAGCGTGGTCTACCAGGTGGTCAAGCCCGATGGCGAAGTGATCATGGTGGAGAACCCATCCAAGATGCCCGATCAGGGCCGGATCGACGAGATCCGCGAGCCCATCGTTACGGTTCACCTGTACATGCCGCAGGAGTATGTCGGAGCGGTCATGACACTGGCGAATCAGAAGCGCGGCTTGCAGATCAACATGGCGTACCACGGCAAGCAGGTCATGCTGACCTATGACATGCCGCTTGGTGAGATCGTGCTGGATTTCTTCGACAAGCTGAAATCGGTGAGCCGGGGCTATGCCTCGATGGATTACGAGTTCAAGGAGTACCGCGCTTCCGATGTGGTGAAAGTCGACATCTTGCTGAACGGGGAGAAGGTGGATGCGCTCTCCATCATCGTGCACCGCACGCAGGCTCAGTACCGAGGCCGTGCGGTGGCGGCCAAAATGCGTGAGATCATCAGCCGCCAGATGTTTGACGTGGCCATCCAGGCGGCCATCGGTGGCAACGTGATCGCGCGCGAAACCATCAAGGCCCTGCGAAAGAACGTGCTGGCAAAATGCTACGGCGGCGACATCACCCGCAAGCGAAAACTCCTCGAAAAACAGAAAGCAGGCAAGAAGCGCATGAAACAGATCGGCTCGGTCGAAGTTCCCCAGGAGGCTTTCCTCGCCATTTTGCAGGTGCAAGACTGATGCCGGCGATCATGGGAACGATCACTGCGGTGATTTTGGCGGCGTTTGTTGCCTATGCGGGCGCTTGGTACACGGGTGTGGTGGAAGGCAACTTTGCCGTGCTGCTGATGCTCGCCACTGCTGTCACGGGCGTGTATTGGGTGATTGAAAAGCTGGTTTTCTTGCCTAAGCGCCGGCGAGCCGCAGACCAGTTGCTGTTGGAACACAACACGCGCAAGGAGGCGCTGCTCAAGCAGGGCTTCACGCACATCGAAGGCGATGTGGATGCCGCGCGCCAGAAACTGCTGGCGCAGCCCTGGTGGCTGGACTGGACGGCGGGTCTCTTCCCTGTGATCTTGGCGGTTTTTGTGTTGCGCTCGTTTCTGTTCGAGCCCTTCAAGATACCGTCTGGCTCCATGATCCCCACCTTGCGTGTGGGTGACCTGATACTGGTCAACAAATTCCATTACGGAGTGCGATTGCCGGTGTTCAACACGAAACTTCTGGCCAACCATGAACCCAAGCGCGGCGACGTCATGGTGTTTCGCTACCCGCCCCAGCCGAGTCTGGACTACATCAAGCGGGTGATCGGCGTGCCTGGTGATGAAGTGGCCTACCTGAACAAGCAGCTCTCGGTGAATGGGAAACCGGTACCGCGCGCAGCTCAGCCGGAGTTCTTTGACAGCGAAACCATGCGCTATGCCCGCCAGTTTCGTGAGACGTTGGACGCGCGCAGTTACAACACCCTCAACGACGACGATCGTCCTGCCTTCATCCAGGGCACAGCGCAGTTTCCCTTCAGCAATGCCTGCCGGTATTCCGTGGAAGGTGTGACCTGCAAGGTGCCGGCGGGGCACTATTTCATGATGGGTGACAATCGCGACAACTCGCTGGACTCCCGATATTGGGGTTTTGTCCCGGAAGCGAACATCGTAGGCAAAGCCTTTTTTGTCTGGATGAATTTTGGCGATCTCGGACGCATCGGGTCGTTTGAGTGAGGCCGTTGGTGGTTTCAAGATTTCAAGGGGCGAACATATGAAACTGAGACGACAACAACGGGGGCTGACCTTTTTCGGCCTGCTCATCGTCGGTATTCTGCTTGCCTACTCTGGCGTCATCCTGGCCCAGGTGGCACCCACCTATATCGAGTACCTCGCGGTGCAGAAGGCGGTCGACAAAGCGGCAGCCGGGAGCACGGTGGCCGAGGTGCGCAGCCTTTTTGACAAGGCGGCCACCATCGATGACATCCGCACAGTCGCTGGCAAGGATTTGACAGTGGGCAAAGAAGGGGATCGTGTGGTGGTGTCGTTTGCCTACCAGCGCGAGATTCATCTCGTTGGCCCGGCGCACCTGGTGATGAAGTACGAAGGTCGTTCCAAGTGACGAGCTTTGTGCAGCGGCGCCGCGCCGCTGGGTGTAGCGCCCCTTGAGCCCCGACCTGCTGGCGCTGCAGCAGCGCCTCCAGCACTCTTTTGCCAACCCGCGCCTGCTTGAGCGCGCGCTCACGCATCGCAGCTTTACGGCCGATCACAACGAACGGCTGGAGTTCCTAGGGGACTCCGTGCTGAACCTGGCGGTGTCAGGCTTGCTGTTCGAAAAGCTCAGTCAGCTTCCTGAAGGTGACTTGTCTCGGGTCAGGGCCAACCTGGTCAAGCAAGAGACTTTGTTCCAGATCGCCTCACATCTCGGCTTGTCGCCTTGCCTGCGGCTCGGCGACGGAGAAAAGCGCTCCGGCGGCCACAAAAGACCATCCATCCTTGCCGATGCGCTGGAGGCGGTGATCGGCGCGGTGTATCTGGATGCCGGCTTTGAGGTGGCTGCCTCGCTGGTCCATCGCCTGTACAGCGGCATTGAGCTCAACGCCCAAATGAGTGCCATGGGCAAAGACCCCAAGACCGAATTGCAGGAGTGGCTGCAGGCGCGCAAAATGAAGCTGCCCGTGTACCGCGTGGTTGCAACGCTTGGCGAGGCACACAGGCAGACTTTTGACGTGGAGTGCACCGTGACCGAGACCGGGCGCAGCGAGCGCGGCATCGGTGCCTCCAGGCGGGCGGGCGAGCAGGCCGCCGCTGCCGCCATGCTGCAGCATTTGATGGCGGGTCCAACCACCGCTGGCTCCGATTCTTCGGCAGTTCCCCGAACGGCCACGCAACCCTGATCCATGTCCAACTCTCCCGCTTCGCCTCCCTCGAATCCTGATCTGGATGCCATGCTGGCCCGCGTCCTGGGTAAAGACACGCCGCCTTCAGAGCATCCCCCTGCTGCCGACTCGGAGCCGCAAGCGTCACAGGCCGACTCTGCCTCTGTCGATCCGGCGAATCAACGGTGTGGCTATGTAGCGATTGTGGGAAAACCCAACGTGGGCAAATCCACGTTGCTCAATGCGCTGGTGGGCCAAAAGGTCAGCATTACCTCGCGCAAGGCGCAGACCACTCGCCACCGCATCACCGGCATGCGCACGGTGGGTCCGACGCAGTTTGTATTCGTGGACACTCCTGGTTTTCAGACCCGCCACGGCAATGCGCTCAACCGGGCACTCAACAAGACCGTGCTGGGTGCTGTGAACGATGTCGACTTGATTCTTTTCGTGGTCGAGGCTGGGCATTTCAACCTTGCCGACGCCAAGGTGTTGTCGCTGCTGCCAGCCAACGTGCCCGTGATGTTGGTGGCCAACAAGTTCGATCTGGTGCACCGTCGCGGCGATCTGGCGCCCTGGTTGCGCTCCATGCAGGAACGCCATCCGTTTGCGGAATTCATACCGATGTCTGCCAAAGCGGCCAAAGACATCGAGCGCCTTTTCGGCATTTGCGAAAAGTACCTGCCCCAGCAACCCTGGATGCACGATCCCGATGATCTGACCGACCGCAGCGAGCGCTTCATGGCCAGTGAGATGGTTCGGGAGAAGCTCTTCCGTCTCACGGGCGATGAGCTGCCCTACACCTCCACGGTCATCATCGACAAGTTCGAGGAGGAAGGCACGCTCAAGCGCATCGCTGCCACCATCGTCGTCGAGCGCGAGGGGCACAAAGGGATGGTGATCGGCGAGAAGGGTGAAAAGCTCAAGCGCATCGGTACCGAAGCCCGCCAAGAGCTGGAAAAGCTGTGGGATTGCAAGGTCTTCCTGGAGCTGTGGGTCAAGGTGCGTTCGGGCTGGGCAGACGACGACGCGCGGGTGCGCTCGTTCGGCTACGAGTAGAGCCAGAGGTCGCCGAGGTGCTTGCGCAGACACGAGGCCGTGCAGGATGGCGTTGAAGCGCTTTTCCGACGAGCCGGCTTTCGTGCTGCACCGCTACGACTGGAGCGAGACCAGCCTGGTGCTTGAGGTGTTCACCCGGCGCCACGGGCGTGTTGCGTTGGTGGCCAAAGGTGTGAAGCGGCCCACCTCACAGTTCCGCCCTGTGTTGCTGCCGTTGCAGCCTTTGCTCATCTCCTGGTCTGGGGATGCCGAGGTGCGCACGCTCAAGGCGGCGCAATGGCAAGGCGGTCATGTCATGCCAACCGGCGAGGCGTTGATCTCGGGCAGCTACCTCAACGAGTTGCTCATGCGCTTGCTGGCGCGCGACGATCCCCACGAGCGGTTGTTTGATCACTTCGCCATGGCCGTGCAGCTGTTGGCAGAGAAGGGCGACGCGCAACCTTTGATCCTGCGCGCATTCGAGCTTTTGCTGCTGCGCGATGTCGGTCTGCTTCCCGATCTGGCATCGGAAAGTGGGACTCTCGCGCCACTGGATATGCAACGCCGCTACGTGCTGGTGCCTGAAAGCGGGTTGGCGCCCGCACATGAAGCTGACCCACACGCACTCACCGGAGAGCAGTGGGGGGATTTGCAGGCCGCCATGGACGAGCATGACCCTTTTGTTCCCACCTTGCGCGCCTGCGCCAGTTGTTTGCAGGCGGTGCGCATCCCGCTGCGCAACCTGCTGCACTACCATTGTGGTGTTCGGGTGTTCAAGACGCGCCAGCTGATGCTCGACGTGCATGCCATGACCCGCCCACCCGAAACGCCGCACGCCGCTGGCGCCGCTCCAGATCCTCTGCCCACCGCGACCGAATCATGACCGTGGCCTCCCGCTCTTTGCACCCGACCACCGCGCTGTCGGTAAACCTCAACAAGGTGGCGCTGGTGCGCAATACCCGCCACCTTGGAATTCCTTCGGTCACCCGCGCGGCTGCGCTGTGCCTTCAGGCGGGTGCACGGGGTATCACCGTGCATCCCCGGCCTGATGAGCGCCATGTCCGCGCGCACGATGTGCGTGAGCTTGCCGAGCTGCTCAAGCAGTGGCCGGATCGGGAATACAACATCGAGGGCAACCCGTTTCACAACCTCATGGGGTTTGTGCGCGAGGTGAGGCCCCACCAAGTGACCTTTGTGCCCGACAGCGAAGGGCAGTTCACCAGCGACCACGGATGGCGATTCCCGGCCGACGCCGAGCGCCTTCGCCCCTTGGTGGCCGAGGCCCAAGCATGCGGTGCTCGGGTCAGCCTGTTCATGGATGCCGATCCCGAGCAGATGGCGGGTGCGAAAGCAGTGGGTGCCGATCGGGTGGAGCTGTACACCGAGCCGTATGCGGCGGCATGGAACACACCGCAGCGCGATGCGCAGCTCGAACGTTTCAAGGCGGCAGCGCAAGCGGCCACGCAAGCGGGCTTGGGAATCAACGCCGGGCACGATTTGAACCGCGACAACCTTACGGCATTCCTGCGCGCGGTCCCCGGCCTGCTGGAGGTCTCGATTGGCCACGCGCTCATCGCAGATGCGCTGGAGCTGGGTTACAGCGCCACGGTGGCGAATTACAACCGCTGCATCGACGACGCATTCACCTCATGATCTATGGCATCGGCACGGACGTGTGCGACATCCGGCGCATCGAGGCCGTGCTGACGCGTCAGGGCGAGCGCTTCGTTCGCAAAGTACTGACCGATGCGGAGTTCGAGGTCTGGCAAAAGCGCAGTGCGCGCTGGCCGCAGCGCGGATTGCGCTACCTGGCCACCCGTTTCTCCGCGAAAGAAGCGTTCTCCAAGGCAGTTGGGCTGGGCATTCGAATGCCCATGACCTGGCGTTCGTGCGAGGTGGCGAACCTGCCCAGCGGACAACCGGTGATCGTGCTGTACGGCGATTTGAAGACCTGGTTCGAAGCGCAGGGCCTGCGAGCGCATGTCACGGTGACCGACGAAACCGACTACGCCGCCAGCTTCGTGGTGGTGGAGCGTGACTGACGCTCGCTGCCTTCTTGAATAACGAGTCCATGAATCCACACGCTCCCCTCATCATCGATGTGGCTGGCCACAGCCTGACCACCGCAGACCGCCAGCGCTTGGCCCACCCACTGGTGGGTGGTGTCATTTTGTTTGGCCGCAACTGGAAGGACCGCCTTCAGCTCACCGCCTTGTGCCGTCAGATCAAGGCCGTGCGACACGACCTGCTGATTGCGGTGGATCACGAGGGCGGGCGCGTGCAACGCTTTCGCACCGATGGCTTTACCCACGTGCCCGCGATGGCCGCGCTGGGGGCGTTGTGGATGCGGCCCGCGAAGGCCAGTGAGCCGGAGGGTGCGGCCGCGCTGCAGGCCATCAACGCCGCGACTGCCTGCGGTTACGTCCTCGGCGCGGAGTTGCGCGCATGTGGCGTTGACCTGACCTTCGCCCCCGTGCTCGATCTCGATTACGGCGAGAGTTCGGTCATCGGAGACCGAGCGTTCGCGCGCGATCCGCGCATGGTCACGCTGCTGGCGCAAGGCGCGATGCACGGCTTGCTGCAGAGCGGCATGGGCAACTGCGGCAAGCATTTCCCTGGGCACGGCTTCGTCAAGGCCGACTCTCATCTGGCTGTGCCGGTGGACCGACGCAGCCTCAACGCCATCCTGTCCGAGGACGCCGCGCCGTATGGCTGGCTTTCGGCCAGCTTGCAGGCGGTGATGCCAGCGCACGTGATTTACCCCAAGGTGGACACACGGCCAGCCGGGTTCTCGTCGCGTTGGCTGCAAGACATCCTTCGCCATCGCCTGGGTTTTGCCGGTGCGATCTTCAGCGACGACCTCAGCATGGCGGCTGCACGACAGATCGATGGGCGGGAGGTGAGCTTTACGGAGGCCGCACTGGCAGCGCTCACCGCGGGTGGCGATCTGGTGTTGCTGTGCAACCAGTCGGTGGTCGAGGGTGGGGCGCCCATCGATGAAGCGATCAACTCGCTGTCGCAGGCGGTGCTCGATGGGCGTTGGCAGCCCAGCGCAGCCAGCGAGGAGCGGCGCCTCGCCCTATTGCCTCGCATGGCAGCGCCGCAGTGGGACGCCCTGATGGTGAGTGAGCGTTACATGCAGGCGCTCTCGCTCCTGCCAGGCTGACACCTCTGGGCGAGGCGTTTCAGGCGCCGCCGTCCAGCCCGAGTTTGTCCAGCAAATCGGACACCAGCTCCAGGCGCAGCAGCGGGTTGTCGAGCGTCATCAGGCGCTGCTTGAGCTCAGCCGGGGCTGGCAGCAGTTCAGCCCAGCGGTTGGCCACCCAGCCGCTGTCGTCCCAGTGGTAGGGCGGCTGGAGCGGCAGCTGGTCCAGGCTGGCGGGGTCGCGTTCCTGCAGGCTGCGCAGCAAACGTTGAAGACCTTCGCTGGTCTGGGCGAGGTGCTCGGGTACAGGCACCACAGGCTCTGGCGCATGCAGCTGGACATCTGCCACCCACAGACCGTGGGGCAATTGCTGTCGGCGTTGGATATCGAAACGTTGCAAGCCTCGGCACCGGATCACCATCAGGCCCGGCTGTGGCCGCTCCAGGCTCTCGATGTGAGCCAGTGTGCCCACCGGATGAAAAACCTCTTTCGCGAAACCGTCGCCGCTGGGCAGGGCGGCCGGATCCAGTCGCCTGACCTCACTGCCTTCACTCAGGCACACGATCCCGAAAGGTGCGCCGGCTTTGTGGCAGCGGCCAATCATGTCGAGGTAGCGGACCTCGAAGATGCGAAGGGGAAGCCAACCGCCCGGATACAGGACGGTTTGCAATGGAAACAACGGCAGTTGAGACAAGGTGAGTGCCTCAGCGCCCGGTGTGGCGTTCAATCGTCGACCACCGCGTCGGCGCTCTGGCGCTGCAGCATCGCCAACGCATTGGCGATGGTGGCGCGCAGTTCGCGCCGGTCGCAGATGAAGTCCACCGCTCCCTTGGTTTGAAGGAATTCGGCGCGCTGGAACCCCTCCGGCAGTTTCACCCGCACGGTGTTCTCGATCACGCGCGGGCCGGCAAAACCGATCAGCGCCTTGGGTTCCGCGATCACCACGTCACCCAGGAAGGCGAAGCCTGCACTCACACCACCCATGGTCGGGTCGGTGAGCACGCTGATGTATGGCAGGCCCTTCTTGGCCAGGCGTGTGAGCGCGGCGTTGGTCTTGGCCATCTGCATGAGCGAGAGAAGGCCTTCTTGCATGCGGGCACCACCGGTGGCCGTGAAGCATACAAAGGGCACCTTCTGCGCAATGGCTTCTTCAACCCCGCGCACAAAGCGCTCGCCGACCACCGATCCCATGGAGCCGCCCATGAAATCAAACTCGAAGCAGGCCACGACGACGCTGACACCGCGTACTGCGCCGCCCATGACGATCAGTGCATCGGTTTCACCGGTCGTCTCAAGGGCGTCTTTCAGGCGTTCCGGGTATTTGCGGCTGTCCTTGAATTTGAGCGCATCGACAGGAATGACCTCCTGGGCGATTTCATAACGGCCTTCGGCATCGAGGAACGCGTTGAGTCGAGCGCGCGCGCCCACCCGGTGGTGGTGGCTGCAGTGAGGGCAGACGTTCTGGTTCTTCTCCAGGTCGTTTTTGTAGAGCACCGCTTCACAGCTTGGGCACTTGATCCACAGGCCCTCCGGAACGCTGCGGCGTTCGGTGGGGTCGGTGGGCGTGATTTTGGGCGGCAGCAGTTTTTCAAGCCATGACATGATGTTCTCCGTACAGAGGCGCCGCAGGGCGCAGAGGGCGGATTATGCGTCGAGCGCTTTCCGGATGGTGCGAAGGAATTGAGCTGCGACGGCGACCACTTTTTCGTGCGGCTCGTTCTCGATCAGCTGGATGATCTTGCTGCCGATCACCACCGCATCGGCCGCTCGGCTGATGGCGCGTGCGGTTTCGGCATCGCGGATGCCAAAGCCCACACCCACGGGCACGCTCACGTGCGACCGAATGCGCGGCAACATGGCTTCAACCTGGCCCACATCCAGCGTCCCAGCGCCTGTCACACCTTTCAGAGACACGTAGTACACGTATCCACTGGCCACCCGGGCGACTTGCGCCATGCGGTCATCGGTGGAGGTGGGGGCGAGCAGAAAGATGAGGTCCATGCCGTATTCGCGCAATGAAGCGGCGAACGCTTCGCACTCTTCCGGTGGGTAGTCCACGATCAGCACGCCGTCCACGCCCGCTGTCGACGCATCGCGCACGAAAGCGCCCGCGCCGTGCTTCTGGTCGTAGCGCTCGACCGGGTTGGCGTAGCCCATGAGCACCACCGGGGTGTGGCTGTTGCGCTCGCGGAACGTGCGCACCATGGCCAGCACCTGAACCAGGCCGATGCCGGCGGCGAGTGCGCGGTCTCCCGCCTTCTGAATCACCGGGCCGTCGGCCGAAGGGTCTGAGAAAGGTACGCCGAGCTCGATCACGTCAGCGCCTGCCTCGGCCATGCCGTGCATCAGGTCGGGCGTGATGTCGGCGTAGGGGAAGCCGGCGGTGACGAAGGGGATCAGGGCCTTGCGATCCTGCTTTTTCAAAGCAGCGAATGTGGTCTCGATGCG
Organism: Synechococcus sp. UW140; assembly: GCA_943371335.1. Taxonomy (GTDB): domain Bacteria; phylum Pseudomonadota; class Gammaproteobacteria; order Burkholderiales; family Burkholderiaceae_C; genus Hydrogenophaga. The sequence goes on along the minus strand of CALRUK020000014.1, from coordinate 66,844 downwards.
GCTCATTTCTTCACCTCGATGGTGGCCACGCCGCCCTTGACGGATTGCCCGCGGCAGCTCGGTCGGCAATAAAAGTCGGCGTTGGAGAGGTCGGCGACCGTCCCGATGTCCTTGTCGCCGCGCCCGGACAGGTTGACCAGAATGGACTGGTCCGGCCTCATCGTCTTGGCCAGCTTCATGGCATAGGCCACAGCGTGGCTCGACTCGAGCGCCGGGATGATCCCCTCGGTGCGGCACAGGTAGTGAAATGCCTCGAGCGCCTCGGTGTCGGTGATGCCCACGTATTCCGCACGACCGATGTCTTTGAGGAACGCGTGCTCGGGCCCGACGCCGGGGTAGTCCAGCCCCGCACTCACGCTGTGGGTTTCGGTCACCTGGCCGTTGTCGTCCTGCAGCACGTAGGTGCGGTTGCCGTGCAGCACGCCCGGGCTGCCTTTTTGCAGCGATGCCGAGTGCCTGCCGGTATCAAGGCCTTCGCCCGCTGCCTCTACGCCGATCAGGCGCGTGCTGTGGTGATTGATGTAGGGATGGAAGATGCCCATGGCGTTGCTGCCACCGCCCACGCAGGCCACCACCGCGTCAGGCTGTTCGCTGGTGCAGCCGCCATCTTTCAGCATCTGAGGCATCTGCACCAGGCATTCTTCACCGATCACGCTCTGGAAGTCACGCACCATCATTGGGTACGGGTGCGGCCCGGCCACGGTGCCGATGATGTAGAACGTGTTGTCCACATTGGCCACCCAGTCGCGCATCGCCTCGTTGAGCGCGTCCTTGAGTGTTTTGCTGCCCGATTCCACCGGAACGACGGTGGCACCCAGCAACTTCATGCGATAGACGTTGGGGCTCTGGCGCTTCACGTCCTCGCTGCCCATGTAGACCACACATTCCAGGCCATAGCGGGCGCAAATGGTGGCCGTGGCCACGCCGTGCTGACCGGCGCCCGTCTCGGCAATGATGCGCGGCTTGCCCATGCGGCGCGCCAGCATGGCCTGACCGATGGTGTTGTTGACCTTGTGCGCGCCCGTGTGGTTGAGGTCTTCGCGCTTGAGGAAGATTTGTGCACCACCGGTTTCCCTGCTCATGCGCGCTGCGTGGTAGACCGGGCTGGGCCTGCCCACAAAGTGCGCGAGTTCGCGCTTGAACTCGGCAAGAAATTCGGGGTCGTGCTGGTACTTGGCGTATGCGGCTTTCAGCTCGTTGATGGCATGGGTGAGTGTTTCGCTCACAAAACTGCCGCCGTAGATGCCGAAGTGGCCTTTCGCGTCGGGTTGCTGGTAGTCAGTCATGGGGTGTCTCGGTCGGTGCGCCCGCCTGTTCCCATGGACGGGCTTCAGGTCGGGTGCGATATCTGTGCATCGGCCGCGCGCACGGCGGCCACGAAAGCGAGCATCTTGTCGGGGTCTTTGATGCCTTTGGCGGCTTCCACCCCGGAGCTCACGTCAACGGCCCACGGCCGTACGCGAGAGATGCCATCGATCACGTTTGCAGGCGTGAGTCCACCAGACAAAACGAGGCGAGAGCTGGCGTTTAGAAGTGGATGTGACCAAGGGAAAGCATTCCAGTCGAACGATTGACCTCCACCGCCATAGCCGTCAACGAGGGCATCAAGCAGGATGGCTTGAGCGGCAGAGTAATCCGATGCGTATTTTAGAAGATCGAACCCTGCCCCGGCGGAGCCGGTGGGAATGCGTGCCGCCCGGAGGTAGGGGCGGCCGGCGGCATCGCATGTGGCCGGCGTTTCGTCGCCATGGAACTGCAGCAGCGCCTGAGGAACTGCCTCACAACCTTCTTGAATGTCTTGCGCAGTGGCGTTCACAAAGAGCAGGACGGGCGTGACGAATGGGGGCAGACGACGCGCCAGTTCGCCGGCGCGTTGTGCACTCACGTGGCGTGGACTGGCTGGATAGAGAACGAAGCCCACCGCATCGGCGCCGGCATGGACGGCGGCGTCGATGTCCGCTTCGCGAGTGAGGCCACAGATTTTGATGCGTGTGCGGAGAGGTGTCATGGCAACCAGTCGAAGGCAGGCGTGCGTTCGGGCAACGCCAGACCGGCATCGTAGACCGGCCCGAGAAAGTACAGGCCGTCCGGGGAAAAGGTGGGCGCAGCGGCGTCCCTGCTGCGGGCGTGCAGGACCTCGGTCATCCATGCAGCAGGACGGCTGCCGCTGCCAATCGCAATGAGGCAACCCATGATGTTGCGGATCATGTGGTGCAGGAAAGCCGAGGCCTCGAACTCGAATCGCCAGTAACTCCCCCGCCTGGAAATGTCCAACCGCATCAGGCGCTTGACGGGTGAGTGCGCCTGGCATCGGGCCGCGCGAAACGAGCTGAAATCGTGTTCCCCAAGCAGCGCATGTGCCGCCTGTGCCATGGGTTCGAGGGCGAGTGGTCGAAACACCCAGCCCACCTGACCCGTGTCTGCGCTGGGCCGCACCGGGGACTCGAGCAACACGTAAGCGTATCGGCGCGACCTCGCGCTTGCGCGGGCGTGGAAGCTGGGTGGCACTTCGCGTGCCCATTGCACGGCGATGTCGTCAGGCAGAAAACTGTTGGTGCCGCGCACCCAGGCGTTCTCGGGGCGCTCCAGCGTCGTGTCGAAATGAACCACCTGCATGAGACCGTGCACACCCGCATCTGTGCGCCCGGCACACAGGGTATTGATAGCGCCCCGAGCGCTGAAGCGGGTCAGTGCCCGTTCAAGTTGGTCTTGTACCGTGCGCCCGCTGGGCTGGCTTTGCCAACCGTCGTAGCCGCGACCGTTGTAGCTGACGCCCAGCGCAATGCGCGTTCGGCTGGGCTCCAGGGGCGCGGCTGGCAAAGGCAGAAACCGGGGCGGCGCGCGTCAGGCCAGATCGGCCAGGAACGTGCCCGCCTTGGTCTTCAGCGAGCCAGAGGCCTCGGCCAGCACTTCCTCGGCCAGCGACCGTGCGCCTTCGAAGTCACCAATGGCCCGGAATTCTTCTGCAAGAGACAACTTGGTCTCCAGCGGATTCTCTTCAGTCAGACGGCTCTCGGAATCCCCGTCTTCCCCAGTGGCGGGTGAGTCAAGGTCCAGGTTGATCCCGTTCAGGTCGAACGACATCATGTCTGGGACCGGAGCAGGTGGGTTCGCAGGGATTTCGCTGTTCGCAGCAGGTGTTTCCAAGCTGATGATCGGCTCGTCATCGAAAGGCAGCGAATCCATGGCGTCTTGTGCCAGCGGCCGCTCCGATGCTGGCTGCGGTTCAGGCGCGTTGTCCTGCAGAGGCGCCGAGCCGGAGGGGAAGTCCAGATCGAAGTCCATCGACATGGAGGATGGGGGGCCATCTTTCTCGGCTGCGTTGCTGGTCAGCGACTCCGTGGCATTCAGATCATCCATGCTGGACATCGGTGCTTCAACGCCTGCAGGCGCAGCCGTTGGAGCCGACGGTGCAGGTTCCTGCGGATCGTCCAGCGAGAAGTCGAGGTCGAGATCCAGATCTGCCATGCCCGACGGCAGCGCCGTTTTGCCAGTTTCGGCCAGGGTGCTGGCCCCAAAGGGCATGGTGTTCAGGCCGGCGCCTGCGATACCCGCTGTGGCAGAGACCTTGACGGCCGGGCTGCCTCCGGGTTGATACAGCGGATTGGATGGATCGAGTTCCTTGCCCAGCTCGCAGGCGTGCTCCCACTCGGGGCCCTGGCCCTGCGTGAGCCCGTAGGCCTCGGTGGCCACCACCTCAAAGGCACGAGCATCGCGACGCTTGGCGTAGATTTCCAGGAGCTTGTTGTGGATGGCGACGCGTGTCGGCGTGCTGCGCATCGCTTCCTTGAGGATCTCTTCAGCTTGCAAATCTCGACCATAGGCAAGGTACACATCGGCCTCAGCCACTGGGTCGACGTCGCCGGCTGCATCCAGCTGGCTCGGCGAGTACACCATGGAGGAGCCAGACGCCACAGACTCAGCCGTGTCGATGCGCTGTCCGCCGCTGGAGCCAAAAAACGAGTCGGGTTGCAGACGACTCTCGAGGAATGAGCTGTCCACACTGGAGCCGTTTTTGCGCTGGCGCATGCGGTAAATACCGAACGCCGCAAGCAGGGCCAACAAGCCGCCTGCCAGCGGCAACGTGAGCGGGTTTTCGCGCAACTGATCGAGGAAAGATGGCTCGTCAGGCAGGGGTGTGGGCGCGGGCAGTGGAGGCTTGACCGGCGCGGGCGTGGTGGATGGTGCGGTCGCAGCTGGAGCTTCTGCCACTGGCGCAGGGGCTTCCGTTGCGGGGGCGGCCGGTGCTGCGGGCGCTGTGACAGTTGGCGCTGGCGCAGGAGCGGGCTCAGCGGGTTGTACAGCGGCTGGCGCTGCCGGCGGCGTCGCAGGCGCAGCAGCAGGTGTGGCAGGTGCAGCAGCAGGTGTGGCAGGTGCAGCAGCCGCAGGTGTGTTGCCCAACTTGGAGAGCTCTTCGATATTGCGCGACAGCTCTGCAACGCGCGTAGAAGCTTCCTTGGCTTGACGTTCTTTGGCGATCTTGTCCTCGTTCGCGGCCTGACCAGGCGCTGCCTCTTTGGACAATGTCAGCTTGTCGGCTGCGGGAGCTGCGGGCTTCGCGTCCTTCACTTCGGTTTGCACGCGCCCCGATGCCTGGCGGTCGGCCGCTGCGACGCCAGCTTCAGGCGCACTGCCGGCAAGCCGTCGGCGGAACTCGTTGAAGTCGCGGCTTTGCGCGTTGATCGTCTGCCGCGCTTCATTGGGCGCGATGGCACTGGCTTGCGCGGCGCTTGGCAAGTCCAGCACAACACCCGATTTCAGCCGGTTGACGTTGCCCGAGATGAAGGCATTCGGGTTTTGCTGGAGCATCGCCACCAGCATTTGATCGAGCGACACACTCGCAGGTTTGTTGGCTGCCGCGATGGCGCCCGCCGTGTCACCTGCCTGCACGCGCACCTGGCCACCGCCCGACGCAACTGGCGCGGGTGCGGCGGCTGGAGCTGGCCTGGGCGCTGGTGGAGCCACGGGGGCTGCAGCGACGGGTCTTGGAGCTTGGGCCTGTGGTTGAGCGGTGCTGGGAGCAGGGGCCGCTGGGGCCTGGCGTTGCGCAGGCGCGGTCGAAGAGACCCCCGGTGCAATGGGCGCCGGCTGAGGTGTGGCAGCGCGAAGGCTGGGTGGGTCGAACAGCAGGGTGTAGTCGCGGACGACACGGCCGGAGGACCAGTTGGCTTCAACAATCAGGTCCACGAAGGGTTCGGTGACCGGCCGGGAGCTGGTCAAACGCAGGAAGGCACGGCCATCGGGACGGCGTTGCAGGCTGATCTGCAGGTTGGCCAGTGCGGGATTCACGTCGACACCGGCTGCCCGGAAGGTGTCTCCTGAAGCCAGGCCCACCCGAAGGCTGGCTGCCTCTTCTGCGTTGATGTCAGGAACGTCGATCTCGGCTCTCAAGGGCTCGCCAAGCGCCGACTGAACGACGACACGTCCCAAGGCCAGTGCCGAGGCATCGGAGTGGTGCGCAAGGCTCGCACACAGCAGTGCCGCCGCAGCGACCGCATGCAACCTCGCGAGGCCGCGAGAGCCAGCACTTTGTTGCACTTGGCGGACCTGTTGGGATGGTGTGTAGCGGGAGTTGGATGGCACTTTGACCTCGACGTAAAAAACCGAGAATTGACCTTAACATCAACGCATTACAGTGACAAGCTGAGAATCCGCTTGAGTTTCTCAGTCGACCCTCTGTCGTCTTTGGTCGGGTTGTTTACGTTGCAGGGGCGCAACGAGCGCGTCCCCTGCTTCCCTTTGTCGTAACAAACTCTGCCGACACGCTCAGTGGGTCAGCAGGATGCGCAGCATGCGCCGCAGTGGCTCGGCAGCACCCCAGAGCAACTGATCGCCGATGGTGAATGCGCCAAGGTATTCAGGTCCCATGGCCAATTTGCGCAGACGGCCCACTGGAATCGTCATGGTCCCGGTGACGGCCACGGGAGTCAGGTCTTTGATGGTGGCTTCGCGGGTGTTGGGAACCACTTTGACCCACGCGTTGTCGGCCGCAATCATGGCTTCGATGTCGGCCAAGGGCACGTCCTTCTTCAGTTTGAAGGTAAGGGCCTGGCTGTGGCAACGCATCGCACCCACGCGAACGCAGAAGCCATCTACCGGAACGGCGGGTGCACTGAACCCTTCACCCATGCCGAGAATCTTGTTGGTCTCCGCCATCCCCTTCCATTCTTCCTTGGACATGCCGTTGCCCAAATCCTTGTCGATCCAGGGGATCAATGAGCCGCCGAGTGGAACGCCGAAGTTGGCGGTTTCAACGCCGGAAAGCGAACGTTGCTTGGCAATGACCTTGCGATCGATTTCCAGAATGGCGCTTTTGGGGTCATCGAGCAGCGCCTTGACTTCCGCATTGAGCGTGCCGTACTGCGTGAGCAACTCCCGCATGTGCTGGGCGCCGCCGCCCGATGCCGCCTGGTAGGTCTGTGTGCTCATCCATTCGACCAGCCCTGCCTTGTACAGGGCGCCCACGCCCATGAGCATGCAGCTCACGGTGCAGTTGCCGCCGATCCAGTCTTTGCCACCTTGGGCCAACGCGTTCTCGATCACGGGCAGGTTGACCGGGTCCAGGACGATCACGGCGTTTTTGTCCATGCGCAGCGTAGACGCCGCATCAATCCAGTGCCCATCCCAGCCCGCCGCGCGCAACTTGGGATAAACCTCGCTGGTGTAGTCGCCGCCTTGTGCAGTGATGATGACCTCACATCGCTTCAAGGCGTCGATGTTGTGTGCGTCCTGCAGCTGGGTCTCGTTCTTGGCCATCGCCGGGGCTTTGCCACCCGCGTTGGATGTGGAGAAGAACAATGGTTCGATCAGATCGAAATCGCTCTCTGCCACCATACGGTCCATGAGCACGGAGCCCACCATGCCGCGCCAGCCCACCAGCCCGACGAGAGGCTGCTTCATTCCCGATACTTGTTTCGTCATGTCAACGCCCTTCAGTTAAAAAACCGTTTTGCCCCGGCTCGTCTGGCCGGGGAGGGGCGTGACGAACCGGAGCTGGATCAGCCCTTGGTAATGGTTTTGGTGATGGCGGCCACGACGGCATCGCCCATGCCACGGGTGCTCACCTTGGTCGTACCTTCCGACCAGATGTCGGTGGTGCGAAGCCCGGACGCGAGCACATGACTGACCGCAGTTTCAATGCGGTCAGCGGCTTCGGTCTGGTTGAATGTGAATCTGAGCATCATGGCAGCGGACAGTATTGTAGCCAGAGGATTGGCCAGGTTCTTGCCGGCGATGTCAGGTGCGCTGCCGTGACTGGGCTCGTACAGGCCCTGATTCTTCGTATTCAGCGAAGCCGAAGGCAGCATGCCGATCGATCCGGTGAGCATGGACGCTTCGTCTGAAAGGATGTCTCCGAACATGTTGCCGGTGACCACCACGTCGAATTTCTTGGGCGCCTTGACCAGTTGCATGGCCGCGTTGTCCACATACATGTGCTCGAGCTCGACGTCAGGGTACTGAGCATGAACTTCGGTCACCACATCCTTCCAGAACTGGAAGGTCTCGAGCACATTGGCTTTGTCGACGCTGGTGACCTTTTTGTTTCGCTTGCGGGCGGCCTGAAAGGCCACGTGCGCAATGCGTTCGATCTCGGGCTTGCTGTAGCGCATCGTGTCGAAGGCTTCTTCAGCGCCGGGGAAGTGGCCGTCGGTGGCAACGCGTCGGCCGCGAGGTTGGCCAAAATAGATGTCACCCGTCAGTTCCCGGATGATCAGGATGTCCAGGCCCGCAATGAGCTCGGGCTTGAGGCTGGATGCCGCGACCAGCTCGGGGTAGCAGATGGCAGGACGGAAGTTCGCGAAAAGGCCGAGGTGCTTTCGCAATCCCAGGATGGCTTGTTCAGGGCGCAGCGGACGGTCGAGCTTGTCGTACTTCCAGTCGCCGACAGCCCCAAACAGCACGGCGTCGGCGTCCATCGCCAGTTTCAACGTCGATTCCGGCAGCGGATGCCCATGGGCTTCGTAGGCGGCGCCGCCCACCAGGGCGGACTCCATTTCGACGGGCAACTCCAGTGCCTCGAGGACCCTGACCGCCTCAGCGACGATTTCTGTACCGATACCGTCGCCGGGAAGAACTGCGATTTTCATGTGATGCGAATGTGATGCGAATGTGATGCCCGGCTTCATGCCAAGGCGGGTCTCAAAAAGGGCGCTCAGATCTTTCAGACCGGCATGGTGTGTGCCAGCCAGGGCTTGGTGGCCAGGCGCTCGGCTTCGAATGCGGAGATCTTGTCCTTGTAGCGCAAGGTCAGGCCAATGTCGTCGAGGCCATTGATCAGACAGAACTTGCGAAACGCCTGAACTTCAAACGGCAGCTCTTCACCCTGTGGTTTGACGATGACCTGGCGCTCAAGATCGACGGTGAGTTCGTAGCCCGGAAAGGCCGCGACCTCGTCAAACAGCTGCGCCACCTGTGCTTCAGGCAACTGGATCGGCAGCAAGCCGTTCTTGAAACAGTTGTTGAAGAAGATGTCGGCATAGCTGGGCGCGATGATGGCCCGAAAGCCATATTGGTCAATGGCCCAAGGCGCGTGTTCGCGGCTCGACCCACAGCCGAAGTTCTTGCGTGCCAGCAGCACGGATGCACCCGCGTAGCGCGGCTGGTTGAGCACAAAGTCGGGGTTGGGTTTGCGACTCGCCGGGTCTTGCCCCGGTTCGCCCTTGTCGAGGTAGCGCCACTCATCGAAGAGGTTGGGTCCAAAGCCGGTCTTGCGAATCGACTTGAGGAATTGCTTCGGGATGATGGCGTCGGTGTCGACGTTCTCGCGGTCCATGGGAGCCACGAGGCCTTTGTGGCGGGTGAATTTCTGCATGGGTGTGTCGACCGGTTATTTGGCGATGTCCTGGACTTTTTCGCCGGCTTTTTCAATGCCTTTACCTGCAGCTTGGCCCACTTCCTTGGCATCCTGCTTGACGCCGCTCCAGGTGTTGCAGGCGGCCAAGGTCAGAGAGAGCGCGAATGCGGCTGCGATCGAAGCAATGCGTTTCATGGGAGTCTCCTGAGGTGGGTTGCGGAAAGGGGCGGTCATGCGATGGTGCGCACGTCCACAAAATGGCCGTGCACTGCGGCGGCTGCTGCCATCGCCGGGGATACAAGGTGCGTGCGGCCGCCGGCGCCTTGGCGGCCCTCGAAATTGCGGTTGCTGGTGGACGCGCAGCGTTCGCCGGGTTCAAGACGGTCGGCGTTCATGGCCAGGCACATCGAGCAGCCGGGCTCACGCCACTCGAACCCTGCGGCCTTGAAGATGTCGTGCAGACCTTCGCGCTCGGCCTGGGCCTTCACCAGGCCGGAGCCCGGGACCACCAGTGCAAGCTTCACGTTCTTTGCCACTTTCTGGCCGAGCTTCTTCACCACGGCAGCCGCTTCGCGCATGTCTTCGATGCGGCTGTTGGTGCAGGAGCCAATGAACACCTTGTCGACAAAGATGTCGTTGAGCGGCTTGCCGGGTGCCAGGTCCATGTAGGTCAGGGCTCGTTCGATGGCGCCGCGCTTGTTGGCGTCTTTTTCGCGGTCGGGATCTGGCACCGTGCCGTCAATGCCCAGCACCATTTCGGGTGAGGTGCCCCAGGTCACCTGCGGCACGATGCGGGAGGCATCGAGCTCCACCACCGCATCAAACTTCGCATCGGGATCGGACTGCAAGGTTTTCCAGTAAGAAACCGCTTGGTCCCACTCGACGCCGGTGGGCGACAGCGGTCGGCCTTTGACGTACTCGATGGTCTTCTCGTCGACCGCCACCAGCCCGGCGCGTGCGCCGGCTTCGATGGCCATGTTGCACACTGTCATCCGGCCTTCAATGCTGAGTGCCCGGATGGCAGATCCGCCAAATTCGATGGTGTAGCCGGTGCCGCCGGCTGTGCCGATCTTGCCGATGATGGCCAGCACGATGTCCTTGGCAGTGCAGCCCTTGGCCAGCTGCCCGTCCACGCGCACCAGCATGTTCCTCGCCTTCTTGGCCAGCAAGGTTTGCGTGGCCAGCACGTGCTCGACTTCACTGGTACCAATGCCGTGGGCCAGCGCGCCGAATGCGCCGTGGGTGGAGGTGTGGCTGTCGCCGCAGACCACCGTCATGCCCGGCAGGGTGGCACCGTTTTCAGGACCGATGACGTGCACGATGCCCTGACGCTTGGACATGAAGGGGAAAAACGCCGCGGCACCGAATTCGGCGATGTTGCTGTCCAGCGTGGTGATCTGTTCCTTGCTGATCGGATCGGTGATGCCGTCGTACCCGAGCTCCCAACCGTTGGTGGGGGTGTTGTGGTCGGCAGTGGCGACCACCGAGCTCACCCGCCACACTTTGCGGCCGGCCTGGCGCAGGCCTTCGAAGGCTTGCGGGCTGGTGACCTCGTGCACGAGATGGCGGTCAATGTAGAGCACGGACGTGCCGTCCTCTTCGGTGTGGACAACGTGTTCGTCCCAGATCTTGTCGTAGAGCGTGCGTGGCATGGCTTGGTGCTTTGGGGTGGGGTTGAATTTTATGCGGCCAGTACAGCCGTGTCGGCGGTCAGGTGATCGACCAGCAGGCGTGCCGTGGCAGGCAAGCTGGAGAAGTCGCGGGCCACCAGCACGAGCTGCCTTTGTGCCCATGCGTCCGTGAGGGGCACCGACCGCAGCGCTGCGCCGGTGTGCAACAGGCCGAACGCGCGTTCGGGCATCACGCCCACGCCCAGGCCGTTGGCGATCATGCGGCACATGGCATCCAGCCCGGTGACACGAATGCGCACGCGCACGGTGCTGCCCGCCAGCGTCGCTGCCTGATGGGTGGCCAAGTGAATCGAGCTGTTGGCGTGCAGGCCCACGTGGTCAAACGGCAATGTGTCCGCGAAGGACACAGGGTACGTCTGATCCAGCGCATGCCCCTGGGGCACCACAAGCACCAGACGGTCATTTCGGTACGGCAGACTTTGCAGCTGGTGGGTTCCCATGGCGCCATTGCAAAGGCCCAGGTCAGTGGCGCCTTCCTGCACCGCGCGGAGCACTTCCGGGCTGAGGTGCTCCTCCAGGTCGATCTTGATCTGTGGGTGAAGTCGGGCAAAGGCGCCCAGATCCTCCGGAAGGAACTGCACGATGGCCGAGATGCTCGCGTGCACACGCACGTGGCCGCGAACCCCGTCGGCGTATTCCGCCAGTTCGATCTGCATCTTTTCCAGACCGAACAGCACGGCGCGCGCGTGGTGCAGAAGCCCCTCACCGGCAGGCGTGAGCCGCACGCCGCGTGTGTGCCGATGAAGCAGCGTTGTGCCCAGCGCTCCTTCCAGATCGGACAGGCGTTTGCTGATGGCGGAAGCAGCGATGAACTCCCTCTCCGCTGCGCGGCCAATGCTTCCCGACTCGCAGACAGCCACGAACAGCTGCAGCGAGGTGAGGTCGATCTGGCGGGCGAAGTTGCGTTCGGAGAGCATGGGGTTGGGCGTCTCGTTTTGAGATGCTAAGACCGATTGTCCTCCAGTATTCGGCCTCTGGTCATCTCCAAACGCGATGGCCAATCTGCCGGAGCACGAAGCCTTGAACGAAAAAAAGCCCGCGCGAGGCGGGCTTTACCCAGGGGAGCGTTGGATCAGCGGCTGCCGATGGGTTTGACGTCGCGACGTGGCGAGCCGGTGAACAGCTGGCGAGGACGGCCGATCTTGTACTCGGGGTCGCTGATCATTTCATTGAGCTGGGCGATCCAGCCCACGGTGCGGGCCAGCGCGAAGATGCCCGTGAACAGGTTGACCGGGATGCCGATGGCGCGTTGCACGATGCCGGAGTAGAAGTCCACGTTCGGGTACAGCTTGCGCGAGACGAAGTACTCGTCTTCCAGCGCAATTTTTTCCAGCTCCTTGGCCAGTTTGAACAGCGGGTCGTTTTCCAGACCGAGTTCTTGCAGCACTTCGTTGCAGGTTTCCTGCATCAGCTTGGCGCGAGGGTCGTAGTTCTTGTACACGCGGTGACCAAAGCCCATGAGCTTCACACCGGAGTTCTTGTCCTTGACCTTCTCCATGAACTCGCCCACCTTGGACACACCGCCTTGGCGCTGGATGTCTTCGAGCATGTTGAGACAGGCTTCGTTGGCGCCGCCGTGCGCGGGGCCCCAGAGGCAGGCCACACCCGCGGCGATGGCCGCAAACGGGTTGGTGCCCGAAGAGCCGCACAGGCGCACGGTGGACGTGGAGGCGTTTTGCTCGTGGTCGGCGTGCAGGATGAAGATGCGGTCGAGTGCCCGCTCGAGCACTGGGTTCACCACGTAGTCTTCGCATGGCGTGCCGAACATCATGCGCAGGAAGTTGCCCGAGTAGCTCAGGTCGTTCTTCGGGTACATGTAGGGCTGCCCGATGCCGTACTTGTAAGCCATGGCCACCAGGGTGGGCATCTTGGCAATGAGGCGGATGGCGGCGATTTCACGGTGCTTCGGGTTGTTGATGTCCGTGCTGTCGTGATAGAAGGCCGACAGACCACCGACGAGGCCGGTCAGCACGGCCATGGGGTGGGCATCGCGGCGGAAGCCACGCAGGAAAAACTGCATCTGCTCGTTCACCATGGTGTGGTTGATCACGAGCTTGTGGAAATCGCCGCGTTGCGTCTCATTGGGCAGTTCGCCGTTGAGCAGCAGGTAGCAGGTGTCGAGGTAGTCGCACTGCGTGGCGAGCTGTTCGATCGGGTAGCCGCGGTACAGCAGTTCGCCCTTGTCGCCGTCGATGTAAGTGATCGCCGACTGGCATGAAGCCGTGGACAGAAAGCCCGGGTCGTAGGTAAACATGCCCGTCTGCGCATAGAGCTTGCGGATGTCGATCACGTCCGGACCGATGCTGCCGGCGTACACCGGAAGATCGACACTGGGGCTGCCATTGGAGAACGACAGGGTGGCTTTGTTGTCTACGAGTTTCATGCAGGTTCCTCGGAAGATGGGAGAGGTCGCTGGGCGCGCAGCAAGGCAAGCACTTGCGTCACGTCCGCGCGTTCGAGATCGCCTTGGAGTGGCTTTCGGCCGAGCAGCAGATCCAGCAGGTCGTTGTCGGACAAGTCCATCAAGAGCCCAAGTGCATCCGCCTGGCGCACGGTTAAGCCAGATTCGTGCCTGGCGAAGAATCGCTCGATGAACAGATCGTTCTCGAGCAGCCCACGACGACACCGCCAGCGCAGCTTGCTCAGTGCGCGTTCGTCCAGCAAGACGTCCTGCAGGTCGGTGTCGGTCATGGAGTTCGTTGGCATGCGCTCAGACTGAACGCATCACCATCATTTCCTTGATCTTGCCGATCGCCTTCGTGGGGTTCAGGCCTTTGGGGCAAACGTCCACGCAGTTCATGATGGTGTGGCAGCGGAACAAGCGGTACGGGCCTTCCAGGTTGTCCAGGCGTTCGCTGGTGGCCTGGTCGCGGCTGTCGGCAATGAAGCGGTAGGCCTGCAGCAAGCCGGCTGGGCCGACAAACTTGTCCGGGTTCCACCAGAAGCTGGGGCAGCTCGTGGAGCAGCTTGCGCACAAGATGCACTCGTACAGACCGTTGAGCTCTTCACGCTCTTCGGGGCTCTGCAGGCGTTCCTTCTCGGGAGCAACCGTCTCGTTGATCAGATAGGGCTTGATGCTGTTGTACTGCTTGAAGAACAGCGTCATGTCGACGATCAAGTCGCGCACGACTGGCAGGCCGGGCAGGGGCTTGAGCGTGATCACGCCAGGCAGCGTGTTCATGTTGGTCAGGCAGGCCAGCCCGTTCTTGCCGTTGATGTTCATGGCGTCGGAACCGCAGACGCCTTCGCGGCAGGAGCGCCGGAAGGAAATCGAGGGGTCGACCGCCTTGAGCTTCATCAACGCGTCCAGCAGCATGCGCTCGTGACCGTCGAGTTCCACCTCGATGGTCTGCATGTAAGGCTTGGCGTCCTTTTCCGGGTCGTAGCGATAGATCTTGAATGTGCGTTTGGCCATGGTGTTTCTCCGTGTGTCGTGGGTGCGGAAGGCGGGGGCCTCAGAAGGTGCGAACCTTCGGTGGCACCGACTCCACGGTGAGGGGCTTAAGGTTGACAGGCTTGTAGGTCAGGCTGTTGTCGGCGCTGTGCCACAGCGTGTGCTTCATCCATTCGGCGTCGTTGCGCCCCAGCGGGAACTGGGCGTCGTCGGCAGGGCGCTCGTAGTCGTTCACCGTGTGGGCGCCACGGCATTCGTGGCGAGCCGCTGCGGAGGTCATGGTGGCCTGGGCGCATTCCATCAGGTTTTCCACTTCCAGCGCCTCGATGCGCGCGGTGTTGAACACTTTGGACTTGTCCTTCAGTGCGATGTTGCCCACGCGTGCACGCATGGCGTTGATCTTGGCAACGCCTTCGTCCATGCTGGCCTGGGTGCGGAACACGCCAGCGTGTTGTTGCATGGCGGCGCGCAGGTCGTTGGCCACGTCTTGTGCGTATTCGCCGCCTGCGGCGTTGTCCAGGCGGGCCAGGCGTGCCAGCGTTTTGTCGGCCGCATCGGCGGGCAGCGGTTTGTGCGTCTTGTTCTTGTCGTTGAACTGCACGATGTGGTTGCCCGCAGCGCGGCCAAACACCAGCAGGTCGAGCAGCGAGTTGGTGCCCAGGCGGTTGGCGCCGTGCACGCTCACGCAGGAGCATTCGCCAACGGCATAGAGGCCATTGACGACCTTCTGGTTGCCCTGGCCGTCGGGGGTGACGACCTGCCCATGGATGTTGGTCGGAATGCCGCCCATCTGGTAGTGGATGGTCGGGACCACGGGGATCGGCTCGCGCGTGATGTCGACGTTGGCAAAGTTCACGCCGATTTCGTACACCGATGGCAAGCGCTTGTGAATGGTCTCTGCACCCAGGTGATCGAGCTTGAGCAGCACGTAGTCTTTGTTGGGACCACAGCCACGGCCTTCCTTGATTTCCTGGTCCATGCAGCGGCTGACAAAGTCGCGCGGTGCCAGGTCTTTCAGCGTGGGCGCATAGCGCTCCATGAAGCGTTCGCCTTCGCTGTTGAGCAGGATGGCGCCTTCGCCGCGGCAACCTTCTGTGAGCAGCACGCCGGCGCCGGCCACGCCGGTGGGGTGGAATTGCCAGAACTCCATGTCCTGCAGCGGGATGCCGGCGCGCGCCGCCATGCCCAGGCCGTCGCCGGTGTTGATGAAGGCGTTGGTGGAGGCCGCGAAGATGCGGCCTGCGCCGCCGGTGGCCAGCAGCGTGGTCTTGGCTTCGAGGATGTAGGTCTCGCCCGTTTCCATTTCCAGTGCGGTCACGCCGACCACGTCGCCGCTGGCGTCACGGATCAGGTCCAGCGCCATCCACTCCACGAAGAAGGTGGTGCGCGCCTGGACGTTTTGCTGGTACAGCGTGTGCAGCATGGCGTGGCCGGTGCGGTCCGCGGCCGCGCAGGCGCGCTGCACGGGCTTCTCGCCGTAGTTGGCAGTGTGGCCACCAAAGGGACGCTGGTAAATCGTGCCATCGGGGTTGCGGTCGAACGGCATGCCGAAGTGTTCGAGCTCGTAGACGACCTTGGGCGCTTCGCGGCACATGAACTCGATGGCGTCCTGGTCGCCCAGCCAGTCAGAGCCCTTGATGGTGTCGTAGAAGTGGTAGTGCCAGTTGTCCTCGTTCATGTTGCCGAGCGAAGCACCGATGCCGCCCTGTGCGGCCACCGTGTGCGAGCGGGTTGGGAACACCTTGGAGAGCACGGCCACCTTGAGGCCAGCGCGCGCCAGCTGCAGCGAGGCGCGCATGCCGGAGCCGCCGGCGCCGACGATGACGACGTCAAACTGACGCTTGGGAAGTGATGCGGATGCGGTCATGGCTTTAGAGCCTCCAGAGAACTTGAACGGCCCAGCCCAGGCAGGACAGGAGCCAGACGATGGTGAAGACGTGCAGCACGAGGCGAATGCCGGCAGGCTTGACGTAGTCCATCCAGATGTCGCGCATGCCGACCCACACGTGGTAGGCCAGTGCGAGGAAGACGGCGAAGGTCAAGGCCTTCATCCACTGCTTGGCAAAAATGCCTGCCCAGCTGTCATACCCGATAGGGCCGCTGATGAACAGCACTTGCAGCAGCACGATGAGCGTGAAGAGGGCCATCAGGGCCGCAGTGATGCGCTGGGCCAGCCAGTCGCGCAAACCATAGTGGGCGCCGGTGACGACGCGTTTGGAACCGTAATTGACGGACATATTCAGTTTCCTAGTCAGTACAGGCCGAACAGTTTGGCGCCCAGCAGCAGCGTGAGGCCGATGCTCAGGCCCAGCGTGACCAGGGCCGATGTCTTGCCGAATTCCTTGCTCACAGCGTGGCAGGCGTCCATGTACAGGTGGCGCAGGCCAGCAATGAGGTGGTGCAGGTAGGCCCAGATGATGGCGAGCACCACGAGTTTGAACAGCCAGCCCGGCACGAAGCCGATGCCCGCGGAAAAGGCGGCGCTGAAGCGTTCGAAGGAGAGCTCGGACGACACGGAGGTGTCGAACAGCCAGACGATGAGGGGCAGCAGGATGAACATCAGGCCACCGCTGGCGCGGTGAAGGATCGACACCCAGCCTGCCGGGGGCAGACGATAGGTGGTGAGATCCTTGAAGGCGTTGATGTTGCGGAACTCGGGCCGCTTCTTGGTCAACTCGGTCATGGTGGGGGGCTTTCTTCCGGGAGGAGGGTTCGTGGCGCTTGGTAACTCATTGGTAACTTCTGCCAAGGCACGTCAAATTCTATTGCAACGCACCATGCCAGACCCTGACAGTCGGATGCTCACGTTGCAAATATGGATTTACAGGGGCATCAGCTCAACTCATTGCGGTAGTGGCGCGCGTCGGTTCTGTAGAGACCGCGGCGCAGTTCCATGGGTTCGTCGTTGTACGTGTAGGCCAGCCGCTCGACACTGAGCAGCGGGTGGCCCGGCGGTACGCCCAGCAGCGAGGCGGTGTCTTCATCGGCGCTGACCGCCTTGATTTTTTCCACGGCGCGCACCATGCGCACGCCGAACTGCGTTTCGAACAAGGCGTACATGGGGCCTTTGTCATCGGCCAGGGTCTCGACCGTGAGGCCCTTGAATGGCCCACCGGGCAGCCAGAGTTCTTCGAGGATGGCCGGCGTGGCGTTGAAGGCCAGCACACGTTTGACCTGCAGCACGGCATCGCCTGTGCGCATGGCCAACTGCCGCGCGACTTCGGCCGGTGCCCGTTGACGTCGGCATTCGATGATGCGGCGCTCGGCAGGCCCTTGTTCTTCGAGCGAGCCAGTGTCGGGCAGCAAGCGCAGAAAACGGTACTGGATGTGCTGTTCGGCGTGCGTGGCCACGAAGGTGCCCTTGCCCTGGCGGCGCACCAGCAGGTTGTCGGTGGCGAGCTCATCGATGGCTTTGCGCACGGTGCCCTGGCTCACGCGAAACCGGGCTGCCAGATCGAACTCGCTCGGGATCATGTCCCCGGGCTTCCACTCGCCGGCCTGCAGGCTGCGCAGGATCAGCGTCTTGATCTGCTGGTAAAGGGGGCTGAAAGCGGGAGCGACACTGTCAAACACGCCTTGGGCGGCCGGCTCGGCAGGGGACGCGTCGAAGGAGTTTGAGGGTGGAGTGGCCATGCGTTCAAGGCACCACGGGACGGTGCTCAAGGGCTCGAATCATATCTTATATAAGACATAAGACAAATTGACGTATCAGGGTTTGCGAGGGTACACTCCCCGGCTGACCCAGATGCTGGAGCAGCGGGTTGAGCCAGTGCGCTGCGGGTGCACTTCCCGGCCTGCTCCCGCCTCGTCACCTCGCTTTTTCTCTCTTCCCAACGTCCTTTTCCGGAGTTTTCACCATGAACAAGAAGCCCGTTCGCGTTGCCGTCACTGGCGCCGCTGGCCAGATCGGTTACGCCCTGCTGTTTCGCATCGCCTCTGGCGAAATGCTCGGCAAGGACCAGCCGGTGATCCTGCAGCTGCTGGAGATTCCCGACGAGAAGGCTCAAAAAGCGCTCAAGGGCGTGATCATGGAACTGGAAGACTGCGCGTTCCCGCTGCTCGCTGGCGTAGTCCCCACGGGTGACCCGCTGGTGGCCTTCAAGGACGCCGACTACGCCTTGCTGGTGGGTGCACGCCCCCGCGGCCCCGGCATGGAGCGCGCCGACCTGCTGGCGGCCAACGCCCAGATCTTCACGGCTCAGGGCAAGGCGCTGGACCAAGTGGCCAGCCGTGACGTCAAGGTGCTCGTGGTGGGCAACCCAGCCAACACCAACGCCTACATCGCCATGAAGAGCGCGCCCAGCCTGCCGCGCGAGAACTTCACGGCCATGCTGCGTCTGGACCACAACCGCGCCGCCAGCCAGATCGCTGCCAAGACCGGTGGCAAGGTCGGCGAGATCGAGAAGCTCACCGTCTGGGGCAACCACTCGCCCACCATGTACGCCGACTACCGCTTTGCCACCATCGGCGGCAAGAGCGTCAAGGACCTGATCAACGACCAGGTCTGGAACGCCGACACCTTCCTGCCCACCGTGGGCAAGCGCGGCGCCGCCATCATCGAAGCGCGAGGCCTGTCGTCGGCCGCGTCGGCTGCCAACGCTGCCATCGACCACATGCGCGACTGGGCGCTGGGCTCGCAGGGTCACTGGGTCACGATGGGTGTGCCCTCCAACGGCGAGTACGGCATCCCCAAGGACGTGATCTTCGGTTTCCCGGTCACGACCGAGAACGGCAAGTACAAGATCGTCGAAGGCCTGGCCATCGACGAGTTCAGCCAGAAGTGCATTGACAAGACCCTGGCCGAGCTCGTGGGCGAGCAAGACGGCGTCAAGCACCTGCTGTAATTGGCTGGTAACCGCGCGTGATCCATCCCCGTTCCATCCTGCTGGGTGCTCAGGCCGGCGCGCTCGCGCTGCCGGTGTGTGACCACTACAGCGGGGTGGAGGCGCGGATGCGCAAGAGCCTCGCGCTGCAGGCCGAGATGGCCGAAGAATTCGGCACCTGCGTGTTCGACGTCACGCTCGATTGCGAAGACGGCGCGCCCGTCGGCGGCGAGGCGGAGCACGCCGCGCTGGTGACCGAGCTGGCGCTGGCCGCCGCGCCACAAGCGCGTGTGGCCGTGCGCGTGCACCCGGTCGATCACCCTGCATTTGGTGCCGATGTGGCCACCATCGCCGGGCGAGCGGGGCACCGGCTCGTGCACCTCATGGTGCCCAAGGTCGAGTCTGTGGCCGACGTGCAGCTTGCAGCGCGGACGCTGAATGCGGCGGGTGCAACCGGTCTGCCGCTGCATGTGCTGATCGAGTCGCCGGCAGCGGTGCACCGCGCTTTCGACATCGCTGAACACCCGCGCGTCCAGAGCATCAGCTTTGGTCTCATGGACTTTGTGTCGGCCCACGGAGGTGCGATACCGGCCGACGGCATGAGCGCCGCCGGGCAGTTCACACACCCGCTGGTGGTGCGGGCCAAGCTGGAGATTGCCTCGGCCTGCCACGCGCACGGCAAGGTGCCCTCGCATTGCGTGGTGACCGAGTTCAAGAACCTGGATGCGCTGCAGCAAGCCGCCCGTCAGGCATCGCGAGAACTCGGCTACACGCGCATGTGGAGCATCCACCCCGATCAGATCCGTCCGATCCTGGCGGCTTTCGCGCCGTCTGAGCGCGAAGTCGAGACCGCTGCCGCCCTGATCGAGCGCGCCATGGCCGCCGACTGGGCGCCTGTGCAGTTCGAAGGCCGCCTGCACGACCGGGCGAGCTACCGCTATTTCTGGCAGGTGCTGGAGCGCGCACACCAGACGGGCCTGCCTTTGCCCGCCGTGGTGCAAGCGTGCTTCAGTGACGCTGTTGCGCTGAGGCATTGAGCTTGCTTGCATTCACCCCATCTGTTTTCTGACCCACGAATTTCACTGTCCTCTGGAGATCGCCATGTCCACCTTCCTGACCGACTACCGCGCCCACGCCGCCGAACGCGCCGCGCTGGGCATTCCGCCGCTGCCGCTTGAAGCCAAGCAGGTGGCCGAGCTGATCGAGCTGATCAAGGCTCCCCCGGCTGGCGAAGACGCCTTCCTGCTGGACCTGCTCACGCACCGCGTCCCGCCCGGCGTGGACGATGCCGCGAAGGTCAAGGCTTCGTTCCTGGCCGCTGTGGCGCATGGCGACGTGCAGGTGAAGCTGATCTCCAAGGCCAAGGCCACCGAGTTGCTGGGCACCATGGTGGGTGGCTACAACGTGCATCCACTGATCGAGCTGCTGGATGATGCCGAAGTGGCTGGCGTGGCGGCTGAAGGCCTGAAGAAGACGCTGCTGATGTTTGACTTCTTCAACGACGTCGCCGAGAAAGCCAAGGCGGGCAACGCCAAGGCCAAGGAAGTGATGCAGAGCTGGGCCGAGGCCGAGTGGTTCACGACCCGACCCGAAGTCGACAAGACGATCACCGTGACCGTCTTCAAGGTGCCCGGCGAAACCAACACCGACGACCTGTCTCCCGCGCCCGACGCCTGGAGCCGTCCCGACATTCCGCTGCACTACCTCGCCATGCTGAAAAACACGCGCGAAGGCGCGGCGTTCAAGCCCGAGGAAGACGGCAAGCGCGGTCCGATGCAGTTCATCGATGACCTGAAGAAGAAGGGTCACCTGGTTGCCTACGTGGGCGACGTGGTGGGCACGGGTTCCAGCCGCAAGAGCGCCACCAACTCGGTGATCTGGGCCACGGGCCAGGACATCCCGTTTGTGCCGAACAAGCGTTTTGGCGGTGTGACGCTCGGCGGCAAGATCGCGCCGATCTTCTTCAATACCCAGGAAGACTCGGGCGCGCTGCCGATCGAAGTGGACGTGAGCAAGCTCGAAATGGGCGACGTGATCGACATCCACCCCTACGAAGGCAAGATCACCAAGGGCGGCGCCCTGGTGACGGAGTTCCAGCTGCGCAGCGATGTGCTGTTTGACGAAGTGCGCGCTGGCGGCCGCATCAACCTGATCATTGGCCGTTCGCTCACCGCCAAGGCGCGCGAGTTCCTGGGCCTGCCTGCATCCACGGTGTTCCGTCTGCCGCAGCCACCGGCCGCGACCAAGGCGGGCTTTACCTTGGCGCAGAAGATGGTGGGCCGCGCGGTTGGCCTGCCTGAAGGACAGGGCGTGCGCCCTGGTACCTACTGCGAGCCGAAGATGACCACCGTGGGTTCGCAAGACACCACGGGCCCGATGACCCGCGACGAACTCAAGGACCTGGCTTGCCTCGGGTTCTCTGCCGACATGGTCATGCAGTCCTTCTGCCACACCGCGGCCTACCCCAAGCCCGTGGACGTGAAGACCCACCGCGAACTGCCGGCGTTCATCAGCAACCGCGGCGGCGTGGCGCTGCGTCCGGGCGACGGCGTGATCCACAGCTGGCTCAACCGCCTGCTGCTGCCTGACACCGTGGGCACGGGCGGTGATTCGCACACCCGTTTCCCGATCGGCATTTCCTTCCCGGCCGGCTCCGGCCTGGTGGCCTTCGGTGCCGCCACCGGCGTGATGCCGCTGGACATGCCCGAGTCGGTGCTGGTGCGTTTCAAGGGCCAGATGCAACCCGGCGTGACCCTGCGCGACCTGGTCCACGCGATCCCGCTGTACGCCATCAAGGCCGGTTTGCTGACCGTGGCCAAGGCCGGCAAGAAGAACATCTTCTCGGGCCGCATCCTGGAAATCGAAGGTCTGCCGGACCTGAAGGTGGAGCAGGCGTTTGAGTTGTCCGACGCTTCCGCCGAGCGCTCGGCCGCTGGCTGCACCATCAAGCTCAACCCCGAGCCGGTGAAGGAATACCTCACCAGCAACGTGGTGCTGATGAAGAACATGATCGCCGAAGGTTACGCCGACGCGCGCAGCCTCAAGCGCCGCATCGAAAAGGTGGAAGCCTGGCTGGCCAACCCGAGCCTGCTGGAAGCCGACAAGGACGCCGAGTACGCCGCCGTCATCGAAATCGATCTGGCCGACATCAAGGAACCCATCCTGTGCTGCCCGAACGATCCGGACGATGCCAAGACGTTGTCTGACGTGGCCGGCACCAAGATCGATGAAGCCTTCATCGGTTCGTGCATGACCAACATCGGCCACTTCCGTGCAGCGGCCAAGCTGCTGGGTGGCAGCCGCGACATCCCCGTCAAGCTGTGGGTGGCACCGCCCACCAAGATGGACGAGAGCGAGCTGATCAAGGAAGGCCACTACGCCAACTTCGGCGCGGCCGGTGCGCGCACCGAAATGCCGGGCTGCTCGCTGTGCATGGGCAACCAGGCACAGGTGCGCGAAGGCGCTACCGTGGTGTCCACCTCCACCCGCAACTTCCCCAACCGCCTGGGCAAGAACACCAACGTGTTCCTGGCCTCGGCCGAGCTGGCCGCGATTGCGTCCAAGCTGGGTCACATCCCCACCGTGGCGGAATACCACGAAGCCATGGGCGTGGTGAACAAGGACGGCGCGGCGATCTACAAGTACCTGAACTTCGACCAGATCCAGGAGTACGCGGACACCGCCAAGGGCGTGACGGCGTAAGGCTTGAGAGGCACCGCTTGCAGTGCCGGCCCTGAAAAAAACCGCTGCAGATGCAGCGGTTTTTTTATGCCTGCGTCGCCAGCCGCCGCAACAGCGCTGCAGACGCTTCGTCGGCCGGAAAAAACGTTTCCAGCGCCAGCTCTTGCAGCGTGATGTCGACCGGCGAGCCGAACACGGTGGTGGTGCTCACCAGGTGAAGCACGCCATGCCCGGTGTCGAACTGAAAGGGCATGAGCACGCCGTGGTGCTCACCGGGCAGCGCACCCGCGTCGTGGCCTACGGTTTCCGGGTAGCCCTTGAGTTCGGCCAGCAGCGCGGCCAGCGTGTCGTCGCCCGTGGCGTGGATCTGCTGGCGCAGGCGCTCGAACAGGTGGTCGCGCCACTGCCGCAGGTTGGCGATGCGGGACGCCAGGCCTTCGGGGTGAAGGCTCAGGCGCAGCACGTTGATGGGCGCCTGCAGCAGGTGGGGCGCGGCGCCGGCCATCAGCATCGGCACCATGCGGTTGGCCATGACGAGGTTCCAGTGCCGGTCCATGGCCAGTGCTGGCCAAGGCTCGTGGCATTCGAGGATGCGCTTGACGGCGTCGCGCGCGCCCGCCATGTCGGGCGCGTCCAGCGCGCGCTCGCGGTACATCGGGGCGTAGCCCGCGGCCTGCAGCAAGGCGTTGCGCTCGCGCAGGGGAATGTCGAGCCGGTCCAGCAGGCGCAGCACCATGTCGCGGCTGGGGCTGGCGCGGCCGGTTTCCACGTAGCTCAGGTGGCGGGTGGACACCTCGGCCACGTGGGCCAGATCGAGCTGGCTGAGGCGGCGTCGCTGGCGCCAGTGGCGCAGGCGCTCGCCAAACGGCGAGGGGGTGGATGACGAGGCGCTGCGAAGTGCGGTCAGGGCGTTCATGGGCGGCATGGTAGGCCACAGCCTGGCCGCTCGGCCATGACCTCTCACGTCATGGACGCAGTGCTGCCCCGGCGCGACCATGCCCCCCGGATTCCCTTCGTTTCACCACCTCAAGGAGTGCACTATGTCGCTGATCGATCAACTCACCTCTCCCGCCGGCCTGCGCCGCGTGCTCTGGGCCGATGCCCTTTCGGGCTCCGCCACCACGGCGCTGCACCTCGCGCTGGCCGGGCCGCTGGCGGCCTGGCTCGGCCTGCCTGCGGGCTTGATTCACGCCAGCGGCTTCGCGTTGCTGCTGTATGTGGTGCTGGCGGGGTCGCTGGCGTTGCAGGCGGCGCCATCGCGCGCCGGTCTGCAGCTGCTGGTGGCGGGCAACTTTGCCTGGGTGGTGGCCTGCGTGGCGCTGCTGCTGAGCGGCGCGTTGTCGCCCACGCCGCTGGGCCAGGCGTATCTGGTGGTACAGGCGCTGGCCGTGCTGGTGCTGGCCGAGCTGCAATGGATGGCTTTGCGCCGCCAGCGCACGGGGGCCATGGCCTGAGCCGTGTGCGCCAGCGAACAGATGACCGCACGGTAAACCGGTATGGTGGTGCGGCGCCACTGATGGACGGTCTGTCAATGGGCAACTGGCTCCCTTCGCGGAAGGAAAAACAATGACCCTCGGAACCATCCTCCTCATCGTTCTCGTGCTGATCCTGCTGGGCGTTGTGCCCACGTGGCCGCACAGCAAGGGCTGGGGCTACGGGCCCAGTGGCGTGCTGGGCATCGTGCTGGTGGTGGTCATCGTGATGCTGCTCACGGGCAGGTTGTGAGCATGTCGGTGCGGCCGTAAAGGGACTGCCCTTGAACCGCCATGCCCCCGGCTCGCAAGTGCCGGGGGCATTTTTGTGTGCGCGGCCAATCCATGCCTGGGCGCATGGAATTGCGTGCTGCTGACAGAATGGACCGGTGTTTCACCGTTTCCGCAGGAGTCTCCATGCCCACGACCAGCCATTTCGCCCATCCCTTTGCCTCCACCGTCAAGACCTTCAAGACCGCCTCGGGCAAGAGCGGCCGCTTCTATTCGTTGCCGGCGCTGGCCAAGCAATTTCCCTCGGTCAAGCGCCTGCCGGTGTCGCTGCGCATCGTGCTGGAGAGCGTGCTGCGCCATTGCGATGGCGAGCGTGTGACGCCTGAGCACGTGGCGCAGCTGGCGCAATGGCAGCCCAACACCGCTCGCACCGACGAGATCCCGTTCACCGTGGCCCGCGTGGTGCTGCAGGACTTCACCGGTGTGCCGCTGCTGGCCGATCTGGCGGCCATGCGCAGCGTGGCGCAGCGCCTGGGGCAAGACCCGAAGAAGATCGAGCCGCTGGTGCCCGTTGACCTCGTGGTGGACCACTCGGTGATGGTCGACTACTACGGCACCAAGAACGCCCTCGACCTCAACATGAAGCTCGAATTCCAGCGCAACAACGAGCGCTACCAGTTCATGAAGTGGGGCATGCAGGCCTTTGACACCTTCGGCGTGGTGCCCCCCGGCTTTGGCATCGTGCACCAGGTGAACCTGGAGTACCTGGCGCGCGGCGTGCACATGAAGGGCGGTCTGTACTACCCCGACACCCTGGTGGGCACCGACAGCCACACCACCATGATCAACGGCATCGGCGTGGTGGCCTGGGGCGTTGGCGGCATCGAGGCCGAGGCCGCCATGCTGGGCCAGCCGGTGTACTTCCTCACGCCTGACGTGGTGGGCTTCGAGCTCACCGGGCGCCTGCGCGAAGGCGTCACCGCCACCGACCTCGTGCTCACCGTCACCGAGATCCTGCGCCAGCACAAGGTGGTGGGCAAGTTCGTGGAGTTCTTCGGCGAAGGCACGGCCTCGCTGGCCCTGCCAGACCGCGCCACCATTGCCAACATGGCGCCCGAATACGGCGCCACCATGGGCTTCTTCCCGGTGGATGGCAAGACGCTGGACTACTTCCGTGGCACGGGCCGCAGCAAGGCCGAGATCGAGGCCTTCGAGGCGTACTTCCGCGCGCAGGGCCTGTTTGGCGTGCCCGCCAGCGGCGACATCGATTACTCCAAAGTGGTCAAGCTCGACCTGGGCCTGGTCACGCCCAGCCTGGCGGGGCCGAAGCGCCCGCAGGACCGCATCGAGCTCGGCCAGGTGGCGCGGCAGTTCTGCGACCTGTTCAGCAAGCCCAACGCGCAAAACGGCTTCAACCGCCCGGCCGAGTTGCTGCACACGCGTTACCACGCGCACGACGGCCAGGCCGCGCCTGTGCCCTCTGCCCAGCCCACGCCTGAAGGCGCGCCGCGCTTCGAGGCCGAGATGGTGGCCAACCGACCGGTGCGCGCCAGCGCCCCGGCCAAGGCGCCGCGCAACGACCTGACGATTGGCAACGGCGACGTGCTGATTGCCGCCATCACCAGCTGCACCAACACCAGCAACCCCGGCGTGCTGCTGGCGGCGGGCCTGCTGGCGAAGAAGGCGGTGGAAGCCGGCCTGAAGGTCAAGCCGCACATCAAGACGTCGCTGGCGCCTGGCTCGCGCATCGTCACCGAGTACCTCACCCAGACCGGGCTGCTGCCCTACCTGGAGAAACTGGGCTTTGCGCTGGCGGGCTACGGCTGCACCACCTGCATCGGCAACGCGGGCGACCTCACGCCCGAGCTCAATGCCGTCATCACGCAGAACGACCTCATTTGCGCGGCCGTGCTCTCGGGCAACCGCAACTTCGAGGCGCGCATTCACCCCAACCTCAAGGCGAACTTTCTTGCCAGCCCGCCGCTGGTGGTGGCGTACGCCATTGCTGGCAACGTCATGAAAGACCTCATGACCGAACCGCTGGGCAAGGGCAAGGGCGGCAAGCCGGTGTACCTGGGCGACATCTGGCCCAGCAGCGACGAGATCTACAAGCTCATGAAGTTCGCCATGAACGGCAAGGCCTACCGCGAGAACTACGCGCGCGTGGCCAGCGAGCCGGGCAAGCTGTGGGAGCACATCAAGGGCGTGCAGGGCAACGCCTACACCTGGCCCGAGAGCACCTACATCGCCGAGCCGCCGTTCTTTGACGCCTTCAAGCTCGAGGCCACCGCCGCCACCCAGGCGCCGGCCGTGCGCGGTGCGCGCGTCATGGCGTTGTTTGGTGACTCGATCACCACCGACCACATCTCGCCCGCCGGCAACATCGCGGAGAACTCGCCCGCCGGCCAGTGGTTGCTAGAGCGCGGCGTGCTCAAGGCGGACTTCAACAGCTACGGCGCGCGCCGCGGCCACCACGACGTGATGATGCGCGGCACCTTTGCCAACGTGCGCATCAAGAACCTCATGCTCGCCGCGGGGCCGGACGGCTCGCGCGAGGAGGGCGGCTGGACGATCTACCAGCTCGAAGGCGTGGGGCAGGGCCAGAAGATGAGCATCTTCGATGCGGCCATGCGCTACCAGGCGGCGGGCGTGCCCACCGTGGTGTTCGCCGGCGAGGAATACGGCACCGGCTCCAGCCGCGACTGGGCGGCCAAAGGCACGCAGTTGCTGGGCATCAAGGCCGTGGTGGCGCGCAGCTTCGAGCGCATTCACCGCTCCAACCTGGTCGGCATGGGCGTGTTGCCCCTGCAGTTCAAGGCGGGCGACTCGTGGGAGACGCTGGGCTTGACGGGCGAGGAGACCATCGACGTGGTGCCTCACCCCGAGCTGCTGCCGCAGAGCGAAGCCCGGCTGGTGATCACGCGCGCCAATGGCGAGCGGCGCGAGCTGAGCGTGATCCTGCGGATCGATACGCCGGTGGAGGTGAACTATTACCGCGACGGCGGAATCCTCCCCTACGTGCTCAGGCAATTGTTGACCGCTTGAGCCGGTTGCCGCAAAGCGGCATGATGTGTTTTCGTTCCGTCCACCGGGAGCCGCCATGCGAAAACCTGCCCTGTACAGCCCGTCCACCCGCCCGGTGGTCCCGCAGGCGGGTGCGCAAGGTGCGCAGCCACCGGTGGCTGCGGCCGAAGCGCCGGTGAAGAAAACCCGGCGCTGGCGGGCGTCGGCAGCGCGCGCTGCCGCCAGCCCGCGCGTCATGTGGTCGGCCCTGGCCTTGCTGGCGGCCCTGCTGGCCACCAGCGTCTGGCACAACGGCGCCCACGGCCCCCAGGCCCTCACGCAGAAAGACATCGACGCAGCGGTGCTGCGCACCCTCACCACGCAGAACATGCCCTCGCCCGCCGCCCGCGCGGCCGAGAAGATTCGCCCCGCCGTGGTGCGCGTCATGTCCTATGGCAAGGACAAGAAGGGCGTGGAGCAGGAGATGGGCGTGGGCACGGGCGTGGTCATCGTCGACAAAGGCATCATCCTGACCAACCTGCATGTGGTGCAAGGCGCGCAGACCATCAAGCTGGTGTTTGCCGACGGCACCGAATCCGCCGCCAGCGTCACCGGCGTGCAGGCCAAGAACGACCTGGCCGTGCTGCAGGCGCACACCATCCCTGACGACCTCATTGCCGCCACCATGCGCTCCACCAGCGACCTGGTGCCCGGTGACGGCGTGGTCGCCGTGGGCTTTCCCTTCGGCATCGGTCCGTCCACCTCGGCCGGGGTGATCTCCGGCTTTGGCCGCGCCTTCAAGTCGCCCGAAGGCGAGCAGGAAATCGGCAACCTGATCCAGTTCGACGCGGCGGCCAACCCCGGCAATTCGGGGGGGCCGCTGGTCACCATGGACGGCGAGGTGGTGGGCATCGTCACGGGCATCCTCAACCCCACCAGCCACCGCACGTTTGTTGGCATCGGTTTTGCTGTGCCCATCGAGAGCGCAGCGTCCGCCGCCGGTTTGCCTCCGTTCTAGTTTTCTTCCCCCCTCAGCCAGGAGCGTTCCATGGATCAAAGCACCGCCCCCGACACCGCCCAGCTCATGGAGCAGATCCTGTATGAGGTCAAGCGCGTGGTGGTCGGGCAGGACCGGTTCCTCGAACGCGTCATGGTGGCCATGCTGGCGCAGGGGCACCTGCTGGTGGAAGGCGTGCCGGGGCTGGCGAAAACGCTCACCGTGAAAACGCTGGCCAGCGTGGTGCAGGGCGGCTTCAAGCGCATCCAGTTCACACCCGACCTGGTGCCCGCCGACCTGGTGGGCACGCGCATCTACAACCAGAAAACCGGCGACTTCAGCACCTCGCTGGGCCCCGTGTTTGCCAACTTGCTGCTGGCCGATGAAATCAACCGCGCGCCGGCCAAGGTGCAGAGTGCGCTGCTGGAAGTGATGCAGGAGCGCCAGGTCACGATTGCGGGCGAAACGCACAAGGTGCCCACCCCGTTCCTCGTGATGGCCACGCAGAACCCGATCGAGACCGAAGGCACCTACCCGCTGCCCGAAGCGCAGGTCGACCGCTTCATGATGAAGGTGATGGTGGACTACCCCACCGACGAAGAAGAATTCGTCATCGTCGAACGCGTCACCGGCCCTGCCGTGCAGGTGAATGCCGTGGCCACCACCGACCAGCTCGCCGTGTTGCAGGCCCAGTGCAAGCAGGTTTATGTCGATCCTTCTTTGGTGCAGTACGCCGTCAAGCTGGTGTCGGCCACGCGCACGCCCGAGAAACACGGCATCAAGGACATGGCGCACCTCATCACGTTTGGTGCCAGCCCGCGCGCCACCATCGGCCTGGTGGAAGGCGCACGCGCCCTGGCCATGCTGCGCGGACGCAGCTATGCGCTGCCCGAAGACATGACCGACCTCGTGCCCGATGTGCTGCGCCACCGTGTGGTGCTGTCGTACGAAGGCTTGTCTGAAGGCCTGACCAGCGAGGCGCTGATCGCGCGGATCATGAAGCACATTCCAGCGCCCGCCCGGCCGCTGGAGCACGAAAAGAAGGCGGCTTGAGATGAACCACCCCCTGAGTCGCCATTGCGCACCGGGAGCCTGACATGCTCGCGCGGCTCTTCGGCAAAAAAGGCCATGCGCCGGCGGCCGCTGTCGCCCAGGCCACGGCCACGCCAGTGGCACGCCGCGCCGAGACGCTGCTGCGCCGCCTGGAGTGGACGGTGCTGCGCCGGCTCGATGGTTTGCTGCAGGGCGACTACCGCACGCTCATGCGGGGCTCTGGCCTGGACCTGGCCGACCTGCGTGAGTACCAGCACCACGACGACGTGCGCCACATCGACTGGAACGTCACCGCAAGGCTGCAGCAGCCGCATGTGCGCGTGTTCACCGAAGACCGCGAGATGGCCGCGTGGTTTCTGCTGGACCTGAGCCCCTCGGTGGACTTTGGCTCGGGCCACCAGCGCAAGAGCCAGGTGCTGCTGGACTTCACTGCCGTGCTCGCCCGCCTCATCGGCCGCCACGGCAACCGCGTGGGCGCTGTGCTGTATGGCTCGCGGGGGCAACCGGTGGTCGACGCGGTGCTGCCCGCCCGCGGTGGCCGCACGCAAGTGCTTCGCCTCATGCAGATGGTGCTGCAGCCCCCCGTCAAAGCCGATGCGCCGAAGAGGAACGGGGTGACCCAACTCTCGGACCTGCTCACCGCCGCTGTGCACACCGTGCGCCAGCGCGCCACCGTGTTCGTGGTCTCCGACTTCATCAGCGAACCCGGTTGGGAGAAGCCGCTGGGCGAGCTCGCGCGCCGGCACGACGTGGTGGCCGTGCGCCTGCTCGATCCGCTGGAGCTGGACCTGCCCGACCTGGGCCTGATTCCTATCCGCGACGCAGAGACCGGTGAGCAATTGATGGTGGACACCCACGACGCGGGCTTTCGCCAGCGCTTTGCGCGCATTGCCGCGCAGCGTGAAGCGCAGCTGCGCGAGAGCCTGGGCCGCGCGGGCGTGGACACGCTCGAACTCTCCACCGAAGACGACCTGGCCGACACCGTGCTGCGCTTCATCGACCTGCGCAAGCGCCGCCAGCGCGAAACACGTCAGGGGCTCAGCGCACGCCACGTCCCCACCCAGTTGCCCACCCGGGACCGCCGCAGCTTTGGCGCCACCCCCAGCGAAGGAGCCCGCCCATGATGTCCAACTGGCCTGTCACTTTTGTCTGGCCCCAGTTGCTGTGGCTGCTGCTCGCGCTGCCGCTGCTGGTGCTGCTCTATGTGTGGCTGCTGCGCCGCCGCAAGCAGACCGCGCTGCGCTACGCCAGCCTGTCCATCGTGCGCGAGGCGATGGGCAAAGGCGCTGGCTGGCGCCGCCACGTGCCCCCCGTGCTGCTGTTGCTGGCCATCGCCACCATGCTGATCGCCTCTGCGCGGCCCATGGCCACCATCGTGTTGCCGTCCAACCAGCAGACCATCATTCTGGCCATGGACGTCTCGGGCAGCATGCGCGCTGAAGACGTGCAGCCCAACCGCCTGGTGGCGTCGCAAAACGCGGCCAAGGCCTTCCTGGCCGAACTGCCGCGCCACGTGAAGGTCGGCATCGTGGCCTTTGCCGGCTCGGCTCAGGTGGTGCAGCCCGTCACGCTCAGCCGCGAAGACCTGGTGGCGGCCATCGACAAATTTCAGCTGCAGCGCGCCACCGCCATTGGCAGCGCCATCGTGGTCTCGCTCTCCGAGCTGTTCCCGGACCAGCGCATCAACCTCGGTGACATGACCTACAGCCGCAACACCGATCCGTTTGCGCCCAAAGGCCGTGCACTGGATCAGCCCAAGCCCGACGGCAAGACCTTCACACCTGTTGCGCCAGGCTCGTACTCGTCGGCCGCCATCATCCTGCTCACCGACGGCCAGCGCACCACCGGCGTGGACACGGCCGAGGCCGCGAAGATGGCCGCCGAGCGCGGCGTGCGCGTCTACACCGTTGGCGTGGGCACAGTCGATGGCGAGATCATCGGCTTTGAAGGCTGGTCCATGCGCGTGCGCCTGGACGAAGAAAGCCTCAAGGACGTGGCGCGCACCACACAGGCCGAGTACTTCTACGCCGGCACGGCCGAGAACCTCAAGAAGGTCTACGAGACCCTGAGCTCGCGCCTGACGGTGGAGAAAAAGGAAACCGAAATCTCCGGCCTGCTCGCGCTGGCGGCATCCATCCTTGCGCTGCTCTCGGCCGGGCTGTCGGTGCTGTGGTTCAACCGGATTCTGTAGAGGCCTGAAGCCGCCTCACAAGCGCGGCCATCTGCTGCGCATCGATTCGCTGGCGCACGGCCTGTTGCATTGCGGGCAGTCCATCAAACACCGATGCGTCGGCGAGCGCGCGATCGAAGGCGGCCGGCAGGTCGGCCAGTTTGCGCACCCACAAACCTGCGCGACGGGCCTGCAGCCGCGCGGCGTGGTCGAACTGGTCGTAGTCCAGCGGGTGGACCAGCGATGGCACGCCGGCGCGCAGGGCGTGGTACATCACACCGGCGCCACCGTGGTGCAGCACAAGGTCGTAGCGCGCGAGAAAGCGCTCGTAGTCCACGAAAGCCATGGCGTGCAGGTTGGGCGGCGCACGGGGTGGGGCGAGGGTGCCGCCGTCCTGGCGCCCCTGGCTGACGTGCACCTGCCAGTCGGGGTGGCGCTGCGCGAGCGCGGCAGCGGCCTCCATCAGTGCTTGCTTCGCCCAGTCCAGGTGCGTGCCTGCCGTCACGAGCAGATGGCGAGCGCCCGGCAGAAACGGCGGTGGCGGTGCGTCGGTCGGGGGCGTGCAGAGCATCGGCCCGACGAAGTGCAGGGCGTCTGGCCATTGGCGAGCAAACTCCAGTTCGGGCACGCCCAGCGCCAGGATGCACTCGGCAGAATAGACCGCCTCACTGCCATCGGCGCGGTACATCGAGGGCAGTTCCAGCGTTTGCATGGGTGCCTTGTGCCAGGCGTGCACGCCGCGCTTGAAGAGCCTGGTGAGGCCGCGCGCGGCCGCATGCCCCAGGTCATCGAGCGGCCCCGTGGACGGCATAAGACCGCCCAGGTAGGGCGGCGGGCCGTCGGGCGTTTCCAGCACGCATGGTGAAGGCAGGCTGGTCCACCAACGGATGCCCAGCCGCGTGGCCAGCAGGCCGGCGGTCGGCAAGGTGAAGTCGGCCACCACCAGATCGGGGCGCTGCACAGCCCAGCGGTACGTCAGCGCGGCGTGCAACCGTGCCATCAGGCCCAGCGTCTGGCGGATCTGCGCATGCAGTCGCAGCGGGTTTGCACGGACCGGCTTCGCAGGGTTCGCCAGCGCCCAGAGTCCGGCTTCGTCTTCCGGCGTGAGCACGGTCTGTCCCTGCAGGCTGCAGGCTTCAATGGCGCGCTGCGAGCCGGGCGTGCCGAGCACCGTCACCTCATGCTCCGACTGCAGCGCCCGCGCGATGGCCAGCACCGGGTGCAGGTGACCGCTGTAGGGCGGCGCGAGCAGCTCGATC
The DNA here is from genome assembly GCA_943371335.1 of Synechococcus sp. UW140. Taxonomy (GTDB): domain Bacteria; phylum Pseudomonadota; class Gammaproteobacteria; order Burkholderiales; family Burkholderiaceae_C; genus Hydrogenophaga. Next base: position 34,276 of record CALRUK020000014.1, on the reverse strand, counting down.
TTCACGGGAGCTCCGCGTGCACGTGGTGCACAAAGGCGCGCGCCATGGCCAGTACTTCGGTGTGCTGCAGGTAGTCGAGGTGACCGCCCGGCACGCCGACCGCTGCACCGCGCCAGCCCAGACGGGCAATCCAGTCACTTTGCCCGCGCACGGCCTGCAGGCGGGCGACCGCAGGCGTCTGCCGGGCCACGGGCCCATAGGCGAACACGCTCACGCGTTGCAGGGCGTCGGGGGGCAGTTGCAGGTTGGCCAGCAGCTCGAGGCCGCAGCTGCCCGCCAGCAGGACGGTGTGTGGTGCCCGGGCCAGCACAGCTTGCACGGCGTGCCGGTGCCGGTGCGCAAATGCCGTTCGGCGCGACAACAGGTACTGGCTGGCGTTGTGCCAGCTGGCGAGCCACAGCGGTACCTGCCGGTGTGCCGAGGCACGCGGTCCATACGGAAAATTCTGCGGGTACAACCAGCGGCCCGGCGCCAGCAGCGCTTCACCAAAGGCACGCTGCGCCGGGCTGAGTTCGCAGCGCTGTGGGTCGCTCTGGCCGGTGATGAAGGCCAGTTGCAGTGGTGCGGCGGGTTCAGGGCGCATGGTGGAAATCGTCATTGGCGCGCACCTCGTAGCGGCGCGTGCGCCAGCGGACGCGCCGCACCAGCGTGGCGTGCAGCAGGTGCAGCGGCTGCAGCACCTCGGCCAGCAGCGAGGCCAGTGGCCTGTGGCGCGCGCGTCCGGTGAGCCTTCTTTGCAGCGCCATCAGCACCGCGGCTCGGCAGACCAGCACCGCAAGCGCGATCACCCCCGCTGTTCCCGTGGGCTGCATCAGCGCACACGCGATCAGACCCGCCAGCAGCACGGGGGGCACGCCGTGCAGCAGGCCGATGCATGCCCGCAGGGCGGGTGGCTCGCTGCGCAGCAGCAGCGTGGCAAAGAGAAACCAGCGGTGCATCTGGCGGATGTGGTGCGCCAGGCTGGGCGTGTGCGTCTGCACTTCCACGCAGGCGGTGGACTGGTGCAGACGCGCACCCTGGGCGCGCAAGGCCCTGGCAAGCGCGAGATCGTCCGCGAGCTGGCGGGCGATGGGGGCAAAGCCGCCGAACTCACGCAAGCGCGCGGTGCGCATGGCGTAGCACATGCCATTGATCGACACCGGCGCCATCCAGGGCAGCAGGCTGAGGTAGGTCAGCGCGGCGTTGTTGTTGACGAACTGCGCCATGAGGCGCGCACCGGGTGCGCCATCGTCGCGGTAGCACGGTAGGGCCGTGACCAGGTCGGCTTGTGGCAGCTCCTGCATCAGGGTGGCCAGCGCGTCTGACGACAGCCTGGCATCGTCGTCCAGCACCACCAGCACAGGTTCGGCCACGTCGGGCAGTGCGGCCGCCAGCTTGAATACCTTGGGGTTCACGCCATCGGGAGCAGCGCCATGCAGGCTGCATCGGATGCGGTGTTGGGGGTGGGTGTCCACGAGTCTTTGCGCCACGGCCAGGCCCACGGCATCGTCGTGATCGAGCAGCCAGATGAAATGCGCCTGGGGCAGGTTGGCGAGGTTGTCGGCCAGCACGTGTTCAAGCCCGGGGTCACCGCCCAGGATGGGCTGCAGCAGCGCCACGTCGCGCATCCAGCCACGGGGCAAAGGCGCGGCGGTAGCGGCCTGGCGCGCGTGCACGGTGAGCAGCGCACCGGCGGTCTTGGCGCCTTGCAGGCCCATGTAGCCGCCAGCGAAAAGCAGGGCGAGGGTGCTCAGGCCGTCCATTGCGCCAGCTGCCACTGAATGAAGCGTTCCACGCCCTCGTCGATCGACACGCTGGGCGCGCCCAGGTCGTTGAGGGTGCGCTGGGGGTCAAAGGTTTTGGCGTAGGCGAACACGCCCACGCCAAAACGCGTGGCGGGTGGTTCTCCATGCAGGCGCAGAAATCGCCACAGCGCTTCCACCACCGTGGCCACGCGCAGGGCGGTGCCCACCCGCACGCGTCGGCTGGGCGGTGGCAGGCCCAGTTCGGCCAGCACGCGGTGCAGCAGCGCCTGCAGGTCGACCGGCTCTGCGTTCGTGAGGTTGTAGCTGGGCGCCAGTTGCGGTGCGCGTGCGGCGCGCAGCAGGTAGTCGGTGAGCGTGTCGATGTAGACCAGATCGCCCATGACGGGGCGGTCCTGGCCGGTGAACACCGGCAGCGCACCTTTGCGCGCGGCTTCAATCACGCGTGGGAAGAGCACGGTGTCGCCTGGGCCGAACACCGCGCGAGGGCGCAGCACGCAGCGCTCTCCTTCGTAGCCGGCCAGCAGTGCTTCGCCGGCCGCTTTGGTTTGCGCATAGAGGTTCACGAAGCGCGGTCCGATCGGGCTGTCTTCGTTCAGCTGGTACTGGTGAGACTCGGTGTAGAAGACCGCGCTGGTCGAGATGTAGAGCAGGCGCGGGTGTCCCGCGCGGCGGCAGAAGTCGATCACCTGGCGGGTCACTTCGATGTTGTGCCGTTCGTACTGGGCGCGGCTGCCCCACGGCGAGGCGAGCGCGGCGGCGTGAATGACCACGTCCGGGCGAAAGGGCAGCTCGAAGGGTTGCGAGAGATCGCGTTGCAGGTAGTTCGCCATGGGCGAAGGCCGGCGTGCCACGCCCAAGAGCTCCAGCCCGGGTTCGTGGGAGAAGCGTTGCAGGAACGAACCGCCGACAAAGCCGGAGGCGCCAGTGATCAGGATGCGCATGGAAAACCTTCGGGTGGCCAGACACAGCGGATGCGGCGGCGCTTTCGCTCGGGTGGATCGTCCGCCCAGGGCGCGTGCTCGATGAAGGGCGGCGTCAGCCCCGCCGCTGCACAGCAGTGCACCAGCGCTTGGGCGAGCGCTGCTTGATGATCGGCGGCCACCTCGGGCTGCGTGCGCAAGCGCCACGTCATGCCGTGCTGTTCGAGCCGGTAGTCCGTGAGCACGTCGGTGGCGGGCCATGGGGCCTGCGCGCTGCTCATGGCATACCGCAAGGCGTCGGGGTAAACCGGTTGCAGCTTGCCGCTGGCATCGGGTTGCCACAAACGCTCGTCCGAGCGGCCTTCGATGCGGCGCAGCGCGAGGGTCGGCCGACCGCAGGCGCAGGGTTGTTGCAAGGGTTGCAGCACGTCGTCCAGCCGCCATCGCACGAACGCTTGCGTGCGGCGGGTGAAGTCGGTGAGCACCGGGTGGCAGCGCGTGCGTGCCTGGTCCAGCCATTCGAATTCGACGTGCACTTCCTCTTCGTTCCAATGCACGTGGCCCAGCTCGCAGCTGGCGCCCAGAAACCCCTCGGTGCACTGGTAGAGCTGGCCGGGCATCACGCCCCAGGCGGTTTGCGCAGCGCGCGCGTCGTCGTCTTCCAGCACCTCGGCCACGCTGATGACCTGCGCGGGCGCGAGCGTGATTTCCTGACGCAAGCACTCGCGTGCGAGCGTGCCCAGCACCGAGGCCGGCGCGACCAGAATGTGCGGCCGCATGGCTTGCAGCCGCGTGCGTTGCTCGGTCCGGCTCAGCGTGAGGGGCAGCCAGTGCAGCTGCAGGCGCGAGCTGTTCACGGTCTGGTACAGCGCGCTGTCGGCGCGCAGCAGGAACGCCACCCGCAGCGGTTCGCGCCAGGGGGTGAGCAACTGCCGCAGGTGGGCCGCGCTGAGCACGCGGGCCAGCACGACGCCCGCCCAGGTGGCGCGCTCGGACGGCGAGACCAGGAACACGCTGCGCGCGCCCGATGTGCCGCTGGAGAGTCCTGCCGTGATGCCCTGTGGCAAGCCGGCTGCTTCCCCGCGCTCGGACCGCGCGGCGGCGGCCAATGCGTCGGTCAACCCTAAGCCCAGGCAGTTGAAGCGATCGAACTGCGGCAGCATCGTGGCCTTGTCCATCACCGGCAGGGCGACCAGCGCGTCGCGCGGCCGGGAGGCGTAGAACGGAATGTCGGCCAGTGTGCGGTCCAGAAAGCGCCGGAGCCTTCGATGCTGGCGCTGCATCAGGGCATGGCGGCTGGTGGCCGGCCACCAGCGCGCCCGCACAAAAGCCCGAAGCGTGAGCCAGTGCAGCATCAAGCGCCCGGTCCGGCCACACGGGCCCGGTAGGCCGCCATGCTGTCCTCGCAATGCGAGGGCACGATGCACAGCTCGGGCTGCAGTCGCGCGAGCTCGCCCAGCGCCAGCACGGTGCGGCGGTAGGCGGGCCAGTCGTCCATGATCCAGCGCGCCGGCCAGGCCGGCCATTCCTGGTGGGTCCAGGCGCGGCTGGACCAGGCCGCGTCGGCGCACAGCAGCACTTCGTGGCCGTGCTCGTCCAGCAGGCGCAACCCCATCTGGCGCGGTGCATGGCCGGGCAGGGGCACAGCCACCACGCTGCCGTCGCCAAACAGGTCGTGGCCCTGGGCACTGAAAGCCTTCCACACACCCTTCAAGGGGACGGCGAGTGTGCTTTCAGCCCAGCGGCAGCGCTGCTCGAAGGCATCGGGCAACAGGGCCGGCAGCATGCCGTGGCGCAACGCGTTGAAGCGGCTGCGCCGGCGCAGGTCCACCAGGTCCTCTTGCAGGCAGATGAAGGTGGCGCGCGGCAGGTCACGCAAGCCAGCGACGTGGTCGCCATGAAAGTGGGACACCAGCGCCCAGCGGATGTCGCGCGGGCGCAGCCCGCGTTCGGCGAGCTGGTTTTCCAGCCGCTGTGCTTCGGGCAGCACCGGTGGCGTGGCCCACCGGTACAGGCGCTCAGGGAAGGGTTGAGTGGCGGTGTGGAAGTGGTCTGCGTAGCCGGTGTCGTACAGCAGGGGGCCTTCGTTCGGATGCCAGATGAGCGCCGCCATGGCCGGAAAGCGCACGCTGCGCCAGCTGCCCCCTTGGCGAGCCATGCGTTCGCAGTGCGTGCAGTGGCCCACGCTGAGCAGCTCGATGCGGACCCGTGCCATCAGAGCCTCAACACCATGCCGCCCAGCGACAGTCCTGCGCCTGTTCCGAGCAGCGCGATGTGGTCACCCCGCCGGGCCCGCCCCTGCCGCATGGCGTGGTGCAGTGCGGTGGGGATGGAGGCGGCGACCTGGTTGCCGAGGTGGGCGAGGGTGTGCACCAGACGTTCGTCGGGCACGCGCAGGGCCCGGCTGAGGTGTTGCAGCGCCTTGCCGGAAGCCTGGTGCGGCACCACGCAGGCCAGTGCATCCAGGGGCGTGTGGGCACGCTGGAGGAGGGTATCCAGGAAGGCCGGAAAATGGCGGGCGGCCAGCCGGTAGGTGGCGCGGCCATCCATTTCGAACCAGCTCGCACGGCGCAGGTCGGGGTGGTGCCGGTCGGCGTGCGCGCGCGTGCCACCGCCGCGGATCTGGCACAGCTCGGCGCCCTCGCCATAGGTCACAAAGTGGCTGGCCAGCAGGGCCGAATGTTCGCCCTCGGGGGTGCGCTGAACCACTGCTGCGGCCGCGCCGTCGCCAAAGAGCGCGGCGGTCAACGGGTCATCGGGATTCAGCCCGGCAGAGGGCAATTCACTGGAGACCACCAGCACGCGGCGGTAGCGGCCCGTGGCCAGCAGGCTGGCCACCGCGTCCAGCGCAGCGACAAAGCTCAGGCAGGTGGCGTTGATGTCAAAAGCGGGAATGCCCGATGCCCCCAGGCCGAGCGCGCGCTGAACCTGTGCGCCCAGGCATGGAATGGCTTGTTCCATCACCGCGCACGCGGAAACGATGAGGTCCAGGTCGTGCGGCTGCAACCGGGCGTCAGCCAGCGCTTGTTGCGCGGCGGCTGCGGCCATGAAGGACGACGTCTCGTCTGGCGAGCCCACGTGGCGTTGGGTCACCCCCACCTCGCGCGCCGTTGTGCCAGGTGGGCGACCCCAGCGCGCGTCGAGCTCGCTGGATTGCAGGATGCGCCGTGGGAGATAGGCGCCTGTGCCCAGGATCTGCAGGGGAAGTGATGAAGCCAGCATGCGTGGGGAGTCTAGAGCCCTTTTTGTGTCTCACTGGCGCAGGGCGTTCCCGCCCGAGCCCCGGCACAATCTCGCGCATGAACCAACAAGTGATCGTGGCGGGCGGCGGCATTGGCGGGTTGGCTTGCGCGCTGGCGCTGGCGCGGGCTGGCGTGTCGTCGGTGGTGCTGGAGCAGGCCGCAGCGTTTGGCGAGGTGGGGGCGGGTTTGCAGTTGGGGCCGAACGCCGTGCGCGTGTTGGCCGAATGGGGGCTGATGGATTCGGTGCAGGCGTGCGCAGCATTCCCGGAGGCCTTGCGTGTGCGCGACGCCCACGGTGCGAACCAGCTCGGGCATTTGCGCCTGGGGGCGATGGCGCTGGCGCGCCACGGTCAGCACTACGCCACGCTGCACCGAGCCGATTTGCACGGCCTGCTGCTGAGCGCCGTGCAGCGCCGGCCCGAGGTGCAGCTGCGGCTCGGTGTGCGGCTGGCGTCGTACGTGGACAACGGCGAAGGCGTGCAGGTCACGCTGGAGAACGGCGAGACGCTCTCGGGCGGTGCCCTGATCGGCTGCGATGGCCTGTGGAGCCGCGTGCGCGCGGGCCTGCTGGGGGAGCAGCCGGTGAGTGCCACCGGCCACCTGGCCTACCGCGGCATGGTCCGCGCGGTCGACCTTCCCGCTGCCTTGCGGGCCAATGTGATCACCGCCTGGCTGGGTCCGCGCCTGCATGTGGTGCACTACCCGGTGAAGCAGGGCGACTGGTTCAACCTCGTGGCGGTGGTGCATGGCCGCTTGCCCAGTGGCGACGATGTGCAGGCCTGGACGCACCAGGCGCACGCGGCCGACCTTCGGCAATCGCTCGGCTCTGCCTGCGCCGAGCTGATGGCGATGGTGGCTGCCGTGCCCGACTGGACCCTGTGGCAGCTCAACGACCGGCCACCCTTGCGGGGCGCGCATGAGCACGCTCGTGGGCGCGTGGCCCTGCTGGGCGATGCGGCGCACCCCATGCGCCCTTTCTTCGCCCAAGGCGCGGCCATGGCCATAGAGGACGCCTGGACGCTGGGGCGCCTGGTGCCGCACGCACCTGCTGGAAACGACTGGCCTGCATGCCTGGAGCACTTTGCGCAGACCCGCTGGGCACGCAACGCGCGCGTGCAGAAGCTGTCGCGCCGCAATGGCACCGTCTTTCATGCCCAGGGCTGGTTGCGCCGGGGGCGCGACACCGCCATGGCCCTGCTGGGCGAACGATTGCTGGAGAATACGTGGCTCTACGATGGGCCGCCCGAGCCGTCGCCCACACCCTGAAACCCTTTCCAAGCCCGAGGCAGACATGACGTTCCAGAACACCCCCATCAGCCGCCGCCAGGCTATTGCCACGGCGGCCGCGCTGGCCGCTCCCACCCTGCTGCAGGGTGCGCACGCGCAATCGGTGTGGCCCAACCGGCCCCTCAAGATCGTGGTGGGCTTCCCTGGCGGTTCTTCGCCCGACCTCACCGCACGCTTGCTGGCCGAACCGCTGCAGCAGGCGCTGGGCCAGCCGGTGGTGATCGAGAACCGCCCCGGCGCGGGCGGCAACATTGCCGCAGCGCAAGTGGCGCGTGCCGACGACGACCACACCATCGGCCTGATGATCAACGGCAACATGACGATCGCCAAGATCCTCAACCCCGACACCACCTACGACCCCATCAAGGACCTGACCCCGGTCTCGCTCATCGCCGTGGCGCCGCTGGTGCTCAGCGTGCCGGCCACCGTGGCCGAGAGCGGCGCGGCCTACATCGCTGCCGCACGCGCTTCGGGCGACAAGTGGAACTACGGCACACCCGGTGTGGGCACGGTAGCCCATCTGGGCATGGAGCTGCTCAAGAGCCGCGCAGGCATCGCACCGGTGCACGTGCCGTACCCGGGCAACCCGCAGGTGATCACGGCCATGCTGGGTGGCCAGGTGCAGATGTCGCTGTTGCCACCGGGCCTGGCCATGCCGCAGGTGCGGGCCGGCAAGCTCAAGGCGATTGGCGTGACCTCGACCGGTCGCAGCAGCCTGGTGCCCGATGTGCCCAGCCTGACCGAAGCCGGCGTGCGCGACTTCCAGCTGGAAATCTGGAACGCCGTGGCCGCCCCCAACAGCCTGCCCAAGGCGCATGTGAACCGGCTGGCCACCTTGCTCACCGAGATCGTGCGCCGCGAGGACATTCGCCAGAAGATCTTTGGCCAGGGCTGGCAGGTGGCGGGCACGGGCCCCGAGGGTCTGGCACGCCGTATCAAGAGCGACACCGCTGCCATGGCCGAGGTGATCCAGCGCAACAACATCCGGCCGGGCTGAGCCGGCGCGCGGCTTTTGCGAGGAAAGAACAGGGGCCCGACGGGCCCCTGTTCTTTTTGAGCTTGATCAATCCATCGCAAGAAAGGCGGTGCCTCGCTCGCTTGCCGGGTATTAGTTCCTTACGCTTCGCCTCCAAACGGTATAAAAACCCTCTACCACCACCGTACACACGCATGGTGAGACGCAGCAACCTGTGGATTCGCAAGTTCGACCCAACCGGGTGGAACGGCTTCGTTTGGAGAAGGCATGGACGGCTTCCCGGTCTCGCTCATCGCACGGGCCGTGCGGTCTGCGGCATGAGCCTCATGGTGACCACCTCACGCGAATGGGACCGCACCGAGCGCCGTGTGCTCGGCGCCTTGCGCTGCGTGGATGCGACCACCGGAGCGCCCTTGCTTCAGGATCTGCAGATCGAGGCACCGCCCAGTGTGCGCATCCAGCGCAGCCGCAGCGGCCTCGTGGTGCTGCACGAATGGTTGCCGCTGGCCGCTGCGCCCGGCGGAGCAGGCCCGCTGGCGCTGACGCTCAGTGTGAGTGACCCGAAGGGGCAATACCTCGCGCGTCTGGTGCGCATCCATCTCGCGCGTGACACCCATCTGGCGCGCGCCGCGCTGGCGGGCTCGTTGTTTCACCCGCTGGTGGTGCCGATGTACCTCGCGTCTTCCGGGCGGATTCGCCCGCAGTGGGCCGCGCTCAGCGCGAGCCTGCGCGACGCGGGCAGCAGCGACGCGCTGGGGGGTGTGCTGCTGCGTGTCGTAAGCGATGGACAGGTGCTGGCGCGCGGCATCTCGGACTGGCGTGGCGAAGCCCTGGTGCCTGTGGTGGGCATGCCTCCCAGCACCTGGTCTGCAGAAGCGGGGGCTGTGGTGGTGACTGAAATCTCGGCCACGCTGGAAGCCATTGCAGACCCGGCCAGCGTGACGCGCACGGCGCAGTCAGACGTGGTGTCGGACCGTGCCCCGTCGGCGTTGCCCTTGGTGGACCCGGTGGCCTTGGAGGCCGCGCGCGACCGCCTCCCGCAGGCCAGCGCGCCGATCGGCCTGGTGGCCGGCCGGCCCCTGCATGTGTCGCTGGCGATTGCATTGCCCTGAACAGGGCGGCCGCCGGTTCACAGGTCTGTGCGCAGCCGCCAGATCTCGGGGAACAGCACCACGTCCAGCATCTTGCGCAGGTAGCTCACGCCGCCGGTGCCACCGGTGCCGCGCTTGAAGCCGATCACGCGTTCGACCGTGGTGACATGCCGAAAGCGCCAGAGGCGGAAGGTGTCTTCGATGTCGGTGAGCTCTTCGCCGAGCTGGTAGAGATCCCAGTGGTCTTTGGGGTGGCGGTACACCTGCAGCCAGGCTTGCTCCACCGCGTCGCTGGCTTCGTAGGGCTGCGTCCAGTCGCGCTGCGTGTGGCTCTCGGGCACGGCCAGGCCGCGCCGCGCGAGCAGGCGCAGAGCCTCGTCGTACAGCGACGGGGCTTCAAACGCCGCCTGCACCACGGCCATGCGCTGCGGGCTGTGCGCGTGCGGCTTGAGCATGGCCGCGTTTTTGTTGCCCATGGCGAATTCGATGCAACGGTACTGGTGGCTCTGGAAGCCGCTGGACTGCGCCAGGTAGGGGCGCAGGGCGCTGTACTCGGGCGGCGTCATGGTGGCGAGCACGTCCCAGGCATGCACCAGCTGTTCCATGATTTTGGAGACGCGCGCCAGCATCTTGAAAGCGGGCTGCAGTTCGTCGCGGGCCACGTGCGCGATGGCGGCATGCAGCTCGTGCAGCATGAGCTTCATCCAGAGTTCGCTGGTCTGGTGCTGCACGATGAAGAGCATCTCGTCGTGCGCCGGCGACAGCGGCTTCTGCGCGCTCAGGATGTGGTCGAGCTGCAGGTAGTCGCCATAGCTCATGTCGCGGCTGAAGTCGAGCTGCGCGCCTTCCTCGCGCACGATATCTGCGGGCCTGGAAGCGTTGGGCTGGTGCGGGCACATGCTCAGGTCACCGCGTGTTTCTGGTTGAACTCGGCGCGCTTCCACTCGCTGCTCTCCAGCACCTGGCGCAGGTGGTTGGCCGCGTGCCACACGTCTTCAAAGCCGATGTAGAGCGGCGTGAAGCCAAAGCGCAGGATGTCCTTGTGGCGCGCACCATCGCCCGCGCGGAAGTCACCGACCACGCCGCGTGCGATCAGGGCTTGCACGATGGCGTAGGCGCCTTCGTCGCGCGTGAGGCAGACCTGTGATCCGCGCTGCGCGTGGTCCAGCGGCGTGGCCAGGCCGATGCCATGACCGTGGCATTGTTCGTCGACGAGTTCGATGAACAGGTCGGTGAGCGCGAGCGATTTGCGGCGCAACGCGGCCATGCCGCCGTGGGCTTCCGCCGCCAGAAAGGCGTCCACGCCGCATTCGAGGGCGGCCAGGCTGATCATGGGTTGGGTGCCGCACTGGTAGCGTGTGATGCCGGGCGCGGGGCGGTAGTCGGGCGTGAATTCGAAGGGTGTGGCGTGGCCCCACCAGCCGGCCAGAGGCTGCCAGAAACGGTCGGCGTGGCGCGGGTGCACCCACACGAAGGCGGGCGCGCCCGGGCCGCCGTTCAGGTACTTGTAGCCGCAGCCCACCGCGTAGTCGGCGCCCGCGCCGCTCAGGTCCACCGGCACGGCGCCGGCGCTGTGCGCGAGGTCCCACACCATGAGCGCGCCGGTGGCGTGCGCCGCGGCGGTCATGGCGTGCATGTCGTGCATGGCGCCGGTGCGGTAGTTCACGTGGGTGAGCATGAGCACGGCCACGTCGGACGTGAGCGCGGCGGCAATGCCTTCGGGCTCCACCAGCACGAGCTCGAAGCCGCGTTCCTGGCACAGCGCCTCGGCGATGTAGAGGTCGGTGGGGAAGTTGCTGCGCTCGCTCACGATGCGCTTGCGCCCCGGTTGTTCGGCCTCGGCCAGGTGCAGCGCGGCCGAGAGCACCTTGTAGAGGTTGATGGAGGTGCTGTCGGTGGCCACCACGGTGCCGGGCTCGGCGCCAATGAGGCGCGCGATCTTGTCGCCCACTTTTTTGGGCAGGGCAAACCAGCCGTTTTTGTTCCAGCTCTGGATGAGGTCGGTGCCCCATTCGCGTGCCACCACATCGGCCACGCGCGCCGGTGCGCTGCGCGGCATCACGCCCAACGAATTGCCGTCGAGGTAGATCGTGCCCTCGGGAATGTGGAAGAGATCGCGCAGCGCGCGCAACGGGTCTTGCGCGTCGAGCGCGCGGCAGTCTTGCAGGTTCATGGTCATGGGGGTCGGCCCGAGGGCTTCAGAGTTCGCGAAGGACGGCGCGCACGGGGCTCGCGTCGGCGGTGGTGAGTTTCAGGGGCAGGGCAATCAGCTCGTAGTCACCTTCGGGCACGTCGTCGAGCAGCAGGTTTTCCAGCACGCGCAGGCCGCGCCGGCGAATGGTCTGGTGGCTGTCCAGCGTCTTGCTGTTGGCCGGGTCGATGCTGGCGCTGTCGATGCCGATCAGCCGCACGCCGAGGTCGGCGAGCTGCTCCACGGTTTCGGGTGCGAAGGCGGGCAGGTCGTCGTCGAAACGGTCTTGTGGCTGGCGGTCGTACACGCGCACCAGCACGCGGGGTGGCAGGGCGCTGAGCGCGTGCGCGAGGTGCTCAGGCCTCACCAGCGGGCCGCAGCCCATGGCGTGGATCACGCGGCAGGGGCCCAGAAAGGCGTCAAGCGCCACGGCACCGATGGCTGCGCCGCTGGCGTCGTAGTGCAGCGGGGCATCGGCGTGGGCACCCACGTGCGGCGAGAGCGTGATGGCGCTCACATTGACCGGGCAACCCGGGCCGATGGTGGCGGCCCACACTTGCGAGTAGGCCGTGTCGCCCGGAAAGACCGGGGCCTGGGCGTGGATGGGCGGGGAGATGTCCCAGAGCTTTTTCATGGTGCGGTGAAGGTAGCACCGTGAAAAAAGCTGTGGTGTCGGTTATTTCCAACGACCCCTCAAAATACTTGAGGCTTGAAGCAAATGGCGCTCAGGCCAGCGGCGGCAGCCGCACCAGCAGCACCTTGAGCGCGCGGTCGGGAGACGCATCGGCAAACACCGCCGGGTTGGGCAGGCGTTGCACCCGCTCCAGTTCGGGCGCGTGGGTGGCGAGCAGTTCGTGCAGGAACTGTTCGGGGATTTCGGGTGCGTTCAGGCAGAGCAGGGCGTGGCCGCCGGGGCGCAGCAGGTCGGGCAGGCGGCGCACCAGGCGCGCGTAATCCTTGTGGGCCACGAAGCTGCCTTTCTGGTAGGTCGGCGGATCTGCGATCACCAGGCCATACGGCCCCATGCGCGTGACCTTGCCCCAGGAGCTGAAGAGGTCGTGCGCGAGAAACTTGGCGCCGCTCGTGATGCCGTTGAGCGGGTGGTTTTGCTGCCCGGTGGCGAGCGCGCCCTGCGCCATGTCCAGGTTCACCACCTCTTTGGCGCCGCCCTGCAGCGCGGCCACCGAAAACGCGCAGGTGTAGGCAAACAGGTTGAGCACCTTGTGGCCCTGCGCATGGGCCCGCACCCAGCGCCGGCCCTCGGCCATGTCCAGGAAGAGGCCGTGGTTCTGGCCACGCAGCAGGTTGACGCGGTACTTCGCGCCGTCTTCCGTGACCACGTGCGACTCGGGCACGCTGCCGGCGATCACGGTGGTTTCGCTGCGGCCTTCGTGCCGTGTCTGCAGCACCGCATGGAGCGGTGGGCCCGGGGCCATGTCGGCATGCCGCTGCTCGAGCGCTTGGGTCAGCGTGGCCTTCTCCTGTGCTGTGGCTTCACCAAACTTCGTGACCAGCCAAACAGGCGGATAAGCGTCGAGCGTCCAGGCTTCGCTGCCGGGGTACAGGGCGCCTCGGCCGTGGAACAGGCGTTGGGCGTCGGTGGGCATTTCCGCGGTGGCAATGGCGTCGAGCAAGGCTTGCATGCAGGGGTTTCAGATGGGCAGTTCGGGGTCGAGGGCCGGCAGGCCATGGCGCGCTCGCGCCTTGTGGCAGGCGTAGCTGCCCTCGCTGAGTTCGTGGCAGGGCGCGGGGCGCTGGTGGTAGATGGTGCAACACACGGCGGTGCCCACGGTGCCGCTGAGTGCGACGCAACGAATCGGCACCTCGCCCGTGCCGCGCATGCGGCAGGTGCTGCCATTCACCGGCTCGGTCAGTGCAGCGGGCACCGAGCCGCCCGCTTCGTCGAGTTCATACACGGCGAACTGCACGCGGTAGGCCGCGCAGCAGGCGCCACAGGTCTGGCAGGCGGACATGGTGCTCAGAGCGGCGCCAGCCCGTGGCGGCGCCGAGCCTGCGCGCAGGCATCGCTGCCCTCTTCAAACTCGCGGCATGGGTTGGGGCGCCATTCGTAGATGCCGCAAACGGCCTTCAGGCCAATCTGGCCAGAGAGCGCGGCGCAGCGCGGGCGGCCATGGTCGGTGCCGCGCATGCGGCTGATGTGATCGGTCACCGGCACCCACAGCCCATCGGGCACGCTGCCACCTTCCGATTGCGTTTCGTGCACCGAGAAGTCGACCCGGAAGCTGGCGCAACAGGCGCCACAGGTCTGGCACTCGCTCATGGGGTGGCCGCCTGGGCGATGCGCCGCAGAAGTCGCTGGCGAATGAGGCCGCTCACCGGGCGGATGGCGTACCAGTAGGGTGCGAACCGCTGGCGCTGAGCCTCGGTGGCGCAGTGCACCCGGGTGTGGGTGACCAGCGTGCAGCCAGCGTCGTTCCGCGGCTCCACGCACACATTGAGCACCAGCCTGGGCTGGTCCACCAGGGCCCTGAATGCGAGGGCGTCGGCCACCGGGATGAGGCCGTAGTCCAGCTGCCAGAAACGTCCCGCCAGGCCAAACGCCACCTCGCGCCCCGGCGTTTGGCCAAGCAGCGTGAAACTGTGGAAACCGAACGCTTTGCGGGGCAGGGCGTTGCCGGACATGCCCAGCCTGCGAAGCAGCCGGCCCGGCATCTCTCGCAAAGCAATCCCGCGCTGAATCCATGGGTCCTCGGCGCTGAGGCCCGGCACGATGCCGGCAAAGGCCTGCGCACTTGAGACACCATCCAGGCGCAGCGCGTGCCGCTCACCGAAATGCCATTCGGGCAGCAGGCGGTCCATCAGTTCCACGGCGTTCCCTGGCAGGTACTCAGGCGAGGCGTCCCAGCAGAAGGTATTCCATCAGGGCCTTCTGCACATGCATGCGGTTCTCGGCCTCGTCCCAGACGACCGATTGCGGGCCGTCGATCACTTCGGCGCTGACCTCTTCGCCCCGGTGCGCGGGCAGGCAATGCATGAAGAGGGCGTCGGGCTGGGCCGCGCGCATCATCTCTTCGTCCACGCACCAGCGCTTGAAGGCTTCGCGGCGCACTTCGTTCTCGGCCTCGAAACCCATGCTGGTCCACACATCGGTGGTGACCAGGTGCGCGCCCTGGCAGGCTTCGCGCGGGTCTTTGAAGACCTTGTAGCAGTCGTGATGTCGAACGCCGGCAAGCACCGGGTCCACTTCATAGCCACCGGGCGTGCTCACGTGCACCGTGAAGCCGAGCAGCTCGGCCGCCTGCAGCCAGGTGTTGGCCATGTTGTTGCCGTCGCCCACCCAGGCCACCACCTTGCCCTGCAAGGCGGCCACATCGAGCTGGCCTGCCGGGTTCGTGCCACGGCGCTCCAGGAAGGTGAAGAGGTCGGCCAGGATCTGGCACGGGTGGAACTCGTTGGTCAGGCCGTTGATGACGGGCACGCGCGAGTGCGCCGCAAACGCTTCGATCTTGCTTTGCTCGAAGGTGCGGATCATCACCAGGTCGACCATGCGGCTGATCACGCGCGCGCTGTCTTCGATCGGCTCGGCGCGGCCGAGCTGGCTGTCGCCCGTGGTGAGGTGCACCACCGAGCCACCCATCTGGTACATGCCCGCCTCAAAGCTCACGCGGGTGCGCGTGCTGGCCTTCTCAAAGATCATGGCCAGCGTGCGGTCGGGGTCGGCAAAGGGCTGGTACTTCTCCACCGCCTTGAACTTGCGCTTGATGAAGGCCGCGCGTTCGAAGAGGTAGGCGTAGGTGGCGGCGTCCAGGTCTTTGAACTGCAGGTAGTGCGGGATCGTCATGGTGGCGGGCTTGCTCATTCGGCCAGGAAGGCGTGGATCAATGGCAGCAGGATGCCCGCCACCTCGTCGGCCTCGGCCGTGGTCATGATCAGTGGCGGCACGAGGCGGATCACGCTGTCGGCGGTGACCGAAATCAACAGGCCGGCGTCTGCAGCGCGCTGGGTCAGCACGCCGCAGGGGCGGTCAAGCTCGACCCCGATCATCAGGCCCTGGCCACGAATGTCCTTCACGCCCGGCTTGCCCGACAGGCTTTTTTCGAGCGCGGCGCGCAGGTGCTCGCCCACGCGCGCCGCGTTTTCCAGCAGGCCGTCTTCTTCCATGATGCGGATGGTTTCCACGCCGGCACGCATGGCCAGCGGGTTGCCGCCGAAGGTGGTGCCGTGGTTGCCGGGCTGGAAGATGTTGGCGGCTTTGGGCCCGGCCACCACGGCACCGATGGGCACGCCCGAGCCCAGGCCTTTGGCCAGCGGCATCACGTCGGGCAGGATGCCCGCCCACTGATGGGCGAACCACTTGCCGGTGCGGCCCATGCCGCACTGCACCTCGTCGATCATCAGAAGCCAGTCGTTGGCGTCGCACAGGGCGCGCACGTCCTTGAGGTATTGCGCGCGCATCGGGTTGACGCCGCCTTCGCCCTGAATGGTCTCGAAGAACACGGCCACCACGTTGGGGTTGCCCGCCGTGGCCTTCTTCAGCGACTCAATGTCGTTCTGTGGCACGCGGATGAAACCTTCCACCAGCGGCCCGAAGCCGGCCTGCACCTTGGGGTTGCCCGTGGCCGAAAGGGTGGCGATGGAGCGGCCGTGGAAGGCTTTGTCGTAGACCACGATCTCCGGGCGCTCGATGCCTTTGTCGTGCCCATACTTGCGCGCCAGCTTGAGGGCGGCCTCGTTGGCCTCCAGGCCCGTGCTGCAGAAGAAAGCATTGGTCAGGCCCGAGCGCTCCACCAGCAGCTGCGCGAGCTTTTCCTGGTCGGGCACGTGGTAGTAGTTGCTGCAGTGGATCAGTTTGGCCACCTGGTCTTGCAGCGCGGGCACCAGTTTGGGGTGGGCGTGGCCCAGGGTGTTCACCGCAATGCCCCCCAGAGCGTCCAGGTACTCCTTGCCGTTCGTGTCCCACAGACGGCAGCCACGGCCATGCGACATCGCGATCGGCAGGCGGCCGTAGGTGTTCATCACATGGGGTGAAGCGACGGGCTTGAGGGCGGCATTCATGCGGGAGACTCCGTGGAAAGGGCCAAAAAGAAAGCGGCTCAACGAAGGTTGAGCCGTTGAAGCGCGATTTTAGGCGCAGCGGGTGGGCATCATCATTGCTTGTTCCGCATCGAAGAAATGCGATCCAGTGCCTGGCCGCAGGCCTGGGTTATCCCTTGGTTCAGGTCTTATATAAGATAGAATACCCACCGATATCCCCAGCGAGCGATCCTCGCTCTGGCGGTGGTTTTCTCCCAGCCGAGCCCTCCATCCGAAGGCTTCCCCCGATGGTTTCACCGACAGCCAAACAAGTCTTCATCCAGGGCGTCACGCAGGACGGTCGCACGTTCCGCCCCAGCGACTGGGCCGAGCGCCTGGCCGGGGTCATGAGCTCGTTTCGCCCAGGCGGTGCCCAGCCCGGCAGCCATTTGAGCTACTCACCCTGGTGCGTGCCCAACACCATCAATGGCATCAAATGCGTGGTGGTGCACCACGATCTGCGCGAAGCCGAGCCCATGGCCTGGGACTTCTGCATGAACTTCGCGCGCGACAACGGCTTGCAGGTGGCAGAAGCCTGCCTGCTGCCGGAAGAGCCCCGCAAGCCCTGACTTTCGTTTCTCGTCTCCGCGCAGACAACAAAAAAGCCGTCTTGCGACGGCTTTTTTGCTTTTGCTGGCAGCGCACCCGTTTCAAACGGCAGGCCATAAGGCCCGGGCTGGTGGTCTGGCGGGGCCAGACCGGTGGGACTCAGGCAGCGGCTGCTGCGAGGCCCTTGACTTTGGCCGACAGGCGGCTCTTGTCGCGCGCGGCCTTGTTCTTGTGGAAGATGCCCTTGTCGGCCACGATGTCGACGACTTGCTGCATCTTGGCGAACAGTTCGGTCGCCTTGGCTTTGTCACCGGTCAGGACGGCTTTTTCAACGTTCTTGACGGCGGTGCGGTATTTGGAGCGCAGCGAGGTGTTGGCTGCATTGATCTTGATGTCTTGGCGGACGCGTTTGCGGCCAGAGGCCAGACGGGGGTTCTTTTTCTTCGGCTTGGTTGCCATGGTGATATTCCTTCAATGTTTGGGGATGATGCCAGCAAAGCCCGCGATTTTAGCATGGGCGCTCTGGCCGGCAAGCCGCTGACGCCGGGGCGGCATTCACGCGCCAGCTCCCGACGCCATGGGCGATCGGCCCCAGCTTTCGCCTCCAACGCGGTCGTTACACTCGTCGCGTGTCCCTTTTCAAGTCCGCCTCCCTCGTCTCGCTGCTCACGCTGGTATCGCGCATCACGGGCCTGGTGCGTGAACTGTTGATGGCGGCCACCTTTGGTGCCAGCGCGCTGACCGACGCCTTCAACGTCGCCTTTCGCATCCCCAACCTGCTTCGACGCCTCTTTGCAGAAGGCGCATTCAGCCAGGCGTTCGTGCCCGTGCTGGCGGGCGTGCGTGAAAAGGAGGGCGACGACGCCACCCGTCAGCTGGTGAACCAGATCGCCACCGTGCTGGCGTGGGCGCTGTCGGTCACCTGTGTGCTCGGTGTGCTGGGGGCGCCAGTGCTGGTGTGGGCCATGGCCAGCGGCCTGAACGACAGCGGCTTTGACGCAGCCGTGTTCATGACCCGCTGGATGTTTCCGTACATCGCCTTCATGTCTTTCGTGGCGCTGTCGGCGGGCATTCTGAACACGTGGAAGCGTTTCGCGGTACCCGCAGCGACACCGGTGCTGCTCAACGTGGCCATGATTTCTGCAGCCGCCTGGGGCGCGCCGTGGTTCGCGACGCTGGGCATCGAGCCCATCTATGCCATGGCCGGTGGCGTGCTGCTGGGTGGCACTTTGCAGCTGGGCGTGCAGATCCCGGCGCTGCACCGACTGGGCCTGTTGCCGCGGGTGAGCCTCAGGTGGTCGTCCTTGAAAACCGCCTGGCACCACCCCAGCACGCGCCGCGTCACCACACTGATGTTGCCGGCGCTGCTCGGGGTCAGCGTTGCGCAGATTTCCCTCTTGATCAACACGCAGATCGCGTCGCACCTCACGGCCGGCAGCGTGAGCTGGTTGACTTATGCCGACCGGTTGATGGAGTTCCCCACCGCCATGTTGGGCGTGGCATTGGGTGTGGTGCTGCTGCCGCAACTGGCGGCCGCCAAGGCGGCGGACGACACGGCGCGCTACAGCGGATTGCTCGACTGGGGCCTGCGCCTGGTCGTGTTGCTGGCGGTGCCCTGTGCGGTGGCCTTGCTCACGTTTGCGCACCCGCTGGTCGCCGTGCTTTACCACTATGGCGCCTTCACGGCGGCCGACGTGCAGCGGACCGCAACGGCACTTATGGGTTACGGTGCCGGCCTGATCGGACTCATTGCCATCAAGGTGCTGGCTCCGGGCTTCTACGCCAGACAGGACATCCGCACACCGGTCAAGATTGCCATTGGCGTGCTGGTGCTCACACAGGTGCTCAACGTGGTGCTGGTGCCCAAGCTGGCCCATGCAGGGCTGGCCCTGGCCATCGGTATTGGTGCCATGGTCAACGCGCTGTTCCTGTTGGTGGGGCTGGTGCGCCGGGGGGCTTACAAGCCATCACCGGGCTGGGCACTGTTCGGCATGCAGGTGCTGGCCGCCAGTGCGCTGCTGGCCGTCTTTCTCATGTGGTGCGCAGCGCACGTTGACTGGCTCGGGTTCCAGGGCCAGGCGTTGCAGCGTGTGGGCCTGCTCACCTTGTGTGTGCTGGGCGCCGTGCTGGTGTATTTCCTTACGCTGTTGGTGGCGGGGTTGAACCTGAGGCAGTTCGTCAGAAAATGACGTAATCTGCGGCTCCAGGACCATCGCCATCATGCCGACGCCGTACGCTTATCCCGCTCCCACCCCCTTGGGCTACTTTGCTGCCCTGGTGGGTGACGACGATGCGTTGCCCCTCTTTGAGGCCGCCACCGCCATTGCCCAGGACGAGTACCCCGATCTCGATGTACAGCAGGTGCTGGGTGACGTCGACCAGATGCTGGCCCGGGTGCGCCGGCGCTGTGCGGCCGACGCTGGGCCGCTGCAGCGATTGCGCACGCTCAACCAGTTCTTTTTTCGCGACATGGGGTTTGGCGGCAACGTCAACAACTACTACGACCCCGACAACAGTTTTCTGAACGCCGTCCTGCGCACCCGCCGCGGCATCCCCATCACGCTGGCCGTGTTGTGGCTGGAACTGGCCCAAGGGCTGGGGCTGAAGGCGCGCGGCGTGAATTTTCCTGGCCATTTCATGGTCAAGGTGAACCTGCCCAACGGGCAAGTGGTGATCGATCCGTTCACGGGGCAGTCGCTCAGTCGCGAAGACCTGTCGGAGCGCCTAGAGCCCTACAAGCGCCGCAACGGGCTGGTGGATGATTTCGATGTGCCGGTGGGCCTCTACTTGCAGGCCGCCACGCCGCGCGACATCCTGGCGCGGCTCCTGCGCAATCTCAAGGAAATCCACCGCACCCAGGACGACTGGCTCCGCCTCATTGCGGTGCTGGACCGCCTGCTCATCCTGTTGCCCGATGCCTGGGTCGAGTACCGCGACCGCGGGCTGGCGTGGGCTGAAATGGGCGATGTGCGGCTGGCTGTGGCCGACCTCGAAACCTACGTCGCCCATGCCGAAGACACTCTCGATCGCGACTCCATCGCGCAGCGTCTGCAGGAGCTGCGCAGCGCTTCGAACTGAGGTGGGCCGGCACCACCCGCGCCGGCAGTGGCGTTCGGGATGTGTCGCCATGTAATTCTGTTTGACGCCGCACCCTCACGCGTCGACCATGCGGGCCGACTGACGTGACAAACAACTCCATGAAACAACTGATGCTGGTGGGCGCCACCGGGCTGGTGGGCAGCCATGTGCTGCAACAACTCCTGGCCGATCCCACCGTCGAGCGCGTGGTCGCACCCACGCGAAAACCGCTCCCGCCGCACCCCAAACTGCTCAATCCCGTCGTGGATTTCGAGCGCCTGCCCGAAGACGCCCCCTGGTGGCGCGTCGACGCGGTGATCTGCACGCTGGGCACCACCATCCGGGCGGCGGGTTCGCAAGCCGCCTTCTACAAGGTCGACCACGACCACACACTGGAAGTGGCCTATCTGGCGTGGCGCCACGGCGCACGGGCCTTTGCGCTGAATTCGGCACTCGGTGCCGATGTGGGTTCACGTGTTTTTTACTCGCGCACCAAAGGCGAGACCGAGCGCGACCTGCAGGCCGTGGGCTATCTGTCCCTGACCTTGGTGCGCCCCGGGCTGATCGGTGGCCACCGTCAGACTTCACGACCCCTGGAGCAGCTGGCGGTGGGCGTTTCCAGGGTGCTGCAACCCTTGTTGCCGCGCCGCTACCGCGTCGTGCCTGCAGATCGCATCGCGCATCACCTTGTGCAGGCCGCGCTGTCGGCCACGCCGGGCGTGCACGTGTTGCCGTCAGAAGCCTTGCTCTGACTGCTGGCCTTCAGCCAGTGTCGTCAGGCCACGACCACCGCTGCGCCCGTGCCGCGCTCAGCGATCTGGCCGATCTCGAACACGGTTTCGCCCAGGCTGCGCAAGGTGTCGGCGCAGGCAGCCGCCTGGTCGGCAGCGATCACCACCACCATGCCGATGCCGTTGTTGAAGGTGCGGTTCATTTCGATGTCGTCGATACCCGCCGTCTTCTGCAGCCAGGCAAACAACTCGGTCTGTGGCCAGCTGCCCTTCTTCAAGTGGGCGGCCGTGCCTTCAGGCAGCACGCGGGGAATGTTCTCCAGAAGGCCGCCGCCAGTGATGTGGGCCAGCGCTTTGATGGGATGCTGTGCCAGCGCCGCGAGCACGTTCTTCACGTAAAGGCGGGTCGGCTTCATGATGGCCTGCTTGAATGGCTGGCCATCCAGCGTGGCGGGCAGGCCCGTGCCCGCGCGCTCGATGCACTTGCGCACCAGCGAGAAGCCGTTGGAATGCACGCCGTGCGAGGCCAGCCCGAGCACCACGTCACCGGGTTTCACGTTCTGGCCGGTGAGGATCTTCGACTTCTCGACCGCGCCCACACAAAAGCCTGCCAGGTCGTACTCGCCCGCGGGGTACATGCCCGGCATCTCGGCGGTTTCGCCGCCGATGAGCGCGCAGCCGCTCAGTTCGCAGCCCTTGGCGATGCCGCCCACCACGGCGGCGGCTGTGTCCACGTCGAGCTTGCCGCAGGCGAAATAGTCCAGGAAGAAGAGCGGCTCGGCGCCTTGCACCAGCACGTCGTTCACGCTCATGCCGACCAGGTCAATGCCCACCGTGTCGTGCATGTTCCATTCAAACGCCAGCTTGAGCTTGGTGCCCACGCCGTCGGTGCCGCTCACGAGCACGGGCTCCTTGTAACGCTTGGGCACCTCGAACAGCGCTCCGAACCCGCCGATGCCGGCCAGCACACCCTCGCGCATGGTCTTCTTGGCCAAGGGCTTGATGCGCTCGACCAGGGCGTCGCCCGCATCGATGTCAACGCCAGCGTCTTTGTAGGAAAGGGGAGTGGAGGGGGAGGTCATGTGCGGGCTGGCCCCACGCAGGGAGGGGCGGGTCGGTGGACGGAACGCGGCAGGGGTGGGGGCTTTCAGCGACGCTGAGAGTGGCCCGATAGAATTTGCCCCAGATTTTACGGGTTTGCCCCAGCGATCCCGTCCACCTTGCCGAGCCTGCCCCATGCCCCTGACCTCCCACCAGATCCGAGCCCTGCTGTGGGCCGCGATCGCGGTCGTCATCTGGCTGCTGTTCACGCTGCTCGCACCTGTGCTCATGCCCTTTCTGCTGGCCGCCGTGCTGGCCTATGCGCTGCACCCGCTGGTGGAGCGCTTGCGGGCCAAGGGTGTGCCGCGCTGGCTCGGCGCCGGCATGGCCATCACCCTGCTCATGCTGGTGCTGCTGGCGGTGTTTCTGCTGATCGTGCCCGTGATCACCAAGCAGGTACCGCTGCTGCGCGAGCAGGTGCCTGAGCTGCTCAACCGTTTGAACGGCTGGCTCACGCCCCTGGCGGGGCGTTTCGGTGTGAGCCTTTCGGTGGATGTGGGCCTGGTTCGCGAGTGGCTCACGCGTCTGGTGTCGGGCCACGAGAGCGAAATCCTCGACCACCTGCTCTCATCGCTGCGCATCGGTGGCAGTGCGCTGGCGGCGGTCGTGGGCAACTTGTTCCTCATGCCCATCGTGGCCTACTACCTGCTGCTGGACTGGAACAACCTCGTCGAGCGCACGAAGTCCTTGATTCCGCCCCGGTGGCGCGCCAGCGTTCAGAGTTTTCTCGATGAGACCGACGAAGTGCTGGGCCAGTACCTGCGTGGCCAATTGCTGGTCATGGGCTTGCTGGCGGTGTTTTATGCCGTGGGTCTGGCGCTGGTCGGTCTGAACCTGGCCTTGCCCATCGGGGTGTTCACCGGCCTGGCCGTGTTCGTGCCTTACCTGGGTTTTGGGGTTGGCCTGGTGCTGGCGCTGCTCGCGGGCTTGCTCGAATTCCAGACCCTTCTCGGCGTGGCGTTGGTGGCGGCCGTGTACGGTGTGGGGCAGGTCGTGGAAAGCCTCTACCTCACCCCTCGCTTGCTGGGTGAGCGCATTGGCTTGCACCCTATTGCCGTCATCTTCGCGTTGCTGGCATTTGGTCATCTGTTCGGGTTTGTGGGCGTGTTGATCGCATTGCCTGCCAGCGCTGTGCTGCTGGTGGCGATCCGCCGCCTTCGCCAGCGCTACATGGCCAGCGCTCTGTACCTGGACGGCCCGCGCGTGGCACCGGAGAACGAAGCATGAGCACCGGACCGACCCCCATGAGGCAGATGGCGCTGGACATCGGCTTCGCCCCCGTGCCCACGCTGACCAACTTCGTCGGAGCGGGCAACGAGGCCGCTGTAGAACACCTGCGGCTGTGGACCAACAACCCCCTGCGCTCACCGGTGCCCACGTTCCTGTGGGGCGAGAGCGGCAGCGGTAAAACCCACTTGTTGCGCGCCGTGCGAGAAGCCCTGCGCGAGCAGGGCAGTCGCGTGGGTTGGCTGGATGCCGGCACGCTGGACCCCACGGAGTTCAACGACGACTGGGATGCCGTGCTGCTGGACGACTGCCATCTTTACACCGCCGCGCAGCAGGCTGCGGCATTCAACTGGTTCGTCAATGCCCAGAGCCCCGCGCACGGGCCTGCCCGTTGGGTGCTGGCGGCGGCCACCTGCCCACCTGCCGATCTTCGGCTGCGCGAAGACCTTCGAACCCGCCTGGGCTGGGGCCATGTGTTCCAGTTGCAGGCATTGAGTGAAACCGAGCGCCGCGCCGTGTTGCGCCGGGCGGCCGACGAGCGTGGTGTGTTCCTCAGCGACGAAGTGATGGACTTCATGCTGCGTCGCTTCTCGCGCGACCTCTCCAGCCTGATGATGCTGCTCGACCAGCTCGACAGCTATGCCCTGCGCACCCAGCGCGCCATCACCATCCCGTTGATCAAATCGATGCTGGAAAACGAATAAACATGAGATTGGCCCTTTTCGACCTGGACCACACCCTGATCCCGCTCGATTCCGATTACGCCTGGGGCGAATTCACCGTTGCCCTTGGCTGGCGAGACGCCCACCGTTTCTCCGAGGCCAACGATGGCTTCTACGCCGACTACAAGGCCGGCACGCTGGACATTCACCGCTATGTGCGCTTTGCCACCGACGCCGTGCGCGAGCATGGGCTGGCGGCATCGCTGAAAGCCCATGAGCGCTTCATGCGCGAAGTGATCGAGCCCGCCATGCGCGAGCCGGCTCGGGCGCTGCTGCGACGCCATCAGGCCGCGGGCGACACGGTGGTCATCGTCACCGCGACCAACGAATTCGTCACGCGCCCCATTGCGCAGGCCTTCGGGGTGAACGAGCTGATCGCCATCGAGCTCGAACGCGACGAACGTGGCGAGCCCACGGGCGCCATTCGGGGCACGCCGTCGTTTCGCGAGGGCAAGATCGCCCGTGTGGAACAATGGCTGGCTGCCCGCGGGCTGGACTGGTCGCGCGTGCAGCACAGCACTTTCTACAGCGACTCCATCAACGACCTCCCGCTGCTGGAAAAAGTGCAAGAGCCCGTGGCCACCAATCCGGATGCCCGTCTCCGCGCCATCGCCCTCGAGCGAGGCTGGCGCACATTGAACCTATTCGAATGATCAAGAAATTCATCGACCGGCTGCTGGGCAAGACCAGCGGCACCGCCAGCCGCCGCGCCCACCCGTTTGGCAAGCGGGAAGACGTGCCGGCCAGCGTGCACGGCATCGACCGCTCGCTGGTAGACCAGCGCGCGCTGGACGTGGTGCACACACTCAAGCAGGCGGGCTTTGAGGCGTACCTCGTGGGTGGCGCCGTGCGCGATCTGCTGCTGGGATTGCGCCCCAAAGACTTCGATGTGGCCACCAGCGCAACGCCCGAGCAGGTCAAGGGCCTTTTCCGACGTGCCTTCATCATCGGGCGGCGCTTTCGCATCGTGCACGTGATCTATGGCCGTGGACGCGAACACGAGGTGATCGAAGTCTCCACCTTCCGCGCGTACCTCGACAACGCCGCCGCCGAGCAGGTGGCCGGCAACGAGCGCACCAGCAAGGGCGAACTCGCGGGCATGAAGCACGCGGTCGATGCCAGCGGACGCGTGCTGCGCGACAACGTCTGGGGTCCCATCGAGCAGGACGCCGCCCGTCGCGACTTCAGCATCAACGCGATGTACTACGACCCCGAAACGCAGACCGTGGTCGATTTCCACCACGGCATTCGTGACGCCAAGAAGCGCACGCTGCGCATGATTGGCGATGCCGCCACGCGTTACCGCGAAGACCCGGTGCGCATCATTCGCGCTGTGCGTTTTGCGGCCAAGCTCAATGGTCTGGGTTTCACCTTCGACGCCAAGACGCTCGCGCCGCTGGCCTCGTCGCACACCCTGCTGGCCGATGTACCGCAGAGCCGCCTGTTTGACGAAATGCTCAAGCTGCTGCAAACCGGCCACGCACTGGCCAGCGTGGCACAGCTCAAGGCCGTGGGCCTGGGCACGGGCATCTACCCCTTGCTCGATGTGGTGGTGCAGCGTGCCGACGACGAGTTCGTCAAGCTGGCGCTGCAAGACACCGACCGCCGCGTGGGCGAGGGCAAGCCCGTGGCGCCCAGTTTCCTGCTCGCCTGCGTGCTGTGGGCCGACGTGCGCAAGGGCTGGAACCAGCGCCTCACGCCGCGCCCCGGGCAGCGGGCGCCAGCGCCCTTTGCGGCGCTGCAGGAAGCTGTGGACGACGCCTTCGAGGCGCGCATCGGTGATGTGTCGGGCCGGGGCAAGCTGGGTGCAGACATGCGCGAGATCTGGATGATGCAGCCGCGTTTTGACAAGCGCGTGGGCGCCTCGCCTTTCAGTCTGGTGGAGCAGCCTCGGTTTCGGGCGGGCTTTGATTTCCTGCGCCTGCGTGCGCAGGTGGGCGAAGTCGAGGAAGAGCTGTCCCACTGGTGGGAAACCTTCAGCACGGCCAGCGATGCCATGCGCGAAGACATGGTGGACGCCCAGCGCCGGGACAACCTCGCCAAGCCGGGCGCAGGCAAGGCCAGGCGCGTGAAGCGAACCGATGCCGACCACCCGGCCAGCGCGCCGGTAGAACCCGCGGATCCGCGTTTCCGCCATCAGGACGAAGAGGGCGATGATGGCGCCGAAGAGGTGGCGCCCGCCGGCACGGCGGCCGAAGCTGGCAGCGCGCCCGCCAAGAAGCGCCGCCGGCGTCGCCGCAAACCCGGCGACGCAGGGCGTACCGAGAATGGTGGCGCGCCTGGCGAGGCCGGCGACTGAGGTCCACCGTGTCGCGCCAGGACGTCACGGCCTATGTGGCGCTGGGCGCCAATCTGGGCGACGCGGAGCAAGCCCTGCGCCTGGCGCTCGATGCCTTGGCCGCCGCGCCCGGTGTGCGACTGGTGCGCGCTTCGGGTCTTTATCGGACCGCGCCGGTGGAGTCCAGTGGCCCGGACTACGTCAACGCGGTCGCCGAAGTGGCCACCACATGCACTGCGCCTCAATTGCTGGATGAGCTGCAGCGGATCGAAACGCAAGCGGGGCGTGAGCGGCCCTACCGCAACGCGCCGCGCACACTCGACCTGGATCTGCTGCTGTTTGGCGATGGCCGCATCGAGTCAACACGTCTCACGGTGCCGCACCCACGCATGTGCGAGCGCGCCTTTGTGTTGATGCCCCTGGCCGACATCGCGCCGCAGCGGGTGAGTGCGGCGCAGCTTCAAGCCGTTGCCAGGCAGCGCATCGAGCGGTTGGCTTAGGGCGCGAGCCGTTCGCGCAGCCACTGGCCGTCGGGTTGCGCGGTGTAGCGCAGCCGATCGTGCAGACGGCTGCGACGCCCTTGCCAGAACTGCCAGCTGTCAGGTTTGAGGCGGTAGCCGCCCCAGTGCGGCGGGCGCGGCGGTTGCAGCATGAACTGTGCGCCGTACTTGGCGGCATTGGTCACGAGCACGCTGCGGCTGGAGATCACTTCGCTTTGCGGGCTGGCCCAGGCGCCGATGCGGCTGTCCAGCGGACGGCTGTGAAAGTACGCATCGCTTTCTTCGTCGCTGACTTTCTCCACCACGCCTTCGATGCGAACGACGCGTTCAAGCTCGACCCAGTGGAACTGCAGCGCCGCAAACGGATTGCCCGCCAGTTCGCGCCCCTTGTGGCTTTGGTAATTGGTGTACCAGACGATGCCGCGCTCGTCATAGCCTTTGATCAGCACCACGCGCGTGCTGGGGCGCAAGTTGGAGCCGACGGTGGCCAGCGTCATGGCATTGGGCTCCGGCACTTGGCTGCTGATGGCTTCGTTGAGCCATTGCTCGAATTGTTGAAGCGGGTTCGCGTGCGAGGCCGACTCGCTGAGTTCGGCCTTTTCGTAGCTCTTGCGCAGGTCGGCGATGTTCATGCGGGCAGTATAGGAGCGGGGTGTGTGGCGGGCGGGACTGTAGGGTCATCGGCGAGCCGCAGGAGCTTCTGCAGCGCACGGTCGTGAATGCCGTGGTGCAGCAGCCCTTCGAAAGTTCGGCGCGCGTAGTCCAGTGTCGTGCCGTAGCGGCCGCATGAGCGGGCAAAGATCTCGCGGTAGCGCTCTTCGCTCAGGGTGCCGGTGTGGCTGGGGCTCTGGCGCGAAAGGGTGAAGGCCAGTGCCGTGACCGGCCCCTGCGGCGTGTGGCAGCGCAGCCATTTCGGGTCGTAGACGGGGTTGGGCATCTCGCGGGCCCAAAGCACGGGCATGAGGGCTTCAACCTGTTCGTGAGGTACACGAAGCGCGAGCCCGTTGCAGCTGCCGCCCGCCATGAGGGCGAAGACCAGCCCGGGGCATTCGTAGGTGCCGCGGTTGACGCGGCTCCACATTTCGAGACACCGGTGGTAGCCCTGCACGCGCGCGGGGCGCTGCTCGGCTGCTTCGAATTCGGGTCTCCAGACCAGTGATGCGTACGCGAACACCCAAAGGTCGGGGCGCGGCCCTTGAGCTCGCCACTGTGCGAGCGTGTCGACCATCATCTGGGCGCCGTCCCTCAGGTCCGGGTTGTGCTGCACGTTGCGTGCCCTCGGTGTGTCACGGTCGGCCATTTACAATCTTCGTCGAGTTCTTTCCCATTATTCTTCACGGAGTGTTTTCCATGTCCTCTCAGGATGACGAACCCGAGTATCGCGTTGTGGCCCTGGTGCTGATCAGCGTGATCGTTTTGGCTGTTGGCCTTGCTTTGGGCATCGGTATTCACAAGTCGCGCGGTTCCGCGCCCGCCGCTGCCGCAGCCGTGGCAGCTCCCGCCGCAGCCGCAGTTGCCGCTTCCAGCGATGACGCCAGCGTGGTGGTGGAAAACGGTGTGGTCAAGTTCTACTTCGCATCAGGCAAGGCCGATCTGGCCGCCGGCGCACTGGACGCATTGGGTGAAGCCATTGCAGCAGCCAAGGCCGGCAAGAAGCTGGTGATCTCCGGTTTCCACGATGCCACGGGCGACCCGGCGTTCAATGCCGAGCTGGCCAAGCAGCGTGCCATGGCGGTGCGCGCAGCGCTGGTGGGTGCCGGTGTGGCAGAAGCAGGCGTCGAGCTGAAGAAGCCCGAGCAGACCATGGGCACGGGCAACAACGCCGAAGCGCGTCGGGTGGAAGTGGCGATCGCGCCCTGAGCCTTTGCGCTGACCAAAAAAAAGCCCGGCATGCCGGGCTTTTTTGTGGCCGCCTGAAGCGGGTGCTTCAGCGAAGGCCTTGTCCGCCTTCCTTTTCGGTGCGCTGGATCAGTTCGATCTTGTAGCTGATCTCTGTGTTTGCCTTCATTTTTGATATCCATATAAATCAATAACTTATTGAGTTTATGGAGGCTGAGAGAAGCCTCAGAAGCATCCACAGACGCCACAAAATGGCGGCTGAAACTCAATCAGATCATGCGATGATCCATCTCGTTGACACGATGGAGATGTGGCATGGCAAAACCCAGACTGAAGCCATCGGGGAAGTGGGAAATAGGGCTGAGGCACCCATCGCTTCCGAACGGGCGCAAGTACTTCACCTTCGACACCGAGGCCGAAGCCATTGCTTACGGGCGGCAGTGGAAGCTGATGAAGCATGCGGACATCCCGCCGCCGGCAGAACTGACTGCCCCCACGTCTCCCGGCGATGGCGTGCGCTTGCTGCGCATTCTTGGAGAGTGGTCGGATAGCGGCTTCGCGGCGCCTTCGCAAATTCTCACGCTCAAGACGCTGACGCGCGAGGTGGGTTCGGTGCGGTTCTCGGATGCCAACTACAAATGGTTGACCGGCTATCTCCGTTCCCTGAAGGTGGAGAAGAACCTGTCCCCTTCGTCCATCAAGCACCGCATTCAGGCGCTGAGCCGGGCCATTGACGAGTACCTGCGGCACCACGTGAACGTCAAGATCAGCAACCCCGTGAAGCTGCTGCCCAAGGGCTACTCGACTTATACCGACCTCGATGCCCAGATGGCGAAAGCCAAGGGAGGCAAGGTGAAGGTGAACGTGGCGCGCGACAGGCGCCTGCTGCCAGGGGAGCACGAGAAGATCGTGGCGGTGCTGTCGGGCTATGAGCGGCCGGATCGCTCGCGCGGCCTCGAACTCAAGGGAGGCGATGCGCTGTTGACCTTGTACCTGCTGATCCTGAACACGGGACTGCGGCTCAGAGAGGCGTACACCCTGACCAGGGGCCAGATTGACATGCAGAACAAGGTGATCCATGCCAAGGAGACCAAGCAGTGGCGTGGGAAGATTTCTTATCGAGATGTCCCGATGCGTCCCGAAGTGCATCAGACGCTCTCCTTGTACTTTGCATCGCGTCCACCGTTTGAACCCGACGCACACCTCTTCCCGTTCCTCAACGAGGAGGGGGTCGAGGAAGGGAAAAAGGGCTTGGTGCGTACCAGTCAACGGCTGTCATTCCGTTTCAGGATCGCTTTCGAGTACATGGACATCGTTGGCCTTCATGAACACGACCTGAGACACGAAGCGACGTGCCGATGGCTGGAGCTGAAAGACAAAGACGGGCGCGATCTGTTCCGTCTGGAGGAGCTGAACAAGATCATGGGATGGAAGCCGGGCTCGGTGATGGCCCAGCGCTACGCCAGCTTCAGGGGCGTGGACCTTGCGCAAAGGCTTTGGCCGGCACCGGAAGCGGTGGAGGCGTCTGTCGCCGCGGCTTGACCGGTATGTCCAGGCGCGGGACCGACTTTCGTGCGTTGAGGTCCTGGCGCCGCTCTTCCGCCTCTTTCCGGGCGCGATCGGCAATGTAGGCCAGCAGGTCGGCCTTCACGTAGATCCAGCCGCGGCCGAATTTCATCCCCGGCAGCTCGCCGGTTCGGGTCAGTTCCTCGATTCGTTGCTCGGTGCAGTGCAGGAGCTCGGCGCACTGTTCGGCGTTGATCGTTTCGTCGGTCATGCCGCACCGCCTTGCTGATGGTGCTCGCGGCGCTCGGGCGCATCGAACACCATGAAGCTGCTGCCCACCCACGCGCCATTCTTGACTTTGTGGTGTGCCGCGTTCTCGCTGCAACTGATGACTTCGGCGAAACGCTTGATCGGCGCTTTTCGGCTACGGCCCATACCAAGATTTGGCCGGGTGGGCTCATGCGCTCTTACCATACAGGTCATTCCAATGCCCTGCCAGCATCGGCCGACTTGGTCGACGCCAATGGAGTCTTACCTTTGGCATCTCCTCGCCGGAATCCTCGGTCCCTGGCCATGAACTCCGCCAGCATGTGCGGAATCAGCGCCAGAGCATCCGTCGCCTCGCCATAGGTCTGCGCGTGCAGAGCGGCGTAGCGATCCAGCTCGGCTTTCAGGTCCGACGGACAAGTGAAGGTCAGCTTGACGCTCTCTGTCTTGGGCAGGGGCCCCAGGCGCAGCCTAGTGCTCGTGCTCGTGCTCATCGCGGCGCTCCTCGAACAAAGAACAGTGGCTGGTAGGGCCGCAGCACCAGGTCTCGGTTGACGATGACGCGCATGGGCAAACCCGGTCGCGCGGTCAGTGTTGGTTGGATGTTCAGGTTGCGCCGAGTCACCTCCTGGCCAATCTGGTTCACGCTGTCTTGCAGGCTGTCGCGCCCCGCGATCACGATGCGGTTGCCGTCCTGGCGGTTTTCGGGGGCGGCCAGCTCGGCACCGATGCCCAGCAGCGAGGTCAGTGCGGCCCCTGCGAAGACGCGATCCCAGTGCCAGTCCACGCCATCTTCGAGCCCGGCCCGGCCGGCAGGGTCGGAACCCACCAGGTTGTCCAGTGTCAGTGACGACGTGTCGGGCAGGATCACCCGGTTCCACACCACCTGCACCCGGCTCTGGCCATAGCTCACCTGGCTGTTGTAGCGCCCGAGGATGCGAGATCCCTGCGGGATCAGCAGGTGCTTGCCGGTTGCGGTGTCGTAGACCGGCTCGGTGACCGTGGCGATCACGTCGCCGGGCAGGTCGGACTGGATGCCGGTGACCAAGGCCCCGGCAATCACCGTCCCCGCCATCACCTGATACGGCGATGCGGGCAGTTGCAGTGAGCCGGAATTGCGTGTTTCCGTGGAAGCGGCTTTCTGGAAAGCCTCCTTTTGGTCTTGGCGGTTCTGTGACGCCGTGGCGTCGGCACCGTCGGTCTGCGCTGGCGTGGACGCGGGGCCAGCTGCCATGGGGTCAAAACCCGCCATGCCGCTGGGCACCGAGCTCTGGGTGCCAGCCGCCGCAGCGTTCGGCGCAGCAGTTGCCGCGCGCTGCGAACCATTGCGAAAGAACACCGACGCAGCAGCAGCCTGCTCGGACTCCTTGCGCCGGGCATCGCGCTCTGACGCGGCAGGGTCGTGTCCCGGTGGCGAATAGCTCGGGATCACCGGCTGTTGTGACCTGACGATGGCTGGGCCCAGGTCGCCGGGCAAGGGTGGCCCCAACTCCGGCACCGGTGCCGGGGCGGGTTGCGGCAACTTGGAGTAATCCGCCGGCAACTGCCCCAGGCCTTCGGAGCGCGAGACGCGATCAACATTGAACAGCTCGGCTGGCTCGTTGGACTCCCGGCGAGGCTTGGGCTGCAGCGACCAGACCGTTGCTCCCAGCACGCCCAAGGCTAGCAGGCCCGCGAGCAGCGCGAGACTGCCGCGATTGAGTCGGGTCACCGGGCGTGGCTGGGCGCGCAGCGCCATCGATTCGGGCGACACCTTGGCCGCTGCAGGGCGGCCAGGCGCACCTGACGGTGCGGGGTCGTGCATGGACATGTTCAGTTCCTCCGAGTGGTCGGCGGCCATCCATCCGTGCGCTCGATACGGACCACGTCGCCCTTGTCGGCGCCCAGTCGCAGTTCCGCCGCACCAAACAGGCGGTCGACGATGTAGTAGGGCGAGCGGAAGCGGTAGTTCACCAGCTGCCCGTCGCCCTGCGCGCCGATGACGAACAGCGGCGGCAACTCGCCTTGTGCGATGCCGGCCGGGAACTGGATGTAGACCTTGTCGCCATCGTCGAAGGCCCGCAGGGGCTTCCACGGCGGCGTGCTGCCACTGATCGCGTAGCGAAAGCGCAGGCGCTCCAGCGACAGCCCGGCGTCCACCGGTGCTGCCGCCTGCGCTGCCTGGGCCTGCCGTTGCAAGGCCAACATGCGGTCTTTGGGGTAGTCCCAGGACACCGAGGCCATCCATGCCTTCTCGGTCGAGGTCAGCTCGATCAGGTAGGTGCGCCGATTGGTGGTGACGACCAGATTGGTTTTCAGGCCAGTGCGCACCGGCTTGACCAGCACGTTCGCGCGCAGCGCATTGCCCGATCCGCTGGACGTGTCGCCCACGATCCAGCGCACCGTGTCGCCGGCCGCTACCGTGACCAGCTCTTCGCCCGCCTGCAGCGAAATCACCGTCACGCGCCCCGGCGCTGCGTAGACCTGGTACAGCGCACCGTCAGTGTAGGGCCAGACCTGGATCGCATTGACGTAGCCATCCCGTGTCGGTGCCACCCGGGCCTCTTCGTTCGCCCGCGATACCCGCAGTCGTTCATCCACGGGCTCGGACGCGGGCGGTTTGTCCTGCGCCGCAGGCAGTGGCTTCATCTGCGAGGGCATGGGCAGCACTTGCGGCACTGCGACCACCTCCACCGGCTTGGGCGGCTCGGGCAGGGGCTGCGCCATCACGGGCTCGTCCAGCGGGATCACGGGTGGTGGCGTGCCTTGCGACGCGCAACCCATCAGGGTGGCGGCAACAGCGATCGCACTGAAGAGCATGCGCTGGGTCGGGTTCGGGTTGTTCATGGTTTGCTTCCTTCGTTCGCATCCAGTTCGCGGCTCCAGGACAGGCCGTTGACGTAGATGCCCAGGGGGTTCTTGCGCAGACGCTGCTCGGTGCGCGGCGTCTGAAGCACGGTCGAGACCACGGCCGTCCACCGCTCTGTGCCGGTCGGTGCGCCGTTGACGAAGCGCTGCTCGGTCCAGCGCACGTTGAACGAGGCGTCGCTGGCCCGGACCACGCTGGTGATCTGCACCGTCGCCGACTCCTTGCCTACCCGCACGAAGGGATCGTTGGTGCGGGCGTATTCGTTGAGCACGGCGGCCCCGCGGTCGGTCGTGTAGTCGTAGGCGTCCAGCCAGTTCTGCCGCACCACGATCGGGTCGATAGACAGCGAACGCACCAGCGTCACGAAGCGGGCCAGGTGGTGCGCGATCTGCGCATCGCCGGGGCGGTAGGGTGACGCGGCTTCGCCCACGGTGCGCACCTGGCCTGCCTGATCCACCTCCACCACGTAGGGGGTCACGATAGATTGCGCCGAGCGCCAGACCAGACCGCCGGCCATCAGCAAGGCCAGCGACAGGCAGCCAAAGGCCATCAGGCGCCAGTTGCGGGCCTGCACGCGGGCCGATCCGATGCGCTCGTCCCATGCCTGCGCGGCCGATTGGTAGGGGGTGGCAGGCTGCGGCGTGTCGGCATAGCGCACCTGCGGTCGTTTGAATCGCATGCTGGGTTCTCCTCAGGAATCCGAATCACGAAGGCTGGGCCCGCTGCCCGAGCCGCCCCCATCGCCACCGCGCAGGGTGTGCGCGGCCGTCGTGGCGGCGCGCCCCATCTGCTGGCGCCGGCGCATGCGCTGCGCCCAGGCCGGCTCGGTGGCTGGGGGCGGTTTGGAGGAAGCCGTGGCGGTCGACTCGGCGCCGGCAGCAGCTGGCGCGGCAGCCTCCGCCACGAAGCCCGAGACCTTGTCCTTCACGGCCTTAGCGCCTTCGGCCAGCTTTTGCCCCACCGCGCTGGCGCCTGTGCGGGCCACGTTGGCGACGCCGGCACCGGCGGCGCGCAGCGGACCGCCCGAGGACGCAGCAGCGCCGGCCTCATAGGCGGATTTCGCGCCGGCCGCGAGGCCACTGGCTGAACGGGCCGCCGAAGCGCCACTGCCGATCGCGGCCCGTGCAGCGCCGGGCGCCATGCG
>CALRUK020000013.1:0-128007 GCA_943371335.1 Synechococcus sp. UW140 | reverse complement strand
GAATTCCCGGGCGACGCCACCCCCATCATCCATGGCTCGGCCAAGCTGGCGCTCGAAGGCGACAAGGGCAAGCTGGGTGAAGAAGCCATCATGAAGCTGGCCGATGCACTGGACAGCTACATCCCCACGCCTGAGCGCGCGGTGGACGGTGCGTTCCTGATGCCGGTGGAAGACGTGTTCTCCATCTCGGGCCGTGGCACGGTGGTGACCGGCCGTATCGAGCGCGGTGTGGTCAAGGTTGGCGAAGAAATCGAAATCGTCGGTATCTCCAACACCCAGAAGACCACCTGCACGGGCGTGGAAATGTTCCGCAAGCTGCTGGACCAGGGCCAGGCTGGCGACAACGTCGGTATCCTGCTGCGCGGCACGAAGCGCGAAGAAGTGCAGCGCGGCCAGGTGCTGTGCAAGCCCGGCTCGATCAAGCCGCACACGCACTTCACCGGCGAGGTGTATGTGCTGAGCAAGGACGAAGGTGGCCGTCACACGCCGTTCTTCAACAACTACCGCCCGCAGTTCTACTTCCGCACGACGGACGTGACCGGCTCCATCGAGTTGCCAGAAGGCAAGGAAATGGTGATGCCTGGCGACAACGTGTCGATCACGGTCAAGCTGATTGCCCCGATCGCCATGGAAGAAGGCCTGCGCTTCGCCATCCGTGAAGGCGGTCGTACCGTCGGCGCCGGCGTCGTCGCGAAAATCATCGCTTAAGGAGCGGGCATGTCTACCAAGCAGAAAATCCGCATCCGCCTCAAGGCCTTTGACTACAAGTTGATCGACAGCTCGGCCGCCGAGATTGTTGACACCGCCAAGCGCACCGGCGCGATCGTCAAGGGTCCCGTGCCCCTGCCCACCCGCATGAAGCGTTTCGACATCCTGCGTTCACCGCACGTCAACAAGACCAGCCGTGACCAGCTCGAAATCCGCACGCACCAGCGCCTGATGGACATCGTGGACCCGACCGACAAGACGGTCGACGCCCTGATGAAGCTGGACCTGCCGGCTGGCGTGGACGTCGAAATCAAGCTGCAGTAAATGCTGCGCTCAGGCGGGCCGATGCGTCGCGCATAGGTCCGCTTGCACAAACAAAGCCCGCTGGTTATACTGGCGGGCTTTTCCGGATTTCGGTCCGGTGAGTTCGGCTTTGCCGATGCGGCCTGTCAATGATGCAGGGCGTATTTTTAAAACGTGTTGGCACCCTTCGGGGCGTCAACGCACCATCAGCCCCGGCCAATTGAAGTCGGGAACGGAGAAAACAATGAGTCTTAGCAACTCCCTCGGGTTGTTGGGTCGCAAGGTGGGCATGATGCGTCTGTTCACCGATGACGGGGACGCAGTTCCTGTCACGGTGGTCGATGTGTCGAACAACCGTGTGACGCAGGTCAAAACCCTGGCCCATGACGGCTACGACGCACTGCAGGTGACCTTTGGTGCCCGCCGTGCCTCCCGCGTGACCAAGCCCGAAGCGGGCCACCTGGCCAAGGCCGGTGTCGAAGCGGGTGAAATCATCCAGGAATTCCGCGTCGCTTCTGACGTGGCTTCCCAGTACCAGCCCGGTGCTGTGGTGCCTCCGCAGGCGATCTTCGCCGCGGGTCAGAAGGTGGACGTGCAAGGCACCTCGATCGGTAAAGGCTTCGCCGGCACCATCAAGCGCCACAACTTCAGCTCGCAGCGCGCTTCGCACGGCAACAGCCGTTCGCACAACGTGCCGGGCTCCATCTCCATGGCCCAAGATCCGGGTCGCGTGTTCCCGGGCAAGAAGATGACCGGTCACATGGGCGATGTCACCAAGACCATTCAGAACCTCGACATCGTGCGCGTCGACGAAGCCCGTCAGCTGCTCATGATCCGCGGCGCTGTGCCCGGCTCCAACGGCGGTTTCGTGACCGTGCGTCCTGCCATCAAGGCCAAATCCGGCAAGGGAGCAAACTGATGCAAGTTGAACTCCTGAACGACCAGGGCCAGGCTTCGTCCAACGTGGATGTGCCTGAGACCGTGTTTGGTCGCGATTACAACGAAGCCCTGATCCACCAGCTCGTGGTGGCCTATCAGGCAAACGCCCGTCAAGGTACGCGTGCACAAAAAGACCGCCAGATGGTCAAGCACTCGACCAAGAAGCCGTTCAAGCAAAAGGGCACCGGCCGCGCACGTGCTGGTATGACCTCGTCGCCCCTGTGGCGCGGGGGCGGTCGCATTTTCCCGAACAGCCCTGACGAGAACTTCACGCAGAAGCTCAACAAGAAGATGTACCGCGCCGGCATGGCCTCCATCTTCTCGCAGCTGGTGCGTGAAGGCCGCCTGGCCGTGGTGGATTCCATGAAAGTGGATTCGCCCAAGACCAAGCAACTCGCCGACAAGTTCAAGGCAATGAACCTGCAGTCCGTGCTGGTGATCGCCGAGGAAGTCGACGAGAACCTGTACCTGGCTTCGCGCAACCTGCCCAACGTGCTCGTGGTCGAGCCGCGTTACGCAGACCCGCTGTCGCTGGTGCATTACAAGAAGGTCATCGTCACCAAGGCGGCGATCGACCAGCTCAAGGAGATGTTCGCATGAGCGTCACGAAATACGACGAAGGTCGCCTGATGCAGGTCCTCGTGGCACCGATCGTGTCCGAGAAAGCCACGCAGGTCGCCGAACAAACCAACGCCGTGATGTTCAAGGTGTTGCGCGATGCCTCCAAGCCCGAAATCAAGGCGGCAGTTGAACTGATGTTCAAGGTGCAGGTCAAGGGCGTTTCCGTGCTCAACCAGAAGGGCAAGTCCAAGCGCTTTGGCAAGACCGTTGGTCGCCGTGACCACGTTCGCAAAGCCTATGTGACGCTCATGCCGGGTCAAGAGCTCAACTTTGGTGGAGAGGGCGCTTAATCATGGCAGTCATCAAGATGAAACCGACCTCGCCAGGCCGTCGCGGCATGGTGAAGGTCACGCGTGACCAGCTGCACAAGGGTGCAGGTTTTGCGCCCCTGCTGGAGCCCCAGTTCCAGAAGGCTGGCCGCAACAACAACGGTCACATCACGACGCGTCACAAGGGCGGTGGTCACAAGCACCACTACCGCGTGGTCGACTTCCGTCGCAACAAGGATGGCATTCCGGCCAAGGTCGAGCGTATTGAGTACGACCCGAACCGCACGGCGCACATTGCGCTGCTGTGCTACGCCGACGGTGAGCGCCGCTACATCATTGCCCCGCGCGGCGTTGAAGTGGGCGCGACCCTGCTGTCTGGCTCGGAGTCGCCGATCCGCGTGGGCAACACCCTGCCGATCCGCAACATCCCCGTGGGTTCGACGATTCACTGCATCGAGTTGCAAGTGGGCAAGGGCGCTCAAATCGCCCGCTCCGCTGGCGCATCGGCTGTGCTGCTGGCTCGCGAAGGCATCTACGCCCAGGTGCGCATGCGCTCTGGCGAAGTGCGCAAGGTCCACGTGGACTGCCGCGCCACCATCGGTGAAGTGTCCAACCAGGAACACAGCCTGCGTCAGCTGGGCAAGGCCGGTGTGAAGCGTCACATGGGCATTCGTCCGACCGTTCGCGGTACCGCGATGAACCCGATCGACCACCCGCACGGTGGTGGTGAAGGCAAGACCGGCGAAGGCCGCGCTCCGGTGGATCCGTGGGGCAACCTGACCAAGGGCTACCGCACCCGCAACAACCGCCGCACGCAGTCGATGATCGTCTCGCGTCGCAAGAAGTAAAGGTTGACAACATGACTCGCTCACTCAAAAAAGGTCCGTTTGTCGACCACCACTTGCTGGCCAAGGTTGAAAAAGCCCAAGCCACCAAGGACAAAAAGCCCGTCAAGACCTGGTCGCGCCGTTCGATGATCCTGCCCGATTTCATCGGCCTGACCATCGCCGTGCACAACGGCAAGCAGCACGTGCCCGTCTACATCACCGACCAGATGGTGGGACACAAGCTCGGCGAGTTTTCGCTGACGCGCACGTTCAAAGGCCACCCGGCCGACAAAAAAGCGAAGAAGTAAGGACTAACCATGGAAACCCGTTCAATCGTTCGAGGCGTTCGCCTCTCGGTCGACAAAGGCCGACTGGTTGCCGACCTGATTCGTGGCAAGAAGGTCGACCAAGCCCTCAACATCCTGGCGTTCACGCAGAAAAAAGCTGCGGGCATCGTCAAGAAGGCGCTCGAGTCTGCTATCGCCAACGCCGAACACAACGACGGCGCTGACATTGACGAACTGAAGGTCAAGACCATCTACGTCGAGCAAGGCACCACGCTCAAGCGCTTCTCGGCCCGCGCCAAAGGCCGCGGCAACCGCATCAGCAAACCCACGTGTCACATCTACGTGACGGTTGGCAACTGAAGAGGTCACAGGAATATGGGACAGAAAATCAACCCCACCGGGTTCCGCCTCGCAGTTTCCCGCAACTGGGCCAGCCGCTGGTACGCGAGCAACCGCGACTTCGCCGGCATGCTGGCTGAAGACATCAAGGTGCGCGAGTACCTCAAGGGCAAACTGAAGAACGCCGCCGTTTCGCGCGTCGTGATCGAGCGCCCCGCCAAGAACGCCCGCATCACCATTTACTCGGCACGTCCGGGCGTGGTGATCGGCAAGAAGGGCGAGGACATCGAGAAGCTGAAGAAAGAACTGGCCGCCAAACTGGGTGTGCCCGTTGCCGTCAACATCGAAGAAGTGCGCAAGCCCGAAATCGATGCCAAGTTGATTGCCGACAGCATCACGCAGCAGCTCGAAAAGCGCATCATGTTCCGCCGCGCGATGAAGCGCGCGATGCAGAACGCCATGCGCCTGGGCGCTCAGGGCATCAAGATCATGTCGTCGGGTCGTCTCAACGGCATCGAAATTGCCCGTTGCGAGTGGTACCGCGAAGGTCGCGTGCCACTTCACACCCTGCGTGCAGACATCGACTACGGTACGTCCGAAGCCAAGACCACCTACGGCATCATCGGTGTCAAGGTCTGGGTCTACAAGGGCGACACCCTGGGCCGCAATGATGCGCCTGTGGCTGCCGAGCCGCGTGTCGAAGAAGAGCGTCGTCCGCGCGGTCCGCGCCGTGAGCGTCCGGCAGGTCCCCCTGCCCGCGCTGCGGTTCGCCGCCCTGGCGCCAATGCCGCACCGGCCGATGGCAGCGACAAGCCTGCTGAAGCCACCGCTGGCACCGAAACCAAACCCGCCGTTAAGCGCGTTCGCAAAGACGCCGCGCCCGCATCTGCAGCTGCGGACGGCAAAGGAGAATAAACATGTTGCAACCTGCTCGCCGCAAGTTCCGTAAAGAACAAAAAGGCCGCAATACCGGCGTCGCCACCAGTGGCGCCACCGTCGCTTTCGGCGACTTCGGCCTCAAGTCGACCGATCGCGGTCGCCTGACGGCTCGCCAGATCGAGGCCGCACGCCGTGCGATCTCCCGTCACGTCAAGCGTGGCGGCCGCATCTGGATTCGCGTGTTCCCCGACAAGCCGATCTCGCAGAAGCCTGCCGAAGTCCGTATGGGCAACGGCAAGGGTTCGGTGGAGTACTACGTGGCTGAGATCCAGCCCGGCAAGGTGCTCTACGAAATCGTGGGCGTGCCGGAACAGCTGGCACGCGAGGCTTTCACGCTGGCTGCTGCCAAGCTTCCACTGCGCACCACGTTCGTGACGCGCATGTTGGGTCAGTGATTCAGGAGAACACAAGATGAAAACTGCTGAACTGCGCCAAAAGGATGTGGCTGGCCTCGAAGCCGAAGTGAAGTCCCTGCAAAAGGCTCACTTTGGTCTGCGTATGCAAAAGGCCACGCAACAACTCAACAACAACGCCACGCTGGGTGATACCCGCCGTGCGATCGCTCGCGCCAAGACCATCCTGGCCGAGAAGCAGCGCGCTGCTGCCAAATAAGGAGTGACCATGACGGAAGCTAAAACATCCCTCAAGCGCACCTTGGTTGGCAAGGTGGTCAGCGACAAGCGTTCCAAGACCGTGACGGTGTTGGTCGAGCGTCGCGTGAAGCACGAGCTCTACGACAAGATCGTGGCCAAGTCCAGCAAGTACCACGCCCACGACGAAAAGGGCGAGTACAAGATGGGCGACGTGATCGAGATCACCGAAAGCCGTCCGCTGTCCAAGACCAAGAACTGGGTGGCGACGCGACTGGTGCAAAAAGCCGCACTGGTTTAAGCCTCAAGCTGCTGATCTCAGCGCACAACGAAAAAGCGACCGACAATTCGGTCGCTTTTTCTTTTTCTGGTCCGACATTGAGCGGATCCTCCCTTACCGGCCTGCGGGCCAACACAAACAGGAGCACAACATGATTCAAGTGGGTGACAAGATTCCGGCCACCACGCTGATGGAGTACAGCGAAGTCGAAGGCAACGGCTGCAGCATTGGTCCGAACGCCGTGGATGTGCAGAAAGCCTCCGCCGGCAAGACGATTGCTGTGTTTGCACTGCCTGGTGCATTCACGCCCACCTGCTCGGCGAAGCACGTTCCAGGCTATGTGGAGCATGCGGCCGACTTCAAGGCCGCGGGCGTGGATGAAATCTGGTGCCTCAGCGTGAACGACGCATTCGTGATGGGCGCTTGGGCGCGTGACCAGAAGACGGGCGACAAGGTCCGCATGCTGGCCGATGGCAGCGCAGACTTCGCCAAGGCCGCCGGCCTCACGCTCGACCTGACGGGTCGTGGCATGGGGCTGCGCAGCAACCGCTACTCGATGCTGGTGAAGGATGGCGTGGTGAAGGCGCTGAACATTGAAGGCCCGGGCAAGTTCGAGGTGAGTGACGCCGCGACGCTGCTGGCACAGGCCAAATCGGCCGCCTGAGCGGGTCGGTCCTCAAGAAAGCCGCTGGTGGTGACACTGGCGGCTTTTTTCATTTGCCAGCGGCAGGCGGGTTACAGATCGACCTTGAGGTAGTGCGCACCTGGGATGGGGCTGTGGTAGTAAGGCGCCACCTCGACGAACCCCATCTCCTGGTACAGCGCACGAGCGGTTTCCATGTCGCTCAGGGTGTCGAGCAGCATGGTGGTGTAGCCGGCCAGTTGGCCATCAGAGAGGATGCGCTCAACCAGCATCCGACCCAAGCCAAATCCGCGAAACGCGGGGCGCACGAACAGGCGCTTCATCTCGCAAGCGTTGAGGTGGTCGGTGTTGAAAAGAGGGCGCATGGCGCAGCAGCCGGCAGGTTCCCCGTCCACGCACGCCAGCAACAACGTGCCTGCTGGTGGGGAGTAGGCACCGGGCAGCTCGGCCAGTTCGGCGTCAAAACCCTGGAAGCACAGGTCGATGCCCAGCTCTGACTGGTAGTCCAGGAACAGCGCTCGAACAGTCTGCAGGTCTTCAGGAAACTGAGCCGGTCTCAACGAGATGTCGGCGCCACCGGTGTCGTTCATGGGGTTAAAGGCAGCGGGTGGTCTACCCGGGTGATGAAGTCGTTGCCACTATACGACAGCCGCCGTGCGGTTCAGAACGCGGCGCCCAAGCTGACCAGCCAGTTGACCCC
Source organism: Synechococcus sp. UW140 (assembly GCA_943371335.1). Lineage (GTDB taxonomy): Bacteria > Pseudomonadota > Gammaproteobacteria > Burkholderiales > Burkholderiaceae_C > Hydrogenophaga. Next base: position 120,562 of record CALRUK020000013.1, on the reverse strand, counting down.
CCACGCGCACAAAGCCAGCACTGCCAACGCCAGTACGCGCGTTCCAGCGGTATCGCGCGCGCTGGGCGCCGAGGTGGTCATCTGCTTGTCGCCATCGATCATGGGTTTCACCAGAGCCTGCTTCTTCACCCACTTGTAATAGGCGATGGCAAGGAGGTGCAGCCCGACCAGACCCAAGACGATCAGCTTGCCGATGTTCTTGTGGTAACCCGTGGCCATGGACACGGTATCCCCAGACACGAACCGCACCAACGGGCCGAAGAAGGCGATCTCATCGTCGCTGATTAAGCCGGTACCGACCTGTGCCCCCAGGATCAACAAGAGACCGAACACCGACAGCGCACCCATTGGACTGTGACCCACCTGGTGTTCAGCCTTGCCGCGACCTTTCAGGTACGCCAGCAGTGAAGAGGGCGCGTAGAGGAAGCTGCCAAACCGCGACCAGTGACCGCCGATGAATCCCCAGACCACGCGAAAAAGCAGGAGCGTGAGCACCGCATACCCGAGGCGCAGGTGCCAATTCATCCAGTTGCCCCCAATGCTGCCGGTGATGATCAAGCCAATGACGCAGGCCGCCAGGAGCCAGTGAAAAAGACGGGTGGGCAGGTCCCAGACGCGGATGGTGTGCATGAAGATGAAGGCGTAATTGAAACAGGCGAGGATGGAGAAGATATCCGGGAAAACAGTTCCTGTGGAACTTTGCGCGTGCGCATACACTCCCGAGCGGGTGGCCCAAGAGCCACTCCCAAACGCCCCACAACCTCCCCAGGAGTATTCATGAAAATCGCCGCTCCCATCGCGTTGGCCGTTGCCCTCGCCACTCTATCGGCACCCGCCTTTGCGCAGTTTCAGAAGCCCGAAGATGCGGTGAAGTACCGCAAGGCCGCCTTCACCGTGATGGCCAGCCACTTTGGCCGTATTGGTGCGATGGCCAACGGTCGCGTGCCGTTTGACGCCAAGGCCGCAGCCGAAAGCGCCGCCATTGTCGAGACCATGAGCAAACTGCCGTGGGAAGCGTTTGGGGCGGGTACGGACAAGGGCGACACGCGCGCACTGCCAGCCATCTGGACGGAGCAGGCCAAGTTCAAGGAAGGCGCAGACAAGCTGCAGACCGCGGCCACGCAACTGACTGCCGCTGCCAAGACGGGCAACCTGGACAGCGTGAAGACGGCCTTCGGCGCCGCAGGCCAGACCTGCAAGGCTTGCCACGACGCCTACCGCAAGGACTGAGGCTCGCAGCGCCGCGCGCAGCCAGCGCACGCAAAAAAGCCGGGTCAGGGACCCGGCTTTTTCTTGGCTGTTTGCAGACCCTCAAGCCTGCTGCGCGAGGAGTTTCTCGATCAATGCATGAAGCGCCGGGAAATCGGGCTCTCCCACGTAACGTTTGACGATGCGGCCCTGTTTGTCCACCAGATAGGTGGTGGGCGTGAGTTTGACGTCACCCCACTGCTGGGCAATGTTGCCGGTGTTGTCCAGGGCCACTTTGAAGGGCAGCTGCCGCGACTGCGCAAAGTTCAGTACCCATGCGGGTGGGTCGTACTCCATTGCAACAGCCACCGTTTCGAAGCCCTGTTCCTTGTACTTCTGGTAAGTCGCGACGATAGAGGGCATCTCTTTCACACAGGTCACGCAGGTGGTGGCCCAGAAGTTCACGAGGGTGACCTTGCCCTTCAGGTCGGCCGTGGTGGCCTGGCTGCCATCCAGGAGAACGAAGGTGGAGCTTGGTGCTTCGTCGCGTCCCGAGCAACCCGTCAGGCCCAGGGCGCCGATGGCGCCCAACGCGGCGACGGCTTGAAGTGTGCGCCGGCGGCGCTGGCCGCGGGGGTCGAGATCGGTCATTGTCTTTTCACTTCCCGGGGGCTACATTGCCCCACGTGTTTCATTGAACAGCTTGCTTCCCGGAGGAACCGCCATGCAGCGCCGCCAGTTTACCCAGTCCACCACCGCGATGATCGGCCTTCTGGTTCTTGCCGCCCATCAGCAGGCCCGGGCCTTGTCGTTGGGGGATCTCACCGAAGGCGATGCCAGCCAGGGTATCAAGATCGCCTTGGAAAAAGGCGCGATGGCGGCGGTGGCGTTGCTGGGCAAGCCCGATGGATTCCTTGGCAACCCAAAAGTTCGGATTCCTTTGCCGGGCTTTCTGGAGGACGCCTCCAAGCTGTTGAAGATGACGGGGCAAGGCAAGCGGGTGGATGAGCTGGTCACCAGCATGAACCGCGCAGCCGAAGCGGCGGTGCCCATGGGCCGGGAGGTGCTCGTGGGTGCGGTGAAGTCCATGAGCGTGTCGGACGCCAAGAACATTCTGAGCGGTGGCGAGAACTCGGTGACGCAATTCTTCGCCGAGAAAACGCGAGCGCCGCTGGGCGAAAAGTTCTTGCCCATCGTCACCCAGGCCACGGAAAAGGTGGGCCTGGCCAACCAGTACAACAGGGTGGCCGGGAAAGTGGCGGGCCTCGGGCTGGTGAAGTCGGAAGACGCGAACATTCAGCGCTATGTGACGGGCAAGTCGCTGGACGGCCTTTACACCATCATTGGCGAGGAGGAGCGCAAGATCCGGCAAGACCCGGTGGGCACGGGCAGCGCCATTTTGAAGAAGGTGTTCGGCGCACTCAAGTAAGCGCCACCGCCACCGCCGCGGCCTCAGCTACCGTTGTTTGAGCTTGCGCCTGGATTCAGCCAGTCGTGCCTCGAGGTATTCACCGTAGAAATCGGGCACGGCAATGCCCACCAGACGCTCTGCCAGTTCGCGGCCATCCGGGCCGAAGAAGAGCACGGTGGGCGTGAACCGGGCTTTCCACGCGCGGGCCTGCTCGGCAGGTGTCGTCATCTGGCCGTCGAAACCCTGGAGGTTGCCCGTGCGGTCCTGCACGTCGAGCTGCACGGCATGCACGAGCCCTTCGCGGCGCATCGGCAACAGGTAGTGGTTGCGCACAATCGCACAGTACGGACACCCGGTCAGCGTGGTCATGACCACCAGTGGCTCACCCCGCGCTGCAGCCGCCTGAGCCGCGCCGCGCAGCGACGCGGGCACGGGAAGGGCCAGGTTGGCATTTGAGGTGCTGGAGACGTCGGTCATGGTGGTCTCTGCAGCGTCAGACAGCGCCGTTGCGCTGAAGTTCGGCCACCCGTTCGGGTGGACTGCCGAGCCAGTCCGCGAGCACCTCGGTGGTGTGCTGCCCCAGCAGGGGCGGCGGCAGGTCGTTGCGCACCGGTGTGGCGCTGAGCTTGAGGGGGCTGGCCACCAGATCGACTTTTTCGGCCAGCGGGTGCGTCCACGTATGAACCATGTCGCGTGAACGCAGGTGCTCGTCGGAGAACACTTCGGCCAGGTTGTTGATGGGGCCGCAAGGCACCTTTGCGGCCTCCAGCGCCGAGAGCCAGTCGGCCTTGCCGCGGGTCTTGAGCACTTCTGCCAGCAAGGGCACCAACACATCGCGGTGGCGCACGCGATTCTGGTTCTGCGCAAACCGCGCATCGCTGGCGAGTTCCGGGCGTCCGGCCACTGTGCAGAACTTGGCGAACTGGCCATCGTTGCCCACCGCCAGAATGATGTGCTGGGCTTGCCCTTGTGCGTCGGGCGCCACCTCGAACACCTGGTAAGGCACGATGTTGGCGTGGGCATTGCCCGCCCGCCCGGGGACCTTGCCGTCTTCCCGGCCGCGCACGAGGTAGTTGGCGCCGAGGTTGGCGAGCATGGCCACCTGGGTGTCGAGCAACGCCATGTCGATGTGCTGTCCCTCGCCCGTGCGCTCGGCATGGCGCAGCGCAGCCTGAATGGCGACGGTGGCATACAGACCTGTGAAGAGGTCGGCCACCGCGACGCCGACCTTCTGGGGGCCGCCACCGGGCAGATCGTCGCGCTCGCCCGTCAAACTCATGAGACCGCCCATGGCCTGGATGGCGAAGTCGTAGCCTGCGCGGTCTTTGTAAGGGCCTGTCTGTCCAAAGCCCGTGATGGAGCAGTACACCAGACGGGGATTGATCGCGCGAAGCGAAGCGAAGTCCAGCCCGTAGCGGGCCATGTCGCCGACCTTGTAGTTCTCCACGAACACGTGCGCCTTGGCCGCGAGCTCGCGAATCAGCGCCTGCCCGGCGGGTGTGGCGATGTCGCACGTGATGGAGCGCTTGTTGCGATTGGCACCCAGGTAGTAAGCCGCCTCTGCGGTGTCGTTGCCGTCGCGCCCACGCAGAAAGGGCGGGCCCCACCCGCGGGTGTCGTCACCGCCAGGGTGGCCTTCACTCGGTGGTCGCTCCACCTTCACCACGTCAGCCCCCAGGTCTGCCAGGGTCTGTGTGCACCACGGGCCCGCGAGCACGCGCGAGAGATCAAGTATGCGGATACCATCCAGAGCATTCATGTCGCCATTGTGCGCGAGGCCGCTGCCACTGCGGTGTCCCGGCGGTGGCCCGTCTGGCTGGAATTCCATGTCCGTTCCCGTTCCCGGTGCAACGCCGCGCTGGTCGCTGCTCGCGTTGTGCGCCCTGTCCCTCCTGAGTGCCTGCAATCCCACCTTCAATTGGCGCGAGCTGCGCCCTGAGGGCTCCCCGTTGCAAGCGCTGATGCCCTGCAAGCCGGAGTCCGCCACGCGGCCTGTGCCGCTGGACGGCCGTGCGCCGGTGGAGCTGCACATGCACAGTTGCGACACCGGGGGCCTGACCTTCGCCGTGGCCTGGGCAGAACTGGGCGAAGCGTCTCGTGTGAGCGGGGCCTTGACGGGCTGGCGGCGCGCTTCGCTGGCGGCGGTCCGGCTGGACCCGGCGCGCGGTGACGATCCGACCTTGCGGTGGAACGCCGTGGTGCCTGGCGCCACACAGACTCAGGGTTTGACAGCGCAAGGCAGCGATCACCAGGGGCGTGACGTGCAGGTGCGGGCGGTGCACTTCGCGCGCGGCACGCAGGTTTTTCAGGCGGCGGTGTACGGTCCCAGGATGAGTGATGAAGTCACTGCCACCTTCTTCGAAGGGCTGAAGCTGCCATGACCCGAACCGACCGGCCTGGCCCGGTGCGCCACGGCGGCTCGATCGGGAACGGGGCACCGGCGGGTGACGTGCTCGCCCCGCGAGCGGCCGTCATCGTCTTCCTCAGTTTCGCGCTGGCGTATTTCCTCTCGGCGCTGCTGCGCGCCATCACCGCCACACTCTCGCCCACCCTGAGCGCCGAGATGTCGCTCAATGCCGGGGACCTTGGCTTGCTGGCAGGCGGCTACTTCTTTGGCTTTGCGCTGACGCAACTGCCGTTGGGCAACTGGCTCGACCGGCATGGTCCGCGAACGGTGGTCCTGTGGTTTCTCACGGTGGCGGTGGCCGGGTGCGCCGCGTTCGCGCTGGCCACCAGCTTCAGCTGGCTGCTCGCAGCGCGCGTGCTCACCGGCATGGGCGTGAGCGCCTGCCTGATGGCGCCCCTCACGGGCTACCGCCGCTGGCTCACACCCGCCGCCCAGATGCGCGCCAACTCCTGGATGCTGATGACGGGATCGTTCGGCATGGTGGCGGCCACCTTGCCGGTGCAATGGCTGATGCCCCTGACCGGCTGGCGTGGGTTGTTCTGGGTGCTGGGCGGCTTGATCCTGCTGTCGATGGTCGGCATCTGGCTGATGGTGCCTCGTTGGCGCGCGAACACCCCGACGGATGCACCGTCCGAGGCTGAGCCTGGCTACGGCATGGTTTGGCGCCACCCCTACTTCCGGCAGATGGTGCCCATCGGCTTCGTCAACTATGGCGGCATGATCGCCGTGCAGACCCTGTGGGCCGGACCCTGGATGGTGAAGGTGGCGGGCTACACGCCGGAGCAGGCTGCGGGGGGCTTGTTCGGCATCAACCTCTCCATGCTGTGCACCTTCTGGCTCTGGGGCATGCTCAACCCGCACCTCGCGCGGCATGGCTGGCCGCCCGAGCGGCTCATCGCCTGGGGGCTGCCGTTGAGCTTCCTCGTGCTCGGCGCGATTGTGCTGCTGGGTTCCGGTGCGGGCTGGCCCCTGTGGGCGCTGTATTGCGTGAGCTGCACGTTCGTTTCGCTGTCCCAACCTGCGGTGGCACTGGCGCTCCCGGCCGAGGCGGCGGGACGTGCCCTGTCCGGCTACAACCTGGTCATCTTCGGCGGCGTGTTCGTGGTGCAGTGGGGCATTGGCCTTCTGATCGATGCGCTGGGGTGGTTTGGCGGTAGCGAAGTGGCGCGCTACCGGGGCGCCATCGCCATTTTTGGCACTTGTGGCGTGCTGGCCTATCTCGTTTTCCTGCGCGCGCACCTGCGCCGAAGAGCCGCCCGGGCGGGCTAAACTGCGCGCATGAACGGCATCCTCATCATGGCGCACGCGCCGCTGGCCTCCGCACTGCGCCAGTGCGTGCTGCATGTGTTTCCCGACAGCGCCGACGCGGTGTCGGCGCTGGACGTACAACCCAACATGCCCCCCGAGGAGTCGCTCGCGCAAGCGCGCGCCCTCATGCGCCAGATGCGCTTGCCGCAGACGCTGGTGGTGACCGACGTCTTCGGCGCCACGCCCTGCAACGTGGCGCAAAAGCTCATCGACGGCATCAATTCCAAACTCATCACCGGCGTGAACCTGCCCATGCTGCTGCGCACCGTGTCGTATCGCCATGAATCACTGGATGCGTTGATCTCGCGCGCCATGATTGGAGCGACGCAGGGTGTCATCCAGGTGGCGGTCACCGCGCCCCAGAATCAGGCCAGAAGAGTCACTCATGATCAAGACCACCGTGACCATCAGCAATAAGCTCGGGCTGCACGCGCGCGCTTCCGCCAAGCTCACCAAGCTGGCTGGCGGGTTCGCCAGCGATGTGTGGATGTCGCGCGGCGAGCGGCGCGTCAATGCCAAAAGCATCATGGGCGTCATGATGCTGGCCGCGGGCCTGGGCAGCACGGTGGAAATCGAGACGAACGGACAGGACGAGCAAGCGGCCATGGACGCACTGCTGGCACTCATCAACGACAAGTTCGGCGAGGGCGAATGACGGCCTTGCCCGCACTGCCCACACGCCCCATCGCGAAGGGCTCGCCATGACCATTTCTGTTCACGGTCTGGCGGTTTCCCGTGGCATTGCCATCGGGCGGGCGGTGATCGTTGCGTCCAGTCGGGTGGACGTCGCGCACTACTTCGTGCAGGTTGACCAGGTGCAGGGCGAGATCGAGCGCTTGCGCCAGGCGCGCAACGCCGTGGCCGAGGAAATCGTGAAGGTGCAGCACAGCCTGCACGAACTCGGCCCCAACGACGCCCACCCCGAGCTCACGGCCTTGCTCGACGTGCACCTGATGCTGCTGCAGGACGAGCAGCTCACCAGCGGCGTGAAGCACTGGATCGTGGAGCGCCACTACAACGCCGAATGGGCACTCACGACGCAGCTTGAGGTGATCGCGCGCCAGTTCGACGAAATGGAGGACCCTTACCTCCGGGAGCGCAAGGCCGATCTGGAGCAGGTCGTGGAGCGCATGCTGCGCTTCATGCGCGGCGTGGCCTCGCCGGTGGCCGCAGGCGGAGAAGCCAAGCCCGCGCAAGACAGCGCGGCCGAGGTGCCGCTGGTGCTGATCGCCCACGACCTTTCACCGGCCGACATGCTGCAGTTCAAGCAGAGTGTGTTCGCTGGTTTTGTGACCGATGTGGGTGGCAAGACCAGCCATACGGCGATCGTGGCGCGCAGCATGGACATTCCGGCGGTGGTCGGTGCGCGTTCCTCCAGCCACCTGATCAAGCAGGACGACTGGGTCATCATCGACGGCGATGCCGGCGTGGTGCTGGTCGATCCCTCGCCGATCCTGCTGGCCGAGTACGGCTTCAAGCAGCGCCAGGGTGAGGTCGAACGTGAGCGACTCTCGCGCCTGAAAAACACGCCCGCTGTGACGCTGGACGGCCAGAAGATCGAACTGCTGGCCAACATCGAACAACCTGAAGATGCCGTGGCGGCGCTCAAGGCTGGCGCCGTGGGCGTGGGCCTGTTTCGCAGTGAGTTTCTGTTCATGGGCCGCAGCGGCAAACTGCCCGACGAAGAAGAGCAATACCAGGCGTACCGCCGCGCGGTCGAGGGCATGAAGGGGCTGCCCGTCACCATCCGCACGGTCGATGTGGGCGCCGACAAGCCGCTGGACAGGGGAGCGTCTCGTTCGGGCGACGACCACCTCAACCCCGCGCTGGGGCTGCGCGCGATCCGCTGGAGTTTGTCCGAGCCGTCCATGTTTCTTGCTCAGCTGCGCGCCATCCTGCGAGCGGCCGCCCATGGCCCTGTGCACATGCTCATTCCCATGCTGGCACACGCCAGCGAGATCCGGCAGACGCTGGCGCTGGTCAACCGCGCACGGGAGCAGCTGGACAACGGCGGCATGGCCTATGGCCACGTCAAGCTCGGCGCGATGATCGAAGTGCCCGCGGCCGCCCTCACGATCCCGCTTTTCCTGCGGTACTTCGATTTCCTGTCGATTGGTACGAACGATCTGATTCAGTACACGCTGGCCATCGACCGGGCTGACGAAGCCGTGTCGCACCTCTACGATCCGGTGCACCCGGCGGTGCTGCAGCTGCTGGCCAGCACCATTTCGCAGTGCCGCGAGAAGGGCAAGGGCGTGAGCGTGTGCGGTGAAATGGCGGGCGACGTGACCTTGACCCGTCTGCTGCTCGGCCTGGGGCTGCGCAGCTTCTCCATGCACCCTTCGCAGATCCTGGCGGTCAAGCAGCAGATCCTGCGCTGCGACACCACGCGTCTGCAGACCTGGGCTCAGAGCGTGCTGGCCGCAGAAGACCCGGCGGCCTTGATGACGGACTGAGCGTCAGCGAGGCGCGCCACGCGTGGCAGCCACCGCCGCTCCCACGATCAGCAGCGCCGCCAAACCCACCGCCAGACTGGGCGTTTCGCCCCGCACCAGCAGCAGCGTCACGGTGGAGAGCAAGGGCGTGAGGAAGCTCAGCACCCCGATCTGTCGCGCATCGCCCCGCTTGAGCGCGGCATCCCACAAAAAGAAGGCGCCGCCGAGTGGCCCCAGGCCCAGCACCGCGATCAGCAGCAGGTCCTGCGCGGTCAGTTTCACCGCGGGCTCCAGCCACGCGTGACACAGCAGCGAGAGCAAGCCCGAGGCCAAGGCGAAGCTGCCGATGGCCGCGGTGGGGAAGTGGCGCACACGCTGGGTGAGCAGCGAGTAGCTGGCCCAGATGAAGGCCGATGCCAGCGCCAGCAGATAGCCCCAGGCCCAGCGCGTCTCGCCCACATCGCTCGCACCACCCAGGATCGCCAGTGCCGCGCCGGCAAACCCCATCAGTGCCGCCAGCACATGGCGTGTCGTGAGCGTCACGCCCGGCAGAAACAGCGGCGCCATGACCACGATGCCCAACGGCCAGAGGTAGTTCACCAGGTTGGCTTGCACGGGCGGCGCGTGGCGCAGGGCAAGAAACAGCAGGAAGTGAAAGCCGAACAAGCCGTAGATGCCCAGCGCGAGCGTGGGCAGTGGCACGCGCCACTGGCGCAGGTCAAAGCGAGAGAGGGGCAGCGCAATGAGGCTGCCCACCAGCAGCGACAGACCGGTGAGCAGAAAGGGGGGCACATGCGAAAGCGCGACACCCAGAGCGGCGAGTGAGGCCCACAGTGCGATGGCACCCAGGGCGAGCAGGTTGGCGTTCATGCCTGGGAGCGTAGCGCGCGGATCGTCGCGAAACGCGGGTCTGTCGTCGCGCGTTGCGGGCTCAGATACCGGCGCGGCGCCGGGCGGCCGTGAGGGCCGAAGGGGAGCGGTAACCGCTGCGGCGCGCGACCTCGGCCACGGTCACGCCTTCATCGCGCCACGCACGGGCTTGCGCCAGTCGCAGTTCGCGCAGCCACTGCTGGGTGCTCTGGCCGCGCTCGGCGCGACACCGCGCCGCCAGCTGGGCCGCACTCAGGTGCACCCGCGCCGCCAGCTCCGAGACGCTGGGACTGCTGCTGGAGCGGGCGAGCGCCCAACGCGCGAGCGCCTCCCAGTCGATGGCGCGGCGGTGGCGCGTGGCCTGGGAGGCGGTGGGCGGCAACCAGGCTTCAAGCAACAGCGTGGGGCCAACGTGTTGGGCGCGGGGCAGATGCTCGGTGCAAGCGCGCGCGAGGTAGCCGGCGAGCGCCAGCGCAGTGGGCGAGGGCGGGGCTTTGCTTGCCCTGGCCCAGTCGCTGGCAAGGCTGTCGAGCACCAGACAGCGCGCGCCATGACGGGCTTCGAAGTCGTGGCGCTCGCCGGGTGGCACCACGCAACCCTGGCCGGCGCTGATGCGCTGCCCACGCCCGGCCACTTCCAGTTCGAGCACACCGCCCAGCCCGATCAGGATCTGAAAGTGGTCGTGGTCGTGGCTGCCGTGCGAGGCACCGTAGTCGCGCACACTCAGGTGGTCGTGCGCTGCCTGCATGTCACTGGGCGACGGGGTTCAGCACGCCGTGTGCCTGCTGGTCCGCGTGGTACGAGCTGCGCACCATGGCGCCCACTGCGGCGTGGGTGAAGCCCATTTTGTAGGCTTCAGCCTCGAACATCTTGAAGGTGTCGGGGTGCACATAGCGGCGCACCGGGAGGTGGTGGCCGCTGGGGGCGAGGTACTGGCCGATGGTCAGCATGTCGATGTTGTGCGCACGCATGTCGCGCATCACGTCCAGAATTTCTTCGTCCGTCTCACCCAGGCCGACCATCAGGCCACTCTTGGTGGGCACGTGCGGGAACAAGGCCTTGAACTTCTTGAGCAGGTTCAGGCTGAACTGGTAGTCGGACCCCGGCCTTGCTTCCTTGTAGAGGCGCGGTACGGTTTCCATGTTGTGGTTCATCACGTCGGGTGGCGCGGCCTTGAGGATCTCGAGCGCGCGGTCGTCGCGCCCACGGAAGTCGGGCACCAGCACCTCGATCTGCGTCTGCGGTGACAGCGCGCGCGTCTTCTCGATGCAGGCGACGAAGTGACCCGCGCCACCGTCGCGCAAGTCGTCGCGGTCCACGCTGGTTATCACCACGTACTTGAGCTTGAGTTGCGCGATGGTCTTGGCCAGGTTGTCCGGCTCATTGACATCCAGCGGATCGGGGCGGCCGTGGCCCACATCGCAAAACGGGCAGCGCCGCGTGCATTTGTCGCCCATGATCATGAAGGTGGCCGTGCCCTTGCCGAAGCACTCGCCGATGTTGGGGCAGCTGGCCTCTTCGCACACGGTCACCAGCTTGTTGGTGCGCAGGATGTCTTTGATTTCATAGAAGCGGGTGGTGGGGCTGCCTGCCTTCACGCGGATCCACTCGGGCTTCTTCAGTACCTCGGCGGGCACCACCTTGATGGGGATGCGTGCCGTTTTGGCCTGGCTCTTTTGCTTGGCCGTCGCGTCGTATCCAGCAGCTGGCTGGGCTTCTCGGACGGTGCTGCTGGCGGGTGCCGTGGGGGTGTCGGGGCGGGTCATGGCGGTGGCGCGGGCGGCGCAGTTGGGGTCAGGGGGCGAGCGTAGCCGTGAGCTTCTGGCTCAAGACCTGCGCCGCTTCATCCCAGGAAACGGCAACGCCGATTGTAGAAAGGTCCACCGTTTGCAGACCGGCGTAGCCACAAGGGTTGATGCGCTGAAAGGGTTGCAGGTCCATGTCGACATTGAGCGCCACGCCATGGTACGTGCAGTGGCGGCTCACCTTGATGCCAAGGGCCGCAATCTTGCCGAGGCCCGCAAAGTCGGGCGGCGGCAGCGGTTCACCGGGTGTTCTTTTCTGCGGTCGCTGTGGCAGGAGTGCATGGCTGCCCGGGTCTTCCAGCCGCACGTAAATACCGGGGGCGCCCGCCACGCGATGCCCTGTCACACCGAAAGTCGCCAGCGTGCGAATCACGGCCTCTTCAACGCGGTACACGTACTCCTTGATGAAGTAGCCGGCCCGCTGCAGGTCGATCAACGGATAGGCCACCACCTGGCCGGGGCCGTGATAGGTCACCTGCCCACCCCGGTTGGTGGGCACCACCGGAATGTCGCCGGGCGCGAGCAGGTGGTCTTCGTGTCCGGCCAGTCCCTGGGTAAACACAGGCGCGTGTTCGCAGATCCAGATTTCGTCGGGCGTATCGGCACTGCGCGCAGCGGTGAACGCCTGCATGGCCTCGTAGGTAGGTGGGTGCGCCACCCGCCCCAGCGCCCGGACGATCACAGCACGACCTTGACCATCGGGTGCGTGGTCAGCGTGCGGTACAGCTCGTCAAGTTGCTCGCGGCTGGTCACGTGCACGGTGAGCGTGACACCCATGTAGTTGCCGGCCTTGCTCGGGCGCAGTTCGATCGTGCCGGCATCGAAGTTGGGATCAAAGGCGCGCGCGATGTGGGTCAACGCCGTGACGAAGCCGTCCACGTTGGCGCCCATCACCTTGATGGGAAAGTCGCTGGGGTAGGTGATGAGCGACTGCTCGGGGGGGATTTCGGGAGGCAAGTCCATGGGCGTGTGTCCGGTTCAGATCGATTGCGTGGCTACCGCCTGCTGGTAGGCGGCGTAGAGGCGGGCATACACCGGGCCGGGCCGACCTCGTTGCGGGCCGTGCCCCACGGGGATGTCGTCCAGTGTGGTGACGGGCAGCACCTCCTTGGACGACGAAGACAGCAGCAGTTCATCGGCCTCCAGCACCTCATCGCGCGTCACGCGTCGCAAGGCAAATCCGAGCCCCAGTGCGTGGCAGAGCTCCTGGATCAAGCCAAAGCGAATACCTTCCAGAACCAGGTGATCGTTGGGCGGGCCGATGACGACGCCGTCTTTCACCACCCACACGTTGCTCATGGCGCCTTCGCTGAGAAAGCCATCGCGGAACATCACGGTTTCGGTGACGCCGGCCTCCACAGCGATCTGGCGTGCGAACACGGATCCGAGCAGGCTGATGCTTTTGATATGCGCTTTGCGCCAACGAAAATCGTCGGCGGTGACGCATGCCACACCGCGTTCCCGCTGCTCTGTGGTGGCGAGCTTCATGGCGTTGCCCATGACGAAAACAGTGGGCACGAGGCCAGGCAGCATCGCGTGGTCGCGCATGGCGACCCCACGCGTCACCTGGAGGTAGACCGACTGATGGGAAGCGCCCCGCGCCTGCTGGTCCGCGATCAGCCGCCGGGCTATTGCCAGCCATTCGTCTCTGGAGTGTGGATTCGGAATGCGCAGCTCGTGCAGCGAGCGCTCCAGCCGCGCCATGTGTTCGTGGAACCGAAAGAGCCGGCCGCCGTAAGCCGGGAGGACTTCGTAGACGCCGTCGCCCAACACGAAACCTCTGTCCATCACGCTCACCTGAGCGTCGCGCAGTGCGCTGTACGTGCCGTTGAGAAAGCACAAAGAGTCCGGAAGGGCTGTCATCCAGGAATTATCCGTGCGACGCACGCGCCAGGCGGCGCGCGCAGAAAGGCCGGCGCCGGATATTGACGGCTGGCTGGGGTTTCTACGTATAATGAGTGGCTTTGCAACCCAGACGTCCTGTCGTCTGTTTGTCACGTGCGAGGTCGAACATGACGCCAGTGCAGTCGACTCCGTCCAATTGGGCAGACCAGGAAGATGGGGCGCAAGAATCCGATTTCAAGCCGCTGACTCGCGAAGAAGCGCAGCAGTGGCGAACTGGCCAGCCGGTGCTCTCGCTATGGAGAGTGGTTTTGGCGCAGTGGCTGGTGGGTTTGGCTGCTGCCACTGTGGGCGGGCTGCTTTGGCAGTCTTCTTCGCTGGCGTGGTCGGTTTTGTATGGCGCAGCGGCGGTGGCCATCCCTTCGGCATTGATGGCCTACGGGTTGACCTCCAGTGCGATGGCCCGTGTGTGGGGCCGGCACGCCAATGCGGCCTTTGCGGGGTTTCTGTTGTGGGAAGGGGTGAAGATCCTGTTGGCGGTGGTCATGTTGGCCGCAGCCCCATGGGTGGTCCCCTCCCTGAATTGGTTCGGCCTTCTGGTCGGGCTTGTGTTGGTTCTCAAGGTCTATTGGTTCGGGTATTTCATCCAGGCCAATCGATCAAAAGTTAACAGTTGATTCTCCGGCTCATCGGACAAAACGAACATGGCTGCTGAAGGCACTTTGACCCCGGGCGAATACATTCGCCACCACCTGGTTCACCTGACCAACCGCAAACAGGAGTCCATTGTTGATTTCTCCGTGATCAACATCGACTCTGTCGTGGTGAGCTCTTTGCTGGGTCTGCTGACGGTGTTCGTGCTGTGGCTCGCAGCTCGCGGTGCAACAGCCGGCGTGCCGGGGCGTTTCCAGGCGGCTGTCGAAATGCTGGTGGAAATGGTGGACACGCAAGCCAAGGCGGTGATTCACAACGCACAGAGCCGCAAGCTCGTCGCGCCGCTCGCGCTGACCGTGTTTGTGTGGATCTTCATGATGAACTTCATGGACATGCTGCCGGTGGACCTGATCCCCCAGATCTGGCACAGCGCCGGTCCTGCCATGGGATTCAAGGACTACATGCGTGTGGTGCCCACCGCTGATTTGTCCACGACCCTGGGTCTGTCGGTGTCTGTGCTGCTGATGTGCCTGTTCTACAACATCAAGATCAAGGGTCTTGGTGGTTGGGCCCACGAACTGGTGTGCGCACCTTTCGGTACCAGCAAGAACCCCATCTGGGCGGTGCTGCTGGGATTGGTCAACTTCCTCATGCAGATGATCGAATTCGTGGCCAAGACGGTCTCCCATGGCATGCGGCTGTTCGGCAACATGTTTGCCGGCGAACTGGTTTTCATGCTGATCGCGCTGCTGGGTGCCTATGCCACCGTGTCGCTGGGTGGCTCGCTCTTCTTCATCGGGCATCTGATTGCCGGTACGGTGTGGACGCTGTTCCACATCCTGGTGATCACGCTGCAGGCGTTCATTTTCATGATGCTGGCCTTGATCTATCTCGGCCAAGCCCATGACGCGCACTGACGCGGTCTTTTAGTTCGTCTCTGGTTTTCTCTCTCGTTTCTTTCCTTTCTCAACAAACTTCCATCTCATAGGAGTCATCATGGAAAACGTTCTGGGTCTTGTCGCACTGGCTTGCGGTCTCATCGTCGGTCTGGGCGCCATTGGCGCTTCCATCGGTATTGCGCTGATGGGCGGCAAATTCCTCGAATCGTCGGCACGTCAGCCTGAGCTGATGAACGACCTGCAAACCAAGATGTTCATTTTGGCTGGCCTGATCGACGCGGCCTTCCTGATCGGCGTGGCTATCGCCCTGCTGTTCGCTTTCGCCAACCCGTTCACGCTGTAATCGGGCTTGCTGCCCGGGAGCGGGGCTCGTGATGGCAGGTCGCTCTGCCGTCGTGGGTCGACCGAGCCGGCAGCGGGTGCGTCTCCACTCTTGTCAACACACAGAAAGGCGTTGCGATGAACATCAATGCAACCCTCTTTGCGCAGGCTCTGGTCTTCGCGATTCTGGTGTGGTTCACGATGAAATTCGTGTGGCCACCCATCGCCAAGGCGCTTGATGAGCGTGCGTTGAAGATTTCCGAAGGTCTTGCCGCTTCCGAAAAAGCCAAGACCGAGCTGGCCGTGGCCAACAAGCGGGTGGAAGAGGAGTTGAGCAAGTCGCGCAACGAATCCGCCTCTCGCCTGGCCGACGCCGAGCGCCGTGCCCAAACCGTGATTGAAGAAGCCAAGGCGCGCGCCAGCGAAGAAGCGGCCAAGATCGTCGCGGCTGCACGGCAAGAGGCTGAGCAGCAGGTCGTCAAGGCCCGTGAAGCGCTGCGCGAGCAGGTCGCTGCACTCGCGGTGAAGGGTGCTGAGCAAATTCTCAAGCGCGAAGTCAACGCCGGCGTTCACGCCGAGTTGCTGGGCCGCCTGAAGACCGAGCTCTGATCCCCGGATACCCACCGGCATTCAAAGGACCACCATGGCAGAAATCGCCACCATTGCCCGCCCTTATGCGGAAGCGCTGTTCAAGGCCGCTGGCTCTGATGCTGCGGCTTGGCTCGACGAGCTGGCGGCGCTGGCTGTCAATGAGCAGCTGCGTCAGTTCGCCGACAACCCAAAGACCTTGCCCGACCAGGTTTTCT
The DNA here is from genome assembly GCA_943371335.1 of Synechococcus sp. UW140. Classification (GTDB taxonomy): domain Bacteria; phylum Pseudomonadota; class Gammaproteobacteria; order Burkholderiales; family Burkholderiaceae_C; genus Hydrogenophaga. The sequence goes on along the minus strand of CALRUK020000013.1, from coordinate 104,616 downwards.
CCCTGATGACGGGTCTGCTCAAGGGTGGTTTGCCGGACAAGGGGCAGAACTTCCTTTGCACCGTGATCGAAAACGGGCGCCTCGCAGCGTTGCCGGAGATCGCAGCCCAGTTCCGTGCGTTGAAGAACGCGCAGCAAGGCGCTTTCGATGCCGTGGTTTACAGCGCCTTTGAGGTGGACAGCGCCGCGCTGGCCGACCTTTCCGGCGTGCTGGAAAAGCGCTTTGGCCGCAAGCTCAACCTCCAGGTTGAGTTGCAGCCCGAACTGATCGGCGGTATTCGCGTGGTGGTGGGTGACGAGGTGCTCGACACTTCTGTCAAAGCCCGCCTGGAACAAATGAAGATTGCCCTGACGGCCTGACAGCCGTATTTCCGGGCGCGCCTGCACACCATTTAACGAAAGAAGGAAAGAGTCATGCAACTCAATCCCGCTGAAATCTCTGAACTGATCAAGTCCCGTATCGAGGGCTTGAGCGCATCCAGCGATGTGCGCAACCAAGGCACCGTTGTGTCGGTCACCGACGGTATCGTCCGCGTCCACGGTCTGTCCGACGTGATGCAAGGCGAAATGCTGGAGTTTCCCGCCAACAAGGATGGCGTGCCCTCCTTTGGTCTGGCGCTGAACCTCGAGCGCGACTCTGTCGGCGCCGTGATTCTGGGCGAGTACGAGCACATTTCCGAAGGCGAAACCGTCAAGTGCACGGGCCGCATTCTGGAAGTGCCCGTGGGTCCCGAGCTGATCGGCCGCGTGGTCAACGCACTGGGCGCGCCCATCGACGGCAAGGGCCCGGTCAACGCCAAGATGACCGACGTGATCGAAAAGGTGGCGCCTGGCGTGATTGCCCGTAAATCCGTGGACCAGCCGGTTCAGACGGGTCTGAAGTCCATCGACTCGATGGTGCCCGTGGGCCGTGGCCAGCGCGAACTGATCATTGGTGACCGCCAGACCGGCAAGACCGCCGTAGCCATCGACGCGATCATCAACCAGAAGGGTCAGAACATGACCTGCGTCTACGTGGCGATCGGCCAGAAGGCTTCGTCGATCAAAAACGTGGTGCGCGCACTGGAGCAAGCCGGTGCCATGGAATACACGATTGTGGTGGCCGCCTCGGCTTCCGAGTCCGCTGCCATGCAGTACCTCTCGGCCTACTCCGGCTGCACGATGGGCGAGTACTTCCGTGACCGCGGTCAAGATGCGCTGATCGTCTATGACGACCTGTCCAAGCAAGCCGTGGCCTACCGCCAGGTTTCCCTGCTGCTGCGCCGCCCACCAGGCCGCGAAGCGTACCCTGGCGACGTGTTCTATCTCCACAGCCGCCTGCTGGAGCGCGCCGCTCGTGTGAACGCCGACTACGTCGAAGCCTTCACCAAGGGTGAAGTCAAGGGCAAGACCGGTTCGTTGACCGCCCTGCCGATCATCGAAACGCAAGCCGGTGACGTGTCCGCTTTCGTTCCGACCAACGTGATCTCGATCACCGACGGCCAGATCTTCCTGGAAACCAGCCTGTTCAACGCCGGTATCCGCCCCGCCATCAACGCCGGTATCTCGGTGTCCCGCGTGGGTGGTGCCGCCCAGACCGATCTGATCAAGAAGCAGTCTGGTGGTATCCGTACCGACCTGGCCCAGTACCGTGAACTGGCAGCGTTCGCGCAGTTCGCATCCGATCTCGACGAAGCCACCCGCAAGCAGCTCGACCGCGGTGCCCGCGTCACCGAACTGCTCAAGCAGGCCCAGTACGCACCGCTGTCCATCAGCCTGATGGCTGCTTCGCTGTTCGCAGTGAACAAGGGCTACCTGGATGACATCGAAGTCAAGAAGGTGCTGTCGTTCGAAGCCGGCCTGCATGCCTTCCTGAAGGACAAGCACGCAGCCCTGTTGCAGAAGATGGAAGCAGGCAAGGCACTGGACAAGGACAAGGAAGCCGAAGCCCAGCTCGCTGCTGCCGTGGCCGACTTCAAAAAGACCGGCACGTACTGAACGCCCCGTTGACCAGCTAAGGAGCCCCAATGGCAGCAGGCAAGGAAATACGCGGCAAGATCAAATCGGTGGAAAACACCAAGAAGATCACCAAAGCCATGGAGATGGTCGCCGCTTCTAAGATGCGCAAGGCGCAGGAACGCATGCGTTCGGCCCGGCCTTACGCAGAGAAGGTGCGCCAGATCGCTGGCAACCTGAGCCGGGCCAATCCGGAGTACACGCATCCCTTCATGCAGACGAACGACGCCAAAACCGCCGGTTTTGTGGTCGTGACGACCGACAAGGGTTTGTGCGGTGGCCTCAACACCAACGTGCTGCGTGCGGTGACCAACGAGCTGAAAGCGCTTCAGGCCAAAGGCCAGGGTGCAGAAGTGGTGGCCATTGGCAACAAGGGTCTGGGCTTCATGAACCGCGTCGGTGCCAAGGTGGTCTCCAGCGTCACGGGCCTGGGCGATACGCCCCATCTCGAAAAGCTGATTGGCCCTGTCAAGGTGCTGCTGGACGCGTACACCGAAGGTCGCATCAATGCGGTCTACGTGTGCTACACGAAGTTCATCAACACCATGAAGCAGGAATCGGTCATTGAGCAGCTGTTGCCGCTCAATGCCGGTACGTTGCAGGACAACGCTGGTGGGCGCGACTGGGACTACATCTACGAACCCGACGCGGCAACCGTCATTGACGAACTCTTGCTGCGCTACGTGGAAGCCCAGGTCTATCAGGCCGTGGCCGAGAACATGGCCTCCGAGCAATCTGCACGCATGGTGGCCATGAAGGCCGCCACCGACAACGCCGGCAGCGTCATTGGTGAACTCAAGCTGGTCTACAACAAGACCCGCCAGGCCGCGATCACGAAAGAGCTTTCGGAAATCGTCGCCGGCGCCGCCGCGGTCTGAAGCAGCCGCCCAACCGAATCCAGAGAAAACAGAAGGTATCCATCATGTCTCAAGTACAAGGCAAGATCGTCCAGTGCATCGGCGCCGTCGTGGACGTGGAATTTCCGCGCAACCAGATGCCGCGCGTTTACGACGCCCTGAAAATGGAAGGCTCTTCGCTGACGCTGGAAGTCCAGCAGCAGCTGGGCGACGGCGTGGTGCGCACCATTGCACTCGGCTCCTCCGACGGCCTGCGCCGCGGCATGGTCGTGTCCAACACCGCCAACCCCATCATGGTCCCGGTCGGCAAGGCCACCCTGGGCCGCATCATGGACGTGCTGGGCACGCCCATCGACGAGCGTGGCCCCGTGGACCAGGCGTTGACCGCTTCCATCCACCGCAAGGCCCCTGCGTATGACGAACTGTCGCCTTCGCAAGAACTGCTCGAAACCGGCATCAAGGTGATCGACCTCGTGTGCCCGTTCGCCAAGGGCGGCAAGGTGGGCCTGTTCGGTGGCGCCGGCGTGGGCAAGACCGTGAACATGATGGAGCTCATCAACAACATCGCCAAGGCACACTCGGGCTTGTCCGTGTTCGCCGGCGTGGGCGAGCGCACCCGTGAAGGCAACGACTTCTATCACGAGATGGCCGATTCCGGCGTCGTGAACCTGGAGAACCTGGGTGAGTCGAAAGTGGCCATGGTCTACGGCCAGATGAACGAGCCTCCAGGCAACCGTCTGCGCGTGGCGCTGACCGGTCTGACCATCGCTGAGTCGTTCCGTGACGAAGGCCGCGACGTGCTGTTCTTCGTGGACAACATCTACCGCTACACCCTGGCCGGTACCGAAGTGTCCGCCCTGCTGGGCCGCATGCCTTCCGCCGTGGGCTACCAGCCGACGCTGGCCGAAGAAATGGGTCGCCTGCAAGAGCGGATCACCTCGACGAAGGTGGGCTCGATCACGTCCATCCAGGCCGTGTACGTGCCAGCCGATGACTTGACAGACCCGTCGCCTGCCACCACCTTCGCCCACCTGGACTCCACCGTGGTGCTGTCGCGTGACATCGCTGCACTGGGCATCTACCCCGCCGTGGACCCGCTGGACTCCACGAGCCGCCAGCTGGACCCGCTGGTGGTGGGTCAGGAACACTACGAAACCGCCCGCGCCGTGCAAGGCACGCTGCAGCGCTACAAGGAACTGCGCGACATCATCGCCATTCTGGGCATGGACGAACTGGCGCCTGAAGACAAGCTGGCCGTGGCCCGCGCGCGCAAGATCCAGCGTTTCCTGTCGCAGCCGTTTCACGTGGCCGAAGTGTTCACGGGTTCGCCTGGCAAGTACGTGCCGCTGTCGGAAACCATCCGTGGCTTCAAGATGATCGCCAACGGCGAGTGCGATCACCTGCCCGAGCAGTCCTTCTACATGGTGGGCACCATCGACGAAGCCTTCGAGAAGGCGAAGAAGGTGGCCTGATGGAGCGGGGTGCCGCGAGTCGGCACCTGCCCACTGACCTACCTTTCCCCTTTTCACAGGAGTCAATATGAGCACCATCCGCGTCGATGTGGTCAGCGCCGAAGAGTCCATCTTCTCCGGCGACGCCAAGTTCGTGGCGCTGCCGGGCGAGTCCGGTGAGCTCGGCATTCTGCCGGGCCACATTCCGCTGATCACCCGCATCAAACCTGGTGCCGTGCGCATCGAAAAGGCCGACGGCGGCGAAGAATTCGTGTTTGTCGCTGGTGGCATTCTGGAAGTGCAACCGCACCACATCACCGTGTTGTCGGACACGGCCATCCGTGGCCATGACCTCGACGAAGCCAAGGCCACGGAAGCACGCAAGCAAGCGGAAGAAGCTGTCAAGAATGCGCAAAGCGATCTCGACCTGGCCAAGGCCACGTCGGAGCTTGCAGTGATGGCAGCCCAGATTGCGGCACTGCGGAAGTACCGGCAGAAGAAGTGAACGACCTCGGTCGAACCACGAAAACAAGACCGGCCATGTGCCGGTCTTTTTCTTGGTCATTGCCGCACGGGATGTAACAGTCCGAATACCATCGCGAATCAGGACCAGAAAAAGTTGGGAGCAACTGCGGCATGTCATCCATATTTGAGAGCCCCGACATGGCACCCGAAGAGGTGGCTGCGCGCTTGCTGGTGACGTCTTCGGCGCTGGCAGACCTGACCCTGAGCGATGCCTTGAAAGTTGTGGGGTACATGCGCCCCAAGCTGGTCAAGGCTGGCACCGTGATCATCCAGGAAGGCGAGGTCAAACAGACCGACTACATGCTGCTGGTGCTCGAGGGTGATATCGCCGTGGAGAACGAGCTCCCCGGTCTGCACGAGAGCATGGTGGTCAACATCATGGGGCCGGGGCACCTGATTGGCGAGATGGGCGTGCTGGATGGTGCGCCGCGATCGGCCACCTGCACGGCCAACACCGACATCGCGGCCGCGGTGTTGTCTCGCACCGCGCTCATGCGCTTGCTCAAGGACGACCCGCGCCTCGGTGCCCGCCTTCTGCTGGCCATTTCCAAGCGCATGGCGGACCGGCTGCGCGAAACCACGCGCAAGCTCAAGACGTTTGCACAGATGAACAAGGCGTTGCAGCAAGAGCTCAACGTGGCGCTCAACAACCGCACCTCCAGCGACAAACGCGGCACCCGCGGCTGAGTGCGCCTTCAGCGACGCACGACGCAGTCGGCCAGCTCGTTGGGCCGAACGATGCCCTCTTCGGAAGGGTAGTGGGTGACCAGCAGCGCGGACACTTCTTCAAGCGCCTGCGTCAGCCCGTCTTCAAAGGCGCCCTGGCGCAACTGGCCGCCCAAGCGCTCTGCCATCGCTTGCCACTGGGCTTGCGGTACGTGTCTGGCCAGCGAACGGTCAGCCACGATTTCAATGGCGTGCTCGGCCAGCAGCAAGTAAATGAGCACACCGTTGTTGTGCTCGGTATCCCAGATGCGCAGGCGGCCAAACCAGGCGAGCGCACGGTCCCGCACGACCGCGCCCAAAGGTTCGCTTGGCCCAACGCGCCAGAGGTAGCTCATGGGCAATGAGGCTTCAACGCACAGCCGCACTTCGCCGGTGTGCCGGCCTTCGCTGGCGGCCACGCGCCGCGCCAAACGCTCGGCCATGTCGTCCGGGACGGCACGCCGCGTATCGGAAAGGTCGAGCCAGCGGTGTTTGAAGATGCGCAGCAGCTTGTTCATGGGTGCTTCATTCTCACCAACCGCCGGACGCGCCGCCGCCGCCGAAATTGCCACCGCCGCCCGAGCGGAAGCCACCACCGCCGAATCCACCGCTGCGTCCGCCGCCACCCCCAAAACCACCACCGCCCCAGCCGCCGCGCCCGCTGCGCCCCGACCCGCCGCCTGACGTTGGCGCCGGGAGAAACTGCAGGAACAACGCCGCCAGCATGCCCAACAGGCCTGCGCCGATCGCCACCCACACCACCGCGGTCAAAACCCACGCGAGGCCTGCAGCACCCACGCCCGTCAGCACCGTGCCCAGCTTGTTGCCGAAGGCGCTGCGCAGCAGGGAGGAGGCCATCGGTATGGCAAACACCAGGAAGATGAGAACCTCGATGCCGTCGTACGCATCCGACCGACCGCCGCTGGCCGGCGCGGCCGTGGCCAGCGGCAGGTCTTCTCCCCTGATGCGGGCCACGATCTGATCGACTCCCGCTTCAATGCCACCTGCGTAGTCGCCGTTGCGAAAAGCCGGTGTCACTGCGCCGTCAAGAATGCGCCTCGCCATCAGGTCGGGAATGGCGCCCTCGAGCGCCTTCGCTGTGGCGATGCGAAGCCGGCGATCGTCCTTCGCAATCACGAAGAGCACGCCATCCCCCACCGCAGGGCGCCCGATCTTCCAGGCATCGCCCAGTCGCTGCGTGTAGTCGGCGATGTCTTCCGGCGCGGTGGTGGCCACCATGAGCACCACCACCTGCGAGCCCTTGGTTTGTTCGAAGGCCGCCAGCTTGGCTTCGATGGCGGCCACGCGCGCCGCGTCCAGCGTGCCGGTCTGATCGATGACCCGGGCACGCAACTCGGGAATGGGTTGCAGGCCTTGCGCCAGCACCCACAGCGGCACCCACCACAGCCCGAGCAGTGGCAGCAGCCACCGGGCCAGGCGACGCGTCATGGCTTCTTGAAGTCCACCGTGGGCGGCGTGGAAATGGCGGCTTCGTTCGCCACCTGGAAGTTGGGCTTGGCGGCGTAGCCGAACACCATGGCGGTCAGGTTGGTGGGAAAGCTGCGCGCGAGCACGTTGTACTCCTGCACGGTCTGGATGTACCGGTTGCGGGCCACCGTGATGCGGTTCTCGGTGCCTTCGAGCTGAACACGCAGGTCGCTGAAGCCCTGATTGGCCTTGAGGTTGGGGTACTGCTCCACCACCACCATCAAGCGGCTGAGCGCGCTGCCCAGCTCACCCTGTGCCGTCTGAAACTGCTGCATGGCCGCGGGGTTGTTCAGCATCTCGGGCGTGACCTGGATCGAGGTGGCCTTGGACCGCGCCTCAATCACGCGCGTGAGCGTTTCCTGCTCGAAATTGGCCTCGCCCTTGACGGTGGCCACGATGTTGGGGATCAGGTCGGCGCGGCGCTGGTACTGGTTGAGCACCTCCGACCAGGCCGAACGGCTTTGCTCGTCGAGCCGCTGGAAGTCGTTGTAGCCGCAGCCGGTGAGGCTGGCGGCCACCAACAAGGCAGCGCACCAGGCGCCCAGACGTTGAATGGATGTGTGCATGTAACCTCCGTCGCCTCTCGGGCGTCAAGCTGGCCATCGGGATGACGGCTTCTTTTATCTGCGGCACTATACCCCGGGGGGCTGTGGCCGCGATGGGCCGGGAATGGCGGGCAGACATGGGCGTGCACGGCTCTACAACGGCAAAATAGCCCGCATGCGCAAACCCAAACAGCCCCCAGGGTCTCCGGACGACACCGAGGCCGCCTTTTACGAAGCCTTGCAGCAAGCCGACATCGAGCGTCTCATGGCGTGCTGGGTGGACGAAGACGACATCGTGTGCGTGCACCCCGGCGGCCCAAGACTGGTCGGCCATGCCGCCGTGCGCGCCGCCTTTGAGGCCATGTTTGCAAATGGCAGTGTGCAGGCCCATCCGGAGAAAGTGAGTCGACTCGAGGCAGGCGGGTGCAGTGTGCACAGCGTGGTGGAGCGTGTGGCCGTGCTCAGCGACGACGGCATGCAGCACGCCTGGGTGGTCGCCACCAACGTGTACGCCAAGACCGCACAAGGCTGGCGCATGGTGGCCCACCATGCCAGCCCGGGTTCGAGCGTGGAGCCCGCCGAAGTCTTGACGGCCCGACCGGTGCTGCATTGAAGTCGCCTGCATTTGCCTACCGCGCGCCTTGGTGGCTACCGGGCGGGAACACACAGACCGTGTGGGCGGCGCTGGCCAGTCGCCGCCACTTCGGTCCGGCACCGCGGTGGCAGCGAAGCCGCTGGGCCACGCCCGATGGCGACTTCATCGACGTGGACGAGGCCTTGCACGACAGCGCGCCCGACGCGCCCTTGCTGGTGATGTTCCATGGCCTGGAGGGCTCTTCGGCCAGCCAGTACGCCGTGGCATTTGCCGACTTTGCAGCGGCACAGGGCGTGGCCTATGCCGTGCCGCATTTCCGGGGCTGCTCGGGTGAACTCAACCATGCACCGCGCGCGTACCACTCGGGCGACTTCGAGGAAGTCGACTGGATCCTGCAGCGCTTCGCCAAGGAGCACCCCCTGCGCCCGCTGCTGGCCGTGGGGGTGTCGCTGGGTGGCAATGCGTTGATGCGCTGGGCCGGGGAAATGGGCGATGCCGCTGCCGGGCGTGTGCGCGCCATTGCATCGGTGTGTTCGCCGCTGGACCTGGCCGCCGGCGGACACGCCATCGGACGGGGTTTCAACCGGCTGGTCTACACGCGCATGTTCATGCGCTCGATGGTGCCCAAGGCGCTCAAGAAACTGGAGCAGCACCCCGGGCTGTTTGATGAGCGCGCGTTGCTCGCTGCACGCGACCTGTATGAGTTCGACAACCTCTTTACCGCGCCCCTGCACGGCTTTCGCGATACCGCCGACTACTGGTCCCGCGCTTCAGCCAAACCGGTGCTGCACCGCATTCGCGTGCCGGCCCTGGCGCTCAATGCCCGCAACGATCCCTTTGTGCCAGCGGTCTCGTTGCCCACCGCACAAGACGCTGGCCCGTGCGTGACGCTCTGGCATCCCGAGCAAGGCGGTCACGTGGGCTTCCCTGCGTCGCACGGACCCTTTGGCGTGCCGGGCCATGTGCGCGCCATGCCCGAAGCCGTGGGACACTGGCTGCTCGCTCAACGCTGAGGTTTCCCGACATGGACGATATCGTCAGGGCTGCGATGGCCAAGTGGCCCAACGTGCCCGACTGCTTTGGATGGCTCGGACTGGATGCACGTGGCAACTGGTACATGCGCGACGACCGCACACAAGCCCAGGGGCCGTTCCCTGCCAGCAAGGGCTCGCTGCTGCAGCACGACAAGCTCATCGACTTCATTCACCGCAACTACGCGGCCGATGAGCAGGGACGCTGGTTCTTTCAGAACGGGCCGCAACGCGTGTACGTCGAGCTCGAAGCCACACCCTGGATCTGGCGCCTGCAGCCTGATGGCCGTGTGCTCTCGCACACGGGCGTGGTGGTTCAGGTGCAGGACAGCTTGTTGGACGAAAGCGGGCGCCTGTATCTCGTGACAGATGCCGGCCTGGGCCTCGTGCATACCGCCGATGTGTCGTTGGCCGCTGACCTGGTGGAGTCCGGGCAGTGGTCGCCCCGCGACGTGCAGGCCGATGAGCTGCCCGCGCGATTTGGCTTCGTGCGCCACCCGCAGGCCCAGGGCCACTAGCCATGGAGGCGTCGGCGATCTCTTCGCCGACAGAACTCGACAAGATGCTGCTGTGCCTCGTGTGGGGTGAGGCTATGCGGCGTCCAGACCAGGTGGCGACAGGTGCGATCAAAACCTTCGGCTTCGAACTCCACAAAGCCAGCCGCCCTGAGTGCGCGCAACGAGTGCAGGTTGTCCGAGAAGGCCGCAGACAGCACGCGTTGGAGTCCGTTCGCCCGGGCGAGACTGCAGAGTGCCTTCACGAGTCGGGTGCCAAAGCCGCGGCCGCGAAAGTCGCAACCGATCCACAGGCACAAGCTCGCAGTGGAGCCCTCGAGATGCAGCTCGCCATAGCCCACCAGGCCCAGTTCCACATGCATCCACGCATAGGTGGCCGGGCTTTCGCTTTGTCGTTGGGCTATCCAATCGCGAGCGCCGCCGGCGCGCATCGCCGGCAGGCCGGTGCGCAGGGCGGTTTGTGCGTCGCGGTACTGATGCGCCAGCGCCTGCGCATGGCTTTCGGCGAGTGGCTGCAGCGTGAGCCCACCGGGACATTCGATGGTGCGCGTCCACGAGGCTGACGCCCAGGCGTCAGTTCGTGAGGCCGAGGTCATGCGGCCTCCGTGATCGGCGTTGTACCGAACCGCTTGCGCAGGGCAGCGCGGGCGCGGGACACGCGGCTGCGCACCGTGCCGGCAGACACCCCCAGCAGCGCTGCCGCTTCCTCGTGTGAAAGACCGTCGACCGCCACAAGCATCAAGGCATCGACCGTGCTCTGTGGCAGTTGCTGCAACGCGGTCGACAGCGCTTGCAGAGACTGTCGCTGAATGAGCGCTTCACAAGGCTCGGGCCAGGTGCTCGCGGTGTGTTCCAGCGCCTCGGAGGGTTCAAATCGGTAGCGGCGATTCGGCGATCGAAGCACGTGATTGCGGGCCAGATTGGCGGCGATGCCAAAGACCCAGGTGGACAACTCGGCCTCACCGCGGTAGTGGGCAAACCCTTTGGCCGCAGCAGCCAGCGCTTCCTGGCCGATGTCCTGCGCATCGCCTTCGTGGCCAAGCTTGCGCATCAGAAAGTGGTGCAATGCACCGCCGTACGCCTTCACCAGAACACGAAAGCGGGCTTCGTGTTCGGGGTCGGTCGCGGCATCCGTCAACCCCTGCGCTGCACGTTCTTCGCCATGAGGGGGGTGTCGAACCAGGGTGGACAGCGGTGCATTCATGAGCACCAGTCTGTCCACCCTGGGTCCGCTTCACCATCGCTTCGAAGCCCCAGCCTGTGGTGGGTTGCGGGCCATCGGCTTGTCGGTTCAACCGCGTGCAGCAGGCCTAGTCCGAGCCCGCATCAGCGTCGGAATCTAAGTCGGTGGCGAGCTGGTTCCATTTGTCGTGCGTCAAAAGCTGCGACTGCTTCACGGTGCTCCCCGTGCCGGTCTTTGAGTCCACGCGGCTGCTCGGGGTGCTCGGCAACTTGACGGAGATGGCGTGGCTCTCCAGCACCGCATTGCTTTTGCCCACAGACGTCCCGCCCGGGCTCGAACTCGACGTGCCTTTCGCCACCGGCACTGAAACGACGGTGTCGGGGCCAGGCTCACCGCGCGCAGCGCGCATGCAAGACGCGGCCTTTTCTGCCGCGCCTTTGGCCGCACCGATGGTCCCGTGGATCAGGAACTCGAACGCCGGGACGCAGTACAGGGTGCGCCCTGTCCAGCCCACGATGGCGTTGAGCGCCACCGTCGAAGCCATGACCCATTCGAGGGTGGTCACTTCGTGTGTGCCGCCGGTCAAGGTCGTGTTGCCGGGCACCAGGGTGTCGTTCCAGCCGCTGGGTTGAGGCGCCGTGTGGTTGGCGCCCGGCGTGTTGGGCACCAGCAGCATTTGCGCCAGCATCATGGCCTGGATCGCGCTGGGTGCGAGGGCCGCCATGTAGCCAAACAGCTTGGCCACGTTGCGCACGGCCAGCGGGGAGCCATCGAGCCATGGCACGGGCTGCTTGTTGGGCTCACCCAGGTAGGCGTTCATGGTGCCCTTGGCGGTGGCTTCGGCGCGGTCCTTGACGGACTTCCAAGCATCGGCTTCATGCTTGGCTTTCTCGTTGAACTTGTACACGGTTTCCATGCGCAGGTGCAGTTCACGCTGGACACCATCGAGCTCGCCCAGGCAGGCGGCGATACTGTCCAGGCGTTTGTCCCCTTGCGGCAGCGTGCGTCTCAAATCCGACAGGCTGCTGCGCAGTGCATCAATCTCCTTGTTGTACCCGGCGAGCTGCGTCATGCGCTGCGTCCAGATCTCCAGCTGCCGGTGGGGCGCCGCTCGCTTGAGCGCCAGCACCTCTTTGTCGGCCCCGTGTGCCAGCGAGGCGTTCTGCAGGTCGCGGCGCCAGATGTTCTGTCCTTCAAACATCGAGATCATGGCCAGCGTGCCCAGGATCACATGGGCGCCCGCATCGGGAATGCGCGCCAGTGCCGGGCCCATGAGTTTGGGCCAGGCCATCGAGGCAGCTCCCGAGAAGCCATTGAGGATCGAGAACGTGTGGATCGGGATTTCGTCGCTCAGGAAGGAACGCCAGCGCGCGTACCACATGACCCAGAATGCGGGGTCGTTGCCGGGGTCCTTGATCAGGCCCTTTTCATCGCGCTCGGGCTTGTCTTTGCCCGACGTCCAGTACATGGGCTTCTTGCCCGCCTCTTGCGCCTTCTTTTCCCGGTCGATCACGCTGTCCACGATCTTCCCGAGGATGGCGTTGTACTTGTCGATATCGTCCTGATTGCCTTCCAGCCAGGCGCGGCACATCAGCGCCAGCGCGGTCTGGTAGTTGGCATAGGCTGCGCCGTCAGGGGACTGGTAAGACTGCCCATCGCCACGGTAAGCGCCACCGAACGGCTCGGCAAAGGCCACCTGAATGAACGGCACGCCCATGGCATTGACCCAGGGCGCATAGGTCGCCGCCATGGGAAAGCCCGCGGCCACCAGGCTGCCCGAGACGGTGTTGGTGATGAGCTTGCCCGGACCGAACGACAACCAGTACATCACCGACGCCGCCAGCACGCTGGTTTTGCGCAGGGCGCCCTTGGAGGCCTTGATGGGTTTGGTGGCTGTTTTGGCCGCTGCTTTGAGCTGCGCGATTTCATCGAGCTCTTGATCGGACATGTCGGCCATCGTCTCCATGTTGGCGATCAGTGCCTTGATCCAGCCGGTGGCCTCCTTGAGCCGGTTGGTGATGTACTTCTTGTTCTGGGTGTCCATCTCCGCGCCCGCGAGGATCCGAATGTCCTCGGCAAGCGTGGACCCGCGGCCCGATGGGGGCGGTGCGAGGTGTCTGGAAAACTCGTTCTTGTCGTGTTTGTGTCCGCTGGGGTTGGGAGTGGAAATGTGCATGACATCACCTCAAACATGGGCTTTGGCGCTGGCGCCGACGGTGGGTGGCTCCAGGCCATCGGTGAACCACTGATCGTCGAGCTGGCCTTTGAGGACGGTTTGTCGCCACTCGTTGACCTGTGCCGCAAAGCCTTTGAGCACGGCGGCCAGCGGTTCGCCCGTGGCTGCCTCGGCCACCGGCGTGTTCACCACGAACAACAGCCGGTCGGCGGCCACGTCCAGCGTGAACAGCGCATTCATCTCGCTCATCCAGAGGGTCTGCAGCACCAGCAGCGCCTCGTACGCTTTCAGGCGGCGGTCTGGCGCAGGGCTGCCCACCTCAAACACCAGGTGAATGCCACCCGGGTTCGTCTCGCTGTACAGGATTTCCACGTCCACGCCATCGACGTTGGTGGGGAAGCCGGCACCCAATGCGCCGGTGTCTTTCAAGGCCAGGCGTTTGCTGGCGTCCAGGCAGATCTGTTGAAACTGTTTGGGGTCCATGGTGAAGCTCTCGGTTGGGAGAAAACAAAGGGAGGGGAGCGGCCTGCCGCGAGGCCGCTCCATGGCGTGGTGATGCGCCACGAAAACGCGCGGTCAATTCACGTCAAAGCTTGGCTTTGGGGCCGCTGATGAGGGGGCGCAGTTCCTTTTCGTAGGGGCCCAGGTACAGGCGTGAGAGTTCCTTGCCGTCCTTGGGCGCTATTTGGATGGCGACCTTCGCAAGCTCTTCTGCCGAAATCAGCTCTGGATAGTCCCCTGGTGTGACGGGCTTGCCGCCCTGGGTCTCGTAGGCGATGCAGTCGTAGCCGTACTTCACACCTGCTTGCAAGGCCTTCTGCACACGCTCGAGCAGCACTTTGGGAAGTGCGTTGTCCTGCCGCATTTGCAGCGGAATGACCGCGTAGGGGAGCACGAACTTTTCGTAACGCCGCACCTTCGCGCGCGCTGCGACGAAAACGTCCACGTAGTTCCCCAGTTGGACCTTGCGACGCGTCTCCGGCTTGAGGGCCTTGAAGACCGACTCTTCGTACAGCACGTGTGTGGCGTTCCAGATGGCCTCGCTGTTGGGAGCGAGGGAGTCCGAGCCGAACAGCACCCGGTCGGGGTAGGCTTCAATGAAGGCCACCAGATCCTTGACGTGCGCAGGGTCTGGCTGCAGGGGTTTGCGGTCCTTCTTTGCAAGACGGTCTTCCTCGTCGCGCTGGATGTCCTCCGGCTTGAAAATCAGTTGCTCGGCCACCGTGTCCCACGAGATGTCGATGCGCACATGCTTGAGCGCAGGGTCTTCAAACACCTTTCGCATGCGGTCCAGATGCCCGGGCCTGATGCGCGAGTACTTCCCGAGGCCACCCGCATGTGCCCAGACGATGGTGGTCTTCTGGCACATCGGGTCGCCCATCAACTCCTTGAGGCTCACCTCGTGTTCAGGCGTGTCCTTGGTGCGCTCGTGCGGCATCACGTCGGCGTCGCAGTGCAGGATCACGGGCATGCCGATGTCCCCGCAGGTCTGGAAGAGAAACTTGAGGGCCGGCGCGCGGTCCTTGAGATTGGCTTGCACGTCGCCCGACAGCTTCCTCTCCACCCACTCCTTGTGCACCGTGATCTCACCCACCCCGGTGAACACGCCCGGAAAAGCCTGCATCTTGAACATCAGGTCGTCGCTGGCGCGGTCGTCGCCGAGCACCAGCCCGGTCACCATGGGGTCAAACCGGTCCTTGTCTTTGTCGGGGAGAACGCCGTAGCTCACGGCGGTGTAGGCGTCTACGCCGGTGTTATAGACCAGGCTGGGGGACTGCTTGATGATGTACTTGTACACCTCCGCAGTGACAAAGCGAGCCGCCCGGACGTCAGGATCGTAGATGTAGTAGTTGGGCTGGTCGTTGGCTACCCCATGCGCGGGCCGGTACGTTTTGCTGCTGCAGCACGCAATCTGGTTGGTGGGAATCGGCGACAGCACGGTGTAGCGAATCTGAAGCTCGTCCATGGCCGTCAGCAGCTGCGCGGGCTTGTACCCCTGCTGCGTGTAGTTGGTCGCATGGAAGTGGGCGTCCGTGATCCATGTGGCCTGGCGAGGTGTGTTGGGTGGCGTGCTACCTGTGACGATCTTGCCGTTGGCAATCTTCAGAACGGGAATGGGAATTCCGCTGGGTGATTTGGAGTGCATGTGAACGCTCCTCTCAGGCTTTGCCGGTGAGCTTCACGCCCGTGGGAACGCGCTCGAACTGCAGCTGGTACTCGCCTGTCAGAAAGTACGTCTTGCGCCAGTCGGCAGCTTCCGTGGCGATGTGCGACAAGGTGGCGCCCAGCTCATCGGCCTTGGTGGTGGCCAGCGGCACGTTCTCGATGTAGACCACCTTGCCGGTGAAGGGCGACACGGTGAAGCAAGGCCCCTTGCCGGTGAAGTCCAGGAAGTTGCGCAGCAGCAGTGTTTGATGGATCTGCAGCAGCGTGGCGGGGTCGCTCTGCGGTGCCAGGCCGAACTCGGCATAGACAAAGCAGCGGTCGTTGGCCACCTGCTCGTTGTAGATCAGGCCCATCGTCGTGCCATTCACGTCCATGGTGCCGCCGTCGATGACGTGCTTGGCATCAGGCAGCTTGGTCAGCGTGCAGAGCTCCTTGACCAGTTTCTCGAATTGTTCGCGCATGGAAGGTTCCTTGGTGAGTTGAGGGAGGTGTGGCGCACATGCGATCCACGTCCCTGAGTCACCACACCCGCCGCCGTGTTGCGGTGCGGAGCGCGTTGGGCCTCGAAATGCGGTGCCGGCAGCAGCCCCACGGCCCCAGCTCGGCGCGAACAGACGAAAAAAAGCCGGCTCGAGGCCGGCTTTTCGGGAGAGGCGAGGTGAATTACTTCACAGCGTCCAGCATGTACTGCACCGAGGCCTTGATTTCGGCGTCAGAAGCCGCCGACCCACCCTTGGGCGGCATGGCGCCCTTGCCCTTGATCACGGAGGCCGTCAGCGCATCCACGCCAGCGCCCACGCGGGGTGCCCAGGCGGCCTTGTCGCCGAACTTCGGTGCGCCGGCCACGCCCGCCACGTGGCAAGCGGCGCAAGCCATCTTGTAGAGGCTTTCACCGGCGCCAGCGACCACGGTGGCGGCGGCGGGTGCCGGTGCGGCTGCCGGCGCAGCGGCTGCGGCAGGCGCGGGAGCGGCGGCCACCGGTGCGGCAGGCGCCGCAGCAGCAGGGGCTGCGGCCGCAGCGGCTTCAGCGGGTGCTTGCGGTTCGGGGAACTTGCCGCCAGCGGCATTGGCCAGGTGCACCACGGCGCGGCCGATCTCGGCGTCGCGGTAAGCGCCACCACCTTGTGCGCCCATGGCGCCTTTGCCCTTGAGGGCCGAGGTCAGCAGCGCTTCGTAGCCGGTGGCGATGCGGGCACTCCAGGCGCCAGCGTCACCGAACTTGGGTGCACCTGCCAGGCCCGCGTTGTGGCAGGCTGCACATTGCGCCGTGTAAACCGACTCGCCAGAGGCCAGCGGACGGTTCGCATCGCGCAGCTCCACGGTGCCCACGCGCTGGATGCGCATGGCGGTGGCCTGCTCCACGTCCACGGCACCCGCCGCAGGCTTGTTGCCCGACACCACGACATACACCAGGCCGATGATGATGAAAATGGGCGCGACAAACGCAAAGAAAGACGTCCACAGCAGCTGTGAGGGCGTCTTGATGGGGCCGGTGTGGGTGTCGTGCGCGTTGTCGCTCATGGTGTCCTCAAGGGTGACGAATCGGAGCCGGGAAAAGTGTGGGGCGTGGCTGCCCGAGTGCGGGCAAATAGCCTCGAATTATAGCCAAGCGCCCCCGTGCAAACCCGATATCCAAGCCCCCGCTGCTAGAATCGCGGCCGTTGCGGCTGTAGCTCAGTGGATAGAGTATTGGCCTCCGAAGGCTGTCGTCATGGCAGCCTGCAGCAACGAAACGAATATTGGTCTCTTTACAGCATGCGGCTGTAGCTCAGTGGATAGAGTATCGGCCTCCGAAGCCGAGGGTCGTGGGTTCGATCCCCGCCAGCCGCACCAAGCCTTGCGTACCGAGCAAGTGCATGCACACATCGCGCGAAACACATCATCTTTCGCTGCAACTCAATCCCACGGATTGAGGCACACCGCACTGATGGACCAATAGTCGGGACTACTCTGTTGAGAAAAGCCTGTGCCCGATGTGTGCCTTGCTTGTGCCGCGCCCACCCCATCAGTGCAACTCAGGTAGTTGAAAGCGACCCTTGCCCTTGTGCCGTTCCATGGTCGAGTGAGGTACTCCTACCCTCGCTGTCGTTGACTTACTAAATCTGTGGGACTGATTTGCAGCGACTGCCGTCGGTCGCGGTCGGGAGCCGAGTGCACGGTGCCTGGCACGAAGCTGTCATCCACTTACCCTGCAGCGCAGCAGCATCGATGACCGATACCGTGGGGCTGCAGTCATCCAGCTGGACAGGCCGGTGGTGCTCCCTTGAACCGCAGTCGAATGTCAGCTGCTCAAAGGGCTGAACTCACACCGTCGATCCATAGGCGTCTTTCGCGGGGTGCTGTCCGATTGACGGTTCGACTCAGAAAGCTGCTGGCCGGCAAACGCTGCTCGGGATCGCCACTTATCACTAGCGGTAAGGTTAATCGCTCACCGAGCTGTGCAATCGGATCCAACAGGTAAGCCACAGACAGATCCTTCGATCACACATGGCAATCTATGATCATCCCACCGACAAGCTGGCAGCCAAGTGGGACGTGGCGATCGTAGTGGCTGGAGCGGCGGAGATGGTGGCCGACACCAATATGCCCCCTGGCCGACGCGCTGAGATTGCGCCAGCAACTCGGCCTGTTGTTCAATCTGTCTATTCGCTGGGGGTAAGCGCTTGTCACCTATAAAAAGGGATACTTATGGTGACCTATCCAGCAAATCTGTAGTTGATCACCATGCGACATATGAATTTCCTCAGCCCAACGCTGCTCGCCGAAGGTCAGTGGCGGCTGCAAGCGGCCTGACGTGGCTTCGCCGCCGCCCAACTTCGGCGATCTCGTGCGGGCCCTGCACGAGCGCGGCGACGCGTCGCTCGATATTGACCTGCCTGCAAACGAAACGATCAATCTAGAGGGTCAACCGGGAGTCCAGATCGTTGGCACCAAGCTTCAGTTTGCCAGCCTAGCCGATTTGAATCGCATCGTCGCCGCCGAAGTCCAGCGCGAGCTCGGCGCCGATGGAATGGCTGACGCCGAGCGCCTCTTCGGCGCTGCCAAGGGGCTGCGACGCCACGAGATCGGCCACCCGGACCAGGCCTCCGGTCGTCTGCTCGCGGCCGCGCAGGCTGGCGGGGTGGACGTGCTGCAGTTGGCCGCGCACGCAGTTGGCAATCGTATTCGCGTGTTCGACGTACTGCATGCCATCGAAAACATGCTGCCGCATTGCGACACGCTGCCGCTGCCCTCCTTGATCGCGCTCAACGACGCCCAACACACGCTCACACGTGGCGATATGGCTGCGGGCGTGTTCTTCGGCAAGCTGCAGCAGTGGCTGGTCCCGCGTGCCGCGACGGCCGAGGCGCTTCTCGCCGCGCTGTTGGCCGAACCGCAGGAATCGCGCGCGACCCTGACAGGCACGGCCTGGATGGGCTGGTTCGCGAGTGAGCCTGCGGCTGCTGCGCGGTCGCTGCTGCAGGCAGTCGATCGACGCGAGCGGCCTCTTCCCGTCGTCACGACGTGGATCGCGGGGCGCATGCTGCAGGAGGCCAGCTTGCCGCAGGAACTCACCCATGAGCTCGATGCCGTGATTTTGCGCCGCCTCACGAGCGCGGAGCCGTCCGAGCGCAATGCGGCACTGGAAGCGGCGACCGGGCTGCTGCACCTGCGCCGCAGTTTCGACGCCGAGCTGAAGCGGCTCGCGGACACACGTGATCAGGACGCTCTGGGCTACATCGCGGTCGCTATCGCACGCGAAAATGATGCGCTGCGCGCCGCCAGCCTGTTCTTCGAATGGCTCGCGCCCTGCAAGTACCTCGGTGAGGCGTACAAGGGCGCACTCGACCAACTCGATTTCGCGTTGTCGCGCCTGCTCCAGGCAACGCCTGCCGAGCGCGACGCCACGCTGGCGTTCCTGCTCGACTGGATCGAGGCGCAGCCTTTCGAAGGGCCGAACGACCGTCGATTCGCGGAGCTGTTCAACATGAGCGCGGCCAACGTCCTGAACAGCCCGCCGCTGCTGTCTCGCGTGGTAACGCAATGGCTGCTCGCAGACACCAAAGCCCCGGCCGCAGCCGTCGCGGGCCTGTTGTCCGGGGTTCGCAACAACGAGCATGTCGAGCTCAGCTTCGACGCGCACCTCCTCGACCGTGTGCCGGACTCCGACCTGCTGTACTTGGCGCGGCGGCTGCTTGGCTACATCATTGACGCCGAGCAGTTGCTGTCGCTCGCGCTTTCACTGCTGTCGGTGCCCCAGGCGCAGCGGCGGGTGCTCCCGATGATGCAGTCGCTTCTGGGCGACGAAATCGGCTACGACTATCCGGGTACGACTATCCGGCGGCTGAAGGTTGCAGAGCAAGCGGCAGATCCAGCCGCACAGGCGCTGCTCACCGAAATCCGCGAGCGCATTGAAGACGACATGGCACGACTGGACGCCCTCCCTCGCCTCAAGGAACTCGCGCCGCCACCCCAGCTGCGCCGCGCGTTCCACAAAGAGCGAGCCAAGCAGATGGCGCGCGCAATGGCCGATGCGCAGTCAAAGTCGATCCTGCAGCAGCTGGTCACGACGGTGCACTTGAAGGGGGGCGATCGTTCTTTCCAGTATCTGCCTGAAGTACAGAAGTACACCGAGCCGATGCAGCTGAAGTCGATGTCGGTCTCGTTCGAGATGCCGCGGCGCGAGGCACTCGATCCGGTAGGTAATGCGTTTCGCATGCACATCAACCGCTCGACCAAACGGGGTGGCACATGAGACTGGTGCTCTCCCAATACCTGCGCACGCTGCGTGAACGCGACGAGTTCGATCGCCTGCTTCCAGAACTGCTGTCGGAGATGGGCTACGTCGCACTGGTCAAGCCGCAAGCGGGTACGCGCCAGTTCGGTGTCGACTTCCCCGCCGCGGGCAAGTCGCTCAAAGACGGTGTGGAGGAGTTGCTGCTGTTTGTGATCAAGCAAGGCAATATCGGACGGCACGAATGGAGCAGCGGGCCAAACGCGGTGCGCCAGAGCATGGAAGAAGTTCTCGACGTGTTCCTCGCGAGCCACGTACCACCCGGCTACGAAAACCACCGCAAGGTGATCGTCGTCGCCACCACTGGCGATCTCAACCAGGACACTCTGCCGAACTGGAGCGGCTTCACCGAGCGGCATCCGCAGGTCGCCTTCGAATTCTGGGGGGCCGATCACGTCGCTGGGCTGCTCGAGCAATATCTGCTCAACGAAAACCTGTTCGACGCGCAGGACCGCAGCGACTTGCGTAAGTCGCTTGCGCTGGCCGGAGACTCCGAGTACCGGTTCACGGATCTGTGCCGGCTGCTGTTGCGCCAACTCGGCCTGAACGCCAACGGATCGCTCACCGAGCAGGGACAGGCGCAGTCCCGCAAGGACCTAGTCAAGGCGCTGCGTCGGGTACATCTGGCGGCGCGGATCTGCGCTTATTGGGCCGATGCGGAAGGTGAGCGCCGCCAGGCGCTGTGGGTGCTGGAGCGCACCATGCTTTGGTGCTTCCACCGTGCACAGGCCCAGGAGCTGCACACGAACGACACCGTGCTGCAGGAGCTGTTCGACATCTGGAAGTCGCATGCTGAAGCGGCGCAACGGTTTTACGAACTACTTCTGCCGCACCTGGACGTCAGGGATGGTTTCTCGGGCTACTGTCGCGAAGGGGCGGAATATTCGATCGTGCTGTTCGAGCAGATCGGGCTGCTGGCGAGCTTCGGGCTCGGGCAGGCGCTGACCAACGCCGACGAGACCGAGCGCGCGCAGGCAATGGCCAACGCACGCACAGTGGCGGAAGCGTTGGCTGCGCTGCTGCGCAATCACAGTGCGGCGGCGTCACCGCGCCTGGATGAACACGTGATCGACATTTGCCTTGCGCTGGTGCTTTTCACCGTGACCGGACAGCGTGAAACGACGCGTTGGTGGATGCAGGAGCTCGTTGGCCGGCTCAATTTCGTTTACCTGTTGGGACGGCACCTGCCAGTCGGGACCGACTCGCTCGATGATCTGGTCGAACTGGATGTCGAGGACAACGACGATTTGAAGGCCAAGACTAAGCAGACCTCGTGGTTGCTGGCAACGCTAGCAAGCTGGTGCGCCATGCTTGAGTTCGACGACCTGTACTCGTTGCTGGCGCAAGGCGCGGCGACAAAGTATCCGGAGGTCGGCGCGCAGCTATGGCATCCCGCGGTCGACTGGCGCCGCGCCTGGTACTTCGAGCCAGGACATCATCGGCACGGTTCGAGCGAGGCACCCTACGCGATGCCGCAAGATGCACTTGGGCTGCGCGCACGCATCCAGGAATTCAACGCAAGCCGAGTACTGCAGTGGGAGGAGCATTCGCCAGCGCTCGCCGTCGGCCTTTGGCCGATCGACTTCCTTGCATGCCGCCACTTCAGAACGCCGGTGCCGGCGTCGGTGTGGTACTCCATTACAGAGCTCGATGCAACTGCATCGGACGAGACCGAAGCTGCAACAGCAGTAGGCCGCCTGAAGTCATGATCCACGGCGTCACCTCTGTTAAGAAACTTGTGTACCACTACACGACGGCAGATCGCCTACGCTCACATTCTGGGCAACAAGACGCAGAAGCTCGGGGCTGTGTCGAACGTGCATAGCTCGTCGCGGCGAATTTGATCAGCGTTGCCTTAGTTCCAAGTTGAGCGTCTTCAGCAGGTCCGTCATGCTTGTGGCTTATTCGCCCCTTTAGATCGGAAGCGCCAGATCGATCCCTTGACCAGCAGACATCGCGTCAACCCTAGATGCCCGCCAGCATCGCAGGGCGATGAAAGACTGCTGAACAGAAGTCGTCACCGAGCTCAGTCCGCGAGCTTCGTCTGCTGTACCTGGTTGATTCAACCGGTCGTTAGCGACATGACTTCCGTGATGGGCGAGCGACCGGAAATGGCCGCTAGTGTGTGTGCAAGGCTGCGCCAGAAGGCTGACTTCCGATGAACTAGTCAGTGCCGCCCAAGGTCAGCTGTCGAAGAGGTCCGGGAACTGGCGCTGCCAGCCAGGAGAAGTCATTGATGGCTTTGAAAGCGGACGCTCAAGGCTCGCGTTCACAGGCGGCTGCCAGCGAAGCTGGGAGACGTCCTGTTGAACAACCCGTTAGGCCTCATACCGCTTCGCAATGTGCTTTGCTGAGTTTTCGATGTACGGGAACACCGTGCTTTCGTTGATGTTCAGGCTATCCAACTCGCGGATGATCTTGGCCTTCTCCGACGCCTTGATCGTGATTCGATCAACCGCTACGTCTGCGTTCCCGGCTTCTGGCAATGTGGCATCGAGCCCAAAAAGAAGGAAGGCACCAGACTGTGATGTGATTCGGTTGTTGGTCATTCGACCTTTCACACAAAGTATTCGTTTGAGATCAGCCGGCACGATCTTGGGGAGGAAGTACGACTTTTCCTCTCTGACAAAGTGCAGCAAGCGTGTGACTGGAAGCGACTCGTTGAATAGCGCATCGACAAGGGCAAAGTCGATCGCATCTTTGTCGTGCATAGGCAACCGCGCCAAGTTTGCGATGCAGCTTGCAGTGTCACTGTCGAAAAATTTGATCTCGTTTCGGCGTATCTTGATAGCAACGACTTCCCCAGTCTTGTCCATGTTGGACTTACAGGCGAAGTAGAGTGCCATCAATGGGTTCGACGTGATGTCGAGCAACCGCGTCGGCATTGAGTAGTGCTGCATTCGCACAAGCTTCTCGAAGGCTGATGAGTCGCCTACGAAATCCGTTGGATTGGCAATCAGAAGCTCGCGAAAGAGGATGTGCTCAGAGTCCTTGTGCCCCTGATTCCTATACAGAGAAGGCTCCAGCTTGTACTTGTCACGATTCGAGTGACCACGGTAAAAAACCGCCAAGTTGTCATCATGGGGAATGGCAAAGACCTTGCGAATGAGGCCTTCGGTGCTGGTGATGCCTTTTGACATGATTGATGAGACCTAGCGCAATGTATCCTGCCGTAACTACGTAACGAACTGGATTGTGAGTCAATGCCCGCTTTAGAGAATGGATGTCGGCCGTCGCCCTGGGCCCGAATCGGTCATACAAGTACCCAAAGAGAAGCGGTCACTGGCGCAAGAGGATGACGGGTTTCGTGGTTTACTTATACCCGTAAAAAAAGGGACATCCTTCGGAGTGGTTGTACTTTTAAGAGGTTGATATGACCAGAACGCCCTGCAGAGTCCAGCTTATTAGTCAGGGTACATTGCGTTAACCTTTATGACCCTGCTTTCACCAATCACTCGACTCTTCCCAGCGATTGCAGCGGCACCGTTTAGGGTTGCCCCAGAGAATGCGCAGGATCTTCAAACCGAAATCGATGCAAGGAACATCACACTCGAGTTTGTCGACGATCCGGCGATCCGTGCAGAGTACGTGGTGTCAAAGAGCATCGTCCGCCTCGGAGTGCCCTTCCTCAACTCTCTGTGGAGTGCGTCGCACCTCTACATCGTCGCATTCCATGAGTACCAGGCTGCTCAGCAAAAGGGTGAGCGCTTTTTTGAGCTTGGGAAAATAGAACGCGTTGCAAATGCGTACGTCTTGTACAGGCATTTCCTAGAAGCGGTTGCTGCAAGGCGAAGCACTGAATGGCCTGTGGGCGGATCCCGACCCATTCAGTACCCATTCGAGCATTCTGACGGGTACATGGCGAACGAGATGTTTCTCGTCGCTATCGCATGGATCATGCACCATGAGATTGCACATGCGCGGCTTGACCATGAAGAGGCGAGCGCGGTCTCAAAGCTTCAGGAGAGCGATGCCGACCGCGCAGCAACGATGTGGGTCTGCCTTGGCGAACCTGAACAATTGCCACTATACAAACGCGCCATGGGAATGGTCACGGCGGTGGTGTACTTGCTGGCGTTGGATTTGCGCGTGGGTCGGTTCACCTCGAACACTCATCCTCCTTCCTTTGAACGGCTCATGAAGAATCTCGAGACAACGAGACTAGCCGAGAATGACTTCGTCTTCGCCTTCGCTTTCGTGCTCGTAGACATCCAAATTGCAGCAGAGAAGGTGCAGGGCGACATTGACCGCAAGGGCAGCTTTCAAGACATGTGCGCGTCTGCGTGCCTATTGCTTCACGGGTTGTCGCGTGTTGAGATCTAACAAGTTGTTAGACGCGGACACTCAGAGGCATCGCGCCGCGGAGCGCGCTAGTAAGCGTACGGCTCGCGGCGCAACACCTCTACGCACAGGTCAACTCCAACCTTAACCTTCATGGACCAGTCGCTGCAGCACTACGCGGACGAGATTCGCCACACGGCGAATGTGGCGTGGTTCAACTACGAAATCTGGTGGGTATACAAGAGCGCCGACACTCGCCCTGAGTACCTAGGGACGATGAACGCATACCCACTGTTCTTTCAGACCTCGCTCCATGCGCACTTCGTCGCGCTGCTTGTGGCGCTCTATCGACTGTTTGAGACACGTCACGATACGTACAACATCCCTGGTTTTCTCAAGCTTCTTGGGCAGCAAGGTGCTGTTCCAAGCGAAGTAGGGGCGAGGCTCCAGAAAATGTACGACGAAGCAAAACCGCTGTGGGTGAAGGTTTGCATTCTCCGCAACAAGGCCTTCGGGCATCGCTCCAGAGCTCACACTGTAGGCGAAGTCTTTGCTGAGGCCGGGGTGACGCCTGATGACCTGCGGTCACTTGTCGAGGTAACGCGCCGTTTGCTCAATGCTGCTACGCAGGCGGCATCGCAGACCACTCACGCCTTCAACCTCTCCGCTCGGGACGATACGTTGCGAGTCCTCGACGATTTGAAGGCGCGCCGTGAGTGCTAGTAAGTTGATTGACGCTGGAGGCATATCGGCTGGCTTCGTCCCTCAACCGTCCGCCGGTCATCTTCGACGTTAGTTTTCAAATGGCCGACACCCGCCCCACGCCCCTCTCTTTCGTCACAGCCACACGCCTGTGCATCTTTTTGCTCTTCGCGCCTGGAAAGTTTAGAGAGGCAGAGCGTGTCGACCAGGAGAACCGGAACAACTACACCGACCGGGTCGAACCGCCACATCGCGCAGAGACAGTGCGCAACGCCTTCTTCGCCTCGCTTGCCCTCGTCTTGGCGTTCTCGGCGCTGGGCTTCTTAGTAGGGCAACTCATGCATTTCGCCGGTCGTTGCGCCACACCTGCAACTGTCACTTATGCCCAGGCTATAGGTTCGGCGCTGCTGCTTTGGGGTACGCTGTTTGTCAGGGGTTGGGAGATTCAATCGTATTCAGGCGTCCAGTTCACCGAGCGAGTAAATCAGTGGCTGTATCGAGCTCTCTACTGTGTGGGCACATCCGTCGTTGTCTACTCTCTCTCATTCCCGTCATGCCGAGGGTAACTGGTAACTCGCCACTTCAGAGAGACTCTCCGCAAGCGGATTCGCCCCCTTGCTAAGCGCCCCTGGCCGATTGGACGTGTCTAGCCATCGGCATCGCAGGTCGCTACCCATCCAGTAGGAAGGCCCAGGAGTGGTAGCTTGGCGGGCGTCCGGTCTTGGCTGCGCTGCTGCCGTACGAGCGGCGGACATTAAACGACCGGTCATGGGTGGTTGCTGCCTCTTGATGCAATGCATCCGAACGACTCCCTTCAGTCTTGAGCCGACTCCCAAGCTGACGTGGGACCGTTGCATGGACGGCCCAAACCGCATGCACGTGTGATCCGAACGTCACCTCTGGCGTTTTCCCCTCTCAGGCTCCGGCGATGAAATCAGCAAGTGCGCAGGAAACTGCCGCATGAATTCCATCGAACGTGCCGCGGGTGCATCGAGCCAGGCGTCGTATTGATCGGCATGCAGGATCACCACCATGCGCTTCTCGTCCTGTGGCTTGTGGAAGTGCTTGAACAGTTCATGCTCGTCTGCATTGACCGTGAGCATGGTGAAGCTGAAGACTTCATCGCCCGTAGCTTTGCGGTTGCTGGTCCACAACCCCGCGATCCCCATGGGCAGGCCATCCTTGCGCTGGATGCGAGTGGGTACCGCCACACCACTGCGCCAGTCGGGCTCGTAGATGTACTCCACCGGAATGACGCAGTGCTGTGCGTTGCGCCAGGCATCCCGAAAACTGGGCTTCTCAGCCACCGTCTCTGACCGGGCGTTGTTCTAGAACTTGTCAACAGTTAGCAACTGGAGTATCTTGAATTCGTCTCTATGAGACGAGTAGCCGGAGGGGGTCCGGGGGAGGTAACCAATGCGCCGCAGACCTGTTGATAACTTGCTACTTGATCATTGGCGAGGGCTGGATTGCGTCGTGGTCTTGCGAGAGCTTGCCGACCATGTGAAGCAGGACAAGACCTTTGTTCCACGCGAGTGCCGACAGGCAACTCGCTGGCAGGTCGGTGTCGCCGGCTTCGACTTCGAGCTGCTTTGCACGGGCCCGCGGTTCTTCGATACGCGGGCTAGCCGCGGCGGCGGCGGCGCCATCGACTTGGTCATGCACCTGTTTTGCGTGGACTTCAACCACGCGGTGGCGATGCTTCGCGACACGGGCCTGTGATGCGCCTGATCACGGCCAACACTGACTTCCTCATTGGTCGTCAATCCTATCCGGGCTTCCCGATCCTGCTGTGGGACGACATGCGCAGCTGCCGTGAGGTCAACCAGTTCTATCGCTATTACCTCCTACGCGGCGCGATCGGCTCGTCCAAGTCCTGGGCGAGCACGGGCCGAGCCCTGTACGACTACTTCAGCTTCCTGCAGGCGCACGAGCTGATCTGGAACGACGTGGCAGCCGGCGCAGCCCGGTCGTTCATCGCGGCCTACCGGGACTACTGCTTCAAGGTCGCCGGTCTCGCTCGATCCACTGTGCGCAGCCGGCTGCTGTACGTGTGCGAGTTCTATGCGTTTGCGCATCGCCAAAGCTGGATCGCAGAACTGCCCTTTGGTTACGAAGGACGCACCCGTCGAGGTCACGGCGGCTTCCTTCGTCATGTACAGGCCGGAGACAGCATGCAGGTGCGCGATGTCATGCCGCGGCTCCACAAGCCCGCCCCGAAGTTCCTCACGCAGTTCGAGGTGCAGGCCCTGCTGGCTACCGCAGCCAACCCACACCACCGTACGCTTGTCCGCCTCGCGCTGGGCACCGGTATGCGCAAGGCGGAACTGGCCACCTTCCCACGGGCGTACGTCTTCGACCCCGACCTGGCCGGTCGACCCGGGAGGAACATCCGCGTGCGCCTCGACCCGCGTGACGGTCACGGCATAAAGACCAAGGGCGACAAGGCCCGCGACATCTACATTGAACGAGCGCTGATGAAGGAGATGAATCACTACGCGGTGCTTGTCCGTGGCTTTCGCGCATCGCTGACGTCGCATCGCCACGAGCCGCTGCTGCTCAACCAGTCCGGCGAACCCTTCAGTGCCGACGGCAAGAGCATCGACCGCATCGTCAGGCTCATTGGCGAGAGGGCCGGGCTTCAGGTCTGGACACACCTCCTGAGGCATACCTACGCCACCCATACCCTCATCGCCCTACAGCGCCACCGCGGCAGCAACCGCATCGAGCCCCTGGTCTTCGTGCAACGACAGCTCGGGCATGCGTCGATCCAAACGACGATGATTTACTTGCACCTGGTTACCGAACTGGCCGACGAGGCCGTGCTCGCCTACGATGCCGAGCTCGATGAAGAGGCGCAGGTCGGCTGATGGGCAAGCGCAAAGTCTTCGTGAAGACCGCTCTCGTGCTGGCCCAGGCTGAGGGCCCAGCCGACATCGAATGGTCCAAAGCCTCCAGCCGACCGAGGAAGACCGTCGTCGAGTTTGGTCAGAGCGCCAGCACGCGCCGCAGATTCGACTTCGCGCCTTGGTATCGCCTGGGCATTGACCCCATCGTGCTGGCGTGTCAGCAGCAGATCGAACGCTTCCTCGACAAGCGCGATGCCGATGTCGAGGTGACAACGATCATCGCGTACTGCGCGGAGGGACTGCGGCACTTTTTCCATTACCTGGCAGCGCACAGCGCCGCGATGAGTAGACCGCTGACGCTCGCCGACATCACGCGAGACACGGTGGACGGCTACTTGCTCTACCTTCGCGACGGGGAATTATCCAGGAGTACCCAGCACTTGCGCTACAGCCTAGTGAAGTCCGTGCTGCTAGCGCTAGGCCGCCGGGGCCTGTTCACGCTGGTGGACTCCGGTGACGAAGCCACCTTCCCGAGCAATCCGATGCCCGGCAGCGGTCGACACGGCAAGGCGGAAGCGCCACTTCCCCGAACGCAGCGTCAGGCGTTCGCGGCCGCCGTGAAGACGGCGGTGATGCCTCTATTGAGTGGCGATGACGAGCCCACCGGCACATTGCTCGCCTACGCGCTGTTAATCGTGGCCTTACACACCGGGCGTAATACGACGCCGTTGCTCGAGATGCCAGTGGACTGCTTACGTGCCCATCCGAAGCAAGGCGCCATGTTCCTCGTGCTGCACAAGCGTCGCGGGCATACGACTTACAAAGTGGCGCTGCGCTCGGCTCGGTCAAACGACCGGACCGCCGAATCGACATCGACGTTGCGCCCCACCGTCACACAGCTGATTCACCGTGTGATCGAACTGACCGGGCCTCTGCGCCAGGAGGCCCCCACCGCGCTGCGTGAACGCCTGTGGATCTATCGATCGCGACGGATCGACGAACCCGGCACCATTACAGCGTTGACTTCCAGCTCGCTTCGCCAAGCGATCGGTAAGCTGGTGGCTGATCACCAACTTCAGGACGCAGGCGGCCAGCCTTTGAGGCTCAACGTTGGTCGACTGCGCAAGACCTTCGTGAACAGGATTCACGAGATTCTGGAGGGAGATCTTGTGGCCACCGCGGCGGCTGCGGGCAACCATCCACACATCACTGAACGATACTACCTGCGCCCCGGCGAGGCGTCCCAGCGGAACTGGCAATTCATGGGGCAGTGCCTGGTCGACGAGTTGCGTTCAGGCACGCTCGGCGCTACTGAGCGAACGCCGGTCGGCCGATGCTCCGACATCACGACGGGCGAGTTTGCGCCGAAGCATGATGGCGCGCTCTGTCGCAGCTTCCTGAACTGCCTGCGTTGCCGCAACTATGTGGTCACAGGCGATGACCTGTGGCGCCTTTTCTCGTTCTACTGGCGTGTGCTGCGTGAGCGGCCGCGGACAGATCCACGCAGGTGGCACCAGCAACTGGCCCATATCCCCCGACTTATCGAGCGCGACGTCATTGCGGCCGGCTTGGCGGGCAACTTCTTCACGCCAACCCAAGTCGATGCCGCGCGGGAACGCGCTCGGCATGACCCGCACCCTTTCTGGGCTGGCCCGACAATCCTCAGTGATCTGGAGGCTTTGGAATGAGTGGCGCCTGCGCGCGGATGTGGCTTGAAATGCAGACCGATGTCGTCCGTGGTCAAACGTCGGAAGAACGCGACGCCTTGGTCGTGTCCGCCCGGATGGTCAACGGGCATTGGTTGGTCTTGAGCCGCTACGGCGACGACCGCTGGCGCTTTTTCGGCCAGCCCACCAACAAGCAGTCGAGCCAGCTCTTCATCGATTTCAGCACCCTTCCGGCGCGACTGCGCAGTTCGATGAAGGCGATCGTCTACCGCTACCTGCGCCGCGGGCGAGAGGGCAAGAAACTGCCGTCGCACCGCAGCGTCGTGAAGCTCGTGGGTGATGCACGCCCGTTTCTGTTGCACCTCGATCAGCTGGGCATCGGCCGCTTGGTCGATGTGACGCCCGCGGTTTGCGCGTTGTACGTCGAGGTTTGCAAGCGGCACAGGCAGCGGGAGCGATCGGCGCGGCCCGGTGCTCCGTTGAATGCCGCGTCCCTGAGCCATCGTCTAGCGGTGGTGGAAGCGCTGTACGAGCTCAGCCAGCATACCGACGACGCGATGCCATCGCACCCCTGGCCCAGCACCTCGTTCAGCCACTTGGCTGGCCGATCGGGGCTAGAGACCGATCGTCGTGAGGGCACCACGCCGCTGATGCCCGATGAGGTTCTTACGGCGCTGTTCCAGCACGCCTGGGCGGCGGTTGAGCGAGGCGCTGCGCTGCTCGACCTGCGCGACGAAATCGAAGAGGTTGCACGGCGCGATGGTGCGAGCCGGTACGCGAAGCCTCGCTATCTAAGAGAGCACGGATGGTCGGGTGGATCCGAAAAGTTCAACATGGCTGTGCTCGAACTGCGCGCGGCCTGCTACATCGTGGTAGCCAGCCTCAGCGGATGCCGCAACCACGAACTCGCCTTCGTGCAATCCGGCTCCTGCTACAGCACCCCGGTCGACCCGGACCGTCCAAGCGACGCCGCGGAGGTCTACTGGTGGTTGCGGTCGCAGTCCACCAAGACCGATGAGGGCCACACAGAGTGGATGGTCCCTGAGGCCGCCGTGACCGCGCTGCGGTTGATGGAGCGCTGGGCGCGGCCGTACCAAGCCGCGATCGAGGCCGAAATCACAGCCCGACAAGCAGTAGACCCGCTCGACTCCGAGATCACCGAGGCGCGGCGACACGCGCGCGCCGTGTTCCTTGCCGCGACGCCACTCAAGGGCAACCAGGTCCGAACCGTCTCATCATCGATGTGCAACCTCTCGCTGAAGGCGTTTGCTGCGAAGCATGGCATCACCTGGGCCCTGGCTTCGCACCAATTCCGTCGCAAGTTCGCCAACTACGCCGCGCGCAGTCAGTTCGGTGACCTCAGGTGCCTTCGCGAACACTTCAAGCATTGGGCGATGGACATGACACTGGGCTACGCACTCAACGAGTCACAGGAAATCGCGCTCTATAGCGAGATCGAGCGAGAGATCCAGGACATCAAGGTGGAGGCCGTCGGTTCTTGGCTCAAGCCCGACGAACCGTTGGCGGGCGGCTATGGACGCAACATCATGGCCTGGCGGGCAACGGCGCCAGTGGCGCTATTTAAGAGCCATGCGCAGATGGTGCGCTGCCTGGCCGACAGTACCGGCATCCGCAGCAATGGGCACGCATGGTGCACGGCCAGCGACAACCAGTGCGTCGGCAACGACATCGAACCCACGCGCTGCGCCGACTGCGATCACGCGGTTGTCGGGAGGCGCCACGCGCCGCTGTATCGTGGGCTCTACGACCACCTTAAGGAGGTGACCGATCGCGACGACATTGGCCCAAGCGGGCAGGCGCTTGTGCAACGCGACCGCCAGCGCTGCCGTAGTGTGCTTGCGGCGCTCGGGCAGGATCCGGAGGAAGCGTGAGTATTGATCGCAAGACGGCCGAGGTCCGTGAGCGCGAGTTGCGGCTGGCGCTGTCGCGCATCCAGCGTGGTCGCTCCCGGACAAAGGCCAAGCGGTTGAGCATCGCCGCAGTTGCTCGCGAGGCGGGCGTGACGGCAGCGCTCATTCATAACCACTACCCCAGCCTGGCCACCGCGATCCGCGAAGCGATGGGGCGGGGCGAGCGCGCATCGCGCGACGAGAAGACCCTGGAGTTCAAGGCACTTCGGGCTAGGGTTCGGGAGCTGAACGGCGAGGTCAAGGCCTTGCGCGCCGACGTCGCCAGGTTGGCATCGATCAACGAGGTGCTCATGGCGGAAAACACGTCGTTCAAGGCCAGGGTGGGCACGGTCGGAACAGTGATACCGCTCTCACCGACGCCGCGCCGTTCGAACTCGTAGAACTGGCACGGGGCGCTACACCGCGGCGTACGATGAACAAGAGAACGCCGCACACGGGCCGGGGATTCCAATGGTGACCAGTCGCACCCGGCCACGAACAGCCGCTGGGATCTGGCT
Organism: Synechococcus sp. UW140; assembly: GCA_943371335.1. Taxonomy (GTDB): domain Bacteria; phylum Pseudomonadota; class Gammaproteobacteria; order Burkholderiales; family Burkholderiaceae_C; genus Hydrogenophaga. The sequence goes on along the minus strand of CALRUK020000013.1, from coordinate 72,684 downwards.
GCTCAAGGTCGGTTGAAGGCTGGTTGCGGACGGAGGCCCTAGCCGTTTTGGCTGGCTGCTACCGACCCAAAGCCGCCACTCGAATTCAAAAGGTACGTTCAGAATCCAAAATGTTGATTCGGCGACAACCACATCAGCTGCCGGCGCTCCTGGGGGGTGAACATCGATTCATACGTGCGCAGCATGGGGCCGTAATCGAGGCGGTACGGCGCCTTCAGGTAAGGCCAGTCCGATGCCCAGACGCACTGCTTCAGTCCGAAATCGCGCACCAGCGCCTGCACATACGGTCGCACGTCCGCAAACGGGTAACCCGCTTCAGAAAACTTGGCGAAGCCCGAGAGCTTGACCACCGCCCGCTGCTCGCGACCCAGCGCCAGCAAGGCCTGAAATCCGGCCTGTGACACCCCATCGGGCAGGTGCGGGCGGCCGCAATGGTCCACCATGACTTTCACATCCACCCGCGAGAGCATGGGCAGAAATCGAGGCAACAGGTCTTTGTCGACCTGGAACTGCGCCCACATGTCCAGCTGGCGCAAGCGCCGCAGCAAGGGCTCTATGCCGGCATAAAAATCAAACCCCATCAGTGCCGCATTGAACGCCAGGCCAATCACACCCTGGGCTTTGAGCACCTGCAGGGTTTCAAGCGGGCAGTCGTTGGGCACCACCGCAATGCCCTTAAATGCGCCTTGCCCGATCTGCAGGGCATGCAGCAGGCAGCGGTTGTCGGTGGCATAGCCCGAGTTGGGCCCCACCAGCAGGGCGTGCTTGACCTCGTAACACGCCATGAGCTGCAGGAAGTACTCCGCCTTGCCCATTTCCTGTCCAGCGGGGTGGTAAGCCACGTCCGGGTTATACGGGAACTTGGCCGGATCGAGCACATGGCAGTGCGCGTCGATCTTGGGTTCGGTCAGAACACCCATCATTGAAATGTGGCCAAAATAGCCTGACGAAGTTCGCCGGTAATTTCCGGTTTGACGCCAAACCAGGCCTCAAACGCTGGCACCGCCTGGTTGAGCAACATGCCAAGACCGTTGACCGTCTGGTGACCGCGCAGACGCGCCGCCTCCAGCAGGGGCGTTTCCAGCGGGATATAGATCAGGTCGGACACCATGGCCGACAGGGGCAGCGCGTCCAGCCGGATGTCCAGCGGCGGCTGGCCGTACATGCCCTGGTTGGTGGTGTTGACCAGCAGGGCGCAGCCTTCAAGCGCGGCTTCTCGCTGTTCCCAATCCAGCACCTGGACGACACCCCCCATGTCCTCGGCCAGTGCCTCGGCCTTGGCGCGGGTACGGTTGATCAGGCGAATCTCTCTCGCCCCCTCGGCCATCAAGCCAAACAGCACGGCCCGAGCCGCGCCGCCCGCTTGACCAGCACCAGGGCATGGATGAGCTCATCGGGCAGGCATTCGGTCGAAATATCGAAATGCTGCAGGGAACGCTGGGTCTGCGCCCCCCACAGGCGCGCCGCCGGCACGCGGATGTCGTCGAAGCTGTCGCGCTCCAGCCGGGTGGTACCGCCGTCGGGCGGGTGATCGGCCATGTCAGGCTCCCGAAGAGTTCGCTGTCAAAATACGGGTCGGTTCACCCTAGCAAAGACCTGCGCGTCTTTGAAGCGGCGCACACCTTCTCAAGCCCCCTGGAAGCCCCATGAGCACGAACATCACGCAAGCCGACCTGATCGAATCCATCGCTGCCGCGCTGCAGTACATCAGCTAAGTCTGAGCGTGGCGGAAGCGTCAGCCCAAGCGGCTTTGGCCAGCGTGTTACGCGGCGTGCTGATGGTGTGCAGCAGCGAAGACGGCTTCCGCCAGGGGGTTGCGCAGCGCAGATGGACCAGCGCGACACAATGCAAGTGCTTGTGCCGGTAAGCACTCGAACTCGTGCCTACCCTACTTGGGCACCCCAAACACCGGTCGGAATGCTCAGCGCTATGTCTGATGACCCTAACCGCAGCCCCAGACCCGGAGAAACAAACCTGTCCGCTAAGAACTCTGCAGCTTCTGCTGCGGCCGTGTTCGCCGGCCTTCAGCGAGGGCTTGAGCTTCAGGGCGGCAGCGTCTTTGATCTGGCAGATGTTGTACTGACGGCATTGCTGGAACTCGGGATTGAGATGGACGTAGGCGCGGCGCTGGTCGAAACGGTTGCGTCGAAGGCGCCGTCATGCGTGGAGCTTTGGAACGATCGCTTGGAATACGAGGTTCCGATTGCAACCAACAAGTTCGGCCGCTCCCTTTGGAGGAGACCTCCTGAGGAGTCTTGGGGTCCGCACCAGGCGGAGGTAATCGGTGCTGCGGCGTTGTTGCCCGATCGAACTTTCAATCCCTGCAGTCCAGCCGAATTGGAGATCTTTCGCTGGACGTACGAAGGCTGCATGGAGGACGAGCCGAGTGCCCAACACGAGAGGTCAGACGATGCTCTCGTAATCGCATTAGTCCGATGGCGCTCGTGCAGGCCGACTTACTGCGAGTTGCATCGAGAGGGCTTGTGGATGGTGGAGGGCGGCAGATGGGTGATGCGGCAAGGCTTCGCGAAGAGACGTTCTTACTGGGTCCATCGTGCCGGTATGTAGCGCGCCCCCTTACGCCAGTTTGATAGCCTCTTGCACCGGCCGATGTGCGTCAGTATAGGTCAAAAGATGTACCGAATGGGACTTGGACCCATTCAGTACATCAGCTAAGTCAGAAGTCAGCGAAAGCGTCGGCCCAAGCGGCTTAGGCCAGCGTGTTGCGCAGCGTGCAGGTGGTGTGCAGCAGCGTGCGTCGAAAGGGGTACTGAATGGGTCTTGGACCCATTCAGTACATCAGCTAAGTCCGCAGTCGGTGGAAGCGTCGGGGCAAGCGACTTCGCCAGAGTATTGCGCAGCGTGCAGACGGTGCGCGTGTCCGCGCTCAGAAGCAGAAACTGCATGATCATTGCAGCGGCTGGTGGCGACGGAGGTTTGACAAGACTGCAGCTAAGCCCGGGATTGCGGTTGTAGACGCTGCGGAGTGCAGGGTCACGAATTTGCTTGCATCTCGCGGCGTAGCTGCTTTGCGCTTAACGAGTGCATGGGTCGGACGATGCCCCGAGTGACCATGGCGAACAACTCCGCACTTGGCGCTAGCGTGCGGTTTCTTAGCCGAAGCAATCCAATTGGCATGCCGATGGGCAGATCTATCGGTAGAACCCGCAGGAATCTCGGCACTTTCCCGAAGCGAAGCACCGAGCCGTACATGGCTGTGAGAAACCCGTTTGTCGCAATCAGCTCATATCGGACGAGCATTGACATAGACGTGACGACGGAGTGTGGCAGCTCCAACCCGTGCTTGCGCAGCTCAGTTGCCAACTGTGCTGTTACCCCGCCGTCTGTCACTGGAAGCACCCATTGTTGGCGGGCGGCTTCCTCCAATGTCGTCGTTCTTCGACTTGCGAGTGGATGAAGTGCTCCAGCGACTATGAACAATCGATCATCGAACAACCGGTCGAAAGTCAAGCCATTGTTCTCAACACCCAATTGCTCGCGGCCTATGCCGATGTCCAGCGATCTCGCAAGTACTTCGCTTCCGAGCTTTCCCGACTCAAGTTCTGCCACATGGAAACGGAATTTAGGCCGCTCTTTGAGGATGGTGGTGAGAGCCAGAGGCAGCATTCCAGCACACATGCTTGGTGTGCCCCCGAGCCGCAACTCTCCAATGCTTGCATCTGCCAACGCGCCCAACTCGTCTACAGCTTGACGCAGCTCCCCAAACATTCCCGTCGCCCGCCGTAATAGAACCTCGCCTTGAGGAGTGGTAGTCACGCCCCGATTCGTCCGATCGAACAATCGAACGCCGAATGTCCGCTCCAGTTCGGCGATTGACTTTGAAAGTGCCGGCTGTGTGAGGCCGATCTCGTTCGCGGCCTTCAAGATGCTTCCAGACTGCGCTACCGCGAGAAAAAGACGCAGCTCGCGCAGCGTCACCCTTCTGTCGATCAAACTCACGCTCATTCGGTATAACCCACGGTGGATATCTAAACGCCCATTATCGATACCTGAACTATACCCCGCATGCTAGACTGCACCCCTCATGACACTGAAGGAAGAAGCATGAAGAAACTCGTATGCACCTTTTGCGCTCTGCTGGTCGGTCCGGCCATTTCCAATGCGCAGGCCTTAGCTGGGGCAACAGGCGAGCGCGCCGGCATCACTGCTGTAGAACGGCATGTTTTCGACGACATAACTATGCCGGGCAAGGAGTTTCGTGTGCTTCACACGACGTATGCTCCGGGCGGTCAAAACCCGAAGCACTACCACCCTTCCCATGTGGTGTTCTATGTGCTCGAAGGATCGGGCGTTTGGCAGGAGGAGGGAAAGGAACCCGTCACGCTGAAGCCGGGGGACAGCCTCCACGTTCGGCCCGGGATGATTCATGCGCACCGCAATTTGAGCGCAACGGAAAAACTCGTTTTTCTAGAGTTTGTTATCGTAGACAAGAGCCAGCGCAGCACAGTCCCGATGCGATAGCAAGAACGGCAGCCGATCAATACGGGGGACTCCTCCGAGTTGGACCTAGATATCGATGCGAAGGTCAAGTGTAGATGGCTCCTGGCTCTCGTATCGGCTCTGCCAGTGACTTGCAACTATCAAAGTGGTGTCTCCGCATTGCGCCTCCTTGCCTGCCGGGCTTAGAGCAGTGCGGGCACCTGACTATCGGCAACGCAAGGTGCCCTTCCGAGATGCTTTCTTTGTGAGCTTGGGTTTTTGACACTCCAGCTCGGCTCGCGCTCATCCTGTCTCGAGTGCAAGTTGAAGGTTGTCGCCCCAGCTTGGCCTCCCGGCTGTTCTCCTCACAGGCCTTGTGATGACTGCCTCGCGTGCTTTGCGCACACCCGAGAAGGTATCCAAACCGGCAATCGAAAAGGTCAAGCAAGCGGTCATCGCTACTGGCTACATACCCAACATGCTAGCGGGTGGCTTGAAGTCGCGTCGCAGCATGACTGTAGTCGGTTTAGTTCCGATCATTTCCGTGCCGCAGTTCCTGCCCACAGTACGGGTCATGACGGAAACGTTGGATACGAGCGGATATCAACTTATCCTTGGGCAGACCGGTTATGACCATGCGCGCGAGGAAAAGCTAATTTCAAGTTTGATGGGGCGTAGACCAGACGGCGTAGTTGTTGCCGGTCAGGTGTACTCGCCCAAGGCTCGCGAACTCCTGAAAAATCTTGGTGTTCCAGTTGTGGAGACCTGGGACCTTAGCGAGCATCCAATTGACATGATTGTTGGCTTTTCGCACATCAAGGTGGGCAATGCGGTGGCTGGTTTTTTCCTGTCGCGCGGGTGGAAGAATGTGGCCTTAGCCACGGGTGATGACGAGCGAGCCCAACAGCGACGCCAAGGATTCATGGCCACTTTTGGTCACGACGTTCCCACGGTGACGATTCCCGCCCCTAGCAACCTGGCAAGCGGGCGACGGGCGCTGAGCGAAATCCTGGAAAAAGAGCCGGGCATCGAGGCCATCTTCTGCAGTTCAGACGGACTTGCCCAGGGTGTGCTGGTCGAGGCGCTTGCGCGTGGCTTGCGGGTTCCGCAGGACTTGGCACTGTGCGGTTTCGGCGATGCCGACTTTGCGGCCCACTTGGTGCCGTCACTCACGACAGTGCATGTGGACGGTGCGGGAATTGGCCGCATGGCAGCCGAACTAATCCTGAGCCGCTGCGCCGGGAAAGAAGTCCCTCAGAAGATTAACGACATCGGTTTTCGCATCGTTGAGCGGGAATCAACGGCCTTGCGTTCAGAGTAGCCGCCAGCCCTGATTCCGGTAATCAGCGACGAACTGGTCCATGCTCTTGCGCTAATGACTTTCTGCTTCTGGCCGATCTGCTCCACGAGCTACTGCTATCGGCAAGTGCTGTGACCGTCAGCTAATGGCCGAGAGCAGACGGCTGACGGGCAATAGCTGGAAGGCAGCAACCGCTGCAAAGCCGTAGTTGGAAACCTGAGGGTCTCGTCAAGGCTGGTCTGAGTCATTCGAGACAAGCATCCCGAAGAGCAACTGCTTTCAGTTCTGACCATTGGACTGCAAACGCTTGTACGACTGCTTTGCCTCCAGGACCGGGTACCCCAATGGGCTGTCACCTTCAGGCGTTGGTCGGTATATTTCTTCAGAACCGCTCCATTCGACTATCACTCGTGACTATGGCCGTGCGCATCTTCCTTGCCGAGTAGGCCGAGCTTGTCGCAGCCTGCGAGCGAGCCGAGGAAGGTGATCATTAAAAGAATTTTGACGAGGTTTTTGAGATGTTTCATGTGGTCTTTGTCATAGCAGTTTGGAGAGCTTTCGGAAAGGCGGGCGCCGCGTTCAAGCCCACAGCGCCCTTCATTCACTTCATTCGTTTGATGTCGGTGTAGTCACCACTCGTGCGCAGGATCACCTTCACGTCTGCCTTGCCCCGGTTACGCCAGTACCAGCCGTGGTTGCCTGTGAACGCCGCTTCCAACACCCCTTCGTCAGCAGGAACGCCTCGACCTTTTTCGTAGCTGATCGACTTGCCGGGTGCATCGCCGTGGGTATCGAAATTGACTTCGCCACCCTCGACCACCCACGAGTACTGGGCCTTGGCGCCTTCATTCATCTTCAACTTGATTTCCGTTCCTTCGCCTGGGGTCAGCGTGAACGGAATCTCGTCTCGCCATTGCACCTTGGGAGCGGCGGTAGCCGCAGCAACTGGCGCAGGTGCAGGTGCTTGCGGTTGTGCTGCGTTGGCCGAAGCCATGTCGGGCATGGCTTCGGCAGGTTGAGACGGCGTTGCGGGCGCTGCCGCAGCCGCATCGGCCGCCGCTTCAGCCGCCAGCTGTTGCTTGATCTCTCCCATCTCGGTCATGCGAAGGACACGACCAATACCAGTGGGATCGATGCCGTACTCGGCTGGTAGCACGATGGCCACCAAGAGCACTACCGCCGATATGGCGGCCAGGATGGTGGAGCGCACAAGCTGCTTTGACGAAGGCAGTTCTGCGCGGGTAGGCATATCGCTGTTGTACATACTGAATATTCCTTGGGTTTTCAAGATACGAAGTAGCCGGTGAGCTGCATGCCCACCAGAATGAAGCCCGCGCTCATCATTGCGACGTTGGCTGTGTAGGCGTGGCGAGCGAAGCTGGGTGTGCGGCGCCAGTAGCTCATGCCGATCAGGATGACGGCCAGGGCCAGCAGCTGCCCGATCTCCACACCCACGTTGAAGGCGAGCAGGTTGGGCACCAGACCATCGGGCGAGATTTCGTATTCGATGATCTTGGTCGCCAGGCCAAAGCCGTGAAACAAACCGAACACGAGCGTGGCCACCTTGGTGTTGGGCTGGAACCCCATCCACCGCTGAAAGGCGCCCAGGTTGTCCAAGGCCTTGTAGACCACCGACAGACCAATGATGGCGTCGATCAGGTAGCTGTTGATCCCGACGTTGAAGTAAACGCCCAGGATCATGGTGGTGGAGTGACCTATCGCAAACAGGCTCACGTAGATGGCGATGTGCTGGAGCCGGTAGAGGAAGAAGATCACGCCGAACAGGAACAGGATGTGGTCGTAGCCGGTCATCATGTGTTTGGCGCCCAGGTACATGAAGGGCAGCAGATTGACGCCCGAGATTTCCTGGATATAGCCCTTGTCGCCTTCGGTGACGGCGTGGGCAAAGGCTTCTGCACTGCCCAGAAGCAGGCAAACAAAGGAGGTGAAAAGCAACAAAAGACGGGGATGCCCGATCGCCCATGGCGAAAGCGGCAACCTGTCGGGAACATGGTTGTGCATGAAGACTCCGGTGGTCTGATGGAAATGGGAGCGCTTCGTTGCGCGAGACGGCGCACGAGCGGAAGAAGTCAGCGAGAACCTGAGGTGGGCTTAGGCCATGGGCGGACGTTCGAGCCTGGAACCCTGGACCAATTCAGCCCAAGGCCTGACAACCCCTATCCAAATGGGAAGTTGTGGTGATGTCGTTTCCCACGCAGTGGGCAGGGCGTGGGCCTTGTCATGCGAATGATCAGCCCCGTGATGGGGGTGATCGGGCGGCGCGACGTGCCCCATCATCTCCAGGTCGTCGTCTTCCACTTCATGGGAATGACCGTGATCCCGCTCAAGCTCGTGTGAGGTGCTCCCTGATGAGGGAGCCCCATGGAACCCCACTACGAGAGCGGCAAGGCCATGAGAGTTCATGCTTCCGACGGAAGAGATGAGGGTTCCGAACAGGATCACAACCAGCACCAGCCATCGCATGCTCAGCGCTGGCCGGTAAGGGCGCATGGAGGATGGTTGGTTCGGGATCATGAATGTTTGCTGTGGCCGACTGTTGAGAGGCGATATAGTAACCTCCCCAAGGGGATACAAATTGCAATGAAACAACCGCACACACATACCTCCCATCCCGCCATCATCAAGCGGCTTCGCCGGGCCAGCGGTCACCTGAAAAGCACCATCGAGATGGTGGTTGAAGGTCGTGAATGTCTGGATGTTGCACAGCAACTGCAGGCCGTGGAGAAAGCAATCCAGCAAGCCAAAAAAGCCCTTATCCAGGATCACCTCGATCACTGCCTTGAAGACATGGTGGGTCCATTGCCTGCCGATCAACGCCATTCCCTGGACGAGTTCAAGGAAATCACCCGCTATCTCTGAGCCCGAGGTGCCAGCTGCAGCATCCTTCTCTCCGGCGCCACCACATGCTCGACATCCTTGCCAACCGCACCTACCGCCATTTTTTTGGCGCGCAGGTCATTGCATTGATCGGTACCGGGCTGGCCACGGTGGCACTGGGTCTGCTGGCCTTCGATCTGGCCGGCGACGAAGCTGGCATGGTGCTTGGTACCGCTTTGGCCATCAAGATGCTCGCGTATGTGGGTGTGGCACCCATTGCTGCTGCTTTTGCAGATCGCCTGCCCCGGCGAACCATGCTGGTTGCATTGGATCTGATACGCGCAGCGGTCGCGCTGCTGCTGCCCTTCGTTTCCCAGGTGTGGGAGGTGTATGTGCTGATTTTTGTGTTGCAGGCGGCATCAGCCGCCTTCACCCCCACCTTTCAGGCCACCATCCCCGATGTGCTGCCGGATGAGAAGGAATACACCAAGGCTCTGTCGCTCTCGAGGCTGGCGTACGACATGGAAAGCCTGATCAGTCCCATGCTGGCGGCCGCCTTGCTCACGGTTGTCAGCTTTCACGACCTGTTTGCTGGCACTGTTGTGGGGTTCCTGGTCTCTGCGGCGTTGGTGGTGTCCGTGACGCTTCCGACGCCTCCGGTTTCGCAGCGGCGCGGCATCTACGACCGCACCACACGCGGGTTGCGCATTTACCTGGCAACCCCCCGGCTACGGGGCCTACTGGCCATCAGTGCGGGTGTGGCTGCAGCGGGCTCCATGGTGTTTGTCAATACGGTGGTCATCGTTCAAGCGGGGTTTGGCTTGACCCAGAGCGCAGTGGCCCTGGCCTTGGCCAGTTTCGGTGCCGGCTCCATGGTGGCTGCATTGGGCTTGCCGCGCCTGTTGGAGAAATGGAGTGACCGCACAGCCATGCTCGGCGGTATCGGAGTGATGGTGGTGGGCCTGTTCGCTGGAAACTTGGTGGTCGGACACACTTCCCTGATGGTCCTTTGGTTCGTGCTCGGTCTGGGTTACTCCACCGCTCAGACGCCCTCTGGCCGGTTGTTGCGGCGGTCCGCGCAAGCTGGGGATCGGCCGGCGCTTTTTGCTGCTCAGTTTGCGTTGTCGCATGCCTGCTGGTTGTTGTTCTATCCCCTTGCCGGATGGCTGGGGACACGCTTCGGGATGACAGCAGCGTTCGTGGTCCTGGGCATTGCAGGCGCGTTGGCTGTCTGGGTCACCACGATGGTTTGGCCATCTCAAGACCCTGAAGTGATCGAACACGAGCATCCGGACTTGCCGCACGGGCACGCCCACACACTGGATGCTGTTCGCGATGGGGTTCGTGTGCGCCATGCCCATGCCTTTGTGGTGGATGACCAGCACCCCCACTGGCCCAGCGCTGGGCGCTGATGGCGGAACTAGGTGGCTACAGCGGATTGTTTTTCAGTGCGTTCGTCGCAGCCACGTTGTTACCAACGGCCTCGGAGGCTGTTTTGGTGGCACTGTTGCTCACCGACGCCTATCCGGTCTGGATGCTTCTTGCGGTTGCGACAGTGGGCAATGTGCTTGGGTCTGTGGTGAACTGGTTGTTGGGACGCGGGATCGAGTGCTACCGCGAGCGGTCCTGGTTTCCGGTCAATCCTGAGTCATTGGGGCGTGCACAGCATTGGTATCAACGGTATGGCAAGTGGACGCTGTTGTTGAGCTGGATGCCGGTGGTCGGCGATCCGCTCACGGTGGTGGCTGGCGTCATGCGTGAACCGCTCGGTGTGTTTCTGCTGCTGGTCACGCTGGCCAAGTTCGGGCGATACCTTGTCCTCACCGGCATCGTTCTGGGCTTGCAGTGATCGGCGCGGCGCGGCGATACACAGGCGGGGAAATTTGAGTGGAGCAGGTGAAGTGGATTGTCAGTTTCACTGCTCAGATCGGTAGCTGACAGGGTCCACGTTATGGAAGGCCCATCTAGGCAGAGGAGACTGTGCCCACGCCACAAAAGCCACGCGGTGAGACAGGACCAAAGACCGAACATACGTTCAACCAGAATGACATATGCGAGATCTACCGGCGCCTTCCCTTCTGATGCTGACAGGACTGCACCAACACCCAGGACTGCACCTGCGCCGACCACGAGGTGTCTGATGACCAATACAAGGATGGGCACCACACTCGCCAACACACCAACAGCCCCTACCGCCTTGAGGGTAGGTTGCCGATGGAGGAAGGCAATTGACCATAGGCGCCCTGTGCGGCCGCTGCAGGCCCAAATTGCGGCCCAGAGCGGGCTCCAGGATCACTCTGACGGGTCGCAGATGCGGCCCATCCGGGAAAACCGGCAAGGCTGCTAGTTCCGCCCGTGTCGAGCGCGCTCCTTGCGAGTTATCACACAGCCTCTCTGCACAGCCGCGCCTGGAACTGCGGTCGTCGCTTCAAGCCTGAACAAAGTCACTCTGTGTGTAGACATCGAGCGCCCTCGGTGTTGATCTTCGCGCACTCGGCGAAACGCGCGAGCAAGACCGCTTGGCATCAAAGTCTGGGTACTCGCCAAGCACTCGCTGCGGCTCACCGGCGGAGGAACGCGCTGAGGCTTGAGGATAGGCACCTTGGCGGTGTTGGCAAGTTCGCTGCGGCTTGAATGTGTCTTCGCCCGCTCATTCCTCCTCTTCCTGCTTGGCAACTCGCGCTGGGCCAATTTTCCGGTCAACGTGCAAATCTGAAATAGCCATAACAATATTTGTGGTGTATATTTCTCTTCATGTTGGCCATATTGATCCTGACACTTCCAACCCAACCCAACGCGGTGAGGGTGCGCGTGTGGCGTGCGCTCAAGACGCTGGGCTGCGGCGCTTTGCGCGACGGTGCCTACCTGCTCCCTTCGGAACACGCAGCGTTGTTTGAGCCACTCGCGGCCGAGGTACGCGAGCATGGAGGGTCGGCTATGGTGCTGTCGCTGTCGCCGCACGATGATGCGCAGCGCGATGAATTGCTGGCGCTGTTTGACCGCGCCGATGCCTATGCGCTGTGGCGCGACACCGCCACCGCCCTGCAGGCGGAGCTGCCCACGCTGGGGGAGACCGAAGCGCGCCGGCGCGGCAGGGCGGTGGCCGAGGCACTGCAAGCGCTGCGCCGCATCGACTACTACCCCGGCGCTGCCGCCGAACAGGCGCAGTCCACCATGGACGCGCTGCGGCAGGCGCTGGATGCCCGGTTCTCGCGGGGTGAGCCTCAAGCGCAGCTCGATCACGGCATCGAGCGGCTCGACATGCGCAAGTTCCAGGGCAAGCGCTGGGCCACTCGTGCCCGACCCTGGGTGGACAGATTGGCCTGTGCCTGGCTGATCCGACGCTTCATCGATTCACAGGCCCGATTCGTCTGGCTCGCCGTCGCCACCGGCGCGCCGACAACGCCACGTGGCGCGCTGGGCTTCGACTTTGACGGTGCCCGGTTCACCCACGTGGGCTCGCGCGTCACCTTCGAGGTGCTGATTGCAGCCTTCGGCCTCGAAGCAGACGCCCGGTTGCAGCGCATCGCCAGCGCCGTCCACTACCTGGACGCGGGCGGCATTCCGGTGCCAGAGGCAGCCGGGTTGGAAAGCGTGCTGGGCGGACTTCGCGAGCTGCACGCCGACGACGATGCACTGGCCGCCGCCGCTGCGGCCGTCTTCGATGCCCTGTACGCCGCTCCTTCGCCTTCTACGGGAACCGAAACATGACCCCCGCAACCACATCCGCCAACCCAGGCATCGAAGCACTGGCCGCACCCGCCGCGGTGAGCTTTGCCGAGGCCTTCCGCTTCTGGCTCAAGCTCGGCTTCATCAGCTTTGGCGGCCCAGCCGGGCAGATCGCAATCATGCACACCGAGCTGGTGGAGCGCCGCCGCTGGATCAGCGAACAGCGCTTCCTGCACGCGCTGAACTACTGCATGCTGCTGCCCGGCCCCGAGGCGCAGCAACTCGCCATCTACATCGGCTGGCTGATGCACCGCACCTGGGGCGGCATCGTGGCGGGTGCGCTGTTTGTGCTGCCCTCGCTGTTCATCCTCATCGCCCTGAGCTGGATCTACCTGCGCTTTGGCGACGTGCCACTGGTGGCCGGGCTCTTCTACGGGCTCAAGCCCGCCGTCACCGCGCTGGTGCTGCACGCCGCCCACCGCATCGGAACCCGTGCGCTGAAAAACCGCTGGATGTGGGGCATCGCCGCCGCGTCTTTTGTGGCGATCTTTGCATTCGACACACCGTTCCCCGCCATCGTGCTGGCAGCGGCGCTCATCGGTCACTTCGGCGCCCAGCGCTGGCCGGCCGTCTTCGCCCTTGGCGGCGGACATGGCAGTGCCAAACAAGGATATGGACCCGCCTTGATCGACGATCAAACGCCAACGCCGGCCCACGCCCGTTTCTCGCGCATCCATCTGGCAAAGGTGCTCGCCGTCGGCCTGGGCCTCTGGCTGCTGGCCATGGCGCTGCTGGTGGCCGTCAATGGCCTGCAGGGCACGCTCACGCTGATGGGCTGGTTCTTTACCAAGGCCGCATTGCTTACTTTCGGGGGCGCCTACGCCGTGCTGCCCTATGTGTACCAGGGTGCGGTCGAGACCCACCAGTGGCTCAGCGGCCCGCAAATGATTGACGGCCTCGCGCTGGGCGAGACCACCCCCGGCCCGCTCATCATGGTGGTGGCCTTTGTGGGCTTCGTGGGTGGCTGGCTCAAAGAAGCGCTCGGTCCCGACGCGCTGTTTCTCGGCGGCGCCGTGGCGGCCACGGTGGTGACGTTTTTCACCTTCCTGCCGGCGTTCGTGTTCATCCTGGCGGGTGGCCCGGTAGTCGAGGCCACCCACGGCAAGCTGGGCTTCACCGCGCCGCTCTCGGCCATCACCGCGGCGGTGGTCGGCGTGATCCTGAACCTAGCGATGTTCTTTGCATACCACGTGCTTTGGCCACACGGCTTTGGCGGGCACTTTGACACCGTGTCGGCCGTCATCGCCGCTGGCGCTGCGGTGGCGCTGTTTCGCTACAAGGTGAGCGTGATGCCGTTGCTTGGCGCCTGCGCTCTCGCCGGGCTGTTGGCCAGCCAGTTTTTTCCACTGACAACATGAAGGAACTCGTATGAACGCAATGACCCAGCCCCTGCCTTTTGACGCCGATACCTTGAATGGTCTCTCACCCAAACTGCTAAACAGCCACCACCAGAACAACTATGGCGGCGCCGTCAAACGGCTCAACGCCATCCGCGAGCAGCTCGCAGGCACCACCTTTGCCACTGCGCCGGGTTTTCAGCTCAACGGCCTGAAACGCGAAGAGCTGATCGCCACCAACTCGATGCTGCTGCACGAGCTGTACTTCGCCAGCCTGGGTGGCGATGGGCAGACGATGGAGCCCGCCTGCGCCCTGGCGCTGAGCGCTAACTTCGGCAGCGTGGAACAGTGGCGCGAAGAATTCACCGCTTGCGCCAAAGCCCTGGGCGGTGGCTCGGGATGGATGTTGCTGGTGTTTCAGCCGCGCGAAGGCACGCTGGTCAACCAGTGGGCGGCCGACCACACCCATGTGCTCGCGGGCGGCGTGCCGATTCTCGCGCTCGACATGTACGAACACGCCTACCACCTCGACTTCGGGGCAGCGGCCGGCGCCTACGTCGATGCCTTCATGAACAACATCGACTGGGCGGCTGTGTACGCGCGTTATCAGAACGCGGTACACGCCGCGAGCGAGGCCCACGGGGCGACCGCCGAAGCAGTGAGCGGCGCACTCGTGATCGATGTGCGCCGGGCGGGCGTGTACGAACAGGCCGGCACGGTGATCCCCGGTGCCCGCTGGTGTGACCCGGCCGCCGTGGGCACCTGGGCCGCCGAGCTTCCGACCGACCGTGAGGTGGTCGTGTATTGCGTCTATGGACATGAGGTGAGCCGTTCCACCACGATGCGGCTGCGGGCTGCGGGCGTGAAGGCGAGCTACCTTCAAGGCGGCATCGACGGCTGGCAAGCCGATGGTCGTCCGACCCAAAACAAAGGAGCTGCACCATGAAATGGATCACCCGCGAACGCCCGAAGATCGACCGCATCGCCTGCCCATGGCTGATCAGCCGCTTCATCGACCCGGCGGCTGAATTCCTCTACGTGCCAGCGTCTGACGTGCTGAAGGTCGCTGCCGAGAAGGGCGCCACGCCCTACGACATCCCGGGCGTCGAGATGACCCACGTGGGCGAGCTGTGCAGCTTCGATGCCTTTATCGCCAAGCACGCCTTGGACGAGCCAGCGCTGCAACAGCTCGCCACCATCGTGCGTGGCGCAGACACCTCGCGCCTGGACCTCGCGCCGCAGTCGGCCGGGCTGTACGCGGTGTCGCTCGGCCTGTCGCAGGTGTTCAAAGACGACCACGAGATGCTTCGCCACGGCATGGTGGTGTACGACGCGCTGTACGCCTGGTGCAATACCTGCCAGGCAGAGACGCACAACTGGCCTCCGCAAATGGCCTGACCGCGCCGTCTGATGCGCCAAGTTCAGTTTGTATTCGCAGTTGTGGCGTCCCTGGGTTTGCACATCCTGGGCGTGTTCATGGCGGTGCAATACGCACAGGTCCGCAACATCGTGCCGGAGGTGGATCCGCCAAAGCAGCAAGTGATTCGTCTGGAACTGGTGGTGATTCCGTCACAGCACAAAGAGGACATTGCGCCGCCTGAGCGACCCGATCAATCATCATCCCGGACATCTGCAGCGAATCGCGTCCCGGCCCCTGCCGCTGTCCTTCTCTCGCCCCAGGAGTCAGTCGCGGCGTCACCGGTGGAAGATCGTCCGCGGGCTTTTATGGACGCGCCGCCCGCTCCCACTGCACAGGAATGGGCCATGGCCGCGACCTATACGTTGAAGAACAGCAAACGCTACCGCCACAATTGGGGACAACAGGTCCGCAGCATGATGGGTACCGCCCACGATGGTCCCGACCAAGGCGCTGTGCGATTTCGCATCGAGATTGCCCCGAACGGCAAACTGGCCCAGCTCGACACCCTTTGGACCACCTCGGCCTCGGCCGAACAGAGAGCCCGCGCAGCTGTGCTGCAGATGCCACCCTTGCCGCCCACTCCCAACGGCAACCCCCTGATTTTTGAGAAGACCATTGTCTTCGACGCCTTCACCGCCGAAGTCCCGCCGCTCTACAAGAACGACTGCGAACCCGATCCGGTGCAGCACGGCAACCGTTTCGTCTGGGACGGACGCTCGCCGCAGGTGGTGGCAGAGCAGGCCGTGGCCGAGAAGCTCGACCCTGCGGCCTACGCCGAGTGTCTCAAGCAACTGCCGCAAGACAGTATCGAAGCCGAAGCCGCCAGCGACGAACGCCAACTGAAGCAGTGGGGCTCCTCCACGTTGGGGCGCTGAGGCCTCTGGTTCGGAGCAACCAGCCAAAGACACGTCACTCCCGCTCCACCTCCAGATACGTGCGGCTGCCATTGCCTGGCATCAACTCCGCGGCGTTGAGCAGATGCATGAAGGGCTTTGAGTCAAAGCTCTTGATAGCGGTGCTGATGCCGGCCCCTTCATCGACAGCCTTGCGCATGTGGGCACGAAGCGCCGTGAGGTAGTCGCGGGTTTCAACTCGCGCCTTTCCCAGATTGGACACCCGTCCGTGACCTGGGACGATGTGGACTGGTGCCAGGCGCTCCATTTCGGCAAACGTTTCCAGCCAGTGCTTGGTATTGCTGATCGGCAGCACACCCAGCATGCGGTCAACATACACAACATCGCCACTGAAAACCACACGCTGCTGCGGGAGCCAGACCAGCATATCCCCGGGCGTATGGGCGCCGCCGCGGTGCTTGAACTGAAATGTCACGCCACCGAGGGTCAACGTCACATCCTTGCCCTGTATCCATTGGCTTGGAAATGTCGGGTCGGTGCCGTCTACCTTCACTCCCAATACCTGGCGGAGGCCTGCCACGTGGTCACCACCACGACTGACCATGTCAGCCTGACCTGCTGCATGCGCTAGAACCTCCGCTCCCTGACTCAAAAAGTATCCGTTGCCAAGCCAGCGATGGTCCTGTCCGCCGGTGTTGATCACCCACTTCACCGGCTGGTTGGTAACGCGCCGAATGGCCTCGTGAATCTGGCGCGCACCTTGGAAAGTTGCTCCGCTGTCAATGAGGACTGCACCATCTGTAGTCACCACCAGACCCAGGTTGGCGTTGAGACCTTCGTTGCTCTCGCTGCGTGCACCGGTCTCGCCAATGAAGGCATAGACACCGTCCACGACCTTGTTGAACTGGACTTCAACCGCGTGAACAGGCATGGCTGCAAAAATTGCGACAAACCAGCCTGCAATCACTTTGCCAGGGGGTCGTTGCTTCCAAAAGAGTTGTTTCATGCCCAACATGCTAACGGGGCGCGCTTACGGGAGAAAAGAAAGCCGGGAAAGGCACCTTCAGTAAGCAGTTTGTGCGCTCTAGGTTGGTCTGTAAAGAGTGTCTGCATCACTCCAGATAGCTGACACCCAATCGCTGCGATTGTCAGGGCTTGTATGTCTGCAATGTGGCAAGGACCACTGAATAACCTGTACGTCCCCACCGGCAGCACCCGCTGCACTGCCGTCATTCACTGGGCCTTGCCGAACTTCAGCAGAGGGTCGTTGCCGCCAGTTCAGGCAATCCGACCGACCGCTCCCGCAGCTAACCGTGACCAAGTCATGACTACATGCAGATTTTCCGCTCCTAACTGTTAGCAGAGCTCCAGAAGCGTTGTAGGTGCGCCGCCCGAAGCTGAGTTCACCCGCCCAGTGCGGGATCATCCCGAACAGCCCAGCCTTGACCTCGCGCGGGGGCACCGCGTCATCGCCTACGTCCTTGTTCGGATGCCGGCGGATGAAGGGCGCCTCATAGACGGGCCAGACTTCGGCCTTCACCGTGGGCGGTGGCGCCTCCACACCGAAGTACATCCGCAGGCGCTCCGTGCTGGTCACGGCCACATAGTTCGAACACATGGGGAATTCTGGTCGGAAACGGGCCCACGCCGTATGCTGTACGCATGAACAGTATCTGTGCCAGCTCCGCGCCCGTGCCCTTTTTGGCATCGCCCATGGAGCTGCCCATGCCCGCAGTGCCTGTTCGAGCCGGGTTTCCTTCGCCCGCCGAAGACTTCTCGGTCAACCGGCTGGACCTGACACAGATCCTGGTCACGCACCCCCAGGCCACTTTTCTGCTGCGCGTGGCAGGCACCTCCATGCGGGATGCCGGCATCGACGACGGTGACACGCTGGTGGTGGACCGTGCCATCAAACCCCACCATGGCCAGGTGGTCGTGGCCGTGGTTGATGGCGAGTTCACGGTGAAGTACCTGCACCAGCGGGCCGGGCGGGTTCGCCTGAAGGCGGCCAATCCCACGTTCCCGGACATCGTGCCCCGGGACGGTCAGACGATCGAAGTGTGGGGTGTGGTCAGTTCCTGCATCAAGCGCTTCGCCGTCTGACCCCCATTCACCCGATGCGAGCGATGCGGCCATGTACGCCCTGGTCGATGGCAACAACTTCTACGTCTCGTGCGAGCGTGTGTTCCGGCCCAGCCTGAACGGCCGGCCTGTCGTCGTTCTCTCCAACAACGACGGCTGCGCCATCGCGCGCTCCAACGAAGCCAAGGACCTGGGCATCAAGATGGCCGCGTCCTGGTTCGGGATCAAGCATCTGGAGCAGGAAGCGGGTCTGGTGGCCCTGTCGGCCAACTTCACGCTGTACGGCGACATGAGTGACCGGATGATGAGCCTGGCCGCTGGCCTGGGCCCAACCCAGGAGATCTACTCGATCGACGAGAGCTTCATTGGACTGCAGGGTGTGCGCGGCGACATGGTGAAGCGAGCACGGACGGTCCGTGAACGCATCCTGCAGTGGGTTGGTATTCCCTGCTGCATCGGTATTGCGCAGACCAAGACGCTGGCCAAGCTCGCGAACCACATTGCCAAGACCGCAGAACGCAAGCCTGGCAGTTATCCCAGCGAGCTGACCCAGGTGTGCAACCTGGCCATTCTCCCTGTGCAAGATCTGGAGGACGTGCTCCGGGCCACCGTGGTGGGTGCCGTCTGGGGCGTCGGGCCTCGCATCGGAAAGCAGCTCCAGGAGGAAGGCGTGCGCACCGTGCTCGACCTGGCGCGCACGGATCCGGCCACCATTCGCCGCCGGTGGGGCGTGACCTTGGAGCGCACGGTGCGCGAGCTGCAGGGCCAACCCTGCATTGAGCTCGACGACGCGCCGGGACAAAAACAGCAGATCGCCTGCACGCGGTCATTCGGCAAACCCATGCACGAGCTGGCGCCTCTGATCGAAGCGGTGAGTGAGTTTGCCGGGCGCGCGGCCGAGAAGCTGCGTTCGCAGAAGAGCCTGGCCAACGAGCTGCTGGTGTTCATGCACACCTCGCCCTATCGGCCAGGGCCGCAGCTGTCCCGCAGCGTGGTCGTGCCGCTGCGCAGGCCCACCGATGACACGCTGGCACTCGCTCAAGCCGCAGCTGACGGCATGCGCTACATGTACGTGCCCGGATACCGGTTCATCAAGGCCGGGGTCATCCTGGTGGACCTTCAATCGGCGGATGTGCTGCAGCGTGAGCTGGACCTGGAGACACCCGCAGAAGACGAACCCAAGCGGGACCGCTCACAGCTCATGGGCGCCATGGACGCAATCAACGGACGATACGGCAAGGGTACGGTGCATGCCGCTTCTACTGGCAAGGTTGGACCTCTGCGGGCGTGGGGCATGAAGCAGGAGCGCCGCACGCCGCAGTACACGACGCGGCTTGAGGACGTGCCGGTGGCGAGGGCGTGACCCAGACAATTCGCATACCCCCACCCGTATGATGCCCTCCGTGAACTTTCCTCCAGGGCATCCAACGCTACTGCGACACCCCGTGCCGGATGGGCTTCCCTTCCCGGTGGAGACGGTGCTCGAATTGCCCGCGGTCGCGTATGAGGTGGAGCAGCGCGATGAGTGGTGGATCGTGCGGGTCCGGGCCACCGGTGAAGCGGTGTATCAAGGTCCTGGCCCGGTCGAAGTATTCGTATCCGCAGCGCCTTTTTGATGAACGAACATCCGACGCTGCTGTGGCATCCATCGCCCGATGGTGCAATCCTTTACTGCGAGACGCGCCTTCCGCTGGAGCCGCACGAGTACCACGTCATTGAAGTGCCCAGCTTGGAGATCGTGATCGTGATCGTGATTGCGAACGGTGAGGTGGTGTGCAAGGGCGAAGGTCCGGTGAAGGTCTATCGCTCGCCAATCCCGCTGTGATGTAAAGCAGATGCGGGGCGCCTTGAATGGCTGGGTGACGGCGCTAGACTGGTCAGAGACATTCGTGGCAAAGGGTCCGAAAGGCCGCAGAGTCCGTCACCCGACATTCAGGGGCAGAGCGAAGTCATTTCTTGTCCGAAGCGGATGCCTGTACGTAACCTGCCGTATATGCGGCAGTAAAGATGTCGCCAGCGACGGTCTTGGTCGGAAGGGCAGTCTGAAGGGTCGTCAGGAATTCATTACCTGCTCGTGGGATGTTGTGCGCGATTCGGCCGACGATGGTTCCGAGTTCCCGAACCACTTGTTTCTCGATGTCCTGGCTCATCGCGCGCTCTCCCACGCAGATCTGCACGGCCTGCTGGAGGATCGAAACGAGCCTGCTGCCAGCATCCCGCGGCAGACCCTGAAGCGCGAGCAACACCGGATAGCAAATCAGCAGCCAGCCCAGGCCATCGTTCTGCTGCAGAAACCGGACGCGGCCGAACCAGCACGCCAAGACGGCGGCTACTGCATCCGTCTTGGTCTGTTCCCCGAGCATCATCGAGCGCAAGAGGTTGCCCATGTGAGCGATCAGGTCGTTCGTGGACTTGGCGCTGTCCCAGATGGCCCGCACCAATGTGATGAAAGGCTGGTGGTTCATGAAGCACTCGTGGAGTTGGGCGGCGCCGCCGGCAAATCCAGCGGGCGTTGCGCCATCCAACGATGCGATCAGGTACCGGTCGCCGATGGAGATCCCGACGTGCCAGTCGACAAGGGCCGCCAACTTGAGGCTCACCTCGGAAGGCTCCAGTTCGCCTCGTTTGTCTAGGATCTCCATGGTCTCTAGCGAAGTGCAGAACCGCACAGCCGCATCGTCCGAATGGATCATGGCTCTGAGGACCGCGTCGTCGCAGTACGCCAGGTAGCGTTTCTCCTTGGCAAGCTCAACGTACTCGCGCATCACATGTAAGGGCGTGAGCTCCTCACCCTTCGGCGCGTTTGAGGTACCAGGCTGATCAATCTTGGCCACCCAGCGATTCACATACTTGAGGATGCGTGCGGCTGTCTCGGCGCCGACGCCACTGGCGAGGACCCCGTTTGCCTGCTGGCTGATGTAACCGACGGTCGCCCGTGAGATGGCGATCTTCTTGAAGGCCGAGAACAGGGAGTCGAATAAGCCCAGCGAGTCGACAACCAACAGTGCGGTCAGGTCTAGCAAAGGGGTGTCGCGCGTCGCGTCCGGGCTCTTTTGCTCTTGGACTTGCGACAGGATGACCAGATGGAATTGATGGTCGCCGTAACGCGAGGCCTTGGCGGCCTCCCAGAGCGTGAACGGGTCGCCTATGTAGTGAAAGACGAAGCCAGGGCGCACGATGAACGGGACTGGCAACTCGCCCGCCTTGACCCGCCGCTCTCTGGCCTCAAAGCCCTCCAACCGCTCTCTCGAATTGCCGCCGATCAAATCGAAGACATCGTGCAGGTCGTCGATGTCTTCGAGTCCGTGCACAGGCAATGACACGCGCCTGAAAAGGCGGGACTCGGGCCACCGGGAGCAGAACCTGTCGACCCGCGCCTTCGCCCATTCGAGGAACTGGTCATCGGGCTTCGGCCCAGTAATGGTGACCGCCATCACCAGGTTGATGAGGGTGCCCTCCTCTTCCTCGTCGTCCTGATCTACCAAGTCGCCCAAGCCCTTGGCGGTTTCGTGGGCCTTCGCGTGCTCGCCCTGCTTGAAGTAGACCAGCGCGCTGAGTCGCAAGAGCTCCAACCGTTCCTTGGGGCCCGACTCGAGTTCCAGCAAGCGGTCGATGGCCTTGCGCACGGAGTCAGTGCGCCCCAATCGGAACGCCAGGCCCATGAAGTTGTGGACGTTCAGGATGCGGCTGGTTCCTGTTTCGACCACCGTTTCGAGCATCTGAATGGCCTTGCCCGTGTGCCCCATCATTTCTTCGGCCACGGCTGCAGTCGCAAGGAGCCGCTCGTCACCTTTGAAGCGCACGAGGCCATCCGCCGCTACGCTGGCCGCCTCTTGCCATTGGGTGAGCGTTGAATGGGCTGCCACCAGTCTCTGCGTGTCGTTGAGTGAGAGCAGCGCACGACTCTTGAGTTTCTTGGCGAGCTCTACGGCCTCCCGAGCCTGCTCAGGTTCGTTGACGTTCAGGTTCAAAAAGAGGTTGGCGGCGAGCAACCACGCATCAGGATGGGCTCGAAGCCCTTCTCGCAGCGCGTCAATCGGTGAGGGTTCGCTGATCCTCAAGGCAACCCTGCGCACGAACTCGGCAAACGGGATGAAGGGGGCCCACTCCGGGGGCGCTTCCAGCGCTTCATGAATCTCCCGGGCTTCGGCGTGTCGCCCAGCTTTGTGGGCAGCTGCGTAACCAATGGTCAGTGCCAGAGGGCTGTGCTTGTGCTGTTCACCCTCCCAGCGAGCAACCTTGAGCGCCACGGCTTGGCACTCGTCAAAGCGACGAAGCTCGAATAAAAGGTTCGTTTGTCGGACTAGGACTTCCAGTTGCTCTGGCTGCCTTCGATTTGCAGCGAGGGCCAACTCGGTCTCATCAGCGCCGATGGATAGCAGCTCAAAGTTGCGCTGGAGATCCATGTACTCGGGCCGAACCGCTGGTGCGTCTCCGAGCAGCCGAATCGCTTCGCCTTCCTTGCCCAGCAGGCCCGCCACTCCGCACAAGACCGGTGCCAGCACATCGGTGTTCGGTGGCCATCCGGCCTCACGGAGCCCGGCAAGGCACTTTTGCGCCATGGACCAAGCCTTCTCAGCGAGATCGAGATCGGTCCCGATCGCGCCAGACAAAGGCAGCTCGTTCAGCTCGTTTAGCAGGGTGACGTTTTCCGTCGCGCCACTCCACGCCGCCCTTGCAGCAACAAGTTGCACGCTGGTCAAGTCAGCCCGAGACAATTCCGTATCGAGCTCGGCGGCCACCGCCAATTCAATCAACTCGTCGAATTTGCGCTGCCCGGCCAGCAGCACCACCCTGGCCAGCGTCTGCTTGCGGTCAGTGATTCGCTGCAGGCAGCGATCCGCTTCGTCGAACTCCTGAATCGAGACATAACCACGGACGCGGAGCGACAGGCCGTCTTCCGATTCAGCACCCGACAACAGCGCCAAGGTGGCCCGGACGGCGGCCATGTCGTTTCGATCCACGGCATGAAGGATCCTCAACTCGGCTAGCGGAAGGAGGTTCTGCTCGGTGGCATCGATGGCATAAGCCTCTTCGAACAGCGCGATCGCCTCGTCTTGCCGGCCTCGTTGCACCCGTATCTTGGCTCTCTGACTCACAAACAACGCCATAAGGAACGGTGTTGAGCCAAAACCTGCTTCACCGAGCTTGGCCAGGGCTTGTTCTGCCTGAGCCGTGCTGCCCGCTCGCAGCATCGCCCGGATCTCAAGAGCTTCAGGCGGCCAGGCGGCGGTGCCGCCCAATTCGACACCGAGAACGAACGTGGCGAGTTCGTCGGGGCGAGCTTGTGCTGCGCTAAGCAACCGACCTAGAGCTGGATGCCGGCTCGAACCGCCAATGAGCTTGTTTTGCCGCAGTATCTCTTCCAAGCTCGCGGCCGTCTTCACGAGTTGCAGCCTTGCCTGCAGGTGAGGCTCGATGCGCACGTCTTCATGGAGGAGCTGGCCGATGGCCAAATGCACGGTCGGCGTCTCGGTATCGGAGAGGTCAAGCTCGTGGGGGCCTCCACGCTTCACCCGAAGCTCATCAGAGATCCATGCCCAATGAATCGTGCTCTCCGCCGGAACAGCCTTTCCCGACGGGCTCAGCTTGACCTCAGCGACGGCCAGCATGACGTCTTCCAGCGTGTTGGCAAACAGATTCAAGGTCCGGCGCTTCATCCGGAACGCAATCTCCCGGCCGTCGTTCACCAGATCGAGCTTCTCGGTCCCTTTGAGTTGGATGAAGAAGGTGTGCTGAACGCCGCCGTCGACGTCCACGTACACCTGAAAATCAAAGCCGAAATCGTTTTGGCCACCGATGTCGTCAATGACCCAGTTGCCTGGAATGAAAGCATTTAGCACGACTTTTGAGGCCACGCTGATGCGCCTGTTCCGGTCCACGATCGGAAAGTCTGCTGCCACAGTTCACTCCCTGCTATCACGCACGTCACACGTTGACTGCTAATCAGCCCCGGCAACAGATCGCCAACGCGACTCTTAAGGAAGGCGATTATCACGCGCAAAGCCGTCCGAGACTCACCTACCTATTCGGGACAACTCGGCGGGAACTGTTCACATGCGCCTGCAAATTGCCGCGACTTGCCTTTGGGGTGCGCAAGATAACGGTTGCACCCGCTGCGAAGCAAGCGCTCGTCCTGCGCGTGACCGTCAAGGCTGGTCATTCCCTTCGCGCAACCGGGCTCTGAGAAACTTTCCCCTCCCTCCAGCCAGCTCATTTCGATCAAAGAGCTTGCCGGCAAATGCAAAGTTCTTGTCAACACGAACGATCAGCAACTGCTCGAAGTCACCTTGCCTCTTGACGACGACCTCGTCGCTGGTCTTCTCAGGAGAGATGGTCTTCACCTCGACACGTCTGCCGTCAATGGTCCCGTCCGAGCCCGCACGGTGGGTCCCATGGCGGCGCAGGCCGAACTTCACTTCCGCGTAGATCTCGCCGAGTTCTCCCCACACCTGCAGGTACCTGCCCGTGTTCCTGAAGTGGCGGTCAGCGCAATCGACCAGGTCCGTGAGGATATCGGCCTGTTCCAGGACGGAGAACGGGAACCCATCTCTGCTCTTGAAACGCTCCTTCGGCTTCAGCGATTTGGCGGGGTGCGGTGGCTGGTCTTTCAGTTCTTCTTCGATCCACTGCCTGCTGATATGGACCTCTTCCCATGGCGCATACCCGACGCCGGCTGCCAGCGCGATGTCGTCAGCGCTATAGCCTCGATCTCGCATCTCATGTAGAAAATCCCAGTCGCTCATTGCGCTCCCCTCCCTCGTGGACGACCACCCGTCAATGTCGGGTGGATCTGGTGCTTCAGTCCAAAACTACAGTGTCTTCCAAACCCAAGACCGTGTCATTCCGCGAGCCTGATGGCGCTGGCCTAGCCTCATGGGGTGTCTCGAACCTGAGTGGACATATGACTATGGTCAGCCATTGTCTGGTAGACGGATTCAGACTGATCGAAGTCATTCACGGCCGAAGATGTGAGCGCCCGCTGCGATCGTCACTAGACATTCGCCGGACAGATGCTCGCAAGACAGCTGTGCATCCGACGCCAGGCACTCGACGCTTTGCGGCAATCGGCGTGTCGTTTGGGTGAGGGAATCCCGCAGGTTTGTGACGGCTCGTGGCGCCTGGCTGTGGGAAGGAGCAATAAGCGATGCATATTTTCCCCAGTACATTGACCCTGTGCGAGACCCTAATGGGGTCCGCCGCCGAGAATAGTCAGCGCAGCCTTGGAGGCCCAGTAGACGAGCCACCCGGCCATGCCCAGGGCGAGCAGCATCACGAGGCCTTTGACCATTGGGACTCCACCAAGCACCGAGACCAGCCAGGAGGGAGTGGGTCGCTTTGCATCCCAGGGGGATGCGACGACTTGGCCATTCAAGATGAATGGCTGCCAGAACTGTTTGAAGTGGTCGTCGGTGAAGAAGTCACTGTGGCCGTAGTCGAAAAAACGATCCCAGACGCGCGACGTCTTGAATCCAAAGGAGCCGCTCTCACCATAGCCGAACGAGGCGACGCGCGCAAAAACAGGCCAGATGTCGCGGGTGCCGACTTCGTTGACACAGTTCTGGTTGGTGAAATCATGCGACAGCGAGTCCCAGCGGTAGGCAATCGGGATGATGGACCCGCACAGCAACAAGCGCTTGATCCGGATGTCCGGCGAGTCTTGGAGAATCTTCGAAATGATGTAGGTTCCAAAGCTGTGTGCCATCACCACGAGGTCGCTGTCCTTGTGTATCCGCTGCAGATCTCGCAGCTCTTGTTGAACCTTTGCAATAGCCGTCTGGCGCCAGGGGCCGAGGAAGCGGATGGCATCCTGGTAGCCGTAGCCAATGGGTGCCACTACAACCTTTCCTTCGACCGCAAGGGCCTCACGTGCTTTCTCCTGCCAGCCAGCAGCCGTGCGGATGCCGTGTATGAGTGCAACGACGATGAGGCGTTCGGCGGCCAGCACCAGCTGACCTGCGGCGTAGAGGCTAAAGCCGATTTCTAGCAGCTCGTGCTGATCTTGCGGGTGCGCGGCCTTAAAACCTCGAAACGCCGCGAGGGCCTCCCCGGCGGGCGTGCCGTCGAGCAAGGTAGCGAGTTGACGCAGCAAATCTTCAGCTGGCATCAGGACTCGGCGACGTAGAAGGTTCGAAGGTCGCTAGGCTGTACCTCCATCTGCACGTCGCGAAGGTGGTCATGCAGGGTGTCAGGCACGTCGGCCACAGACGGGAACTCAGCGACTCCCCCACCGGCTGGCGACTGCACGACAACCACACGCCGAAGAATATGCTCGGAAGTGAGGAGCGAGATAAGAACAGCCAGCTCGCTGCTAGTGCTGACCTCGCTGATTTTCTGGATCAGCGTTGGGTCCAGGCGCAGCTTGTGCAGCCGCTTCTGCTCATCGGCGGCATCGAGGTACTTCGCTACCAAATCCAACGCCCGTGCGCTGGACGGTGCACGGCTAATTATGTTGGAGAACTTGGCGGAGAACATACTCGTACTCCCCTTCCGTTATCGCTGCTGTCACAGCGAATTCGTTGTCTTCGCCGGTGAGCAGCACGTGAATCTCCTTGACGTCCTCGCCGTCCTCAACAATCTTGAAGTAGATATTGGAATCTGAACACTGCACTGCTTCGGAGTTGAACTCTGCCAGACTTTTCGCAACGCGTTCACTTCCTGCTAAATCGTCAGTGCTCATGATGGCGTTGGCACGCAGACTCATTCCTTCGTCGTCCTGCAGGGTGTAGGTGGAGAACTTCACGAGATGCTGGAGTTCGACGCGATTCGCCCACAAGTTCTTTTTGAGCTTCCGCAGGGACACCTCTACGAACTCGTTGCGCGCGATGATCGGCTTCAGGCGGTTGAAGAAGTGCGCCAAGTCGTCGCGGTATCGCGTGGCATTGTCGCGCGACGCAATTCGAACTTCCAAAAGCCCGTTGTCCCACAGACGCGCAACGTTGATCGCGCGCTGATGTTCGACCTTGTAGACCTTCGTATACGTCATCGCATCGTCGTCGGTTGTCTCGGACGTCAGCTTCTTGGATGTGCGCTTCTCTATTTCCTTCAGCGTCATGGACTTGAACTGTCCGACTGCGATGAAGCGAACGTCCACAAACGTAGGTTCTGGTGGCAAATCGACTACGAGCGGGTCGTCGCCTGCGTCTGCAACTCCCTTCTCCTTGAGCAAATTTCGAACCCGCTCCTCGGCAATCATGGCGGCCGCGCGGTCAGGATGGCACTGAAACAGGAAGATGTGCTGGCGCCCGAAGCCTTCAGTGCTTCGCAACAGGGCGTGTAGATCAGCGAAGGTAATCCGCCTCTCGTCGATGGCGGGAACGATTCGCTTACTGCGAAGCTCTTCCCATGATGCTGCCGAGTGCGGAATGTTGCGGCTCTTAAGGAACTCGCGGACGACGGCGATGCTGGTGGCGCGCTCGATGAGCTTGAGCAACAGGCTCAACTTCTCAGCGCCTTCCACCATTAAGTTCAACGCAGCCATCTCGCCGGCTGCAATCCCTTCTGCCATCATGACCCTTCGGGTTATCGTTGTGAACTATTGTGAACGAAGCGGAGCGTCCGAAGTCATTCTCAATAGCAGGGTATACCAGACACCACTTACGAGGGTGCTCCGACGCCGCATCGGTGGCGCAGCACTGAAATGTCAATGCAAGGTTTGGCCAATGACTGGTGCGCCCTTCAGACCGGACCGTTCGCCCGACCCGGAGCTCAGCACTTCGATGGCAGGTGTGCAACACACAGCGCGAGTTCGAAATCGGCGCTCGAAGGGCCGGACTCGCTGCACAACTGCCATCCAGCATGAATTTTGAAGTACAGAAGCGAGCTGGAAGATCCAGTTCCTCAACTCGTGGCTCGGCCAAAACGCGGATTGCGTTGTGTTCCAGTGGGAGCCAAGTTCGGCTCCACGAACGACAAAGCCTCTTCCAGTTGGCGACGCACCTTAGCTGTGAAAGGCAACGCGTCAGCAAGCGTTGGTGACTTCTAGGATCCTTCTAGGTCGCCATGGCCCTGAGCACATTCCTTTCGGTGGTCAGGTGGGCTTGGATCCTTGATTCAGGTCTGATCGGAGCTGCTAGTTCGCTCCAGCAACTCCGGTAAATCGATGCCGAAGTAGTCACACAGCTTGTCCAGCACGTCGATCTCCACTCGTTCAGCTGTCTCGTAGTACAGCCGCGTCAGCGTGCCGCGATTGATTCCGGTATCTCTAGCAACGTCTGCGATCTTGAGCTTTCGCTCCCCGAGCAGTCGGGCGAAGTGACAGCGGATCATGACCTTGTTTTGTGGAAAATGATCTTCTGAAGACCAAAATGACTTGTGATGGTGTATAAATCAGATATACTGACCTACAGGAGATCAAAAAGACCTGGATTTTTGCAAACTGGTCTCCCAGTGTAACGGTTCATTGAAAGGACATCCACCATGCAAGTCGCTATCCCTGAAGCTGGCCCTCAAACATATCTGACGACCGCAGAGTTGTCGGCCTTGATCAAATATGACTCAAGGACGATCCGAGATCGCCTGAAGGACAGTGTGTTGATTGAGGGTCGTCACTACATCCGCCCCTTCGGAGGCCGCAAGACGCTTTACATCTGGGAGCACATCCAAGAGGACATGGCGCGCCATTCGCACATGTCGAGCTCTCCCATTCCAATGACCAACGGAGGAGCGCTCCGTGGGTAGTATTCGCCGCCGCTCCGAATCGGGGCTCCTCTTTCTGGACTTCGTGCTTCAAGGTCAGCGGATGCGCGAGCAGACTGCGTTGCCTGATACCCCCGTCAACCGCAAGCGCCTCCAAAAGGCCCTTGAACGAATCGAAGGGGAGATTGCCCTCGGCACCTTCGACTACCAGAAGACCTTTGGCAAGCCGCTGCCCTCGACTCAACCGATGAGCGAAGCCGCAGCAGAAGAGGGCACGCCCGAACTGCAACGCAACCCCATGTCGCGCACCGGTACTCCCACCTTCAAGGAGTTTGCCTACATGTGGTTCTCGGAGTCGGAAGTCTCCTGGCGCCGCAGCTACAAGGTGACGCAGCGTGGGTCGATCGATCAGTACCTCATTCCCTACTTCGGGGAGAAGGAGGTCGGCCAGATCACCAAGGCAGACGTACTGGCATTTCGGGCAACACTCGCCAAAGTAACCACCCGAAAATCCCAGAGCACATTGTCCAACCGTCGCATCAACTCCGTGATGAAGCCGCTGCGGCAGATCCTCAACGAAGCGGCCGACCGGTTTGAGTTTACTTCGGCGTTTCGCAACATCAAGCCGCTGAAGATGAAGCGCAGCGACGTGATGCCCTTCACCCTGGACGAGGTGCAGCAGATCCTCACGACCGTGCGCGCGGACTACCGCCAGTACTTCACTGTGCGCTTCTTCACCGGCATGCGCACGGGGGAGGCCCACGGGCTCAAGTGGAAATACGTGGACTTCGAGCGTCGACTCATCCTGGTGCGCGAGGCCATCGTGCTCAAAGAGGAAGACGAACTCAAAACCGATGGCAGCGTGCGCGACATCCAGATGAACGATCTGGTGTTCGATGCCCTGCAGGAACAGTTCAAGGTGACGGGCAAGACCTCCGAGTTCGTGTTCTGCAACCGCAACGGCACGCCCATCGACAACCAGAATTTTCTGAACCGGGTGTGGTCGCCGCTCCTGCGCCACCTGGACATCCCGCACCGTCGGGCCTACCAGATGCGCCATACCGCGGCCACGCTGTGGCTGGCCTCGGGTGAGGCACCGGAGTGGATCGCGCGCCAGCTTGGCCACACCAGCACCGAGATGCTGTTTCGGGTCTACAGCCGCTACGTGCCCAACCTGACGCGGCGCGACGGCTCGGCCATGGAGCGCTTGCTCAAGCAGCACATCTCGGTCACGCCGGTGCGCGGGATCGTGGTGCAGCTGCCGGAGGAACGCGTGGCCATCGCGGCCGAGGAGGACGGGGCGCCTGCGGCCGCGGATGCTTCGACCAACGTCGCTGACCTGGCGCCTGTGCCGGGTGATGACGACGGCGACGACATCCTGGCGCTGGACGATCTGGCCCTGGATGACAAGGCCACCGGCATCTCAGTAGCTCACACCCGCCGGCGGCGCTCCCCGCGGGATTCACCGTCACTGGTGGCGATCCTCAAGAACCCGGAGCTCCCGGCGTTCCTGAAACAGGACTAGCCCACCACCTCACTGCTTACAGCGACCCGCTGGCCGGCCTGGGCAATTGCGCCCAACCAGCCAGGCAGGCGGAGCTTTGCCCAAACGAAATCCGAGACCGAAACGACACCCTCGCTTCGGACCCCTTCATTCATACGAAACACAGGAACCGACATGAACCTAAACATCCTCAAAGTCCTCGCCGCCGACCTCAACGACTTCGAAGCCCAAGTGCGTGAGCGCGCCGCCCGTGCCGCTGCAACTGCTTCGGCAGGTGCTTCAACGCGAGCCAGCTCAGGCCTCAGCTTCTATCACTCCGATCCGCTGGATGAATGCACCAACGCGCTGGGCCACCTGGCCGATCCGTGGTCGGTGGTGCGGGTGACAGCGCATGTGAGCAAGCCCGTCGCCTGTGGCCTCACCGGCCCGAACCTGGACGCGCAGGGCGAGCTCTGGGATGCTCGACCGTCCTGTGTCGCCATTGCCCGACTGGGCGGCGGTGACCAGACGGTGGTGTTCCCGACACCGTACGCCGCCACCTGGCTGCCCAAGCCCGGTGTGCATGAGCTGAAGCTCATGAAGCGGAACGTGCCCAACGTCCCGTCCGATGCGCTGGTGGTGCAACGTGTGGGCGTGACCCGCAAAGGTGCGGCCGCCACGCCCTGGCTGCTCGATCACCTCGGTCTGCCCGATCGCATCGAGTTCGATATGCACCGTGTGCTTGCGAGCATGAAACCGGTGCACCAGGCGGTTTTCATGGCCGCGGTCAGCCGGCCAGACATCGAGCACAAGCTCTCAGCAGGTGTCTCCGATGATTCGACTGTGGCGCAAATCACGTCCGCAACGCACCCCCTGAGCCAGGGCATTCGCGCCGCCATGCGGCTGGAAACGGTGGACTTGCAACGCGATGAGGCTTCGCTCACGCGCCTGGCCTGCCTGCTCAGCGACCTGGGTGAGCTGGTGGCCTCCGTCCCGATGCGGGTTTCGGAGCCGGGCGCTTATTCCGCCACGAAACACGGAACATCTGCGGCAAACACGCGCTGCGCGCATCCGCTGACGGCTACCTTCCTGGGTGCGTTGATCAGCCGCTTCGAGGAGTTGGAGCCGCAGGACGCCGCCGACCTCCGCGAACTGCTTGGACAGGAAGCGTTCTGGCCGTACCGTGTGGGCAGCAAGCACGGGCCGCTGAGCGATCACCCCGTAGACCCGGTGCTCTCGCGCATGGGCTGCGCGCTGGGTGATGCGCTTTCGCAGGCTCGGGTTTCGATTGCGCGGGCTCTGCCTGCACCCGTGAAGGATGGCGATGGTCATTCGGATCTTTTCACGCACGGCGACTCGCAGCAGGCTGCCAGTCTTGTCCCTACGATCTCTGATGTGCAAGTGAGTGCCTCCTCCGATTTCCTGGACGATCTCGACGACCTGGAAG
The DNA here is from genome assembly GCA_943371335.1 of Synechococcus sp. UW140. Taxonomy (GTDB): domain Bacteria; phylum Pseudomonadota; class Gammaproteobacteria; order Burkholderiales; family Burkholderiaceae_C; genus Hydrogenophaga. Next base: position 41,116 of record CALRUK020000013.1, on the reverse strand, counting down.
ATGAGAGCCCGTTGAATCCGCTGCCCGAAGTGGATGGATCGTTTGAAGCACGTCACCCGGAGGATGGCGGCGAGGGCACAGGGGATGAGTCGGGTGATGCCAATCCGAACGCCCTGTCCGTGATCGCGGCTGATCCGCTCGCCTCCCAGGACGACCTTCGCGCCGAGCTCGACCTGTTCAACGACGCCGGTGACGCACCGCTGCCCAGCCTGGCGTGGGCTGCCGGCATGCTTGATGGCGACGGCTGCATCGCCATCGTCAAGCAGCCGTTCCAGCACCGCAAGCCTATCTATCGCTTGGTCGTCTCCATCTGCCAGAACTGCCTGCAGACCCTGGAGCACTTCCGCCGCTGTGTGGGGGTAGACGGTGCCATTTACCCGGTCAAGCGCAAGCTCGAACACAACAAGCAGGTCTACAACCTGAACTACTCGGGACCCAAAGCCTTGCTCCTGATCCGGCGCCTGCGCGCGTACCTGGTGCGCAAGCGCCCGGAAGCCCTGGTGGCGATCTCGTTCTGCCTGAACGGTCAGATCAGCCGTCGCTTCGGACCCCATGGCGTGCCGGCCGCGGTGGAGGCGGTGCGCGTGTCGCACTACCTCAAGCTGCGCGCCTTGAAGTGATGGCAGGGAGCAGCACGACCATGAGCTACGAAAAACCCGAATCGACCCCGCCCGCCCAGGCGGGAAGCAACGATCCGGTGAGCCAACCGCCGACCGCTGAGGCGGCACCTGGTGCACGGGACGTCCAGGAGGATCAAGCATCCACCCCGGCGGCCACAAAGGCTCGTTGGTACCCGGACAACTGCTTTACGGAACTTCTCTATCGGAAACGCCACGTTGACGCGCGGCACTTGCTGGTCCCCCTTGCATTGCACGATCAAGTCATGCTCGAGCGCAAGGAGGAGGACGAGGAGAAAGAACGGCAAACGATCGAGCAGGCAAACGCCGAAAAACTCGCAAGCGCCCACTACCCGGGTACGTACGACCCTGGGTCGCCGAAGCCAGAGGCTGTGGCAGGTGCCGAAACGGAGGGCTCTTCATCCCAGGAAAGCGCCAAAGACGATGCGTTCGCTGAAAAGGTGGGTTCCAAGCGCCCCCGCCGTCAGCCGCCCAAGCTCATCAGCAGCAAGGTCAATGTGACGGGCTTTCATCTTCAGCTCCTGGAAGCCCACGCCAAAGACAAGCTGCGTGTCCACAGCGATGAGGCTAGCGCGCAACTGCTCAAGAGCTCGCAGTCGGTGGATTCGGATGTGAACAAGCGCAACAAAGGCATCGCCGACATGCTCCAGCGCAAAGGGCCGTTCCGTCGCATTGGTGCGCCGCGCCGGGTTGCGGATGTGCTGGCGCTTAAAGCTTCTCACCCGCACTTCGGGGCGGTGATCGACTTCGTGGCCAACCAGCTCGAACTGGCCAGGGTGAGCAAGCGCCCCGTGCGCATCCCGCCCATGCTCTTGTCCGGGCCACCTGGAGTGGGCAAGACCCATTTCAGCGATGCACTGGCCCGGGGACTGGGAGTGCCCACCCGTCGGCACCAGATGGATCAGGCCGAGACCTCATCCGCTCTGCTGGGTTCGGAGGCAACCTGGAGCAACTCACGCACCGGTCTGGTGTTCGAAGAGCTTGTGCATGGCGACTACGCCAACCCGGTGATCCTGCTCGATGAACTGGACAAGGCGCCGAGCCGCGACATGCGCATGAACCCCGTGAATGTCCTGCACACCTTGCTGGAGCCGGTGAGCGCGGCACATGTGCGTGATCTGAGTGTGGACCTGGAGATCGATGCCAGCATGGTCACCTGGATCGCCACCTGCAACTACCCCTGGCGTGTGCCGTTCACCTTGCGCACACGCATGAAGGAGTTCTTCATCGGCATGCCCACCGCTGAACAAGCGCTGCTGGTGGCGCGCTCGGTCGTACACCGGGCGCTGGCCGATGCCGGGGTGCCGGGCTTCAAACAGCCGGGGCGTGACGTGATCGTGGCGCTGGCGCCCTTGAGTGCGCGGGAGATTTACCAGGTGGTCATCGCAGCGGCAGCCACGGCGGTCAAGCACAGGCAGCGATTCATCGGGACCCAGCACCTGCCACCGGAACTCTTGCTGGATGACGGCACGGAAGAGGGCGGTGGTGGGCAACGCGCGCGCCTGCACTGACCAGCGGAAACACCGGTCGATCTATTCATTCACACAAGACAGAGGCATCAGAAATGTTGAAAGAAGTTCTTTTCATGGGCGTGCGCGAAGCGATGAAGATCGAGCCGCGGCAGGACACGGTGATCATCTCGATCCTGGACCAGTTTGAAGAACACAACCGGCCCGATCACCTGCACCTGTTTCGGGATCACTTGATCCTGCACTTCGTGGACACGTTCGAGCGGCCAGGCGATCCGGACTGGCCGGATCAGATGTCAGAGGCCGAGCACAAGATGGCGTGCAAGTGGGATGAAGACAAGGCGCCGCAGCTCAGCGATGCGCAGCGCATCGTTCAGTTCATCAACAGGCATCGCGATGCGCCCGAGGAGGTGAGGCTGATCGTGCATTGCCATGGGGGTGTGAGTCGCTCGGCGGCCGTAGCCAAGTGGGCGGCAGAGTTTTACCGAGTACCGCTGCCACAGTTGGGCGATGGCATCCATCTGCTGGATGGCGCGAACCCGCGTGTGCTTCGGTTGCTTGCCAAGGCTATGGGGTGCAACTGAAGCGGGTCCAAGGGCACGCCTGTTCTTGAATGAATTGGCGCCACCATGCTGCAGCCGGCCTGCAGCTACTGTACGTGGCTCGGCCCGGGGCAGTCCACCAGTCCAGAGTTGGTCTCGGTTAGCTCCCAAAATATGAACTGGATCGCCCCGGTTTCAGTAGACACCTTCGAGCCTGTGGCCCGAACAGAAGATCAACCTGCAGGAAAAACACCGCGCTCTGCGCCTTAACTGCACCACTCGCGTGAGTTGGTTCAGACCGCCCTAGCGGATTAAAGCTACCTGACCGTTGTCTCGAGCAAGCAGCGTGTCACCCTTGGAGGATCTCCACTGGTGTGAAACGCCAGCTTCTTGTCCCGAAGCGTCACGTCTGCCGCGGTTACGCGTTCGAAGCGGCGTAGGTGGTCCGTCCATGATGCATCTACTATGACCTCAACGAATCGCTCCGTATCATGAATGTCGTGCATCAATTCCCATGAAATTGCTCCATGTCGTAAACGATTCGGTCGACTCTCACTGATCATTAGCTCTCGATACTCGTCGGCTCGCGCGGGATCGATTCGGTACTCTACAAACACGGATATCTGGCCATGAGCTGGAGGCTTCTCGATGGAAGGGGCAGTCAATACCGGTTTGGGTGTGAGATCTTCTACGGAGCTTTCATCGGGCATAAGCCTGTTTGCAACGGCAAAGGCCAACCAGCCTGCCACTGCTGCTGTGCAGAGCGCCGTAGAGATGCTCGTCCATGTCGCGATCTGGCCCCACAAAGCTGCTCCCAAAGCGCTCGCGCCCATGAAAGTCATCTGAAAGATGGACATGCCCCGTGCGCGAACCCAGTCAGGCAGGCCAAGCTGCATCGCCAAACTCAGCGTATTTCCGGTGGTGATCCAAGCGGCGCCTCCAATCAACATTGCTGGAATCGCAACCAACACTTGGTCAGTTAAAGCGACGACAAGGATTGATGCAGAGATGATGGCTGTACCACGAAGAACAAGAGCGTCGCGTGGATAGCGGCGCCGCAAAGCCGAAAGATTTAGCGCCGCAATCACGGCACCCGTTCCCATCGACGCCAGAAGTATGGTGAAGGTGCCAGCACTTCCATCTTGCATTTCCAAGGCAACCAAGGGAAGCAGGGCAAGTAGAGCCGTTGAGTAGAAGAAGTAAATCCCCATGCGTAGCAGGACTGTCTTGAGGTAGTACGACTGAGTTACATACCGCAAGCCGACGCGCATTGCCGGGAATAGACGCTCAGGGCCCAAGGGATGAACCGTCTTCTCACGTTTCCATGGCAGGATATGCGTGACAACTTCTCGGGTTTGATGTCTTCCGAGTGATCACCATGGCCCCAACGACGTCCTAGTGCCGCAGTCGCTCGATATCGCGCCGTGGTGGAGCGCCGAACTGCCGGCTGTACTCACGGCTGAACTGCGAGGGGCTTTCATAGCCCACCCGAAACGCTGCGGTCGCCGCGTCGAGTTGTTCCGTAAGCATGAGCCGACGCGCATCGTTCAGTCGCAACCACTTTTGGAACTGCAGCGGGCTCATCGACGTGAGCTGGCGGAAATGGTAGTGGAAGCGCGATGGGCTCATCTGAACAAGTTCCGCCAAGTCATCCACTCGCAGTGGCTGAGCGAAGTGCGCCTTTAGCCACTGAATGCTGCGCGCGATCCTGTGGCTCTGACTCCCTACAGAAGCCAACTGCCACAACAATGCACCTTGTTCACTCATCAGCACGCGGTAAAAGATCTCCTTCTGGACAAGGGGCGCCAAGACAGGAATTGCGTGAGGCTCATCAAGCAGTCGGACCAATCGATCGAATATCTCCAGCAGAGGGGTTGTTGTGTCGCCCAGATCCAGGCCTCGGTCGGCCGATTGATCACGTATTGGGGGAGCCGCCTTGCATTCCATCATCAGCTCTGCGATGGCGCGCTCATCCAACCGCAGCACCAGGCTCAGGTAGGGAATCTCACGGCTGGCTTCGACTGTCTGCAGCACGACGGGCAGATCCAGTGCCGTGATCAGGAAGCGATGCGGGTTATAGGCATACATTTCTCCGCCCAACAGCGCTCGCTTTGCGCCCTGGACTGTGAGCGCGATAGCCGGCTCCACCATACAACTCAGTGCCTTGGTCGGCGCGTCATGCCGGTACAGGGTGAGGTTCGGATTGGCTGTCGCGAACTGCTCGGTGCCTTCGGTCCATCGGGCAATTCGCGCCGCGAGCCTGGAGCGGACAGCCTCGAATGAATCGGGATCCGGGACGTGAGGACTTGCAGGTTTGCGCATCCCGAAGGATGGTAGCGAACAACCCCCTCCAATTTGACAGGCTGACCTGCATCCGGGAGAAATAGGCAAAAAATTGGCAGGATCGACCTAACGCTGTCGGTGGCGTCATTGAAACAATCAGGCTTCGACTCTGGAGCACATTCGATGATGACAAGACGACTATGGACAATCGGCTCGGCGGTTTTAATGAGCATGGGCCTGCCGGCCGCAGCCCAGCAGATTGCCGGGCCCTACGTGCGCTGGGCCGAACTGGAGGTCGATCCCCGGAAAATGGATGGATTCGGCGAGGCCGCGCGTGACAACAGCGCTGCAGCGCAGCAGGAGTCGGGCGTGATTGCCTTCCATTCGGCGGCCGAAAAAGGCAATCCGCACAGGATCCGTGTGCTCGAAATCTACAGGGACGAGGCCGCTTTCCGTGATCACCTCCAATCGCCACACTTCCAACGTTTTGCCCATGTCGCACAAGGCCCATTGCTGGCACGCAGGCTCTACGACGCCCTTCCCATTGCTTTGGGCGCGAAGCCATTGCTGACGGCGCCGGCCCCGCATGTTCGCGTTGCCGAGTTGGACATCGCGCCCGACCAGCTGTCGCTGTACAAGGCCGCGGTCATAGAGGAAATTGAGGACTCCATCAAGCTGGAACCCGGCGTGCTGGCGATCTATTCCATGTCGCTTCGGGAAAGCCCGCATCGGTTGCGCTTCTTCGAGATCTACGCCGACGAAGCCGCGTACCGGCAGCACATCGCCTCGCCGCACTTCAAAAAGTACGTGGAAACCACCAAGTCCATGATCAGCAGCCGAAAGCTGTTCGAAATGGAGTCGCCATCTTTGGGCACGAAGGCCCGCTAACCCAGGCATCCAGCACCACCATGAACATGCAGCGTTCCCTCGTCCGTACCCTCCTCGCCGCAGCCGTCGTCACGGCCGGCCTCAACCCTCTCGCACGCGCCCAGCCAACAGCCACAGCGAAGCCTCCCGCGTACTACATCTCGGAGTTCGAACTGACGGACCCCGAAGGAATCCGCCCCTATAGCGCCGCCGTGGAATCGACCTTCGTGCCGTTTGGCGGCAAGTACGCGGTGCGTGGTGGCAAGGTCAATTCGCTGGAAGGCGAGCCTACGCGGCGTGTGATCATGATCGCCTTCCCCAGCCTGGAGCAGGCGCAAGCCTGGTACGACTCTCCGCGATACAAGGAAATCATGCCGATCCGCCACAAGTCGGCCAAGTCGCGTGTCTACATCATGGAAGGCTTCCTGAACTAAGTGTGTCGCGCCCTGCACTCGCTAGACGTTGCAGTCAGTTGGGGGGGCCGTGAGGCCACTGCATTGCATTGAAAACCAAAGTCTCGCCACGGCAATGCATCGATAGCTCGATGGACACTTAGTCATTGGCGCAAGGCTCTCATGCCAAATCGCTTGGCAAGCGGGGACCCTGAAGGAGTTCCAAAGCGTGCACATTGGCGCGTGGAATGCGCTGCGCGTAGTCGCACACGGTGCGCACATGGCCGGCCTTGCCTGGCGGCTCGGCTCAAGAGCGATCAGTAGGTCGTTGCGAAACGCGTGGAGCAGGAGTGCGAAGGCACGGCCCAGGCGATCTTGAGCCTCTCTAGAACTGATACAACGCGGCCGGGTTATCGACAAAAATTCGGTTGCGTTTTGCTTCGTCCGGCACCCAAATCAACATTTGATCCAGCAGATCGGTCGTGTTGGGCATCTGTCCCTTGAAAGCCACATGGGGCCAGTCAGTTGCCCACAACAGTCGGTCTGGGCGCAACGCGAGCAGCGCTTGAGCGTAGGGCGCCATGTCTTCATAGGGTGGTAGCAGGGCTGACATCCTGTAGCCGCATGACAGCTTGACCCAGCATCTGCCGGACACAACCAGTCTGAGCAGTGCCTGGAAGCCAGGTTGACCCAGCCCAGACTGAGGTCTGATCGATCCCATGTGATCGATCACCAGCTCGGTGGGCAATTCACGCAAGGTCCTTTCCATCTCGGCAAGCGGACTTCCACCACCGTCATCCATGACGTGGAGCTGAACATGCCAGCCGAGACGTGCGACGCGCCTCGCCAAGTCGGGCATTTCTGCAATAGGTACCGCACCCACGTGTCCAATGTTGTAGCGAATCCCCCGAACACCGGCTTCATGCATGCGATCCAACTGCATGTCCGACACGTCGGACCTGAGAGCGGCGATCATGCGGGCCGGGCGCCCGAGCTCCGCGATCGCATCGAGGTGGCGTTGGTTGTCGACCCCGTATCCGCTGGGCTGAACCAATACCAGCCTGTCTACCCCCAGCACGTCGTGGAGCTGGCGCAGCGAAGACGGCAACGCTTCAGGGACGTCGAATGCGCGGGTAGATGCCACCGGATATACGAGGTCAGGGCCGTACACGTGGACATGGCAGTCTGTGGTGCCTGGAGGGCAAACGAGTTTTGGTGGCCCAGGCTGGGCATCCGGCGGCTGGCACCGCCACACGGTGGACGGATCGTCTACAGGGGTGTGCATGGACTCGGGATCCTGAAACTCACTTACTCGAACACGCGGTCTTCGTGGAGCACAAAGGGAATTTCCTTGTTCTTCTCGGAGTAACCGTCGAATGGTCTTCCTTCCGGGTCAATGCGAGCCAGCACATCCGAATCCGGGTCGAGTGCTGCTCCGATGCGAAGCATGACCAAGGGTTCGGCATCCTCCTTGGCATGGAACCAGTAAAAGGAATTGGCGGGCAGCAGAACGCAGTCGTTTTTGGTGACTTCCCGCTTTTCGCCGCGAGGGCCGTAGAAAACCGCTTGACCCTGCATGACGACAAAGACATGGTCTTCATTCGAATGCGCGTGCAACTCGTTTTCGCCACCGCTCGCATAGGTCTTCAGCACCACGTTCATGTGACTGGTTGCCCCCAGTACCTGATTCGTTCGTCCTTCCTTTGGCAGCTTGGCGCGAAGGTGAAAGAAGCTCGGCAGCTTCGACTCGGCCATGCGCGCCATTTCAGCCCTCCATTGATCCGCGCTATTCGCGATGGGGGCGAACTCTTTTTCTTTCGTTGCAGTTGATGTGTTCATGTTTGTGTCCTTTCGTGGTTGAACATCAGTCAATCTTGATGCCAGTTGCCTCGATCACGGGCTTCCACTTGACCGCTTCGGCAGCGATGAAATCCCGTAAGGCGGCAGGCGTGCTGCCATCGGCAAGCAAACCCACATCGCTCAGTTTCTGCTGCACTTCCTGGGCGCCAAGCGCCTTGAGCAGCTCTCGATTCAGCCGCTCCACGGTGGGCATGGGCGTTCCCTTGGGCGCCACCAGTGCCATCCACACTTCAACGCTGGGCAGCTTCAAGCCCTCATCGCGAAGCGTGGGTATCTGCGGCAATGAAGGCAGTGATCGATCGCTGAGCTTGGCAAGAGCCCGGAACGAACCCTTCTGGATGTGAGGCAAGGCGGCCGTGATGCCGTCGATGGTGAACAGCACGTCATTGGTGAGCAACCCCTGTGTAACCGCGGAACTGCCCTTGTACGGCACATCAACCATGTTCCTGCCCACTTCGCGCTTGAGCATTTCCCCGGCGAACTGCGTCGTGAACGTGCCATGGCCATAGCTCAACTTTCCAGCGTCTTTCTTGATATGAGCCAGAAGAGCCTGCATCGTGCCGGGGCCCTGGCTGCTGGTCACGATGATCAATGGCGACACCGCCACCTTGCCAACCGGCTCAAAGTCCTTGAGGGGGTCATACGGCAGTTTGGAGTAGAGGAACTGGTTCATGGCCAGCGTGTTGTCGACTGCCATCAACAGGGTGTAGCCATCCGCCGCAGCGTTGGCCACGGCGTTGGCTCCGATGCCTGTGTTCGCGCCGGGCCGGTTGTCCACCACCACGGCCTGCCCCATCTGATCGCTCATCTTCTGCCCGACCACTCGTGCCAGGATGTCTGTCGGTCCTCCGGCTGGAAACGGCACGATGATGCGGATCGATCTGTTGGGATAGGCCGCCGTCTGCGCCTGAATTTGGGGGGCGGCTAGGAAGCCACAGACCGCGATTGAAAGAAAGACAAGTTGCCGCGGCAACCGCAGCAAATGGGAAGCGACGAACATGAGGTCTCCAAAATGGTTGTACTTGGAGCACGCCAGCCATGCAAGACAGGCTTCGTGCTCGTGCAATCCATTCTTCTATGTCGCGCCCTGCGAGCCAATCCTGCAACGTCTATTCGGCGTATAGGCCGCGCAAATGGTGCAGCGCACTAGATCGACTGGGGTAGAGGCTCAGCTATTGGCCGTGAAGAGCGCGCTCTTGACGACCGTGCGCAACCATTGGTTGGCGGCATCCTGGTCGTACCGGCGGTGCCACACCTGAACCACGCGGACATTCGGGCTCTTGAAGGGCAAGGGGTGAATGCCGATGCCCGGCTGGCGTTGGAAGATGGGCGCCAAGTCACTGGGGATGATGCCCATCAGATCCGTATTGGGAACGATGCTCAGCAGCCCGAGAAAGTGTGGCAGCGTCACGACCACCTGACGCTTCACTCCGACATTGTTCAAAGCCACTTCGATAACCTCCTGGCTGCGCCCCTCGGTTCGAATGGCCACGTGAGGAGCTGCCTCGAAACTCTCGCGTGTCAGGACACCATCCTCAAGAAAGCGATTGCCGTCCCTGACCACGCAGACGAAACCTCTGTTGAGCAGCAGACTCTGCTGGATCACATTGGCTTCCTTGATGTCGGGGAAGTAGCCGATCGCCAGGTCGACCGTGCCCGACTCCAGGCCTTCCTCGAGTTTTTCGACAATCGGAGACAGCGTCCTCAGGCGGACCCCTTGCGCGACATGCGTGATCGCGTTGATCAGCCTTGGGAGGTACGCTGCTTCCGCAATGTCGGTCATGCAGAGCGTGAAGGTCTGGTGAGCTTCCTCGGGCTTGAAGATCTGCCGCTGGTAGATTCTTGCGCGAGCCAGCGATAGCACCTCCTGAACGGTTGCTGCAATGTGCAAGGCGTTGGCCGTGGGTTCCATCGTGTTTTTGACACGCACGAACATCGGGTCGTCAAAGGCCTTGCGCAGACGGGCCAAAGCGTTGCTCATCGAGGGCTGACTCAGATTCAGACGCTCACTGGCTTTGGAAACGCTCCGCGTCTCCATCAGTGCCTCAAAAATCACCAGCAGATTGAGGTCTTCTTCGTGCAAGTTCATTGCTGTCGTCTCCGTTCTGTCCTCAGTGCAACCACCTGACTGGGAGCCGCCGCTGCAATGGTATCGCCCGCCCGCGCGTGGCCATTCAAACGCAGTCCCTGCGATGGGGCAGCTGTAGACAAGTGACCGGCGATCTCTCGATCCCGGAGGCCTGCAGGTCTACTCCGCTACTCAGAGGGACCAAGTTGCAGATGTATTGATTTCGCTGATACGAAGAAATCGACGGCGATTGTTGGATCGAGGCCGGTCCTCCACTACCCTTCGCAGGCTTGTCACATCACGCCGACAGGTGGTGTGTTCTTTGGTCAGAGAAAGAAAAGAATGTTGAGAGACAAAGCGTCTCCCTTGTTGCCTTCCTTTATCAGGGAAGTCTCGATGAGGGATGGCACAACCATTGCCGTTGCGGTTTACTTGCCAAAGGATCGTCCCGACGCCCAACTGCCGACGCTCCTGGCGGCCTCGCCCTATCGATTCGACAACAACGTGGCGCCAGCACTACCGTTGTTCCTGTGGAGGGAAACTGGTCCCATCGATTGGTATCTGAAGCAGGGATACGCGTTTGCCCATATGGATGTTCGCGGAACGGGTCGATCCGGTGGCGAATATCGCTACATGGATGCCAGAGAGCAGGGCGACCTTTACGAGGTCATCGAATGGTTGGGGACGCAGCCCTGGTCCAACGGAAAGATCGGCGGGATCGGGCAGTCGTACTACGCACGCATGCAGTGGTTCATGGCCATCCAGGCGCCTCCGCATCTGGCCTGTGTGGCTCCCTACGATGGCAACGTCGATACCTATCGCTCCTCGGCCTACACAGGGGGAATTCCGGGCGATTTTCCGGGGCAGGCCTGGTACAACGGAACAGTCCGGACGATCAACCAGCACCCAGCCTCTGGACTGCCGAGGCTGCTGGAGTGGGACTATGCTCTCGCAGTTCGACAACACCCGACCTATGACGATTTCTGGGTTGAGCGAAGTGCCGCAGAGAAGCTGCACAAGATTTGCGTTCCGGTGTTTTCGATCGGCGTGTGGCGCAAGGTGGATCTGCATCTCAACGGCAACATTGTGGGCTTCGAGCGCAGTGGAGGCCCCAAAAAGCTGTTGGTGTTTTCTTCCGCGAACCTGCAACAGGCTGTGCAGGACTATTCGAGTATCGCGTTTCACGAGCGCTACCCGTTGCCGTTCTACGACCGCTATCTGAAGGGGCAGGACACGGGCTATGAGGCGCTGCCGGATGTGCGCTACTTCGCTAGCGGTGTTAGCGACCTGAGGACGGCAGACACTTGGCCACCGCGGGACATCCGAATCAAGGCGCTGTACCTGCATGCAGGACCCAGTGGCAGCGTGACGTCATTGAACGATGGTTGTCTCAAAGACAGCGCGCCGGAGATGGATGATTCGGTAGGTACGGAGTACGTGTATCCCGATGAAGGCTGGCGCATGGGCGTAGTGGGCAATGGGCCGGATGGAAAACCAGACCCCGTTCGACGTGTGCTCTCGTTCACCACCGATGCCCTGAGCAGTGACATGGAAATCTGCGGCCCGATCAAGCTGGTGCTCTTTGCGAAGTCCAGCGCGACGGACACCGACTTCATCGTGAAGTTGTCCGAGCAATTCGAGAGCGAACCATCCCAAAAGGAGAGCGGCGTCAATCCGCGATACCAGATTGTTTCAAAAGGGTGGCTGCGAGCCTCGCACAGGGCGTTGGATACCGGGAAGAGCACGGAACTCGCACCAGTCTACCTGCACACACATCCGGAAGCCATCGTACCGGGTGAGGTTTATCGCTTCGAGATTGCCGTCATGCCAAGCGCACATCGATTCAAAAAGGGGAGCCGGGTCCGGCTTGAGCTGTCGAATGGCGATTCAAGTGTGACGGAGTATGTGTTCACGCATGAGTACGCACCCTGGAAGGTCGGCCAAGACGTGATCCTGCATGACCGGAAGCATGCGTCGCACCTTCTCATCCCTGTCCGCAACATTCAATGAAAGCTGGAGACAACATGCGAATCCTGAAACTTCTCTGCGGTGTGCTCGCGGCCATCGCAACGCAATCTGGGTTGGCCCAATCCAGCCCCGCAACGGCGGAGGCGTGGCCCACCCGGCCGGTGAAGATCGTGATCGGATTGCCACCTGGAAGCGGCAGCGACCTCTTGGCGAGGGCGCTTGCTCAAGAGCTCTCGGAGGCGTGGAAGCAACCCGTGGTGGTCGAAAACAAGCCTGGTGGCAGTGGAATCATCGCGGCCTCTTCCGTGGCAAAGTCCGCGCCGGATGGCACCACCTTGTTCCTGGCTATCGACGCGAACATCACGACCAATCCGCATGTGTTCAAGTCGCTCCCTTACGACCCGGTCAAAGACTTCGCGCCTGTGACCATGTTGATGACATTCAGCACGTTGTTGGTGGCACATCCATCCGTGCCGGTCAACACAATCAACGAGTTGATTGCCAAGGCCAAATCGGCACCGGGCACCTTCACCTATGCATCGCTGGGCGAGGGCAGCAACATGCACCTGCTGAGCGAGACGTTCGAAAGCAGTGCAAACATCAAACTGATGCAGATTCCGTACAGGGGCATTCCTCAGATGACAGCTGCGCTGATCACCGGGGAGGTGCAACTGGGTTGGTTGGGAGCGTTTACCGCAAAGCCGCTCGTCGAGGAGGGGCGGTTGAAGGCGTTGGGTATCAGCGGTGCCAAGCGCACGGGTTTGATGCCCCAAGTGCCGACGTTTGCTGAGTCCAAGCTGCCCGACGTCGATGTCACCGTGTGGTACGGGTTGTTGGCGCCTGCCGCAACACCAGCGCCCGTGGTGAATCGAATTCACGAGTCAGTTGCTCGGATTCTTGCGCAACCGGCATTTCGCGAAAAGCATCTTCTGTCCAAGGGCTATGAACCCAGCGGAATGGGCACGACGGCTTTTGCGGATCACATCCGTCGCGAACTCATGTCTCGTGCGCAGATGGTCAAACAGGCGGGTGTGAAGCCCCAGGACTGACACTCAAAGGTGGAAGCGGCGATTTGGCGTTGTCAGGAGGTGCGTCAAAATTTGATGGACGCGGGCTCTCTCATCAAGGCTGTCGAGACCGAGCTCCTCAGCCGCGAACAACGCATCTAGCTCTTTTGTCTATCCACGCGGAATCTCATCATGAAGTACACCATTTCCTCCGCCGAAATCACCTCGCTGGCCATCGCGCGATTAAGCGAACGCCATCCGGTAGCCCGCTTCTTCTTTGAGGTCCGCAACCACGCGGCTCATGCCTGCGAGATGGGCAAGTATCCAGACCACGATCCCCCATTTTTCTTCATGAAGCCAAGCGATCCCGCAGTGGACGCCTCTGGGCCTGCGACCATCCCCTACCTGCAACTGGAGCAACCGACATGAGCGGCGGGCTTGTACTGGCCCAGTTGTTGAACGGCCTTCAATACGGAGTTTTGTTGTTCTTGCTGGCTGCAGGTCTTACCTTGGTGTTCGGGATCATGAGTTTTGTGAACCTGGCTCACGGCTCTCTGTACATGATGGGCGCATACGCAGCCGCGGTCACCCAGGGGCTGACGGGGTCATTCGTCCTGGCCGTATTGGCCGCCATGTTGGTGGCATTGTTGCTGGGGCTTTTGCTGGAAGTTGTTGCTGTGTCCCGCCTCTATCAGCGAGATCATCTGGATCACGTATTGGCCACTTTTGGCTTGATCCTGTTCTTCAACGAGTTGGTCCGAATCGTATGGGGAACGCAACCCTACTTTGTCCAGGTTCCAGCGGCGTTGCAGGGCACGGTCGACCTGCTCGGATTCAGTTATCCCGCGTACCGGTTCGCGATCATTGCGGTAGGACTTCTGGTGGCCGTCGGTTCATGGTGGTTGATCAACCGCACGCGCATTGGCATGCTGATCCGGGCCGGGTCGGTGAATCCCAAGATGGTCGCTGCGTTGGGCGTGAATATCCAATTGCTCAATGCGATGTTGTTTGGGTTTGGCGCGATGCTTGCTGGTCTTGCGGGCGCGATGGCAGCGCCGATCCTGTCGGTGCAATCCGGTATGGGCGAGCCGGTGTTGATCACGACGTTGGTGGTTATCGTCATTGGCGGCATCGGGTCGGTCAGTGGGGCGTTCTATGCCGCGCTCATAGTCGGAACGGTCGACACCTTGGGTCGCGCCTTTCTTCCGATGTGGCTCCGCCTCGTGTCTGAGCGCTCGTTTGCGGACACGGCCGGCCCGGCGCTTGCTTCCATGCTGGTGTACGTCTTGATGGCGGTCGTGCTCGCCTGGCGCCCACAAGGCCTTTTCCCCACAAAGCGAGGCTGACGTGATGCAGTCATCCAATCTTCTGAAGCCCTCCATCGCCGTTCCAGTGCTCGTCTTTGGAGCACTTGCGGCATTGCCATTCGTCGCCACTGCTTTCGACCAGAGCTTCTACATCGCCCTGGTGGCGCGAATGATCATCTACGCGATCGCGGCCAGCGCACTGAACCTGGCGTTGGGTTATGGAGGGCTGGTTAGTTTCGGCCATGCGCTCTTCATGGGGCTCGGGAGCTATGCGGTCGCCATCTCGGCCGAACACGGCGTGGGCAGTGGCTGGGCGCATCTGGCCCTTACCCTGATCGTGTGCGGTGCTGTGGGCTGGATCACGGGACTGATCAGCCTGCGGACGTCGGGCATAGCCTTCATCATGATCACGCTTGCGTTTGCACAAATGGGCTACTACTTGTTTGTTAGTCTGAAACAGTACGGCGGCGACGATGGTTTGCCCGTTGCGATTTCGTCGCAATTTGGTCCGTTGGACTTGGGTCGGATCGAAGTGCTCTACGGCGTGGCGTTGCTGATCCTGATCCTGTCTACCTGGTGGTTGGCCAGGCTGCGCAGCGCGCCCTTCGGCATGGCGTTGCGTGGCGCGCGGCAGAATCCTAGACGGGTTCGCGCGCTGGGCCTGCCTACGCTTCGCTACCAGTTGGTCGCCTACATTCTGTCCGGCTTGCTGTGCGGTGTCTCGGGCTTGTTGCTGGCGAATCTGAATGCATTCGCATCGCCTAGCACCTTGGCATGGGTCATTTCGGGCGAACTCATCGTGATGGTGGTGATTGGTGGAATGGGTTCCGTGTTCGGACCGATTCTTGGTGCGATTGCATTCTTGGGGTTGGAGGAGCTCATCAAGGGCGTCACCGAGCATTGGATGGTGATATTCGGGCCACTCATCGTGGTCATCGCGTTGCTTCGAAACCAGGGACTCGTCGGAATGTTGACTGCTTGGGATCGATTGCCGCGGGCGGTCCACGGCTTGGCCGAGCAGCAAGCTGCCTTGCCGACGAATGTGCCCGCGAAGAAGGTGGAGGGCGAATGATGGACGCTTTGCTGACCACCAGGTCCTTGTCAAAACGCTTCGGTGCGTTGCTTGTGACGGATGCAGTGTCGATCTCCATCGAGCAGGGTGAACTGCATGCCATCATTGGCCCCAACGGGGCTGGAAAGACCACGCTGATCAACCAGCTCAGTGGCGAGCTTTCCAGCGACAGCGGAACGGTGCGGTTTGACGGTGCCGACGTCACAGCCTTGGGGATTGAAGGCCGGGCGCGGTGCGGCTTGGTGCGCTCCTACCAGATCACCTCGATTTTTGAAGAGTTCACCGTTCTGGAGAACGCGACGCTGTCCGCCCTGGGTGCCAAGCAGCATGCCATGCGTTTCTGGCGGCCTATGCTCGCTGACGCCGCCGCCGTGGGTGTCGCGCGGCAGGCATTGGGTGATACAGGGTTGTCCGAGCGAGCCGACCTGTTGGCGGGCGAGCTGGCCTACGGTGAGCGCCGGCAATTGGAGCTCGCCATGAGCCTGTCTGCAGGCCCAAAGTTCATGTTGCTCGACGAACCCATGGCGGGTATGAGCGTGCAGGAGTCTGCCTCCGTGACCAGCCTGTTGCGACGCCTGAAGGGGCGGTACACGATTCTCTTGGTGGAGCACGATATGAGCGCAGTTTTTGCTCTGGCGGACCGGATCAGTGTGCTGGTCTACGGCAAGGTGTTGTTCACCGGCACACCCGATGAAGTCAGAAATCACCCAGAGGTGCGATCGGTCTATCTCGGGGAGGAGTCCTTGTGAGTGCCGTTCTTTCTGTGACGGGCCTGCAAGCTGCCTACGGCCGCGCTCAGGCGCTGTTTGATGTGGGCTTCGATGTGCAACCCGGCCAGGTGGTGACGCTGCTGGGGCGCAACGGGATGGGACGCTCGACCACCGTCAAATGCATCTTCGGAATGATGTCTTCGTCAGGCGGTGAGATTCGCGTGGACGGGGAGCGCGTGGACGGGGAGCGCTCTCACCGGATTGCCCGCCGGGGCTTGGCACTGGTGCCGGAAGGTAGGCAGGTGTTTCCCAACCTCACCGTCGAGGAGAACCTGGTTGCTACCGCGCGCGCGAACCCTGCAGCGGGTCAGCGTGCATGGACCCTGGGTCGGGTTTACGAATTCTTCCCACGGCTGAAGGAGCGACGGAGCAACCTCGGCTCCCAGCTCTCGGGAGGCGAGCAGCAAATGCTGGCGATCGGGCGGGCGCTCATGACCAACCCCCGCTTGCTTGTTCTGGATGAAGCCACCGAAGGCTTGGCGCCACTGATTCGAGCAGAGATCTGGCATGCGCTGGGCCAGCTCAAAGGCGAGGGACTCGCTCAAATCGTCATCGACAAGAATGTGGCGTCACTGTTGGGCTTGGCAGATCGCCACTATGTGATCGAAAAGGGGCGGGTGGTGTGGCACGGGGACTCTGGCCAGTTGCGGGCCGATCCAGACATCGTCCGTCAGTATCTCGGCGTCTGATCTTGCCAGGAGGCTGGGGCTTGAGAAACCGCTATTTGCACAAGCGCGCGACCAGCAACTCGCGCAGCCAGCGATTGGCAGGGTCTTGGTGATAGCGATCATGCCAGTAGAGGGCCACTTCGAAGGTCGGCAGTGGCAGTGGATGGGGCTTGATGGCCAGCGGAAAGTGCCGCGCCAGTGTCTCGGCCAGGACGGCGGGAACCGACCACAGCATGTCTGACGAAATGATGAAATGCGGCGCGGAAAGGTATTGCGGCATGCGCACGCGGATACGGTTCTTGGCGCCAGCTTCGATAAGGGCTTTCTCTATCACTTGATGCCCGCTGCCCGAATACTCGACCAGCAAATGCTCTTGCGCCAGGAATGCCTCAAGATCCAGGGGCGCTTTGCTCAGAGGATGATCTGCGCGCATGGCACACACATAGTGCTGGGAAAAGAGCTTGCGCCGGTGGATGGCAGTCTCAAGCGATGGGAGAAAGCCCAAGGCCAGATCGATATGGCCACTGGCCATGCCCGTCAGGGTTTCGTCGATGGGGCGAAATACCGTCCTGAGCTTGATCCCGGGAGCGGACTGCCCTAGCTCCTCCAGTACCCCCGGAAAGCAGACCACCTCGCCAATATCCCGCGTTCGGACGGTGAATGTTCGCGAAGCGAGTGTCGGCTCGAAGACGGTCGGAGCCGAGTGGGTCTTGCGAACCATGGCCAGTGCGTCCAGCAACTGGGAGGACATGGTGCTTGCCAAAGGGGTGGGCTCCATGCGTCGTCCCACCTGGGTGAACAGCTTGTCTCCATACTCTGTCCGCATGCGCTTGAGTGAGCTGCTGACCGCCGCCTGTGTCACGCCGAGACTTTCAGCGGCCTCGGTCACGGAGCGCTCTCGCCACATGGCCTCGAAGACATACAACAGATTCAGGTCCTTCACTGGCAAGGGCTCCTTTTTCGGGATGGCGTGGGTATAAACCTGAATTATGCGTTCGTATTATCGAATCAGTATGGACCCATACGCAGCGACTGCCGAGAATACCGGCATAACCAGGAGACATAGTGTGAGTCAACCCGTCGTCGGCATGATCGGCATCGGCCAACTGGGGCTTCCGATCGCCGCCAACCTTATTGGCGCTGGATTCAAGGTCGTCGGCTTTCGGCGCAGCGACCGCGCTGAGTTCATTGCGCAAGGTGGCCTCGCGAAGGAGAGTCCGTCGGAGGTGGCGAAGGCGTCCGATGTTCTGCTGCTCTGCCTCCCGGGTGAGTCCGCTCAACTGGACATTCTCGAGGGACCGCAGGGCGTGCTCGCTGCGCTGGCACCGGGAAAAATCGTGATCGAGCTGGGCACCTACACGCGAGAGTTCAAGTTGGCGCAAGCGGCGCGCATCGAGTCCACTGGTGCGCAGGTGCTGGAGGTGGAGGTCAGTGGCTCCCCCGCTTTGGTGACACAGCGCAAGGCGGCGCTGTACATCGGTGGCGATGCCGAATTGCTGGCTCGCAGCTCCGCCGTGTTGAGTGGTATCACCGGCAGCCGGTTTCACATCGGACCCTTCGGTTCTGCGGTTGCGGTCAAGCTCATTGCGAACTACTTGCTCACCATCCACACGCTGGCAGCCGCGGAAGCCGTGAACATAGGGCGGCGAGCGGGGTTTGATCCTGCGCAACTCGTTGAAGTCCTCAAGCAGGGCGCGGGTGGTTCCACCATGTTGGCGGTTCGTGGGCCGATGATGGCGGCGAACGCATTCTCGCCAGCGCCTGGTCCATTCAAGACGCTAGAAAAGTACCTGGGCATGGGGGCCTCCCTGGCCGAGCAGCTGGGGTGCGCAACACCACTCTTCGATGCCGCCATGCCCTATTTCCGCCGCGCGCTGGAGGGGGGCATGGAAGATCTCGACATTTCCGCTGTCATTCAACTCATCGAGGCCGACTCGGTGACGAAATCAACCAACTCCGTCTCGCCAAAATGATCGTCGAACAACGCATCTATACGCTCAAGCCAGGTTCGCTTCACGAGTTCCTGAGCATTTATCAGCAAGAAGGTCTGAACCTTCAGAGTGAAGCATTGGGGCGTCTGCTCGGGTACTTTGTGTCTGAGGTGGGTGAGCTCAACCGGGTGATTCAGCTGTGGGGCTTCGATTCCTTCGAAGATCGTCAGGCGCGCCGCGCTGCCCTGGCAGCCAATCCTGCCTGGAGAGCCTTCCTTGGCAAGGTGGTGTCGATGGTGGTTGAGCAAGAGAACCAGCTGCTGACGCCAGCAGCTTTTTCACCGATCCGCTGATTGAGGGCGAAAGATGATCCGATCCTTGTTGCACGTCGGTATGACCGTTCCAGATCTGGAGGTGGGCCGCGCTTTCTACGACCTTTTCGGGCTGGAGACGCGCTCTGCCGGAAACGATTTCGTGTTTCGATGCGAAGGGCGTGCGCAGGATCAATTGCGGCTCATCGAAGGTCCGCGCAAGAAGCTCTCCTATGTATCTTTGGGCACGAATGTTGATGGGATGAAAACCATCATCACCAACCTGGAGCGGGCGGGTGTGCCCATCGTCAAGAGCCCTTTCAATGTCACCGAGGGCATCTGGTTTCAGGATCCGCATGGGGACTGGGTGAATGTTCAAGTTGCAGAACCCGCTCCCTCCCTGTTGTCGACCGCGCCGGAGATCAATTCACCGGGCAACTACCGGCGCAACGGCACGCGAGCCTGCGACCTGAGCAGCCTTGGCAAGAAAGCGCGACCGCGGAGGCTGGGGCACCTCATCAAGTTCACGCCTGACGTGGATCGCTCCGTCGGCTTTTACTGTCAGATTCTGGGCATGAAGGTGTCGGATCGAGCGCACGACATTCTGGCGTTTCTGCGCGGAAGCGCGGGGGGCGATCACCACATGCTGGCCTTTGCCAAGAGCAGCCACACGGGGCTTCATCACCTGAGTTTTGAAGTGGCCGATATCGATGAGATCGAACTGGGCGCACAGACGCTTTTGCGTGCTGGCTATAAGGATGGATTCGGCTTGGGTCGTCATGTGGGGGGGTCCAACTACTTCCACTACATCCGTGACCCGTGGAACAGCCTCGCTGAGTATTTCTGGGACATCGATGTGATTCCTGAGGACGACAGTGCATGGGTTCCCATGAACGTCGGCCCGGAGCAGATTACGGCCGTCTGGGCGAGCACCCCGCCGCCTCCCGAGTTCGTGCAGAACTTTGAGGAGCGTGACTGATGGACCTCACACCTGCAGCAATGGACATGTTGCGCGCCATGCTCAACAAACCCCTGTTCGTGGCGCTTCGAAATCCAGCCGATCTGACGAAATCCGCAGGTCTTTTGGAGGCGCATCTTCAATGGGCGGTGGCTGCAGAACGGCGCGGCGAATTGTTTGCTTCAGGCCCCTTTGTGGCTGAAGGGGCAGCTCCTGGTTCGCAGGGTGGTATGACCATCGTGCGCGCAGCCTCGCACGACGAAGCCCGAAAGATTCTTGAACAAGATCCGTTCGTTCGCGAGGGCGTCGTGAGCATAGACCTTCGCAAATGGTCTCTTATGGAAGGAGGTATCACTGTGTCGATGCGCTTCTCAGACCAGACGGCGCGACTGATGTGATCAGCGCCGCCTGACGCAGTCCCTCCGGGACAACTCCACTTACTCCAGCCAGATCGGTAGGGCGCTTTTCGGCGCCCTGGGGATGGCTTTGTCCAAATGAAGGAACCTCTTGAAATACCAACTGTTTTCTTACGAGAAGATCGGGGTGGCCAAGACTGGAATCTTGGTGAATGCGCATTGGCTCGACCTGGATGCCGCAGCTCAAGTTGCTGGCGAGAGCGGGTTGATTGGGCGCTCGGTCGATGATTTTCTCAACACCTGGTCGATCTCTCAGAACAGTCTTCGAAAGATTGCACGAGCGGTCCAGAGTGATGCAGAGGCATTTGTCAACGCAGAGCTGGACGGCCCGAGCCTCACACTGTTGGCGCCTTTGACGAGGCCCGGCGTCATTTACTGCGCAGGTGCCAACTACCGCGACCATGTGGAAGCGATGAGCAAGGCCTTCAACATGAGATTGGTGCTGGATCCCAAAGCGGAAGGTGTGGACCCTTGGCACTTTCTCAAACCCGGTCCCGCGACGGTGGTGGGCGACAAGGCCAAGGTTGCGTTCCCCGGGCATACGAAAAAGCTTGATTGGGAAGCTGAACTGGCCGTGGTGATTGGTGCCCGCACGCGCAACGTTTCCGTGGAAAAGGCGTTGGAGATGGTGGCGGGCTACACCTGCGCCAACGATTTGTCGGCCCGTGACAACCTGGTCCGGACGGCCGTGGACCCGAGTTCGCCGTTTCGGTTTGACTGGATTGGTCACAAATGTTTCGCCGGTTCATGCCCATTGGGTCCCGTGCTCACGCCGGCAGAGTTCGTTGAATCACCCGAAACGCTGGACATCAGTCTGACGATCAATGGTGACATCCGCCAGAACTCGAATACGCGCAACCACCTGTACAGCGTGGCAGATCAGATCGCCTATCTCAGTACCAGGGTCGAGCTCTTTCCGGGCGATGTGATTCTGACCGGAACGCCCGCCGGAGTCGGAATGGAGACCGGCACCTTTCTCCAGCGAGGCGACGTCATGAAAGTCCGGATTGAAGGGCTCGGCGAGCTCGAAACCACCGTCGTCTAAATCAATTTTTCAATCCTAAAAAGGAGACAAACATGAAACGAAATCTCGCTCTCACCACCCTGGGTGCAGCGGCCATCTCCATGAGTTCGGTGGCGTTTGCCGACGTGAAGATTGGATTCCTCGGAACGCTCAGTGGCCCATCCGCGGAGGTAGGACGTGATCAACTGGATGGGTTCATGTTGGCTTTGGAGCACTTGGGTGGAAAGCTCGGAGGTGTTGAGGCCACCGTGATCCGGGAAGACGATCAGCAAAAGCCGGAGGTTGCTCTGGGAGCGCTCGCCAAGCTCCTGGAGAAAGAAAAGGTCGACGTCGTAACCGGCCTCACGTTTGCCAACATCCTTATGGCACTTCAAAGCAAGATTGCCGCCACGGATGTGCCATTTGTTGGCTCGGTTGCGGGGCCTTCACCGACAGCAGGGGCGCAGTGCAAGCCAAACCTCTTCGTCACCTCTTGGCAGAGCGATGTACCTGCGGAAGCGATGGGCAAGTATCTGCAGGACAAAGGCGTCAAACGGTTGAGCACGCTCACGCCGAATTTCGTCGGCGGGAAGGACAAGATCGCTGGCCTCAAGCGCTTCTACAAGGGTGAGATCGTGGACGAGATCTACACACCCCTGAATCAACTGGATTTCTCTGCCGAGTTGACACAGCTCAACGCGGGAAAGCCCGACGCGGCGTTTGCCTTTTACCCCGGTGCGCTGGGTGTGACCTTTGTCCGGCAGTTTCAGCAAGCAGGTCTTCTTGGGAAAATGCCCTTGGCCTGTTGATTCATCAGCACAACTGAGCCAGTGATCAAGTCGAATATTGAGCCACTGGGTTGATGGATTTTTTGGCTACTCGGTTGTGGATAAGTCTATCGGTTCTGCTGTTTTTCGATCTCCTTTCTGAGCTTTGCTGCGTGGCTTTGGTGGTGCCGCGCCAGCGGCACTGGAGTGCTTGAATCGCCAGTTCTCATTGCCCGTCTCCACGATGTGGCAGTGGTGCGTGAGACGGTCGAGCAATGCGGTGGTCATCTTGGCGTCGCCGAAGACGCTGCTCCACTCCGAGAAGGTGAGGTTGGTGGTGATCACCACGCTCGTTCGCTCGTAGAGTTTGGAGAGCAGGTGGAACAGCATCGCGCCGCCCGACTGCGTGAATGGCAAGTAGCCCAGTTCATCGAGGATCACCAGATCGACGTACATCAACCGGTGCGCCATTTGCCCGGACTTGTTTTGCGCTTTCTCCAGCTCCAGGGCGTTGACCAACTCCACCGTGGAGAAGAAGCGCACCCGCTTGCCATGCATACGGATCGCCTCGATCCCCAGGCTCGTGGCCAGGTGGGTCTTTCCCGTGCCGGGGCCACCAACCAGCACCACGTTGTGTGCCGACTCCAGGAAGCGAAGGGTGTGCAGCTGGCGCACCAGCGCCTCATCGAGTTGCGCGTGGGCGAAGTCAATGCCGGCGAGATCGCGGTGCGATGGGAAGCGCGCCACGCGCATCTGGTAGGCCATGGAGCGCACCTCGCGCTGAGCGGTCTCGGCCTTGATAAGCTGGTGCAACACGGCCTCATGATCGAGCGACTTCATGCGGGCAGTGCCCAGTACCTCCGGCCAGGCGCTGGCCATGCCGTGCAGGCCCAGCGCCTTGAGGGCATCAATGACGTCATGCATGGTCGGACTCCGGTGATGCCTCATGAGGCTGGACGTTGCGCAGTGCGTCATAGCGCTGCAGGTTGGCCAGTGGCGGAGTGTTGAGCGTGAGCATCGTGGTCACCGGCGACTCGGGCATCGGGCCCGACCACCAGCAGGCCATCCGCGTAGGCTCGCAGACTGACCACCGCATGAATCCATTCACACGGCACGCTGTAGCGGTTGCGCTGGAAGTGGATCAGCGAGGTGGCAGAGACCCGCAACGGCTGCACCACATAGCCATCAAACGCACGGGGGTTGGGCATGAGGCGAACACGTTCGTCCTGCCAGACATCGGCCACCGTGAGCTGCGTCCATTCGGGGTGACTCATCTCAGCCCAGGCCTTCACGCAGGCCTGCTGCAACCAGTCGTTGAGCTCACCAAGCGTCCCCCAGCGCCGCTCGCTGGCCTCGCGCCAGATGTCCTTGCGCCGGTCCTGAACGTTCTTCTCGACGACCCCCTTCTCCCAGCCGGCGGCCCGGTTGCAGAACTCCGGCTCGAACAGGTAGTGCCCGGTCATGGCCTCGAAGCGCGCATTGACGCTGCGCTGCTTGCCCTGGCCGACCTTGTCCACAGCGGTCTTCATGTTGTCGTAGATGCCCCGCCGGGGCACGCCACCGAAGAGGGCGAACGCCCGCGCGTGCGCATCGAACAGCATCTCGTGCGCTTGGGTGTAGTACGCCACCAGGCAGAAGGCGCGACTGGACGCCAGCTTGGTGTGTGCCACCTCCAGGCGGCGGCGCAGCCCGCCGATGAACAGGTACTCACAGCTCCAGTCGAACTGGAACGCTTCACCCAACTCGAAACTCAGTGGGACAAACCCTGCGGCGCGCGCTGCGTTGCCTTGCTCTTGCTGCCAGCGCTGGGCAAATGCGTAGACCGGCCCTCGGCTGCCGCTGTAGCCCTGCGCCCGTAGCGCTTCAAACATCGCCTTGATCCCGCGCCGATCGCGTTTGCTGCGGTGGCTATCGGCCTTGAGCCACTGGCTCAACTGCTCCTTGTACGGATCCAGGATGCTGGGGCCCGACACGCGCTGCGGATATCGGGGCTCGGCCATCTGACCGTCCTTGAGCCACTTAGTGGCTGTGTTGCGCGAGATCCCCAGCCGCCGGCTGGCCTCGCGCACCGACACGTCCTGCCTCAGCACGAGGCGGCGTAACTTGCTCAATGTGCTCACGTTGATCACACCTGCTCCCCCATGCTGAAAAATTCAGCAGGATAGAGCGGCAACGTGGCTCAGATTTCAACGTGAATGCGTCCCGAAATGGCCCAGCTTTGGAAATGAATCAACACTGTGTGGGGCGCGCCTCAGGGTTTGCCAGGCGCGGGGATGTCGAGGCAAGGAAATTTCATGAGGAGCTCCTTGGTCAAAAACGGATCAAGCGGGTTCCTGCACCCCGAAGTGACAGGAAATGAAGGGGGAGACCAAATTTTCAGCCGCTCAAAGCTCTCCATTTTTAGAGGAAATTGCACGTTGGAAGGCACAGGTCGTGTTGCACGCGGCTGGACCGCGCTAGGCGCTGTCAGGCTGGTTGCAGGGGAGCCCGTCTCTCCATTCTTTGACAAGTTGCCGGCGAGCACGCGGGTAGCATTCGTCCATAAACTCGACTGTCACGATGCGGTCTGTACGAAGACGGCAAAAGTCGCCGCTCGACTCGCACCATGCAGCAATCAATCGCTGCGATTCGACGAAGCCGAGCATGATTGGCCAGATGGTTCTCTGCAAAATGATCCCGCTATCTTCCTGGTACCCGACATGCATCTTCCGCTGCTCGCGCATTGCTCCCCGTACCTGCGCCAGATCGAAGATCAATGCTTCTTTTCGTTTGTGAAATACATAGAGCGCGTTGTCGTCCAACCCCGCTCTCATATCGGACGGTAGAACGCCATTGATCTTTGCGATGGCGTTCTGAACGGCATGCACGAGCGCTTCGTCGGCGTGACGGCTGACCCACTGCGCACCGACCACTAGTGCTTGGAGCTCTTCCTCCGTGAAAGACAGCGGCGGCAGCAGAAAGTCCGGCCGCAGTACGTAACCCACGCCGGGCTCACCATCGATATGCGCCCCGATGGATTGCAACGTGGCGATGTCGCGACGGATGGTCCGCAGCGATACACCTGTCTCGCGGGCAAGAGTTTCGCCAGACACCTTTCCGCGATGCCGGCGTAGTACCTGCATGAGATCGAACAAGCGGTGGCTTCGCGACACGTCAGTCCATTGCGACAAGGCCCTTGCCGCCGAGCTTGCGGCCCGCTTCGAGAGCGGTGACCAAGCCTATCGCTTGGTTCAGGGGGACGATCTCGGCAACCGGTATCCTGAACTTGCCGTCCTCCGATGCACGTGCAAGGCCATCGAGGATGTCGGGCCGCGGCGTGCAGACGATCGGTTTGATGCGTCGATTGAAGATCGAACGAACAAACTTGCCCGGCGTGGGATCGAGGTCGAGGAACACGCCGTCCTCGCGCAACAGGGCCAAGCCCTGTCGGGTCGTCATCGTGGCTGCCGTGTCATATACGACATCGAAACGCTCGCGCAGCTTGGACACGTCCGTTGTTCGATAGTCGAAGACGTTCTGGAGGCCAAGAGCCCGCGCCCGTTCCATGGCTCCCGCGCTGCAACTGCCCGAGACAACGGCCCCGTGCATTCGCGCAATCTGGACCGCCGCTTCGCCCACAGCTCCCGTGCAGCCGTTGATGAAGACATGCTGGTCGGGTGTCAACTTGGCCTTGTCGATCAGTCCGTTCCACGCCGTGACACCGGGGGTGCCAAGGCAAGCCGCATCTTCGAAGGATATGTTGCCGGGCATTCTTGCCAAGGCAGCTTCGTTCGCGATCACGGCCTCTCCCAATGCGCCGCTTTCCTTGAAGCGCGCAAGCCCGAAGACGGCATCGCCAGGTACGAAGCGTCTCACGCCAGGACCGATGGAGATGACCGTGCCGGAGAAGTCGAACCCCATGGCGCGGGGAAACGATTTGCCCGTCACGATCTTCATCTGGCCGTTGCGCAGCTTCCAATCGATGGGGTTGATGGCTGCAAACTTGACCTTCACGGCCACCTGTCCTTGACCCGGCGCCGCCAACTCGAACTCGTCGAGGCGCATCTGATCCGGCCCCCCATACATGCCGTATTGAATGCGCTTCATGGTCGGCTGCTCCTCGCGAACGATGCTGCGAAGCCCCGGCTGACTGCGCGCACCATTTCCGGTACGGCGCTACTGACATGAATCACGATATTTCCTTGTACTGCCTGAAAAATCCAGTCTAGCAACGCTGGTGCCAATTTGTGTCACCAGTGTTTTCGTTGAGCCGAATCTGGCTGCTGCAGGTCTTTGTTGCCGCGCATTCACTCAAAGCCGTCTGCCTTGACTGCCGACTCGTGAAACAAGCCATCGGTGGGCGGATTTCGCCCACCCGGTTCGTGCAATGTACTGAGATGCAGCAAGGCGCATCGAGAGCAGAAATGACTGTTCCTTTTTTCAAACATTGACAAGGCAATCAAGATTGATCCATCTAATGTTCATCACTACGATTCAGTCCGCATTTACTTAGAAGGCGAATTAAAAGTGACGTGGAATTTTTAGGGAGACGTCATCGCGCTGCTTGATAGCCAACAAGTGATGTGGGGTGCGTTCTACGCTCGACACCGAAGAGTGCGCCTCCCCTTGTCCCGTGTCCGACGCCTTTGCCGGATGCGAGGCCAATTTTTATAACTTGGAGACAAAGATGAAATTGCGAGTTCTGTCCACCCTTGGCGTGCTGGCTGCTGCAGCATCCGGCGCAAGCGCCCAGTCCACCGTCACGCTGTACGGCATTGTCGATACGGGCGTCGAGCACCTGACCAATGTGGGCGCTGGCGGTGACGCCTTGACCCGCATGCCCAACCTCACCGGTTCCGTGCCCTCGCGCATCGGGTTCCGCGGCTCTGAGGATCTCGGCGATGGCCTGCGCGCAGTGTTCAACCTGGAGACCGGCTTCAGTCCTGAGAGCGGTGTACTCAACCAGGGTGGGCGCATGTTTGGCCGCCAGGCCACCGTGGGCCTGCAGAGCTCTTGGGGCACGTTCAGCGTGGGGCGTCAGAACACCATGCTGACGTTCGGGCTGGCGGATGCCGACATTCTGGGCCCCAACGTGTATGGCTCTTCTTCGATCGACCCCTACATCGCGGGTGCGCGGGTGGACAACTCGATCGGATGGCGAAAATCCTTCTCTGGCGTGACGCTGGGTGCCACGTACAGCCTGGGTCGTGATGTGACGAACTGCGTTGGCGAAAGTGCCACGGACAGCAAGGCCTGCCGTGAGTGGTCTGTGCTGGCCAAGTACGATGCGCCCGCGTGGGGTGCCGCGTTTGCCATCGACGAGCTTCGCGGAGGCGCAGGCGGCGCTGGTGGCTTGACCTCCAGCACGCTGACGGACAAGCGCACCATCCTCAACGGCTACGTCAAGCTGAGCGCCGCCAAGCTCTCGGCCGGTTTGATCCGGCGTGACAACGAAGGCAGTGTGGCCACGCCCAAGAGCGATCTGTACTGGATCGGTGCGTCGTACCCGGTGACGTCTCAGTTCACGTTGGATGGCCAGATCTTCCGTCTGGACTTCAAGAACAGTGCCAACGAGGCCACGCTGTTCGCCTTGCGCGGCACCTACAGCCTGTCCAAGCGCACCGCGGTCTATGGCACGTTGGGCCGCATCGGCAACGACGGCACGCTGGCCATCTCCGCAAGCGGTGGCACAGCAACGGGCGGCGCTCCTGCCGCCGGCAACTCCCAGACCGGTTTCATGTTCGGCATCCGCCACGCGTTCTGAGCGTCGAAGCGTCGCCTTCCAAGGCATCACCGCTGAGTTGGGTCCTCAGAGGGTTCGGTGAATGGCTTGGAAGGCGACGTACTTCGTCATGGCAAGTGGTCAACTCGTCGACGAGTATCGGGCTCGTGGACGAATCATGGTGTTTGAGAGCCTCTGTTCGAGAATATGCGCGACCCATCCTGCCGTGCGCGCCAGAACAAAAAGCGCAGTCGGGGCTCCGCCCGGAAGTTCCATGGATTTGCATGCCAAGACGACAGCGATTTCATGCCTCGGGTGCATGCCATGTTCTTCGCGCAGATGATCCACTAGGGCCAGCACCTGTCTGACCGCGGCAGGGCGAGCCCTTCGCCTCACAAAATCCATCAAGACTGTGGCTCGTGGATCGCCCGCCGGATACAGAGGATGATCAAAACCAGGAAGTTTTTGTCCGGAGGACACCACTTGATCGGCCTTTGCCTTCAAGGCGGACGCGCTTCTGGTTGAGCGCAGAAATTCATCCAGCCATTCATAGCGGCGAGCGACTTCGGTGCCGGAACTGGCGGCGATGGCTGCGGCGATGCAACTGTGTATGGGGGTTCCTGCCGAGGCAGCGATGCGCGCTGCAAAGGTCCCCGGTGACAGCTCGTGGTCGGCGAGCAGCACCAGTATGGCATCCAGCAAGCGGCAGTCCTTTTCATTGACAGGTCTTCCCATTGCCATCAGCAAACGGTGCGCAACGCTGCCGCCGCCTTTGTCCTCCTCGTAGCGACCATTTGCGCCGAGAAAGCCAAAGCAACCGATAAGACCATGAATCACTCCCCGCGCCGCGTCAAGAGGGCGACCGGATCGCAAGCGATCCTTCAACGATCCGCGGCCGATGGCGAGTTGCAGGGTGACCAAAGAAAGGATCTCGATCAGTTGATGGCGAGCATCCTCGGCTGGTATTGAACGCAGCAACGCCCTGTCCCGTGATGTGATGGGGGGGGCACTCCAAACCATATCGGTGTCGTGCCACAAACCGGTCCACAAGAGCTCAGCGACCTGTTCAAACGTGGCGCCATTTTGTGCAAGCTCTACAGCGGGGTAACCACGGTAGTTAGGCCCTTGGGATGTGATCTCCGTGATGCTGGTGGGGACGATGGGGTGGCCCAGATTCATCGCCGATGCAGCCACGGCTTCCAGGCTCGACTGAGCTTTTGTGCGAAGGTGGATTCGCTCGACATCCTCACGTGCATACACCCTGGTCCGTGAGCCTTTGCCTGGGAAGCTTCGAATCATGCCTCGGCTGACGTAGGCATAGAGCGTCTGCATCTTCACGCCCAGCATTTCAGTCGCTTCCACGGCGCTCACGTAGTCCTTCTTTTGCTTCATGAACATTGATCTACTAATCAAGATTGATCAATCTTACGTTACTCACTAGGATGCCACTCCCATTTGATTTCATTAGGAGACGAAGTAAATGAAGCATGAGCAACATAGCGTGGACGTTGGCCGGCGCGCCATACTGACGGCCGCGGGCGTGGCAGCTTTGGTCCCCACCTTCTCGCAAGCCCAGACCGCGTCGACAGGGGCCTTTCCTTCCAAGCCTGTGCGCGTCGTCGTTCCTTACACTCCGGGGGGAACGAACGATGTGATGGCGAGAGCTCTTGGGCAGAAACTGCAGGAGATGTGGTCTCAGCCCGTGGTCGTTGAAAACAAGCCCGGTGCTGCGGGAAATATCGGTGCCTCCGAGGTGGCGCGGGCGGAGCCCGATGGGCACACCCTGCTCCTGACGAACATCAACATCAACTCGATGAACCCGGCCTTGATCGATCGCATGCCCTTCGATCCGCAAAAGGACCTTGCGCCCATCAGCCTGCTAGGAACATCTGCGCTTGCATTGGTGGTTCACCCTAGCGTCCCACCGAACAACACGCAGGAGCTCATTGCCTACTTGAAGAAGCGTCCTGGCCAACTGAGCTACGCTTCAAGCGGGAATGGCAGTCCTCAGCACTTGTCCGCAGAAATGTTCAAGGCAATGACCGGGACGCGGGTTCTACACATTCCCTACCGAGGGGCAGCGCCTGCTGTGGCCGATGTGCTCGCAGGACAGCTTGAGATGACTGTCGGCGTCGTGAATCAACTCATTCCTCACATCCGGGCCGGCCGCCTGAAGGCGTTGGGGGTCACGAGCAAGAAGCGCCAGCCGAGTCTTCCAGATGTTCCCACGCTGGACGAGTCTGGCGTGCCTGGTTATGAGAGTGAGATCTGGCTCGGACTTTGCGCACCGGCGGCGACGCCCGCGCCCATCATCCGACAGATCAATGCAGCGGTACACAAGGTTCTGGCAATGCCGGACGTCGTGGCGCGCTTGAATGGGCAAGGCATGGATGTCCTCATCAGCACGCCGGAGCAAATGCGCCAGCGTGCCGCCGATGATCTGGTGCGCTGGACCAGGATCATCAAGACCGCTGGCATCAAGGTGGAGTGAACGCGTGAAACAGGAAAACTTCGAGAAGGCGGAGGATCGGGCACGTCGGGACGCCCCGGTTCCTCATGAACCCAATGGAGAGATGTGGGGAAGCGATGCTATCGCAGACGTGATCCGGGCCTTGGGAATCCCCTATGTCCTGATCAACCCGGGCGCCAGTTTCCGCGGTCTGCATGACAGTTTGGTCAATCATCTGGGAAATGCCGATCCTCAGATGATCCTGACGCTCCATGAAGAGCACGCCGTTGCCATTGCACATGGTTATGCCAAAGTGGCCGGACAAGCACTGGCTGCCATCCTTCACAGCAACGTGGGCCTGATGCACGGCTCCATGGCCATCTTCAATGCATGGGCGGATCGGATCCCCGTGCTTGTTCTCGGGGCGACTGGCCCGGTGGATGCGGCACGCCGAAGACCATGGATCGACTGGCTCCATACCGCTGCAGATCAGGGCGCTCTAGTGAGGCAGTTTGTGAAGTGGGATGCACAACCGGCATCGGTTCCTGCGGCGCAGGAAGCGCTGCTCAGGGCGTTCCAGATCGCGAACACTGGGCCTCGCGGACCGGTCTATGTGTGCTTTGATGCGGCACTTCAGGAGGCCCGGCTGAGCAAGAGGCCCGCGATTCCTGATGTCGCACGTCATTCTCCACCAACACCGGTGGTGCCCACGCCGTCTTCGTTGGAGCGCGCCACCCGGCTGCTTGCCCACGGGCAACGGGTGGTCATCCTTGCGGGCCGAGTCTCGAGGACTGTGCAGTCGTGGAATGAGCGCGTGGAATTGGCGGAGAAGTTGGGAGCTCGGGTGATCACGGATCTGAAGCTGGGCGCTTCGTTCCCAACCGCACACCCTCTACATGCTGGTCCTTCAGGAATGTTCTTGTCGCCGAGAAGCGCGGAAGTCCTCCGTGCTGCCGATGTCGTTTTGAGCCTGGACTGGCTTGACCTGGCCGGCACTTTGAAGCAGGCGTGGGGAGAGCAGTCTCCTACATGCCGGATCATCCAGATATCTGTTGATCACCACATTCACAACGGTTGGAGCATGGATCACCAAGCACTGCCCCCAGTGGATGTGTTCTTCCCTTGCGAGCCGGATGCGGTGGTACCCGTGTTGTTGGCCGACTTACATGGCTTCAAGCCCCGGGTGACCGCTCAGAAGGTCGACACTATGCCTTTGCAGGTTTCCGAGGGTGTGCGGCCCGCTTCAGATGACCACCAATCCATGGAGGTGAAGGATGTCGCCACTACCTTGCGGCGGGTGACGCGCGGGGAGAAGGTTTCCTTGCTGCGACTTCCTTTGAGTTGGTCGGGCGATATGTGGGATTTTGAAGGCCCGCTGGACTTCCTGGGTTACGACGGTGGTGGAGGTATTGGCTCAGGTCCCGGCATGATCGTCGGGAGTGCATTGGCGATGAAGGGGTCAGACAGGTTGCCGGTTGGCATCATTGGTGATGGTGACTTTCTCATGGGTGTTTCCGCTTTCTGGACAGCCGCGCACGCACGAATTCCGCTGCTTGCGATCGTTGTGAACAACCGCTCCTTCTTCAACGATGAGCTCCACCAAGAGCGTGTCGCGAGGGAGCGCGAACGGCCTGTGGAGAACCGTTGGATAGGGCAAAGGATCGACAACCCTGCACCCGACCTTGCCATGATGGCTCGCGCTCAGGGGCTGATGGCTTTCGGCCCGGTGTCCAATGTGCATGAACTGGAGCGCGTGCTGGTGGACGCGATCGCTGCGGCCAAGGCCGGAGCGAGTGTGGTGGTCGAGACGGTCGTGGCAGTGGGTTATTCCCCCGTCATGTCGCAGGGCATGACGCGGTCTCATGGAGCCGAATGACATGACACGGTTTGACGACGCTCTGAAGCGACTTGGGCCCAGCGAGGGACAGAAGCTCGATCTGACACCATTGGTTGACACGGTGTTGCCGACCCACAGAACGCACTATTGGGATGGCCGGTGGCAGGCCGGGAGAGGCAACGCTATCGCCACCAGCATCAATCCAAGCACAGAGGACGACCTCTGCACGTATGCAGTGGCTTCGCCAGACGACGTGGAGCAGGCGATCAAATCTGCGAAGGGCGCTTCATCCATGTGGGCGCAGACCCCTCCACTGATTCGCGGGAAGTTGATGCGTAAGGCCGCAGAGATCATTCGCACCCACGCGTTGGAACTGGCTTTGCTGGACGCTGCAGACTGCGGGAATCCAGTAAATGCGATGCAAATGGACGCGGAGATCGCTGCCACGCAACTTGAATACTTTGCTGGATTGGTTCTGGAGAGCAAGGGCGAGACAATACCCACAGGAAATGACTCGCTGAACTACACGCTTAGAGAGCCGCTCGGTGTGGTGGCACGTATATTCCCATTCAATCATCCCTTCATGTTTGCTGCGGGCAAGATGGCAGCGCCTCTTGCAGCCGGCAACACAGTTTTGCTGAAACCCCCTGAACAAGCCCCTCTGTCCACCTTGCGGCTGATGGAGCTTCTTGACGGTGTGTTTCCACCCGGTGTATTGAACTGCGTAGTGGGCGGCCGAGAGGTGGGGGCCGCCATCGCTCAGCATCCGGATGTTGACGCCGTGGGCTTGATCGGAAGCGTGCAAGCAGGCAAGGCTGTTTTGCGCTCCTCCGCCGACACCATGAAGCACTGTCTGCTGGAACTCGGTGGCAAGAACGCCATGGTGATTTATCCCGATGCCGACCTGGACGACGCTGTCGATGGCGCCGTGCGGGGGATGAACTTCACCTGGTGCGGCCAGTCCTGCGGTTCCACAAGCAGACTGCTCATTCATGAAAGCCTGTATGAGCGATTTCTGGAAGCGTTGTCCGCGCAGTTGACGAAGCGCCACAAACCCGGCATAGCGACGCACATGCAGACGACCATGGGAGCACTCGTTGACAAGGGGCAATACGAGAAAAGTCTCTCCTACATCGCAATAGGAAAATCCGAAGGTGCAAGAGTGTTGCATGGCGGTGGTCGTCCCCGAGATCTCGAGCGCGGATTTTTCATTGAGCCCACGGTGCTTCGGGACGTTCAACCGCATCACACCGTGGCTCGCGAAGAGATATTCGGCCCGGTCCTCTCGGTGATGAAATGGAGTCGTGAGGCCGACATGATGGCGATCGTCAATGGCGTCGAGTTTGGCCTGACTGCATCCATCTGGACACGCGATCTGGTGACGGCACATCGCGCAGCCAGGGGAATACAGGCGGGCTACATCTGGGTCAACGATTCGTCCATTCACATTCCTGGCGCGCCTTTCGGCGGCTATAAGAGTTCAGGAATCGGCCGCGAGGAGTGCCTTCAGGAGCTTCACGAATTCACGCAGACGAAGAACGTCAATGTCTCCCTGCGAGGCACGCCTCGTTTCTGATCACTCGACCACTCAGGAGGTGGGACCTCGACCCGCAGCATCCTTTGGTGAAGGGGCGACGGTGCTTGAGGGCCCGGCCATGATCGGGCCATGGACCGTCTTCTTGACGAGGTACACGATCAGCGGTCTGAAGATCACCACGCAGATGAACGCTACGGGAAATGCCACGGCGTAAGAGCGTAGGACGCGCCAAATGTACCCGTCTCCGAGGCCGGAGCCGAGGGCTGTAAGGACGGCGCTCATCACGAAGGCGATGATCCCCGCCATATACGCAGCGAAGGCGATGCTGGAGAATTTGTGCGGTAGTTTCACTGGGTAAGGCGCTTCAAAAAAATGAACAGGAAAGATACGGCAATGTGGGCAATCTTCATCACGTTCAGGCCTGCAGATTCACACTTGCACACTGCCATGCAGTGCAATATACTTAGATCACTAACTATAGCCGTGTTATGTGCACCATGACAGCCAACCACTTAGAGGTCTCACCATGATCACTCCTGAAGAGAACGAATTGCTCTGCCGTGTTGTAGGCGAGGCGCCCATGGGACAGCTCATGCGTCGCCATTGGACGCCGGTGTGTTTGATCGAGGAGGTATCGGAGCCGGACGGTGCGCCGGTTAAAGCCCGCGTCTATGGAGAAGACCTTGTGGTGTTCAGAGATACCGACGGAAGTGTCGGGGTGCTGGACGAAAAATGTCCTCATCGACGAGTCTCTTTGGTGTATGGGCGAAATGAAGAGGGTGGCCTTCGTTGCCTGTACCACGGCTGGAAGATGGATGTCACCGGCAACGTCCTTGAGATGGTGTCTGAGCCTTCGGCCAGTGGCTTCGCTGAGAAGGTCAAGCACAAGGCTTATCCCGTCAAGGAGTGGGGCGGCTTTGTGTGGGCCTGGTTTGGGGCGGCAGAGAACGTTCCTGAGTTTGTGCCGCCGCCATGGGCGCCGACAGAGGACACTCGAGTGTCGATTGCCAAGGTTCTGCTGCCCTGCAACTGGGCGCAAATTCTCGAAGGTGCGATCGACTCAGCTCACAGCTCGAGTCTGCATTCCTCCGACATGGTTCCTGCTCGAGTTGGCGGTGCCAAGGCGACCGACAAGGCTTGGCTGCGGCCGTCGACTGACAAGGCTCCAAGGATGCAGGTGCAAAGATCGGGATATGGCTTCCGCTACGCGGCCATTCGCAGGCCTATCCAGAACGCGGCCACGCATGAGTACGTGCGGTCGACGGTTTTCGTGGCGCCAGCCTCCGCCTTAATTCCGCCCAACAACCTCTACAACGTGGCGAACGTGAACGTCCCGATGGACGACACCAATACTGCGTTCTATTTTCTCGCTTGGGGGCATCCCACTCAGACGCCTGAGACGGAGACCTGGCGCAAATTCCTTGGCCAGACGGTGGGGGTCGATCTGGACGAATCCTACCGCCCGTTGCGAAATGAAGAAAACCGATTCTGGCAAGACCGTCAGGCCATGAAGGCCGGCAACTTCACGGGCATCAAGGGATTCCCCAACCAGGACGTCGCGATGTGGGTCACGATGGGGCCCATCGCAGATCGCACGAATGACCGGCTGGGAGCGAGCGACATGGCAGTGGTGGAATTCCGAAAACAGATGCTGGATGCTGTCCGTGCGTTTCAAGCGGGCGAGCCTGCGATCGGCACGGGTGGCAATGTCATTCCCAAGAATGTTTGCGCCTTCCAGGCGGTGGTGCCAAAGACCATTGACTGGCGCGAATACGAGACAACCTACGTTTGGGCGGACGGCATCGAACGTCCTGATCTTGAACCTTCTTACTCCGTCAACACTTGAGCCAGCGCATGAGCAAACTTCAACTATCGGTCGCCATGGGCGACTACGACCGCACCAGAGCCCTGTTGGACGGGCGCGTGCAAATCGATGGGGTCGATCCTGTCTTCATGAACCTCTATCCTGAGGAAATGTTCTTTCGCGCCATGAGGAGTCAGGAGTTCGACATCTCCGAGTTGTCTTTCTCCAGCTATGCCGTGAAGACGGCAAAAGGCGATTGCCCGTATGTCGCCATCCCGGTTTTCCTCTCAAGGGCGTTTCGCCACACCTCGCTCTATGTCCGCAAGGACAGGATCCGGCGCCCGGAGGACCTCAAGGGAAAGCGAATCGGTTTGCCCGAATACCAGTTGAGCGCGAATGTGTGGGCACGGGCGCTTCTGCAGGATGATTACGGTGTCTCGCCTGAAGATGTGACCTGGGTTCGTGGTGGCATCGAAACTGCCGGCCGTCCGGAGAAGATTGCGCTGAGCCTTCCCGAAGGTGTGAAGCTGGAGAGTGCGCCGGATGGCGTGACCATTTCGGAACTCCTCGACCGCGGTGAAATCGATGGTTTCATGGCGCCGCGCCCTCCAAGCATCAAGGCCTTGGCCAATCCCAACGTAGGCTGGCTGTTCGACGATCCAACCTCGGTGGCCAAGGACTATTTCAAACGCACTGGCATCTTCCCGATCATGCACGTGGTCGGTGTGAGGAAGACTTTGGCAGAACAGCATCCGTGGTTGCCAGGGGCGGTGTTCAAGGCTTTTGTGCAAGCCAAGGTGGCGGCCCTTGAAGCCCTGTCGGATACGTCGGCCACGAAGGTCACGCTGCCATTCGTCGAAGAGCAACTGAAGGCAGCGCGGGAAACAATGGGAGAGGACTACTGGTCATATGGGGTGGCACGCAACCGCCCCACCATCGACGCGTTTCTGCGGCACCACCATTCGCAGGGCCTTTCCTCCCGCCATCTGTCGGCTGACGAGATTTTCCACCCGGCCACGTACGAGACCTACGCTATTTGACGGAAGGGCCTGGCTTGCCGAGGCCAGCCTCTTCCTCTGCGGCCAGGTTCTCGATCATCGACAGCAAGCTTTTCCGGATGAGCGCCACCGATCTTTCAGGAATGCCGCGCACGCTGGTTTGATTGACCTCTTCGGCCAATGGCACCAGCAACTTCTCCAGGGAGCGCCCTGCTGGCAATAGAAAGACATGCATGTTCTTTCTGTTGCCAGCAAGCTGGCGCCGTTCAATCAGTCCCATGGCCTCCATGGACTTGACTGCACTGAAAGTGGTGGGTTCCATGACTCCCGCAAGATCACTCAGTTCGCGCTGTGTCAGCCCGTCCTGGATCCAGAGAATGCGCAGGAACGTCCAGTGTCCGAATGAGACCCCATGAACGGAAAGCTTCACCTGCAGAGCCCGCATCTGCGCTCTGGCGACGTCCCTGATCAGATGTGCCAAGCGATCCTGAGGGACCGCTTCGCGCCAGTGGCGCAGGAGATGTCGGGTGTGTTCGGTGTCAGGCATGGTCAGGAACGGGGTGGAAGATAGCCTACTTGCAGCTTTGGCATGATATCCACGGATCGTCGACTGGATTCCAGAATGGCCAGGCACACCTCGAGGGTGGCTCGCGACCAATGGCCATTGTGCAACGGTTCTTTCCCGTCCCGGGCTACGTCCCATAGCTCATCGATCACTTCACCACGCGGGACTGCGGAAATATCGGCTGCGATGAAGCGACGGCCTGTCTTGTCAAACACCTCAACGCCTTGTGGGGTCAGACGCAGATCACCGCCTTCGCAACTGACCAACGTGGGGCCAAAATGCTGCGCGGCCTCTGGCGCCGCAGCGTCCGGCGGAACGAAAAGTCGACCACCGAAGTTGCGTTCGGCTTTTATCGCTGCTTCTTGTGCTTCGTCCACGACTTCCGCAAGGCGTATCCTCGTGGTGTGGTGCGCGTTGGGGTCCTTCCGGCGACCCAGCTCGCCGATCCCGCCCATAAGGATGTCCGTGTCATAGAAGCCATACCCGTTGTAGGTCACGCTGGCAAAGGCGCCACCTTCAAAATTCAGCATGGCCGTGAACGCACCTTCGGTTGGCCTGCTGGCATCCCATTTGCCTGTGGTGGCTCTCACAGAAGCAGTCATGCCGCCAGCCAGCAGGCGAACGATGTCGATCTGATGCGCAGCCTGGCTGAAAACGACGCCACCGCCTTGTGACGTGTTCAGCTCCTCCGCTCGCCGCGGCCGATACAGGAAGTCGGTGTACTGCATTGCGTGAACGAAGCGCACTGCACCGAAGTTTCCTGAGTCGATCAATCGGCGGGCCAGGAGCACCGGCGCATTGAAGCTGTGACTGTGACCAATGATCAGGCGCGTACCGGCGCGCTCGCAAGCCTCAATCATCCTTGTGCAGTCGTCAATCGTGATGGCCATCGGCTTTTCCACGATTGCGCTCTTTCCGTGCTTGGCCGCCAGCGCCACATGCTCGGCGTGCATCTGATGAGGCGTGGCTATGTAGATCCATTCGACGTTGGGGTCTGCACAGAGCGCATCCGGCGACGCATGTGCGACACCGTTGAATGTCTTCTCGAACTGTTTCCCTGCCGCATCTCTTGGATCGAACGCCGCCACCAGCGTGATCCGAGGGTCCTTTAGAAAGGTGGGCAGCATCAAGGTGAATGCCCGGCCAAGACCCAGAACCCCAAGGCGAATTGGATTGCCCACGTTGGAAGCAAGATCGCTCATATGTCCAGGACCAGGATGGACGACTTGGCTCTTGATACGCACACCATGATGTTGTCTTCCTTTTCCTCGTCCAACAGCACAAGATCGCGGTGGTCGGCTTCACCCTCAAGCAGCCTCGTTCTGCATGAGCCACAGGTGCCGCTTTCGCAAGAACTGGGGATATGCACGCCTTCAGCTCGCAAGGTGTCCAGAATCGATTTTCCGACGGGAATGACGAATCGGCGGCCATCCTTCTTGAGCTCGACTTCAAAAGGTTGATCGTCCGCGTGCGGCTTCGTGTCACCGCCAAAGCTCTCAAAATGGACCGTGCTGCTCGGCCAATGACCCGTCATATCCTTGATGGCATCCATCAGTGGCTTGGGTCCGCAGCAATACACGTGGCGCCCAGTCACGGTGCCTGGTTTCTCGAGAACTGGCCAGAGATCGAACGCGTCAGACGGATCGCCATGATCGTGATGGATCACCACGTTCGAAGAGAAATCGGCGCTTTTCAACTCTTGGAGAAATGCCGTTCCCTCCGAGTCTCTCGTCAGATAGTAGAGCTTGAACGGTCGATCTCCCTGCGCTGAAAGATGGCGTGCCATCGCCATCATGGGCGTGATACCAATGCCTCCAGCAATGAGCACAAAGCTGCGAGCTTTCGAATCCAATTCGAAGAGGTTCTCGGGGACGCCCACTTCCATCTGTTGTCCTGCTCGGACTGTGTCCACAAGGCTCATCGAACCACCCCTGCCATGGGCTTCGCGCTTGACGGCAATGACGTATCGGTTGCGCTCCTCCGGGTCGTTGCTCAGGGAGTACTGCCGCGTGACTCCATTCGGTGTCTTGATGCGGATGTGAGCGCCAGCAGTAAAAGGAGGGAGGTCATCTCCATCGGGATGTGAAAGCACAAAGCGCTGGATGTCGCGGGCGGCGGGCTCGGCGCTGACCACGACAAGGTTCATGAAGGAAGGATCAGACGTCATACGGACTCCTTGGTACCCCCCCCCCAAGCACGGAGGAGGGTTTTCAGTGTTGACAACCGTCAAGCAGTTTGCAAAAATACATTATCTTAGAGCTCTAAGTAAATTGCAAGCGACCAACAGTCAATGGTCGTGCGGAGTTGATTCATGGTGGTTTTGCCGGCGTCATGAGTCTGACCTTCCTTCCGGCCATGTCCACAACACAAGCCTCTACAGGAGATGACACATGCTACGCAGAACCATTGCCACTGCAACGCTCGCCATTTGCTTCACGCCCTTGGCATCCCTGGCCCAGCAGGCCTATCCATCCAAGCCCGTGAAGTTCATCGTTCCGTATGCACCCGGCGGTCTCCCAGACACTGTTGCAAGGGTGGTTGCCAAGCAACTGGGTGAACGACTGGGGCAATCGGTTGTGGTCGACAACCGACCCGGTGGCAACGGCGTGGTGGCATACCAGACCCTGTTGCAAAGCACGCCTGGCGATGGGCACGCATTCATCGTCTCGGATGGCTCGATGCTGTCCATCACCCCCTTGATCAACAAGGCAGCGACCTACCAGGTAGGCAAAGACATCTTCCCCGTTTCGCTGATCGCCCGCTCGCCGCTGTTCGTGGTGGCCCACCCTAAAACCGGAGTGAGCACGTTTAAAGAATTTGTGAGCCTTGTGAAGAGCAAGCCCGACGAGTTCACGTACGGCTCATCCGGAATAGGCAGCACGCATCACTTGACGATGGAGGCGCTGAAAGTTGCGCTGAACCTTGACGTTCGCCATGTACCGTATCGGGGGTCTGGCCAATCCACGCCTGCATTGGTGGGTGGTCAGGTGGATTTCTCCATTGCGGCCCTACCATCGGTGCTTGGCTTTATCAAGAGCAACCAAGTGCGCTTGCTGGCGAGTAACGCACCGGCCCGGTCTCCACAGGCCCCGGATGTGCCTGCCATCGCGGAAACCGTCCCGGGATTTGACTTCTCGGTGGTGGTCGGCGTACTGGCAGCGCCGGGAACCCCTCGTGACGCTGTCGACCGCATCAGCAAAGAAATTGCAGAAGTCATCAGGATGCCTGAGGTGATGAAGACGTTTGATGGAGCGGTCATTGAGCCGGTTGGTGCTGGTCCGACGGAGTATGGCCGCGTCATAGCGCGTGAGAATGATCTGATGGCCAAAGCAGGCAAGGCCGCCAACCTCAAGTCGGAATGAAGCTCATTCTTTAGGGCGCAGTAGACGAAGTCGATGGCTGCGGACGCCGTCTGGCTGCTGATCATTCCTGCATTTGTTTTGGGAGGCACCGTCAAGGGTGCGCTCGGTGTCGGGCTGCCGCTGGTGACGGTTCCACTGTTGTCCTTATGGCTGCCCATTCCTCAGGCCATAGGCTTGATGGTGATGCCCGTGTTGCTGTCGAATCTTATTCAGTCACGGGAGGGCGCTGGACTTCGGCGCAACGTCCGCCGCTTCGCAGGGATGATTCTGTCCCAATTCGTCGTGACCGTGCTGGTGGTGAAAATGACGCTTTCCTGGTCGCCTTCTCAGCTGGAATTCATGGTGGCCTTGTCCGTGCTCGTGGCTGTGGCGCTGATGGCATTCACACCCAATTTCGAAGTCGGCCCTCGGCGCGAAGCAGTGGCAAGCGTGGCTGTCGGGGCCGCGTCCGGAGTGCTGGGAGGCATTTCCTCGCTGACGGGACCGCTGGTGATTTCGTATCTGATGGCGTTGAAGCTGGAAAGAGATGCTTTTATCGGCAGTATCAGCGTCATCTATCTGAGTGG
>CALRUK020000012.1:0-128212 GCA_943371335.1 Synechococcus sp. UW140 | reverse complement strand
TCGCCTGCGCGGGCGGCTTCCACCGCCGCGTTCAGCGCCAGGATGTTGGTCTGGAACGCAATCCCGTCGATCACGCCAATGATGTCGCTGATCTTCTTGCTGCTGTGGTTGATCTCGTCCATCGTGGTGACCACCTGGCCCACCACCTGTCCACCGCGCACCGCAATCTCTGCCGCGCTGGCCGCCAGCTGGTTGGCCTGGCGTGCCGCGTCTGCACTCTGGCGCACCGTGCTCGTGAGCTGCTCCATGCTCGCTGCCGTCTCTTGCAGGTTGCTGGCCGCTTGCTCCGTGCGCATGCTCAGGTCCTGGTTGCCCGAGGCAATCTCCACCGACGCCGTGTTGATGCTGTCGGTGGCAATGCGCAGCTCGCGCATCATGCCCAGGAAGCGCTGGCGCATGGTTTCCACCTCGCGCACCAGCCGGCCAATTTCATCACTGCGGGTGGAATGGAAGGCCTGGCTGAGATCGCCATGCGCCACGGTGGTGACGGCCGACGTCAGCTGGGCCAGCGGCTGGCTCACGTTGCGCCGCACCAGCAGATACAGGCCCGCGCCCAGCGCGAGGGTGGCTGCGGCCAGCGCCACCCAAAGGGTGTACATGGTGCGCCAGAAGGTGGCCATGGCTTCGGCGTCAGACACCTCCGCCACCACCCACCAGCCCGACTGCGACTCGTGTTTGACGGCCCAAGGGCTCTCGATGGAGGCATTGAACAGCGGCGTCGCCTCGGCAATGAGGGCTTGGGGCGAGGCACGCATGGCCGTGAGCATGGCGCCGGCCTGCGGATTCACTTCCAGCACCTTCTTGCCCGCGGCCGAAGGGTGGGAAACAAACACAGCTTCTTCGTTCGACGCACGCGGATCGATCACGTAGGTACCGCCGGTTTCGAAGAACCGGGCATCGAGCACCAGTTTGTCGAGTGCCACCTGGAAGTCGCCCACGTCAAAGCCAATGAACAGAATGCCGACCACCTTGCCAGCGTCGTCCTTCAAGGCTTCGTAGTGCGTCATGTACGGCTTGCCAAACAGCGAGGCACGCCCGGTGTAGGTCTTGCCTTCCAGAATGAGGGGGTACGCCGGGTGGTTGCGCGCCAGCAGCGTGCCCATGGCGCGCTCGCCGTTTTCCTTCTTCAGCGACGTGCTGACGCGCTCGAAGTCGTCGCCCTTGCGCATGAAGATCGTCGCCACGCCGCCGTTGACGCGGTTGAAGGTGTCGACCTCGGAGAAATCGTTGTTGAGCAACATGCCCCAGCCTTTGAGCATGCCGGCCTGCTCGTCGAGCTCGAACTTCTCGGCAAATTTCTGGCGGAACGGCTTGTAGGCGCGCAAGGCCATCATGCGGGCGGTGGCGTCAAACGCGTCGATGGACGCGGCCACCGAGTCGGCTTTGTCACCGCTCCATTCGACCATGCGATCGCGAGAGGAACGTTCAGCCATGAAGGTCATGGCCCCACTGATGAGCACCAGCACGCCAGCCAGCATGGCCACCGCCAGCAAGGCCACCCGGCGCGCCACCGAGCTCTGTGAGTTGTTGAGTCGCTTCATGTCAGGCTCTCCTCGTCGCTTCGCGATCGATTGCTTTACTGCAGGGCTTGGGTGGTGTCCATCAGGCCCATGTCGCTGCCGGACATGAGGGCTTCGATGTCCATCAGGATCAACATGCGCTCGCCCACGCTGGCGATGCCCGTGATGAAGCTGGTGTTGACGCTGGTGTTCATCTCGGGTGCAGGCTTGATGAGGTCGCCCGTGAGCTCCAGCACATCCGAGACCGAATCCACCACAGCACCGACCACGCGGCCGTGCACATTGAGAACGATCACCACGGTGAAGCCGTTGTATTCCACCTTGTCGCAACCCAGCTTGATGCGCAGGTCGACCACCGGCACGATCACGCCACGCAGGTTGACCACGCCCTTGATGAAGGGGGGCGCATTGGCAATGCGGGTGGGTTCCTCATAGGAACGAATCTCCTGCACACGCAGGATGTCGATGCCGTATTCCTCGCCACCCAGGCGGAAGGTCAGGAATTCGGCGCTGGCACTTTGTGCCGCTGCAGCGCGCGCACTGTCGTGGCGGGAAAGGTGGTTGGCTTCGTTGCGCATGTCCATGGATCGGTCCTCGGTTGACGGGTTGGTCTCAGGAATATCGGCCAGCCCCGCCTCACCTGAAGTCGGAAAAAAGCCGACAAACCCACCCCATTCCCCGCTCGTCGCCTGAAAAGCACCCAAAAGTTCCCGTTTCTACCGTGCCGCCACACCCGGTTTTGTCCCTAAGGCGTCGTTCGGAGGACACGCCGTCTGGTACCTTGAGCGGCATGAACCACACCGTCGAGCCCGGCCCTCAGCACCTGGGTGCCACCCCCTGCATCGAAACCGACCATCCTGCGGTGGTGGCGTTCGCCCGGGCGAACGCCCAGGGCGCCAGCGCGCGCGAGAAGGCGGTGGCCCTGTACCGCGCCGTGCGAGACCAGGTGCGCTACGACCCCTACCGTATCGACCTCTCAGAGGCAGGCATGAGCGCCAGCACGGTGCTTCAACAAGGCCACGGGTGGTGCGTGTCCAAGGCCGTGTTGCTGGCCGCGGCTTGCCGCGCCGAGGGCATCCCCACCCGCCTGGGTTTTGCCGACGTGCGCAACCACCTGTCGACCGAGCGGCTGCGCAACACCATGAAGACCGACGTGTTCGCCTGGCACGGCTACACCTTGCTGTGGCTGGATGGGGCGTGGCGCAAGGCCACGCCGGCGTTCAACATTGAGTTGTGCGACAAGTTCGGGCTGCTGCCGCTGGAGTTCGACGGCGTGAACGACTCGCTGTACCACCCGTTCGACCGCGAAGGCCGCCAGCACATGGAATACGTCAACGAGCGCGGTGCCTTTGACGATCTGCCACTGGTGCAAATCCGCGCCGCGTTCCGCGAGATCTACCCGGACATGCCCACGGCCAGCGAGGTGGCCGAAGGCGATTTCGCGGCCGACGCCGCGAGGGAATCGGCGCGCCCCTGACCGCGCGGCAGCCGCCGTCAGCTCGAGAAGCGAAACACCGCCGTGCTGGCCAGCAGATTGGGCAGCACCCGCACCTCGCGGCCTTCATGCAACCCGAAGCTGTCCTCGATGGTCAGCCCGTTGCGCCGCGCGAGCACCTCGAAGTCCGCATGCGTGCCCACACGAATGTTGGGCGTGTCGTACCACTGAAAGGGCAGCCGCTTGGTCACCGGCATGCGCCCTTGCAGCACCGCCAGGCGGTTGGGCCAGTGCGCAAAGTTGGGGAAAGCCACCACCCCCAGACGCCCCACGCGCGCCGTCTCACGCAACATGGTCTCGGCGTTGCGCAGGTGCTGCAGCGTGTCGATCTGCAACACCACATCGAACGCGTCGTCGCCAAACATGGTCAGCCCGTCTTCCAGGTTGAGCTGCAACACGTTCACGCCACGCCGCATGCAGGCGAGCACCTTGGCGTCGTCAATTTCCACCCCGTAGCCGCTGCAGGCGCGCGTGGCCTGCAGGTGCGCCAGCAAGGCACCGTCGCCACAACCGAGATCCAGCACGCGCGATCCGGGCGGCACCAGGCGGGCAATCGACTCCATGACCGTCTTCTCGCTCATGCCAGCCCCCCGGAGATGGTGTGGTCGAAGTACGCACGCACAGCCTGCAGGTAGCGCGGATCGTCCAGCAAGAAGGCGTCGTGGCCGTGGGGCGCGTCGATTTCGGCGTAGCTGACGTCGCGC
Organism: Synechococcus sp. UW140; assembly: GCA_943371335.1. Lineage (GTDB taxonomy): Bacteria > Pseudomonadota > Gammaproteobacteria > Burkholderiales > Burkholderiaceae_C > Hydrogenophaga. Next base: position 124,493 of record CALRUK020000012.1, on the reverse strand, counting down.
CGGTTGTCGAGCAAGGCCTTGACGATCTCGCGACTGCGCGCGGGCGAGAAACGCCAGTCGGTGGTGAAGCTCACCAGCAGAAACCTGGCCTGCGCGCGCGCGAGCGCTGCCGTGAGGTTGCCGTCGTACTCGCGTGCGGGGTCAAAGTAATCCAGCGCACGCGTGATCAGCAGGTAGGTGTTGGCGTCGAAATACTCGCTGAACTTGTCGCCCTGGTAGCGCAGGTAGCTTTCGATCTGGAACTCCACCTCCTGTGTGGAGTAGCGGTACGCCAGTTCGGCGGCGGCAGCCGGGTCTTCGGCGTTGCTCGACCGCAGGCTGCGGCCGAATTTTTCGTTCATTACGTCGTCGCTGAGGTAGGTGATGTGGCCGATCATGCGGGCGATGCGCAGGCCGCGCCGTGGCAAGGTGCCATCACGCAAGTAATGCCCATCCCGAAAATCGGGGTCTGTCACGATGGCGCGACGCGCGACCTCGTTGAAGGCAATGTTCTCGGCCGTGAGGTTGGGGGCGCTCGCCACCACCACAGCGTGGCGCACGCGTTGCGGGTACTGAAGCGTCCAGCTCAGCGTCTGCATGCCGCCCAGGCTGCCACCCATCACCGCCGCCAGCGTCTCGATGCCCATGGCGTCCAGCAAACGGGCTTGCGCATCCACCCAGTCCTCGACGGTCACCACGGGGAAATCCGCACCCCATGGCTGGCCGGTCGCCGGATTGACATGGGTCGGGCCGGTGGAGCCGAAGCACGACCCGAGGTTGTTGACGCCGATCACGAAGTAGCGGTCGGTGTCCACCGGCTTGCCCGGACCAATCATGTTGTTCCACCAGCCTTCGCTGCGCGCCAGAGGCTGGCCGTTCTCGTCGGCGTGCCACCCCGCGACGTGGTGAGACGCGTTGAGTGCGTGGCAGATCAGCACCGCATTGGAGCGGTCCGCGTTGAGGGTGCCGTAGGTCTCCACCACCAGCTCATAGGCTGGCAGCGTGGCGCCCGAGCGCAACGGCAGCGGTTCGGTGAATCGGAAGGTCTGGGGCGTGACGATCAAGGCCTTGTCCTGCGGGCGTCCATCGCCCAATAAAAAAACCCGGTGCCGCCAAGAGCGAGACCGGGAATCTCCCCTTTAGCGGAATTTTTAAAGCGCCCGCAATCTGGATCAAATCGGCGCTGGGCGTCAGTATAAGTGGCCCATTGCGTTCTGGGAGGCACTGCACCTCTTGCGCCAAGACGGGTTTTCCCGGTGTCGGGACGCCCTGTTGTAGCCACGCATCGGCCCCACTGCGGCCTTGCACATCCTGAAAAATAGTTAGGGCTTGCGCGCCATTCCGCGCATAATCCCTCGGCGAGCGTGGCAAAACGCTCGTTTTGACAAGTGATCGGTTGGTTTCGCGTGCTACAGGTTTTTGTGTGCTAACGGGGCTCCATCGCTATTTTTCTCAGTGTTATTAGGAGTCCCAACCATGGGCAACAAACTGTACGTGGGCAACTTGCCCTACACCGTGCGCGACGAAGACCTGCAGCAAGCTTTCAGCGCCTACGGCTCTGTGAACAGCGCCAAGGTCATGATGGAACGCGAAACCGGCCGCTCCAAAGGCTTCGGTTTTGTGGAAATGGGCAGCGATGCAGAAGCCCAATCCGCCATCGAAGGCATGAACGGTCAATCGCTGGGCGGTCGTAGCCTGGTGGTCAACGAAGCACGTCCCATGGAAGCCCGTCCTCCCCGCACCGGTGGCGGCGGCTTCGGCGGCGGCCGCAGCGGCGGTGGCGGCTTTGGCGGCGGCGGCGGTGGTGGCGAAGGCGGTTTCCGCAGCCCCTACGGTGGCGGTGGCCGTCGTGATGGCGGTGGCGGTGGTGGCCGCGGCGGTTACTGATCGCCCACACCCGTCCAGCTGATGCAGCGCCTGGCGCTGCTCAACCAGACACAAAAGCCCTGTGGCGCGAGCCACAGGGCTTTTTTCATGGGCGCTCGGCCAACCTGCCGTCGGGATCAGCCTGACGACACTTTTTCGCCCTGACGGTGCTTGCGTGGGCGACCCGCCAGCAAGCGGTCAAACACCGGGTTGGGCAACAGCCGCAACAACTTCGCCACCACACCCATCTGCCAAGGAATGACGCGGTAGCTCACGCGCGCACGGATGGCGCGGAACGCCCGGTCTGCAAAATCATCTGCCGTCATCAGGAAAGGCATGCTGTAGCGGTTCTGGCGCGTCAACGGAGTGTCCACATAGCCCGGCAACAAGGTGACCACAGCAACGCCGCTGCTGCGCAGTTCGCCACGCAGGCTCTCGCAATAAGCCACCACAGCCGCCTTGCTGGCGCAATAGGCGCCGTGTCCAGGCAATCCGCGTATCGCGGCCACGCTGCCAATGCCCACCAGCGCACCGCCGCCACGCTCGATCATGGGGATGAAAAAAGGATGGAAGGTGGCGGCCAGCCCGGTGTTGTTGAGCGCAAAAGTGCGCGCCATGACGTCGATATCGCCTCGCTCCGCGGTGTCCATGCCCACGCTGATGCCTGCGTTGGCAATGACCACGTCGGGCACACCCTGCGCGCCCAGGCAGGCCTGCCCGGCGGCAACAATGCTGTCGATGTCGGCGACGTCGGCACCGTAGATCTGGCAGCGCGCGGCACCCAGCCCTTGTGCGTCGGCCCAAGCTTGCATCTCGGCCGTGCGGCGTGCCACCAGCGCGAGCCGGTAGCCTGCGCGGGCAAAACGGGCGGCGAGCGCCTGGCCGATACCGCTGGAAGCGCCGGTGATGAACACCAGCGGGTCGGAAGAGGAATGGGGGGCGGCGGTGCTCATGGTCAGGCTTTCGGAAGCGGGGTTCAGCGCGGTGCCAGTTGCACCTTCACGCGGCCTTTGAACAAGGCCACCTGGTCCGCGCCGGTGTAATCCAGCGTGTCCGCGAGCAAGCGGTCAGTGCCGCGAAAGAGCGTGACCGGTCGATCCGAGACGATCCGGTCCGGCTCGAGGAAGACATGCAGGAATTCGCCGCGAAACTCCAGGCGGGGTTGAGGTTTCCCCGTGGTGTCGGTACCGGCCTCGCGCACGATCACCGCATTGCCTTCGAGGACGAATTCGGTGTTGTCACCGTTGGTGGTGACCAAGCGCGCGGTGGCCAGCGTGGGCAGGCCCTGCTCGCTGATGTGGCGGATGCGTGCGTTGTCGATCTCGACCTTGTCGGAGGCGGGATAGTGACGCGCTTCAGCCCCCGTCACTTCGGTCTTGAGCGTGCCTTTGGCGTCGAAGGCTTTGACCGAAAAGCGGCGCATGAAGTAGTCAGGCTCGCTGCTCACAGGCCGCTCGGGTTCTGCCGACGGGGGCGCAGGTGTGGCGCGCAGCAGCCAGTAGGAAGCCAGCGCCAGCATCCCCATGAGGAGCACCGGCAGGTAAATGGAGAATCGGTCCCAGAGGTGGCGCTTGCGGCGCGGCGCGCGCGGCACGGCCGCGGTCTGGTCCACGTCGTCAAAGAAGTCGAGTGGGTCGGATGTGCTCACCGCGCGGCAGCCTCGAGTTCGCGGGCATACGCTCCGCAGGCGACGAGCAGCACGTCGCAGAGCTCGCGCACGGCGCCCGCGCCCGGCTGGCGTTCGGTCACATGGTGGGCGACAGCGAGCACCTCGGCGTGGGCTGTGGGCGGCGCCACGGCCAGTGCAGCGCGGCGCAGCAAGGGGAGATCGGGCCAGTCATCGCCCATGGCGGCAGCCGCGCTCCAGTCCAGGCCGAGCTCGTGAAGGATGGCCTCAGCGGCAGGTGCCTTGTCTTCGGTGCCCAGGCGCAGGTGGGTCACGCCCAACGCAGACAGCCGCGCACGCAGGGCGGCGGAGTCGCGCCCACTGACCACCGCAGGCGTGATACCAGCGCGCTGGAGCAGCTTGATGCCATGGCCGTCCAGCGTGTGGAAGCGTTTGAGGGTCTCACCCGTCTCGTGGAAATAGAGGCCGCCGTCGGTGAGCACACCGTCCACATCGAAGAACACCACGCGCACCGGCTGGGCGCGAAGGAGCAAGGCGGGGGGGAAGTTCAGCACGGGTCGCAAGGGCGTCATCTTCAGATCACCTTGGCGCGCATGAGGTCGTTGCTGTTGAGCGCGCCCAGCAGGCGGCCTTCGGCATCCACCACCAGCACACTGGTGATGCGGCTGGCTTCCATCACGCCGGCCGCCTCGACCGCCAGGGCTTCGGCACGCACCGTGCGCGGCTGGGCGTGCATGACGTCGCGGGCCATCATCGAACGCAGGTCGACGCCGTTGCCGGCCTTCTCGATCAGGCGGCGCAGGTCGCCGTCGGTGAACACACCCACCACCCGCTGCTCGCTGTCGACAATGGCACTCATGCCCAGGCCCTTGGCGCTGATCTCGCGCATGAGGTCCATCAGCCCGGCGTTCAGGTCGACGCGAGGCGCGGCGTCGCCGCTGCGCATGACGTCGCTGACGTGTGTCAGCAGCTTGCGGCCCAGCGAACCACCGGGGTGCGAGCGGGCAAAGTCGTCGGCCTTGAAGCCGCGCGCATCCAGCAGCGCCACGGCAAGGGCATCGCCCAGCGCGAGCTGGGCGGTGGTGCTGGCGGTGGGCGCGAGGTTGTGAGGACAGGCCTCTTTGTCGACCGAGGCATTGAGGACCACGTCGGCGTGACGGCCCAGTGTGGAGTCGGGCCGACCGGTGATGGCCAGCAGCGGCACGCCCATGCGCTTGATGAGCGGCAGGATGGCGGTGAGCTCTTCGCTCTCGCCGCTGTTGCTGATGCCCAGCACCAGGTCGGCGCTGGTGATCATGCCGAGGTCGCCGTGGCTGGCTTCAGCGGGGTGCACGAACATGGCGGGCGTGCCGGTGGAGGCCAGGGTGGCGGCGATCTTGCGGCCAATGTGACCGCTCTTGCCCATGCCCATGACGACCACACGGCCAGGGATGCCCAGCACCAGTTCGAGCGCTCGGGTGAAGGTGGCATCCAGGCGCTGCGCGACCGTGGTCACGGCCTGGGCCTCAATGCTCAGGGTTTCCTGCGCCATGGCCATGGCCCGGACGGGGTCGAAGGAAGCGGGCAAGGTCATGGCCGCAATTATCGCTGCGGGGCTGTGGGCGCGCCCGGCCGCGCCCATTACCATCCGTTGATGAATTCGCTCGACATTGCCTTGCTGTATCTCCTGGCCGCGGTGCTGGGTGTGGTGGCGTGCCGGCTGATGCGGTTGCCACCGATGCTGGGCTATCTCGTGGTGGGCGTGGTGATCGGCCCGAACGCGCTCGCGCTGGCACAGAACTCCGGCGGCATTCGCTACCTGGCCGAATTCGGCGTGGTCTTCCTGATGTTCGTGATCGGGCTCGAGTTCAGCCTGCCCAAGTTGCGGGCCATGAAGCGGCACGTGTTTGGCCTGGGTCTGTCGCAAGTCGTCCTCACGGTTCTGCTCACCACCCTGGGCTCCTTGCTGCTCTCGGTGCTGCTGCCGATGTGGTGGACGGTGTCCTGGCAGACGGCACTGGCGCTGGGCGGCGTGATGGCGATGAGCAGCACGGCCATCGTGATCAAGATGGTCGCCGAACGGCTGGAGCTGGAGTCCGAGCACGGCAAGCGCGTGCTGGGCATCCTGCTCTTTCAAGACTTGGCCGTGGTGCCTTTGCTCGTGATCATTCCGGCACTCGCTGCGGAACCCGAGGTGCTGCTGCGCGCGCTGGGTTGGGCGACCCTCAAGGCGGTGTTGCTGCTGGGCCTGCTGCTCACGGGTGGGCAAAAGCTCATGCGCTGGTGGCTCACGCTGGTGGCGCGGCGCAAGAGCGACGAGCTCTTCATGCTCAACCTGCTGCTCATCACGCTGGGCCTGGCGTGGCTGACCGAGCACGCCGGCCTCTCGCTGGCGCTGGGCGCCTTCGTCGCCGGCATGTTGATCTCCGAAACCGAGTTCAAGCACCAGGTGGAAACCGACATCCGTCCTTTCCACGATGTGCTGCTGGGCCTCTTCTTCATCACCATCGGCATGATGCTGGACTGGCGTCTGGTGCTCGACCGCTGGCCGCTGGTGCTGTTGTTGCTCTCGGTGTCGCTGGCTTTCAAACTGGCACTGATCACCGGCCTCACGCGCGCCTTCGGTGCACCCACGGGTGTTGCGCTGCGCACGGGCCTGTACCTGGCACAGGCGGGCGAGTTCGGTCTGGTGCTGCTCACGCTCGCGGGGCAAAACAACCTGGTGCCGCCGCAGCTGTTCAACCCGATCCTGGCGTCCATGGTGATCTCGATGCTGATCACGCCGTTCGCCATCCTCTACGCCAACAGCATCGTCACCCGACTGGTCGGCAGCGACTGGCTGATGCAGTCGGTGCAGATGACCAGCATTGCGCGCAAGGCCATCAACGCCGACAAGCACGTGATCATCTGCGGCTATGGCCGCTGCGGGCAGAACCTGGCGCGTCTGCTCGAAGCCGAAGGCATTCCCTACATGGCGCTGGACCTCGATCCCGACCGCGTGCGGCAGGCCGCCGCAGCAGGACATTCGGTGGTGTTTGGCGATGCCGCACGGCTGCAGGCGCTCATGGCCGCGGGTCTGCACCGCGCCAGCGCGGTGGTGGTCACCTACCTGGAGACCGCCAGTGCGCTCAAGGTGCTGCGCCATGCCCACGAGCAAGCCTCACACGTGCCGGTGGTGGTGCGCACCGTGGACGATGCCGATCTGGAAAAGCTGCGGGCGGCCGGCGCCACCGAGGTGGTGCCCGAGGCGATCGAGGCCAGCCTGATGCTGGCCAGCCACGCGCTGGCACTCGTGGGTGTGCCCATGCGCCGCGTGATCCGCGTGGTGCAGGACCAGCGCGATGCGCGCTACAACCTGTTGCGCGGGTACTTCCATGGCGCCGACGACGACAGCCTGGATGAGATCGACCACGAACGCCTCAACACCGTGACACTGCCCGCCGGTGGGCGCAACGTCGGCAAGACACTGGGGAGCCTGGCGCTGCATGCCGTGGGTGTGCGCGTGGTGAGCATTCGGCGCGCCAGCGGCCGCCCGCAAGCCGTTGACGACGACACACGGCTGGAGAGCGGCGACTCGGTGGTCATCAGCGGCAAGGCGCCTGCCCTGGCGCTGGCCGAACAGAAGCTGTTGACGGGCTGAGCGGGCCGCGCGCTCGTCGGCCGCTGAGCGCCACCGGCCGCGTGGCGGTCATCCTCCCCCGTCCTCGCTCCCAGAATGATGTTCATGGCCCTTGCGGCCAACGTGTTCCAGCCCATGGCTTTGTACAGGGTCGCCATGGTCGATGCCCCGGCCTTTGAGCCGGGGCTTTTTTATGTGCCGATGGGACGCCGATAATGGCCGATTCCCCACCGGTCAAGCCCATGGACACCTCCGCATTTCTGAAATCCCACATCCGCACCGTGCCGGACTGGCCAGCACCCGGCGTGCAGTTTCGTGACATCACGCCGCTGCTGCAAGACCCCAAGGTCTTTCGCGTGCTGATCGACACCTTCGTGCACCGCTACATGGATGCTGCGCTGCGCCCGACCGTGGTGGCTGGGCTGGACGCGCGTGGCTTCATCATCGGTTCCGTGCTCGCCTACGAACTGGGCGTGGGCTTCGTGCCCATCCGCAAGAAAGGCAAGCTGCCCTTCACCACCGTGGAAGAAACTTACGAGCTGGAGTACGGCAGCGCCACCGTGGAGCTGCACACCGATGCCGTGAAACCGGGCGACCGGGTGGTGTTGATCGATGACCTTATTGCCACCGGCGGCACCATGATGGCTGGGCGCCGCTTGCTGGAGAAGCTGGGCGCGGAGGTGATGGAAGGGGCCGCCATCGTGGACCTGCCGGAACTCGGTGGCTCCGAGAAGCTGCGCGATTCCGGCCTGAAGCTCTTCACGCTGCTGGACTTCGCCGGCCACTGAGGCGCCGGCAGCTCGCTCAGAGCTTGCCGTACTGGGTTTCGCTCAATGCAGCGAAATCGCTGTGAGACTCAGGCACCACCATCGGCGCCTGCGCTTCCGAAGGCGAGCGATAGGCCGGAGAGGCCACACTCTGCAGTGCGCGCCGGAAAGCTTCCACCTCGTCCTCGCCCACCGACTGCGCAGGGGCGCTGGCCGGCGTGATGGTCGGGCGAGGGATGGCCGTGGGGCTGGGGATGGGCATCGGGCGGGACGCCGTGGGTGCGGGCACGGCTTCGGCCGTCATGGGAACCGCCTCACGCCGCGTCTGAGCGGCCACCGCCGCCTTCAACGCCATCCCCACCTGATCGTGCACCGCCTTGCGCCGCCAGTAGACGGAGCGCACATGCATGTCGTGGCGGGTTTGGCCGCTCTGCTGGATCCAGCGTTCGATTTCGAGCAGGTACTCATCCGGCATGGCCTGCGCGGGCAGCGCCAGATCGATCAGCACGAGAAAGCTGTCGCCAGTGGCATCGAGCGTGAGCACCTTGAACTCGTAGCTGGTGGACAGCACGCCAGCGCGAATGAGCGACTCGCGCACCACCGCAAAGAGCTGCTCCCGGCGCAGGATGCGCCGGCCACGGCGCGGCGAAATCAGGGGCAGCGTCGTCTGGCTGAACTTCTTGCGCGCACGGGTGAAGGGACCCTTGCCGGGCGCTGTGGATTTCTTGGCCTGGAGCCAGCTCATCAAAGACATGGGCAGAGTGTGCGCAAGGGCCGCGCGCGCAAAGGGTTGAAAAAGCAGCACAAGCCGGCCTAGATCGGTGGGGCTGGTGCCGCGCTCAGGTCACGGCGACCCGCTTGGGCCGGTTGTACATGCGGCGAGCGAGCACCGACGACATGGCCACGGTCACTTCCAGTGCGATCTCGGGGTGACGCGAGGAGAGTTCGCGAAAGCGCAGCGGTGTCAGGCACCACAGGCGGCAATCACTGCCGGCGTGCACCGTGGCGCTGCGCGGCAAATGGCTGAAAAAGGCGCCTTCACCCAGCAGCGAGCCTGAGCCCACCACCGCAATGCGCACGCGCTCGCGCGAGTCCTCGTAGTGCACGGTGAGCGAACCGCTTTCCACGAAATACACGGTGCGGTCTTTCACGCCTTGCTCGATCAGCACTTGCCCTTGCTGCAACGCCACCGGTTGCAGGTAATTGGCCAGCTGCGGCCATTGACTGTCCGAGAGATTCAAGGGCACCGCGTCCAGCGCGCTGCTCAAGCGCATGGACTGGGCCAAGCCTTGAATATCGAAACGCACGGACGTGGGCAACTGGGCATTCATGGGCTCAAGATAACCGCGGCCCGGCCCCCTGCGCAAGCCTGTCCTTACCCGCGCTTACAGTTGCACTCCGGGCGGTATCCCGACGGCACCCAGCGGTACTTTCGGCCTCACTTGCCGATGCAAAAACGCGAAAAGATCTCTCCCAACAGATCGTCTGCGGTGAACTCGCCGGTGATCGAGCCCAGCGCCTGTTGCGCCAGACGCAGCTCTTCTGCCAGCAAATCCAGGTGATCCGCGCGTGCCTGGAGCCAGGTGTCTGCAGCATTCAAATGCTCGCCCACGCGCTGGAGTGCCTGGAGATGCCGCTCGCGCGCCATGAACAGGCCGTCGCCTGCCTGCTGCCACCCCGCCAGGGTCAGCAGACGCTGGCGCAAAGCCTCCAGCCCGATGCCGTCCCTGGCCGAGATCGCCAGGCCATCGTCTTTGCTGGCCGCATCGTGCCCGGCGCCGTCGACCTGGTCGCACTTGTTCCAGAGGTGCAGCACCGGTACACCCGGCGGCAGGGTGGCGGTCAGGCTCGCCGCGATAGAGACGTCGGCTTGCTGGTAATCCGTCAGGTGTCCGCGACTGAGGTCGTGCATGAACAGCACGGCATCGGCTTGTTGAATGCGGCCCCAGGCACGCTCGATGCCGATCTTTTCGACTTCGTCCACATCCGGGCTGTCGCGCAACCCGGCGGTGTCGATCACGTGCAATGGCACGCCCTCGATCTGGATGGTCTGCTGCACCACGTCGCGCGTCGTGCCCGCCACCGGTGTGACGATTGCTAGTTCAGCCCCGGCCAAGGCATTGAGCAATGAACTCTTGCCGGCGTTCGGCTGTCCGGCAATCACCACTTGCAGGCCGTCCCGCAGCAGCGCGCCCTGGCGGGCCTGCGCCTGCAAGGCGGCCAGGGCCTGCTGCAGCCGATGCAACTGGCCCACGGCGTCGGCCTTTTGCAGGAAGTCGATGTCTTCCTCCGGAAAGTCCAGCGTCGCCTCCACTAGCATGCGAAGGTTCACGAGCGCGTCGCGCAGGCCATGCACATGCCCGGAAAACACCCCAGCCAGGGAGCGCGAGGCACTGCGTGCGGCGGCCTCGGTGCTGGCGTCGATCAGGTCGGCCACCGCCTCGGCCTGCGCCAGATCGAGCTTGTCGTTGAGGAAGGCGCGTTCGGTGAACTCACCCGCCCTTGCCAGCCGAAGCTCTGGAAGGGGGCCACGGCTGACTTCCAGGCAGCGTGCCAGCAGCAGCTGCAACACCACGGGGCCGCCATGGCCCTGGAGCTCCAGCACATCCTCCCCCGTGTACGAACGCGGCCCGGGAAACCACAACGCCAGACCATGGTCAATGGGCTGGCCGGCGGCATCGGAGAACGGCAGATAGGTGGCATCGCGCGGGTGCAGTGCGCGTCCCAGCAAAGCCTTCACAAAGGGCTCGAGACCGCGACCTGACACCCGCACAATGCCCACCCCGCCTCGCCCCGGCGCGGTGGCGATGGCAACGATGGGGTCACGCGAGGCAGCGAGCATAGGAGGCGAGCATAAAGAGAAAGGGCCTGCACGTACGCAGGCCCCGATCAGGAAAGAAGGCCACCGGGCCTTCGGGTCAAGCCTTGAAATTCGGCATGCTGAACTTCAACGGCACGCCCATGCTCTTGTTGATCACGGCCTGCTGTGCAATGGTCAGTACGTTGTTGGTGATCCAGTACAGCACCAGGCCAGACGGGAAGAAGAAGAACATGACCGAGAACATCAGCGGCATCAGCCACATCAGCTTGGCCTGCAGGGGATCTGGTGGCAGCGGGTTGAGCGCGGTCTGGATCATGGTCGTGACGGCCATCACCAGCGGCAGGATGAAGAAAGGATCGGGCGAAGACAGATCGGTGATCCAGGCCATCCAGGGGGCGTTGCGCATCTCGACGCTGGACAGCAGCACCCAATACAGCGCGATGAACACGGGGATCTGGATGAGGATCGGGAAGCAGCCACCCAGCGGGTTGACCTTTTCCTCGCGGTACATCTTCATCATTTCCTGCTGCATGGCTTGCGGGTTGCCCTTGAGGCGCTCGCGCATTTCCATGATGCGGGGGTTGATCTTCTTCATCTTGGCCATGCTGCGGTAGGCGCTGGCATTGAGCCAGTAGAAGGCGGCCTTGATCAGCACCACCAACAGCACGATGGACCAGCCCCAGTTCCCGACGAAGCCGTGAATCTTCTCGAGCAGCCAGTACAACGGTTTGGCAAGGATCGTGAGCCAGCCATAGTCCTTCACGAGCTCGAGGCCCGGGGCAATGGTTTCCAGCACTTTTTCTTCCTGCGGACCCAGGAACAGGCGGGTTTGCACACCTTTGCTCTGGCCGGGTTCGATGGCGGTCAGCGGCGTGATGGTGCCCACGGCAAACAGGTTGTTGTCGATCTTGCGCGCAAAGTTCTCTCGTGCCACGCCATCACCCAGCAACCAGGCTGAAGCGAAGTAGTGCTGCACCATGGCCACATAGCCATCGCTGGAGGATTTGATGAACTCGGCCTTGTTCTTTTCGATGTCGGCGAACTCGATCTTCTGGTACTTCTTCTCGTTGGTGTACACGGCAGGGCCGGTAAAGGTCGAGTAGAAGGGCGTTTCGCTGCTGAGCTTGCTGCCGTCCCGCACCAGTTGCAGGTACAGCTGCGGCGTCACCGTCTGTCCGCCAGCGTTCAACACTTCGTGCTGCACGCCAATGTCATAGCGGCCACGCGTCAGGGTGTAGGTCTTGACCAGCTTGACGCCACCCACTTCGGCCGACTCGAAGCGCACCTGCAGCTCGTTCTGGCCATCGGCCAGCGCGGTGGGGTTGCCCACCAGCGTCATGGGCGTCTTGTGCGTGGGGAAGTTGCCACCGATCAGACCGGTCTGGGCCACATAGATGTGTTCGCCGCCCTGCGTGAGCAGCGTGAAAGGTTTTTCACTCTGGTCCTTGCTCTGGCGCGTGGCCTCCGCGTGCTTGAGCAGCTCGGCGCCAATCAGCGAACCACCTTCGCTGTTGAAGACCAGCTTGAAGACGTCTGTGGTGATTTCATGGCGCTGGGCCACGGCACCGGGCGCGGCCGCCGGCGTCTCGCCCGCTGCGGCGGGTGCAGCGGCCTGTCCTGCTGCGGGTACCGAGCCGTTTCCGGTGGCAGCAGGCTGACCATTCGATGCGGCAGGCGCAGTCACGGCAGGTGCCGCGCCTGGGAAGAAGGTGGGCTTGTGGCCATTGTGAATCTGCCATTTGTCCCAGATGAGGACCATGGAAAGACCAAAAACCACCCACAGGATGGACCGACGAATGTCATTCATGACGGGTTCTTCTTTTCGCAGGAAGGGGAAATCAGGCGGGAGAACAGGGCTGGGGCGGCAGCAGGCACGGGATCGTGCCCACCCTCACACCAGGGATGGCAGCGGACCAGGCGTCCGAGCGTGAGATAACTGCCGCGCAAAGCACCATGACGCTCCAGTGCTCCGATGGCGTAGATCGAACAAGAAGGCTCGAACCGGCACCCGCTGCCCAAGGAAGGACTGAGCAAAAGACGGTAGCCCTTCACCAGCGCCACGAGCCCCAAGCGCGGCCAGTCAGACAGCATGCCGGACCTCCGCAGGCTGCCCGGCGCGCGAACGGGACAGCAGTTGCTCGAGCTCTGCGCGCACGGCGCGCTTGAGCGCGTCAGACGTGGCGCTGACGAATTGCCGGCGGCTGAACTCGCTGCGCAATCGGACCACCAGCGCTGCCTGCGGCAAGCTGTCGGCCTGGTGGCGGGCCACTTCGTAGATCTGGCGGCGAATCGCGTTGCGGGTGACCGCACGCTTCGCCCAGCGTTTGGGCAGCATGACGCCCAGCCAGGCGTCGGCCACAGGGAAGAGGGCGCGGCCATCTGTCGCGCTGGACAGCGCGGCGCGGTGCAGAGCGAAATGAGGGGTTTTGGCCACGGGGGCACCGGCCATGACGGCCTGGAACTGTTGCCGGGACCGCAGCCGCTGAGTCACCGCTGAACCGTCCGGATCAATCGGTGAGGGAGCCGGGCGAAACGGCGCCGGCAGAACACGACTGGCCTCAGACGGCCAGGCGCTTGCGACCCTTGGCGCGGCGTGCGTTGATCACGGCGCGGCCTCCGCGGGTTTTCATGCGGACGAGGAAGCCGTGGGTGCGGGCGCGGCGAATCTTGGAGGGCTGGTAAGTGCGTTTCATGGTGGTCAGTAGAAATCGGGGAAACCCGCAATTATCGCAAAGAAAGTCGATGCCCGGCAAGCACTTGCCCGTGATTGCAGCCGCGTCACGTCAAGGAAGCCCCCTAAAAAGCGATCTGCCAAGGGCGTCAACCCCTATGGCGGATCGGCTTGTGGATAAGTTACCCCCCGCACTACAATGCACGCCCTGCCCCGAGACATTTGTCCACAACCACAACGAATCCGACGTTCCCAGCATGATCGAGGGCATTCCCCCAGACGCGTCCCCGGCTGCAGCCCGAGCGGACGCCCTCTCACTCTGGTCCGCCTGCATGGACCGGCTGTCGCAAGAGATACCGGAACAACAGTTCAACACCTGGATCAGGCCGCTTTCTGCCGCGGTGGCGCCCGATGGCGCTCGCGTGGTCGTGTCGGTGGCCAATCGCTTCAAGCTGGACTGGATTCGCGCCCAATACGCGGCCCGCATCTCCGCATTGCTGGAAAGCATCCAGGGGGCGCCCGTGGTACTGGAGTTGGTGCTCGCTCCGCGCGAAGGGCCCAGCCGCACGTCGCCCGCGCCGCGAACGGTTCAAGAACAGGTGTTGGCGGAATTGCCAGACCTGGCGCCCGCCGAAGTGGTTGCGCCCACCGGACCCAAAACCCGGCTGAATCCGGCGCTCGCGTTTTCCACGCTGGTGGAGGGCTCGGCCAACCGCATGGCGCGTGCCGCCGCCATGCATGTGGCCGGCAGCCTGGGACAGCTGTACAACCCGCTTTTCATTTACGGCGGCGTCGGCCTGGGCAAAACCCACCTGGTGCATGCCATCGGCAACCATCTGCTGGCCGACCGTCCACAGGCGAAAGTTCTCTACATCCACGCAGAGCAATTCGTTTCGGATGTGGTCAAGGCCTACCAGCGCAAGACCTTCGATGAATTCAAGGAGCGCTACCACTCGCTGGATTTGCTGCTGATTGACGACGTCCAGTTCTTCGCCAACAAAGAGCGCACCCAGGAGGAGTTCTTCAACGCCTTTGAAGCGCTGCTGGCCAAGAAGAGCCACATCGTGCTGACCAGCGACACCTACCCCAAGGGGCTGGCCGACATCCACGAACGGCTGGTGTCGCGCTTTGATTCGGGCCTGACCGTGGCGATCGAGCCGCCGGAACTGGAAATGCGCGTGGCGATTCTGATCAACAAGGCGGCCGTGGAAAACGCCGTGATGCCCGAGGAAGTGGCGTTTTTCGTGGCCAAGAACGTGCGCTCCAACGTGCGCGAGCTCGAAGGCGCGCTGCGCAAGATACTGGCGTACTCGCGTTTCAACCAGAAAGAGATATCGATCCAGCTGGCGCGCGACGCGCTGAAAGACCTGCTGTCGATCCAGAACCGGCAGATCAGCGTGGAGAACATCCAGAAGACGGTGGCCGACTTCTACAAGATCAAGGTGGCCGACATGTACAGCAAGAAGCGCCCGGCGAGCATTGCCCGCCCGCGCCAGATTGCCATGTTCATTGCCAAGGAATTGACCCAGAAAAGCCTGCCCGAAATCGGCGAGCTGTTTGGCGGGCGCGACCACACCACGGTGCTGCACGCGGTGCGCAAAATCGGTGCCGAGCGGCAGCAGAACACCGAGCTGAACCAGCAACTGCACGTGCTGGAACAGACGCTCAAGGGATGAGCCCACAAAAAGGCGAAAATAGCGGGGATTTGGCCCGGAGGAGGGCCGCCCGAGTGACAGGGACTGGCCTACAAGCAACCAGAGACGAAAGAGTCTGACATGATCGTTTTGAAATCGACCCAGGACAAGGTTTTGGCCGCGCTGCAATCGGTGGCAGGCATTGTGGAACGCCGCCACACGCTGCCGATCCTGGCCAACGTCCTGTTGCGCAAGACCGGCTCGCAGGTGCAGCTGACCACCAGCGACCTTGAAATTCAGATTCGGACCACGGCGGAGCTTGAAGGCGACGCCGGCAACTTCGCCACCACCCTGGGCGCGCGCAAACTCATCGACATCCTGCGCACCATGCCCGGCGACCAGACGGTGAGCCTCGAATCCAGCGCGGGCAAGCTGATCCTCAAGGGTGGCAAAAGCCGCTTCACGCTGCAGAGCATGCCGGCCGAAGACTTTCCGCTGGTGCAGGAATCGGCCAGCTTCGGCCCCGTGTTCTCGGTGCCCCAGAAAACGCTCAAGAGCCTGCTCGGCCAGGTGTCGTTTGCCATGGCCGTGCACGACATCCGCTACTACCTCAACGGCATCCTGTTCGTGGCCGAAGGCAAGCAGCTCAGCCTGGTGGCCACAGACGGCCACCGCCTGGCGTTCGCGTCCAGCACGCTGGACGTGGAAGTGCCCAAGCAGGAAGTGATCTTGCCGCGCAAGACGGTGCTGGAACTGCAGCGTCTGCTCTCCGACAAGGAAGGCGCGATTGAAATGCAGTTCGCGGCCAACCAGGCGAAGTTCAGCTTTGACGGCATGGAGTTCGTCACCAAGCTGGTCGAGGGCAAGTTCCCCGACTACAACCGCGTGATCCCGAAGAACCACAAGAACATCGTCACGCTGGGCCGCCAGCCGCTGCTGGCCTCGCTGCAGCGCACGGCCATCATGACCAGCGAGAAGTTCAAGGGCGTGCGCCTGAACGTCGAGCCCGGCGCGCTGCGTGTGGCGTCGAGCAACGCCGAACAGGAAGAAGCGGTGGACGAGCTCGACATCGACTACGGCGGCGACACGATCGAGATCGGTTTCAACGTGACCTACCTGATCGACGCGCTGCAGAACATGTCGCAGGAGATGGTGCGCATCGAGCTGTCCGATGGCAACAGCTCCGCGCTGGTGACCAACCCCGACGACAACGCCTTCAAGTACGTTGTCATGCCCATGAGAATTTGACCCCCCCGCGCCGCCTGCGGCGTCACCCCCCGGGGGGCGCCATCTGCGGCCCGGCAAAGCCGGTTCCGCGCTGGCCCCGGCGGTACCCAGGCACTCGATGCCCTTTTGCTCAACCCGCTGCCTTGCGGGTTTGGCATTTCTAGAAGTCTGAAAGATCCACCATGTCCGACGCCAACAAGCCCGCCGAATCCGTCAACACCGGTGCGGCACAAGCCGACAGCTCCAACTTCCAGCCGGTCATCGACGCCCACCAGGCTGGTGCCAGCGAAGGCTATGGCGAGGGTTCGATCCAGATCCTGGAAGGGCTGGAAGCCGTGCGCAAGCGCCCGGGCATGTACATCGGCGACACGTCGGACGGCACCGGCCTGCACCACCTGGTGTTCGAGGTGGTGGACAACTCCATCGACGAGGCACTGGCCGGCCACTGCGACGACATCGTCGTGACCATCCACACCGACAACTCCATCAGCGTGGTGGACAACGGGCGCGGCATTCCCACCGGCGTGAAGATGGACGACAAGCACGAGCCCAAGCGCTCGGCGGCCGAGATCGCGCTCACGGAACTGCACGCCGGCGGCAAATTCAACCAGAACAGCTACAAGGTCTCGGGCGGCTTGCACGGCGTGGGTGTGAGCTGCGTGAACGCACTGAGCCAGTGGCTGCGCCTCACGGTGCGCCGCGAAGGCCATGTGCACCAGCTCGAGTTTGCGCGCGGCTTCGTGCAGAACCGCATCGTCGAGACCACGCCCACCGGGGTGGAGCTCTCGCCCATGAAGGTGACGGGCGCGACCGAGAAGCGTGGCACCGAAGTGCACTTTTTGCCCGACTACGAAATCTTCCGCGAGAACAGCGACTTCCATTACGAGATCCTGTCCAAGCGCCTGCGTGAGCTCAGCTTCCTGAACAACGGCGTTCGCATCCGCCTCAAGGACGAGCGCAGTGGCAAGGAAGACGACTTCTCTGGTGCCGGTGGCGTCAAGGGTTTCGTCGACTTCATCAACAAGGGCAAGACGGTTCTGCACCCCAACGTGTTCCACGCCATGGGCGACCGCCAGAGCGACCAGGGCACCAACATCGGCGTGGAAGTGGCCATGCAGTGGAACAGCGGCTACAACGAGCAGGTGCTGTGCTTCACCAACAACATTCCCCAGCGCGACGGCGGCACCCACCTCACGGGCCTGCGCGCGGCCATGACGCGTGTCATCAACAAGTACATCGAAGAAACCGAGCTGGCCAAGAAGGCCAAGGTCGAGGTCACCGGTGACGACATGCGCGAAGGCCTGTGCTGCGTGCTCAGCGTGAAGGTGCCCGAGCCCAAGTTCTCCAGCCAGACCAAGGACAAGCTCGTGTCCAGCGAAGTGCGCGGCCCGGTGGAAGACATCGTCAGCCGCCTGCTGGCCGACTACCTGCAGGAGCGCCCGAACGACGCCAAGATCATCTGCGGCAAGATTGTTGAAGCCGCACGCGCCCGCGAAGCCGCGCGCAAGGCCCGCGAAATGACGCGCCGCAAGGGCGTGCTCGACGGCATGGGCCTGCCCGGCAAACTGGCCGACTGCCAGGAAAAAGACCCGGCGCTGTGCGAGATCTACATCGTGGAGGGCGACTCGGCCGGCGGCTCTGCCAAGCAAGGGCGTGACCGCAAGTTCCAGGCGATCCTGCCGCTGCGCGGCAAGATCCTGAACGTGGAGAAAGCGCGCTACGAAAAGCTGCTGACCTCCAACGAAATCCTCACGCTCATCACCGCGCTGGGCACGGGCATCGGCAAGGCCACGGGTGTGGGCGGCACCGCCGGCGTGGACGACTTCAACGTCGCCAAGCTGCGCTACCACCGCATCATCATCATGACCGACGCCGACGTCGACGGCGCCCACATCCGCACCCTGCTGCTCACCTTCTTCTACCGGCAGATGCCCGAGCTGGTGGAGCGCGGCCACATCTACATTGCGCAGCCGCCGCTCTACAAGGTGAAGGCCGGCAAGGAAGAGCTGTATTTGAAAGATGCTTCCGCGCTGGACGGCTTCCTGCTGCGCATCGCACTGAAAGACGCCAGCGTGCTCACCGGCGGCGCCACGCAGACCACCCTGACCGGCGACACGCTGGGCGAGCTGGCGCGCAAGCACCAGGTGGCCGAAAGCGTGATCGCGCGCCTGTCCAACTTCATGGACGCCGAAGCCCTGCGCGCCATCGCCGACGGCGTCGCGCTCAACCTGGACAGCGTGGAACAAGCCGAAGTGAGCGCCATCGCACTGCAAGCCAAGCTGCGCGAACTCACCACCACCGGCGTGCCGGCGGAAGTGGCCGCAGAATTCGATGTGCGCACCGACAAGCCGATCTTGCGCATCAGCCGCCGCCACCACGGCAACATCAAGAGCAGCATCATCACGCAGGACTTCGTGCACGGCGCTGACTACGCCGCCCTGGCCACCGCGGCCGACACCTTCCGCGGCCTGCTGGGCGAAGGCGCCAAGGTGACGCGCGGCGAAGGCGACAAACAGAAGGAAGAGAAGGTCAACGACTTCCGCCAGGCCATGCGCTGGCTCATCAGCGAAGCCGAGCGCACCACCAGCCGCCAGCGCTACAAAGGCCTGGGCGAGATGAACCCCGAGCAGTTGTGGGAAACCACGATGGACCCGAATGTGCGCCGCCTGCTGCGCGTGCAGATCGACGACGCCATCGAAGCCGACCGCGTGTTCACCATGCTGATGGGCGACGAAGTGGAACCGCGCCGCGACTTCATCGAGACGAACGCGCTGCGGGCGGGGAACATCGACGTCTGAGTCGCTGCAGGCGTAGGGCGCCACATAAAATGAACTGGCAGCCAAAGTGCTGCGACTGGCGGTCGCTAGTTGTTGCGACTGCCCCATTTCTCGCGTGATTTTCGCCAACTGAGGTAGATATCCATGTGCCGTTAGCGTCCCACGTGCGGCTGATGCGGTGATGAAGTCAATGACATCTGTGCAGAGAGACCATGTGATATTTGCCCGGCAGCCCAGACAAGTCACGCTTCGGCTGCACCCCTCGCAAGGTGACAAAACCACGAGAGCGTAATTGAACGGCCATCGAGTATGATCAAGTTTCATGAGAAAAGCTAAGCCCGCAAAACCGTCGATAGTTGCGGTCGATCTCTTCTGTGGAGTCGGTGGTCTGACGCATGGCCTGCGCAAGGCCGGGGTGGAAGTGGCCGCTGGCTACGACATTGATCCAGCATGTGAATGGCCGTTCGAGGCGAACAACGGGAACGCCGTCTTCCACGAAGTAGATGTCGCGGAACTTACCGGCGATATATTGAGGGCGCATTTCGATGCCCATGAGAGCAGTGCTTCGCTCCTTGCAGGCTGTGCGCCCTGCCAGCCCTTCTCCACTTACAGCCTCAACAAGACCGATGACACGGATCGCCGCTGGTCCATGCTGGAGCACTTCGGCCGTCTCGTGGAAGAGGTTCGTCCGACACTGGTGACGATGGAGAACGTCCCACAGGTGCGTAAGCACCAGGTATTCATGGACTTCGTCGAGACACTGGAGACGGCCGGCTACTCAACCAGCGTGCATGTGGTCAAGTGCGACGAGTACGGTATCCCCCAGGCGCGGACTCGCCTCGTCCTGCTCGCATCACTGCTGGGCAAGGTCGAGTTGCGTGCCAGGGATCCTAAGCGGGACAAGCGACGAACCGTGCGCGGCGCCATCGGAAGCCTGGAACGGCTGACTGCCGGCGGCGTCTCCGAGAAGGATCCGATACATAAGACCAGCACCCTCAACGAGATGAACTTCAAACGAATGCTCGCGGCAACGCCCGGTGGCAGTTGGAGGGACTGGGACCAAGAACTCGTGGCCCCTTGCCACAAGGAAGAGACGGGCAAGACTTTCCCCGGTGTCTACGGTCGCATGGAATGGGACAAACCGTCGCCCACCATCACGACACAGTTTTTCGGGTTCGGCAACGGCCGCTTCGGCCATCCCCAGCAGAACCGCGCACTATCGCTTCGAGAGGGAGCCATCCTCCAAACCTTCCCTGCACGATACAAGTTCGTCAAGAAGAACGAAACGGTCCACATGAAGACGGTGGGCCGGCTTATCGGGAATGCCGTGCCCGTCAAACTAGGCCAGATCATCGGCGAGAGCCTCGCGCAGCATGTTCAGTCGGCCATGGCCGCCGAGCGGCCGAACTGAGTGAGAGGCGTCGACCTCGAAGCGACAGTGCTATGGGGTTGCGCCAAAGGTCGTCGGATTCGAACCACCGAAGACCTTTGTCCAGAAGGCATTCGCGGCCGCCCTGACCCCTGCATCCCCACTGTTACGGACCAGTGTCCTCAGAGCGTCCTTGCCGCATGCGACGAGGACCGCCGTCAAACACAACTCGACGATGTTGGAAGCCGGCAGAGGAATGGTGGGGAAGCCCTCCGGGAAGCGCTCGTGCAGACCATGTAGCGTCTCTTGCGGCCCATACCTGCGCAGTGGCTGGGCATGATAGAAGTCGTGCGTTGATCCGCCACCCTCTGGGGCCTCCAAGCGCCAACCTACCATCAGGTGATCATCGCGGGTTCCCGGCGATAGGCAGTGGAACCAGATATGGAAGTTCAGTTGCGGATGATTGTCAAAATTGGTCTTCAAGACCGGTCGGAGCAGCGCAATCCCGTTTCCATCTAGGCACTTGCTGTCCGCTCTAACTACGATATAGGAATGCGTCGAGGCGGTCTCGGCATTCGCATCCTTGCCGAGATAGCCCAGCACCGGCTGGAGGTCTGCTGCCACATGTTCCACGGACGGCGCAGCCCCGCCCCCCGCTCGCCGTGCCGCCCTCAGATCGCCGAAGTAGCGCAACCGCCGCCAATCCGAGATGCCGATGCCCCTGACCCACTGCCGCCCATCATTGAACGATCGTTCTAGGATGAAGCGTATCTGGGCTACGGTCTCGGCGGGCAACGCGGGGCTGGGAGGAACAGTCGCCATCATCACACCGCGAAGAACACGGACGGCTCGTAAACGACATCGGTCAGTACATGGCCACCGTTCTTCGGACCTACCTGATCGGGATTCACCACGAAGCGCTGTGGATCGCTGCTGGGCAAGCGGCAAGAGAACGAACGGGCGTGTTCGAATGCGTGGAACCGGGAAGTGTCCTCACAAAACACGAGATCGGGAAATCCATCGTATGTGAAACCCCTGGGCTCGGCCAAGTCGGCAGCACGTGCCACCCTTTTACGCCAGACGACGGAGCGTGATAGCGGAAAGGCCGGCTCGAACACATGCTGCCGGACACCTGGCAGCAGTGCGTCGAAACCGCTCGGTCCCACGGTCACTTGCCAAGCGTCGCACTCTTCGCGTCCATTCAACAACCAAGGACTGGCCGACGCCAAATGCGGAAGATCAATGAGCACATCGTTAGTCGGGATCACCAGGCGATCTAGCCAATGCGTCACGATGGCCGCTGCGACCCTGGCACAAGGTTCATCGAACCGGACGATCGACTCACGATCCTTCGGAGTAAGGAACTCCGCCTCGCCTACCATCTGCCTGAACGTGCGCGTCTGGTCTCCAACGCATTCCTGCCAGAGATCCTGAGGAACGAACGTATCGGGGTCCGCACCCTCGACACCGTTGCCGAAACCGAGTGTCGAGAGTACTGGGCTATCGAGATTCCCCCTGACCCAATCGATCATCGCTTCGAGTCGAGAGGTCGCAGCAAGCACCCCATCCAGCCAGCTCCATGGCGCGTAGCCATCGATTCGGGCCCTGTCCCACAAGGCGGGGTTGAGAAGTTGCGCACTGCCGACATCGAAGTCCGCACGCGATTTCAGACCCTTGGACAGAGTGAGGTCGAACATGTTCGTTCCGAACTGATTGACGAGCACGACGAGCTTGACCCTGGTGAAGGCTCTCGCAAGCATCGCGACCCACAGCCCGGTGGACCATTGCCCCGCCTCGACCATCTCCTGCAGGTCGTAGTCGACGACCAGAACGTCAACCTTATCCAGATCACATTCGATATCGCTTGCGAAAGGGTCACTGCCTTCACGTGCGCCACGGCGTCGCTTGTCCGCCGCCTCGATCAATGCGCGAGAAGCATCAAGGTCAAGCGCGGCGACCGAGACACCGTCGAAACCGAGGGCTTGGAACTGCTTCTCCCATCTCTTCGAACGGTCAGGCTCGTCGTCTACGATGAGTATTCGCATTTGAGGTGTTGTCATCTTCGGTTTTCCAAGAGAGTTCGAATGCGGTCTTCATCCTGCCGGCGGGTTCGACGAAACCAACCTTGCAGTCCATCGATTGCGCGACCATGCGAACGATCGTAAGCCCCAGGCCAACCCCACCGAGGCCCAACCTCTTTCGGTCGGGAGACAGTTCCAACCGTCGCTCGAAGGGCTCGAAGAGTTCATCCGAGTCGTCTAAATCGACCCCAACCCCGTTGTCCTCAATGCGCAGGCTGCCATGACGGCGTCCAGCATCGAAACCGCCCACGATGCGGATTCGCTTAGACGATGTGTCTATCGTCGCGTTGATCGAGTTGACGATCACGTTCTGCAGGATGGCTGTCCATGCCGCCCGGGTCGCGGGTGGCATACGCAATTCTGGATCAATATCGTCCGTATCGACCCTGATGCTTCTCAGCAAAGGCTTGAGGTCACCGACGATTCCATCCACCAGCGGCTTTGCCTTCATGCGTGCGACATGATCTCGGTTCTCGGACTCCATAAGCGGAGACAGAAGTTTGCGCGCATCGGTGATCCGCACAATCAATGATTGCAACGATTCCCTCACCTTCGTAACCGCCGCAGAGTTGGGGATGTGCGTGAGACTGTCAACCGCCTCATCCAAAGCCGTCAACTCCTTGCCGAGCTCATGTTCGAGAGCGATCGCACCCATGCCCGCCGTCGCAAGGGCTCCAAGCAGCACACGCTCTCGATGGAAACGCTGCTCGCGACGCTGCTCAATGTCGTAGAGCTGTTCGACCTGGTTGCCGATCCGCTCCAGCGGCACCGAGACCTGCGGCACCTCAACGCGGAGTTCGGATATCCGCTGCCTGATCTCTTCGAACACGGGCTCCGTCGGCCTGATCGGCTCCGCGTCGCTGGGGCTGGTCGCCTTGTATTTCTTCGCCGACGCAAGGTAGGAGTAGTAGTCCAGCCCCCACCTGACGAGCTCTCGCAGATCCGCCATCGACTCGTTGTCGATGAATCTGTCCCGCGTCACCTGAACGTTGAGATACGCACCCTTCGCTCGGGTCTCCTCTGGCGCACGATCGCGTTCATGGCTGGTCGAAACACGCACCATACCGAAGATCCGCCCATTCGTCGGTAGATCCCTGAGGTCCCCGTTGCCCTTAAGTTCCTCAGGCACTAGCTTCGACACCATGAGCCTGTGCGAGTGCGCATATTCCAGGCGAAGCCAATCCTCGCCCTCGCCGCCGTAGAAAGGCAAACGAAAGGCCTGGTCGTAGACGTGCACGCCGCCGAAGCGGCGGAAATAGTCTCGAGCCTCTCCCACGGAAATGCCAGCGGCCTGCTTGCCCGACAGTTTGTACACACGAATGCGAAAGGACGCCTCGTCCAACGCAGCATTAGTCAAGGGGAACGACTGTGTTTCGGTCTGACCGTCCTTGAAGATCACGGTCACCGAGGCCTTCCGTCGTCGCCGACCTCCTTTAACCTCTCCCTTGATCTCGGCGATCCAGCTCTGGAAGGCTTTGTCCAACTGCGTGTTGAAAGCACTGCGCTCCTCCTCTGCAGTACCCTCCAGCTCAATGTCGAAGGAGTCCTTCTCAGCTAGATCCTCCGCTAGGGGTCTCGGCGGACGGAGGAACCAGAGCTCACGGGCGAGGTTGCGCAGTCCATCGGGGTCCCACTCCTGATTAAGTCCCTCAATGCGCAGGCGGGTTCCATGCTCGTACCCGGACGGAAGGATCCCCGAGGCGCTGCTCTTGAACACGTTGGCGCCGGATTTGACCAGGCTCGCCGCACGCTGGGCTTGTCGCCAATCGACCTCTGCACGGAACGCGACGCTCCGATTGTTCCTCGACACGCTCCACAGCTTCAGCGAGTTCCCGAGGAACTGCACGGAGAGCCGACCGACCCCTTTAGAGCCCGAGACCTTCCGCTGGAACAACGGTGTGATGGGCGCATCCTGTTTGTGGGTAGTGCCCACCCGCATCCAGAAGTTCTTGAATTCAGGCGTGGACATGCCATCACCGTTGTCGACGACCTCAATCGCATCTTCTTCGAAGGTGATTCGAACCTTCGTCGCATCGGCATCGTAGGCGTTCTTAACCAGTTCGGCCAAAGCGATGTGTGGCTTCCCAACAAGACGTTCGCCCAGCTCCTTGAGCAGCGCGGCATCGACAGTGAACTCGAAGAACTCACTTCGCTCATTGCTCGGCACTGTCACGGATGGTCGTCTAGTCGGCATCTAGGTTCTCGTGGCATTGAGTCGTTTCTCGCCCCGGAGCCAACCTCCATGCCCTGGGTCGATCGGAAATATCGAAGCCGATTCATATACTTCGGCGCATGTAAGTGTAACCATCCATGGTGGCATGCTGAGGCATCAAGCTAACCCTAGACGACCACCTGATCGCGGATTCGATGAGAGGAATGCTGGCATGGTCTGCGGCTGAACGTGAGGACGTGAGTAACAACTTTCTGCCGCATCACCTTATCGAAGGAGGCCAAGAAATTCGCGATGTTCGGGGTGGCCTGCTCCTTCCTCAACAACGCTCGCCATCTGCGCCCCGATGCCTGAGGAGTATGTGACTTCCAATCCATAAGAGCTACCAAGGCCATGTGCGCGATCTGCATGCCCTCCTGCCATGCCACAAAACGTATGTGGATGTGCGATGGGCTGTACTCGTCGCGCTCTCGAGATCCCATTCAGCGAACAGCGGCGGGACCTCTCCGGCCAGGTTCTCTCGTAGAGCACCTGAGCCAGAGCAATTGCTGTGGCGCCCCGTAACTGGCGCGACCCATGCGCTGACAGGCGTTCAACCTAGCTGTGGACCAAGATCACAAAGTCGCGCAAGCAGCCGCGCAAATTTACGGCAGCTCCACACAACCGAAGTACGTACCCACAACGTGCACTGCGGTGGCCACATAAGCGGGTGGGTCATAGATCAATGACCGTCACCCGCACGACCACCCCCTCGGGAAACCCCCGATCAAATGTCCTATCAATAAGACTTGAATGTCCTATTGACGGGACATTCGGGCTATCTCACGATAGCGGCATGGATGCACAACTGCCGCTGCCCAAGTACCACCAGATCTACCTGGTGTTGCGCCAGCAACTGCGCGACGGGCAGTTTGAAGCGGGCTTGCCGGGCGAGCTGGCCTTGATGGCGCAGTTCGGCGTGGCCCGTGTCACGGTGCGCCGGGCGCTGCTCCAGCTGGCTGAAGAAGGTTTGATCTTGCGCGAGCCTGGGCGCGGCACCCGCCCTGTTGTGCCTCATGGTCAGGATGCCTACACGCAAGCTTCGAGCCAGAGTGCGGGCAAGCAGGTGCGCTTGACCGGGCTGCTGGAAAACCTGGTGGCCATGGGCATGCGCACCAAGGTCAAGGTGCTGTCGGTGGAGCGCATGCGGGCGCCTGTGGATGTGGCCGATGCGCTGAGGCTGCAACGCACCGAATGGGTGCAAAAGGCCGAGCGCGTGCGCAGCACCGCCGACGGTCCTTTGTCGCACATCACCACCTGGGTGCCCGACGCCATTTCATCCGGCTTCGGCAAGCGCGAGCTGGCGCAAAAGCCCATCCTGGTGCTGTTGGAAGAGTCGGGCGTGAAGGTGGGCCGTGCGGAGCAGGTCATCTCGGCCCGCCTGGCCGATGTCAGCATGGCCCGACACCTGGATGTGGCTGTCGGATCGGCCTTGCTGGCGGTGCGTCGCTTGATTTACGACGAGGACGAGCGTCCCGTCCAATGGTTGCATGGGCTCTACCGACCAGACCGGTACGAGTACCAGATGCAGTTATCCCGTGTTGGCGACATTGACGCCAAGGTGTGGGTAAGCCGAGAGCTGTCTGCCAACTTTCATTGACTTTCACAAAGGATGTACCGATGAGCACACGTCGCCATTTCATGAGCCAGTCCGCTGCCGCTGCCTCGGCACTCGCGTTTCCTTTGGTCAGTGGCGCACAGCCCCGGCCCATCAAGGTCGGTGTCTTGCACCCGGTCACAGGTGCGCTGGCCTATTCGGGTCAACAGTGCCGCCTGGGCGCGATGCTGGCCATTGAAGACATCAATGCCGCGGGCGGCATCAAGTCGCTGGGTGGCGCCAAGATCGAGGCCATGCTGGGTGACGCGCAGTCGAACCCGCAAGCCGGCACGGCCGAGATCGAGAAGATGAACGAGGCCGGCGTGAGCGCCGTGGTGGGCGCGTTTGCCTCTGCCATCTGCCTGGCCACCACGCAGGCGGCCGCCAAGTACAACCTGCCGCATGTGGTGGACGTGGGTGTGGCCGACCAGATCGTCGAGCGCGGCCTGAAAAACACCTTCCGCTTCGGCCCGGGCTACAAGATGTGTGCGCAGACGGCCGTGGCCAGCCTGCACGCACTGAACACCGCCGCGGGCAAGCCCGCACGCACCGTGATGATCGTGCACGAAGAGTCGCTGTTCGGCACCGGCACCGCCAACCTGCTGGCCTCCGAACTGCCGGGCTATGGCTACGAGGTGAAGGAGATCATCAAGCACGCCAACCCCACGCGCGACTTCAACAACATCGCGCTGCGCATCCGGCAGGTCAACCCCGACATCCTGATCCCGGCCAACTACTACAACGAATACGCCTTGCTGGTGCGCACGCTGCAGCAGCAGAAGATCACGCCGAAGGCGATCTATTCGGTGCTCGGTGGCGCCGCATCAAGCTACAAGTTCGTGAAGGAGTTTCCGGACGCGGCCAACGGCATCATCGACTGCAACCACTGGTTCAACCCCAAGGACAAGCGCTCGGCCGACCTGCGCAAGCGCGTTGAAGCGAAGGGCCAGTTCTTCAGCTACGAGGTGTTCATGACCTACACGGCCATGAAGCTGCTGGCCGATGCCATCGAGCGCGCCAAGTCGGCGGATCGCGCCGCCATCATCGATGCGCTGACCGCCAGCAAGTTTGCCGATCACATCATGCCGTACGGTGCAACGCAATTCGTGAATGGCCAGAACATGGGAGCGCGTCCGCTGATGACGCAGGTGCAGAAGGGCGACATCAAGGTGATCGTGCCGCGCGACTTCCGCGAGGTGGAGCCGATCTTCCCGCTCAAGGCCTGATGACCAGGGTCCCCCGATGCTCGACCTGAACATCCTGTTTCCGTCGGTGCTCAACGGCATCACCACCGGTGCCGTGTATGCGCTGATCGCGCTGGGCCTGACGCTGATCTACGGCGTGCTGCACATCATCAACTTCGCGCACGGCGCGGCCTTGATGGTGGCGCTGTACGGCGTGTACATGCTCAAGGAAAAGCTCGGGGTGGACCCTTATCTGGCCTTGCCGATCATGGTGCCGGCCATGTTCGTGCTGGGCTACGCGCTGCAGCGCGGCGTGATCAACCGCGCCAGCCATGGCCGGGACGAAAACATCCTGCTGGTCACGCTGGGCGTGTCCATCGTGCTGGAAAACCTCGCGCTGCTGTTCTTCAAGTCGGACACCCGCACCATCGAGACCGCC
The DNA here is from genome assembly GCA_943371335.1 of Synechococcus sp. UW140. Taxonomy (GTDB): domain Bacteria; phylum Pseudomonadota; class Gammaproteobacteria; order Burkholderiales; family Burkholderiaceae_C; genus Hydrogenophaga. The sequence continues at coordinate 96,647 of CALRUK020000012.1, read as the reverse complement.
TACACGCTGACCACGGTGGAGATCGGCCCCGCGTTCATCGCGCTGCCCAAGCTGGTGGCGTTTGGTGGCGCGCTGGTGGTCTCGGCGATCTTGTTGTTGATTGTTCAGAAAACCGACCTGGGCCGCGCCATCCGCGCGGTGTCCAAAGAGAAGCAGGGTGCCCGCCTCATGGGCATCGATGTGGACCACGTCTACGCCATGTGCTTTGGCCTGGGGCTGGCCAGCCTGGGCGCTGCCGCCTGCTTCCTCATGCCGGCCTACTACGTGAACCCGACGGTGGGCAACGGTTTCGTGCTGGTGGCTTTCACCATCGTGGTGCTGGGCGGCATGGGCAGCTTTACCGGTGCCCTGCTGGGCGGCTTGCTGATCGGCGTGGTGGAGTCGGTGGGCGGTCTGGTGCTGGGCGAGTCGCTGGGCCAGGTCGGCATTTTTGTGATCTTCATTGCGGTGCTCATGCTCAGGCCCCAAGGATTCTTTGGAGCGAAGGCATGAAAGACGTTCGCAACATTGCGCTGTTCGTGCTGCTGGTGGGGGCGGTGCCGGTCTTCACCGAATCGGGCGTGATCCTCAACTTCGTCATGACCGCGCTGTACGCCTGCCTGCTCTCGCAAGCGTGGAACGTGCTGGGCGGTTTTGGTGGCCAGTTTTCCTTTGGCCATGCGCTGTTCTTCGGCACCGGTGCCTATGTGCAGGCCATCGCGCAGATGCAGTGGGGGCTGAGCCCCTGGGTGGCCCTGCCGCTGGCCATGGCGTTTGCCGCTGCGGTGGGAGCCTTTGTGGGCGCAGCGTCGTTTCGCTATGGCCTCAAGGGCTCGTATTTCGCGTTGGTCACGCTGGCCTTTGCCGAGGTGTTCCGCATCCTGGCCACGTCGGTGCCGTTCACCGGCGCGGGTGTGGGCCTGATGCTCCCGCTCAACGCCTCCACCGCCAACATGCAGTTCGTGGACCGCTCGGGCTTCATCTGGCTCATGCTGGGGCTGGTCACGCTGGCCCTGTGCATCACCGCCTGGCTGCGCCATTCGCGCTTTGGCGCCTACCTGCAGGCGGTGCGGGACAACGAAGACGCGGCGCGCGCCATCGGCGTGAACCCGTTCAGCGTGAAGCTGGCGGCCACCGTGATCTCGGGCGGCCTCATGGGCGCGGGCGGCGCGTTTTATGTGCAGGTGTTCCAGTACATCGACCCCGCCATCGCGTTCGGCTCGCACACCTCGGTCGAGGCGTTGGTGGGTGCCATCGTGGGTGGCCTGGGCACGCTGTGGGGGCCGTTGCTGGGCGCCGTGGGTCTGCACATCCTGGCCGACCTCACGCGCAACCTGTTTGGTCAGTTGCCGGGCATCAACATGATCATTTACGGCGTGGTGCTGATCGTCATCGTGATGTTCCTGCCGCGCGGCATTGCTGGCTTGGGCACCTTCACGCCCCTGCAGTGGCTGCGTGGCCAAAAATCTTCTGGCGGTGAGAAGTCATGAGCGCCCTGCTGCAGATCGACGGTGTCGGCAAATCTTTCGGTGGCCTCAAGGCCGTGCAAAACGTCAGCCTGTCGGTGACCGAGGGGCGGCTGAGTGCCCTCATCGGCCCCAACGGGGCGGGCAAGACCACGCTGTTTGCGCTGATGTCGGGCTTCATCAAACCCGACACCGGGCGGGTGAGTTTTGCCGGGCGCGACATCACCGGCCAGGCGCCGCACCTCAATGCCCGCATGGGCATGACGCGCACGTTCCAGATCGTGCAACCCTTTGCGGCGCAAACCGTGCGCGAAAACATCGCCGTGGGTGCGCACCTGCATGTGCCCGGGCGTGCGCAGGCGCTGGCGCAGGCCGAGTCGGTGGCGCAGCAGGTGGGGCTCACCGCGCAGCTCGACAAGCTGGCCAGCGACCTCACCGTGGCCGGGCGCAAGCGGCTGGAGCTCGCGCGGGCGCTGGCCACGCGGCCGCGCCTGCTGCTGCTCGACGAGGTGCTGGCGGGCCTGAACCCGCAAGAGATTGCCGAGATGATCCCGGTGGTGCAGGGCATTGCGCAGAGCGGTGTCACGGTGCTCATGATCGAACACGTCATGCAGGCCGTGATGAGCCTGGCACAAGAGGTGTGGGTGCTGGCGCAGGGGCAGCTCATTGCGCACGGCACCCCCGCCGACGTGACGAACAACCCCGCCGTGGTGGAGGCCTACCTGGGCCACGGCACGGCCGAGCGTTTGCAGAAGAGTGTGGCCAGTGCAACCGCCCACAAGGAAGCCCAGGCATGACCGCTTTGTTGAATGTGCAGGGGCTCAAGTCGGGCTACGGTGCGGTGGAAGTCCTGCGGGGTGTGGACCTGCATGTGATGCCCGGTGAAACCGTGGCCCTGCTGGGCAGCAACGGCGCCGGCAAGACCACGCTCAACCTCACCCTCAGTGGCCTGGTGGGCACGCGGGCCGGGCGGGTGCAGTTCGACGGGCACGACATCACCGCCCTGCACTACCAGAAGGTGGTCACACATGGCCTGATCCAGGTGCCCGAGGGCCGCAAGGTGTTCCCCAACCTCAGCGTGCACGAAAACCTGGAGCTGGGTGCCTTCACGCGCGGCCGTGAGCGCCGCGTGCAGAACCTGGAGAAGGTGTACGACACCTTCCCGCGCCTGAAGGAACGGGTGACCCAGCTGGCGGGCACGCTCAGCGGAGGTGAGCAGCAGATGCTGGCCATTGGGCGGGGCCTCATGGCCGAGCCGCGTTTGCTGATTCTTGATGAGCCTTCGCTCGGTCTGTCGCCGCTGCTCGTCGAAGAAATGTTTGGCCTCATCTCGCACCTGCGCAGCGGTGGGCTGGCGGTGTTGCTGGTCGAGCAGAACGTGGGGCAGTCGCTCGACATTGCCGACCGCGCCTACGTGATGGAGAACGGCCACATCCGCTTCACGGGCACCCCGGCCGAGCTGCTGGCCAGCGACACCTTGCGCAAAGCCTACCTGGGCATGTGAGGCGCCATGAGCATGCCCAACCTGCCGCCCCAGACCCTGGCGCAAAAACTCATCGCCCGTGCCGCCGGCCGCCGCCAGGTGGCCGTGGGTGAAGTGGTCACCTGCAACGTGGACCTGGCGATGTTCCACGACTCGTCCGGCCCGCGCCGGCTCAAGCCCATGCTCGACGAGCTGGGCGCCTCCATCTGGGACACCCACAAGGTGGTGCTGGTGCTCGACCACTACGTGCCCGCACAGGACGCCGACGCGCAGAAGATCGTGCAGTTCACGCGCGACACGGCGCGCCAGTGGAAGCTGCCCCACGTGATCGACAGCGAGGGCATCTGCCATGTGGTGCTGCCCGAGCGCGGCCACCTGCGCCCCGGCATGTTTGGCGTGGGTGGGGACTCCCATTCGCCCACCGGCGGTGCCTTTGGCAGCTACATGTTCGGCATTGGCGCCACCGAAATGCTGGGGGTGTGCGTGACGGGGCAGATCTGGGTGCAGGTGCCGCGCACCTTGCGCTTGCAGTGGGCGGGCCGCTTGCAGCCCGGTGTGTCGGCCAAAGACATGATGCTGCACACCATTGCCCGCCTGGGCATGAACGGCGGCCAGTACCAGGCGGTGGAGTTTGCCGGCAGCGCCGTGCAGGCGCTGTCGATGCCCGAGCGCATGACCTTGTCCAACATGAGCGCCGAGCTGGGCGCGCAGGCCGGCCTGATCGCCGCCGACGACACCACCCGCGACTGGCTCAAAGCCGTGGGTGTGCCGGCCGAGCAACTGGAGGGCGCGGAGCAGTGGTTCACCGACGAAGACGCGGCGTTCGAGCCGCACAGCTTCGACGCCTCGGCACTCAGCCCGCAAGTGGCCGCGCCACACAGCCCGGCCAACACCCGCGACGTGGCCGAGTTCGCCGACGTGAAACCCGGCTTTGCGTACATCGGCGCCTGCACCGGCGCCAAGCTGGAAGACATGCGGGCCGCGGCCTCGGTGCTGCGGGGCCAGCGCGTGGCCGCCGGTGTGCAACTGCTGGTGGCGCCGGCCAGCGCGCGCGAACAAGCGCAGGCCGAGAAAGAGGGCGTGATGCAGGTGCTGCGGGACGCTGGCGCCACCCTGCTGCCCAACAGCTGCGGCGCTTGCGCGGGCTATGGCGGCACGTTTCCCGAAGGCGCCACCGTCATCTCCAGCACGGCGCGCAACTTCAAGGGCCGCATGGGCCCGGCCAGCGTCAACGTGTACCTGGCCTCGCCTTACACCGTGGCCGCGTCGGCCCTGCGCGGCCACATCAGCGACGCGCGGGAGATCCTGGCATGAACCGGCGCACCGTCGAGCAGGCCCGCGCCTGGCGCCTGGGCGCCGACGTGGACACCGATGCCCTGGCACCGGGCGCCTACATGAAACACGGCCTGGAAGTGATCGGCCTGCACTGCCTTGAAGCCTTGCGCCCCGACTTTGCGGCCGGCGTGCGCCCGGGCGACGTGCTGGTGGCGGGCGCCAATTTCGGCATCGGTTCGTCGCGCGAGCAGGCCGCCGGCGTGCTGCGCCACCTGGGCCTGGCCGCGGTGATCGCGCCGTCTTACAGCGGCCTGTACTTTCGCAACGCCTTCAACCTGGGTTTGCTGCTGCTCACCTGCCCGCAGGCCGGCGAGATCGGCGAAGGCGAGCAGATCGCGCTGCAGCTGGGCGGTGCGACGCCCGAGGTGGTGCTCGCCAACGGCCAGCGCCTCGCGTGCCACGCGATCCCGGATTTTTTGATGGACATGGTCGACGCGGGCGGTTTGCTGCCCGTGCTCAAACAACGCATGCAAGGATGAACCCGATGGTTTCAGATTCAACAACCGCGGCCGCGATGGACCCGGTCACGCTGGCCGTGTTGCGCGGCCGGCTGGAGCAGATCGCCGACGAGATGGACGCCACGCTCTACCGCAGCGCGTTCAACCCCATCATTGCCGAAGCCCACGACGCCTGCCACGGCCTCTACGACGCGCTCACCGGCGACACGCTGATCCAGGGCAAGTCGGGCCTGCCGGTGTTTGTGGGCGCCATGGCCTTTGCCGTGCGCGCCGCCATGCGCGTGGCCGCGGAGCGCGGCGGCATGCAGCCAGGCGATGTGTGGCTGTTCAACGACCCCTACGAAGGCGGCACGCACGCCAACGACTTCAAGCTGGTGCGCCCTTGTTTCCGCAACGGGCAACTCTTCTGCTTTCTCGCGTCGGCCGCGCACTGGCACGACGTGGGCGGCGCCGTGCCGGGCAACTACAACCCGGCGGCCACCGAGTGCTGGCAGGAGGCGGTGCAGATTCCCCCGGTGCGCATCCTGCGCGCCGGCGTGCTCGACGACGACGTGCTCGCCATCCTGCGGGCCAACACCCGCCTGCCCGACAGCCTGTGGGGCGACCTCAACGGACAGCTGGCCGCGCTGGAGCTCGGTGCGCGCCGGCTCGACGGCCTGCTCGACGAGTACACCGAAGCCACAGTGGCCCAGGCCCTGGCGGAGCTGCGCACCCGCGCCGTGCGCCTGATGCGCTCGCACATTGCCAGCCTGCCCGACGGCCGCTACAGCTTCGAAGACGTGCTGGACAACGACGGCGTAAAAGACGAGCTGCTGACCATTGCCTTGGACATGACCGTGGCCGGCGACCGGCTCACGCTGGACTTCTCGCGCACCTCGCCGCAATGCGCGGGGCCGGTGAACATCTCGCGCGCCACGGCGGTGGCGGCCTGCTACGTGGCCTTGAAGCACATCTTCCCCGACGTGCCGGCCAACGCGGGTGTGCTCGACGCGGTGGACTTCGTCATGCCCGACGGCCTGGTGATCAGCGCAGCGCGTCCGCGCCCGGTGGGGGGCTACACCGAAACCATCCTGCGCATGATCGACGTGATCTTCAGCGCCACCGCGCTGGCCGATCCGCAGCGCGCCGTGGCCCACGCTTACGGCACCATCAACGCCCTGTCGATCGCCGGGCACCGCACCGACGACAAGCGCAAGGGCCAGCGCTGGGTGATGTTCAGCTTCTTTGGTGGCGGGCACGGCGGCCATTCGGACGGCGACGGCCTGTCGCACGGCAACGCGCCGATTTCCACCGCGACGATTCCGCCGCTGGAAATTCTGGAGGCGGCCTACCCGGTGCGCTTCACGCAGTGGGCTTTGCGCCCGGGCTCGGGTGGCGATGGCGAGCACCGCGGTGGCCTGGGTGCGATCTACGAAATTGAACTGCTCGAAGACAGCGCCGAAGCCTTCATCTTTGGCGAGCGCGGCAAGTCCGCGCCCAAGGGCATTCATGGCGGCCAGCCCGCCCTGCCCAACGTGTTCGAGTACTGCCAAAACGGCGAATGGAAAGCCCCGCCCATGGTGTCGAAGATGCTGGGCATCCGGCTCAAGAAGGGCGACCGGGTGCGCCTGCAAACCCCCGGTGGCGGGGGTTGGGGAACGCCGGCCAACCGATCGAACGACGACCGCCAGCGCGACGCCGCGCTGGGCTACACGAAGGAAGAAGCATGAGCGGCTCTACAACGAACCCGCCGCACTGGGTGGTCGGCGTTGACGTCGGCGGCACCTTCACCGACCTGTTTGTGCTCGATGAAAAAACCGGTCAGGCGCGCATTGTCAAAGTGCCGTCGACGCGGGGCGAAGAAGCCCGCGGTTTCATGAACGGCATTGCCCAGGTGACGGGCACCACCGGCGCGCAGGGCGCCCAAGACATCGCCACCATCGTGCACGGCACGACCGTGGGCACCAACGCACTGCTGGAGCGCAAGGTGGCGCGCACCGGCATCATCACCACGCGCGGTTTCCGCGACGTGCTGGAAATGCGCCGCCGCGACCGCCCGCAAACCTGGGGCCTGCGCGGCAGCTACACGCCCGTGGTGCCGCGCGCCTGGCGCCTGGAGGTGGACGAGCGCGTGCTGGCCGACGGCCAGCTGCACACCGCCGTGGACCTGGAACAGGTGCGCGCCCAAGCGCGCGCGCTGCTCGCCGAAGGCTGCGAAGCGGTGTGTGTGTTCTTCATCAACGCTTACGCGAACCCGTCAAACGAACAGGCGGCCGTGGCCGCCGTGCGCGAGATCTGGCCCAACCACTGCGTGACCGCCGCCAGCGAAGTGCTGCCGGAAATCCGCGAGTTCGAGCGCTGCTCCACCGCCACCCTGAACGCGGCCTTGCAGCCGGTGGTGGGCAGCTACTTGCAGCGCCTGGACGGTGACCTGCGGGCGCAGGGCTTTGGCGGTGAACTGCTGATCGTGCAGAGCAACGGCGGCGTGATGTCGCGCCAGACCGCTTGCGACGTGCCGGTGCGCACCGCGCTCTCGGGCCCGGCGGCCGGCGTCATGGCCTGCGCCGAAATCGCCCGCGCTTCGGGCTTTGCCAACGTGATCACCGGCGACATCGGTGGCACCTCGTTCGACGTGTCCCTGGTGGCCGCGGGCGAGGCCGCGCTGGCCGCGCAAACGTCGATCGAATTCGGCCTGGTGGTGCGCTCGCCCATGATCCAGATCGAGACCATCGGCGCCGGTGGCGGCTCCATCGCCTCGGTGGATGCGGGCGGCATGTTGCAGGTCGGCCCCGAGTCGGCGGGCAGCGTTCCTGGCCCCGCCTGCTACGGGCGCGGCAACACACGCCCCACCGTGACCGACGCCAACGTGCTGCTCGGCCGCATTGCCGCCGACCGGCCCCTGGGCGGTGGCCTGTTGCAGGCGCTGAACGCGGGCCTGTCGGAGCAGGCGATCCAGCAGCACGTGGCCGAGCCCCTGGGCCTGACGGCGCTGGCGGCTGCAGAGGCCATCCTCACGGTGGCCAACGCGCGCATGGCGGGCGCCATTCGCGTGGTGTCGATCGAGCGCGGCCACGATCCGCGCCAGTTTGCCTACATGCCGTTTGGTGGCGGCGGCGGCCTGCATGTGTGCGCCATGATGCGCGAGGTGGGTGTGACCACCGGCATCGTGCCGCGTTACCCCGGCGTCACCTCGGCGCTGGGCTGCGTGATGGCCGACATGCGCCACGACGCGGTGCAGACCCTGAACGTGGGCCTGGCCGACGTGGCCTGGCCAGCGCTGCTGCAGCGCGTGGACGACCTTGCCGACGCTTGCCAGGTGCGCCTGGATTCGGCCGGCGTGCACTTTGTGCGCGTGGACGAGGTGATCAGCTTCGACATGCTCTACATGGGCCAGACCCACACGCTGCAGGTGCCCGTCAAGCGCGAGCAGTTGAACGCGGCGGGTTTGCTGGCCGCGTTCGAAGCGGCCTACCAGCACGCCTTTGGCCGCGTCCTGCAAGGCCCGGTGATCCGGGTGATGAACCTGCGCTACGCCCGCATCGGGCGCCGCCCCAAGTTCGACCTGGCCGTGCTCGCACCCCAGGGCGAAGGCCGCACCACCCCGGTGGGCGAACAGCCGGTGTACCACCAGGGCCAGTGGTGGACGGCGCAGCGCTTTGACCGCCTGAGCCTGCCCGTGGGCACCGTGGTGCAGGGCCCGGCGATCCTGGAGCAGCCCGACACCACCGTGTGGCTGGAGCCCGGCTTTGAAGGGCGCGTGGACAAGCTCGGCAACCTGCTGGTGGAGCGCGCCGCATGAACCTGCACACCGCCCGACTCGGCATGGTCATCGTCGACCTGCAGAACGATTTTCTGGCGCCCGACGGCGCCTATGCCCGCGGCAACACATTGAGCGCCGAAGCGGTGCAGCTGCCCGCGCGCATGGCCCCGGTGGCGCGTGCCATCAAGGCGCGCGGCGGGCTGGTCACCGCCAGCCTCTTCACGCTGTGGCCCGACGCACAGGGCGAGCCCATGATCTCGGCCCACCTCAAGGAGCGCCGCCCCTTCCTGCGCAAGGGCGACTTCGCGCCCGGCAGCCGGGGCCAGGCCAACGTGGACCTGCTGGCGCCGCTGGTGGATGTGTCGGTGTTCAAGGTGGCGTACTCGGCCTTCTTCAACACCCAGCTCGACTGGGTGCTCAAGAAGGCGGGCGTGGACACCCTGGTGGTGTGCGGCATCGTCACCAACGGTGGCGTGGCCAGCACGGTGCGCGATGCCCATGTGCGCGACTACCACGCCATCGTGCTGTCCGACGGTTGTGCCGCCTTCAGCGACGCCGCGCACCAGGCCGCCCTGGCCGACATGGCGTCGGTGGCCGAGGTGATGGACAGCGCGGCGTTTCTGAAACAGCTGGGCTGAACCCATGACCACACCGTTGACGCAAGTCCGCCCGGCCCACGAACTGCAGACCGACGACCACACACCGGTGGTGATCGTGGGCGCTGGCGCCTGCGGCCTGACGGCTGCGCTGGCCCTGCACCGCCTGGGGGTGGAATGCGTGGTGCTGGAGCGCGATGCGTTTCCGGCCGGCTCCACCGCCTTGTCGTCGGGTTTCATTCCTGCACCGGGCACGCGCGCGCAGGCCGCGCAAGGCATTCAGGACAGCGTGAACCTGTTCGCCCAGGACATCCAGGGCAAGGCCCACGGCCGGGCGGCACCGCACCTGGTGCAGGCCTATGCGAGCCACATCGGCCCGGCCCTGGACGCGCTGGAGGAACACCACGGCGTGCCCTGGCAGGTGCTCGACAACTTTCTCTACCCCGGCCACAGCGCCCACCGCATGCACGCCGTTCCCGAGAAAACCGGCGCCGGCTTGATGAGCCGCCTGCAGGCCGCAGCCGATGCGGCCGGCGTGGTGCTGCTGACGCAAGCGCAGGTGAGCGAGCTGTGGGCGGACGATCAACAACGCATTCACGGCGTGGGCTTTGTGCGCCCCGGCGGCGCGGTGGAGCGGCTGCGCTGCAACGTGGTCGTGCTGGCCTGCAACGGATTTGGCGGCGAGCCGGCCATGGTGAAGCACCTGTTGCCCGAGATGGCAGACGCCACCTACGCCGGCCACGTGGGCAACGACGGCAGCGCCATCGCCTGGGGCGAGCAGCTGGGCGCGCACTCGGCCGACCTGGGGGCCTACCAGGGCCATGGCTCCTGGGCGGTGCCGCAGGGGGCGCTGATCTCGTGGGCGTTGATGATGGAAGGCGGCGTGCAGATCAACGCCCACGGCCAGCGCTTTCACGACGAGACCCAGGGCTACTCGGAAGCGGCAGTGCATGTGCTGGCGCAGCCCGGCGGCGTGGCGTGGAATGTGTTCGACGACACGCTGCTGGCCTTCGCGCAGGACTTCCCCGATTTCGTGGCCGCGCAGGACGCCGGCGCCGTACAGCATGCGGGCGACGTGACCGCTCTGGCGCGGCTGCTGGGCTGCCCCTTGGAGGCGCTGCAGACCACCTTGAATTCAATCCAGCCGGGCACCGACCTGGTCACCGGCCGCACCTTCAAGCGCGCCTTGCAGGCGCCGTTTCATGCCGTCAAGGTCACGGGCGCCTTGTTCCACACCCAGGGTGGGCTGGACATCGATGCGCAGGCCCGCGTGCTGCGCCAGGACGGCACGCCCTTGCCCAACCTGCTGGCCGCCGGCGGCGCCGCGCGCGGCGTGTCGGGCAACGCGGTGTGGGGCTATCTGTCGGGCAATGGCTTGCTCAGCGCCATCGCCGGCGGGCACATGGCCGCCCACACCGCCGCGGCCAGCCTGCAAGCCACAACAGAAGGCGCGAGCACATGAACCACCCGCACCCACTTGCCCAGCGCCTGCAGCAGCCCCGGGCCTTGCTCGCGCCCGGCGTGTACGACGCCCTGACCGCGCTGGTGGCCCAGCAGGCCGGGTTTGAAGCCGTGTACCTGTCGGGCGCCTCCATTGCGTACACGCGTCTGGGCCGCTCCGACATCGGCCTGACCACCGCCACCGAAGTGGCGCAGACCCTGGCCCACATCACCGACCGGGTGAACATCCCCGTCATCGTGGATGCCGACACGGGCTTTGGCAACGCGCTCAACACCCAGCGCACCGTACGCGATTTCGAGCGCGCCGGCGCCGCCATGATCCAGATCGAAGACCAGACCTTTCCCAAGCGCTGCGGCCACCTGGACGGCAAAGGTGTGGTGCCGGTGGCCGAGATGCAGGGCAAGCTGCGCGCCGCACTCGATGCGCGGCACGACGCCAACACCCTGATCCTGGCGCGCACCGACGCGGTGGCGGTCGAGGGGCTGGACGCGGCCCTGGAGCGGGCCGAGAAGTACCTGGCGTGCGGGGTCGATGCCTTGTTCATCGAAGCCCTGCGCTCCGACGAGCAGATGAACCGCGCCTGCGCGCAGTTTGCGCAGCGCGTGCCGCTGCTGGCCAACATGGTCGAAGGCGGCAAGACACCGGTGGAGAGTGCGGCCGAGCTGGGTGAGCGCGGCTTCAGGATCGTGATCTTTCCGGGCGGCACCGCGCGCGCGGTGCTGCACACCCTGCAGGGCTACTACGCCAGCCTGCACACCCACCAGACCACGCGCCCCTGGCAGGGCCAGATGCTCGACTTCGATGGCCTGAACGCGGTCATTGAAACCCCGCAGTTGTTGGCGCAGGGGAAACGCTACGAGGGTTAGCATCCTCTGGCATGAGAAACCCATCACAGCGGCTCATGGCCGCCCTGCGCTTTCGCCAGCTCGAGCTGCTCAGCACGCTGGCCGACACCGGCAACATGCGGGCGGCAGCACAGCGCCTGCACATGACCACGGCGGCTGTCAGCAAGGGGCTCAAGGATGTCGAGGCGCTGTTTGAGCAGCCGCTCTTTCACCGCCTGCCGCGCGGCGTGGTGCCCACCGTGGCGGGCACGCTCGTGGTGCAGCGTGGGCGCGTGCTGCTGGCGGAGATGGAGCAACTGTCTGACGAGCTGGCCGCGCCGCTGCGACCGCTGCACGACCGGCTGAGGATTGGCGCCACGCCCTTTCTGACCTGGACGGTGCTGCCGCGCATCCTGGCGTCGCTGGCCGGGCCAGACCTGCTGCCCGGCGTGCTGCTGCTCGAAGGCCGGCTCGCCGACATTTCGCGCCAGCTGGAGGCGGGCGAGGTGGATGCCCTCATCACCATGGACACGCCGTCCGAACTCGGCAGCCTCTCGGCACAGGGCTTCACCATCGAGCACATCGGCCTGGAGCAATGGCGCGTGGTGTGCTCACCCCGCCACGAGCTCGCTGCGGGCCGCACCGCGCGCAGCGCGCCGCTGCGGTGGGCCGAGGTGGCGCAGGCGCGCTGGATCCTGCCGCCCCGGCCGACCAACTCGCGGATGATGCTGGAGCACACGCTGCGCGAGCAGGGGCTGCCCGCGCTCATCCCGCACATCGAGACCATGAGCGCGATCACGCACCTGGCGCTGGCCGAGCAGAACCTGGGCATCACGCTCGCGGCGCAGGGCACGCTGAGCGAGCGGCTGCAGCGGGGCGACCTGGTCGAGCTGCCGATGGAAAGCCTGCCCCCACCGGTGGCCATTGCCATGGTCTACCGCCGCAGCGGCAACGACCGCGCTCAACTGGCCGGGTTGGCGGCTGCGGCGCAGCGCGCCAGCAGCGCTGCGGCGTCGCCGGTGTCCACGCCCAAGGCGCCGAGCAAGAAGTTGTCGGCGCGAAAGTCTCGCCCGTAAGCCGTTGACAGCAGCGTGAGGCAGGCGGTGAGCACGGGTGTGTGCACGCCGGCCACGCGGGCCAGCGCTTCCAGAAACGCCAGGCCGAACGGCGCGTCTTCGAGCACGTAGCGGTGCTGCAGCGAAGCCGGGCCGTTCGGGCTCATGCCGCCCTCGACGATGGCGCTGGCCATGGTGTGCAGCGGGCCCTGGGGCACATGGTAGGAGCGGGCGTAGTGCTGCTGCAGGGTGGGCAGTGCCAGCCCGAAGCTGTGCGCCACAGCCCTGCGCTCCACGTCCAGCGCTTCGGCCATGCGGCCCACCACGGCGGTGAAGTTTCCAAACAGCGACCACGCTTCGCCCGACTCCATGCGCGTGAGGTTGGGGATGACCTCTGCCGCGTGAGCGATCGGGTTGATGTTGGCCAGGGTGGGCGCGAGCAGGTTGTCGGCCATCACGAAGCGTTCGCCAAACAGATCGGCGCAGGTTTGCAACGCCTCGGAAAGGTCCAGCGGACCCAGCGTGGCCATGTCGATGCGGCTGCGCAGCGGGTTGATGTGCAGGCTGCCGTCGGGCTGAAAGTGGGTGGTGGTGAGCGTGGTGCCCCAGCCGCTGACCTGCACCCCTCCGGTGGCGCCCGCGATCCACAGGGGCGCGAGCGACAGCGCGCCGCTGACCACCACGTGTTGCCCGCTGCGCCACACAGCGTTCAACGGCCCGAGCACGTCGCCATAGGCGTTGGCCGGCAGGCACACCAGCACCACAGGGAACTCGGCCAGGCGCTGCGGCGAGGCCAGCCATTCCACATCCACCTCGCCGCTCACGGCGCCGGCGCAGCGGATGCGGGCGCGGTCGGCCTGGCGCTGCACGCGGCTGCCGGTGGGCGACCACAGCGCAGGCGCCATGCCGTCCTGCACCAGAAAGGCGGCTGCGGCGCAGCCGATCGGGCCAGCGCCCACGATGGCAACACGCGACGGCATGCGGCGCATCAGTCCAGCGAGAGCTTGCGCTCGCGGATCAGCCGGCCCCACTTCGCCAGGTCGTCGGCGGCGTCCTTGCGCAACTCGGCCGGCCCGGTGGCCACCAGCTCGATGCCTTGCTGGCGCAGGCGGTCCTTGAGCTCGTCGTTCTTCTGGACACTGCGCACCGCCTCGGCCAGCCGCTCGATGACGGCCGGTGGTGTGCCCGCCGGCGCAAACAGCGCGAACTTGGTCGCCGATTCAAAGCGCGGCACGCCGGCTTCTTCCACCGTGGGCACCTGCGGCAGCACCGGGCTGCGCGCGCTGCCCGACACCGCCACCGCCTTCAGGCGACCGGCGCGGATCAGCGGCACGGCCACGCCAATGTCCACAAACCCCAGATCGACCTCGCCCGATGCCACCGCCTGTGTGGCCGGCCCGCCGCCCCGGTAGGGAATGTGCGTGATGGACGTGCGCGTGAGGTCCTTGAAGAGTTCGCTGGCCAGGTGGCTGGTGGAGCCGTTGCCCCCCGACGAATAGTTCAGCCGGCCGGGCTGCTGGCGGGCGAGTTCGATCACGTCCTTCACGCCTTGCGCGTTGAGCGTGGGCTTGATCGTGAGGATCAGCGGGCTGGTGCCCACCAGCGCTATGGGCGCCAGCGCATCGGGCCCGTAAGACAGCGGCTTGATGAGGTGCGGCGCGATCGCGTAGGTGCTGTTGGTCGCCAGGATCAGGGTGTAGCCGTCGGGCCGGGCGCGGCTGGCTTCGCTGTGGGCAATGGTCCCCACGGCACCGGCGCGGTTGTCCACCACCACGGGCTGTCCCAGCTGACTCGCCATGTGCGTGGCCAGCTGCCGCGCCAGGAGGTCGGTGGCGCCGCCGGCGGTCCAGCCCACCAGCAGTTTGATGGTCTGGTTCGGGTAGCCGCCCGGTTGCGCGCTGGCTGTGCCAGCCCACGCCGCCAGCAAGGCCAGGCCCACTGCGCATGCTCGTTGGAGTTTCATCGCCCACCTCATGATGTTTCAGTGATCACGAGTCTAGGCAGCGCCTTGCGCCACGGCCAGCGAAGCCTTTTCAAGGGGTCTTAACCGGGAGTGAACGCAAGCGCCCGCATCGCCGTTCGCCGCTTCTCGCGCTCCCGCGTGCGAATTGGCACATGTCCTACAAAGCGTTGAAGTGGGGCGTCATATTCTTGCCGCACAGCAGTGGCAGCATGGAGGCACCCGGTCAAAGGATGCCAGCTACTGCACCTTTCAGCACTGGACTTTTCGGGAGCGCCATCGTGTTTGTTTACAAGATTTCGGGTCGCCAGCCTGGCTTTGCAGACGGTCTCATCTTCAACAGCTGTGTGAAGGACCTGCAAGGCCATCCTGAGCTCTGGCTGGACGAATGCCCGTACCTGCACACCAGTGCGTCGACCATGCCCACCGACGGTTTGCGCGTGGAACTCGTCAAGGTGAAGGACGCCGTTTCGGCGCGCCCCCTGTCGTTCGCGCTGGCCGCCTGACGCGGCCACCAGGGCTTTACAGCGCGAGCTGCGCCAGCGCCGCCTGCAGGCCTTGCAGGCCCCCCACGCGCTTGTCGTTGATGAAGATCTGCGGCATCTGCCGCACCGACGGCCCACACTTTTCGTAGAACGCCAGCCGCTCGGCCTCGTCGTCGATCTTGATTTCGTCAAACGGCAACGACTTCGACTTCAGCAGCATCTTGGCCGACTCGCATTGCGGGCAGGCGGACTTGGAATAGACAGCAATCTTGAGGTTCATGGGCGCCGAGTTTACGGGCCGCTCCTTGTCCCTTCAGTCGATCTGGATCTTTGCATCGCGCACGATGCGCGCGTAGGTGGCGATCTCTTTGGTGATGTAGGGTGCGAACTGCGCCGGCCCCATCGGTGACGCCACAAAACCCTGCGCACCCAGGCGATCGGCCACCAACGACGAGCGCATCGCTTTCGCGGCCTCTTCGGTGAGGCGCTTGCTGATCGCCTCGGGCAGCTTGCCCGGCGCCCACAGGCCGTACCACGTGACCATCTCGAAACCCGGAATACCGGACTCCGCCACGGTGGGCACCTGGGGCATGCTGGGAATGCGCGCCTTGGTGGTGACGGCCAGGGCCTTGAGCTTGCCGCTCTGGATGTGCGGCGCGGTGGAAGGCAGGGCGTCGATGATCACGCTGATCTGCCCGCCCAACAGGTCGTTGAGCGCGGCGGCGGTGCCGCGGTAGGCGACGATGGGCATCTCCAGCTTCCCATTGAACTTGATGGCTTCGAGCGACACGTGCATGGGCGAGCCGATGGCCGATGTGCCCAGGCTGTAGCCTTGCGGCTTGGCGCGAGCAGCCTCCAGAAACTGCTTGAGGTTTTCGGCCGGCACGCTCGGGTGTGCGGCCACCACCATCGGCACCGAACCCAGGAAGGACACCGGCGTGAAGTCGGTCACCACGTCGTACGGCACCTTGCGCACCATGAGGGGGTTGGCAATGAGCGTGGGTGACTGCACCAGCAGCGTGTAGCCGTCGGCAGGCGCCTTGGCCACGAGGTCGCTGCCGATCACGCCGCTGGCGCCCGCGCGGTTCTCCACCACGAAGGGCTGGCCCATCTGCTCGGTGAGGCGCTGCGCAAGCACGCGTGCCACGAGATCAACCGTGCCGCCGGGCACATAGGGCACGATGATGCGCACCGGGCGGCTGGGGTAGGCGTCGCTCTGCGCGTGTGCTGCACCCAGGCTGCACGCGGCCAGCAGGCTGGCCAAGAGTGTTGTTCGCCATGTCTTGCGGGTCTTCATGATCGTGGGTCTCCTTCAGTGGGTGGCGTGGGCGATGCAGCGCTAGCAGCAGGGCATCTTCAGAAGGCGCAGGGCGTTGCGAAAGTAGATGCCCTCGCGCTCGTCCTGGGGCAGGTTCAGCGAGTCGATGGCTTCAGGAATCGTGCGGATGAACATGGGGCCGCCCTCGGGGTCGAAGGGGCAGTCGGAGGCGAACACCACCTGCTTGGCGCCAAAGAAATCCAGGCCGCAGCGGATGCCCGATACACCGCCTGCCAGGGCGGTGTCGGCGTAGAACTGGCGGAAGTACTCGATGGGCCGCTTGGGCATGCTTTTGAGCAGACCTTCGTAGTCCTCGTCCGAGGTACGGCTACCGAACTGGTCGAGCCCGGGGCCGACGCGGCCGTCAAAGAACGGGATCATGGCGCCCATGTGGTGGGTGATCACGCGCAGGTTGGGCAGCTTGTCGAAGAAGCCGGAGAAGACCATGCGCGTCATGGCCGCGCTGGTTTCATACGGCCAGCCAAAGGTCCACCAGATTTCGAACTTCGACTTTTTCTCTGACGCGTAGTCGGGCATGTTTGCGCCGCGCGCCGGGTGCATCCAGATGGGCACGTCGTAGGTCTTCACCGCCGCTTCGAAGATCGGCCAGAACTCGGGTTCGTCGAGCGGGCGGCCGTTCACGTTGGTGAACACCTGGATGCCGCGCGCGCCCAGGGTGTTGATCGCGTGGTCCATTTCTTCCAGGCACGCCGCGGGGTTGTTCATCGGCAGCGAGGCCACGAACGCCGGGAACTTGTCCGGGTGTGCGTCGCGGATCTTCGCCATCTCTTCGTTGGCCAGGCGCGCGAGGGCGGGCGAGTCGTCGGGCCCGGCAATCATTTCAATGGGCGGGTTCGACAGCGTGAGGATCTGCTGGTACTCCGGAAAGCCTTCCATCATCTTCAGCCGGGCGTCCAGGTCGTAGAGCACGGGGATGGTCAGCCAGCGTTTGATGGCGCCCTTGTCCTTCGCCAGCTCGGCCATGCGGTCGAAGTACTTGCGCGGCAGGATGTGGGCGTAACTGTCGATCTTTCGCATGGGGTCTCGTCCCTTTATTCACCGATTGGAGAATTGTAGGGCGTGAAAAAGGGGCCAAGGCCCCGTGTTTTCCCTCAATGGTGAAAACGACCGCTACGCGAGCACGAACGCCGACACCACTTCGGTGATGTGCGCCAGCCGCTGCGTGAGCTGCTTGGGCGCCTTGAAATCGCGGTTGAAGCCGGCCGACAGTGTGTGGATGTTGGAGAGGTAGAAGTACGAACAGCCGGCGATGGTGATGTAGAGCTGCACCGGGTCAATGCCCGCGCGGAACAGGCCTTCCTTCTGCCCGCGCTCCAGGATGTCTTGCAACGATTGCACCAGCGGCGAGTTGAGCTCGCGGATCCGCTTGGAGCCTTGCAAGTGGCGCGCAAGGTGCAGGTTCTCGCTGTTGAGCAGGGTGATGAATTCCGGGTGGGCGATGTAGTAATCCCAGGTGAACTCCACCAGCCGGCGCAGGGCAATGAGCGGCGGCATGCCTTGCAGGTCCAGGTACAGCTGGGCGTTGCGGATCTCGGCGTACACGCTCTCCAGCGCGGCGGAAAACAGGCCGTCCTTGTCCTTGAAGTAGTAGTACACGAGCTTCTTGTCCACCTCGGCCTGGGCGGCGATGCGCTCCACCCGCGCACCCCCCAGGCCGGCGCGGGCGAACTCCTGACGGGCCGCCACGAGGATGGCGGCGCGCGAGCGCTCTGCGTCGCGGATCTTGGGCTCGGAGGGGGCCTTTCTGGCGGTCACGGCAGGGTTCCTTGGGTGGGGCAGCAGGGGGCGCGAAGCGCGGCCACAGCGTAACTGAACTCACCCACCGCGCCCACTATTCACCATTAAGAGAATAAAAGGCATTTGCCGAATCAATCCACCTGGGCAGCGTGCGCCGCGCTTGCGCCTGCCTGCCCCACACGCAGCGGCAAACGCCACAGCCGCGCAGCACGCCCGACGAACACGCCCGTGAACGCGCCATACAAAGCCGCCACCGACAAGGCGTAGCCCGCGTCCTGCACCAGCTGCGGCGCCATGGCGAGATCGACGCCCACCACGTACTTCACCAGAAAGATCCCGACGATCAGCCACAGGGGCACGGCACTGCCCGGCAGGCGGTACAGGCGCCGCGCAGCGTCGTACTGCGCGTGGGCCTGGCCACGCGCCAGCAGGGCAAACGCCAGCGCCGCTGCCGCGAGCCACGCCACCAGCGCCTGCGCACGGTGCGGCGAGGTGGCCAGCGCCGAGAACGTGCCCGACACCGAAAACACCGTCATGGCCACCGGCATGAGCGACACCCGCGCCAGGCTCGCGGTGCGCTCGCGCAGCTGGCTGGCGCCCAGCGCCACCAACCCCGCCAACAAACCCCACACCCACACGGGCGTCTGGCGCAGCACGGGGACCAAGGCTTCGGGGTGTTGGGCAAGGAGTTGCAGCAGCATGGGGTGTCCTGAACAGGGAAGGCGCTGGGCCGATGGCGCACTGTGCAAGGCGTGGATGGCCGGGGCGAGCCGTTTGCGACGGAACCGCGCGGGAGCGGTGCGAAGCGCGCGCTGTCAGGTGTGGATGACAGCGCAAGCGTCCACCCAAAGCGACAAGCACGGCGACCCCCTGGACTTGCGTCGCCGTTGGGTCCGCCTGCGAACACGGCTGCGACATTTCGCACGGAGCAGTTTCAGATTTCCTTAAGTCATGCCACAGCGCGCCGAAACGCTGTGGCAGTCAACCACCAAGGAACTACCCATGCGCCAGAACCTGCCTGTTACGCAACGCGAGTACGACTTTCCCGAAGACGCGACCCTCCTCTCCACCACCGACGCCGACAGTCACGTGGCTTACGCCAACGAGTCCTTTCTGGCGGTCAGCGGCTTCACCGCGGAAGAAATCATTGGCCAACCGCACAACCTGGTGCGCCACCCCGACATGCCCCGCGAGGCTTTTGCCGACATGTGGGCCACGCTCAAAGAGGGCCAGAGCTGGACGGCGCTGGTGAAGAACCGCCGCAAGGACGGCGACCACTATTGGGTGCGCGCCAACGCCACGCCGGTCGTGCGCGGCGGGCGGCTGGTGGGGTACATGTCGGTGCGAACCAAGCCCACGCGCTCCGAGGTGCAAGCCACCGAAGCGCTCTATGCGCGCTTTGTGCGCGGCGAGCAGGGTTCACGCGCCTTCCACAAGGGGCTGGTCGTGCGCACCGGCATGGCCCGTCTGTTGTCGTGGACGCAGACCGCCTCGCTGCGCGGGCGCATTCTGTGGCCCATGGCGGTGGCGCTGGCCGTCGTCACGGGCTTGAGCTTCTACCTGCTGCCCACCGCCCAGGCGGCGGGGCAAAGCGCCGGCGTGGCGGTGCTGTTCGCGGCGCTGGCCTGGTGGCTGGAGAGCCAGATCGTGGCACCGCTGCAGCGCGTGGTGCGCCAGGCGCAGTCGGTGGCAGCGGGGCAACCCGGCAGCAACGAGCAGCTCGACCGGGTGGATGAAATCGGCATGCTGATGCGCACGGTGAACCAGTCCGGGCTGAACCTGCGCGCCCTGCTCGACGATGTGAGTGCCCAGATCGAAGGCGTGAGCCGCGTGAGCCACGAGATCAGCGAGGGCAACCGCGACCTGAGCGCACGCACGGAGCAGGCGGCGTCGAACCTGGAAGAAACCGCCGCCTCCATGGAGCAGATGACGTCCACCGTGAACACCACCAGCGAGACCGCCGAGCAGGCCAGCACGATGGCCGAGAAGGCCAGCGAAGCGGCGCGTGCCGGCGGGCAGATCGTGAACGACGTGGTCAAGACCATGGACGACATCAGCCACAGCTCGCGGCGCATCAACGACATCATTTCGGTGATCGACGGCATCGCCTTCCAGACCAACATCCTCGCGCTCAATGCGGCGGTGGAAGCCGCACGCGCCGGCGAACAAGGCCGGGGCTTTGCGGTGGTGGCCGGTGAGGTGCGCAACCTCGCGCAGCGCAGTGCGCAGGCGGCCAAGGAAATCAAGACCCTCATCACCGACAGCTCGGAGCGCGTGGAAAGCGGGCAGGAGCTCACCGCGCAAGCGGGCCGTGCCATGGAGTCGATCCTGAAGGAAGCGCAGTCGGTCACGCGCATGATCACCGACATCAGCCGCTCGGCCCGAGAGCAGAGCACGGGCATCGGTCAGGTCAACGCCGCCGTCAGCCAGCTGGACCAGATGACCCAGCAAAACGCGTCGATGGTGGAGCAGTCCAGCGAAGCCTCCAAAACGCTGGGTACGCGGGCACAACGGCTGGCGCAGGCCGTCAACGTGTTCCGCTGAACGCACGCGAGGCGCACCCCTGTGTGGGTGCGCCATCGCACAGACCCGCCTGTGCGGAGCCCCTACCCTGAAGTTCAGCCAGAGACATGGCTGCGTTCCTCAAACGCTGCCCCGTGCAGCAACTTCAAAGGCTCCCATGAAAATTTCCAGCGTCTTCACCCACTCACTGACCGCCCTGGTCATGGCCGGCAGCGCCAGCATGGCGTTTGCGCAGTCCAACACCTCTGGCTCGCCGGCCAGTCCGGCACCGGCTGCGGCCAACCAGTCGCCACCGCCGGTGGGCTCGGAGCCCAAGGCCATGAAGCCGAAAAAGAAGAAGTCTGCGGCCGAGCGCAAGCCCACTGCGGCACCCAAGGGCAACAACACTTCGGGCGCGCCTTCATCGCCGGCCCCTGAGGCCGCCAACCAGGCACCACCCCCCGCAGGCTCCAAGCCCATGATGGCGCCTGCCGATGGCATGGCCAAGCCGGACCGCATGCCGGCCCCGGCCGCCACGGGCAACAACACCTCGGGCGCGCCTTCGTCGCCCGCACCGGCAGCGGCCAACCAGCCGCCACCACCGGTGGGCACGACCGCACCGGCTCGCTGACCCACAGCCAGCAACGCAAACGCCCCCTGGCATCGGATGCCAGGGGGCGTTTTTCATGCGGTGTGCGTGGCGGCCCCGCAGGGCCGCAGGCGCTCACTCGGGCTTGAAGCCGGCGTCCTTCAGCAGGCCGGCGCTCTGCGCCACGTCGGTGGCGATGTACTTGCGAAACGCGTCCACCGATTCGACCACGGGCTCCACGCCCAGGGCGGCGAGCGAGCCGGCCTTGGTGAGTTCTTCCGTGGCCTTGTTGATGGCTTTGTTGAGGAACTGCACGCGGTCGTCCGGCGTGCCCTTGGGCGCCCACACGCCGTACCACGACACGTACACCAGGCCCGGGTAGCCGCTCTCGGCGGCGGTGGGCACGTCAGGCGCCACGCTGCTGCGCTTGGCACCGGTCTGCGCAATGGGTTTGACGCGACCGCCCTTGGCCATGGGTTGCAGCGAAATGATGGAGTCCACCAGCAGCTGCACGTGGCCGCCGGCCACGTCGGTGGCGGCGGGGGCGGTGCCGCGGTAGGGCGTCATGGTGAAGTTGACCTTGCCCTGCTTGGCCAGCAGCAGCGTGGCCAGGTGGCTGGGTGCGCCCAGGGCAGGAATGGCGGCATTCCAGTTGTTGCCGCCCTTGGCGGCGTCGATCACTTCGCGCAGGTTTTTCTGCGGTGCGGTGGGCGGGATCACGATGAGCAGCGGTGCTTCACCGGTGCGCGCCACGGCGGTGAAGTCGGTCACCGGATCGTAGGGCGGGGTGGCCAGCACGTGGCTCGCGAGCACGTGGGTGGCGGCGGAGAACAGCAGGGTGTAGCCATCGGCCTGCGCGGTCTGCACGGCCTTGCCGCCGATGGTGCCGCTGCCGCCAGCGCGGTTGTCCACCACCACGTTCACGCCGAGGTCGGCCTGCAGTTGCCTGGCGAGCAGGCGCGCAGCGCCGTCCACGCCGCCACCGGCGGCGAAGGGCACCACGATCTTGATCATGTTGTCGGGGAACTTGCCCTGCGCCAGTGCCGGCGCGGCGGCCACGGCAGACAGCGCCAGGCCGGTGATCCAGTGCTTCATCTTCAACTTCATGCTTGTCTCCTTCGGGTTGTGATCAATCGGGTTGGGGAGCGGGGGCGCGGCGCGGGCGGCGCCGTTCGAAAACGGTGAGCGTGGCGTCGATGTCTGCGGCATCGATGCCCCGTGTGATGAACACGATGCGCGTGCGCCGGTCTTCGCTGGGCCAGCGGGGCAGCGTTTCGGGCGGGTGGAAGAGGTGCTGCACGCCGTGAATGACCAGCGGGTGCTCGGGGTCGTCGCTCAGGTGCACGATGCCTTTGACGCGCAGCAGGTCGTCGCCGCGCATCTGGGCCATCAGGTCGAGCCACGCCATGAAGCCTTCGCGCGAGAGCGGTTCGTCGCGCACGATGACGTAAGAGCGGATGCGGTCGTCGTGGCGGTTCGCGTCGTGGCCACCGCTGGGTGCAGACGCGGGAAAGAAGCGCGAGCCGCCGGTCTCGGG
This sequence comes from Synechococcus sp. UW140, assembly GCA_943371335.1. Lineage (GTDB taxonomy): Bacteria > Pseudomonadota > Gammaproteobacteria > Burkholderiales > Burkholderiaceae_C > Hydrogenophaga. The sequence continues at coordinate 74,101 of CALRUK020000012.1, read as the reverse complement.
CAGCGCGGTGAAGGCGGGCGCGGGGCGCAGCAGCAGCGCTTGCAAGGCAGACAGCGCACCGTCGGCATCGGTGCGGATCTCGGCCAGCGGGTTGATGTCGCGCAGGCGCTGCATGAGCGCTTCGGGCGCGGGCTGCAGGTCGGTCTTGGTGAGCAGCAGGCGGTCGGCCACGGCGGCCTGCTTCACGGCCTCGGGGTGCTGGCTGAGTGTGGCCATGCCGTGGCAGGCGTCAACCGTGCAAGCCACGCCGGCCAGGCGCCAGGCGCCGTGCATGCGCGGGTCGCCCATGAGGGTGTGCAGGATGGGCGCGGGGTCGGCCAGGCCGGTGGTTTCCAGCACCACGTGGCGCAGTTCGCCGCTTTGGGCAGCAGGCGTGGCGGCCAGGCGCTCGAAGGCGTCCACCAGGTCGCCGCGAATCGTGCAGCAGATGCAGCCGTTGGCCAGCAGCACCATGTTTTCTTCGGTGTGGTCCACCAGGTCGTGGTCGAGCCCCACGGATCCGAACTCGTTGATGACCACCGCCGTGCCGTGCATGCCGGGTGCGCGCAGCAGGCGGTTGAGCAGCGTGGTCTTGCCGCTGCCCAGGAAGCCGGTCAAGACGGTGACGGGCACGGCCTTCGTCATGACATCTCGCCCGTGGGGCCATGCAGCTTGGCGAAGGACTCGAGCGTGCGCGCCAGGCGCGTGAGCAGCCAGTCGGCTTCGGCCTCGCTGGCTTCGCCGGCTTCGAGCCGCGCCAGCAGGTTCATCACCGGCTGGCGCTGTTCGTTGATGGGGCCGGGCTGCAGCAGGAAGGCTTCCACCGCCTTCTCGCCCAGGCGCTCGCTCTCGGCCCACAGGTAGTCGGCAATGTCGAGCTCGAAGTCTTGCAGCGACACGCTCACCCCGCCCACGCCGCAGCCGCAACCCGAGCCCAGCGTGACGTGCTGGGCCGAAAGGCGGCTCCACAGGCCCAGCAGGTGGGCGGCGCGCGGGTCGGCTGCCACAGCGGTGTCCATCTCAGCCCTGCGCTGCGGTGGCGCGCAGTTTCGTGGTGGTGGCCACGTCCACCTGCTGATGCGCGTCCAGCGCCACGCGGTACACCTCGCGGGCCACCTCGGCGCTCACGTAGCCTTCGCGCACGTCTTCGGCCACCTTCTCGGCCTCGCGCTCCAGCGGGCTGCCAAAGCCGCCGCCGCCGCCCGAAAGCATCTTGTAGGCGTCACCGCGTTCCAGGCGCACGTTGAAGATCTTGGCGTTGAGGTGGTCGGTCTTCCACTCGCCCTTGTGGCGCACGGCCAGGCCGTTGCCCATGGCGTCGCCGCCGCCTTCCAGGCCCCAGGGCTTGCAGTGCACGCGGTCGATGCGGGTGGTGACGGTGAAGGGGCTCAGAGCCTGCACCACCATCTCGGCGCCCAGGCCGCCGCGGTACTTGCCGGCGCCTGCGCTGTCCTTGCGGATTTCGTATTTCTCCACCAGCACGGGGTACTTGGCTTCGAGCTGTTCGGTGGGGCTGTTGTGGGTGTCGCCGTCGTTGATGCAGACCGTGACGGACACGCCGTCTTCCGTGCTCTTGGCGCCCCAGCCACCGCCCAGCGGGCCAATGCCCACGATGAAAAGGCGGCCGTCTTCCGGGCTGATGCCGTGGATGTTGGGGAACACCAGGTCGGCATGGTGGCCGGCGATGGCGCGGTCGGGAATGGCCGGCGCCAATGCCTTGAAGATGGTGTCGATCACGGTCATGGGGAAGGTCATCCACACGCGCATGGGGTAGGGGCGCTCGGCGCTGATGACGGTGCCCATGGGCATGATGACCTTGAGCGAGCGGAAGCTGCCGTCGTTCACCGGATAGTCGGTGGGCGTGGTCAGGCACTTGTAGGCCACCTGCGCGCAGGCGATGCCGGTGGTGAAGCCGGAGTTGTAGAAGCCGCGCACCTGCTTGCTCACGTCCGACAGGTCCACGGTCATCTCGTCGCCCTTGACCGTGACCTTCACGCGGATCGGGATGCGCTTGCCGATCTCCAGGCCGTCGTCGTCCATGTACGACTCGGCTTCGTACACGCCATCGGGAATGGAGAGCGTGTTCTTGCGCGCCACGGCCTCGCTCGAATCCATGATCTGCTGGATGGAGCCGTTGACCGCATCGGCGCCGTAGCGCTGCAGCAGCTCCACGTAGCGGCGCTCGCCGGTGGTGATGGCGGTGATCTGCGCGCGCAGGTCGCCCAGCGCGCGCTCGGGCATGCGCACGTTCATGGCGATGATGTCGATCAGGTCCTGGTTGACCACGCCTTCGCGCTGGTACTTCACGATCGGGATCTGGATGCCTTCGCTGAAGATGTCGGTGGTCACGTTGCCCAGCGTGCCGCCCACGTCGAGCCAGTGCGCCATGCAGCAGGTGAAGCCTTCCAGCCGGCCTTCGTGAAAGATCGGCATCGTGAACGTGAAGTGGTTCAGGTGGCTGCCGGTGGTGTAGGCGTCGTTGGTGACGAGGATGTCGCCGGGCTTGATGTTCTCGTACCCGAAGTGCTTGATCTTCGCCTTCACGGTTTCCGACATGCCGCGGATGAACATGGGCAGGCCCAGGCCAATGGAGACGGTGTCGCCTTCCTTGGTGAACAGGCCCACGGTGAAGTCCAGCGCCTCGTAAATGATGAGGTTGTACGCGGTGCGCGTGAGGTTGGTCTTCATCTCCTCCGTCACGGCATACAGGCCGTTGCGGATGATTTCGACGGTCACCGCATCGATGGCCGGATGTTGCAGGTCTCGCGTGTTCATGAGCGGTCGCTCCCGATGGTGATTTGCAGGTTGCCCAGTTCGTCGACGCGCAGGTCGTCGCCCGGCTGGACCACGGTGGTGGAGGCGTGCTCTTCGATCAGTGCGGGGCCCGCAATCTGGTTGCCGGCGCACAGCAGGTCGCGCTTGTAGACCGGTGTGTCGGCCCAGCCGCTGGAGCGGAAGTACACCGGCTTGGTGGCGCGCACCGCGCCAGGGGCGGGCGTGGCGGTGCCCACGTCCACGCTGTGCTTGGGCGGCTTCTTCATGGTGCCCAGCACGGTCACGCGCAGGCTCACCAAGTCGGCCGGCTCCTTGGGGGCCGAGGTGCCGTAGCGCACCTTGTGCAGGTCGTCAAACTGGCGCTTGATGGCCGAGCGGTCCTTGTCCACGAAGAAGGCACCGGGCAGGTCCACGGTGACCGCGTGTTCCTGGCCCACGTAGCGCATGTCGGCGGCGCGTTCGATCACCACGTCTTCGGCGTGCGTGCCCGACTGCGCGAGGGCCGCGCGGCCTTCGTCTTCCATCGACTGGTAGAGCGCTTCGATCTCGTCGAAGGACACGTCGTTGAGCTTGCGGAACACCGAGCGCACGTAGTCGTAGCGGCGGTCTGAAAACAGCATGCCGTAGGCCGAGAAGTAACCCGGCGCATACGGGATGAGCACCTTGCGGATGCCCAGCTCGCGCGCAATGGCCGAGGCGTGCAGCGGGCCTGCGCCGCCGTACACCACCATGGTGAAGCTGCCGGCGTCCAGGCCGCGCTCGGTGGTCACGGCCTTCACGGCGTGCGACATCTGGGTGACGGCAATGCGCAGGATGCCGTCGGCGGCCTGCGTGGGCTCCAGGCCCAGCGGGCCGGCCACGCGCTCCTGCATCTGGCGCTGGCAGCCGGCCAGGTCGAGCTGGAGCTCACCGCCCAGGAAGTGCTCGGCGTCCAGGCGGCCGAGCAGCAGGTTGGCGTCGGTCACGGTGGGCTCGGTGCCGCCACGGCCGTAGGCCACGGGGCCGGGAATGGAGCCCGCGCTTTGCGGGCCCACGCGCAGCGCGTTGCCGGTTTCCACGCGGGCAATCGACCCGCCGCCGGTGCCCACCTCGTGGATGTCCATCATGGGGATCTGGATGGGCAGGGCGCGCTCGTAGCCACCGATGAGTGCCGATCCGGTGGTGAGCGGGCGGCCTTCGCTGATCACGCCGGCCTTGGCGGTGGTGCCGCCCATGTCGAAGGCAATGGCGTCGCCCATGCCGAGCTGCGCGCAGATGGCCTGCGCGCCGATCACGCCGGCGGCCGGGCCGGACTCCAGCATGCGCACGCAGTCGCGCCGCGCATGGGCGCTGGGGAACAGGCCGCCGGTGGACTGCACCACATAGAAGTCGCCGCCAAAGCCCTTGTGGCTCAGGTGCGCTTCGAGTTCGCCCAGGTAGGCCGAGACGCGCGGGCCCACATAGGCGTTGGCCACGGCGGTGGAGACGCGTTCGAACTCGCGGTATTCCTGGCTGAGCTCGTGCGAGGCACACACGAAGGCGCCAGGCAGTTCTTCTTGCAGGATCTGCTTGACGCGCTGCTCGTGTGCCGGGTTGCGGTAAGAGTGCAGCAGCAGCACGGCCACCGCTTCCACGCCCTGGCCGCGCAGGTCTTTGGCCAGCTCGCGCACGGCGGCTTCGTCCAGCGGCTTGTGGGTGCTGCCATCGGCGCGCAGGCGCTCGGCCACTTCGAAGCGCAGCGAGCGCTTCACCAGCGGCTGGTGCTTGTTGAAAAACAGGTTGTAGGCATCGGGCCGGTTGACGCGGCCGATTTCATAAATGTCGCGAAAGCCTTCGGTGATCAGCAGTGCGGTGTTGGCGCCGTTGCGCTCCAGCAGCGTGTTGATGGCGATGGTGGAGCCGTGCAGGAACAGGTTGCCGTCTTTCAGGTCGATGTCCGCGCTGTCCAGCGTGGCCTGGATGCCGTTGACGAGCTGGCCATGGGTGGACAGGGCCTTGCCGAACAGCAGCTGGCCGGTGGCTTCGTCGAAAGCCGCCATGTCGGTGAAGGTGCCGCCGATGTCGACGGCGACGCGCAGTTGGGGAGAGGTGCTCATGGGGTGTCTCGTGTTCAGGCGGCGGCGGGGTCGGTGCCGATGGGGTTGCGCAGGATGCCCAGGCCGGTGATCTCGACCTCGACCACGTCGCCCTGCTTCATGTAGAGCGGCGGCTCGCGGCGGTCGCCCACGCCGCCCGGCGTGCCGGTGGCGATCACGTCGCCGGGCGAGAGCGGCGTGAAGCGGGAGACGTAGTTCACGATGGTGGGGATGTCGAAGATCAGGTCGCCCACGCTGGCGTTCTGCACCACGCTGCCGTTCAGGCGCGTCTGCAGCTGCAGCTTCGTGACGTCGGGCACTTCGTCGCGCGTGGCCATGTAGGGGCCGAACGGGCCGGTGCCGGGGAAGTTCTTGCCGGGCGTGAACTGGTGGGTGTGCTTCTGCCAGTCGCGCACGCTCACGTCGTTGAAGCAGGCGTAGCCGGCGATGTGGTCAAAGGCCTTGTCTTTGGCAATGTGGCGCCCGCCCGTGCCAATGACAAAAGCGAGTTCGCCTTCCCAGTCGAAGCGCTCGGAGAACGCGGGTCGCAGCACCTCGTCGCCGTGGGCGGCCAGGGTGTCGGCAAAGCGCAGAAAGATCGAGGGGTGCTCGCTGTCGGGGCGCTTGGTCTCGGCCACATGGGTCTTGTAGTTCAGGCCGATGCAGATGAGCTTGCCGGGGTTGGGAATGACGGGCAGCAGGCGCACTTGCGCGGGCGCCAGGCGCACACCGCTGGCCTGGGCGGCGGCCTGCAGCGCGTCGAGCGCACCGGCGGCAATGACGGCCTTGAGATCGGGGAACCGCGCCAGGAAGTCGGCAGGGGCGGGGGTGTAGTGGCCATCGGTGCCGACCACGCCGTAGGTGGCGTGGCCGTCTTGCTCGAAGCTGGCGATGCGCATGGCGGTTGTGTCTCCGTGTGGGGCGCTGAGGGCAGCGCGGTGATGATGGGAACGGAGTCTAGGAACGCGCCCGCCATCTGCCTAGAATGCAAACCCAGATTTCAGACATGCCTCAATCGGCATGGCAGACCCGGAGACGCCCCCCATGAACCCCAACGACTTCCGCCTGTTCCTGGAAGTGGCCGAGCTCGGCAGCTTCACCAAGGCCGCGGTGCTGCGGCAGACGGTGCAGTCGCACATCAGCCGGCAGATCGGCGAGCTGGAAAAACAGTGCGGCGGTGCGCTGTTTCGCCGCACCGGGCGGGGCGTGGTGCTCACCGACCTGGGCCACCGCGTGGAGGCGCGCGTGCGCGGCTGGGTGCGCGACACCGACCAGCTGCTGGCCGACATTCGCGTGGACGCGGGCGAGCCCATGGGCGAGGTGCGGCTGGGCATCCTGCCCTCGGCGGCGCACCCGCTGATGACGAGCGTGTTCCTGCGGCTCAAGACCGAGTTCCCCAAGATCAAGCTCAATGTGCGCGAGGGCCAGGGCGGCGAGCTCGATGCGCTGCTGGACATGGGCAGCGTGGACATGGCGATCCTGTTTCGCTACCAGAAGCCCACCGGCGCCGACGAGAAGCTGCTGGCGGTGGCGGGCACCTACCTGGTGTCGCGCCCCGGCGACCCGCTGACGCTGGGCGACACGTTTGACTTCACGCGCCTGGCCGGCCTGCGCCTGGTGCTGCCCCGGCGGCCCGCGCACTGGCGCGCGGTGCTCGACGAAACCGCGCGCAGCAAGGGCTTTGTGCTGCAGGCCGAGGTGGAGGCCGATTCGCTGCGGGTGCAAAAGGAACTGGTGGCGCACACGCCGGGCCTGTATTCCCTGCTGGGGCCGTTTTCCATCGACGCCGAGCTGCGCGCAGGCCGGCTGCAGGCCTCACGCGTGGTGAACCCCGACCTGCGCCGGCATGTGACGCTGGCGCTGCCCAAACAGGGCCAGCTCACCCCCGCCAGCAAGATCGTCGCGCGCATGCTGCGCGAGACGGTGGAGGGCTGGGGGCACCGCCTGAGTGAGCCGGAAGACGCGCCGGCCGTGCCCCAGCCGGGTTGATCAGGCCCAGCCTTCCAGCACCACCTTGCCGCGCGCCTTGCCCGATTCGATCAGCGCGTGAGCGCGCTTCAGGTTGTCGGCGTTGATGGTGCCGAAGCGCTCGGCGAGCGTGGTGCGGATCAGGCCCGCGTCCACCAGCGCGGCCACTTCGTTGAGCAGGCGGTGCTGGCCGATCATGTCGGCCGTGCCGAACAGCGCGCGCGTGAACATGAGTTCCCAGTGCACCGAGACCGACTTGCGCTTGAACTTCGTCACGTCCAGCGAGGTGGGGTCGTCGATCAGGCCAAAGCGGCCTTGCGGCGCGATGGCTTCGACGATCTGGTCGAAGTGCGCTTCGGTCTGCGTGAGGCTCACGATGAGGTCCACCGTCGGGAAGCCGATGCGCCGCAGTTCTTCGGACAGGGGTTGGCTGTGGTCGATCACGTGGTGCGCGCCGAGCTCTTTCACCCAGGCCTGCGTTTCGGGCCGCGACGCGGTGCCGATCACGGTGAGGCTGGTGAGCCGCGAGGCGAGCTGCGTGAGGATGGAGCCCACGCCGCCGGAGGCGCCGATGATGAGCAGCGTTTGCGCGGTGGGCCGCTTGCCCGGCGCCACACCCAGGCGGTCAAACAGCATTTCCCAGGCGGTGATGGCGGTGAGCGGCAGCGCCGCAGCCTGTGCGAAGTCGAGCGACTTCGGCATGTGGCCCACGATGCGTTCGTCCACCAGGTGGCGCTCGCTGTTGGTGCCGGTGCGTGCAATGGAGCCGGCGTACCACACGCGGTCGCCCGGCTTGAACAGCGTCACCTCGGGGCCCACGGCCCGCACGATGCCGCTGGCGTCCCAGCCCAGCACCTTGTGCGTCTGGCCTTCGGGCGGCAGGGCGCTCTTGCGCACCTTGGTGTCCACCGGGTTGACCGACACGGCCTTGACCTCGACCAACAGGTCGCGCCCGGTGGCCACGGGCTCGGGCAGGGTGATGTCGACGAGCGCATCGGCGGCGCTGATGGCCTGGGGCTTCTGGTATCCAACGGCTTTCATGGGGAGGCTTTCAAAGATGAAAAGGAGAAACGGGGCACAGGCCGCATGCTCGCGCGTTCGGGGGCCGGGAGTAACCACCTCGCCGTTGAATGCATCTTCAAGCAAAATTTGAAAATGCAGCGGCAACCTGAGGACAAGCTTTGAAAGCCCTACAAGACCTGGACATCTTCGTGCGCACCGTGGACAGCGGCAGCCTCTCGGCCACGGCGCGCGCGCTCGACCTCACGCCCGCGGCCACCAGCGCCGCGCTCAAGCGGCTGGAGGCCGAGCTGGGCGTGGCGCTGTTTGTGCGCTCCACGCGCAGCCTGCGGCTCACGCAGCAGGGCGAGCGCTTCCTCGAACAATGCCGGCCCGCGCTGCAGGTGCTGCAGCAGGCGGGCCAGCGGATCGGGGACGGCGAACAGGCGCTGCGCGGCACGCTGAAGCTGGCCGCCCCTTCCGACCTGGGGCGCAATGTGCTGCTGCCCTGGCTCCACGACTTTCAGGAAGCACACCCGCAGGTCGACATTCGCCTGCAGCTGTCCGACAGCATCACCAACGTGTACAGCAGCCCGGTGGACGCGGCCTTTCGCTACGGCAAACCGCGAGACTCCAACCTGGTGGCGCTGCCGCTGGCGGCCTCACACCGGCGCGTGCTGTGCGCCTCACCCGCCTACCTGGCGCGGCACGGCGCGCCCGCCACACCGCACGAACTCAGCGGGCACGACTGCCTGTGTTTCATGCTGCACGACGAGGTGCACGACCGCTGGCGCTTCTCGCTGGGCGAAGCGCCGCCGGTCACGGTGCGCGTGAAAAGCGTCAATGTGTCCAACGACGGGGACGCGGTGCGCCGCTGGGCCTTGCTGGGCAAAGGCATCGCCTACAAGTCGTTCTTCGACATCGCCAGCGACCTGGCCCAAGGCCGCTTGCTGCCCCTGTGCACGGACTGGACCACCGAGGCCACACCGCTGTACCTGGTGGTGCCCGACCGGCGCCAGCTCACACCGCTGCTGCGCGCGCTGCGCGCGTTCATGGGCGAGCGGCTGGCCGCGTTGCAGGCGCAGGCCAGCGCGTAGGACCGCGCTACTCGACCCCGAGCAACGAATACACGCGCGAGACGTACTGGCCGAACTCCGGTGTGGTCTTGACGTGCAGCTTGCGCGGCGAGGGCAGCTCGATGGGAAAGGCCTCGGCCATGCGGGCCGGGCCGGCGGTGAGCACCGCGCAGCGCGAACCCAGGAACACGGCTTCCTGAATGCTGTGGGTCACCACGATGAAGGTCTTGTGGCTTTCTTCCCAGATGCGCAGCATCTCCAGGTTCATCTTCTCGCGCGTGAGCGCGTCCAGCGCGCCAAAGGGCTCGTCCATCAGCACCAGCTTGGGGTCGTGAATGAGGGCGCGCGCAATGGCGGCGCGCTGCTGCATGCCGCCCGAGAGTTCGTAGGGCATCTTGTCGGCAAAGCCGGCCAGGCCCACCATCTCCAGCAGCTGCTGCGCGCGGTCTTTCGAGGCCTTGCGGGGCAAGCCCAGAATGTCGGCGGGCAGCAGCACGTTCTCCAGCACGGTGCGCCACTTGAGCAGCAGCGGTTGCTGAAACACCATGCCGACATCGCGCCCGGGGTCGAACCCTGCGGGGCCACCCATGTGCAGCTCGCCGCCGTCGTGGCCCTGCAGGCCCGCCAGGATCTTCAGCAGCGTGGACTTGCCGCAGCCCGAAGGGCCCACGAGCGAGACCATGTCGCCCTCGTGAATGTCGAGCGTGACGTCGGAGACGGCCAGAAACTCGGTGTCGCGCTTGCGGTAGACCTTGCGCAGGTTGCGCATGCGGATCAGGGGTTCGCTCATGACAGCCACCTCTGCAGGTTCTCGCTCACGAAGGCGTCGTCGGCCAGATCGCCGTGATGGGCGTACACGCGGTCAATGGCTTGTGCCTGACCCGCGCCCAGGCCTTCTTGCGGGTCCAGGCACCAGATGCCTTCGAGCAGGCCCTGTCGGCGCAAGACCTCGTGGCAGCCGGCAATGCAGCCGTGGAAGTTGTTGGCCACGTCGAAGAAGGCGGAGTTGCAGTCGGTCACGCGAGAGTCCAGCGCGAGCAGTTCGGGCGACAGCGCCCCGCCCGAGCGGGCCAGCTCGTCTTTGATGGTGCGCAGCTGCTGCACGGCGCTGGCCGTCCACACCGACCAGTGGCCCAGCAGGCCACCGCGAAAGCGCACGGTCACGTCCTGGCCGTCGCGCTGCGCGACAAAGGGCAGGGCGAGGTCGAGCACGATGTGGTCGTCGTTGCCGGTGTAGAGGAACACGCGGTCTTCGGCCCTGGCGTCGACCAGCCCGCGCACCACATCGAGGGTGCGGTAGCGGTTGAACGGAGCCACCTTGATCGCCAGCACGTTGGGGATGAGGGCAAAGCGCCGCCAGAAGTCGCTGGAGAGCACGGGGCCACCCACCACGGTCTGCAGGTAGAAGCCCACCAGCGGAATTTCCTGGGCCACCTGCGTGCAGTGTTCAACGATCTCGTCTTCCGAGGCCGAGCCCACCGCGGCCAGGCTCAACAGGCCCGCGTGGTACCCCAGGCCCACGGCCGTCCGGGCTTCGGCCACCGCCTGCGCGGTCTGGCCGCACAGGCCCGCGATCATGGCCATGGGGCGGGTGCTCCAGGCCAGGCGGTCTTCCATGGCCGCGGCCAGCACGGTGCTGTACAGGCCGCGCTCGCGAATGGCGAACTGGGTGGTGTGCACCCCCACGGCGAGGCCACCGGCGCCCGCGTCCACGTAGTAGCGGGTGAGGGCGCGCTGGCGCTCGCGGTGAAAGCTGCGGTGGGCGTCCAGCGCCAGCGGGTGCGCGGGAATGACCGTGCCCTGCGACAGCAGCGAGAGCACGTTCTGCGGAAGATCGGATCGGTTCAGGGGCATGGGTTCCTCGGGGGTAGGCGGTTCGGGCTTTGGGGGTTCAGGCGTATTCGGGGCCGGCCACCGCTTGCACGATGGCGGTGCGCGCGGGCGCCAGGGCGCGGCCGGCGCTGCGCACCATGCGCGCAAAGGCGCGCTCTGGCGTGAAGCCGGCGGCCTGCAGGCTCGCGGCCATGTGGGTGCGGCCCTGCGGCACGTCGATGACCAGTGCGCCGGGCAGCGCGGTGGCGATGGCGTCGAGCAAGGCGGCGCCCTCGGCTTCGTTGCTCGCATGCAGGGGGCCGATGTGGGTGGCGGTGCGGCCAGGGCGCAGCAACGCGGTGGCGCCGCCCATGCGCAGGCACACGGCGCCCTCGCGCCCGGCGAGGCCGCGCAGCAAGGCGGCGCGTTCAAAGCCCAGGGCCTGCGCGTCCAGGCGCAGCAGGGGCTCGATGCCATCGGCCAACGGCAGTGCCTTGTGGGTGGCGCCCGGGGCGGCACCGTGCTGCGCGCGGCGCCAGCGTGTGAAGCGCCACTGCGGCTCGAAGCCGAACTGCGCGTACAGCGCCTCGCCTTGCGGGGTGGCGTCCAGCATGGGCACGCGGTCTTCGGCCAGCACCTGGGCGAGGCAGCTGGCAAACACCGCGCGGCCCAGGCCCTGGCCGCGCTGCGCAGGCGTCACCAGGATCATGCTGATCCACGACACCGCAGGGCCTGGCGCACCGGGCGCGCCCATGGGCAGCACCGCACCGCTGGCGGTGATGGCACCACGCGCGTCGCGCACCGCATACAGCGTGCCGAGCTGGAAGAACTGCGCCCAGTCGGCCGGGAGCTGGTTCCAGTGGCTGTCCACCACCAGCTGCTGCAGCTGCGCCTGCACCTCGGGTGTGAGGGCGGGCAGGCGCTGCGCGGCGATGGCTTCAGTACTTGCCATCCCGCTTCTCGAACTTGGTGGGCTTGCCCAGCATGCGCTGCTCGTGGGCCACCCATTCGGCCACCCAGCCCATCATCTGCTTGAGTGCAATGCGCGGGTAGCCAAACAGGCGCTCGGCCTCGCCGGTGTTCATCAGCCAGGCGGTGGGCGCTTCTTCGCCCGTGATCTCCACCGGCTTGCCGAAGCGGCGCGCGAACTCCTGCGCCAGCCAGCGGATGGACGTGGTTTCGGGCCCACTCACGTTCAGCGGCGAGGTGGGCACCGTGGCGGCCGCGAGGCAGCGCAGCGCCTGCGCGTTGGCGTCGCCCTGCCAGATCACGTTGACGTGGCCCATGGTCACGTCCACCGGCTCGCCGCGCCAGACCTTGGAGGCCACATCGGCCAGCACGCCGTAGCGCATGTCGATGGCGTAGCTCAGGCGGAACAGGCGTCCCGGTGTCTGGTGCAGTTGCGAGAAGTGTTCGAACAGGCGTTCGCGGCCCACGCAGGACTGCGCGTATTCGCCCGGCGGGTCGGGTGGCAGGTCTTCGGCGGCGCCCTGGCCGTTCACGGGCACAAAGGGGTACACGCAGGCGGTGGAGAAAGCGACGATGCGCGAACGGCTGAAGGTCTCGGCCACCATGGCGGGCACGAGCGCGTTCATGGCCCAGGTGAGCGGCAGGTTGCCGTCGCCACCGAACTTGCGCCCGGCCATGAAGACGATGTTGGGCGCCTGCGGCAAGGCTTGCAGCGCCTGGCGGTCGAGCAGGTCGCAGGCCAGGGTTTCGATGCCGTGGGCGTTCAGGCTTTCCTTCAGGCCAGGCTCGCTGAAGCGGGCCACGGCGATCACGCGGCGGTCTCGCGCCATGGCGTTGCGCGCCAGGCGCGCCAGCGTGGGGCCCATCTTGCCGCCCACGCCGAGGATCATCAGATCGCCCTCGGTGCGCGCCATGTCGCGCACGAGGTCTTGGGAGGGCACGGCCAGGAAGTCGTCGAGCGCCTCTTCGGTGGGGAAGCGTTCGGGAAGCGGAAGGTCTTCGAGGAACGGGCCGTTCAGGGTGTCGTGTGGGGTGGTCATTGCAGTCTTGCGTCCTGGGTGATGAAGAGCCGTTCCAACAGGAGAACGAGCCCGTAGAGAAGAACGCCCAGCGCCGTGATGAGCAGCACGGCCATGAAGACCGCAGGCGTGTCCAGCGAGGCCTGCACCTGAATCATCAGATAGCCCAGGCCCTTGTCGGAGGCGATGAATTCACCCACCACCGCACCGGCCACCGCCAGCACCGTGGCGACCTTCATGCCAGAGAACAGGTAGGGCAGCGAGCCCGGCAGCTGGATGTAGCGAAAGAGTTGCCAGCGCGAACCGTTCAGGGCCTTCACGAGGTCCAGCAGGTCGGGCTCGGTTTCGTTCAACCCCCGGATCGTGGTCAGCAAGATGGGGAAGAAGCACAGGCTGAACGTGATGAGGATGTTGGGCCCGATGCCGTAGCTGAACCACACAATGATCAAGGGGCCCATGGCCACCTTGGGCACCATGTTCAGCGTGACCAGCACGGGGAACAGCAGCAGCGTGAGCCGCTTGCTCGTCACGAAGAGCAGGGCGCCCAGCACACCGGCCACCAGGCCCAGCAAGTAGCCACCAAACACCTCGGTGGCCGTCACCAGCGTGTTGGACAACCACGCGTGGTTGGGGTTGCCAAGCGTGGCCAGGATCGCCGAGGGCGCGGGCAGCACGAAGCTGCGGACCTCGAACACGCGGACCACCACTTCCCACAGCACCACCAGCGCCAGGTGCACGCCAACGATGGTGGCCCATCGGTGCCAGGTCGGGGTATCGCCCGTGCCCTGCATGGGCCTTGCGGCCGGTGCCATGGCCGCGGCAGGTGGAACGCTCATGTGCAGAACTCCTTCGCATGGGTGCCTGTGCCACGTTGGCAAGCACCTTGCGGCGAATCATAGGGAGCGGGTGATTCGCTGTCAACTATTTAGTTGACAAGAGTTTTTCGCGTCAGCACTCGATCACGTTGACAGCCAGTCCACCGCGCGAGGTTTCCTTGTATTGGGTCTTCATGTCGGCGCCGGTCTGCGCCATGGTCTTGATGACCTTGTCGAGCGACACGTAGTGCTTGCCGTCGCCACGCAGGGCCATGCGTGCCGCGTGCAAGGCCTTGACCGCGCCCATGGCGTTGCGTTCGATGCAGGGCACCTGCACGCGGCCACCCACGGGGTCGCAGGTGAGGCCGAGGTTGTGCTCCATGCCGATCTCGGCGGCGTTTTCCACCTGCAGCGGCGTGCCCCCCATCACCTCCGCCAGCGCGCCCGCCGCCATGGAGCAGGCCACGCCCACCTCGCCCTGGCACCCCACTTCGGCGCCCGAGATGGAAGCGTTTTCCTTGTAGAGGATGGCGATGGCGGCGGCCGTGAGCAGGAAGCGCTCCACGCCCTCGGCGCTCGCGCCGTTCACGAAGCGCGTGTAGTAGTGCAACACCGCCGGCACGATGCCGGCCGCGCCATTGGTGGGCGCCGTGACGACGCGGCCCCCCGCCGCGTTCTCTTCGTTCACCGCCAGCGCATAGAGGCTCACCCAGTCGAGCACCACCAGCGGGTCGAGCAGGCCGGCCTGCGGGTGGGCGTGCAGATCGCGGGCCAGCTGCGGCGCCCGGCGGCGAATGTTCAACGCGCCGGGCAGCACCCCTTCGCGCGAGCAGCCCGATTGCACGCAGGCCTGCATCACCGCCCACAGGTTTGCGATGGCTGCCGACGTTTGATCGGCCGGACGGAAGACCGCTTCGTTGGCGCGCATCAGTTCGCTGATCGACAGCCCCGTGTCGCGGCACAACGCCAGCAGCTCATCGCCCGAACGGAAGGCATAAGGCACCGCGACACCGGGCGCAGCGCCCTGGCCCTGGGCTTGGGGGTCGACCACAAAGCCGCCGCCCACCGAGTAGTACTCGCGCGCCTCGACGAGCGCGCCGGCCTGGTCATGCGCTTCGAAGCGCATGCCGTTGGGGTGCCCGGGCAAGGGCTTGCGGAAGTACAGCAGGTGGTCGGGTTCGCTGAAGCGCACGGGTACCTGGCCGCCCAGGTTCAGGGTGCGGGTGGCGCGAATCTGCGCCAGGCGCGCTTCCATGGCGGGCACGTCCACCGTTTCGGGTTGTGCGCCTTCCAGGCCGGCCAGCACCGCGCCGCTGCTGCCGTGCCCCTTGCCGGTGGCGCCGAGCGAGCCGTGCAGCGCCACGCGCACGCCCGCCACCGAAGCCAGCAAACCCCGCTGGGCCAGACCGTCGACAAAACGGGCGGCCGCACGCATGGGCCCCACGGTGTGCGAGCTCGATGGCCCGATACCGATCTTGAAGATGTCGAGCACGCTCAGCGCCATGGTCCGCTCCGTGAGTCAGTCCGCGCCCGGGCGCAAGGCATTGAGGGTGAACTCGATCACGTGCTTTCGGCGCTGCGCGTGCGCCGCGCGGCTGCTGAGCTTCTTCGCAAAGATGACCGAGAGCGTGTGGTTGTTGGAGAAGTAGAAGTACGACAGGCCCGCGACCGAGATGTAGAGGTTGATGGCGTCGTAGTCGTCGCGAAACACCGCTTCGGCCACACCGCGCGCCAGCGTGGCTTCCAGCATTTCGACCAGGGGCAGGTGCATCTGCTGGAGCGACGCCGACTCGCGGATGTGCTGGCCGGCGTTGCGGTTCTCGTCGGCCAGCAGGGAGATGAATTCGGGGTGCTCGCTCAGGTAGTCAAACGAGAAACCCACCAGCGCGGCCATGGCTTCGGCGGGGGCCATGTCGGCCAGGGACAAGGCGCGCTCTTTCTCGCGCAGCTGCGCGTACACCGCTTCGAGCGCGTCGCGGTACAGGCCTTCCTTGTTGCCGAAGTAGTGATAGACCAGCTGCTTGTTCACACCCGCCGAGGCGGCGATGAGGTCGACACGCGCGCCGGCAAAGCCGTTGCGCGCGAACTCCTCGACGGCCGCCACCAGCAGCGCTTCGCGGGTGGCCGCGGCGTCGCGCAACGGCAGGTTGGCACGCGCCCGGGCGGCGCGGGCGGGGGCCTGTGTGGCTTTGGCAGCGGGGGCGCGCGCCGCTGTTTTGGCGGCACTTCGGGCTGGGGTCTTTCGTGCGGCGGTGGTCATGAGAGGTTTCCCGTCGTTGTCCTGCGAGTCACTCTACCCGACACGGTGGCGCGGCCAGGCCGCAGGCACGGTGCGTCGCGCGCGGCGCGACGGAGTGACTTTTTCAAACGTCCAGTTGATTATCAACAAAAAAGTTGATACCGTACACATCTCTTCAACCAACCCTGGGTCATCATGAAAAAACTCATCGCCGCAGCGGGCACCGCCCTCTTGTCCCTGGCCGCAGCGTCCGCCTCTGCGGCCGACGTGACGCTCATGTTGAACTGGACGCCCACGGCCGATCACGCGCCCCTGTACTACGCGAAGTCGCAGGGTTGGTTCAAGAAGGAAGGCATTGATCTCACCATCGAGTCGGGCCGGGGTTCGGCCGGCACGGCACAGCGCGTGGGCTCGGGTGGCTCGCAAATGGGCATTGCCGATTTGCCCACCGCCATGCAGGCGCGCGGCAAGGGCGCCGACCTCACCGCCGTGATGGTGATCTACGCAAACACCCCGCAAGGTTTCTACTGGCTCAAGTCTTCCGGCATCAACGGGCCGAAAGACTTCACCGGCCGCAAGATCGGCAACCCACCCGGCGATGCCGCGCGCCTGATGTGGCCGGCCTTCGCCAAGAACGCCGGGCTCGATGCGGGGTCGGTGAACTTCGTGAACCTCAGCCCGCAAGCCAAGGTGGCCGCGCTGAAGGCCAAGTCGGTGGACATCATCTCGGACTTCTACAACGAGCACGACCTCAAGGTGCGCGAGTTCGGCAGCGACCTGGGTTTTGCGCCGTGGCGTTCGGTGGGTCTGAACGTGTACGGCAATTCGATCGTGGTGAACCGCGCGTTCCTCGACAAGAACAAGGACCTCGTGGCCAAGTTCGTGGCCGTCACGCAGCGCGCCTACGACGCCTGCGTGAAATCCTTCGACCCCTGCCTGCAAGCCCTGATGGCCGACGTCAGCGGTCTCAGCGCAGACAACCAGCGCGACCAGTGGGGGCGCATCAAGATGCTGATGCGCGACGACACCACCACCAAGGTGGCACTGGGCGCGTTTGACGCTGGCCGCGTGAAGGCCGACTACGAACTGGTGGGCTCGCTCATCGGCATCGACAAGGCGTTTGACCCCGCCACCATGTTCACCAACGAGTTTCTGGACCAGAAGGTGCGCATGACGGGGCAGTGAGCCGGGCGCATCGGCGGGGTCGGCTGCGGGACCTGTATCGCATCTACGGTACGCTGCAGCCCCAGACCCATCCGATCGACCCATTTTGGCCTTTGGCCCAAGGAGCACCCGTTTGAAGGAGCCCACCCCTCACCTGCCGCACGCCCCCCTGCCCGACTACTACCGTGACGAAGCGGACCACACACGCTATGTGCGCCGCATCTTCGACGAGACTGCGGTCGACTACGACCGCATCGAGCGCACCATGGCATTCGGATCGGGCAGCTGGTACCGGCGCGAAGCCTTGGTGCGGGCCGGTCTGGCCGCTGGCGACAAGGTGGTGGACGTGGGCATTGGCACCGGCCTGCTGGCGAGGCAAGCCTGCGCCGTGATCGGGGACAAGGGCCGCCTCATTGGCGTGGACCCCAGCCCGGGCATGCTCGCGCAGGTCGACCTGCCCGGCATTGAATTGCGCGAGGGCGTGGCAGAAGCGCTGCCGTGCGCCGATGGCGAAGCGGACTTTCTGAGCTTTGGCTACGCCTTTCGACACGTGTCGGACGTGGAAGCTGCGCTGCGGGAGTTTCACCGCGTCGTGCGGCCGGGCGGGCGCTTGCTGATTCTGGAGATCAGCCAGCCTTCGAGCGGCTTCTCGCGCGCGATGCTGAAGTTCTACATGCGGCGCATCGTGCCCACGCTCGCACGCGTGGTGGCCCGCGCGCGCGGCAGCGCGGAGCTGTGGCGCTTCTACTGGGACACGATCGAGTCGTGCATCCCGCCAGAGCAAATCCTCCAGGCCATGGAACGCGCCGGCTTCGTGCAGGTCAAGCGCCACACGGAGCTGGGGATCTTCTCGGAGTACACGGCCATTCGGCCTTGAACAGGCGGCGGGCAGGGCGGATGGCCGTGCCCCGCGCGCTGCTCAAAACGCCCGGCCGTCGGCGAAATATGATGACCATCATATTTACCGCTACACTCCCGCCACCATGGAAATCGCCCCCAACCGCAAAGCACTGACGCACGAGCGCATTCTGGATACCGCGTCCAAGGCGATCCGTCGCGCCGGGTTTCAGGGGGTGGGCGTGGCCGACATCATGAAACAGGCCGGCCTCACGCACGGGGGTTTCTACGCGCACTTCGCCTCGCGCGACGCCTTGCTGGCCGAGGCCCTGGCGCACGCCGGGCAGCAGAGCGCCGAGCGCATCGCCAAAAGCACCGCCCGGCGCGCCGCCTCCGGCGCCAGCCCGTTGCGCGCGCTGGTGGAGGGTTACCTGTCGGATGCGCACCTGAGCGGCACCGAAAACGGGTGCGCGGTGGCTGCGCTGGCGTCAGAGATGCCACGCCAGTCGGCCGATGTGCGCGAGGCGGCGGCGCAGCGCGTGCGCGGCCTGGTGGCGTTGGTCGAGCGCTCGCTGCCTGAAGGTGCTGCGCCGGGCACTGCGGCCGCCATGGCCAGCCAGCTGGTGGGCGCGCTGCAGCTGGCGCGCGCGCTGGGCGACAACGCCGAAGGCCGCGCCCTGCTGGCCGCCAACCGCCGCACCTTGCTGGCGGAACACGACGCCGATCCAGCGGGCTGAGCCATGGTCTTTGCCCACCCACCGCGCTCGCGGTCCCGTTTGTCTTCGCCCTTGAATATGACAACCGTCATATGCAAGGGCGCTTCCATCCCCCCGAGAACCACCCCATGCCACGCCACCCCGCAACCGTCCTGAGCCGCTGCAACGACCTGCAGGCTCCTCGCGCATGACCGCCCAGAACCGGGTGCAGCAGATGCTGCACGCGCCACTGCTGCCCACGCTGCTGCAGCTGGCCACACCCAACGTGATGGGCCTGTTTGCCATGACCATCGTCATTGGCTACGACGGCTACATCCTCGGCCTGGTGGGGGCCGATGCGCTGGCGGGCATTGCGCTGGTGTTTCCGCTGTCGATGCTGATGCTGCAGATGTCGGCCGGTGGCATTGGCGGCGCCACCACGGCCGCCGTGGCGCGCGCACTGGGTGCGGGGCAGCAGGAGGACGCGAGCCGCCTCGCGCAGCAGGCATTGCTGATCGCCGCCTTGCTGGCGGTGTTGTTCATGGTGGCCCTGCTCGGTTTCGGGCGCGGCATTTTCAGCGGCATGGGCGGGCGCGGCCCGGCACTGGACGCCGCACTGGCCTATGCCAACGTGCTGTTTGGTGGCGCGGTGATCATCTGGTTCACCAACGTGCTTGCGGCGGTGGTGCGGGGCGCGGGCAACATGCTGCTGCCTTCGCTGTTGTTGCTGGGCACGGCGCTGCTGCACCTGCCGCTGGCTCCGCTGCTGGTGTTTGGCTGGGGCCCTCTGCCTGGCATGGGTGTGGCGGGTGCTGCCGCCAGCACGCTCACGGTGAACGCGCTGTCTGCGCTGGTGATGGTGGGCTACCTGCTGCGCCGCCATGGCGTGGTGAGCCTGCGGCGCACCGCATGGTGGCCGCGCGCGGCGCTCTGGCGCGACATCTTGCGCGTGGGGCTGCCCGCCTCCATGAGCCCGGTGATCAGCAACGCCTCCATTGCGGTGTCGACCGCCTTCGTGGGCCACTACGGCACGGCCGCGCTCGCGGGCTACGGCGTGGCCGCGCGGCTCGAATACATCCTGGTGCCCATTGCCTTCGGCTTTGGCACCGCACTCACCGCCATGGTGGCCACCAACATGGGTGCGGGCCAGGCGGCGCGCGCGGTGCGCGTGGCCTGGCTCGGCGGCGGCGTGGTGGCGGCCATCACCGGCACCATCGGCGTGGTAACCGCCATCGCACCCGGGTTGTGGATGAACCTCTTCACACAAGACGCACAGGTGCTGGCCCTGGGCGCAACGTATCTGCGCATCGTGGGCGGCTGCTACGCGTTCTTCGGCCTAGGGCTGGCGCTGTTCTTTGCATCGCAGGGCGCGGGCCGCATGTTCTGGCCGCTCACCGCCAGCATGGGCCGCCTGGTGGTGCTCGTGGTGGGCGGCTGGCTGTGCGTGCACGTCTTCAATACGGGCGCCACCGCACTCTTTGCGGTGGTGGCCTTCAGCCTCGTCGTCTATGGTTCCACGCTCGCCATCGCCATCCGCATGGGCAGCTGGACCCGTTGAATGTCCCCATGCTTTCATCACCCCAGGAGACCCTCATGACCGATCTCACCTCTCAGTTCAATGCGCGCGGCGAAGGCGCTTTGCCCGGCCACCTGGGCCTGGTCTTCACGCTGGTGAGCGCGGCCGAAGTGCGCGCCGAACTCGCCGTGAAGCCCCACACCATGGCGCCGAATGGCTTCCTGCACGCGGGCAGCATCGTCACGCTGGCCGACACCGCCTGTGGCTATGGTTGCGTGGCCAACCTGCCCAAGGAGGCCAACGGCTTCACCACCATCGAACTCAAGAGCAACCACCTGGGCACCGCACTGCAGGGCACCATTGAATGTGTGGCGCGCCCCGCGCATGTGGGCCGAACCACGCAAGTGTGGGACGCGGTCGTCACCCACCGAGAGACGGGCAAGACCATTGCGCTCTTCCGTTGCACGCAGATGGTGCTGTATCCCAAGGCAGCGGGCTGAGGGGGCCCAGCGCGCGGTTTTGTGAGGATTTGTGTCGGGACAAGTTTTTTTGAATCCAGGGTCAGGGTTAACGCGTATTGAGTGGGCAACCCAACGCTGGCACTGCCAGCACAACCGAAAAGGAAACCCTCATGAAAACCGCACGTCTCTCCCTCATCGCCCTCGCCCTGACCACCGCTTCTGCCGGCATGGCTTTCGCCGCCGACGCCTCCGCACCCAAGACGCGTGACCAAGTCCGCGCCGAGCTGATGGAAGCCCAGCGCAACGGCACCCTGATCGCCGACGGCCAGACCGGCGCCACCTTCCGCGACCTCAACCCCGGCCGCTACAACGCCATGCCCGCCACGTCGATGAAGACGCGCGCCGAAGTGCAAGCTGAGCTGCGCGACGCCTTGGCCCGTGGTGAACTGGTGGCCGATGGCCAGACCGGCGCCACCTATCGCGACCTCAACCCCGGCCGCTACAGCGCACAAACCGTGGCCGCACAGCCCGTGCAGCCGCGCATGAGCATGTCCACCCAGGTGGGCCAGCTGCAGGGCGACACCACGCTGCAACTGCGTTAAGCAATTCGCTGCCTGCAAGCCCCCGTGCCCGAGAGGGCGCGGGGGCTTGTTGCCATTTGCAGCCTTCGCGGCCCATGAGCCGGCGCATGGGTGGCGCTACAGTTCAGCCCATGTCCCGCATCGCCGTCATCGACTTCGAAACCACCGGCATCTCGCCTGGCCTGGGCGACCGTGCCACCGAAGTGGCCATCGTCATCACCGAACACGGCCGCGTGGTGGACCGCTACCAGAGCCTCATGAACGCGGGGGTGCGCATCCCCGGTTTCATCACGCAGCTCACCGGCATCACCAACGAGATGATCGCCACCGCCCCACCGGCGCACACGGTCATGAGCGAGGCCGCGCGCTTCGTGGGCGACGTGCCCATGGTGGCGCACAACGCGTCTTTTGATCGGCGGTTCTGGGCTGCCGAGCTTGAACGCGCTGGCGCGCCGGCAGCGCAGCCCTTTGCGTGCACCGTGCTGCTCTCGCGGCGTCTGTACCCCGAAGCACCGAGCCACAAACTGGGTTCACTGGTGGATTTCTTCCGGCTGCCGCGCACCGGGCAGGCGCACCGCGCACTGGCCGACGCCGAAATGGCCGCCGAGCTGCTGGGGCGCATCCAGCACGACCTGCGCACCCGCCACGGTGTGGGCGCGCCCGATCATGCGTTTCTCATGGCCTTGCAGCGCTGCACACGCGCTGCATTGCCGCGCTTCATCCAGACGCACACGCAGCGCGCGGATGTCGCCGCGCTCAGTACACGCGCAGCTTGAACTGGACGATCACCGCGCCGTCCACCTTGCCGATGGACGGAATCACGCCGACGTTCACGCCGTAGCGCTTGCCTTCCCAGGTCGCCATGGGCAAGGCGGCGAAAAAGGTACCGCCCTTGGCGAGCGACGGGTAGCCGTCCATCACACCCACCGTGGCGCCCAGCTTGATGGGGCCGATCGACCAGGGCTGCCAGTTCACCGCGGCATACGTCGTGGTCTTGCGCATGCTGTTGTAGTACGCGCCTGCCATGTACGACACCTCGGGACTCGTGCGGTATTCCGCGCCGAGGCCGAGGTTGTTTTCGTTGTAGCCGTTGTTGCGCGAGAAGTGGCGCGAGAAGCCACCCACGTTGAGCCAGACCTCGTTGCGGGGGGCTTCGAGTTGCATGGCGAGCGAACTGGCAGGTGCGGTCTGGGCCAGCACCGGGCCGGCGGTCATGCACAGCGCCGCCATCGCGACATAAAAAGGTTTCATGCTGGCCTCTTTGGTTGAGCCACCCCCAAGGGGTGTGTGACAACTTGTTTCGACCAACGCGCGCCCGGCTTGAACCCGCTCATGCCCCAGAATCCACCGCTGCGTGACTTGCTGGGCGTTTTCGACCGCCTGGCCCAGCCATTTGTCATGAACCCGACACACCGACCCGCATGAAAACCCATACCCCCCACGCCGTCCTGTCCACCCACGACACCACCCGCATCGACGACCTGCGCATCGGCGCCGTGCGCCCGCTCATCACCCCCGCGCTGCTGCAGGAGTGGTTGCCTGCGCCGGCCGGTGCCCAGTCGCTCGTGGAGTCCAGCCGCGCCGCCATCTCGCGCGTGCTGCACGGGCAGGACGACCGCCTGGTGGTGGTGGTCGGCCCATGCTCCATCCACGACCACGCACAGGCGCTGGACTACGCACGCGTGCTCAAGGCCCAGGCCGACGCCTTGCAACAGGACCTGCTGGTGGTCATGCGCGTGTACTTTGAAAAGCCGCGCACCACCGTGGGCTGGAAGGGCTACATCAACGACCCGCACCTCGATGGCAGCTTCGCCATCAACGAGGGCCTTGAAATGGCTCGCGCGCTGTTGCTGGACGTGCTCGCGCTGGGCTTGCCGGTGGGCACGGAGTTTCTGGATCTGCTCAGCCCGCAGTTCATCAGCGACCTCGTGAGCTGGGGCGCCATCGGTGCGCGAACCACCGAGAGCCAGAGCCACCGCCAGCTCGCCAGCGGGCTGAGCTGCCCGGTGGGTTTCAAGAACGGCACGGACGGCGGCGTCAAAGTCGCCTCAGACGCGATCCAGGCCGCCAGCGCTTCGCACGCCTTCATGGGCATGACCAAGATGGGGCAAGCCGCCATCTTCGAGACCCGCGGCAACGACGACTGCCACGTGATCCTGCGCGGCGGCGCACAACCCAACTACAGCGCCACCGACGTCAGCGCCGCCTGCGCGCTGCTCCACAAGGCCGGGCTGCGCGAGCAGGTCATGGTGGACGTGTCGCACGCCAACAGCAGCAAGCAGCACCGCCGCCAGATCGACGTGGCCGCCGACGTGGCGGCACAAGTGGCCGCGGGCGACCGGCGCATTGTGGGCGTGATGGTCGAGAGCCACCTGAACGAAGGCCGCCAGGACATCGTGCCCGGCCAGGCGCTGCAATCCGGCGTGAGCGTGACCGATGCCTGCATCTCGTTTGAACAGACCGTGCCGGTGCTCGAAGGCCTGGCCCAGGCCGTGCGCGCGCGGCGCGCTCGAGGCTGAAGCACGATGGCCCTGGCCTGGCGCGGCGCGCCCACCGTCAACCTGGCCTTGCAAGGTGGCGGCGCACACGGCGCCTTCACCTGGGGCGTGCTCGACGCCTTGCTGGAAGACGGCCGGCTGCAATTTGACGGGGTGAGCGGCACCAGCGCAGGCTCCATGAATGCGGTGATGCTCGCGCAAGGCCTGATGGCGGGCGGTGCGGACGGCGCTCGTGCGGCCCTTCGCGGCTTCTGGAGCGCCGTGGCCACCAGCCTGCCTTTCGAGGTGGCCAGGCCCACGGCCGGCGGCAAAGACATGCGCCTGGCGCCCGCCATGCAGCTCATGCTGCAGTGGACGCATTACTTCTCGCCCGAACAGCTCAACCCGTTCGACCTCAACCCGCTGCGCCAGATCCTGTCCAAACAGGTGGACTTCGAACGCCTGCGCGCGCACAGCCCGGTGAAGCTGTTCGTGGCGGCCACCCACGCCAACAGCGGCAAGCTGCGCCTGTTCCGTGCAGAGGAGCTCACGCCAGACGCCGTGCTGGCCTCGGCCTGTTTGCCCACCATGCACCGCAGCGTGGTGATCGATGGTGAACCGTATTGGGATGGGGGCTACGCGGCGAATCCGGCGGTGTTCCCGCTGTTTCACGAATGCCGTGCCCGGGACATTCTGCTGGTCATGCTCGCGCCACTGAAGCACAGCGCCACGCCGCAATCGGCGGCCGACATCAAAAGCCGGATGATGGAGCTGGCGTTCAACGCCACGTTCCTGCGCGAGATGCGCATGTTTGCGCACCTTCGGGAGCGGGCTGCCGGGACCGCCTGGTGGCGCCGGGGCGACCTCGACCGGCGGCTGGCCGGCACGCACTTTCACGTGATCGAAGCCAGTGACGTGATGCGCGAGCTGAGCACCGAAAGCAAGGTGGCCGCAAACATGCGCTTCTTCGAGATGCTGTTTGCGCTGGGCCGTGAGCACGGCAGCGCGTGGCTGTCGGCCCACCATGCCGACGTTGGCCGACGCAGCAGCGTCGACCTTCAAGCCCTGTTTTATTGAAAGATCAGCGCGGCTTGCGCGGCACCATCGGGCCGCGGCCTTCGATGTGGCGGAAGTTGATGCGGCCCTTGGTCAGGTCGTAGGGCGAGAGCTCCAGCGAGACGCGATCACCCGCCAGGATGCGGATGTGGTTCTTCTTCATCTTGCCGGCGGAATAGGCGATCAACTGGTGACCGTTGTCCAGCGTGACGCGAAAGCGCGTGTCGGGCAGCACCTCGTTGACGATGCCCATCATGTCGATCAGTTCTTCTTTGGCCATGGTGTTTCCTTTGCTTGAAGTGTATCGGTCAGTTGGGGCGAAGCGACTGGCGGGCAGCATCGTGCACCCAGTCAATGCCCTGCGCAAGGCCATAATCGGCCGCGGCATCGTGCGTGGCGAAAGCGCTGTCGAACCGCATCACGCGGGCGGTGGAGGCACTGCCTTGCCCGCTGGCGATGGACACCTGGGCGGCAAAAAGGCCACCCGGGAGAAGCCGTGGGGAAGCCGCAATGCGGTACTTGCCCAGAGTGAGAGGAGAGCGCGTCGCGGTGGTTGGAATCGTGGAAATCGTTGGAATCATCAAAAACATCAGTGGGCCGGAGCCATGGTCGAGGCCATGAACTCGGTACAGCCCGAAACACATACAGGTGGCAGCCCCAAGCGCCGGGGTGCCCCACCGGTTCTTCCGGTGCCACCCCGTTGCGCAACGCATCGGGACGGAACCGGTGCACGAGCCACGGCAGAGGCATCGGCAACAGCAGGGAGAAAGAGGGCCACGGTGCTGTGAGAAAGCGGTGTGGCACGCGCCTTGGAGGGGCTGGACCAGCAGCCCCTCTGCCGGGGGCGGGTGCGGCCTGGCGGTGAAGCTGGGACGCGGCTGGTCGCTCAAGGCGACCGCGCACTGTAACACGGCACGGCAAAACGCGCAGCAGGGCGCTTTGCCGGCCGGGCCTTACTTGCGATCGGGCAGCTCGATCTTGACTTCGAGCACGTCCAGGTTGTCCTGGCGGTCGAGCTGGACCTTGATGTCGTCCTGGTTGATCTTGATGTACTTGCTGATGACCGCCACCAGCTCACGCTGGAGCGCGGGCAGGTAGTCCGGCTCGGAAGCGCTGCGCCCGCTGCGCTCGTGCGCCAGGATGATCTGCAGCCGCTCCTTGGCGACGCTGGCGGTCTTCTTTTTCTCGCCGAGCAGGAAGGAAAGAATCGACATGCCTTACCTCCCTCCAAACAGGCGCTTGAAGAAGCCCACTTTCTCGGCCTCGATGAAGCGCAGCGGTTTTTCGGCCCCGAGGAAACGGTCGATCACATCGCTGTAGGCCTCGGCCACATCGGTGCCCTTGAGGTGGATGGCCGGCGTGCCCTGGTTGGAGGCGGTCAGCACGCTTTCGCTTTCTGGAATCACGCCGATGAGCTTGATCCGCAGGATGTCCTGGATGTCTTCGAGCGAGAGCATCTGGCCATCGGCCACGCGGCCCGGGTTGTAGCGGGTGATCAGCAGGTGTTCCTTGACCGGCTCCTTGCCTTCGATGGCGCGCTGGGTCTTGCTGCCCAGCATGCCCAGGATGCGGTCGGAATCGCGCACGCTGGAGACTTCCGGGTTGGTCACCACCAGTGCCTCGTCGGCATAGTGCATGGCCATGAGCGCACCGGTTTCAATGCCGGCAGGGGAGTCGCACACGATGTAATCGAAACCCATTTCGGTGAGGTCGGTCAGCACCTTGTGCACACCTTCCTGGCTGAGCGCGTCCTTGTCGCGCGTCTGGCTGGCCGCCAGCACGAACAGGTTGTCGCACTGCTTGTCCTTGATCAGCGCCTGGTTCAGGTTGGCTTCGCCCTGGATCACATTGATCAGGTCGTACACCACGCGACGCTCGCAACCCATGATGAGGTCGAGGTTGCGCAGGCCCACGTCGAAGTCGATCACGGCGGTCTTGTGGCCGCGCAAGGCCAGGCCGGACGCGAAACTGGCGCTGGTGGTGGTCTTGCCCACGCCGCCCTTGCCGGAGGTGACGACAACAATTTTGGTCATGGTGAGAAGTCCTTCAATTCAAACAAGGGGGGCGGTCTCAGGCGCCAATGGCGTCGATCACCAGTTTGTCGCCATCGGGGCCAGGCACCAGGCGCACCTGAGCGGTCTTGCCCTGGACGGATTCGGGCAGGGCGACCTCGCTGGTGCGGTAAATGCCGGCAATGGAAATGAGTTCAGGCGCCATCGACAGGGCAAAGATGCGCGCATCGGCGTTGCCGCGCGCACCCGCAATGGCCTTGCCGCGCAGCGGCGCGTACACATGGATGTGGCCGTCGGCAATGACTTCGGCACCCGGGTTGACCATGGCCATCACCACCAGGTCACGGCCCCGCGCGTACACCTGCTGGCCCGAGCGCAAGGGCTTGTCGATTACCAGTGCACCGGGCGGTGGTGCGGTGGGGGTTGTCGGGGCGACCGGCTCACGCACCGCAGCGATTTCGGTGGGTGTGGTGGCCGGGGCTGTGCGCTGCACGGTGGCATCGGGCGTGGGCGTGAGACCCGCTGCCATGGCCAGCGAAGTCTGTTCGATGGTGCCACCCCGCACCGCCAGCGGCGTCAGGCGGTACTGCCGGAGCAAGGTCTGCAACGCGCCGAAATCGGGCAGGGCGTTGGCCTCGGCCACATTGAGCGGATGCAGGTCAATGACCAGCGGGTCGTTGTCGAAGAAGTCGGGAATGTCGCCAAACCGTTGCGCCAGCTCTTCGGCCAGGCGGTTGAGGTCGGACGACTTGAGCATGAGCGCCACCAGGGGCAGGTGGGCACTCTTGATCTCAAAAGTGGCGGGCGCGTTTCCTGCGAGAGCGACAGACATGGGCGAAACAAATCCAAAAACGGGCCAGCCGCTGGAACGCCGGGTCGGCAGCTGTGGCTGTGGAAGCGGGGCATCTTAACAGCCGGGTCGACGGGTTCCGCACCGCCGCCGTGCGCAGGTGTCAGGGCATGTTTCACGCGGCCGGCACACCGGTTCTGGCACAACCCTGTGTGTAACTTTTGAACAAGCCCCAGGTTGTCCACAGGAGAAGGCAGGTCGCCAGGGTTATCCAAGTTCGTGGAGTTCGGTAGCAGCCCGCTTCACACAGGCTTCTGCGCACGCCAAGTGCTTGATACGACAAGAAAAAGGGCGCTTGTCCACATCGGACAGCGCCCTCTACTACTACTGCTATCTTGTATTTAAAGATCTATAAGAACAAGAAGACAGAACACCGCGCAGGCCGAAGGCCGGTTTTCAGAGGGGCCCGCCCATGCGCTGGTGGCCGCCGTGGTGGCGGTGTTGGCCGTGCTCGCCGCGCATGCCGGCGCGCTGGTAGCCCGACATGAACTTCGAATCAAACACCTTTTGCTGGTCCGCGTTCAGAGCGGCATAGAAGCTCTTGATGGCATCGGTGCGCTTGGCCATCGCCGCATCGCGCTCGGCTTTGAGGGCCTGCATCTTGTCCAGGCGTTGCGGCGTGGTCAGTTGGGACCAGTCTTCCCGGGTGTTGTCGCGCGCCGGGCGTGCCTGGGGCTGGGTGCGGGCCACAAATGCGTTCCAGGCCGGTTCTTGTTCGGGCGTGAGCTTGAGTTCGGTCTTGAACGCCGCCTGGCGCTCGGCCATCTTTTGCTGCATGCGGGCGATGTGTTCGGCGCGTTTCTGGTCGCGCTGTTCGGCCGTGGGTGCCGTGGGCTGTGCCGGGGTGGCGGCCTGGGCGAGTTGTGTGGTGCCGGCTGCTGCGGTGCCGGCCGAAGGCTGCAAGGACGAGGGCTGCAAGGACGAGGCCTGCACGAGTGCGGTGGCAGACATGCCGACCAGGGCTGTGGCCAGCGTGGCGGCGATCAGGGCGCGTGGGTGAAGCGATTTCATGAGAACTCCTGGAGACTGTTGAGGATGAATCTCCACACGACAGGGTGTCTGGCTGCGGAGTGACTTCAGTGTCTGGCGCGGGTGTTTCCGCGCGGTGCCCCCGGTGTGGCGGGCTTGTAAAGTTTCGGCTCGCTTCGTGCAGCAAATGTGGACGCGGGATGGCTCAGGTCGTCCAGGATCGGGCAGTCGGGGCGTCCATCGCCCGGGCACAGGTGCAGCAAATTGCCCAGCGTGCGCTGCATGGCCTGCAGGGTTTCAATGCGCTGGGCCAGTTCGTCCAGGTGCTTTTGCGTGATGCGCTTGACGCTGGCGCTGCTGCGCCTGCGGTTGTGCCAGAGGCTCACCAGTTCGGTGATGGCGTCCAGACCAAAACCCATGTCGCGTGCGCGGCGGATGAACCGCAAGGTGTGCACATCGGCCAGGCTGTACTGGCGGTAGTTGCTGTCGGTGCGGGGCACGGCGGCCAGCAGTCCCAGCGTTTCGTAGTGGCGAAGCATCTTGGGCGAAATGCCGCTGAGCTCGGCAGCCTTGCCGATGCTGACCGGCCAGCGGACCCGCGCGTCGGCGTCGTGGGTATCGACAGCCATGGCGTTCAGGCCGCGACGGCGTAGCCTTCTTCCCGAATGGCCTGCGCCAGTGCTTCCTGCGTTTGGGTGGTGTCCACTTCGACGCGTTTCTGGCCGCGGTCAATGACCACCTGGGCTTGGGGATCCAGCTGGCGGATGGCCTGGGTCACGGCCTTTTCGCAGTGGCCGCAGGTCATGCCCTGAACGGTGAGGACTTGTTTCATGGTGCGTTCCTTTCAACGTGAATGAGGAGCGCCCATTCTGATCCTTGACATGGTGTCAAGGTCAAGAGAAAAGTGCCTTCGTGAAGCTTGCAATGAACGCTTGACCTTCCCACGGTGGTAAAGCTTATGCTGACCTCATGAACACGATCACCGAGCGCTCACCATCCGATGCTTCCCACCCGCTGCCCGTGACGCAGATCGACATTGGTGTGGGAGGCATGACCTGCGCTTCGTGTGTGGCACGGGTCGAGAAGGCCTTGCGCAAGCAGCCTGGGGTGACCGACGCTTCGGTGAACCTGGCCACCGAATCCGCCCGGGTGATGCTGGGCTCCACCGATGTGGCGGAGTCTTTGGCGCGCGTGAAGCGTGCGGTGCGCGATGCGGGCTACGAGCCTCGCCAGCTGGAGGCCATGGACGCGCAGG
This sequence comes from Synechococcus sp. UW140, assembly GCA_943371335.1. Classification (GTDB taxonomy): domain Bacteria; phylum Pseudomonadota; class Gammaproteobacteria; order Burkholderiales; family Burkholderiaceae_C; genus Hydrogenophaga. Next base: position 44,523 of record CALRUK020000012.1, on the reverse strand, counting down.
ATGAACCGCATCTGATGGGTGTGCCGCGCGACCTGTGGCCTGTGTTGGTCGGCGCGTTGTTGTCGGCGCCGCTGGTCTTGCCCATGGTGGGTGACTTTTTCGGCCTGCACTGGATGTTGCCGGCGTGGGTGCAGTTCCTGCTGGCCACGCCGGTGCAGTTTGTGCTGGGTGCGCGCTTCTACAGGGCGGGTTGGCATGCGCTGAAGGCGCTCAAGGGCAACATGGAACTGCTGGTGGCGATCGGCACGTCGGCCGCTTGGGCGCTCTCCACCTGGTTGTGGTGGCGCGCGGGCGAGGGTGAAATGGCCCACCTGTATTACGAGGCTTCAGCGGTGGTGATCACGCTGGTGCTGCTGGGCAAATGGCTGGAGGCCCGTGCCAAGCGCCAGACCACCACGGCCATTCGTGCCCTGCATGCCTTGCGCCCGGAGCACGCGCACCTGTTGCCCGACGGTGTGCGTCGCACGGAGTTGACCGATGTGGCCGTGGACGAACTCCTGCCCGGTGATGTGATTCGCGTGTTGCCCGGTGAACGTTTTGCGGCGGACGGCACGGTGGTGCAAGGGGAAACGCAAGCCGATGAATCGATGCTGACCGGTGAGTCTTTGCCGGTGCCCAAGCAGGTGGGGGATGGCGTGACGGGCGGTTCGCTCAACGGTGAAGGGGCGGTGGATGTGCGCGTGCGCGCCATCGGCGCGCAGAGCGTGCTGGCGCACATCATTGCCCTGGTGCAAGACGCGCAGGCCGGCAAGGCGCCGGTGCAGCGCATGGTGGACCAGGTGGCGGCGGTGTTTGTGCCGGTGGTGCTGGTGCTCGCCCTGGCCACGCTGGTCGGCTGGTGGTGGGTGGGTGTGCCCATGGAAGAAGCGCTGCTGCACGCCGTGGCGGTGCTGGTGATCGCCTGCCCGTGTGCGCTGGGCCTGGCCACGCCGGCGGCCATCATGGCGGGCACGGGTGTGGCCGCCCAGCACGGCATTCTTATCAAGGATGCGCAGGCGCTGGAGATCGCGCACCGCGTGGACACCGTGGCGTTTGACAAGACGGGCACGCTGACCGAAGGCCATCCGCGCCTGCTGGGCATTGAAGCGGCAATGGGTGTGGACGAGCAGGCGGCGCTCTCGGCCGCTGCTGCCTTGCAGGCACAGAGCGCACACCCGCTGGCCAGGGCCGTAGTCGATGCCGCTGCGGCCCGCGGTATCGACGTGGCGCCCGATGCCGCGCAGGCGGTGCAAGCGGTGTCGGGTCGGGGAGGACAGGGTCGTGTGAACGGCGTGCTGCTGGCGCTGGGCAGCTTGCGCTGGATGGAAGAACTGGGCGCCACCCTGGGCCCGCTGCAGCAACGTGCGCAAGCCTTGCAGGAGGGGGGTGCCACGGTGTCGGTGCTGGCAAGTCAGGCGCCAGGGCCCGGCGAGGCGCCGGCGTGGTCGGTGCTGGCCTTGCTGGCCTTTGGTGATGAACCCAAGGCGGGCGCAGCCGAGGCCCTTCGGCAGTTGCGCGCGCAGGGCATGCGGCTCTTCATGGTGTCGGGTGACAACCAGGGTGCTGCCCTGGCGATGGCCGCGCGCCTGGGTTTGCGCGCCGACCAGGGCGAGGTGATTGCCGAAGTGCTTCCCGGCGACAAGGCCGCGGTGGTTCGGCGGCTGCGCCTGAACGAGGCGGGTGCGTCGGTGCACACGGTGGCGATGGTGGGCGATGGCGTGAACGACGCACCCGCGCTGGCCGCGGCGGATGTGGGCATGGCCATGAGCCACAGCGAGGGTGGCAGTGCCGATGTGGCGATGCACGCAGCCGGCATCACGCTCATGCGCGGCGACCCGATGATGGTGATGGCGGCGCTGGACATCTCTCGGCGCACGGTGAGCAAGATCCGCCAGAACCTCTTCTGGGCCTTTGCCTACAACGTGGCCGGCATTCCGCTGGCGGCGCTGGGCTTCCTCAGCCCGGTGGTGGCGGGTGCGGCGATGGCCCTGAGTTCGGTGAGCGTGGTGACCAACGCGCTGCTGCTCAAGCGCTGGAAGCCGCCGCAGCGTTGAGCGGCGAGCCGATGTGTTGATGCACATCAAGTCGCGACGTGTGGCAGGCAGTCATGCTCTGGCATATAGCCGGAGACTTGCCATGAAACACGAATCGATGCGCGTGATCTTTGACGAACACGCCAACCTCAGCGCGATGCTGCAGTCGCTGTCGCACATGGTTCGTGTCGGCCCGGACGCGATGGTGGGCTGCAACCGCGAGGGCTACTTCGATGTGTTGCGCGCCATGTTGTTCTACATCGACGCTTTTCCCGAAAAGAACCACCACCCCAAGGAATCGAATCTGTTGTTCCCGCGCCTGGCGCGGGCCGCACCCCACTTGATGCCCACGATCGAGCAGCTCGAGCGCGATCACATGAGCGGCGAAATGCGTGTGCGCGAGCTCATGCACCTCTTGATGGCGTGGGAGTACATGGGGGAGTTGCACCGCGCAGCGTTTGAAACGGAAGCAGTGCGCTATGTGGCCTTTTACCTGGAGCACATGAGGCTGGAAGAAACCGCCTTGCTCCCGATCGCCGAGCAGGTGCTGACCGACGACGACTGGAAGGTGCTCGACAGGGCCTTCATCAGCCACGAAGACCCGCTGAGCTACCGGTTGCCACGCGATCCGAAATTCGACCGGCTGTTCACCCGCATCGTGCTGCGCGCACCCGCGCCGCTGGGCCTGGGCGGCAAGTGAACTCAGGCGCTGGCGAGCGTGGTGAGCAGGGCGTCGAACACCTGCAGCAGTTGCTCGACGTCTTGGGCCGTGGTGGCAGGTGAGACCAGCAGCATGCTGTGAAAGGGCGTGAGCAGCACGCCACGGTTGAGCATGAAGAGGTGGGTGAGGGCTTCGAGTTCGCTGCGCGCGTGGTCGCGCACGTCCTGGGCGTTTTTGGGCGTGCTCGGCATGAACTGCAGCTCCATGCGCGCACCCAGGCGCGTGACTGTCCAGGGCATGCCGGCGCGTTCGATGCGCTCGCGCAAACCGTGTTCAAGCCGTTCGGCCAGCGCGAGCATGTGCGCGTAGCTGGCGTGGGTGTGCAGGTGCGTGAGCGCCGCTTGCAGCGCGGCCAGTGTGAGCGCATTGCCCGAGAGCGTGGTGCCGATGCCGCTGTGGCCTTCGGGCGCGGCCTGCTTGGCCTGGCCCATGCGCTGGGCCACGGCTTGCGTGAAGCCATACACCGCACAGGGCAGGCCGCCCGCCACGGCCTTGCCCACCACCATGAAGTCGGGCTCCAGACCGTGTGCGCGGGCGTAGCCGCCGAGCGAGGTGGAAATGGTGTGGGTTTCGTCGCACACGAAGAGCGTGCCGTGGGCGCGGCACAGCGCGCGAGCGGCGGCCCAGAAGCCCGGCTCGGGCGGCACCAGGCCGAAATTGGTGAGCGCGGGTTCGGCCAGCAGGCAGGCCACGTCGCCCTGGGCCAGGGCGGCCTCGAGCGCAGGCAGGTCGTTGAAGGGCACCACGCGGGTGAAGCTGGCGTGGTTGTGCACCTGCCCGAGCACGGAGGGCCGCGCCAGTGTGTGGCCGGTGGCAGGGTCCAGGTCGACCAGGGTGTCGTCCACCGCGCCGTGGTAGCAGCCGTCAAACACCAGCAGCTGGGGGCGCCGGGTGATGGCGCGGGCCCAGCGCAGCACGAAGCGGTTGGCGTCGCTGGCCGTGAGGGCCATCTGCCACATGGGCAGGCCGAACACGCTGGCCAGGCTTTCACCCACCGCCACCGTGTTGGCCGCCGGCAGCATGCAGGTGAGGCCGAGCGCAGCCTGCTTCGCGATGGCCTGTGCCAGGGGCTCGGGGCTGTGGCCGAACATGGCGCCGGTGTCGCCCAGGCAGAAGTCGGTGTAGCGCAAGCCGTCGGCGCATTGCAGGGTGACGCCCTGTGCCTCGTTCACGAACAGGGTGGCAGGGCTGGGCCAGTCGCGCATCCAGTGCAGCGGCACGCCGAAGAGGTAGTGTGCCTGCGCCGCTGTGGCCAGCGCAAGCGAGGCCGGGTGGGTGGCGACGAAACGCTCGCGCTCGGCCTGTTGCAGCGCGGCGATGCGGTCGGAGGACAGGGGCGGATGGGTCATGGCGCCAGCTTACGTGCGACAGCGCGGGTGCAGGGCCTTGGCCCGCAGTGGACATTTCGGCGCGCGCCAAATTGGCACCGCTGCGGCAGTGGTTCGCCTGGCCGCCGGATGAACCACAATGGCCCGGCCATGGACCGCTCCACCCCGCACGACGCACCCGCTTCACCACCGGCCCCACCCGACACGACGCCCTACCTGCGACTGGCGCTGGCCTTGTCGCTGGGGGCGGCGGTGTCGCTGGGCATCACGCGGTTTGCGTACGGTTTGCTGTTGCCGCCCATGCGTGAAGACCTCGGCTGGAGCTACACGCTGGCCGGTGCCATGAACACCTTCAATGCGCTGGGCTATCTGCTGGGCGCACTGGTCACACCCTGGCTGATGCGGCGCTTCTCGCCCACGGGCCTGCTGCTGTCGGGGTCGTTGCTGGCATCTTTATTCATGGGGCTCAGCGGGTTCTTCACGGCAGCCGCACCGCTGTTGGCGCAGCGCCTGCTGGCTGGTGTGGCGAGTGCGCTGGTGTTCATTGCAGGCGGCTTGCTGGCGGCGCGGCTGGGCGCACGCCAACCGAAGCGCAGCGGCTTTCTGCTGGGCCTGTATTACGGCGGCACGGGGCTGGGCATTGTGGTGTCGGCGCTGGGGGTGCCGCCCGTGCTGGCAGCGGCCGCACCGCAAGCCCACGGCTGGGCCTGGGCGTGGTGGGGGCTGGCGCTGGTGTGCTTGCTGGCCACGGCGCTCATGGTGTGGCCCGCGCGCGTGCTGGCGGGCCAGGCGGCTCCGGCGGCGAGCACGCAGGGCGGTGGCGGGCGGGTGTTCCGTGTGCGCGACTTCGCGCTGTCGCTCGCGGGTTATGCCGGTTTCGGCGTGGGCTACATCGGCTACATGACCTTTGTGATCGCGCTGCTGCGCGAGCAGGGCAGCACCCCGGGGGCCATCACGGCGTTTTATGCGCTGCTGGGGGTGGCGGTGCTGGCGTCGTCGCGCATCTGGGCGGGCCTGCTGGACCGCCACCGCGACGGCCAGGCGCTGGCGCGGCTGAACGCCTTGCTGGGGGTGGCGGCCATCGTGCCGGCGCTCACCGCCAGCTGGCCGCTGGTGCTGGCTTCCGGCCTCGTGTTCGGGGGCGTCTTCCTGTCGGTGGTGGCATCCACCACCGCGCTGGTGCGGCACAACCTGCCGCCTGCGCAGTGGGCGGCCGGCATCAGCGCCTTCACCATCGTGTTCGCAGCCGGCCAGATCGTCGGCCCCACGGTGGTGGGCCTGATCGCCGACGGCCCCGGGGGCCTGGCGCGTGGCCTCGTGTTCTCGGCAGTGGCGCTCTGGGTGGGCGCCGCCCTGGCACTCAGACAACGCGCGCTGGCCTGAAGTGCCCCCTTCCAGATGCCCGCGGAACCGGCTCCGCCGGGCCGCAGGGCATGCCCCCTGGGGGGTGACGCCGCAGGCGGCGCGGGGGGGACTAGATCAAGCCTTCGGCCTTCATCGCGGCCTGCACGCCAGGGCGGGCGCCCACGCGTGCGCGGTAGGCAGTGAGGTGGGCCAGGCCGGTGATGTCCACGCCCACGCGCGGTGCCCAGTTGGTGACGGTGAACAGGTAGCCATCGGCCACGCTGAAGGTGTCGCCCATCAGGTACTGCTTGCCGGCCAGTTCGCTGTCGACCCACTTCAGGCGCTGTGCCAGGCGGTCCTTGGTCATGGTCTTGTATTCCTCGGGCGTGGCCGGGTTGAACAGCGGGCCGAAGCCTTTGTGCAGCTCGGTGCCGATGAAGGTCAGCCATTCCTGGAGGTGGTAGCGCGCCATGGTGCCGTTGGCGGGGGCCAGGTTTTTCTGCGGCACCTGGTCGGCGATGTATTGCACGATGGCCGGGCCTTCGCGCAGGCGCTCGCCGCTGTCGAGCTCCAGCAGGGGCACGTAGCCCAGGGGGTTGATGGTGTAGTAGTCGGTGCCGTCGGGCAGCTTGTGCGTCTTGGTGGGCGCGGCCACGGCTTCGAAGGCCAGGCCGGCTTCGTGCAGGGCGATGTGCGGGGACAGCGAGCAGGCGCCCGGGGAGTAGTAGAGCTTCATGGTTGTTCGTCCTGAAAAAGGCGATGACACCGGTTGGCGCATCAGGCCCGATGCTACCCATGACAGGGCTTTGCCGTGGCCCCAGGACAGGCGGCACGGCCATGCCCACAATGCCGCCATGCACCGCTTCTTCCGATTTCTGGGCTTCGCCCTTGGCCTGACCGTGCTGCTGGTCGGGCTGGTGGTGTTGGCCTTGCACCTGTGGACCGGCTCCGACGGCTTTCGCCAGCGCGTGGAGCGCGAGGCCAGCGCGGCGCTGGGCGTGCCGGTGAGCCTCCAGCGCGTGACGGTGGCGGTGTGGCCCTTGCCGGCGGTGGCGCTGGAGGGGCTGAACATCCAGGCGAACCCGGCGCTCACGCTGGACCGTGTGGAGGCACGCCCGGTGTGGACGGCGCTGCTGGCCGGGCGGCTGCAGGTGTCCACACTCACCGTGCGCAAGGCCGTGCTGCCGCAGGCCACACTGGTGCTGCTGGGCGCCCGCCTGCAGGACCCGGCCCGGCCGGCCGGCCACACCGCGCCCAGGCCTGCCGGGGCCGAAGAAGAAGGCGCGTCTCTCGACCTGAGCTGGCTGCCACGCAGCGTGGTGCTGGACGACGTGACCTGGGTCAACGAGCAGGGCCGCCGCACCACCGTGCAGGCCACGGCCCGGCTCGACGAAGACGGCTGGCCCGCACAAGCCGAAGTGGAGGTGACGCAGGGCGGGCTGCAGGGCGCGAAGGCGCGGCTGACCCGCGAGGCGGGCGGGCAGACCGCCTGGACCCTGCGGCTGGACGTGGGCGGCGGCACGGTGCAAGGCGCGCTGAAGGTGACACCGCCCGTGGCCGGCGACCCGAAGGCGCGCGACCTGGTGCTGGAAGGTTCGCTGCAAACGCGGGGCGTGGAGGTGTCCGCCCTCACAGCCCCCAGCCGGCCGCTCACCGGCCGCCTCGAAGCCGACACCACGCTCTCGGCCCGCATCAACCCGCGCGGCAGTGCGGCGGCCTTGCGCGAGGCGCTGCGCACGCAGACGCGTTTCCAGGTGGACGGCGCCGTGCTGCAGGGGCTGGACTTGCTGGAGGCCGTGGCCACCGTGGGCCTCTCGCGCGGGGGTGTGACGAGGCTGGACACGCTCACCGGCGAGGTGAGCACGCGCGGTCAGGCGGTGCAGCTCAGCGAGCTCGTGGCCCGCTCCGGGCTGCTCTCGGCCACGGGCGAAGTGGCGGTGGCGCCTTCGCGCGCGCTCTCGGGCCGTGTGCGGGTGGACGTGACGCGTGGTGCCAGCGGCGGCGTGGCGAGCGTGCCCCTGGCGGTGGGTGGCACGGTGGACGAACCCACCGTGATGCTGACGCGCGCGGCCTTGCTGGGTGCGGCCATCGGCACGGTGATCGCGCCCGGTGTGGGCACCGGTGCGGGCGCCAACATCGGCGACCGCATTGGCGAAGGCCTCAAGGGCCTGATGGGCAAGTGAGCCGCGAACCGGCGCGCGCTCAGCCTTGCGGTGGGTGTGCCTGCCGCGCTGCGCCTGAGGTGGGGTGAATGCGCTGGATGGGCGCAGCTGCGACGGCTTGTTGGGCCTTCTCGCGGGCACGGGCCATCAGTGCGCGGGCGTCCCAGTCCAGCGGCCAGCCTTGCCACAGCCGCACGCGGCCCTGCACCAGCACGGCTTCGATCTGGCTGCGGTGGGCCAGGCGCACCAGCTCCCAGCCCAGGTCCCACGACGGTGTGAGCTCGGGCACGTCCAGGTCGATCACGAGGCCATCGGCCGCGAGGCCGGTGGCAATGCGACCCGTGACGCGGGACAGGCCCGCGGCGTCAGCGCCCGCGGCCGTGGCCATGGACAGCCAGGTCCAGCCCGCACCGGTGGAGAAGTCGCCGATGTCCATGCCGCTGGTCAGGCGTTGCGCAGTTTCGGCCGCGTCCATGAGCCGGAAGCCGTCGCTGCGGGTGCCGTCGGTGCCCAGGCCCATGCGGATGCCCAGCCCGTGCATGAGCAGGGCGGGGGCCACGGCGTTGCCCTTCCAGCTGCTGGCCACGGGGTTGTAGCTCACGGCGGCGCCGCTGTCTCGCAGCAGGCCGATTTCGCGCGGAGTGACCATGGTCGCGTGGGCGGCCAGCAGCTCGGGCCCGAGGGCCCCTGCGCGGTGCAACACCTCCAGCGGGCGCAAGCCGCGCGCAATGAGCGAGCGCTCGATGGAGGCGAGGTGTTCGTTGAGGTGCACCTGAAACGCCACGCCGGCGTCGCGGCAGAGCCGGGCCACGCGCTCGAGCATGCGGTCGCTGGCGGCTTCAGGGATGGAAATGCCCAGCGAGGCGTGGAGCAGCCCGCCGGGGTGTGATGCGGCGAGGTGTTGCTCGGCCTCGCGCTCGATCTGGCGGCCTGCGTCGTCGTCCAGGCCGGCGTCGTTGCAGATGCGGGCGAGCACGCACCGGATGCCTGTGGCGTGCACCGCCGCTTCGATGGCGCGCAGGCCGTGCGCCGAGCGCGTGCCGGCATCGCACACGGTGGTGAAGCCGCCGCGCAGGGCTTCGAGCGCGGCCAGGCTGGCTGAGAGATTCAGGCCTTCTTCGTCCAGGTGCTGTTCCAGCGGAACCCAGATGCGGCGAAAGATTTCGGACGGCTCGCCAAACGCCAGCGCCTTGCCAAACGACTGCGTGAGGTGGTGGTGGGTGTCGATGAAGCCGGGCATGAGCAGGCGGCGCGGCAACGGCACTGGCAACAGATGCGGGTGGCGCGCCTGCAGCTCGGCGGCGGGCCCCACATCGGCAAAGCGGCCGTCGCGCAGCACCACGGCATGCCCGGCGAGCGGTGCGTCGTCGATGAGTGTGAGTTCGGGGCACAGCAGCACTTCGGGGGCGGCCAGGGCGTCGGGGAGGTTCATGGTGTCGAAGGGGTCAGGAGAAAAGGAACCAGGCGCCGGTGGCCAGCAGCACGCTGGCGGTGGCGGCCTGCAGGGCGCGCACGTCGGTGCCGCGCGCGAGGCGGCGGCCCAGCCACGCGCCCACCACGAGCGCCACGGCCACGGCGGCGCCCAGCACGAAGTCGATGCGGCCGGCCAGCGCGTGCGCCGTGCTCGCGGCCAGCGCAATCGGCAGCTGAATGATTTGTGCGGCCACGATCGCGCGCGCCACGGGCCGCTGCATCAGCATGAGCAGGGGCAGCAACATCACTGGCCCGCCCGTGCCCGAGAGGGCCGAGCCCACACCCACGGCCAGACCCAATGCCACCTGCGCCGGCGCGCCGGGCCAGGGGCGTTCGGCGGTGGGCGTGGCCTGGCGCAGGCGCAGCACCGCGTGCACGCCCGAGACCAGCGCGAGCAGGCCGATCCAGGCGCGCATGGCGTCGGCCGGCAGCCAGGCGGTGAGGGTGGCACCGGTGGCAGCGCCCACGAGCGCCGCCGCCAGCAGCGGCCCTTCGTGGCGCACGCGCGCCAGGGCGCCCGTGCCGCTCAGGGCAAAGGCACCTGTGACGAAGAAGGCCAGGCTGGAGACCGCGATGGCGGTGGGCAGGGGCACGCCCAGCAGGGTGGTGAGCACGGGCACGACGAGCACCCCCCCGATGGCCGTGGCGCCAATGGCGGCGCCGGCCAGCGCGATCAACAGCCAGGCGAGCAGCTCAGTGCCCATGGCGGGGTGGGGTGGGGTGCTGGTCCGCCACGCGTCATTCCGGCTGAATGCCGGCGGCCTTCACCGCCGCGGCGAGGGTCTCGCGTTCGCGCTTGAGCAGCGCGGCGAACTCGTCGCGCTCGATGCTCAGGGGCTTGAGGCCGGCGGTGTTCATCTTCTCGACCAGGGCGGCGTCTTTCAAGGCTTCGCGCAGCGCAGCGGCCACGCGGGTGACGATGGCCGCATCGGTGCCGGCCGGCGCGAAGAGGCCGTACCAAGAGTCCACGTCGACCGACTTCAGCGCCGGCGTTTCGGCCAACGCGGGCACCTCGGGCATGGAGGGCCAGCGCTGGCGGGAGGTGACGCCATACGCCTTGATCTTGCCGTCCTTGATGAAGGGCTGCGCCAGCGTGACCGGCATGACCGCCAGTTCGATCAGGCCCGAGGAGAGCTCGGTGAGCACTTGCGGCCCGTTCTTGTAGGGCACGTGCACGATGTCCACGCCTGCGCCGAGCTTGATGATCTCGGCGGTGAGGTGCATGGAGGTGCCCACGCCGTCGGTGCCGTAGTTGAGCTTGCCGGGGGACTGGCGCGCCAGCGCGATCACGTCGGCGGTGGTGGGTGCGGCGAGCTTGGGCGTGCCGACCAGCACAAACGGGGAGCTGGCGACAGTGGCGATCGGTGCGAAGTCCTTGAAGGCGTCGTAGCGCACGATTGAGGGCTTGACCACCGGTGCCACGTTGATCGGGCTGGCCACCGCGAAGAGCAGGGTGTAGCCGTCGGGCGTGGCTCGGGCCACGCGCTGGGTGCCCACCGTGCCGGAGGCGCCCGCCACGTTCTCGACGACGAACGGTTGCTTGAGCCGGTCGCTCAGGGCTTGCAAGGTGAGGCGCGCGGCGGAATCCACGCTGCCACCTGGTGCAAAAGGCACCACGACGGTGACGGGTCGCGCAGGATACGCGGGGGCTTGCGCCAGCGTGGTGCCTGCGGTGCAGGCCATGAGGGCGGCAATGGCCAAGCGGCGGGAGAGGGGGGCGCTCAGGGACATGGGAAACTCCGGTCTGAAGTGGGACGGCACCAGTCTGGTGGCTGAATTCAACTTGATATAACAAGTCATGACAAGAGAAGCAAACTTCGTTCCAGCAACCGGATGGCAGCCCACGGCATGAACACGACACCCGACACCCCAGGCGGCGGCTGGACCTTGCGGGCCCGCGTGCGCGAGGCCCTGCGCGAGCGCATCCTGCGCGGCGAATGGCAGACCCACGAGCGCCTGCCGAGCGAAAACCAGCTCATTGAAGAGCAGGGCGTGAGCCGCATCACCGTGCGACAGGCGCTGGCCGATCTGGTGGCCGATGGCCTGATCGTGCGGGTGCACGGCAAGGGCTCGTTTGTGGCGCCGGCGCCCGTGCGCCAGGAGCTCTCGCGGCTGCAGGGCCTGTCGGAAGCGCTGGGGGGCCAGGGCCGCGAGGTGCTGACCCGCGTGCTCTCGCTGGGCCAGGCCAGCCTGCCCGCGCGCGCGGCCAAGGCGCTGGGCCTGCCGCCGGGCACACCCTGCGTGGAGCTGCAGACCCTGCGGTTTTCCGATGGCCAGCCGCTGTCGCTCAACAGCACCTGGATCGAACCCACGCTGGGCGCCAGCCTGGACAAGGACACCCTGGCCCAGACCGACCTGCTCACGGTCTACGAGTCCACCTTGAACCTGCGCGTGACGCGCGCGGTGGTCGACATTGGCGCGGCCCTGGCCAACGCGCGGCAGCGACGCCTGCTCGCGGTGGAGGCGCCGGCTGCGGTGCTGGTGGTGGAGCGCACCGTGTTTTCCACGGGTGAGCGCCCGGTGCACTTCGAGGCCAGCACCTACCGGCCCGACGCGTTCAGCTACCGGCTGGAGCTGGCGCGCTAGCCAGCGGCGCGGTGGACGCCGGGGCCGCCGGTCAATTGGACTCATGCAGGCCAGCGCCCGGCGGTATCTTCTGGCACCGTTTTGCCTTCCACCTCCTGAGGACGCCGCCATGGCCCTGGGTCAGTTCGCCTACGCCAACCACACCAACCGTTTCCTGGGCTGCGAGCCGCTGGCCGACCAGCCCTTTGCCATTGCGGGCGTGCCGTTTGACGGCGTGGTGACCAACCGCCCGGGCGCGCGCTTCGGGCCGCAGGCCATCCGCACCGCCAGCCTGATGCTGTGCGACGGGACGCACCCGGTGTTCGACGTGTCGCCGCTGGCGCACCTGGGCGACGCGCTCGACATGCGCCTGCCCAACGCCTCGCCCCTGCCCGAGGTGCGCCGCCACATCGAAGCGCAGGCCGCCGCGCTCATGGCCCGCCACCACTGCGTGTTTCTGGGTGGCGACCATTCGGTCACGCTCTCGCTGCTGCGCGCCCTGAAAGCGCAGCAAGGCGGCGAGCCGCTGGCGCTGGTGCACTTCGACGCGCACTGCGACACCTGGCCCGACCATTTCGGCGAGCCCTCGGGCCACGGCACCTGGACCTACGAGGCCTTGCAGGAAGGCCTGGTGAGCGCGGCGCACACGGTGCAGATCGGCATTCGCTCCAGCGGCGAGCGCGCCGCGCGCGAATACGTGGCCGACCAGGGCGGCCAGATCTTCACGGCCCGTGCGCTGCGCGGGCTCGACGGCGCCGGCCTGCAGCCCACCATCGACGCGATCCGCGCGCGCATTGGCCAGCGGCCGTGTTACCTCACACTGGACATCGACTGCCTGGACCCCGCCTTCGCACCCGGCACCGGCACGCCCGAGCCCGGTGGCATGACGAGCTCGCAGGTGCTGACCCTGCTGGAAGAGCTGGCCGACCTGCACTGGGTCGGCATGGACTGCGTGGAAGTGGCCCCCGCCTACGACCACGCCGAACTCACCACCAACGCGGCCGCCACCTTTGTCTGGACTTACCTCTGCGGGCAGGTGGCCAAGCGATGAAACATTTCCACTGCGTTGTTGGCGTGAAGTGTCTTGATCAAGGTGCGCCGAGGAACCCGCTTTGCCGGGCCTCAGGTGCCGTCTCCCCTTCGGGGGGAACGCGCGCAGCGCGGCAGGGGGGGATTTCATGTCGCTGATCGGCTCGGACACCCAGCTCAACCAGAAGAGCTACTACGAGGCCAGCGTGCAGCGGCCCGCCGCGCTGCCCGCGTTGCAGGAAACGCTCGACGTGGACGCCGTGGTGGTGGGCGCCGGCTTTGCGGGCCTGAGCGCGGCGCTGGAGATGGCGCAGCGCGGCCTCTCGGTGGTGGTGCTGGAGGCCGAGCGCATCGGCAGTGGCGCCAGCGGGCGCAACGGTGGGCAGGCCATCGTGGGCTACGCCAGCGGGCAGGGTCCGTTCGAGCAGCAGCTCGGCGCGGCCGACGCCCAGCGCGCCTGGGACCTGTCGCTTGAAGCCATCGACCTGATCGACACGCGCATCGCCCTGCACGGCATCGAATGCGACCGCGTCAACGGCTATGTGTACGTGGCCGACTCCGCGCGCAAGGCGCAGGAGCTGCACGAGGAAATGGAAGGCCTCAAGCGCCGTGGCATTGCGGTGGACTGGGCCGAAGGCGCCGACCTGCCGCGCCTCATCAACAGCCCGCGCTATGTGGCCGCCGCGCGCGAGCAGCGCTCGGGCCACCTGCACCCGCTGAAGTACGCGCTGGGCCTGGCGCGCGCGGCGCAGGCCGCGGGCGTGCGCATCTTCGAGCACTCGCCCGTGACCGGCCTGCAGCGCGGCGCCACGCTGGTGGCCAGCACCGCCCGGGGCCAGGTGAAGGCGCGCTTTGGCGTGCTGGCGGGCAACTGCATGCTCCCCGAATACGGCCCGCGCGTGGCCCCCGAGGTGACGCCGCGCATCATGCCGGTGGGCACCTACATCGTGGGCACCGCGCCGCTGGACCCGGAGCTCTGCGCGCGCCTGATCCCGCGCAACGCGGCGGTGTGCGACAACAACTTCGTGCTCGACTATTTCCGCTTCAGCGCCGATCACCGCATGCTGTTTGGCGGCCGCGTGAGCTACACCACCCGCACGCCCACGAACCTGGAAGCGGCGATGCGCCAGCGCATGGGCGAGGTCTTCCCGGCGCTGCGCGAGGTGCCGGTGGAGTTCGTCTGGGGCGGCTTCGTCGACATCAGCATGAACCGCGCGCCCGACTTCGGCCGCCTGGGCGACAACCTGTATTACCTCCAAGGTTTCAGCGGCCACGGCGTGGCCCTCACCGGCCTGGCCGGCCTGCTGGTGGCCGAGGCCATTGAAGGGCAGGCCAGCCGCTTTGACGTGTACGCCCGCCTCAAGCACCGCCGCTTCCCCGGCGGCCCGCTGCTGCGCACGCCCAGTCTGGCGCTGGGCATGCTGTGGCACCGCCTGCGTGACGTGATGTAGCGCCCCGGGGGGCCGGCCAGCCCCCTGGATCGGGCTTGCCGTTCGTCGGGCCAGAGGCACCGTGTGACGGACCGCACGCTGCCGCGCCCCTTGGGGCGGGGCGGCGACAGACGGCCCTCAAGCGCCCTCGAGGCGCGTCGATTCGTTCGGCAACACAGCGGCCACTTGAGCCGGTTGGCATGCCCCGATCCACCCCACCCCTTTTCCCCTGGACCCCGCCGCTGGCGTTGAAGCGCGGCTGCATGCGTGCGCTCGGCGCGCTGCTGCTGGCCGCTGCGCCGTGGGGGTTCGCCCAGGCCGACTGGGCCTTTTCGCTGCCCCCACCCGGCTCCACCAGCCTGATCGAGATCCGCCAGGGGTCGGAGCTCTCCCGCCAGGTGAGGAGCCTGCACGGGCAGGGCTATGAATCGGCCGGCGGCGAGCAGGTCGACTTTGCCACCTGGTACAGCTCGAACTGGACCGACATGCGGGCCACCTGGATGACACCGCTGTCGGCCAACACCGGGTTCATCTGGGGCTTTGGCACCGGCGAGCGCGGGCCCAAATACCGCATCGATCCCAGCCTCAAGCTCGGCTTCATTCACCGGGCCAGCCTCGCTCGCCACACGGTGCTCACCTTGCGCGCCACCACCACGCTGGGCGGCCGCTTGCGCGAGAAAAGCTGCACCGCCGACTACGGCGACATCGGGGGCGTGCAGACCGTGAACTGCCGCCTGGCTGCGTCCACCCTGGAGCCGGCCGAGACGCTGCGCTACCTGTTCAACGAAACACCGCGCGACCGGCACCAGATCGCGGTGTCGCTCTCCCACGCGTTCTAGTCCCCTCACCCACGAGAGAAACCATGAAAAAAACCACCCCGTTTGCCCTCACCCTGTCAGCCGCCTTGTCCGCAGCTTTGTGTGCCGCCCCCGCGTTCGCCCAGGAAGGCGAAGCCCTCCTGGAGGCTTCGCTGAGCGCTGCCGCCGCCACCCCCGCCTGGATGAGCACCGAAGTCGGCGACGCCTGGGCCAAGGGCTACAAAGGCAAGGGCGTCACCATCACCGTGGTCGACGACTTCAGGAGCAACTCCATGCTCAATGGCAAGCTGGGCACCAGCAGCCAGCGACTGCGCCACGGGCAGTGGACCGCCATGGAAGCCAGCATGATTGCGCCGCTGGCCACCGTGGCCACGCAGGACTTCAGCAGCGGCACCGCGGTGAAGCTCAACAAAGGCCTCAACGTGCTCAACCTGAGCTACGGGATGATGGCCACCGCCGGCTACACCGCCAGCCAGATCCGCTGGAGCGCGCAGGAAAATTCCATCATCACGTACGCCAGGAACGGCACCGCCGTGATCTCCAAGGCCGCCGGCAACGACGGCATTGCGGTGCTGGGCAAAAACGCACGCGGCCAGACCGACTACCTCAACCTCGCGCTCAAGGGCACCAAGACCGCGATCTATGTGGGCGCCCTCAACACCAACGGCACCACGGCGGCGCCTGCCACGCTGGCCTCTTACTCAAACACCGCCGGCACCGACGCCGCCATCCAGAACCAGTTTTTGGTGGTCGGTGTGGAGGGCAGCAATACCGGTCTGTATGGCACGTCGTTTGCCGCCCCCGTGATCACGGGCTACGCCGCCGTGCTGGGCAGCAAGTTCACCAGCGCCACACCGGTGCAGATCACCAACCAGCTGCTCAACACCGCACGCAAAGACACCATCAAGGGCTACAAGGTGCAGCTGCATGGCCGTGGTGAAGCCAGCCTCACGCGGGCCCTGGCGCCCGTGGCGATCAAGTAAACGCAGGCGCCGCGCGCAGCGCTTTCTCCTACAGCGCGCGGCGTGCCTTTCCTACGGGGACGGCGGCCGCGCGGGGTGACGATGCAGCTTCTCGAAACCCCCTGGAGATCACAACATGTACATCAAGACCTTCACCGCTGTGGCGCTGTGCGCCGCCTCTGCATTCGCTTCTGCCCAGACGATGACCAAGTCCGAATTCGACGCGGGCAAGGAGCGCATCGAGATGAACTACAAGAACGCGAAGAAGGCCTGCGACACCGTCAAGGACAACGCCAAGGACGTGTGCGAACAGGAGGCCAAGGGCAAGGAAAAGGTCGAGAAGGCCGAACTGGAACACCAGTACAAGAGCACGGCCGCCAACGCACGCAAGCTCGAAGAGGTGAAGGCGGACACGGCCTACGACATCGCCAAGGAAAAGTGCGAAGACCAGGCCGGTGACGCCGAGAAGGTGTGCAAGGCCGACGCCAAGGCCGTGCATGAGCGCGCCGTGAAGGCCGCCAAGGCCAAGGGCTGACCCGTCAGGCCCAGCGCCTGACCCTGTGCAAAGGCCGCCCTTCGGGGCGGCTTTTTTGTGCCCGCTCTATCCGCTTCAGGCCGTGCCCAGCACCTGCTGCACCGCCGCGGCCAGCACCGGCCCGCAGCGCTCGATGTCGGCCAGCGGCGCGTAGCCATAGCCGATCACCAAGCCCCGCAGGTCGGTGCGTTGCAGGCAGTAGGCCGAGAGCGGTCGCACCGTGAGGCCTTGCTGCGCAATGCGTTGGGCCAGCGCGCGGTCGTCCACGTGGGCGGGCAGGCGCAGGCACAGGTGCAGGCCTTGTTCGGCGCCGCTGATGCTGGGGCCTTCGGGGGTGTCGCGCAGCACCGGCTTCAAGGCTTCGAGCAGGCACTGGCGGCGTTCGCCGTAGTTCTGCCGCGCGCGGCGCAGCGCGCTGGCGAAGTGGCCCATTTCAATGAACTCGGCCAGCGCGGCCTGCACCGGCATCTGGCCGGGGCGGTTGAGGTCGTAGTGCGCCTGCTTGAAGGCGCCCACCAGCGGCTTGGGCACCACCAGGTAGCCGATCTTCAGGCCGGGGTAGAGCACCTTGGAGAAGGTGCCCATGTAGAACACGCGGCCGTCGGTGTCCAGCCCTTCCAGGCTGGAGATGGGCGGGCCGCTGAAACGGTACTCGCTGTCGTAGTCGTCTTCGAGCACCCAGGCGTCGTGCGCGCGCGCGGTGGCCAGCAGCTGGTGGCGCCGCGGCAGCGACATCACCGAGCCCGTGGGGTACTGGTGCGAGGGCGTCACGTAGATCAGGCGCGGGGGCCGGGCGTTGTCGGCCGTGCTGGGGTTGATGCCCTGCTCGTCCACCTGCACCGGGTGCAGGTTCAGGCCGGTGGCCATGAAGGCTTTCATGGCGCCCCAGTAGGCCGGGTCTTCCACCCACACCGTGTCGCCGTGGTCGGCCAGCAGCCGCGCGCAGAGTTCGATGGACTGCTGCGTGCCACTGGTGATGACGACCTGGTCGGCCTCCAGGTGCACGCTGCGGAACACGCGCAGGTAATCGGCCACGGCGCGGCGCAGGGGCGCGTAGCCGCCCGAGGTGTTGTAGTCGAGCATGTCCGGGTAGGTCATGCGCCAGTGCTTGTTTTGCAGGCGCTGCCACAGCGTGAGCGGGAACGCGCTGAAGTCGGCAATGCCGGGCGTGAAGGGCTGCACCTCCAGCTCGGTGGCGCAGAAGGTGCTGGCCAGCGCCTGCCCGCGGCTGGAGAGGCGGGCGGCCTGCACCGTGGCCGCCTGGCCGCCGGTGTGGCGCGCGGCGCGCCCGGGGGTGGCGCGGGGCACGTTGTCGTTGACGAAGGTGCCGCTGCCCACGCGGCTGGCCAGGTAGCCTTCCACGCTGAGCTGGTTGATGGCGGCCACCACCGTGTTGCGCGAGAGCTGGAGGTCTTGCGCCAGATCGCGGCTGGAAGGCAGGCGCTCACCGGCGCCCAGCTTGCCGTCGAGCATCGCGCGGCGCAGCGCTTCGTAGAGCTGGCGGTGCAGGGGCAGGGCGTCCTGGGCGCCCAGGCGGCTCATCTCGGCCAGCAGGTATTCGGACAGCATGGAAGAAGTGGCACCAGATGGTGGGTTGAATTGGCTCCGATTGTGATCCAATTGCCCCTCCACAATGCAGGCCATTGTCTGGAGTCATGATGAACAAGCCGCCGTGCATGGTCTGGCTGCCTGCCGACCACCGCCTCATGGGCGATCACGGGCATCAGATGCCCTTTCTTCTGCTGGGCGACAAGTACGCCCGGGCCGTCAAGGTGGGGGCGGATGCCCAGCCGGTGATGTTCCCGCTGGCCGACACCGGCCAGATCAGCGAGCTGCTCGCGCTGGTGGACGGCGTGATGCTGACCGGCTCGCCCTCCAACGTGCACCCCTCCCATTTCGATGAGGCCGTGGCCGACCCCAGCCTGCCGCTGGACGCCGACCGCGACCTGCTCACGCTGGCGCTGGTGAAGGCCTGTGTGCACGAGGGCGTGCCGCTGCTGGGCATCTGCCGCGGCTTCCAGGAGATCAACGTCGCCCTGGGTGGCACGCTGCACCAGCGTGTGCACGAAGTGCCCGGGATGATGGACCACCGCGAGCCCAAGACGGCGCCGCCCGACGAGCAGTACGCGCCGCGCCACAGCATCCGCTTGGCGCCGGGCAGCGTGTTTGAACAATGGGCGGGTGGCCCCGAGGCGCAGGTCAATTCGCTGCACGGCCAGGGCATCAACCGCCTGGCCGCCGGGCTGGATGCGCTGGCCCACGCGCCCGATGGCCTGGTGGAGGCCTTTGGCGTGCGCGGCGCGCGCACCTTTGCCTACGCCGTGCAGTTCCACCCCGAGTGGCGCTGCTGGGAGACGCCTTTTTATGCCGCGATCTTCGAAGCCTTTGGCCGCGCCTGCCGCCAGCGCATGAACCTGCGCCTGCAAGCTGCCGACCTCGCCCGGGCATGACGTGAACACCCCTTACAACCACAACGGAGATGGCACATGACAGCCCCCCAAAAGATGAGCTTCAACGATCTGGAAAACTGGCTCAACCAGAACCGCGTGACCGAAGTCGAGTGCCTGGTGCCCGACTTGACCGGGGTGGCGCGCGGCAAGATCCTGCCGCGTGAGAAGTTCACCGAAGACCGGGGCATGCGCCTGCCGCAGGCGATCGTGGCCATGGGGGTGACGGGGGAGTTTCCGGCGAGCGGGCCTTACTACGACGTGATCGAGCCGACCGACCGCGACATGCAGCTGCGCCCGGACCCGACCACCGCACGCATCGTGCCCTGGGCCACCGACCCCACCGCGCAGGTGATTCACGACTGCTTTGACCACGCCGGCAAGCTCGTGCCCTTTGCGCCGCGCAGCGTGTTGCGCCACGTGTGCGAGCTGTTTGATGCCGAGGGCCTGGACCCGGTGGTGGCGCCCGAGCTCGAGTTCTACCTGACCGCGCGCAACACCGACCCCAACACGCTGCTCAAGCCGCCGATCGGGCGCAGCGGCCGCGCCGAGACCTCGCGCCAGTCGTACAGCATCGACGCGGTCAACGAGTTCGACCCGCTGTTCGAAGAGATCTACGACTACTGCGACAAGATGAAGCTCAACGTGGACACGCTGATCCACGAAGCGGGCGCGGGACAGATGGAGATCAACTTCTTCCACGCCCACCCGCTGGGCCTGGCCGACGAGGTGTTCTTCTTCAAGCGCACGGTGCGCGAGTCGGCGCTGCGGCACGACATGTACGCCACCTTCATGGCCAAGCCCATCGCGGGCGAGCCCGGCTCGGCCATGCATGTGCACCAGAGCATCCTGAACAAGAAGACCGGCAAGAACATCTTCAGCAACGACGACGGCACGCCCTCCGAATCGTTCTACCACTACATCGGCGGCCTGCAGCGCTACATCCCGGCCGCCATGGTGCTGGTGGCGCCCTACGTGAACAGCTACCGCCGCCTCTCGCGCCACACCGCAGCGCCCATCAACATCGAGTGGGGCCACGACAACCGCACGGTGGGCATCCGCTCGCCGATCTCCAGCCCCGAAGCGCGCCGGGTCGAAAACCGCGTGATCGGCGCCGACGCCAACCCCTACGTGGCCATGGCCATGACGCTGGCCTGTGGCTACCTCGGCCTGAAGAACAAGATCAAACCCAAGCCGGAGATGAAGGGCGACGCCTACCTCTCGCCGTACTCGCTGCCCCGCAGCCTGGGCGAGGCGCTGGACTGGCTGCGCCGCGAGACCGACCTGCACGACGTGCTGGGCAAGGAGTTCATCACGATCTACACCGAGATCAAGGAGCTGGAGTTCGACGAGTTCATGAAGGTCATCTCCCCTTGGGAGCGTGAACACCTCCTGCTGCATGTCTGATTGAAAGAGCCCACCGCATGAACACCTCGACCCTCATTGCCCCGCCTGCCCTGGTTCGCCGTGCCGAGCAGCAGGACACCCAAGCCGTGCAGGCGCTGGACAGCGCGCACTTCATCCACCCCTTCACCGACCACGGCGACCTGGCCACGCGCGGTGCGCGCGTGATCACGCGGGCAGACAACATCTACATCTGGGACTCCGAGGGCCACAAGATCCTCGACGGCATGAGCGGGCTGTGGTGCGTGAACGCGGGCTATGGCCGCAAGGAGCTGGCCGACGCCGGCTACCAGCAGACGATGACGCTGCCCTTCTACAACAGCTTCTTCCAGACCACCAACGTGCCCGCCGTGCAGCTGGCCACCAAGCTGGCGTCGCTCGCGCCGCAGGTGGGCGGGCGCAAGTTCGAACACGTGTTCTTCTCCAGCAGCGGCAGCGAGAGCAACGACACCAACGTGCGCATGGTGCGCCGCTACTGGGACCTGCTGGGCCAGCCGCAGCGCAAGGTGATCATCAGCCGCCACAACGCGTACCACGGCAGCACCATGGCCGGCGCCTCGCTGGGCGGCATGAGCGGCATGCACGCGCAGGGCGATCTGCCCATCCCCGACATCGTGCACATCGAGCAGCCGCATCACTTCGAGAACGCGCTCCCCGGCGAGAGCCAGGCCGACTTCGGCGTGCGCGCCGCGCGCTGGCTCGAAGAGAAGATCCTCGCCATCGGCGCCGACAAGGTGGCCGCCTTCATCGCCGAGCCGGTGCAGGGCGCCGGCGGCGTGATCATTCCGCCGGCCACCTACTGGCCCGAGATCCAGCGCATCGTCGACCAGTACGGCATCTTGCTGATTTCCGACGAAGTGATCTGCGCCTTTGGCCGCCTGGGCCACTGGTTCGCCTACGAAAAGTTTGGCTACCGCCCCGACCTCGTGACCTTTGCCAAGGGCGTGACCAGCGGCTACATCCCGCTGGGCGGCGTGATGGTGGGCGACCGCGTGGCCAAGGTGCTGATCGAAAAGGGCGGCGAGTTCAACCACGGCTACACCTACAGCGGCCACCCCGTGGCCTGCGCGGTGGCGCTGGCCAACATCGAGCTGATGGAGCGCGAGAAGCTGGTGGAGCGCGTGAAGAACGACACCGGCCCCTACCTGGCCGAGCGCTTCGAGGAGCTCCAGCACCACCCGCTGGTGGGCGCGGCCGAAACCTGTGGCTTCGTGGCCGGCCTGGTGCTGGTGAAGAACAAGGCAACGAAGCAGGTGTTTGACGAAAGCGTGAGCGCGGGCATGCGCTGCCGCGCGCACTGCTTCAAGAACGGGTTGATCATGCGCGCCGTGGGCGACCGCATGATCATCGCGCCGCCGCTGGTGATGACCCGCGCGCAGATCGACGAGATGATGGACCTGATCCACCGCTGCCTGGACGCGACCCTGGACGAGCTGCGTGCAGACGGGTTGCTGGCCTGAAGGGCACCCGGGGGGTGAATGCACAGAATGGGTGCGAAGTGGCCCTAGAATGTTTTCCGCATACCCCTACGAGGTATTCCTGCTGCAGCCGGCGTGCGTTGGGTCTGGAAATTGCTAGCGCTTTGGCAACGATTTCAGCCCCCGCCGGTTGAGTCCTTTCGATCAACAACCCTTGGAGTGAGCAACACCATGAAAAAGCAAGTTCTGGTTCTGGCGATGTCGGCCATGCTGCTGGCAGCCTGTGGCAAGAAAGAGGAGCCGGTGGCCGCTCCAGCCGCCCCGGTGGCTGCCGCCCCGGCCGCGCCCGCTGCCCCCGCCGGCCCGGTGCTGGACGATGAAAAAGTCCTGAACATCTACAACTGGCCCGACTACATCCCCGAAGGCATGATCGCCAACTTCGAGAAGGAAACCGGGATCAAGGTCAACTACGACACCTTCGAGACCAACGAGGCGCTGCACGCCAAGCTGGTGGCGGGCAACACCGGCTACGACATCGTCGTGCCCGGCACCGTGTTCGCCAAGGGCCAGATCGAAGGCGGCCTGCTGCAGCCGCTCAAGAAGGACCAGATCCCCAACCTGGCCAACATGGACCCGGCGATCATGACCACGCTGACCAAGGCCGACCCCGAGAACAAGCACCTGGTGCCATGGGCCTGGGGCTTCACCACCGTGGGCATCAACAAGACCAAGGTCGAGAAGGCCTTGGGCGGCATGCCCATGCCCGAGAACGCCTGGGACCTGGTGTTCAAGCCCGAGTACACGAGCAAGCTGAAGTCGTGCGGCATCGCTTACCTGGACTCCCCCACCGAGATCATTCCGGTGGCGCTGCACTACATCGGCAAGGACGCCTACTCGAACGACCCGGCCGACTACAAGCTGGCCAACGAGATGCTCATGAAGGTGCGCAAGGACGTGCGCCTGTTCAGCTCCACCATGATCGACGACATCGCCGGCGGCAAGGCCTGCGTGGCCGTGGCCTGGTCGGGTGACGTGAACATCGCTGCCGGCCGCGCCAAGGAAAACGGCTCCAAGGACGTGATCGAAGCCCTGCTGCCGAGCACCGGCGCGCTGATCTTCTTTGACACCATGGCCGTGACCAAGGACGCCAAGCACCCGAACAACGCGATGGCCTTCATCAACTTCTACCTGCGCCCCGAAAACGCAGCGGCGATGGCCAACGAGATGACCTACCCCACCGGCAACAAGGCCGCGACCGACAAGATCAACCCCGAGATCGCCGGCAACAAGACGATCTTTGTCGAGTCCGACTACTTCTCCAAGATGATCCCGCCCAGCAGCTTCACCAACGAAGCCCGCGAAGCCATGGCCAACGCCTACAACAGCTTCAAGAAAGGCAAGTAAGGCGGCCCGGTTTTCACCAGACCTGACCCAGGGCTGTTCATACGCACCGTATGAACAGCCCTTTTTCTTGTCACACCTCACACGAACACCACAAGGACTGAACATGGCAGAGACGGGCACCCAGACGGGTTATCTGGTCACCGAAAAACTGGTCAAGCGCTTCGACGAGGCGGTGGCTGTCGACGAGGTGTCGTTGTCGATCGGCAAGGGCGAGATCTTCGCCTTGCTGGGCAGTTCGGGTTGCGGCAAATCCACGCTGCTGCGCATGCTGGCCGGCTTCGAGAAGCCGACCTCCGGGCGCATCCTGCTCGGCGGCCAGGACGTGGCGGCCATGCCGCCCTACGACCGGCCGGTCAACATGATGTTCCAGTCTTACGCCCTGTTTCCCCACCTCAACATCTGGGAGAACGTGGCCTTCGGACTCAAGCGCGAAGGCCTGCCCAAAGCCGAGGTGCAACAGCGCACCGACGAGATGCTGGCGCTGGTGCAGCTCACGCCCTACGCCAAACGCAAGCCGCACCAGTTGTCGGGCGGACAGCAGCAGCGCGTGGCGTTGGCGCGCAGCCTGGCCAAGCGGCCCAAGCTGCTGCTGCTCGACGAGCCCCTGGGCGCGCTCGACAAGAAGCTGCGCGAGCAGACCCAGTTCGAGCTGGTCAACATCATTGAAAAGGTGGGCGTGACCGTGGTGATGGTGACGCACGACCAGGAAGAGGCCATGACCATGGCCAGCCGCATCGCGATCATGAGCAAGGGCCGTGTGCTGCAAGTGGGAACGCCCGAAGAGATCTACGAGCACCCGGCCAACCGCTTCGTGGCCGACTTCATCGGCAACGTGAACCTGTTCGAGGGCAAGCTCAGTGTGGACGAACCCAACCGCTGCGCGGTGAGCACCGCCATCGGCCAGATCGAGGTGGGCCATGGTGTGCCGGGCCACCTGGGCATGGCAGTGGCCCTGGCCGTGCGGCCCGAAAAAATCGAGATCAGCAAGCGGCGCCCCGAAGGTGTGGCGGTGAACCTCTTCACCGGCACGGTCAAGGAAATCGCCTACTTCGGCTCGTACAACACCTTCATCGTGCAGGCCAGCGACGGCCTGCGCGTGAAGATCACCGAAGCCAACACCTCGCGCCAGGACCTGTCGGACATCACCTGGGAAGACAACGTCTTCTTCTGGTGGAACGACACGGCCGGCGTGGTGCTACGGGACTGAGCCGGAGGCCACCATGAGCACCTCAACCCTCATGCCCGGCAAGCGCTTCGTCATCGGCGTGCCCTATGTCTGGCTGTTTGTCTTCTTCCTCCTGCCCTTCCTGATCCTGCTGTACATCAGCTTCGTGGACATGGGCGAGAGCATCAACCCGTTCAAGCCGATCTGGGACAGCCAGACCGGCCTGCTCAGCCTGAAGTACGAGAACTACTGGACCATCTTTCGCGACGAAGGCGGTGTGCTGTTCAAGACCATCTACATCGAGGCGTACCTGCGCTCGATCTGGTACGCGCTCGCCACCGCCGTGCTGTGCCTGGTGATCGGCTACCCCTTCGCCTACTTCATCGCGCGCTCGCCGGCCAGCGTGCGGCCGGCGCTGCTGCTCATGGTGATGCTGCCGTTCTGGACGTCGTTCCTCCTGCGCGTCTATGCGTGGAAGGGCATCCTGGCCGACCAGGGCGTGCTCAACCGGTTGCTGATGGCGATCGGGCTCATCAGCGAGCCCATTCCCATGCTGTACACCAACGTGTCCATGCTGATCGGCATGACCTACGTGTACCTGCCGTTCATGATCCTGCCGCTGTATGCCAACCTGGTGAAGATGGACTTCCGGCTGCTGGAGGCCGCGTACGACCTGGGCACCTCGCCCTTCAAGGCGTTCTGGCTCATCACCGTGCCGCTGTCCAAGGCCGGCATCATCGCGGGCTTCATGCTGGTGTTCATTCCCTGCGTGGGCGAGTTCGTGATTCCGTCGCTGCTGGGCGGCCCGGAGAACCTCATGATCGGGCGCGTGGTGTGGGACGAAATGTTCACCAGCAACAACTGGCCGCGCGCCACCGCACTGGCGGTGGTGATGATCGCGCTGATCGTTGTGCCGCTGGCGGTCTACTACCACTACACCGGCGACGCAGCCGAACCCCGCAAGTGAGGCTGAGCATGAAAACCTTCCTCGAAAAACACTTCGGCAAGTTCTGGATGGCAGCGGTCTATCTGTTTTTGTACGTGCCGCTGTTCTTCATGATCGTGTTCAGCTTCAACAGCACACGGCAGGACGCCAACTTCACCGGCTTCTCGCTGCGCTGGTACGAAGCGCTCACGCGCGACACCAAGATCGTCGAGGGCTTCTGGCTCTCGCTCAAGATCGCGTCGGTCACGGGTGTGCTCTCGGCGGTGCTCGGCACCTTCGCCGCCTTCGTGCTGGTGCGCTACCGGCGCTTCCCGGGCCGCACCGTGTTCAGCGGCATGGTCAACGCCCCGCTGGTGATGCCCGAGGTGGTGATCGGCCTGTCGTTGCTGCTGCTCATGGTGGGCGCACAAAACGCGTTCGGCTGGCCCGAGCGCGGCATGCTCACCATCATCCTGGGCCACACGCTCTTGGGCATGGCCTACGGCATGGTGGTGATCCAGAGCCGCCTGATGGAGATGGACCGCTCGATCGAAGAAGCCGCCATGGACCTCGGCGCCAGGCCGCACCAGGTGTTCTTCCAGATCACGTTGCCCAACATCTTCCAGGGCATCCTGGCGGCGTTCCTGCTGGCGTTCACGCTGTCGTTTGACGACGTGGTGATCTCTGAATTTCTCTCCGGCCCCGGCGTGAACACGCTGCCGCAGGTGATCTTTGGCTACGCACGGCGCGGCATCAACCCGACCATCTATGCCGCGGCCACGCTGCTGATCGTGACCGTGACCATCGTGATCGTGAGCTACGCCGTGTGGGTCGCCCGCTCCACGCGCCGGCGCGAGCGCGAGATTGCGGCGGCGATGAAGAGCTGACGGGCGCGCCGCGCCCGCGGCGTGTCCACCCGGCGGCCCGCTGGCGGCCGGGTGCTCTGCTCCTGCGTTCACCCCATGCGGAGCGGGCCAGTGCGGGAAAAGTGGACTGGCCGCCTGCCGTGTTCCGGGCGTAGCATGGGGGCCACTTTCTGTTGCCATTCCCGGAACCCGCCCCATGACCGATCTCACCTTCGACGGCCGCGCTTTCATCAACGGCGAGCGCATCGCCGCGCGCGACGGCCAGACCTTTGAATGCTTTTCGCCGGTGGACGGCCGCCTGCTGACCACCGTGGCGCGTTGTGGCGAGGCCGACGTGGACGCGGCCGTGGCGGCGGCCCGCGCGGCGTTTGAAGACCGGCGCTGGAGCGGCATGGCGCCGGCGCAGCGCAAGCGCGTGATGATCAAGTTTGCCGACCAGTTGCTGGCGCATGCCGACGAGCTCGCGCTCACCGAGACGCTGGACATGGGCAAGCCCATCAAGTACGCCAAGAGCGTGGACGTGAACAGCGCGGCCAACTGCATCCGCTGGTACGGCGAGGCGGTGGACAAGGTGTACGACGAGATTGCGCCCACCGCCAGCACGGCGCTGGCGCTGATCACGCGCGAGCCGGTGGGTGTGGTGGGCGTGATCGTGCCGTGGAACTACCCCATGATCATGGCCGCCTGGAAGATCGCGCCCTCGCTGGCCGCCGGCAATTCGGTGGTGTTGAAGCCGTCTGAAAAGAGCCCGCTCACCGCGCTCAAGCTGGCCGAGCTGGCGCTGGCCGCCGGCATCCCGCCCGGTGTGTTGAACGTGGTGCCCGGCTTCGGCCCCGAGGCGGGCAGCCCGCTGGCGCTGCACATGGACGTGGACTGCATCGCTTTCACCGGCAGCACGCGCGTGGGCAAGCAGATTCACGTGATGGCCGGGCAGAGCAACCTCAAGCGCGCGTGGACGGAGCTGGGTGGCAAGTCGCCCAACATCGTGTTTGCCGATTGCCCCAACCTCGACCAGGCCGTGGAGGCCGCGGTGGGCAGCATCTTCTTCAACCAGGGCGAGAGCTGCAACGCGCCGTCGCGCCTGTTTGTGGAAGCGTCCATCAAAGACGCGTTTCTGGACAAGGCCCTCAAGCTCGTGCCGCAGTACCAGCCGGGCAACCCGCTGGACAAGGCCACGGTGATGGGCGCCATCGTCGACAAGGTGCAGATGGACAACGTGCTGCGCTACATCGGCCTGGGCAAGAGCGAAGGCGCCAAGCTGCTGGCCGGTGGCGAGGCGGCCATGCCGGTGGCCGGTGGCCACTACGTGCTGCCCACCATCTTTGACGGCGTGACGCCGCAGATGACGATTGCGCGCGAAGAGATCTTTGGCCCCGTGCTCTCGGTGATGTCGTTCACCGACGCGGCCGAGGTGGTGCGCGAGGCCAACCGCAGCGTGTACGGCCTGCAGGCTGCCGTGTGGACGCGCGACATCAACAAGGCGCACGGTGTGGCGCGTGCGCTGCGCGCGGGCACGGTGCATGTGAACCAGTACGACGAAGACGACATCACCGTGCCGTTTGGTGGCTTCAAGCAGAGCGGGGTGGGGCGCGACAAGTCGCTGCACGCGTTCGACAAGTACACCGAAACCAAGACGACCTGGATTCGCATCGACAGCCCCGTTTAAGGAGACAGCCATGAATGCCATGAACGAACTCAAGACCGACAGCACCAACGCCGCCTGGCACCAGCGTCGGCTCGACGCCACACCGCGCGGCGTGGGCGTGTTTGGCGACTTCTTCATCGACCGCGCGAAGAACGCCGAGTTCTGGGACATCGAGGGCCGGCGCTTCATCGACTTTGCCGGCGGCATTGCCGTGCTCAACACCGGCCACGTGCACCCCAAGGTGCAGGCCGCCATTGCGGCGCAGCTGCAGCGCTTCACGCACAGCTGCTACCAGGTGGTGCCCTACACCGAGTACGTGGCGCTGGCCGAGCGCATCAACGCGCTGGTGCCGATTGATGGGCCGGTGAAGACCGCGTTTTTCTCGACCGGCGCCGAGGCCATCGAGAACGCGATGAAGATCGCGCGCTCGGCCACGGGGCGCAGCGGCGTCATTGCATTTGGTGGCGCCTTCCACGGCCGCAGCATGTTTTCGGTGGCGCTCACCGGCAAGGTGCAGCCCTACAAGGCGGGCTTTGGCCCGTTCCCGCCCGAGATTTACCACGTGCCGTTTCCGTGCCACTGCGCGTCGCTCGACGACACCAAGCGCGCCATGGAACAGCTCTTCAAGTGCGACATCGAGCCCAGCCGCGTGGCGGCCATCGTGTTTGAGCCGGTGCAGGGCGAGGGCGGCTTCAACCCCATCCAGCCCGCCGCCGTGAAGTGGTTGCGCGAGCTGTGCGACCAGCACGGCATTCTGCTGGTGGCCGACGAAGTGCAGACCGGCTTTGCGCGCACCGGCAAGATGTTTGCGATGGAGCACTACGGCGTGAGCCCCGACCTCATGACCATGGCCAAGAGCATGGCCGGTGGCACCACGCTGTCGGCGGTGAGCGGCAAGGCCGCCATCATGGACGGCCCGGCCCCCGGCGGCCTGGGCGGCACCTACGCGGGCAACCCGCTGGCCATTGCGGCGTCGCTCGCGGTGCTTGATGTGATGGTCGAAGAGCGCCTGCCCGAGCGCGCGCAGAAGCTGGGCGACCAGCTCATTGGCCACCTGATCGCCCAACGGGCCGTGTACCCCAAGCGCATGGGCGACGTGCGCGGCCTGGGCGCCATGGTGGCTTGCGAGTTCGTCGACGCCACCGGCGCACCCGATGCCGACACCACCAAGCGCGTGCAGATGGCGGCGCTCAAGCGCGGCCTGCTGCTGCTCACCTGCGGGGTCTACGGCAACGTCATCCGCTTCCTGTTCCCGCTCACCATTGAAGACGCCGTGTTCGCCGAAGGGCTGGCCGCGTTTGACGCTGCGCTGGCCGAGGTGCTCGCTTGAGCCTGGCGCCGGTGCCCACACTGGCCGAGCGCATCGAGGCCCTGCGCGCGCAGGGCATCCACTCGGTGCTCACCACCTTCACCGACCTGCTCGGCGCGCCCAAGGGCAAGCTGATCCCGCTCGACGGCCTGCCCGGTGCGGTGCAGCACGGCGCCGGTTTTGCCGGCCCCAGCATTGCCGGCACCGGCCTGCCGCGCATGGGCGCGCGCAGCGAATACATGGGCCGCGTGGTGCCCGAGAGCCTGCGCCCGCTGCCCTTCATGCCCGGCGTGGCACACGCCGTGTGCGACGGCTTTGCCGGCGACCAGCCGCTGGACACCTGCCCGCGCCAGGTGCTGCAGCGCCAGGTGCAGCGCCTGAAGGCCGAACGCGGCTGGACGCTGTGGGTCGGCATCGAGCCTGAGTTCTTCCTGCTCCAGCGCAACGCGCAAGGCGCCTGGCGCGTGGCCGATGCCGAAGACCGCCTGGGCAAACCCTCTTACGACCTGCAGGCCATCGGCCGCAACTTCGGCTTTCTGGACGGCATGCGCCAGACGCTCACCCAGCTGTGCTTTCAGCTGGAGCAGATGGACCACGAAGACGCCACCGGGCAGTACGAGATCAACTACCGGCACGACGACGCCCTGGCCGCCGCCGACCGCTACCAGCTCTTCAAGCTCGCGGCGCACGCGGTGGCGCAGCAGCACGGCATGGTGTTCTCCACCATGCCCAAGCCGCTGGCGCACGCCCCCGGCAGCGGCCTGCACTTTCACCTGAGCCTGACCGACGCGCAAGGCCGCCCCGTGATGGCCGACCCCGACGGCGCGCTGGGCCTGAGCGAAGCCGGCCACCGCTTCACCGCCGGCCTGCTGCACCACGCCGACGCGCTCGCCGCCCTGTGCGCACCCACCGTCAACAGCTACAAGCGCCTGGCCGCCAGCCGCAGCGCGTCGGGCACCACCTGGTCGCCCGTGTGGAAGGCCGTGGGCGACAACAACCGCACCTGCGTCGTGCGC
This sequence comes from Synechococcus sp. UW140, assembly GCA_943371335.1. Lineage (GTDB taxonomy): Bacteria > Pseudomonadota > Gammaproteobacteria > Burkholderiales > Burkholderiaceae_C > Hydrogenophaga. Next base: position 14,545 of record CALRUK020000012.1, on the reverse strand, counting down.
AGCGTGGCCGGGCGCATTGAATGGCGCCTGCCCGACCCCTCGTGCAACGTGTACGCCGCCCTGGCCGCCACGCTGGCCGCCGGCCTCAGCGGCATCGACCAGGCCCTGCCCGCCGCCGAGCCCTGCGCGCACGACCTCTACGAACGCCACGCCCAGGGCGACAGCCTGCCCGCACGCCTGCCCCGCGACCTGCTCGCCGCCCTGGACGCCCTGGCGCTCGACGCCCCGTTGCGCGAAGCCGTGGGCCCCGCGTTCTGCGCGCAGTTCCTCGCGCTCAAGCACGACGAATGGGCCGCGTGGAGCCAGCAGGTGAGCGACTGGGAACTGCAGCGCTACGCGGCTGCGCCTTGACCTATCCTCGCAATCTGCGCACTGCAAACTAACTCGAACGCGACGCCACGTCACCCTTTTCCATGGCACTTCAAATTGTTTACGTACTAACGAATCCTGCGATGCCTGGACTGGTAAAGATTGGATCTACCGGTCAGGAGGAGGTGGATGTTCGGATGAAGCAACTGTTCAGTACAGGGGTTCCCGTTCCTTTTGACTGTGCTTTTGCGTGCCGAGTAGCGGATGCATATTCCGTCGAGAAGGCGCTCCACCATGCATTCGGTAATCATCGAATTAACCCAACGAGAGAGTTCTTTCGTATTGAACCTGAGCGAGTGATTTCGATACTGAAGCTCTTGCACGTGGATGACGTGACGGCCGAATTGGAAAAGTCGATCGAGTCAGAGGCAACCCAAGCCGATCTTCAAGCAGCAGAGACGATGAAGCTAGCTCGGAGACCGCGAATGGATTTCGTTGAGCTCGGTATTCCCGTGGGTGCTGTGCTGATTTCGAAGGACGGTGCAGCACACGTGACGGTGTGTGCACCGAAGCTGGTTGTGTACGAAGGCACGCAATGCTCACTGACAGCTGCGACTCGGAAGGTACTTGGCTTGCCTGAGGACTATGCGCTGCAACCATCCCCTCATTGGACGTACAACGGCCTCACCCTGAAGGAGATTTACGAGGCTTATCACGCAGGTCTTGACGACGTCTGACGCGCTCTCATCGAGGGATACGGGTTTGCGGATAATCGCGCACTTGTGAAGCAGCCCGATCCAACACCTCAGCCAGGCAAGACCTGGACCAAAAAAGCCGACCGGCCCTTGCGCACGCTGAGCAAGTCCGTCGGCATCTGGGCGTTTGCGCATGTGGTGGGTGTGCCCGTGCCCTGGCGCGCCGTGCGCCAGACCAGCGGCACCGCCTTGCTCGCCTTCGAGCACGAACGCCTGGTGGCCCTGGCCGCTGCGGGCGAACACGTGCCCCCCGTGCTCGCCTTCGACGGCTTCGCCCTCACCACCGGCGACATCGGCGAAACGGTGGACCTGCAACTGCACCGCATGCCCGAAGGCGAACGCCTGCCCCTGATGTGCGCCGCCAGCGCCGACCTGGCGCGCTTTCACGCACGCGGCCAATGGCACGGCGGCGCCCAGCTGCGCAACACCACCTGGAACGGTGAGCGCTTTGCGCGGCTCGACTTCGAAGAACGCCTGCGCCCCGGCATGGCGCTGCACACCGTGCAGGTGTACGACGTGCTGCAAATGCTCCTGTCGCTCGCGCGCTTTCTGCAACCCCTGGGCCCTGGCGCCGTGCAAGCCGTGCTGCAGGCTTACGACATCGCCGGCCCCGGCGGCCCCGCCTTGCGCGAGTTCATCGAACACCTGCTGCCCAGGCTGCAGCGTGTGTCACGCATCGCGGCCTGGTCGAAGCGGCTGGACTCGTCGCGCGAGTTGATGCGCTTGCGCACGGTGCTGGAGGGGATGGCGGGGTTTGTGGGGCGGGGGGCTTGAGGCGCCATCTTGTCCGGGCTCGGCCAGAGATGGACCCCACCCATACATGAAGAAGGTTCTTTTTGTCTGCAGCCGAAACAGGTTGCGCAGTCCTACCGCTGAAGTGCTGTTCGCTGCAGTACCTGGCATCGAGACAGACTCTGCCGGCCTTGCCGATGACGCAACCTGCCCCTTGGCTGCGGATCAACTGGAGTGGGCAGACATCGTCTGCGTGATGGAGAAGCGGCATCGCGCATTGCTGGCTCGACGCTTCAAGAGCCATCTGCATGGCAAGAAGGTGGTTTGCCTGGATATTCCAGACAAGTTTGAGTTCATGCAACCTGAACTGATCGAGCTCCTGGAGAAACGGGCGCTCCGCCATTTGCGATAGCTGTGCGAACCGGCCTTACGCGGGCGCACAGCGTTGATCTTGTGCCTGTCTTAGCGGAGTGTGTGCTCTGGGCCCAACGCGGATTGGACCTTGGTTAGGATGTCGTCTACCGGCCAGAAGCGGTCCGTCTAGTTCGTGCTCACACGTTCTTGTAGACCGCAACGTTTGTCCCTGTAATTGCCTAAGGCCAAGTTCGGTTTCAAAGCGGTTCAAGAGTCCAGCATCGACAATTTGGTCATGTCAAACGCATTCCTATTTCTTGGTATCGCTATCGTCGCTGAAGTCTTGGGCACCACCGCCATGAAGGCTTCCGAGGGCTTCACCAAGCTGGTCCCGAGCATCGCCACTTTGCTCGCGTACGGCACGGCCTTTTACTTCCTATCTCAGGTCCTTTCGACCATCCCTGTAGGCGTTGCCTATGCCATCTGGTCGGGCGTAGGCATCGTGCTCATTTCTCTATTGGGGTGGTTCGTCTACAAGCAAGCCCTCGATGCACCGGCTGTTATCGGTATGGGCCTCATCATCGCAGGAGTCGTGGTCATCAACGTCTTCTCCAAATCCTCTGCGCACTGAACTGTGCGCCTGCATTGGGACCATCCTGACGGCCGCTTCGGGCCTTAAGCAGACAGCCGCCGTGGGCTTAAATCAGACCCTTATGTAGAACCCGGATCTCGCACGAAGTCAGGCTGGGACAGCGGTACGAAACAGGAGCCTCAGAGCCGAAGATCCGCGCTGCTGGCGCACGTTACATTCTTGCCAGCCCAAGCTTTGCATCCCGCTTCGTTGCCCGGTTGCCGCGAAAGCCGGGCCGAACAAGGCCGCCTCCCATCCCTCATCAGCAAGGAAACCCATGCGTCTCATCTCCACCTTGGCTCTCGCAACGGCCGTGTTCTTGACCGGGTGCGCCGCCACCGTCACCCGCGACGCCAAGGCGCCTGCCGCTTCAGGCGCTTCGCCTGCTGCGGCCAAGACGGTGGTGCTGGAGATTTCTGGCGCGCGCAACATCGGCTCTGGCGAAGACTGGGACGCTTTGCTGGAAGAGTGGCAGACCTCCATGTCTGCCGCCGCGGCCAGCAAGGGCGCCCAGTTCAAGCTCGCCAAGGCGGGGGCCGCGCGCCCCTCCGGGCCGGCCGTTCTGGTGAAGATGAAGGTGAACGACTTCCGGTATGTCTCGCAGGCCAAGCGCTACGCGGTGGGCGTGTTTGCAGGCAACGCCTTCCTGGATCTCGATGTGGAGTTCGTGGAGTTGCCGCAGCTCAAGACGTTTGCCAACCGGAAGTTTCAAACTTCTTCCAGCGCGTGGCAGGGCGTGTTTTCTGCGATGACGCCCAAGCAGGTGGAAGCGGTCTCGAAGGAGATCATGGCCGAGGTCGCCGGCGACTGATGCGAACGCGGCCCGACGCAAGGCCCAGCATTGCTCAGGTCTTGTACCCCGGGTCCAGCTTTTCCACCTTGCGCAGCAGCGCCGGCCAGGCCAGTTGCGCGCCTTGTCCGGCGGTCGCAATGCGCATCACGTCGGCCATGCCGTTGAGGATGCGGGGGTCGACCTGGGTGAGTTCGGTGCCGCCGGCCATGGCGTCGATCTGGATGCGGCAGGTGTTCTCGAACGTGTACATGGACAGGAAGGCTTCGGCGATGCCGCGGCCCACGGTGAGCAGGCCGTGGTTGCGCAGCACGAGGTAGTTGGCCTTTCCCAGGTCGGCCTGCAGGCGCGGCTTTTCTTCGGGGCGGAAGGCCACGCCTTCGTAGTCGTGGTACGCGAGCGAGGCGAGCACGAAGGTGCTTTGCTGGCTGATCGGCAGGATGCCGGCCTTCTGTGCGCTCACGCCCACGCCGGCGCGCGTGTGGGTGTGCAGCACGCAGCCGGCTTCGGGCCGCGCTTCGTGCACGGCGCTGTGGATGACGAAGCCGGCGGGGTTCACGGGGAAGGGGGAGTCGTGCAGCTTGTTGCACGCCATGTCGACCTTCACCAGGCTGCTGGCGGTGATCTCGTCGAACATGAGCCCGTAGGGGTTGATGAGGAACTGGTGTTCGCCGCCGGTCACGCTGTCGGGCAGCTTGGCGCTGATGTGGGTGAAGACGAGGTCGCTCCAGCCGTAGGCGGCCACCAGCCGGTAGCAGGCGGCGAGGTCGCAGCGCAGCGCCCATTCTTCGGCGCTGACGACTTCTTTCAGGGAGGGGATGTGCATGGGGTGTCTCCTGTGGCGCCCCGGGCGGGCGCGGTGCCATGCACTGTATGCCGCTGCGCCGCGCGTGTCGTGTCCCTGTCAAGACAGCGGCGCGCGCGGGCTCACTTTTTCATGGCGCAGGTGTTGAAGCCGAACAGGGCGTAGGGCGGGCACCAGCCCACCAGGCCGGTGAGCAGGGGCACCACGCCCAGGTAGCCCCACAGGCCGACGGTGCCGGTGGCCGCGGCGGCGATGAGGCCTAGGCCGACGAGGATGCGAAGGGTGCGGTCGATGCCGCCGACATTTTTGGTCATGGTGTGCTCCGGTGTGGGTGACTCGCCCCGGGGTGGGGCGTGCGGCCATTGAACGCCGTTGTGCCGCGCGGGTATGTGACCTGGGTCACACAGCGGGTTCAGCGTGAGGGTGGCGAGGCGATGGCGCGCAGCGCGGCGCTGTTGCAGATGGTGATGCACTCGCGCGAGAGTTCGATGAGCCCGTCGCGCTCGAAGCGGTGCAGCAGCCGGGTGACGATTTCGCGCACGGTGCCCAGCTCGTCGGCCAGGGCCTGGTGGGTGGCGTGCACCTGCGTGCCGTGGCCGAGCAAGGTGGCGGCCAGGCGGCTGTCGAGCCGCTGGAAGGCAATGGCTTCAATGAGCGCGGTGAGGTCGGCCATGCGGGTGGCAAAGAGGCCGAGCACGAATTCGCGGAAGTCGGCCTGCGCGAGCGCGGCGCGAAAGGCTTCGGGTTTGAGCAACGTCAGGCGCGTGGGCTTCACGGCCACGCCGTGCGCGCTGAGGGGTTGTTGCGCAAACAGGCACGACGACGACACCAGGCAGAGTTCGCCAGGCACCACGCGGTAGAGCTCCAGCTCACGGCCGCTGCTGGCCGAGCGGGACACGCGCACTTCACCGCTGAGCAGCAGCGGGAAGCCGGCGCAGGGCGAGTTTTCATGAAACAGGGTGGTGCCGGCGGGCACTTCCATGACGGGCAGGGCCTGCGCGTCCAGCGGCGCCAACGCGGTGCGCAGCGCGGGGTAGAGCTGGGCCAGGGTCTGCTGGTCGGCGGGGTTCATGTGGCGCGGGGCTGGGTGGCGGTTTCCAGGCGGGTGAGCCAGGCCATGGCGTGTTCGCGGCTGCTGCCGCACATCTCGGGCCCGGGGGCGAGTGAGCTGCACACGGCGGGCCGTTCGGGCTGGCCGAAGAGGCGGCAGCGCAAGGCGTCGTCCAGGTGGGGGCAGGGCATGCCGGCGGGCTTGCCCTGGGGCAGGCCGGGCATGGGGCTGCTGATGGAAGGGGCCGTGCAGCAGGCGGCGCAGCCGGGGCGGCAGGCCGTGGCAAGGGGGGCGGTGGGCATGGTGATGCATTGTCGCGCCGGACCCGGGCCCTACACTGTTTGCATCGCAGCCTTTCGGACCATGGCCATCACTTCCCCCACCCCCTCCACGGCTTCCGCCCCCACGCCCACCAGCCCCGAAACCCTCATTTCCCGGCTGAGCCAGTGGCGGCTGTGGGTGTATGCGGCGCTGGCCGTGTTGCTGGGCGCGCTGGTGGTGCAGGCCGCCCACAAGCTCATGACGGAGATGAGCTACGAACAGATCGTGGCGGTGGTGCGCAGTACGCCGGCCACCGCGCTGCTGCTCTCGGTGCTGGCCACGGCAGCGAGTTACTTCGCGCTCACCTTTTATGACCGCACGGCGCTCGCCTACGCGGGCGCACAGCTGCCGCAGCGCGTGGTGGCCAAGACGGCGTTCATTGCATATGCGCTGTCCAACACGATTGGCCTGGGCGTGCTCACCGGCGGTGCGGTGCGCATGCGGCTGTATGGCGCAGCGGGCCTGGAAGCGGGCTTGATTTCGCGCGCCATTGTGTTCAACGCGTTTGGTTTTGGCATCGGCATTGTGGTGGTGGGTGCGGCGGCGCTGGTGTGGGGCGCGGGCACGGTGCAAACGGTGTTTGGCACGCCGCCGGGCGTGTTGCGCGGTGTGGCGGTGGTGGTGTTGCTGGCGGCGGGCGCGTTCATTGGCTTTTGCCAGCGTGGCGGCGTGCAGCCGGTGTGGCGCGGTGTGTCGTTGCGCCTGCCGAGCGCGCCGCTGGCCGCGCAGCAGCTGCTGATTTCCGCGCTGGACGTGGTGGCCGCAGCCGCCGCGCTGTGGTTTTTGCTGCCTTCGGGCGCGATCGCGTTCCCGGCGTTTGTGGGCTTCTTCGCGCTGGCCATTGCGCTGGGTGTCATCAGCCACGTGCCGGGTGGCCTGGGCGTGTTTGAGGCGGTGATGCTGCTCGCCCTGGGCCAGCATGTGCCGGCCGAGCAGATCGCCGGTGCGCTGGTGCTGTTTCGGGTGATCTACTTTCTGCTGCCCCTGGCGCTGGCCGTGGCGATGCTGGCCGGTGCCGAGTGGCAGCGCGGCGCGGCCACGCCGGTGGTGAAGGCGGCGGCGAGCTTGTCGCCGCTGTTGTTGTCGGCATTCACCTGGGTGGTGGGCGTGGTCTTGCTGGTGTCGGGCGTGACGCCGGCCACCGACGACGCCACCGAGCTGCTCACGCGCTACATGCCGCTGCCGGTGGTGGAGGCGGCGCACTTTCTGGGCAGCATCGCCGGGCTGGCGCTGCTGTTTGTGGCGCGCGGCATGTTCCTGCGGCTCGACGCCTCGTGGTGGGCCGGCCTGGGGCTGGCGCTGGTGAGCCTGGTGCTGTGCCTGCCCAAGGGCATTGCGGTGTCGGAAGCGGTGTTGCTGCTGGTGCTGGCGGGGGCGCTGGCGCTCTCGCGCAAGCAGTTCAACCGGCGCGCGGCGTTGTTCTCGCAGGCCTTCACCTGGGGCTGGCTGGCGGCGGTGGTCGCGGTGGTGGCGGCGGTCACGGCGCTGCTGTTTTTTGTGTACCGCGACGTCGACTATGTGGACCAGGTGTGGTGGCAGTTCGAGTTCGACGGCTACGCACCGCGCTCGCTGCGCGCGCTGGTGGCGGTGGCGCTGCTCACGCTGATGATTGCGCTCGGCCAGCTGCTGCGCCGCCCGCCGGGCGTGCTGGTGAAGCCCGACAACGGCGCGCTGGACCAGGCCGCGCGCATCGTGCGCGCGCAGCCCGCAGCGGGTGCGGGGCTGGTGATGATGGGCGACAAGAGCCTGATGGTGTCGGACTCGCAACGCGCGTTCATCATGTTTGGGCGGCGCGGGCGCTCGTGGGTGGCGCTGTACGACCCGGTGGGCCCTGCCAGCGAGTGGACCGAACTCGTGTGGCGCTTCGTGGAGCAGGCGCGCGAGTCGGGTGGGCGCGCGGCCTTCTACCAGGTGCGCCCCGATGGCCTGCCGGTGTACCTCGACGCGGGCCTGCGCGTGCACAAGCTCGGCGAATGCGCGCTGGTGGACCTGCCCGGCTTCAGCCTGGCGGGCAAGGCGCGCGCGAACCTGCGCCACGGTGTGGCCCGGGCCCAGCGCGAAGGGCTGAGCTTCGAGGTGCTGGCGCCCGCGCAGGTGGCCGAGGTGTTTGATCAGCTGCAAACGATTTCAGACGCCTGGCTGGCGGAACACCACACGGCCGAAAAGTCGTTCTCGCTCGGTGCGTTCAAGCGCGACTACGTGCTGCGCCAGCCGGTGGCGGTGGTGCGTCAGGGCGAGCGGCTGGTGGCCTTTGCCACGCTGCTGTGCACCGATGTCAAGCTCGAAGCCAGTGTGGACCTGATGCGCCAGCTGCCCGATGCGCCGCGCAGCGCCATGGACTTCCTGTTTGCGCAGACCATCCTGCACTTTCAAGCGCAGGGCTACCAGCGCTTCAACCTGGGCATGGTGCCGCTCTCGGGCATGGCGCAGCACCCGCTGGCGCCCAACTGGCACCGCCTTGGGCGCCTGCTGTTCAACCACGGCGAAAACTTCTACAACTTTCAGGGCCTGCGGGCATTCAAAGAAAAGTTCGACCCCGTCTGGGAGCCGCGCTACCTGGCGTCGCCCGGCGGCTTTGCCCCCTTTTTCATCCTGACCGACGTGGCCGCGCTGATCGCCGGCGGCCTGCGCCGGGTGATCACCAAATGAAGACCTTGCTCATCACCGCCAGTCTGCTGGGCGCCCTCTGGCTGCCCGGCACGGCCAGCGCGCAGGCGCCGGCCCGAAGCCCGGCCACGGCCACCGCGTTCGAAACGCTGTCGCACGGCAACTTCAAGAACGTGGCGCTGTACCGGCCCCAGGGCGAGGCGAAGTCGTTCGTGCTGTTCCTCTCGGGCGACGCGGGCTGGACGCCGGCCCTGGGCGCCCAGGCGCAGGCGCTGGCCGCGCGCGGCGCACTGGTGGCCGGCATCCACACGCCGCATCTGCTGGCCGCGCTCACCAAAAGCGGTGGCGACTGCCTGCTGCCCGACGGCGACCTGGAAAACCTGTCGCACTTTCTGCAGGGCTATGCCCGCTTGCCCGGGTACTTTGTGCCGCTGCTGGTGGGCGAGGGCCTGGGCGGCACGCTGGCTTACGCCATGCTCGCGCAGGCGCCCGCCGACACGTTTGGCGGCGCGGTCTCCATGGGCTTTTGCCCCACGCTGGCCGTGGGTCGCCCGCTGTGCAAGGGCGATGGCGTGAACTTCAAGCGCAACGCGCCCGGCGCGGGGCTCACGCTGCTGCCTTCTTCGCAGCCGCACGCGCCCTGGGCCGTGCTGCAGGACACCGACGACAAAGCCTGTGCCCCGGCGGTCGTGCAGGACTTCGTGGCGCAGGTGCGCGGCGCCGAGCTGGTGAACGTGCCCGTGGCCGACGCCACGCCCGCGCTGCTGGAGGCGCAGCGCAAGCTCAGCCGCGCGCCCAGCGCTGCGCCGCCTGCGGCCGACACCGGCGTGGCCGATCTGCCGCTGGTGCCGGTGCCATCGGCCCAGGCTTCCGACACGTTTGCCGTGCTGCTCTCGGGCGACGGCGGCTGGGCCGGCATCGACAAGGAGCTGGCCGCCAAGCTCTCGGCGGCCGGTGTTCCCGTGGTGGGTTGGGATTCGCTGCGGTATTTCTGGTCGGCGCGCACGCCCGAGGGCCTGGCGCAAGACCTGGACCGCGTGTTGCGCAGCTACGCCACGCAATGGAAGAAAACGCGCGTCGTGCTGATCGGCTATTCGCAGGGCGCCGACGTGCTGCCGTTCGCGGTGAACCGGTTGTCGGCGGCGTCGCGCTCGCTGGTGGCGCACACGGTGCTGATCGGGCCGGGTGAAAAGGCGTCGTTCGAGTTCCGCCTGGGCAACTGGCTCACGCGCGACAAAAGCGGGCTGCCGCTCAAGCCCGAGCTGGCCAAGCTCAGCGCGGCCCACACGCTGTGCGTGTACGGCACCGACGACCGCGACACGATCTGCCCGCGCGTGCCGGTGGAGCAGGTGACGCCCGTGCCCATGGCCGGCGGCCACCACTTTGACGGCATCTACCAGAAGCTGACCGAGCAGATCCTGCAGCGCACCCGCTCGCCCTCGCCCTGAGGGCGCGGGTCTTCAGCCCTGGAAGCGCTGCGCAGCCCAGAGTGCCTGCCCGACCACGCCTTGCACACTCTGGCGGGCGGGCTCCGCCACCAGCTGGCCGCTGGCGTCGAAGGCGTCGCCGGCCCTGCCCAGCGCAAACTGCTTCGGCGTCAGCCAGCACTGCAAATTCGATAGCAACGGCGCAAGGTGCGACAAGCTCCGCAGACCACCCATGGCGCCTGGTGACGCGCTCAGCAGGCCCACCACCTTGCCCGCAAAAGGCTTGGTGCCGCTGCTCCAGGTGGCGTCGCCCTTGATGGGGCTGGACACCCAGTCGATGGTGTTTTTGAGCAGGCCGGTGTAGCTGCCGTTGTACTCGGGCGAGCAGATCACCCAGGCCGGATGCGCGTGGAAGATTTCCTTGAGGCGGATCGCGGCGGCGGGTGTGCCGCGCGCCTCCAGGTCGGCGTTGTAGAGCGGCAGGTCGAAGTCGGCCAGCTCCAGGTGCGTGACCTGTGCGCCCTGGGCGCGCGCCATGTCGGCGGCCACATGGGCGAGCCGGCGGTTGAAAGACTGGGCACGGGTGCTGCCCGCGAAGACGAGGAGGGAGGGGGTGGCGGTGGTCATGCGGCGATTCTGTCACCCGCGCTCCCGGGCGCTGCCGCGTCAGGGGATTTCGCCGAAGCCGCTGTTGAAGAAGCCGTCGTCTGGCGGTGGGGGTGGCGCGGGGGGCGGTGTGACGACCGGGGCGGGCGCCGGTGGTGGGGGCAGCGGCGGGCAGCGCGTGCTGGTGACGCCCCAGGCCACCTGGTAGCGCTGGTTGAGCAGGTCGCGCCCGAAGGTGACGGTGGTGCGCGTGAAGTTGTAGCCCACGCCCACGTCCAGGCCGAGGCGCTGGGGGAAGAAGCTCACGCCCGCCGCGAGCACGGGCTTGTGGCGCTTGTCCGACGACAGGATCTTGAAGGTGACGCCGGTGTCGCCGCCGAAGTTGTGGCTGATGCCGAACATGAAGGCCGCGCCGGCGTGGGCGTTCAAACAGGCCAGCGCGGTGGAGCCGGCCACGAGCCATGGGGTTTTCATTGCGGGTCCTTCCTGGAGTGCACCCAACGGTGGGTGGGCTCAGGGTAGGAAAAGGCGGTGGGCTCGCCCATCGGCCCGGCGCGCTAGCGCGGGCGCCTCAAGGCCCTGGTGCGATGGCGGGCAGGGCACACATGGCGCAACGGTGGGACAATCGCGGGTTGCCCGGGGCGCCGGGCGGCAGCACCCTTGAAGCGATCACCACCATGTTGTACCCACAGGAATTCGATGTCATCGTCGTCGGCGGCGGGCACGCCGGCACCGAGGCCGCGCTGGCCGCCGCGCGCATGGGCAGCACGACGCTGCTGCTCACGCACAACATCGAGACGCTGGGCCAGATGAGCTGCAACCCCAGCATCGGCGGCATCGGCAAGGGCCACCTCGTGAAAGAGGTGGACGCGCTGGGCGGCGCCATGGCGCTGGCCACCGACGAGGGCGGCATTCAGTTCCGCATCCTCAACAGCTCCAAAGGCCCCGCCGTGCGCGCCACCCGCGCCCAGGCGGACCGCGTGCTCTACAAGGCCGCCATTCGCCGCACGCTGGAGAACCAGCCCAACCTGTGGCTGTTCCAGCAGGCGGTGGACGACCTGATGGTGGAGGGCGACCGCGTGGTGGGCGCTGTGACGCAAGTGGGCATCCGCTTTCGCAGCCGCACGGTGGTGCTGACCGCCGGCACGTTCCTGGACGGCAAGATCCACGTCGGCCTGAACAACTACGCCGCCGGCCGCGCGGGCGACCCGCCGGCCGTGTCGCTCTCGGCCCGGCTGAAAGAGCTGAAGCTGCCGCAGGGCCGGTTGAAAACCGGTACGCCGCCGCGCCTGGACGGCCGCAGCATCGACTACAGCAAGTGCACCGAGCAGCCCGGCGACGGCGTGCCCGGCGGCATGAACGCCGACCAACCCGTGCCGGTGTTCAGCTTCATGGGCAACACCGCGATGCACCCGCAGCAGGTGCCTTGCTGGATCACGCACACCAACGAGCGCACGCACGACATCATCCGCAGCGGCTTTGACCGCAGCCCCATGTTCACCGGCAAGATCGAGGGCGTGGGCCCGCGCTACTGCCCGAGCGTGGAAGACAAGATCAACCGCTTCGCCGACAAGGACAGCCACCAGATCTTTCTGGAGCCCGAGGGCCTGACCACGCACGAGGTATACCCCAACGGCATCTCCACCAGCCTGCCGTTCGACATCCAGTACCAGCTGGTGCGCAGCATGGCCGGCCTGGAGAACGCGCACATCCTGCGGCCGGGCTACGCCATCGAGTACGACTACTTCGATCCGCGCTCGCTCAAGAACAGCTTCGAGACCAAGCAGATCGCCGGCCTGTTCTTTGCCGGCCAGATCAACGGCACCACCGGCTACGAAGAGGCGGCGGCGCAGGGCCTGTTTGCCGGTATCAATGCCGCGCTGCAATGCCGGGGCGAGGCCGCCTGGCTGCCGCGCCGCGACGAGGCATACCTCGGCGTGCTGGTCGACGACCTCGTGACCCAGGGCGTGACCGAGCCCTACCGCATGTTCACCAGCCGGGCCGAGTTCCGCCTGCAGCTGCGCGAAGACAACGCCGACATGCGCCTGACCGAAGCGGGCCGCCGCATGGGGCTGGTGGGTGACGCGCAGTGGGACGCCTTCTGCCGCAAACGCGATGCGGTTTCACGTGAAACAGAGCGCCTGAAAGCCACCTGGGTGAACCCGCGCAATCTGCCCGCCGAAGAGAGCGAGCGCGTGCTGGGCAAGGCCATCGAGCACGAGCACAACCTGTTTGACCTGCTGCGCCGCCCGGGTGTGGCGTATGCGTCGCTGGTCGGCATGGACGGTGGCAAGTACCAGGCGGGCGACGTTTCACGTGAAACGCTCGCCGATCTGCTGGAGCCGGTGGTGGAGCAGCTGGAGATTGCCGCCAAGTACTCCGGCTACATCGACCGCCAGAAAAACGAGGTGGAGCGCGCTGCCCACTACGAAGGCCTGAAGCTGCCCGCCGACCTGGACTATCTGCAGGTGACGGCGCTTTCTTTCGAAGCCCGGCAAAAGCTGGCCAAGCACCGGCCCGAGACGCTGGGCCAGGCCTCGCGCATTTCGGGCATCACGCCCGCCAGCATTTCGCTGCTGCTGATCCACCTGAAAAAGGGCGGCTTCAAGGGCTTTGCCACACTGCCGGTGGCGGCAGATGTTTCCTCTGACGTCTCGGTATGAGCGACTTGAAGACCACCCTGCAGGCCGGCCTGCAGTCGCTTCGGCTTGAGCTCGACACGCAGCAGGTGGACCTGCTGCTCGACTACCTGGGCCTGCTGCAGAAGTGGAACAAGGTCTACAACCTCACGGCGGTGCGCGACCCGGCCGAGATGATGACCCACCACCTGCTCGACAGCCTCGCGGCCATCCCGCCGCTGCGGGCACAGACGCAGGGCAGGGCGCTGCAGCTGCTGGACGTGGGCTCGGGCGGCGGCCTGCCAGGCGTGGTGATTGCCATCGCCTGCCCCCACATCGGCGTGACCTGCGTGGACACCGTGGCCAAAAAAGCCGCGTTCATCCAGCAGGCGGCGGCCACACTCAAGCTGCCCAACCTGCGCGGCCTGCACGCCCGGGTGGAGACCCTCAACGCGCTTTCCGGCCCCGGCTACGACGTGGTGTGCTCGCGCGCCTTCGCCTCGCTGGTGGACTTCGTGCATTGGTCGCACGATGCCCTCAACCCGGGCGGCGTGTGGATGGCCATGAAGGGCAAGCACCCCACCGACGAGCTGGCGGTGCTGAAAAAAGACGCAGAAGCGGTGGATGTGTTTCACGTGGAACCGCTGCACGTGCCGGGTTTGGACGCCGAGCGCTGCATCGTCTGGATGCGCCCGGGCCCCGGACCTGTTGCCTGAGCATCACAAGCGGCGGGCAGGCGCGGCGATGGGGGCAGGGCGCTGAGACCCTTCACGTAAACTCGACCCTCCACTTCTCGGGGGCACCTCCATGTTCGGCATTGCAGATTACGGCGCTTTTGTGGCCGCCATCGTCGTCTTTTTGCTCATTCCCGGGCCGGGCAATCTGGCGTTGATCACCTCCACGGGCAAGGGCGGCGTGCGCGGGGGCCTGGCGGCCACCTTCGGCGTGATCGCCGGCGACCAGGTGCTGATGTGGCTGGCCGTGGCCGGTGTCGCGGCCTTGCTGGCGGCTTACCCGGCCGCCTTCGCGGCGGTGCAGTGGCTGGGTGCCGCGTACCTCGCCTGGCTGGGCTGGAAGATGCTGAGCGCCAAACCCGGCGACGCGCCCGTGCTCAACATCCGCCCGCGCCAGTACTTCCAGCAGGCCTTCACCATCACCCTGCTCAACCCCAAGGCCATCGTGTTCTACATGGCCTTCTTCCCGCTCTTCGTGGACCCGGCCCGCCATCAGGGCCTGGTGTCGTTCGCCGCCATGGCCGCCACCATTGCCGTGCTCACGTTCTTGTATGGCCTGGTGGTCACGCTGCTCACGCACTTTCTGGCCGAGCGCATGCGCGCCAACCCGGTGATCGGGCGCACGCTCGAGAAGGTGGCGGGCCTGTTCCTCATCGGTTTCGGCATCAAGCTGGCCATTTCGAAGTAAGCACCCATGGCCAAGATCTTTTGCGTTGCCAACCAGAAGGGCGGGGTCGGCAAGACCACCACCACCGTCAACCTCGCTGCCGGCCTGGCCAAGGTGGGTCAGCGGGTGTTGATGGTC
>CALRUK020000011.1:0-138469 GCA_943371335.1 Synechococcus sp. UW140 | reverse complement strand
TCGTACGCCTTGGCTGCGCCACCAAACTTGGCCGCCAGCACCGTCGTGATCGCCGCCGTCAGCGTCGTCTTGCCATGGTCAACGTGACCAATCGTGCCCACGTTCACGTGCGGCTTGGTCCGCTCAAATTTCTCTTTTGCCATTTTTCAATTCCTAAAGAACATCCCCGTGTCACGGTTTAAGGTCTGCACCACACTGCTGATTCGCCCCGCACGGGAACAGGGCGGCGCATGGTCGCAGACCGGCTGAAAATTACTTGGCGCGCGCAGCCACGATGGCTTCAGACACGTTACGCGGGGCTTCCGAGTAGTGCTTGAACTCCATGGTGTACGTGGCGCGGCCTTGCGACATGGAACGCAGCGTGGTCGAGTAGCCGAACATTTCCGACAGCGGCACTTCGGCCTTGATGGCCTTGCCGCCACCGACCATGTCGTCCATACCCTGGACCATGCCGCGGCGGCTGGACAGGTCGCCCATCACGTTGCCGGCGTAGTCTTCTGGCGTTTCCACTTCCACGGCCATCATGGGCTCGAGGATGACCGGGCTGGCCTTCTTGCAACCTTCCTTGAAGCCGAAGATGGCGGCCATCTTGAAGGCCATTTCGGACGAGTCCACGTCGTGGTACGAACCGAAGTGCAGCGTGACCTTGACATCGACCACAGGGAAGCCTGCCAGCACGCCGGCGTTCAGGGCTTCGATCACACCCTTTTCAACCGCCGGGATGTACTCACGTGGCACCACACCGCCCTTGATGGCGTCGACGAACTCGAAACCCTTGCCGGCTTCATTGGGTTCAATCTTGAACACCACGTGACCGTACTGGCCCTTACCGCCCGACTGGCGCACGAACTTGCCTTCGGCTTCTGCCACTTCCTTGCGGATGGTTTCGCGGTAAGCCACTTGCGGCTTGCCCACGTTGGCTTCCACACCGAACTCGCGCTTCATGCGGTCAACGATGATTTCCAGGTGAAGCTCGCCCATGCCGGAGATGATGGTCTGGCCGGACTCTTCGTCGGTCTTGACACGGAAGGACGGATCTTCGGAAGCCAGGCGCTGCAGCGCAATGCCCATTTTTTCCTGGTCGGCCTTCGTCTTGGGCTCCACGGCCTGTGCAATCACGGGCTCAGGGAAGACCATGCGCTCAAGCATGATGATGGCATCTGGGTCGCACAGGGTCTCGCCCGTCGTCACGTCCTTCAGACCCACGCAAGCAGCGATGTCGCCGGCGCGGATTTCTTCCACTTCCAGGCGGTTGTTGGCGTGCATCTGCACGATACGGCCGATACGCTCTTTCTTGCCCTTGACCGGGTTGAAGACCGAGTCGCCCTTCTTGAGCACGCCCGAATACACACGCACAAAGGTGAGCTGACCCACATACGGGTCGGTCATCAGCTTGAACGCCAGCGCAGACAGCTTCTCGTCGTCGGAGGCCTTGCGCGAGGTTGGAGCCTCGTTGTCGTCGGTACCGCCCACGGGAGGAATGTCCACAGGCGAAGGCAGGAAGTCGATCACGGCGTCGAGCATGCGCTGAACGCCCTTGTTCTTGAAGGCGGTGCCACACAGCATGGGCTGGATTTCGGTGGCCAGCGTGCGCGTGCGGATGCCCTGCTTGATTTCGGCTTCGGTCAGATCGCCTTCTTCAAGGTACTTGTTCATCAGCTCTTCGCTGGACTCGGCCGCCGCCTCGACCATCTTCTCGCGCCACTCCTTGGCCTGTGCTTGAAGTTCGGCCGGGATGTCCTGGAACTCGAACTTCATGCCCTGGGACGC
This sequence comes from Synechococcus sp. UW140, assembly GCA_943371335.1. Taxonomy (GTDB): domain Bacteria; phylum Pseudomonadota; class Gammaproteobacteria; order Burkholderiales; family Burkholderiaceae_C; genus Hydrogenophaga. Next base: position 136,699 of record CALRUK020000011.1, on the reverse strand, counting down.
TTCGTCCCAAATGATGGCCTTCATCTTGATGAGGTCCACCACGCCGGTGAAGTTTTCTTCAGCGCCGATCGGGATGACGATGGCCACGGGGTTGGCCTTCAGGCGCAGCTTCATCTGGTCGTAGACCTTGAAGAAGTTCGCGCCGGTGCGGTCCATCTTGTTCACGAAGGCCAGACGCGGCACCTTGTACTTGTTGGCCTGGCGCCAAACGGTTTCCGACTGAGGCTGCACGCCACCCACAGCGCAGTAAACCATGCAGGCGCCGTCGAGCACGCGCATGGAGCGCTCCACCTCGATGGTGAAGTCCACGTGGCCGGGGGTGTCGATGATGTTGAAACGGTGCTCGGGGTAGGACAGGTCCATGCCCTTCCAGAAACAGGTGGTGGCAGCCGACGTGATCGTGATGCCGCGCTCCTGCTCCTGCTCCATCCAGTCCATGGTGGCCGCGCCATCATGGACTTCGCCGATCTTGTGGTTCACACCGGTATAGAACAGGATGCGTTCCGTGGTGGTGGTCTTGCCGGCATCGATGTGCGCGGAAATACCGATGTTGCGATAACGCTCAAGGGGCGTGGTGCGGGACATGGAAATACTCCGAAAAGGGATCGAGCCCGCCACCCTCAATCAGGGAACGCGGGCTCTCGGTTCTGGATGCTCTGATATGGGGGCGGTAGCCCGAATCAGAAGCGGAAGTGGCTGAATGCCTTGTTGGCTTCGGCCATGCGGTGCACTTCATCGCGCCGCTTCATGGCGCCACCACGACCTTCGGTGGCCTCGATCAGTTCGTTGGCCAAGCGCAGGGCCATGGACTTTTCACTGCGCTTGCGAGCCGCCTCCTTGATCCAGCGCATCGACAGCGCCAGACGACGGACAGGACGAACTTCCACGGGGACCTGGTAGTTGGCACCACCGACGCGGCGGGACTTCACTTCCACCATCGGCTTGACGTTGTTGATGGCAACCGAGAAGATTTCAACGGGGTCTTTGCCGCTCTTCTTCTCGATCTGCTCAAGCGCGCCATAAATGATGCGCTCGGCGACAGCCTTCTTGCCGCCTTCCATGATCACGTTCATGAACTTGGAGAGCTCGACATTGCCGAACTTGGGATCCGGCAGGATTTCACGTTTAGGGACTTCGCGACGACGTGGCATTTTTTCACCTCATATTGCTTCAGTTGGCGCCTTCACAGGCACCGCGAGAGCCATGCAGCAACTCTCACTTACTCGACCCGCACGGACAATTCCGTGTTGTGGGCCACTGCGTTTGAACCGCCTGCCAGGCAGCACAAACACCGGAAATTCGAACGATCAGGCCTTCTTCGGGCGCTTCGCACCGTACTTGGAGCGCGACTGCTTGCGGTCTTTCACGCCTTGCAAGTCGAGCGAACCACGCACGATGTGGTAACGCACACCGGGCAGATCCTTGACACGACCGCCACGGACCAGCACGACGCTGTGTTCCTGGAGGTTGTGGCCTTCGCCGCCGATGTAGGAAATGACCTCAAAACCGTTGGTCAGGCGCACTTTGGCAACCTTACGCAGGGCGGAGTTGGGCTTCTTGGGGGTCGTGGTGTACACACGGGTGCAGACACCGCGACGCTGCGGAGAATTCTCCATGGCCGGGCTCTTGGACTTGGTCTTTTCGACCTCCCGGCCGTGGCGCACGAGTTGATTGATGGTTGGCATTAAAACGTCCCTAAACGTTTGAAAAAAGCGAAAACGAAAACTCCTCGGAAGATTCCGAAAAGCCCTCTACTGTAGCACGGGCCCCGATTCGTGACAATCTGCGGCCCTGCTTTTGCAGAACGGCGGGCGCCGCCTCACTGAATCCAGAGGCGGATGGCGTCCCAGGCTCGGCCAAAAACGCCGCTTTCTTCAACGGTTTCCAGCACGGTCAGCGGGATCTCGGCCACGGTTGCGCCGGTTGCCGTGGTGACCCGCAGCGAGCCGACCTGCTGACCCTTCAACAGGGGTGCAACCAGCGGCTCGGGTCGCACCACTTCCGATTTGAGCTTGGCGCCTTCGCCCGCAGGAACCGACACCACCACGCCCTCTGCGCGGCCCAAGCGCACCTGATCGGACTTGCCCTTCCAGATGCGCGGCGTGGCCACGGGCTGTCCCACGGGGATCAGACGCACAGCATCGAATGCCGTGTAGCCCCAGTTGAGAAGCTTCTGGCTCTCCGCCGCGCGCGCGTTCTCGCTGGAAGCGCCCAACAACACGCTGATCAGACGTCGCTGGCCCTGTGCGCCTTCGCCCAATCCCGGCACCTGCCGACGCGCCGTGGCCACGAGGCAATAGCCTGCAGCACTGGTGTGCCCGGTCTTGAGACCGTCGACACTGGGATCGCGAAACAGCAGCAAGTTGCGATTGGTGTCGTTCGCCGCAGGCGTGCCGGGATAGCGGTAGCGCTGGATCGAGTAGTAAGGAACGTACTGGGGAAAATCGGTCATCAGGCGCGAGGCCAGTGTGGCCAGATCGCGCGCGGTGGTGGTGTGCCCCGCCTCCGTCAGGCCCTCGACGTTGCGGTAGCTGGTGGTTTTCATGCCCAGCACCTTCGCCTGCTCATTCATCAGCTGCACGAAGCGCTCGACCGAGCCAGCCACACCTTCAGCCAGGGCGACCGTCGCATCGTTGCCCGACTGCACGATCATGCCCTTGATGAGATCTTCCACCGGCACCTGCATCTTGGGGTCGATGAACATGCGTGAGCCAGGCATCTTCCAGGCGCGCTCACTGACACCGAAGGTCTGCGTGAGGCTGATCTTGCCGGACTTGAGTGCGTCGAACACCAGATAGGCGGTCATGAGCTTGGTCAACGAGGCGGGCTCTACGGGCTGATCCGGGTCTTTTGAAGCAAGCACCTGACCGGACGTCACGTCCAGCAACAAATAGGCGCGCGCAGCCACCTCCGGCGGGGCGGGCATCTGCGCCATCGCTGGCACGGCGACACCCAGGGACAGGGACAGCAACAAGAAAGAGAAAAGGCGACGCAACAAAATCGGGTCCTTCAATAGGGAAACAAGTAAGCCGGCGACGCTGTCAGGCGCGCAGGTGCCGCAGCACCAGATCGCGCAACAACGGGAGCTGGCCGTGAAAGAAATGACCGCCGCCCGGCACCACGAGCACGGGGAGCGATTGGGGGCGAGCCCAGTCCATGACAGAAGACAGGGGCACCGTGTCGTCATGCTCGCCATGAACGACCAGTGTGCGCGCGTGGAGTTCCGCAGCCACCGGCGCGACGTCGAAACGGCTGGCGGCGGTGCCCACCAGCACAAGATGCTGAATGTCGCGCGCGCTGTGCAGACGTGCGACGGCGTGACTGGTCACAAACGAACCGAAAGAGAAGCCGGCCAGGCAGATGGGACCCGACGGCGCGTGGGCATCCACCACCGCCAGCAAGTCGTCCAGCTCACCCCGCCCCTCGTCGTAGGCGCCTGCGCTGCCGCCCACGCCCCGAAAGTTGAATCGCACAGCCGTCCAGCCCGCCTGCACGAAAGCCCGCGCGAGGGTTTGAACGACCTTGTTGGTCATCGTGCCCCCGTGCAGGGGATGCGGATGCGCGATCACGGCTGTGCCACGGGTTTCGCCCGCAGGGCGGTCGATGGCCAGCTCGAGCGCGCCGGCAGGCCCCGCCATGGACAGAAACTCGGTTTGCGCGTTCATTCGTCTCAGCGTCCGACGTCGGGGGGCGTCACCAGGCGCTGCACCACGACACCATCGCGCAGGTGCGATTGCACGATCTCATCAATGTCGTGCTCGTCCACATAGCTGTACCAGACGGCTTCGGGGTAGACGACGGCGATGGGACCGCCTGCGCACCGGTCCAGGCAACCCGCCTTGTTGACGCGAACCTTCCCGGGCCCCGACAACCCCAGTGCCTTGGCTTGCGACTTGCAGCGATCGAATGCGGCTTGCGCTCGATGCTGGGCGCATGAGGCTTCACCACCCTCTCGCTGATTGAGGCAGAAAAAAATATGCCGTTCGTAATAGGAATTGTTTTCGCTCATGGCTGAATTTTAGTGGGGCTGTTCTGCGGCGACCGGCGTGCGGGCCACCAGGCGCATGCCGAAAATCAGCGCGGCAAACGGCCACAGCCAGCCCAGCCACTGGGACACACCATGAAACCGGATGAATCTGCCCTGCTCCCAGACTTCCAGCGACTGGGCGAAATACGGGCTGTCGGGCGCCAGGTTCAAGAGTGTGAGTGAGACGGCGAGCGTCAGGAGCATCACCACGGTGCAGAGCCGGCGCGAGAGCCCCAGCATCAGCAGCCCGGCCAGCAATGCGGCACCCATCCCGACAAAGGCCTGGGGATTCATCCACGCCCAGGCGTGAGCGGGGCCGTAGGTCAGTGTGGCCGACAGGCCTGCTGCGCCACATGCGCACAGGAAAAGCATCAGCAGGAACACCGCGCGACGCCCCATCGAGCGCATTTCGGCATAGCCCATCAGCAGCGGGGACAACAAGCACAGGCCGATGCAGAAGGCTTCGGCCAATGGGCTCAATGCATCGGGCGCCTCCAGCCGAATCGGGACCCAGGTCAGAAAAGGCGTCTCACCAAGCAGCTCCACCAGCCCCGCCTCCAGGCGATCCCAGACCTGCCCCAGACCGAAGGGCACCGACAGCGGATAGAGCAGCGACAAGGGCCACAAGGCCAGGAGCACCAGACTGCCGTGCGCCGTCGGCTCAAACCAGTCGGCCCGAAACTGGCTCCAGCGCCGCAGCGCGCCCAGGCGCTCCAGGGCCCAGGCGCACGATGCGCCCAGGGCGGCCCCGGCGCTGTTCAGGGCAAGATCCACATTGGACGGGACACGCATCGGCAGGTAGTTTTGCAGCGTCTCCACGCCAAGCGACAGGAGGGTCGGCACACCGAACGCCACGGCCCACACCCATCGCCGACCGTCCGATCGCAGCATCGCCAAACTCAACAGGAAGCCAAGGGGTGCGTAGCCGAGCAGGTTGGACACCAAGTCAAACCCCGTCCAGTACTGCGGCAGTGGCGCCTCGAGGAATGCCAACGGCGACACACCCTGCACGCGCCAGCCGGAAAAGGGGTACAGGCTGGCGTACACAACCATGCCGGCAAACAACAGTGCCAGCGGCCAGGCAGACGATCGGGTTTTCAACGGGTCAGAACGGCTTGACCACCACCAGCACCACAATGGTCACCAGCAGGATCACAGGCGCCTCGTTGAACCAGCGGTACCAGACGTGGCTGCGGCGCTGGGAGCCCTGCACAAAACGGCGCAACAGACGTGCACAGGCATGGTGATAACCCACGGCGAGGAAAACCGCTGCCAGCTTGGCGTGCATCCACGCGTTGCCCGAACCACGTCCAATGCCGTAACCCAACCAGAGCCACAAGCCCAGGCCGAGCGCGGGCACGGCGAGGATCGTGGTGAATCGCAGCAGCTTGCGCGCCATGAGCAGCAGGCGCTCGCGCTCGGCGACGCTTTCCGGGGGCACCATCGCGAGGTTCACGAAGATGCGCGGCAGGTAAAACAAGCCGGCAAACCAGCTCGCCACGAACACGATGTGGAAGGACTTGACCCAAAGCATGCGGGCAGTGTAGCCCCGGGCTCCGTACCGCCGGTGAATCCGTCAATGTTGACAGGGCAAAAAAAACCCGGCCTTTGGGGCCGGGTCAGGAAGCCTTTTTGCTGTCACACACTAAGGCACCCGCTCAGGGAGGAAAAGCGGGGAGCCGTCCTTGCGGATGGCCCGCGCGCATGGTACACCAAGCGACCGCAAAAACCAAAAAACCTGTCAGTTCTGACATTGGCAGTTAAGCCGAAATGATGTAGCCAAAGTGACTACATCATTTTGGCCAGTTCGAACATGACGGCCGTGCCCAGTGCTTCGCGGATGTTGCCGCGCCCGACCTTGGCCATGGAAAACTCGCCAAACCCGGACATATCGAAAGAGCTGTCGTCCGGCGATATCTCGACAAACGGGAACTCGAACACTTCGCGCAGGAGTTCGCGCCGGAACTGATCGAACCCACTGTCCTTGATGGCAGCGTCGACCACGATCAGGTTGGGCATGCGCGACACGATGGCCTCGCGCGCCTGCCGGAAATCGACCACGCTGTCCGACATGATCCCGATTTCACGCAGCGCATCGCGCACATCGGCCCGAATCTGCAGCGTGGGCGAGATGGTGAGCACATACACACCCGACAGCGACTTGAACATGGACGAATGGTCGTCCGACAAGTCCACCGCCGAGATGCCGTCGACCGCCTGCACGGTGCGCGTGAACATGGCCGTGAAGCTCACGCCTTCGTCGGTCAACTGACGGTCGATTTCGATGCCCCCGGCGGCCATTGCGATCTGGCGCACGAGAATCCAGCTCAGGCTGTCGGCGGAGGCCTGGCTCGAGGGCGGCAAGCCGTCGTTGGAAACACGCACCTGCAGACGCGCGTGTTGCGGCCAGGCGTTCAGGTCGAGCCGCACGTCGACCCGGTTGCCAAACGGCAGGCCCCAGTCGAGCACGGCATTCACGAACGTGTGTGCCACGGTCGGGTCGATCAGCACCTCCACCGGCTTGAGCTTGCGCCGCAGCTCGATGCCCAGCACAGTGAATTCTTTCTTGCGCTCTTGCAGCACGCTCTCCACCAGGTCGGACATGCCGACCTTTTCGTGCGATTGCCGGATGCGCCCAGCGTAGAAGCGGTGAATTTGCTGGGCGCTGATGCCCGAGAGCTTGATGCGGTCGGCGGGGATGCTGAGCGCGCGGTGTTCCTGTTTGGAAATGCGGCCCTTCGCCAGCAACAGGTCGATCGTGTTCTGCAGCGCGCTCACGCCCTCCGTCACTTGGTCGGCGAAGCCCGACAACAAGGCGGGCCACTGTTCGTCCAGCGACCACGGCTCGGGTTCGTTGGCGCCAGATTTGGTGTTGGCAAAGCTGCTCATGGAAGGCTTTTGTGTGGTTTGCATGGTCGGCCTCGGGGTTCGCGGCACCCAGTGGGATGGACCTGCAAACCGGTAACAAACTGTGTAGGTTGAAGGTTAACGCGTGCTCCCCAAACGCGGCTGGCTACCGTCACCAGTATTTTCTTCTTACTGTGGAGTTCGACACATCCCGCGCCATTTGCTGACGGGGCGCACGCCGGCGCGAACGTCGACACACGGCGATACGCTGTCGCACAAGATGAAGACCCCTTTGCCACAATAGGCCCCCATGCACCTACCAGCCCCCCACCCCCTGAACCGTCCGCGCCGCCTGCGACGCGATGCCTTCACCCGCGATCTCGTGCGTGAGCACCGTTTGAGTGCGGCCGACCTGATTTACCCGGTGTTCGTGCTGGATGGTCAAAACCGGCGCGAGGCGGTGGGCTCCATGCCGGGCGTGGAACGATTGAGTCTGGACCTGTTGCTGCCGGTGGCCGAAGACTGCGTGGCGCTGGGCATTCCGGTGATGGCCTTGTTCCCGGTGATCGACCAGTCCCTCAAAACGCCCGATGGCCAGGAAGCGCTGAACCCGGACGGCCTGGTGCCGCGCGTGGTGCGCGAACTCAAGCGGCGCTTCCCGCAGCTTGGCGTGATGACCGACGTGGCGCTCGACCCCTACACCAGCCACGGTCAGGACGGCGTGCTCGACGAGCACAACTACATCCTGAACGACCCGACGGTCGAGATTCTGGTGAAGCAGGCGGTGACGCAGGCGCAGGCCGGCGTGGACATGGTGGCGCCCAGCGACATGATGGATGGGCGCATCGGCGCCATCCGCTCGGCACTGGAAGCCAACGGCCTGGTGCACACGCGCATCATGGCCTACAGCGCCAAGTACGCCAGCGCCTTCTACGGCCCGTTCCGCGACGCGGTGGGTTCCGCGGCCAACCTGGGCAAGGCCGACAAGAAGGTCTACCAGATGGACCCCGGCAACTCCAACGAAGCCCTGCGCGAGGTGGCGCTGGACCTGGCCGAAGGCGCCGACATGGTGATGGTCAAGCCCGGCATGCCTTACCTGGACATCGTGCGCCGCGTGAAAGACGAGTTCGCCGTGCCCACCTTCGCCTACCAGGTCAGCGGCGAGTACGCCATGCTCAAAGCGGCGGCCCTCAATGGCTGGCTGGACCACGACGCCGTGATGATGGAAAGCCTGCTCGCGTTCAAGCGCGCCGGCGCCGATGGCGTGCTGACCTACTTCGCGCGCGACGCAGCGCGCCTGCTGCGCGGCTGAGTCCCCCTCATGCGTGTGTTTCACTTCCTGCCCGGCTCGGTGAGCGAGTCGAGCACGCTGCCGATGGTGCTGCCCGAGAAGGGCTACCTCTGGATTGCGTGCGGACGGCGCGAGTTCGAGGTCGAGCAAGGTGCGGTGCAGTCCACGCTGCAGGTGCTCTGCGGCATGACGCTGGTGGACCTGCACATCTCCGACCTGCTCAACAACCAGCTGCCCTCGCACTACGACTACACCTCGCAGTACGACGTGCTGGTGTTCCGCCGGCTGGCCGCCGGGCACAGCGAAACCGATCTGGCCCACCCGGGCGAGGTGCTCACCCAGCCCGTCAAGCGCGGTGGCCCGCCAGTGCTGCGGCGCATCGACACCAGCCCGGTCGGCTTTGCGGTGTTTGACCGCGTGCTGCTCACGGTGCACCCGGTGGGCTGCCTGGCGCTGGAGCAGTACGCCACCCGCCTGACGTCGGCGGCCACGGCCGCATCTCGCGCGGCGGGCGTGCACCTGCCTCCCAGTCCGCCCGACCTGATGCTGCGCATCGTCAACCAGATGGTCGACGGCTACCTCGCGCTGCGCCGCGAACTCACGCGCCAGCTCGACCACTGGCAGACCGAACTGCTGCAACCCAGGGCGCGCTTCAGCAACTGGGGCTCGCTGCTGGACGCGCGCATTTCGCTGCACCAGCTCGACGAGATCTGCGAAGACCAGCGCTCGGCGATCCAGGACTGGAACGAAAACCTGGCCACCTGGGAGCCCACCGACTCGATCGGTGGGCAGCGCGGCCTGGAATTGCTCAAGGTGCGATCGCGCGACGTGCTCGAACACATCGAGCGCGTGGTGCACCATGTGCGCCGCCTGGAACAAAACGCCGAGACGGCGGTGCAGATGCACTTCTCGGCGCAGAGCAACCGCACCAACGACATCATGCGCACGCTCACCGCGCTGACCGCGATCTTTCTGCCGCTCAACCTGATCGCGGGCATCTTCGGCATGAACTTCCAGTTCATTCCGCTGCTGCACCAGCAGACCGGCTTCTGGTGGGCGCTGGGATCGATGGCGCTGACCGCTGTGGTGCTGGGCGTGCTGTTCTGGCGCAAGCGCTATCTCGTGCGCTCGGCCCGTTGAGGCCTCACACGTAGGCCGGGCTCAAGCCCTCGTTGGTCATCACGCGCTGCAGCGCGGGGCGCTCCAGCATGCGCTGCAGGTACGGCCCCAGATGAGGCCGTTCTCGCGCAGGGCGCACCGGTGAGTCGTCCGAAAAGTGGCGCGTCCAGCGGCACAGCGTGAACACATACGCGTCGAGCAGGCTGTGCGCCTGGCCCATGAACCAGGGCCCGCCATGGCGCGCGAGCTCGGCATCGAGTTGATCGAGCAATTCACCCACACGCCGCTTGGCCATGGCTTTCACTTCGTTCTGCGCGGCGCTGCCCTCTTCCACCCAGCGGTGCGGGTAGAAGTACACGATGAGCGTGGCCTGCAGCGTGTTGGTGAGCCACATCAGCCACTTGTAGGCGTGCGCGCGCTCGGGGCTGCCCAGCGCAGGCATGAGGCCTGCCTGCGGATGCGCATCGGCCAGGTGCAGGCAGATGGCGGCGGTCTCGTACAGCACCAGATCGCCGTCGACCAGCACCGGGATGAGCCCATTGGGGTTGAGCGCGAGGTACTCGGGCGACTTGTGCACGTCATTCGCGCGGTCGACCAGCACACGTTCATAGGGCACGCCGAGCTCCTCGAGCAGGATGTGCGGCACCATGGCCGCGGTGCTGGGATAGAAATGCAGGCGGATCATGTTCAGGGCGTGGCCACGCCGAAGAGGCGGGCACCGTTGTCCCAGGCGATGCGCCGCGCCACATCGGCGGGCAGCCCGCCCAGCCAGGTGCGGTAACCCTTCATGAGGTCGTCGTAGTACTGCCAGCGCTGGTTGACCCAGGTGTCCGAGCCGATCATGAAGCGGTCGGGATACTTCAGCAGCAGTGCGCGCCATTCAGGGCACAGCTGGCCCGCATCGCCGCAGGTCAGGCCGGGCCGGTACGACAGCTCGCCCATGAGCTGCGGGTATCGCGCGAAGAGTTCGTCCACCCGAGAGGGGGGCGTGCCCCCGATGCCGGTGTGCGCCCAGATCAGGCGAAAGCCCCCGCGCTGCGCGGCTTCGCGAGCGCCTGGCGCACCGCTGCCAGCCTTCGTGTGCGCCATGAGCAGGTCGATCGCCGCGTCGTCCACGTGCGCCAGGATGGCGAGCTGCTTGTCTTCGGCCAGCGCCATCAATTGCCGGGCCACGGGGCCATTGGCGTTCGCGCTGTCGTACAGGTGAAATTCGCCCAGGCCACGGTAAGGCCCAGCGGGGGTGCCGCGCTGCAGTTCGGTGTTCACCATCTCGGCAATGGTGGGGTCGCGGAACCAGTTGTTGTAGTCGGCACGGTCGCGGTAGAGGCGCACGAAGGGCACCACGGTCACACCCGCCTGGCGGGTTTGATCGCGCGCACTGGCCAGGGCCCGCGTGCCATCGTTGGGCCGCGAGTTGGCCACGATGGCGCGCACGCCGTTGCGCTTCATGCGGTCGAGCACGTCGGCCATCGGGTGCGGGCAGCCCGGCGCCGGCGTGTTGTGCGTGCAGGCTTCGTCGTTGTAGTGCAGGTGAGCGTCGAACAGCGGGCCGCTGTAATCGGCCGCCGCCGCAGAAGCGCACAGCACGCTGCCGGCCAGCCAGCCTGCGACCGAGCGGAAACGCGCCACGCGCGCGCTGCGACGGACCGTCTTCATCAGCCCAGGTGCTGCGCGAAGAACGCCAGCGTGCGTTCGCGGGCGAGCTTGGCGGCAGCTTCGTTGTAAGAGCCGCGCTGGTCGCAGTTGAAGCCGTGGTTGGCGTTGTAGACGTGCACGGTCACACCTGGCTGAGCCTTCTTGAAGGCTTCCACGGTGTCCAGCGGAATCCAGTGGTCCTGGTCGCCAAAGTGCGCCATCACGGGCACGGTGGGCGCGCGCGAGGCGTCGCCCTCGGCCGTCATGCCACCGCCGTAGTAAGGCGCGGCGGCCGACAAGCCCTTGAGCGTGCAGGCCGAGCGCCAGGTGAGCAGGCCACCCCAGCAATAGCCGACGATGCCCACCTTGCCGCCTTGCGCGGCATGGTCGATGGCGGCCTGGATGTCGGGCATCACGCCGGGCGGCGGCAAGGCTTCCACCGCCGTCTTCAGGCCGAAGCCGGCGGTCATGTCGGCCTCGGTGTAGCCCAGCTCCACGCCCGCTTTGGCACGGTGGAAGGTGGCGGGTGCCACCACGAAGTAACCGTCGGCCGCGTAGCCGTCGGCCACCGAGCGGATGTGCGAGTTCACGCCAAAGATTTCCTGCAGCACCACCAGGCCGCCGCGCGGCTTGCCGCTGGGCTGGGCCACGTAGGCAGGAAACTTGAAGCCGTCGGCGGATGTGAGTTCGATCATTTGTCCCATGGTGTCTCTCCGGTAATGGGTTGAAAAAAATCAGGCCCGCAGCTTGCGTGCCACGAAGTCCAGTCGGTCCTGGCCCCAGAACAGCTCGCCGTCGATGACGTAGCTGGGCGAGCCGAACAGGCCCAGGTCAATGGCGGCCTGTGTCTGCGCCTCGTACCGCGCCTGCACGTCGGCCTGCAGCGAATCGTCCAGCCGCGCCGCGCTCAAACCGGTCTCGGCCAGCAGCGTGGCCAGCAACTCCGGCGAGGCAATGTCGCGTTGCTGGTGCCACACGGCGGCAAGCACCGCGCCGGTGATGCGCATGGCGGCTTCATCGCCATCGTGCAAGGCGACTGCGGTGATCAGGAGCGCGGCAGGATTGCCCGCCACGGGAAAGTATTGCGGCTCGGGGATCAGCGGAATGTTCAGGGCTTCGCTGAAGCGGCGCAGCTCCAGCAGGCGGTACGCCTGACGCTGCGGGGCCCGCTTCTGCAAGGGCAGGCCACCCGACAGCGGAAAAATTTTGCCCAGGTCCATGGGCAGCACGCGCACGGCGCTGCCCGTCTCGCGCAGCAGCGCGGCCAGCCGCTCATGACCAAGGTAGGTCCAGGGACTTTGGGGAGCAAGGTAGTAGTCGACTGTGCGACGCATGGCGGTCTCCTGACGCTGTTGTAATGGCAAGCCGATGGCGAGCCCGTGTTGTACGCGATGCCGCCAGGTTCTGCAGGAGACGGGTTATGGACAAGGTGCAAGGCCGGGTGCTGCTGGTCACCGGCGGCGGGCGGGGCATTGGCGCGGCCACCGCGCGGCTGGCCGCGCGGCAAGGCTGGGCCGTGGCGGTGAACTACACCGCGAATTCGCTGGCGGCCGACGAGGTGGTGCGCGCCATCCGCGCCGAGGGCGGTACCGCGATGAGCGTGCAGGCCGACGTGGCGCAGGAAGACCAGGTGATGGCCATGTTTGCGCGGATCGACGCCAAGCTCGGCCGCCTGCAGGGGTTGGTGAACAACGCCGGTGTGGTCGACGTCACCGCCCGTGTGGACGAGATGAGCGTGGCGCGCTGGCGCCGCATGTTCGACATCAACGTCATCGGCTCGATGCTGTGCGCACGCGAAGCGGTGCGCCGCATGAGCACGCGCCATGGCGGCGAGGGCGGCTCCATCGTCAACGTGTCCAGCGCGGCGTCGCGCCTGGGCTCGGCGGGGCAGTACGTGGATTACGCCGCAGCCAAGGGCGCGATCGACGCCTTCACCATCGGCCTGGCGCGCGAGGTCGCAGGCGAAGGCATTCGCGTGAATGCGGTGCGCCCCGGGCTGATCGAGACCGGGATCCACGCCTCGGGTGGATTGCCCGACCGCGTGCGCGACCTGAGCCACCAGGTGCCCATGGGCCGGGGCGGCCAGGCCGACGAAGTGGCGCAGCCCATCGTGTGGCTGCTGTCGGACGCGGCCAGCTACACCACCATGAGCCTGATGGACGTTTCTGGAGGACGATGAACATGAACACGCACACGACCGGCACAGACCACATCAAGTACTGGTGGGAAGACCTGCAGGTGGGCGAGACGCGCGACCTCGGCACCATCACGCCCACGCAAGAAGACACGTTGGCCTTTGCGCGCCAGTTCGACCCGCAGCCGTTTCACCTCGACCACGACGCGGCGCGCGCTTCGGTGTTCGGCGCGCTCAGCGCGAGCGGCTGGCACACCTGTGCGATGGCGATGCGCCTGATGGTGCTGAACTTCCTCAACGAAAGCTCCAGCCTGGGCTCGCCAGGGCTGGAGAGCGTGAAGTGGCTCAAGCCCGTGTTCCCCGGCGACACGCTGCGCCTGCAGCACACCATTCTGGAAAAGCGCCCCATGAGCAAGCGCCCAGACGTGGGCCTGGTGCGCACCACCTGGGAGATGTTCAACCAGCATGGCGACAAGGTGCTTTTCATGGAAGGCTACGGGATGTTCCGCCGACGCGGGGGGTAGGGCCCCCACGCTCCGCCGCTGCGCGGGTCGCTGCCCCCCGAGGGGGCTGGGCCTGCCTTGGGGCGGCCCGGCGGCTGGCCCTGGAGGGTAGAGCCCCCACGCTCCGCCGCTGTGCGGGTCGCTGCCCCCCGAGGGGGCTGGGCCTGCCTTGGGGCGGCCCGGCGGCTGGCCCGTTGTTGTCTCTCCGGCGTGAGGTGCCTTCTCCAGGGCACGCGAGGATCCGGCTTCGCCGGTCCCAGCGTGCGCCCCCTTGAGGGGGACGCGCACAGCGCGGCGGGGGTGGGCCACAATCCAGCATGGATTTCAAGCCGCTCATCACCTTGCTGGCCATCGTCAACCCGCTGGCGATCGTGCCCTTCTTCATTCACTACACGCAGGGCTTCTCGCGCCAGCAACGCCAGCGCACGGTGATGGTGTCGGCGTTCAGTGCGTTCGCCGTCATCGCCACCTGCGCCATCATCGGCTTGCAGATCCTGGAGTTCTTCAGCATCTCGCTGGCGAGCTTCCAGGTGGGCGGGGGCATGCTGCTGCTGACCTCGGCGCTGTCCATGCTCAATGCGCGCCCGGCCGAAGCCAAGACCAACGACCAGGACCTGAGCGACAGCCCGGCCCGCACCTCGATTGCGGTGGTGCCGCTGACCATTCCGCTGCTCACCGGCCCGGCCACCATGTCCACCGTGGTGATCTACGCCGACCAGGCCAAGACCTTCTTCCAGCACGCGGCGCTGGTGGGCTACGGTGTGGTGATCGCGCTGGCCACGGCCATTTGCTTCACGCTGGCCGAACCGATTGCGCGCTTTCTGGGCCAGACCGGCATCAACGTGATGACCCGACTGATGGGCCTGATCCTGGCCGCGCTGTCGGTCGAGGTGATGGCCACTGGCCTGGTGAAGCTGTTCCCCGCCCTCTTGGGGTAACCGCTCAAGAGGCCCAAGAGCCCGACAACACTGGGGCGTGACACGCACCCATCCGGGGGCATCAAGGGTCCGGCTCAGCCGGCCCAAGATGCCGTCCCCCTCCCAGCGCCGGAGGCGCGCAAGAGAGGGGGAAGCCGCGCAGCGGCGCAGGGGGTGCCGTTCTAGTACAACCCCAGCGTCTGGGCCTGCAGGCGCGAGAGGCCCAGCAGCGCGTCGGTGAACGGCGTGGGCACGCCCGTGAGCTGCCCCAGCTCGCGCACCACCGTCACCAGCGCATCAAGCTCCACCGGTTTTCGGCCCTGCACGTCCTGCAGCATCGAGGTCTTGAAGGCGCCGAGCTTGAGCGTGACCGCGTGGCGGTCTTCGGGTTGCTGGTCGATCGGAATGCCGATGCGCTCGCCAATGGCCTTGGCTTCCAGCATCACGCGGCTGATGAAGCCGCGCACGAGCTCGTCGCCCAGGATGCGGTCGGTGGTGGCGCCGGTGAGCGCGCTCACCGGGTTGACGGTCATGTTGCCCCAGAGCTTGTACCAGACGTCTTTCTGGATCTGCGGCGACACCGTGGCGTTGAGCCCGGCGCGCTGGAGCAACGCAGCCAGTGCGCCCACGCGCTCGCTGGCTTCGCCCGAAGGTTCGCCAACGATGAGCCCGTTGCCGAAGTGATGGCGGATGACGCCGGGTGCGTCCACCGAACAGCTGGCGTGCACCACGCCACCAATGACCTGGCGCGCCTCGATGCTGCGAGCGATCTCGCCGTCGGGGTCCACGGTCTTGAGCTGCGTGCCGGCCCGCTCGCCGCCAAAGCCGTTGAAGAACCACCAGGGCACGCCGTTCATGGCCGTGAGCACCACGGTGTGGCGACCGAGCAGCGGCGCGATGCTGCGCGCCAGCGTTGGCAGCGAAGGCGCCTTCACCGCGACGATGACCAGGTCTTGCACGCCCAGCGCCACAGCGCTGGCAGCCGCCTGCACGGGGGCGCCCTGGAGCTGGCCGTCCTGGTGAAGTTGCAGGCCGTCGCGCTGCAGGGCGGCGAGCGTGTCGCCGCGGGCCAGCGCGCTGACCTGGCAGCCCGCGTGCGAGAGCCGCACGCCGAGCCAGCCGCCGATGGCGCCCGCGCCCACGATGGCCACGCGCTGAAAAGAAGAGGCAGCGGTCAAGGGTTCACTCCAGGTAACTGCGGTCCAGGCGGTTGACCTGCCGGACCAGCGCATCGAACACGTCACGGCCTGCGCCGTGGTGGGGGTTGAACTGCAGCGCGTCGCGCGTGCATTTCTCGGCAATGGCTTCGGGCACGGGCAGCGCGGCCGTGGCGCCGCCCATCGAGAAGGTGGCCATCTGGATTTCGCAGGCGCGCTGCAGCGTCCAGAGAATGGCAAAGGTCTGCGGCAGCGTGGCGCCCCAGGCCAGCAGCCCGTGGTTGCGCAGGATTACGGCGGGCTTGTCGCCGATGCTCTTGAGCAGGCGCGGCGCCTCGTCGGCGTGGATGGTGATGCCTTCAAACGCGTGGTAGGCCACCATGTTGTGCAGCTGCGCGGTGTAGAAGTTGGTTTGCTGCAGGCCGTCTTTCAGGCAAGCCACGGCCACGCCGGCGGTGGTGTGGGTGTGCATCACGCAGTGCGCGCCGGGCAGGCCGTCGTGAATGGCGGCGTGCACCGTGAAGCCGGCGGGGTTCACCGGGTGCGGCGAGCCATCAAGCACCTGGCCTTGCAGGTTGATCTTCACGAGGTTGCGCGCAGTGACCTCGCTGTAGTGCAGGCCAAACGGGTTGATCAGGAACTGCTTGTCGTCGCCGCACACGCTGGCGGGCAGGCGCAGCGTGATGTGGTTGTAGATCATCTCGGTCCAGCCCAGCATGGCGAAGACGCGGTAGCAGGCGGCCAGCTCGATGCGGGCGGCCCATTCGTCGGCGTGCATGCCGGCGGGTGGGGTGGCAGGTGGCGCGGCGTGGGTGGGCAAGGCGGCGTTCATGGCATCTCCCGGGGGCTCAGTACACACTGCCCTTGGCCTGCGCGGGCGCGGGCGGGGCATCGGCCTTGAAGCGGGCAGCGAGCGCGCTCGTCTGGCGCGCCAGGATCTGCGTGTCCAGCCCCACGGCCACGAACACCGCGCCCAGCGATAGGTAGTGGCGCGCCTGCGCCTCGTCCGACGTGAGGATGCCGGGCGCCTTGCCCGCCCGCACGATGCGCGCAATGGCGTCTTCAATGGCCGCCTGCACCTCGGGGTGGCCCGGGTTGCCCACATGGCCGAGCGAGGCGGAGAGATCGGCCGGTCCGATGAACACGCCGTCCACGCCCGGGGTGGCCGCGATCGCATCGAGCTGCTCCAGCGCCTGGCGCGTTTCGGCCTGCACCAGCAGGCACACCTGCGCGTTGGCTTCTTTGGCGTAGTTCGGGTAGCGGCCCCAGCGCGAGGCTCGCGCGCCAGCCATGCCGCGCACGCCGCCCACGCCGTCGTCTTGCGGGTAGCGGCAGGCGCGCACCAGCTGGGCGGCTTGCTCGGCGGTGTCCACCATGGGCACCAGCAAGGTTTGCACGCCCAGGTCGAGGTACTGCTTGATGAGCGTGGCGTCGCCCACGGGCACGCGCGCGATGGCATGCGTGCCCGGATAGGCCGCGATGGCCTGCGCCTGTGCCAGCACGTCCTGCAGGCCGTTGGGCGCGTGCTCGCCGTCGATGAGCAGCCAGTCGAAGCCGGCACCGGCACAGATCTCGGCGCTGTAGGCGTGGGCCAGGCCGAGCCACAGGCCGATCTGGGCGCGGCGCTCGGCGAGCGCCTGTTTGAAGGGGTTGGTGGGTGTGTGCATGGTGCGTTCAGACAAATTGAAACTGGAGGCTGCCCAGAGGGCCGTAGTCGGCTTCGAACCGGTCGCCCTGGCGGGCAGCCACCGGGCGCGTGAAGGAGCCGGCGAGCACGATCTGGCCGGGCCGCAGCGACTCGCCCCAGGGCGCCAGCTTGTGCGCCAGCCAGGCGATGCCGATGGCGGGGTGACCCTGCACGCCGGCGGCCAGGCCGGTTTCTTCCACCACGCCGTTCTGCCGCAGGATGGCGCCGCACCAGGGCAGGTGGGTGGTGAGGGCATCGGCGCGGTAGCGGGCGTCGCCCTCCCCGATGACGATGCCGGCGTTGGCCGCGTTGTCGCTGATGGTGTCGAACACCTTGCGCATGGCCTTGGTGTGGCGGTCGAACTGTTCGATGCGCGCGTCGATGATCTCGATGGCGGGCGTGACGTAGTCGGTGGCGGCGAGCACGTCGTCCACCGTCACATCGGTGCCTTGCAGCGGCGCCTTGAGCACAAAGGCCAGCTCCACCTCCACGCGCGGCGCGATGAAGCGCGCGGTGGGTATCTGCAGGACCTCGCCGGCTTTCGCGGTGAAGCGCATGCTGTCGAGCAGCGTACCGAAGTCGGGTTCGTCGATCTGGCTTGAGATCTGCATCGCGCGGCTGGTCAGGCCGATCTTGTGGCCGATGACCTGTCGCCCGGCCGCCACCTGCAGCGCCACCCAGGCACGGCCCACGCGGTAGCCGTCGTCGATGGTCATGCCCGGAAAGCGCTTGGAAAAGTGTTCGAGCGGCACGCGGCTGCGCTCGGCGGCGTCGAGCTCGGCGGCGAGCTGCTGGATGAGGGTGTCGTCGAGCATGCGGTCAGCTCCGGTTGAAGAGCGGGTGAAGGGAACTGGTCTTGCCGTCAAACACCTCGTGCCCTTCGTCCACCTGCACCGTGATGCCGATGGGGCGCGTGGCCAGTTGCGTGGCGAAGTGCGCCTTCACCACGGCCTGCAGCGCATCGCCCACGCGCTGGTGCGTGAGCGCGCTGCGGCCCTGGGCCATGCGCACGTTCATGTAGACGAAGGCGTAGTCGTCGCCCAGCCCGGCCGCCAGGCCTGCGGCACCCCCGTCGGCCACGGCGCTGTGCGCGGCCGGGTAGGCCAGCACGCGCGTGCCCCCCGTGGGGAAGACCTGCTTGTCCGCCTCGTCGCGCACGGCGAGCATGGCGTCGCACAGGCGGCGACAGAGCGCGCCCATGTCGGCGCCGCCGTCGGTGGCGGGGCGGTCGAGGTTGGGCGTGTACAGGATGACGAGATGGGGCATGGCGGTGAGGTCAGAGGCGGGAGACGGACTGGTAGCCCTTGGCGGCGGAGGCCTGCGCGGCCGGAATGGCCTGGCCGGTTTGCGGCGTGACGGGGAACACGGCGTTGATCTGCCCGGTGCCGGAGGCGCCAAAGTACGGCGTGATGACTTCGGCCCGGCCGTCGTAGTCGCTCCAGCCGAGGGCGCCGAGCATCATGGCGGTGTCGTGCATGAAGCCTTCGCCGTGGCCCTTGGCGGCGTACTCGGGGAGCATCTCGCAGAAGGCCTTCCATTCGCCCTGCTCCCACATTTCCACGACGCGGCGGTCCAGCGTTTCGAGGAAGGGGGACCAGATCTTGAAGGCGAAGTCGGGCGCGAGGCCGTTCTGCGCGAAGCGGTGGCTGAGCGAGCCGCTGGCGAAGAAGGCGACGGTGCCGTCGTAGTGGTCTTCCACGGCTTTGCGCATGGCCCAGCCCAGGCGCGCGCTGTCGTTGAGGTAGTGCGACTGGCACAGCGCCGAGACCGAGATGGCCTTGAAGTGCTGGTCGGCGTTCATGTAGCGCATGGGCACGAGGGTGCCGTATTCGGGGCCGAGGGTGGTGGCGTGGTGCGCCAGGGTTTCCACGCCGTGTTGGTTGCAGACTTTCGCCAGCAGCTGGCCGAGTGCGGGGTTGCCCGGGATCTCGAAGGGCATGTTGCTGATGAAGTGGGGGAGTTCGTTGCTGGTGTAGGTGCCCTGGAAGTGGGGGGCGCAGTTGAGGTGGTAGCTGGCGTTGACGAGCCAGTGGGTGTCGAAGACGACGATGGTGTCGACACCGAGTTCGCGGCAGCGGCGGCTGATTTCGTGGTGGCCGTCAATGGCGTCTTGCCGTGTGCCTTTCCGCGGTCCGTCGAGTTCGCTGAGGTACATCGAGGGGACGTGGGTGATCTTGGCGACGAGTGCTAGTTTGCCCATGTGGTTGCTCCCGTGTTGGTTTCGTTCGCTGCGTGGGCTGACCGTGGCGGGTGCCCGGCTCCGCGGGTGTCCCCCGCCCTGGGCTTGGCCCTGTGCTCCTCCTTTACCCCGCTTCGCCAGGCACCCGCCACGGCCGGCCCACTGCGGACTTCGCTGACAAAAGCGAGGTCAGCGCGCGCTTCTTCAGATCGAGCGGGCAGGGCGCTCTGCGCAGCGGGGTAAAGGAGGAGACGGCACAAGCCGTCGGGGGACACCCGCGGAGCAGAGCGCCCTGCCCGCTCGATCCCGCCCACCCGCTGGAGCGCAACACCGCGCATCACTCAAACACCCCAATGCGGAATGTGATGCGACCCAAGAGACACCGCCACGTTCTTGGGCTCCAGAAACACCTCATAACTCCAGGTGCCACCCTCGCGCCCCGTGCCGCTGGCCTTGGTGCCGCCAAACGGCTGGCGCAGGTCGCGCACGTTCTGCGAGTTCACGAAACACATGCCCGCCTCCACCGCTGCCGCCACCCGGTGCGCGCGGCCGAGGTTCTCCGTCCACACGTAGCTGGAAAGCCCGTACTGGATGTCGTTCGCCAGCTCGATCGCGTGGGCCTCGTCCTTGAACGGAATGAGGCAGGCCACCGGGCCAAAAATCTCTTCCTGCGCAATCCTCATGCGGTTGTCCACATCGGCAAACACGGTGGGCCACACGAAGTTGCCCTGGGCCACGCGCGACGACAACGCAGGCGCATACGAAGGCCGGTCCAGCCCGCCGCAGAGCAGCGTGGCGCCTTCTTTGGGACCGAGCTCGATGTAGCTGCGCACCTTGGCCAGATGCGCCTGGCTGATCATCGGGCCGACGATGGTTTTCTCGTCCAGCGGGTCGCCCACGGTGATGCGCTTGGCGCGCTCCACGAACTTCGCCACGAAGTCGGCATAGATGCTCTGCTGCACCAGGATGCGGCTGCCCGCCGTGCAGCGTTCGCCGTTGTTGCTGAAGATCATGAAGACCGCGGCGTCCAGCGCGCGGTCGAGGTCGGCGTCGTCAAAGATCACGAACGGGCTCTTGCCGCCGAGCTCCATGCTGAACTTCTTCAACCCGGCGCTTTGCACGATGCGGTTGCCCGTGGCGGTGGAGCCAGTGAAGGAAATGGCGCGCACGTCGGGGTGGGCGCACAACGGCTCGCCGGCTTCCTTGCCGTAGCCGTGCACGATGTTGAGCACCCCGGCGGGAATGCCGGCTTCCAGCGCCAGCTCGCCCAGGCGCGCGGCGGTGAGCGGGCTGAGCTCGCTCATCTTGAGCACGGCGGTGTTGCCAAAGGCCAGGCAGGGCGCGACCTTCCAGGTAGCCGTCATGAAGGGCACGTTCCAGGGGCTGATGAGCGCGCACACGCCCACGGGGTGGAACAGCGTGTAGTTGAGGTGCGTGGGCGTGGGGTAGGTGTGGCCGTCCACGCGCGTGCACATTTCGGCGAAGTAGTGGAAGTTGTCGGCCGCGCGCGGAATCAACTGCTTGCCGGTCTGTGCAATCACCTGGCCGCTGTCGTTGGTCTCGGTCTGCGCGATCTCGGGGACGTGCGCCGCGATCAGTTCGCCGAGCTTGCGCATGAGCCTGGCGCGCTCGGTAGCGGCCAGGCCAGCCCATTTCGGGAAGGCGTCTTTCGCGGCCTGCACGGCGGCGTTGACTTCGTCTGCGCCACCGGCTGCAACTTCAGCCAACACGTCTTGCGTGGCGGGGTTGAGGGTTTCGAACGTGATGGCGCTGGCCACCGGCTTGCCGTCGATGAGGTGCTGGATCGTGCTCATGGAATCAGGACTTGAGGGTGATGGTGTTGACGAGGTCGCCGATGCCTTCGATGGAGGTGACGATCACGTCGCCCGGCTGGCAGTCGACCACGCCGTCGGGCGTGCCGGTGAGGATGAGGTCGCCCGGTTGCAGCGTCATGAAGTCGCTGAAGTACGCGATGAGCGTGGGCACGTCGAAGATCATGTCGCGCGTGTGGCCCTTCTGCGTGAGCTGTCCGTTGACCGTGGTCTGCAACGCGAGGTTCATGGGGCCGCCATGGCCGTCGTGGATGTCGGCCGCGTCCACCCGCCAGGGGCCGATGGGCGTGCAGGTGTCGCGGTTCTTCACGCGCAGGTTGGGCCGGTACCAGTTCTCCAGCACGTCGCGAATGGCGTAGTCGTTGGCCACGGTGTAGCCGGCCACGAAGTCCAGCGCATCGGCCTGCTTCACCCGCTTCGCGGTGCGTCCGATCACCACCGCGAGTTCGCACTCGTAGTGCATGAAGTTCACACCCGCCGGACGCTGCGTAAAGCCGCGGTGGCCGGTGAGCGAGGCCTCGCCCTTGATGAAGGCCAGGGGCTCTTCGGGCGCCTTGAAGGCGAGCTCTTTGGCGTGGTCGGCGTAGTTCAGGCCGAGGGCGAGCACGGTGCGCGGGCGCTGCGGGGGGAGCGGTGCGAGCGGCGGCAGCCAGACCACGTCGTCGAACGACACGCGGCGGCCCTTGAAGCCCGGGCTGAGCAGTTCGAGCTGGCCGTCGGCCTCGATGGCGTCGTGGACCGCGCCGGCCCAGGCGATGCGGGCGCGCTTCATGCGACCACCTCCTGTGTGAAGCTGTGCAGGGTGGGGGCGAAGCCCGGCGCGGTGATCTCCACCGTGTCGCCCGGATGCACCAGCGGGCGCGTGCCATCGGCCAGGCAATCGGTGCCCAGCATCAACACGTCGCCCGCGCGCAGGGTCATGAATTCATTCACGTCGGCCAGCAGCGTGGCGGCATCGCGCACGAGGTCGGCCAGCGCCGTGGTTTGCTGGTGCACGCCGTTGATGTGCAGCTCGATCTGCAGGCGGGCCAGGCCGTCGAGGCCACCCAGCGCCGCCAGCGGCACGCATGCGGGGCCCACACCCAGAAAGCCGTCGACGCAGCGCGCCTTGATGGGTGGGCGGTAGTAGCTCTCGTGGGCGATGGCGAGGTCGTTGAACAGCACGGCACCGCTCACACCGCCCTCGCCCACCACGAGGCCCAGCGATGCGCTCGCCTGCACAGGCGCGCCGGCGGGTAGCACGATGGCAGCGCCTGCCGGTGTGAAGGTGTTGGCGGTCTTGATGTAGAGCACGGGCGCTTTCGGCGCGGCCTTGTAGGGCGCGTCGTTCATGCGCGGCGCCCACAGCGCGTGCTCGCACCGGAAGTTGAGCAAGGTGCCGTAGACCGTGCCGGCCGGCATCCAGGGAACAGGGTTCATGCGGCGTCTTCTTCCAGGCCATCGGCCTCTTCGTTGAAAGGTTGCTCCAGGGCGATCACCTCGTCGAGCAGGGCGTACAACTCGGCCAGCCGCGTCTTGCCCAGGCGCTGTTCCATCCAGGCGTAGTGCGCCTCGATGGTGCTGGAGAGGTCCTGAACCAGCTGGAGACCCGCGGGTGTGGCGCGCACCACCGTGCGCCGCGCGTCCTGCGGGCAGCGGCTGCGCGCAATCAAACCGTCGCGCTCCATGCGCGTGAGCACACCGGTGAGGCTGGGACCGAGCAGGAAGGCCTCGCGTGCCACACGCCCGGTCTCCACACCACCGGGGAGCTGCGCGTGTTCGCCGAGCACGCGCAACACGCGCCACTGCTGGTCCGACAGGCCGTGCTGGCGCAAGCTGGGCCGGGTGTGCAGCATCACGGCCTCGCGCGCTTCAAGCAGCAGACGGGGCAGGTTGCGGTGGATGAAAGGGGTGTCGCGGCTCATTTATTTAATATATTAAATGAATATTCTGGAAACAAATCAAGGGTTTACCCGGAACGGAGGCAGGGCGAGAATGCGCGCATGAACGCACTCACCACCCTGCTCGGCACCGAATTCCCCCTGATCCAGGCGCCCATGGCGGGCGTGCAGGGTGCGGCGCTGGCGGTGACCGTGAGCAACGCGGGCGCGCTGGGCTCGCTGCCCTGCGCCACGCTGTCGCCCGACGCCATGGACCGCGAACTCGCCGCGCTGGCCGCAGGCACGCAGCGGCCCTACAACGTCAACTTCTTCTGCCACGCACATCCCGAAGCCGATGAGGCGCGCGAAGCGGCCTGGCGCGCCTGGCTCACCACCTACTACCACGAGGCCGGGCTGGACATCGACACCGTGCCCGCCGGCGCCGGCCGCGTGCCCTTCAACCGCGCGGCGCTGGACATCCTGGAGCGCTTTCGCCCCAAGGTGGTGAGCTTTCATTTCGGCCTGCCCGACCTGGATCTTCTGGACCGCGTGAAGGGCTGGGGTGCGGTGGTGCTGTCCTCGGCCACCACGGTGGAGGAAGCGCGCTGGCTGGAGGCGTTTGGGGTGGATGCCGTCATTGCGCAGGGCATCGAGGCGGGCGGGCACCGGGGCATGTTTCTGTCGGACGACCTCACGACCCAGACCGGCACGTTCGCGCTGCTGCCGCAGATCGTCTCGGCGGTGTCGGTGCCCGTGATCGCGGCCGGCGGCATTGCCGATGCGTCGGGTGTGGCAGCGGCCATGGCGCTGGGCGCCTCGGGCGTGCAGGTGGGCACGTCGTTTCTGTGCTGCACCGAGGCGACCACCAGCGCGCTGCACCGCGCGGCCTTGCAGAGCGAGGCGGCACACCACACCGCACTGACGCACCTCTTCACCGGGCGCCCGGCGCGCGGCATCGTCAACCGCGTCATGCGCGAGCTCGGCCCCATGAACCCGGTGGCGCCCGCCTTTCCGCTGGCCACTGCAGCCATCGCGCCGCTGCGGTCTCACTGGGAGGCCAAGGGCAGCGGCGACTTTTCACCGCTGTGGTCGGGGCAAAACGCCAGTGGCTGCCGCGAGGTGCCGGCGGCGCAGCTGGTGAACGAGCTGGTTCAGGGTTTCAGCGCGCGTCCCGCCACGCGTTGAGCCAACGCTTGAGGCGCGCGGGATCGTCCACCTGCGCGCGGTCAAGGGCCAGCCGCGCCAGCGCGTCGTCCAGCTCGCGGGTTCGATCGATCCGGTTTTGCAACAAGGTGTTCGCGTTGGGTGACACGCCTTCGGGCAAATCGAACTCGGCGGCCAGCGCACTCTGGCGCCCCGCGCGCTCGCGCTCCAGCTCGGCCACTTGCGCTTTCAACAGCAGCGTGAGCGAGGCCAGGCGCGCATCAGGCAGCTGGCGCACGGCCTCGGGGTCGGCCAGTTCGGCGCGGCTTTGAATCTGCAGCAGCGCCACCAGGTCGCGCCGCTCGTAGGCGGCATTGGCCTCACTCATCAACGCCGTCTTGTGCAGGCGGGCATCGGCGTCGGTCTCGCGGTCCGGGTGCAAGGCGCTGGCGAGCTGGCGAAAGAGGCGGCGCAGCAGCGTGTCGGCGTCTTGCTGCTCGGCCTCGTGCGCCGAGGCGCCGGGCTTCTTGCGCGCGCGCCGCGCCTGCGCCGCCTCGCGCTTCGCGGCGCGCGAGTCGTCCTGTGCGCGGCGCAGCCGCTCCATGCCGGCGCGCAGCAGCTGCTCGGCGCTCAGGTCCTGCCCTTCGTCGTCCAGCGGCTCACCCAGCACGGCTTCCAGCCGTTGGCGCAGCGCATCGGCGGCGTCTTGCTTGAGCTGCGCCAGCGTGCGCGGGCTGTGTCGGTCGTGCAGCTCGCGCATGCCGGTGTCGCCCGCCTCGGCCAGCGTGCGCGCCAGCTGGCACAACACGGTGCGCGCGGTGTCGGCCTGCACGCGGCTGAGCAGCTTGCCTTGCAGGTGGGCATCGAGCACGAGCGCGAGCTCGCGCTGTTCGCCGGCGAGCCGGCGCCGCAAGGGCTCTACCGCGCCGTGCAGTGCCATGCGGTGCTGCTGCCCGAGCGCTTCCAGCTCGGCCAGCTGGCTGCGCAGCTTGTCGATGCGGGTGAGCTGCAGGTTGTAAGCGCGCGCGGCCGCGGAGAGCGGCTGCGCGCTGGGCGGCAGCACGCGCAGGGCGGCGGCGGGATCGGATGCGGGCATGAGGGTGTCGACTATATTGCCCAGCACCATGGCCAAAGACAAAACGCAATACACCTGCAACGAATGTGGCGGCTCCAGCCCCAAGTGGCTGGGCAAATGCCCGCACTGCAACGCCTGGAACACACTGGTGGAATCGGTGGCCGAATCGGCCGCCCCTTCGAAAAACCGCTTTGCCTCACTGGCCAAAACGGCCGAAGTGACCACCCTGGCCGACATCGAAGCCACCGACGTGCAGCGCACGCCCACGGGCCACGACGAACTGGACCGCGTGCTCGGCGGCGGCATTGTGGAGGGCGGCGTCGTGCTGATCGGCGGCGACCCGGGCATCGGCAAGTCCACCCTGCTGCTGCAGGCGCTGGATTCGTTGCAGCGCGCGGGCCTCAAGACGCTTTACGTGACCGGCGAAGAGAGCGGCGCGCAGGTGGCGCTGCGCTCGCGCCGCCTGGGGCTGGACGGCTCGCAGGTGAGCGTGCTGGCCGAGATCCAGCTGGAAAAGATCCTGGCCACGCTCGACCACACCAAGCCCACCATCGCGGTCATCGACTCCATCCAGACCGTGTACTCCGAGCAGCTCACCAGCGCGCCGGGTTCGGTGGCGCAGGTGCGCGAATGCGCGGCCCACCTCACGCGCGCGGCCAAAGCCAGCGGCACCGCCATCGTGCTGGTCGGCCACGTGACCAAAGAAGGCGCGCTCGCCGGCCCGCGCGTGCTGGAGCACATGGTGGACACGGTGCTGTATTTCGAGGGCGACACACACAGCAGCTTTCGCCTGATCCGCGCCATCAAGAACCGCTTTGGCGCGGTCAACGAAATCGGCGTGTTCGCCATGACGGAAAAGGGCCTGAAGGGCGTGAGCAACCCGAGTGCGATTTTTCTGAGCCAGCACAGCGAGCCCGTGCCCGGCAGCTGCGTGATGGTGACGCTGGAGGGCACGCGGCCCATGCTGGTGGAGATTCAGGCGCTGGTGGACAGCGGCGGCCCCTCGCCCCGGCGTTTGTCGGTCGGCCTGGACCGCGACCGCCTGGCCATGCTGCTGGCCGTGCTGCACCGCCACGCCGGGGTGGCCTGCATGGACCAGGACGTGTTCGTCAACGCCGTGGGGGGCGTGCGCATCAGCGAGCCCGCGGCCGACCTGGCCGTCATGCTGGCGATCACCTCCAGCCTGCGCGGCAAGGCGCTGCCCAAGGGTTTCCTGGCCTTTGGTGAGGTGGGCCTGGCGGGTGAGGTGCGCCCGGCGCCGCGCGGACAGGACCGCCTGAAGGAAGCCGCCAAGCTGGGCTTCAGCGTGGCGGTGGTGCCCAAGGCCAACCTGCCCCGCAAGAACGACAAGGCCTTTGAAGGTCTTACCGTGCACGGGGTAGACCGCATCGAAGAGGCCATGGAGCTGGCGCGCAGCCTGGCCTGAGCGCCGGCATCCGTACTAGCCGCAAGGCCAACCGCCGGGTCAGCGCCGACAATCCACCGCATGCCATTTCAGAAACTGCTCTACCCCGCAGCCGGCCTGGGCCTGCTTTTTCTTGCCTACCGCTCGTATGGCTGGCCCGGCGTGGCCGCCGTGGGCGGCGGCCTCACCATGTGGCTGCTGCTGCACTTCACGCGGGTCATGACCGTGCTCAAACGCGCGGCCGACCGCCCCATCGGCTATGTCGACAGCGCGGTCATGCTCAACGCCAAGCTCAAAGCCGGCTCGACCCTCATGCACGTGATGGCCATGACACGGTCACTCGGCGAGCGCCTGTCTGCTGAAAACGTGCAGCCCGAGGTCTACCGCTGGCGCGACAACGGCCACTCCACCGTGACCGCCGACTTCCAGGACGGCAAGCTGGTGCGCTGGAAGCTGGATCGTCCGGCCGCCGCAGAGGTGTCAGAGGCGGCCGGTCCGACGCCGTAAAATCGCGGGTTTGGCAGCCGGTCTGCCCTCCCGACGTACAACCAAAGGACCCCCATGAGCCCCATCGTTCCCTCGATGTCTGACCGCGACGGCAAGATCTGGATGGACGGCCAGATGGTGGACTGGCGCGACGCCAAGATCCACGTGCTGACCCACACGCTGCACTACGGCTGCGGCGCTTTCGAGGGGGTTCGGGCCTACAACGCGGTGGGCGGCACCGCCATCTTCCGCCTGGAAGAACACACCGAGCGCTTGTTCAACAGCGCCAAGATCCTGCGCATGAAGCTGCCCTTCACCATGGAAGAAGCCATGGAAGCCCAGAAGGCGGTGGTGCGCGAAAACAAGCTGGAGAGCTGCTACATTCGCCCGCTCACCTGGATCGGCGACAAGAAGCTGGGCGTTTCCCCCAAGGGCAACACCATCCACCTGATGGTGGCGGCATGGGCCTGGGGCGCGTACCTGGGTGAAGAAGGTCTCAAGCGCGGCATCCGCGTGAAGACCAGCAGCTACACCCGCCACCACGTCAACATCACCATGACGCAGGCCAAGGCGGTGAGCAACTACACCAACTCGATCCTGGCCAACATGGAAGTGACCGACGAGGGCTACGACGAAGCCCTGTTGCTCGACTCCAGCGGCTTCGTCAGCGAAGGCGCTGGCGAAAACATCTTCGTCATCAAGAACGGCGTGATCTACACGCCCGACCTGTCTGCCGGCGCGCTGAACGGCATCACCCGCAACACCGTGTTCCACATCGCCAAAGACCTCGGCCTGGAGATCATTCAGAAGCGCATCACGCGCGACGAGGTCTACATTGCCGACGAAGCGTTCTTCACGGGCACGGCCGCCGAAGTCACCCCGATCCGCGAGCTCGACCGCATCGAGCTCGGCAGCGGCAGCCGCGGCCCCATCACCGAGAAGATCCAGAGCGCATTCTTCGACATCGTCAACGGCCGCAACCCCAAGTACGCCCACTGGCTGGCCAAGGTCTGAGGAGCACGCCATGAGCAAAGCTGCCGTTGAACTCAAGGCCTCCGACCTCAACGCCCACGGCGGGGTGTTCTGCCCCAGCCCGCTGGCCGACATGAAGCTGTGGAACAGCCACCCCAAGGTCTACCTGGACGTGGCGGCCACCGGCGAAGCCAAGTGCCCCTATTGCGGCACCGTGTACCGCCTCAAGGCGGGCGAGACCGTTTCACACGGTCACTGATCGAACACGACGGTCGCCCGGAAACCCCGGCAGACCGCAGATAATGCGATGGGCGGGGTGCCGAGGGCGGCACCCGAAGACCCACATCTCAAGGGATACCCATGATTCTGGTCACTGGTGGCGCTGGCTTCATCGGCGCCAACTTCGTGCTTGACTGGCTGGCTCAGCACGACGAGCCCGTCATCAACCTCGACAAGCTCACCTACGCCGGCAATCTGGAAACCCTGGCGAGCCTGCAAGGCGACGCGCGGCACCTGTTTGTGCAGGGCGACATTGCCGACAGCGCCTTGGTGAGCCGCCTGCTCACCGAACATCGCCCCCGCGCCATCGTCCACTTCGCGGCAGAAAGCCACGTGGACCGCTCCATCCATGGCGCCGAAGACTTCATCCAGACCAACATCGTCGGCACCTTCCGCCTGCTCGAGGCGGTGCGCGCGCACTGGTCCGGCCTGCCCGACGCCGAGAAACAGGCGTTCCGGCTGCTGCACGTGAGCACCGACGAGGTGTACGGCAGCCTCGCTCCCGACGCGCCCGCCTTCACCGAAACCCACGGCTTCGAACCCAACAGCCCCTATTCGGCCAGCAAGGCCGCGAGCGACCACCTGGTGCGCGCCTGGCACCACACCTACGGCCTGCCGGTGGTCACCACCAACTGCAGCAACAACTACGGCCCGTTCCATTTCCCCGAAAAGCTGATCCCGCTCATGATCGTCAACGCGCTCGCGGGCAAGCCCCTGCCGGTGTATGGCGACGGCATGCAGGTGCGCGACTGGCTCTACGTGAAGGACCACTGCAGCGCCATCCGCCGCGTGCTGGAGTCTGGCCAGCTGGGCGAAACCTACAACGTGGGCGGCTGGAACGAGAAGCCCAACATCGAGATCGTGCACACCATCTGCGCCCTGCTCGACGAACTGCGCCCGCGCGCCGACGGCGCGTCGTACACCACGCAGATCACACACGTGAAAGACCGCCCGGGCCACGACCGGCGCTACGCGATCGACGCCCGCAAGCTGGAAGCGGAGCTCGGCTGGAAGCCCGCCGAGACCTTCGACACCGGCATCCGCAAAACCGTGCAGTGGTACCTGGACCACCCCGACTGGGTAGCGCGCGTTCAAAGCGGCGCGTACCGCCAGTGGGTGCAGACGCAATACGGCGCACCGGCCTCCGCATGAAAATCCTCCTGCTCGGCAAGAACGGCCAGGTCGGCTGGGAGCTGCAGCGCAGCCTCGCGCCATTGGGCGAGTTGGTCGCCCTGGACCGGCACAGCACAGAAGCAGACGGCGGCTGCGGCGACCTCTCCAACTTGCAAGGCCTGCGCGACACCGTGCGGCGCCTGCGCCCCACCGTCATCGTCAACGCTGCAGCGCACACGGCTGTGGACAAGGCCGAGAGCGAGAAGGCCCTGGCACACACCATCAACGCCGAAGCCCCCGGGGTGTTGTCATCGGCAGCGCGCGAAGTGGGCGCACTGCTGGTGCACTACTCCACCGACTACGTGTTTGACGGCAGCGGCACCGCCCCCTGGCGCGAAGATGCCGCCACCGGGCCTCTGAGCGTGTACGGCCAGACCAAGCTCGCTGGAGAACAAGCCATTGCCGCCAGCGGCGCCAGCCACCTGATGTTTCGCACCAGCTGGGTGTATGCCGCGCGCGGTGGCAACTTCGCCAAGACCATGCTGCGCCTGGCGCAGGAACGCGACCGCCTCACCGTCATCGACGACCAATGGGGCGCACCCACCGGGGCCGACCTGATCGCCGACGTCACGGCACACGCCATTCGGCAAGCGCTGCGCGACCCTGCCACTCAGGGCATCTACCACCTCAGCGCCGCCGGCGAAACCCACTGGAACGGCTATGCGCGCTTCGTCATCGACACCGCGCGCCAGCTGAAGCCCGGTTTGGCAATCACGGCGCAGGAAGTGGCGCCTGTGCCCACCAGTGCGTTCCCCACCCCCGCCCGTCGCCCCCTGAATTCGCGCCTGGACACCACTCGCCTGCGCGACACCTTTGGCCTCACGCTGCCCGACTGGCGCATTGGCGTGCGGCGCATGCTCACAGAAATCCTCTGACCCACAGGCACCGCATGACACAACGCAAAGGCATCATCCTCGCGGGCGGCTCCGGCACCCGTCTGCACCCGGCCACGCTGGCCATCAGCAAACAATTGCTGCCGGTGTACGACAAGCCGATGATTTACTACCCGCTCACCACGCTGATGCTCGCCGGCATCCGCGACGTGCTGATCATCAGCACCCCGCAGGACACGCCGCGCTTTCAGCAGCTGTTGGGCGATGGCAGCGCCTGGGGCATGAACCTGCAATACGCGGTGCAGCCCAGCCCGGACGGCCTGGCGCAGGCCTTCATCATCGGCGCCGACTTCCTGGGCAACAGCCCCAGCGCGCTGGTGCTGGGTGACAACATCTACTACGGCCACGACTTCACCACGCTGCTGGCGGGTGCCGACAAGCAAACGCATGGCGCCACCGTCTTCGCCTACCACGTGAACGACCCCGAGCGCTACGGCGTGGTGGCATTCGACGCGCAGGGCAAGGCCCGCAGCATCGAGGAAAAACCCGCCAAACCACAGAGCAACTACGCGGTGACCGGGCTGTACTTCTACGACCAGCAAGTGGTCGACATCGCGAGGGCCGTGAAGCCCAGCGCGCGCGGCGAACTCGAAATCACCGCCGTCAACCAAGCCTATCTGGACCTGAACCAACTCAACGTGCAGATCATGCAGCGGGGCTACGCCTGGCTCGACACCGGCACGCACGACAGCCTGCTGGAAGCCGGGCAGTTCATCGCCACGCTGGAGCATCGCCAGGGGCTGAAGATTGCCTGCCCAGAAGAAATCGCGTGGCGACACGGCTGGGTCGACAGTGATCAGCTTGAAGCCTTGGCAAAGCCCTTGGCCAAGAACGGCTACGGCCAGTACTTGATGCGCTTGCTCAACGAATCGGTGCCACGATGAAAGTCACACCCACCACCATCCCTGATGTCCTGCTCATCGAACCCAAGGTGTTCGGCGACGCGCGCGGTTTCTTCTTTGAGAGCTTCAACCAGAAAGCCTTCAACGAAGCCACCGGCCTCGACGTGAACTTCGTGCAGGACAACCACAGCCGAAGCGCCAAAGGCGTGTTGCGTGGGCTGCACTACCAGATGCAGCAACCCCAGGGAAAACTCGTGCGCGTGGTGCGCGGCGCGGTATTTGACGTGGCGGTCGACATTCGCAAGGGCTCGCCCACGTTCGGCAAATGGTTCGGCGCCGAGCTTTCGGAAGACAACCACCGGCAGCTGTGGGTGCCTGCAGGACTGGCTCATGGCTTCTTGGTACTGAGCGAGTCGGCGGACTTTCTCTACAAGACGACAGACTACTACGCACCAGCGCATGAACGGTGCATCCGCTGGGACGACCCAACCCTTGCGATTGAGTGGCCCCGCGCCAACCCGCCGCTCGTTTCGGCGAAAGACGAAGCCGGTGCGAGTTTTCTGACACTGACCCAAGACGATTGACCGATCCAGCTGCAGCTGAATTGACGTGCACCACCCACCGTATGAAGACAGAAAAATGACCAAAGTTGCATTGATCACAGGCGTGACAGGACAGGATGGCGCCTACTTGGCGGAGTTCCTTCTGGCCAAGGGTTACGAGGTGCACGGCATCAAACGCCGGACATCCTTGTTCAACACCGACCGTATAGACCACCTCTTTCAAGATCCTCATGTGAAGGATGCGCAATTCATCCTCCACCATGGCGACATGACGGACTCATCGAGCCTCGTGCGCATCATCCAGCAGGTGCAACCGGACGAGATCTACAACCTGGCAGCACAAA
The DNA here is from genome assembly GCA_943371335.1 of Synechococcus sp. UW140. Lineage (GTDB taxonomy): Bacteria > Pseudomonadota > Gammaproteobacteria > Burkholderiales > Burkholderiaceae_C > Hydrogenophaga. Next base: position 104,337 of record CALRUK020000011.1, on the reverse strand, counting down.
GTCATGTCGCCGTCTCGTTCGAAGAGCCAGAGTACACCGCCAACTCTGATGCGCTCGGCGCCCTGCGCATCCTTGAAGCGATGCGCATCCTTGGTCTGGAGAAGAAGACGCGTTTCTACCAGGCATCCACGTCTGAGCTGTACGGCTTGGTGCAGGAGACCCCACAGAAGGAAACCACTCCTTTCTATCCACGCAGCCCCTACGCAGTGGCAAAGCTGTACGCCTACTGGATCACGGTGAACTACCGGGAGGCCTATGGCATTTACGCGTGCAACGGCATTCTTTTTAACCACGAATCACCGATCCGCGGGGAAACCTTTGTCACCCGCAAAATCACGCGCGCCCTCGCCCGCATCAAGCTGGGGCTTCAAGACAAGCTTTACTTGGGCAACCTGGACTCCCTTCGTGACTGGGGCCATGCTCGAGACTACGTCGAGATGCAGTGGCTCATGCTGCAACAGGACAAGCCTGAAGACTTTGTGATCGCTACAGGCGTGCAGTATTCAGTGCGCGACTTTGTGAACCACGCCGGGGCAGCGCTTGGCCTCACGTTTGAATGGCGCGGGGAGGGCGTGAATGAGGTGGGTGTACTGTCTCGTGTGGACGCTGAAGACCCTGCACTGCAGGCGCGAGTTGGCCACGAAGTGGTGTGCGTCGACCCGCGCTACTTCCGGCCCACTGAAGTTGAAACCTTGCTGGGTGACGCGACCAAGGCGAAAGAAAAGCTCGGATGGACGCCGCGCACCACGTTCAGCGAGCTGGTCAACGAGATGGCCCTGTCTGATTTGCGCGAAGCCGAGTTCGAACTCAAGGTCAAGGCCCACGGCCATAAAGCCTCCCGAAACCAAGGCTGACGAGACATGCTCAAGCGCGGCAAGCTTCTGATCACGGGCGGAACTGGGATGGTGGGACGCAATATCTGCGAACACCCACTGGCACGTGAGTGGGATGTCTTGGCACCTGGTCGGCGCGAGCTGGATCTGTCGAACAGTGGCGCCGTGTTGGCCTACTTTGAGCGCGAAAGGCCCGACGCAGTGATACACGCGGCGGGTCGCGTGGGCGGCATTCAAGCCAACATGGCGCATCCGGTGGATTTCCTCGTCCAGAACGTTGACCTGGGGCGCAACATCATCCTCGCGGCGAGGGCCGCAGGTGTGCAGCGCCTCATCAATGTGGCCAGCTCCTGCATGTACCCGCGCGCGGCCAACAATCCGCTGACCGAAGACCTCTTGCTAAAAGGCGAACTGGAGCCAACCAACGAAGGTTACGCACTGGCCAAGATATTTGCGACGCGCCTTTGCGAATACATCCGGCGCGAGTCGCCAGGGCTCCATTTCAAGACCTTGATCCCATGCAACCTCTATGGTCGTCATGACAAGTTCGCTCCGGAACATTCGCATTTGTTGCCAGCCATCATTCACAAGGTACACCTTGCCAAAACGTCTGGCGCCCCGACGGTGGAGATTTGGGGCGATGGCACAGCACGCCGCGAATTCATGTACGCGGGCGATGTGGCAGAGGCCACTTTGCGGGCAGTCGTCGACATCGAGTCGCTACCCAATGAGATGAATGTCGGGCTGGGCCACGACTACAGCATCAACGAGTACTACGCCATTGCGGCCAACGTGATCGGGTGGAAGGGCCAGTTCGTTCACGACCTGACCAAGCCCGTTGGCATGAAGCAAAAGCTGGTCAGTATCGAGCGGCAAACCGCATGGGGATGGTTGCCGAAAACAACCGTGGAGCAAGGTATTGGCCTTGCATACCGCTACTACACCGAGGAATACAAGCCGTGACTTTCAAGTACCCACTCGCCACCGCCACTTGGGATCAAGCCGAACTGGACGCCATGCAACGAGTCATCGCCTCGGGCATGTTCACCATGGGCCGTGAGGTGCAGGCGTTCGAAAAATCTTTCGCCTCATATATCGGCAGCCAACATGCCGTGATGGTGAACTCGGGCTCATCCGCCAACCTCCTGATGGTGGCGGCGCTGTTTTTTACGAAGGAAAACCGCCTCAAGCCGGGTGACGAAGTCATCGTTCCGGCGGTTTCATGGAGCACGACTTACTACCCGCTTCACCAGTACGGGTTGAAGTTGCGCTTTGTAGACATCGACCTTCACACCCTGAACTATGACCTCGACCAGCTCGAGGCCGCAGTCACTGACCGCACACGACTCATCATGGTGGTCAACCTGCTGGGTAACCCGAATGACTTCGACCGTATCCAATCCATCATTGGACAACGTGATATTCGGGTCATCGAAGACAACTGCGAATCACTCGGAGCCGAGTACAAAGGCCGCAAAGCTGGCACCCTTGGCGTGATGGGTTCGTTCAGCTCATTTTTCTCGCACCACATCTCCACGATGGAGGGCGGTTTGGTGGTGACCGACGATGAAGAGCTGTATCACCTCATGTTGTCATTGCGCGCACACGGATGGACGCGCAACCTGCCCAAGTTCAATCATGTTTGCGGCGAGAAAAGCGATGACCCGTTCAAGGAATCGTTCAGGTTCGTGCTCCCTGGCTACAACCTGCGTCCGCTCGAGCTATCTGGCGCACTGGGCGTCGAGCAGGTCAAAAAGCTGCCGAACTTGATTGCCGAACGTCGAAAGAACGGCGCCCTGTTGCAGTCGAAGATGGGCGAACACCCTGATCTGCTGATCCAGCGGGAGATAGGCGAAAGCAGCTGGTTCGGCTTCAGCCTCGTGATTCGGCCGGGCTCCAAACTGACGCGCGATCAATTGCTCACCAAGCTGAACGCAGCTGGTTTCGAATGCCGTCCGATCGTCGCGGGCAATTTCGCAAAGAATGAAGTGATGAAGTATTTCGACGCCGAGATCTTCGGAGAGCTACCCAACGCTGATCACATTGATCAGAATGGGTTGTTTGTGGGCAACCACCACTACCCGATTCCAGACGCATTTGACGCGCTTGTACAGCTGTAATCGAGAAAGAGTGTCATGAAAGCTGTGATCCTGGCCGGAGGGCTTGGCACCCGCATCAGCGAAGAAACTTCGGTGAAGCCCAAGCCCATGGTCGAGATCGGCGGCAAGCCGATCCTCTGGCATATCTTGAAGATTTACTCCAGCCACGGCATCAATGATTTCGTGATCTGCTGCGGCTACAAGGGCTACGTCATCAAGGAGTACTTTGCCAACTACTTCCTGCACATGTCGGATGTCACGCTCGACATGGCCAACAACCAGATGGAGGTTCACCAACGCTACGCCGAGCCGTGGCGGGTGACGCTGGTTGACACTGGCATGGATACCATGACAGGGGGCAGACTCAAGCGTGTAGCGCCCTACGTCAAGGACGAAGAAGCGTTCTGCTTCACATACGGCGACGGCGTGAGTGATGTCAACATCACAGAACTGGTTGAGTTTCACCGCACACAAAAGGTAAAGGCCACGCTCACTGCGACACTGCCGCCAGGCCGTTTCGGCGCGCTTGATCTGCAGGGTAGCAAGGTTCGCAGTTTCAAGGAAAAGCCCAAGGGCGACGGTGCCATGATCAATGGCGGCTTCTTTGTGCTGTCTCCAGAGGTCATTGACTTGATCAAAGACGATGCGACGGTATGGGAGAAGGAGCCGCTTGAGACCTTGGCACGGCAAGACCAGCTCGCGGCCTACCAGCACACGGGGTTCTGGCAACCCATGGATACGCTGCGAGACAAAACGTATCTTGAAGAACTTTGGGCTGGCGGCAGCGCACCGTGGAAGGTGTGGTCATGAATCCAGCTTTCTGGCGTGGCAAGCGCGTTTTTTTGACGGGTCACACTGGCTTCAAGGGAAGCTGGATGTCCTTGTGGCTGCAAAGCCTGGATGCAGAAGTCACAGGCTTCGCGCTGGCTCCGCCAACGCAACCCAGCATGTTTGAAGAGGCTCGTGTCGCTGCCGGTATGCGCTCCGTGTTGGGTGATATTCGCGACTTGGGCTCACTGCAAAAGGCTGTGCAATCGGCAAAGCCCGAGATCGTTATTCACATGGCGGCACAGCCGCTGGTTCGTGACTCGTACGTCAACCCGGTGGAAACTTACTCCACGAACGTCATGGGTACTGTGCACATGCTCGAAGCAGTGCGGCAGACGCCAGGTGTCAAGGCTGTGGTGAACATCACCACAGACAAGTGCTACGAAAATCGCGAGTGGGTATGGGGCTACCGCGAAGACGAACCCATGGGCGGACACGATCCATACAGCAACAGCAAGGGTTGCGCCGAACTGGTCAGTGCTGCCTACCGTTCGTCATTCTTCAGTTCCAACACCTATGCACAGCATGGCTGCGCGTTGGCAACTGCACGTGCCGGCAATGTCATCGGAGGAGGCGACTGGGCCAAAGACCGATTGATACCGGACATCATCCGAGGGTTTGAACAGAATCACCCTGTCTTGATTCGCCACCCTGACGCCATCCGGCCCTGGCAACATGTTCTGGAACCGCTTCGGGGTTACGCCATACTGGCGGAGCATCTGTTCGAACATGGCGGCCGTTTTGCTGAAGGCTGGAACTTCGGCCCCCGCGACGAGGATTCGAAAACGGTGGGATGGATAGCCCGGCGCATGGTCGAAATGTGGGGGCCCGATGCCCACTGGCACACAACCAGCGGCGTTCATCCGCACGAGGCTCATATTCTCAAGCTCGATATCTCAAAGGCGCGCAGTCGCTTGGGATGGCACCCGCTGTTGGGCCTCGAAGACGCGTTGCAGCTCACTGTCGACTGGGCCCGAGAGCGCCGTGCCGGCAGCGACCTCCGCCAATTGACACTCGCCCAAATAGGCGCGTATCAGAAACTGATCCACGAATAAAGAAGTCATATGCAGAACTCCAGAACACAAGCCCTGCGCGAACAAATTGCGACGTTGGTCGACGAGTACGCATCGATCGCGCTGGCTCCACCGCCCTTCCTGCCGGGTGCCTCAGTGGTGCCTCCTTCCGGCAAGCTGCTGGATGCAGCGGAAATCAAGATGATGGTGGAAGCGTCCCTCGACGGCTGGCTCACCACCGGCCGTTTCAACGCCGAGTTTGAAAAGAAGCTGGCTGCATTCATAGGCGTCAAGCATCTGATCACTGTGAACTCTGGCTCGTCTGCCAACCTGGTGGCATTCAGCACGCTGACCTCCCCCAAACTGGGCACTCGAGCCATTCAGCGTGGCGACGAGGTGATCGGGGTGGCGGCGGGATTCCCTACAACCGTCAATCCCATCATCCAGTTTGGTGCGGTACCGGTTTTTGTCGACGTGGATCGCCTTACCCACAATATTGACGCATCAAAGATCGAGGCGGCGATCACGCCGAAGACCAAGGCGATCATGCTGGCACATAGCCTGGGCAACCCTTTCAATCTCGATGTGGTCACGGCGCTCTGCAAAAAGCACGGCCTGTGGCTGGTTGAAGACTGCTGTGATGCTCTGGGCAGCACATACCGCGGTCAGATTGTGGGAACCTTTGGCGACATCGCCACGTTGAGCTTCTATCCCGCTCATCACATCACCATGGGGGAAGGTGGTGCAGTCTTCACCAACAACGACGAGCTCAAGACAATCGCCGAGAGCTTTCGCGATTGGGGACGCGATTGCTATTGCCCCCCAGGCAAAGACAACACGTGCGGCAAACGGTTTTGCTGGAAGCTGGGCAGCTTGCCAGAGGGCTACGACCACAAGTACACGTACGGCCACCTGGGCTACAACCTGAAGATCACCGACATGCAGGCCGCCTGCGGCTTGGCGCAATTGGACAAAGCGGCAGCCTTCATTCAGGCGAGAAAGGACAACTTCGCTTTCCTCAAGGAGCGGCTGGCGGACTGCGAAGAGTTCCTTCATCTGCCACAAGCAACCGAGCACTCGGATCCCTCGTGGTTTGGCTTCCCGATCACGCTGAAGGAAAGCTGTCCGGTCACTCGGCTCGACCTGCTGACCTATCTTGATCAGAACAAGGTCGGCACACGCTTGTTGTTCGCAGGCAACCTTACCAGGCAGCCCTACATGCAGGGACAAAACTACCGGGTCAGTGGAGAACTGACCAACACGGACAACGTCATGAACAACACATTCTGGATCGGTGTGCAGCCCGCTCTCTCCCGCGAGATGCTCGAGTACACCGCGCGGAAGATCGAGGTTTATCTGGGCGTCAATTTCTGACTGAGCTACCGTGAACACGCAACCAATTGCCTTTGACCCAAGCCAGCTGCGAAAAACGGTTCTGGACATGGCTTACGCCGGTTCAACCGTTCATATTGGCTGTGCTTTCTCAATCATTGAGCTGTTGGCTGTGCTGTATCGGCATCACCTCAGATACCCCGGAAACGATCCAGATGCATCGGATCGCGACTACTTCGTCTTGAGCAAAGGGCATGGCGTGATGGCGCAGTACGCTTGCCTCCGTGAGCTCGGCTGGTTGCCAGAGAGTGCCTTTACGGGATACTTCTCCGATGGCAGCGATCTCAAAGGTCTTTCCGACTCGCGGGTGCCCGGCCTGGAAGTGACGTCAGGCTCACTCGGACATGGGTTTTCTGTAGGGGTGGGAATGGCCCTGGGGGCCCAACTCAAAGGCACCGATCAGAAGACGTATGTTCTCGTCGGTGACGGTGAGATCAATGAAGGTCCGATCTGGGAAGGAGCGCTGTTCGCGGCCCACCGACAGATGAAGAATTTCATGGTGATCGTGGATGAGAACGGATTCCAGGCGATGGGGTCAACACAAGAGGTCCTCGATCTGGGCTCCATTCAAGCCAAGTTCGAGAGTTTCGGATTTTCAGGCCTTTCGGTTGACGGCCACAACGAGGCCGAAATTGATCAAGCAATCAGAGCGCTGTGGGCCAAGGATGCCGAGAAACCCAAAGTGTTGGTAGCCAAGACCATCAAGGGCAAAGGCGTGCCGTTCATGGAGCATGACAACCGATGGCATTACACGCGGTTGAACGCTGAGACACACGCCGCAGCGCTTTCTGCCGTGATGGGAGGTACAGCACCATGAGAGCTGCCTTCTCTAAAGCCCTCGTCGACCTGGCCAAAGCCGATCCAAGCGTGGTGCTTCTGACAGGGGATCATGGCTACGCTCTCTTTGATGAGTTCCGCCGCGTTTGCCCAGCTCAGTACATCAACGCTGGCATTGCGGAGCAGAACATGGTCGGCATGGCTGCTGGCCTTGCGCGCACTGGCTTCCGCCCCATCGTTTATGGGTTGAGTGCATTCATACCCATCCGGGTGCTGGAGCAAATAAAACTGGATGTCGCTCACGACCATCTACCCGTGATCTTTATCGGCGACGGAGCCGGCTTTGTGTACAGCCATCTGGGCACGAGCCATCAATCGACCGAGGACATTGCCTGCAGCCGCTCGATTCCCAATTTGCACGTGTTTTCTCCGGCGGACGCCGCCGAGATGACCTTGTGCATGGGTGCTGCCTATGATGCGCACGCTTCCGTCTACTTGAGGGTTGGCAAATCCGATTTGGGCGCCGTTCATGCCGGGCTACCTGAGGCAAGCGTGGGAAAGCTTCTTCAGATCAAGCAAGGTGACGCTGGCGGTCTTTCATTCATCGCGACCGGCTCCCTCGTTCGGTGTGCACTGGACATCGCAGAGACCTCCCATGAAGGCGCCTCTGTGTGGTCTGCGCCCTTCATCAAGCCCATTGATGAATCCCAGATCGTCAAGATCTGCAAGGACAGCAGCGCCGTCGTCACGTTTGAAGAACATTCCATCCATGGTGGACTGGGATCACTCGTCGCAGAAATCTCCAGCGAGCATGCGCCAGTGCGAGTCCTGCGTATCGGTGTGAAGGATCGATTTTCAGAGCACTGCGGAACCTACAGCTATCTGCTCGAGGAGCATGGTTTGGACCGCAAGGCCATTGAGGAAAAGCTGGCGACGTTTCTGTCCAGTCGCGCTTGAGCGTTATGCACATAGCGATTCTTGGAGCAACCAGCCAGATTGCACGCGATTTCGTTGGCATTTCGGTCGCCGCTGGGGAAAATGTCTTCAGCCTGTATGCGCGTCGGCCAGATGCGGTGCAGCGATGGGCGCAACTCTCAAGTCTCGATCCCGATTGCATCGTTGCAGTCGGCGGGTTCGAGTCCTTTGGCAAACGCGGCACATACGATGCCGTCATCAACTTTGTCGGCGTTGGAGATCCCGCTACAGCGCAGCAAATGGGGGCGTCGATCCTGGACATCACGCTCGACTTCGACAGTCTTGCTCTCCGGTACGTGAAGGCACACCCTTCGACACGCTACCTGTTCCTCAGCAGTGGTGCCGCCTACGGATCAGACTTCCAACAGCCTGCCACCGACCAGACCCGCGCGAGTTTCGACATCAACCATTTGCAGGCGCAGGATTGGTACGGTGCGGCCAAGTTTCATGCAGAGTGTCGACACCGGGCGCTGGCTGACTTGCCGATTGTCGACCTGCGCGTTTTCAGCTACTTCAGCCGCGCGCAGGACCTGTCTGCCAGGTTTCTGATTTCCGACGTGTTGCGCGCGATCCGTGACGACACGGTGATGAGCACGTCGATGGACACTTTGGTGCGAGATTTTCTGCACCCGACGGATTTCGCTCGATTGGCGCAAGCGCTCATTCACGCACCGCCGACAAACGCTGCGGTGGATGCCTACACCCTCGCACCCACCACCAAAACGGAGCTGCTGACAGCCATGCAACAACGCTTTGGCCTCAAGTATGAGTCGGGTCAGGGGTTCTCCGCCCTGAATGCAACGGGGCGCAAGAGTCATTACTACTCGCTCAATCGACGCGCACAAGATTTCGGATATCAGCCTCAGCTTTCTTCACTGGACGGCGTATTGATGGAAGCGTCGTCCATCCTCTCCAGCGCATCCTGACACGGATCTACCGTGGCTCTGATCACCATCATCGTTGGCCGGGCGGCGCAGTTTCTCATTGCGCTGATCACCCTTCGCGTGGCAACCACTCTGCTGTCGCCGGAGGAAATGGGAAAGGTGGCACTGGTCGTCACGACCACTGCATTTTTCGCTCTGTTGCTGATCAATCCGGTCGGGATGTTCATAAACCGACGCCTCCATGCCTGGCAGGCCAGCGGGCGTGGTGTCGGCTATTTGGTGCGCTATGCAGGCTACATTGCTCTGGTAGCCACCATAGCGGCCATCAGCCTGCCGCTCTTTGTCATGACAGGGCTCGTCAACTTCGGCATTCCGACCGTGTGGCTGATTGCTCTGGTGTGTGGATCGGTGATCTTCAACACTGTCAATCAAACCGCCATTCCATGCCTGAATCTGCTGGGTGACAGCCGAAGATTCATCCTGCTGACAGTGGCCACCTTGATTGCGAGCTTCATCGCTGCGGTCACCTTGGTCCAGACAGTCCAGCGGACGGCAGAGTACTGGATTCTCGGCATCCTTCTTGGCCAGGCATTGCTGGCATTGGTTGGAACACGCGACCTGTTTACCCAACTCAATCGCGGCAACCCTGCGTACATTCAACAACCAGTTCATCGCCAGCACCTTATGGTGCTATTTGCGTTCTCCTGGCCTGTGGCCATCGCAGCAGGACTCGGTTGGGTACAAGCACAAGGCTACCGCTACCTGATGGTGGAGGACCTTGGCTTGGCACAGGTTGGGCTATTTGTTGCGGGCTACGGACTGAGCGCCGGGATCATTGCTGGCTTTGAATCTGTACTGACCACCTACTTCCAGCCACGCCTCTATCGCGACGCAAGTGCAACAGATCCACAGCTGCAGACCACGGCCTGGCGCCGTTATGCCTCTGCAGTCATCCCATCGCTTGTCCTCACCGTCGGGCTGCTCATCGTGTTGGCACCCGATTTGACACGGCTCTTGTTGGGGGAGAAGTTCCAGGCTGCCGCCAGCTTTGTGATCTGGGGTGCTCTGGCCGAAGCTGCACGCGTACTTGCCAGCGTCTACTCACTGATCGCCCATGTTCACATGCGCACCCGCTGGCTCATTTGGCCGAACGTCGTTGGTGCGGCGACTTCCATCGTGGCTTGCAGCCTCCTGATGCCTGCGTTTGGAGCACACGGCGCAGGCATGGGTCTCACGGCTGCTGGCGCCCTGACCATCGTAACGATGCACTTTGTATTGCTAAGGAAGGTTGGGGGCGGCATCTCAGCACGTCCCATTTTCATTTCCTTTGCATTGACGCCCGCATTTCTGGCCATTGCCATGGTCTTGCGGCACTGGTTGCCGACAGCGTCATGGGTCGCACCGATTGCAACATGCGCCGTCATTGGTTTGGCGTTTCTATTTATGCAGTATCTGTTGCTGCGCAAGCATCTGGAGGACCGGCCATGAAAATCCTGTTGGTGTGCATGGAGCACGACTACGGAGACCCATCGAGAGGAAGATCGTACGAGTACTTCAATTTTTACGACAGTCTCCGCACCGAACACACTGTCGAAATCTTCGACTACATGCAGCTTCTCAAGTTGCATGGGAAACAGGCCATGAATGAAATGCTGGTTACCAAGGTGGCCAACGGACATTTTGATGTGGCGATATTTTCCTTGTACACCGATCAGCTGGATGCCTTTTCTGTAGAAGCCGCGCGTTCCCATACGCGAACCCTGTGTTTTTTTCACGACGACAATTGGCGCAGAGACTTTGTCAGGTTCTGGGCTCCGAAGTTTGACTTCTTCACTTCATCCGATTACGAATGTCAGACAAAGTACACCAAGGCTGGCCTACCACACGTTATTCATTTCCCATTTGGCGCCAATGAACGGCTTTATGCCCCCTTGTCACTCCCCAAACTTCACGACGTTTCATTCGTTGGCGGATGGAATCCCGCACGGGATTGGTTGATTCGCCGCCTCCGAAAAGCTGGCCTGACCGTGGCGGTAGCGGGCTACGGCTGGCCTGAGGGAATCATTGAACATGACGCGATGGTACGCATGTTCAATCAGTCCAGAATCAATCTGAATCTCACCAATTCCCGGTGCTGGGACGTGAGAATGATTGCATCCCGCCCGCTCAGCGGCATTCGTCAACTGCGAAGCCCAAAAGACGCCGAACAGATTAAGGCCCGGCATTTCGAAATAAACTCTTGCGGCGCTTTTCAACTTTCTTACTATGTAGAAGGCTTGGAGCGCGCCTACCGCATTGGCGAGGAAATCGGAGTTTATGCCACTCCGGACGACATGATTGAAAAGGCGCGCTACTACCTGGCCAATGAAGATCTCCGTGAAAGTATGGCAGCGGCAGGATATCGGCGCACCTTGACAGATCACACTTTCAAACAACGATTCCGCCGGGTATTCGGGCAAATGGGCCTGTATGAAGATAACGGGGACGCGGCGTGACGGACCAAGCTGTCTTTGTCGATCCTTCAAGCGATCATTTTCTGCAAGATCGCCTCTTCAACATCAATGATGCCCAATTGAATCGGGACGGGACACTGCTTCCATTCTCCCGGCTGAAGGACCACTTTGCATCCATCGGGATACCCTGCTTCACAGCAGATAAATTGCGCGATGGCACAGAGCGTCGAGAAATCAATCACTATTGGTCTTTGGGCATGGAGGGGCATTACCAGGAGCTGGTGGGGAGAACTGATGTCAGACTACGCGGGTTTCTGATCATGGAGCCCCCCCTTGTGCGGCCTGATCTCTATGCTGCATTACCCCACCTCACTGCGGCATTTGATGAGGTGTACGTGCACAACACAGTGGGCGATGGTTACTCACTAAACAGCGTAAACCGCGACAAGTTGCGCCCTCTTTTCTGGCCACAACCGTATGGCGATGTGCTGAGCCCATATTGGAATATCACACAGCGCAAAAACAAATTGGTGGTGATAGCGGGCAATCATAATCCGCGCTCACACAAGCCAGAATTTTACAGCGAACGCATCAAGGCCGTCGCCGCTCTGAGCCATCGTAATGGAATTGATCTGTTCGGCCGTGGCTGGGAACGTTGGTGGAGTCGGCAATCGCTATGGTGGACCTATTGGCGTCATCGTCGTGCCATTATGGCCAATTACCACGGGAGCTGTGCATCAAAGTGGGAGGTATTGAGTTCGTATAGGTTCAGTCTTTGTTTTGAAAATATGCCAATGAAGGGGTATGTAACAGAGAAGCTTTTCGACTGTTTGTATGCAGGCACGGTACCTGTCTATTGGGGCGCACCTGACATTGAAACGCTAGTGCCGCCGGCCGCCTATGTTGACATGCGAAAGTTCAAGACCTATCTCGAAATGCTCGATCACATTCAAGCAATGAGTACCGAGCAATGGCAAGGTATGCGTGAAACTGCCAGACAGTTCCTTGCATCGCGCGGGAAAGACCTTTACTACAACAGTCTTATTCGCTCCATCCACATATGAATGCAACGAGCTCGACACAAGCAATAGCGCCACGCGTTCAGCTGTTTATATTGTCCCGTGATCGGAAAGACTACTGCCGGGAAGTCATCGAATCCGCCTTGGCCCAAGACTACTCCAACATGGAAGTCATCGTTTCTGATAACTCCATTGGGGAAGACGTTGCTGAGATGGTGACAGCAGAATTTCCGGAGGTCGGCCTGTTAAGACGTATCCCCAACATTCCTGCACTTGAACATTTCAATCGGTTGATTGAAGAGGCCCAAGCGCCGCTGATGGTGCTTTTTCACGATGACGACGTGCTTGAACCATCCTATATTTCCAAGATGGTTGAATACCATGCCCAACACCCAGATGCCGCGGCTGTCGGGTGCAACGCATATTTTATGCGCCACAGCAAAAAAACCAGTTCAAAGCTGATGGGTGATTTTTCCGGCCGACGAATTCTGAGATCCAAGACTGAGCTCGTAGAACCATATCTTTCCCTTAGTTTGATTGATCCAGCTCCATTCCCTGGCTATATGTATCGCACTAAAATCATCAGGGGCCTGAGATTGGATTCGACGAAAGGAGGGAAGCACGCCGATGTTTCATTTCTATGCGAAATTCTAGATCGAGCGCCTATCGTTTGGACAGAAGAGTGTCTTTTCAACTACCGACTTCACGGGGCGAATGATAGCCATTTAGAATCTATCGGGCAACGATTGAGCTGGCTGCGTTATATTCAATCTGCTACAGGGCTCAGTAGGACATCGCAACCTGTGCGTGACTACAAATTTATGTATTGGCGAAGGTGGCTAAATCAAAATTCACCCGGACTTCGGACATTTTTTAGAGTAACAAACACTGCACGTTTCCGGCTTGCCGTAGCACGTCGCTTCGTTGTTCTTTGGGGCGTCCGTATGGCTCTAACTCGGATCGACTTCTGGAAACGGACTGTCAGACAGCTACTCCGCAAATAAATCTCCATGCAACACTCACCCAAAGCTCTAGTTAAGCGGTGAATTCGAGTAACAGCTAGAATCCAACCGATTCAGATAGTTAAACCCTCCATATTGCAAAATAAATCAGGAAGAAACACGATGAGATGCCAGGGGCAGACCACACTCATCAGAACCGAAGAATGAATGCATTAACACTCAGGCTCAGCATAAAGTCAGCGTTAGGCCTTAACACCATTACGGCCGAAATCTTGGCCTACTCTGCCGCAACTCTTGTAGCTGCGATATTTATTGCAACTTCGTTGAAATGGCCTGGCTCTTTTGCCTCGTATGCATTACTAAGCCTAGCTTTCAATTGGTTATTCTTCGATGCGATCAGAAAGCAATACTCCGCCGGCTATTTGTTTCTCGCTGCAGTCATGTGGATAGGGTTTTGGCTCAAGTTCTCCATCAACACCATTTTCTCGACGATATGGATGGAGCCCATAGGGACTTTTGACTTTTCCGCTCAACAAGTTGATCATGTCGCAGTCGTGGCATCTATAGGAGCCCTGGGAGCAATGCTAGCAGGAGTCCTATTCAATAAACTGAACAACAAACCCCGATACAGCCAGCCAAAAGCACACCGCTTTAATAACAGATACTATTGGATAGCCGGACTGCTGGCGGTTGCCATCATGAGCACGCTCAATGAAGTCTATCAAATAGTCCAAGCATTTAGACCGCCACCAGTTCTCAATCTTCCATTTCGACTACAGGGTCTGATAACTTGGTTTTTCGGCGGGGGATGGAGCATTCTTTTGATGATCCCCTTTTACAGGAGCTTTTGCACCCAGAAGGATGTACAAGCCGTTTTTCTGCTTGTATTTGCCGGAGTAATTGTTTCGACGACGGTCTTTAGCCGTGGAGTCCTTGTATTTCAGGCACTTATCATACTTTTGCCTTTATTCGTATACCGGGATTTTCTTCCCAAGCCTTCCGTCAACAAACTGACAAAGTACTTACTGATAATTTTTCTCGGGGTTTGTGTGTCAGTTATTGCCGCCATGGAAAGGCGCTCAAACTTCTTTGAATCAGTTGCCCCAGAAAGGGCCACCAGTTTGTCTTCGAGCACTTGGTTTTACATCGCAAAACTTCCCATCGACCGTTGGATTGGTTTAGAGGCCTTGATGGCCGTTACTGCTTACGAGGGCAAAAGCCTGGGTTTCTTTTTTGAGAGACTCTCGGAGAAGCGAGTACCTGGGCAAGTTGACTTTTATACACACAAAATAGCCCTAAACCCCACTACCGATACCAACACAGTTAATTACTCCACGCCGCCGGGGTTTATTGCATTCGCCTACTTCTCCGGCAGTAAATGGCTTGTAGCGATTTTTTCGTTTGTATTGGCTTTGCTATTGCTTTCATCCGAAAGGCTCGTACTCTGGTTATCCAGGAATCCCTTTTTGGCCACAGCAATAGGCATCGGCCTGACCGTACAAATTATTCATCTAGGGACTGGCGGACTAGCAAACCCTATAAAAATCTTCGCCACCAGCCTCACCATTGCAGCCGGTTTAGGCTGGCTCCATCGCAAAATTTTGTCTCGCCAAAGCAGCGACTCCGATTCATAACCATGACCAACCCCAATTCTGAGGACTGTTCCAACGCATCCTGAACTCTTTGTTCATTGTGGCTCGCCGGTGGCTGGGTGAAAATTTACTTTTTTACAGTTGCATGCAATCATGCCTCGGTCATTGTCTCGAGGACCCGTATTCGATTTAAATACATCCAAGGATTTGAAGCGCGCAAAATTTGATTGCATTCACTTTTGTCCGCCACGTTTGTCTTGCTCGTTACCCAGGAAGATAGCCTTGAGATCTGATTCAATTAGCGTTGTAATCCCTAGCTACAATTCAGCAAAATCGCTTCAGTCAGCGATCGAGTCGGTGGCTCAGCAGACTCTTGCCCCGCTCGAAGTCATTGTGGTAGATGATGCGAGCATTGATACAACAGTTGACTCAGTTCGGGCTTTGCAGTCAACCTATCGTCCTGAATGGCTAAAGCTGATTAAGCTAGACAGGAACGTTGGTGCTGCCTCTGCAAGAAATTTCGGCTGGGATGCTTCCAGCGGCACCCATATTGCGTTTCTAGATTCAGACGATTTGTGGCATCCGCGCAAGCTCGAGATACAGTGGAATCAGTTTCAAGATCATCCAGAGTTGGCCCTCTCGGGGCATTCTTTTAGATTCCCTTGGGAGAGCAATGACGAAATGGGGTCAGGCGCAGTAGCTGCGTCTATTTCACGCAGTCAAATTCTTTTGCGCAATCCCTTCGTTACCCCTTCTGTCATGTTGCGTAAGAATCTCCCCTTCCGGTTCAAAAGCGGCAAGCGACATATGGAGGATCATTTGCTCTGGATGGAAATTGTGCTGTCAGGCTACAAAGCGACTCGGATAAACTTGCGTTTAGCCACGATCAACAAGGCACAATTCGGCGCAAGCGGTCTAAGCTCACAACTTTGGGCCATGCAAACGGGTGAGTTGGATAATTACCTTCAACTCCGTAGGCAAAAATATATCGGCACGCCCACTGCAGCATTCTTTCTCTGCTTTTCTTTGGTCAAATTTGCACGTCGATTGTTCATAGTTGCGTGGAGAAAGACTAAAGCACTCATTCAGGGCGGGTAATCTGAGTGACCCAGCAAGCTATATCTATATGAGTCCGTCATTTCCGTGAAAAATCTTGCTACCATTCAGCCCCGCGTAGCCGTGTGTCTGGCCGCGTTCAACGGAATGGATTGGCTACCGGCCCAACTCGATTCGATTTTTGCGCAGTCGGGCGTCTCCGTGACCATTTTGGTAAGCGTCGACCGTTCCAATGATGGAACAGAGGCCTGGATTGACAGTAGAGCGCGCGAAGAGGCTCGGCTGGTAGTGCTGCCTCATGGCGAGCAGTTTGGCGGTGCAGCGCGCAATTTCTTTCGGCTCTTGCGGGATGTCAACTTCGCGGATTTCGACTATGTGTCTTTTGCGGATCAAGACGATCTGTGGCCGAGCGACAAGCTGCAGCGTGCACACGAGACACTTCAAAAAACCGGAGCGGATGGCTACTCAAGCAATGTGACCGCGTTCTGGGCAGACGGTCGGAGGGTGAGGATTGAAAAATCTCAGCCGCAACAGCAGTGGGATTTTCTGTTCGAAGCAGCAGGCCCGGGTTGCACCTACGTGTTGCGCAAGCCGCTTGCTTGTGCGCTCCAAAGCTTGCTGAACAAGCGATGGGCTGAAGTACAGCAAGTGGGTCTTCACGATTGGTTTTCTTACGCCTTTGCGCGCACCAATGGGTTTCGTTGGGTGATTGATGACTACGCCGGCATGCTGTATCGCCAGCATGAAAGTAACCAAGTTGGTGTCAACAATGGCTGGCGTGCTGGTCTCCACCGAGCATCCAAGGTGTTGAATGGATGGGGGCTAATCCAATCGGCATTGATCGCTGACCTGGTGGGGGTTGGCGAGGACGTTTTCGTTAAGCGTTGGGCGAAGGGTGGGAAAAGGAAGGGCATGTTCTGGCTGGCATTTCAGGCGAAGAAATGCCGTCGACGCCGTCGAGATCAAGTCCTCTTTGCCCTGTCTTGTCTGGCTTTGGGTGTTCTTGGCAGGCGACCGTCATGAGCCGATGGCAACTGCTGGTTACGGGCGCAAATGGTTTCGTGGGCAGTGCGCTGTGCACTGAAGCCGTGGCCCGCGGTATCGCGGTACGAGGAGCGGTACGCAAGGTGTGCGAACTGCCTGTCGGAACGGAGCGCCATGTGATTGACGGCTTTGACGATCGCTTCAACTTGCGCTCGACCCTCTCCGGGGTGGCGGTGGTCATTCACGCAGCGGCGAGGGCGCATGTTTTGCGGGAGGCAAGTGCAGATCCGCTTTCCGAGTTCCGCCAAGTGAATGTGCAAGGGACTCTGGATCTGGCCAAGCAGGCAGCCGCCGCCGGAGTGCGTCGGTTCGTGTTCATCAGCTCTATTGGTGTCAATGGTGCAGAAACATTTGCACAGCCTTATTCGGCAGCAGATGAGCCAAAGCAACAGTCCGCTTATGCAGTGTCCAAGTACGAGGCTGAGTTGGGTTTGCAAGCCTTGGCGACACAAACTGGAATGGAGGTTGTCATCGTCCGCCCACCGCTTGTCTACGGGCCGGGCGCACCAGGTAACTTTGGCTCCTTGATGCGGTGGCTTGAGCGAGGAGCTCCCCTCCCCCTGGGCGCCGTCACCCACAACCGCCGCAGCCTCGTCGCCCTCGACAACCTGGTCGACCTGCTCATCACCTGCATCGATCACCCGGCTGCGGCCAACCAGACATTTCTGGTGAGCGACGGGGAAGACCTCTCCACGACCGATCTGCTGCGTCGCATGGCACGGGCCATGAACGTACCGGCGAGGCTCCTGCCTGTCCCGCCTGCTTTGCTGAAGCTGGGCGCCGGGTTGATGGGCAAAGGCGACATGGCACAGCGCCTGCTGGGCAGCCTGCAGGTCGACATCACACACACACGTGAAACGCTGGGCTGGGCGCCACCCATCAGCGTGGACGAAGGCCTGCGCCGCGCGGCGGCAGGTATGGTGAAAACATGAAGCGTTTGTTTGATCTGGGGCTGGCACTGTGTGCGGCGGCCATCTTGCTGGTGCCTGTGCTGCTGGTGGCCCTGGCCGTGCGATTGACCTCAGCAGGCCCCGCGTTGTACTGGAGCGACCGCGTCGGTCGCCACAACCGCATCTTCCGCATGCCCAAGTTCCGCAGCATGCGCACAGACACGCCGGCGGTCGCCACCCATCTGCTCACCGACCCAGCAAAGTACCTGACACCCATCGGGCCCTTCCTGCGCAAAAGCAGCCTGGACGAGCTGCCGCAACTCTGGAGCATCCTCAAGGGCGACATGAGTTTTGTCGGTCCGCGACCCGCCCTCTTCAACCAGGACGACCTGATCGCCCTGCGCACGCAGCAGGGCGTGCACGAGCTGGTGCCCGGGCTCACAGGGTGGGCGCAAGTGAACGGGCGAGACGAGTTGCCGATCCCGCAAAAGGTAGCGCTGGATGCAGAATACCTGCGGCGCCAGAGCCTGTGGTTCGATCTGCGGATACTCTGGATGACGTTCGTCAAAGTGCTGCGCCGTGATGGTGTGGCCCACTAGAAAAATGAAGCATTCAAGGGAAAACCGCGGCCACACAGCCACTGCGCTGCTGCTGATGCCGCGGATGGTCAAGCGCCTGTTCGCCGTGCTGGTGGACATTTCGCTGTGCGCGCTCACGGTCTGGCTCGCGCTGTGCCTGCGCCTGGAGCACTGGGTGCAGCTCACGCCCGCGCATGGGCTGGCGATTTTGGGGGCTGCGCTGATCGCGCTGCCCTTGTTCATTCGCTTTGGTTTGTACCGCGCCATCTTTCGCTACGCGGGCTGGAATGCCATGGTCAGTCTGGCGCAGGCCATGGCGCTCTACAGCCTGTTCTATGCCACCGTGTTCACCGTGATCGGCATTGCAGGCGTGCCGCGCACCGTGGGCGTCATCCAGCCACTGCTGCTGCTGGTCGCCATCGGCTTCAGCCGGGTGGTGGTGCGCTACTGGCTCGGCGGCCTGTACCGCACCATGCTGCAACGCGAGCACCTGCCCGGCATGCTCATCTACGGCGCAGGCCTGGCCGGGCGGCAGCTGGCCGCAGCGCTTGCACGCGGCAACGAGCAGCGCCTGCTCGGTTTTCTGGACGACGACCCGCAACTGCAGGGCAACACGCTGGACGGCCGCACGGTCTATGACCCTGCCGAGCTGCCGCACCTCATCCCCAACCTGGGCGTCACAGACGTGCTGCTCGCCTTGCCCTCTGTCACGCGCCAGAAGCGGCTGGCCATTCTCGATTCATTGCGCCACTTCCCGGTGCGCGTGCGCACGCTCCCCGGCATGTCCGACCTCGCCGCGGGGCGGGTCAGCATGAGCGATGTGCGCGAGCTCGACATTGAAGACTTGCTGGGCCGCGATCCAGTGCGGCCCGACGATGACCTGCTGCTTCGTTTGATCCAGGGCAAAGTGGTGGCGGTCACGGGCGCGGGTGGCAGCATTGGCAGCGAACTGTGCAGGCAGATTGCGGCGGGCCGGCCACACACCCTTTTGCTGGTGGAAAACAGCGAGTTCGCCCTGTACGAAATCCACCGTGAGCTCGAAGGGTTCATGGAAACCCAGGACGCCGAAGCCGCACAGGCCGTGCAGCTCATTCCGCTGCTGGCCTCGGTGCAGGACGAGGCGCGCATCACGCAAATCATGCAGGCATGGCGGCCCGACACCGTGTACCACGCCGCCGCCTACAAGCACGTGCCGCTGGTGGAGCACAACCCGGTGCAAGGCTTGCGCAACAACGTGTGGGGCACCCTGGTGTGCGCACGTGCGGCGCAGGCGGCGGGCGCCGCCCACTTCGTGCTCATCAGCACCGACAAGGCCGTGCGCCCGACCAATGTGATGGGCGCCAGCAAGCGGCTGGCCGAGATGGTGCTGCAAGCCTTGGCCGCCGATGCCACCGGCGGCACCACCTTTGCCATGGTGCGCTTTGGCAACGTACTGGGCTCCAGCGGGTCGGTGGTTCCGCTGTTTCGCGAGCAGATCCAGAGCGGCGGGCCAATCACCCTCACGCACGCCGACATCACGCGCTACTTCATGACCATCCCCGAGGCGGCCCAGCTGGTGATCCAGGCGGGCGCCATGGCCGAAGGCGGCGACGTGTTCGTGCTCGACATGGGCGAACCCGTGCGCATCGTGGATCTGGCACAGCGCATGGTCGAGCTCTCGGGCCTGCAGGTGAAAACCGAGGACAACCCGACTGGGGACATCGAAATCCAGATCACGGGCCTGCGACCGGGAGAAAAGCTCTACGAGGAGCTGCTGATTGGCGACAACCCGCAGCCCACGCTTCACCCACGCATCATGAAGGCGCAGGAACACCTGTTTTCCTGGCGCGAGTTGCAGGGGGTGCTCTCCAAGCTGGAAGCGGCGATGGCGGTCAACGACGTGTCCAAGGTGCGGACGCTGCTGCAGGCCTGCGTGCAAGGCTACCAACCCACGGGCGATGTGGTGGACTGGCTGCACACGTCTCCTGGCGTGTCGCAAGAGGCAACGCGCGCCTGACCAAAAAAAAGCCACCTTGCGGTGGCTTTTGAAAGTCCTTGAAGGGACGTCGTTGGGAGACCAGTTTCAAACGTTTTTCATAACGTGTGGTGTTTGCCGGATCTGTTGTTCTGATGTTGTGACAGCATCGCCGCGAATTGTGCGCCGCCGCATCGTTTTCGACCATCCCCCATTTGTAGGAATGGGCCGATTTTCCTGGTGAATAAAACCAAACCACCGGCCGCCGGCCCGGCGCCTTCAGGCAGGCAGCTCCACCACGAAGCGCGCGCCACCGCCCGGCCTGTTCTCGCAGCGCACCACGCCGCCGTGGCGCTCCACGATGGTCTTCACCAGCGACAGGCCCAGACCCACGCCACCCTCGCGCTCGCTGGCGCCAGGCAGGCGGTAGAAGGGCTCGAAGATGCGCTCGCGCTGGTCTGGCGGCACACCGGCGCCACGGTCTTCCACCCACATCACCACACCGGGCGCCTCGCCCACGCCAGCGGGCGCGCGGCGCAGGATGCTCAGGCGCACCTGCGGCTCTCCGGTCACTGCTGAACCACCGTAGCGCCGGGCGTTCTCCAGCAGGTTGCGCAGCACGCGGCGCAGCAAGCGCGACTGGCCCTGCACCAGCGCAGGCGATGCGCCCGGCGCAATGTCCAGGTCAGCGCCGGTGCGCGCGCACTCCTCAGCGGCCAGGCCCACCAGGTCGACTTCTTCCACCGGCCCGAGTGCAGAAGCTTCGCGTGCATCGATCAAGTCAAGGCGGCTGGCCAGCAAAATCTCGTCGATCAGCTGATCGAGCTCGTCGATGCTGCGGGCGATCTCGGCGCGCTGCGGCGCGTGCGCGCTGTCATGCCCGAGCAGCTCGAGTCCCATGCGAATGCGTGCCAGCGGCGACCGCAGCTCGTGCGAGGCGTTGGCGAGCAAGGCCTTGTGAGATTGCAGCAGCGTCTGCACGCGCTCGGCGGCCGCGTTGAAGCGGGTGGCGAGAAACGCCACCTCATCCTGGCCCTGCATGGGCAACCTCGTGGACAGGTCGCCGTCGCCCCAGCGCTCCACGCCTTTTTGCAGCGTCTCCAGGCGCTTGGTGAGGCGCCGCACGATGGGGTAAGCGCCCAGGGCCACGGCCAGAGCCACCAGCCCGAGCAGCCACGCAAAGCCGGTGGGCGTCTGCAACCACTCGGGCGCGCGGCGACCAGGGTTGTTCGATGGCCGACCCGAGCGTGGCAACAGCACGTACAAGGTCTGGCCGTCGTTCATCTCGACCTCGAATTCCCAGCCTTCGCCGGGCAGGCTCACCGCGCGGGCTGGCGCCTGACCAATGATTTCCCGCGTGCCGTCGCGCACGATGATCGTGCGGGTGACGCGGGCTTCCCGCTCAGCGCGGTCTTCGTCCAGCGCCTGCTGCCACAACCAGCCCACCACGAGCGTGAGCACCGTGACGGCAGCCACCACGGCAAGCCAGATGCGCACATACAGACGGGAGCCAAACAGGGAACTCATTCTTGCTGTTTGGCGAACACGTAGCCCACACCGCGCACGGTGAGGATGCGCTTGGGGTCTTTGCTGTCGGCCTCGATGGCCATGCGGATGCGGCCAATGTGCACATCGATGGAGCGGTCAAACGCCTCCAGCTCACGTCCGCGCACGGCTTCCATGATCTGGTCGCGCGTGAGCACGCGCCCCGCGCGCTCGGCCATGGCCACCAGCAGGTCAAACTGGTAAGAGGTGAGCTCACACAGGTGCCCGGCCACTTGCACGGTGCGCGCATCGCGGTCGATCTCGAGCGAACCAAAGCGCAGCACCGGCGTGGAGCGCGAGACACTGGCGCTGCCGACATCGCCACGGCGGCGCAGCACGGCGCGCACGCGCGCGAGCAGCTCGCGCGGTTCGAAGGGCTTGGGCAGGTAGTCGTCGGCGCCCAGTTCGAGGCCGATGATGCGGTCCATCGGATCGCCTTTGGCGGTGAGCATGAGCACCGGCACACGCCCGGCGTCGCCTGGCAACGAGCGGATGCGCCGGCACACTTCAAGCCCGTCGATGCCGGGCATCATCAGATCAAGAATGACCAGCTCGGGCTGGATCAACTGCAGCTGCTCCAGACCTTGCTCGCCGTCGCTCGCGTGCGTCACGTCAAAGCCCGACTGGCCGAGGTACTCCACCACCATCTGGGCCAGGCGGCTGTCGTCTTCAATCATCAGCAGGGGGGAAGTCATGCGTTTCAGTGTAGCGGCCACCGCCGAAGCCGCCATCGTGTCAGCCTCGTGTGAAGCGCGCTGGCGGCTCACGTAAAGTCATGTAAATGACGTCGACCCCGCCCTGGCCGTCCACGGCCCCCGCCCTGCCCGCCGCCTCCCTGGCCGCGCTGCTCGACCAGCAGGCGCGCCATTGGCCACAGGCCACCGCGCTGCGCTGGTGCGAAGCAGACAACGGCGCGCCCTGGGCAAACCTGTCCTACGCCGCGCTGGCCGAACGCGCCGAAGCGCTGGCACACACGCTGGCCACCGACCACGGTGTGCAGGAGGGCGACCGCGTGGCCTGGCTGGGCTTGAACCATCCGGCGCAAATCGCGCTGCTGTTTGCGCTCGCGCGTCTGGGCGCCATGCTGGTGCCGGTGAACCACCGCCTCTCGCCCGCCGAATGGGCCGCGCTGCTGCAAGACTGCCGCCCCGTGAAGCTCCTGCACGACACCCCGTTGGCCGACGCCGCACGGGCGCTGGCGCCTGGCCTGGCGTTGCATGTGGACGAGCTCCCGCTGAACGGACGGCACACGACCGCCCCCCGGGGCACGCACGACCACCCCGCACTGCTGGTCTACACCTCGGGCACGACCGGCGCCCCCAAAGGCGCGGTGCACACACAAGGCCAGCTGCTGGCCAACATGGCAATCGCTGCACAGGTGCAGCAACTGAATGAGCGCGACGTGGTGCTCACGGTGCTGCCGCTCTTTCATGTGGGCGGCATGTGCATCCAGACCTTGCCCGCGCTCTCGGTGGGCGCACAGGTGTTGCTGCACAGCCGCTTCGATGCCGGCGCCACACTGCGCAGCCTGCGCGAACACCGACCCACGCTCACGCTGCAAGTGCCCGCCACACTGCAGGCGCTTACCCATCATCCCGACTGGGCAGGCACCGACCTCACCCGCCTGCGCGCCATCTGGGCGGGTTCCAGCCTGCTGCCCGCCTCGCTCATCGAGATCTGCCACGCGCGCGGCGTGCCCGTGTGCAACGTGTACGGCAGCACCGAAACCGGCCCCTTTTCCATCGCCCTGCCACCCGACCACGCGCGCAGCCACCTCGGCACCTGCGGCTGGCCCGCGCCAGGCGTGACGGTGTCGCTGCGACATCCCGGCGGCGCGTCAGTGGAGCCCGGCGAGGTGGGCGAGGTGTGGGTGCGCGCGCCCAATGTGGTGCAACGCTACTGGCCCGACCTGCCGGCTTGCGATGCCGATGGTTTCTTCCACAGCGGTGATCTTGCGCAGCAGGCGGCAGACGGCAGCTTCACCGTGGTGGGTCGGGCCAAGGACATGCTGATCTCTGGCGGCGAAAACATCTATCCGGCCGAAATAGAGAACCTGCTGGTGCAGCACCCGATGGTGGTGGAGTGCGCCGTGGTCGGTCAAGACGACGCGCGCTGGGGCGAGGTGGTGGTGGCGGTGGTGGTGCTGCGCGACGGTGCTGACGCGCAGTGGGAGCCGGCACTGCAAGGCTTTCTGGATGGCCGGCTCGCGCGCTACAAGTGGCCACGCCGCTGGCAACGCGTGGATGCCTTGCCCAAAACCGCCCTGGGCAAGGTGCAGAAACCCGCCGTGAAAGCGCTGCTGACGCGCCCCGGTGAGGCCTGAGGCTCAGCGCTGGGTGTTCACCGGCGCGAGCCGCGTGGCCAGCCAGATCAGCACCAGCACCGGCACCCCCAGGCAGGCGGTGGCGATGAAGAAGGTCGGGTAGTCATAGGCGTCGACGAACGCGCCCGAATAACCCGCCAGCCACTTGGGCGCGAGCAGCATCATGGAGCTGAACAAGGCGTATTGCGTGGCCGAGTACTGCACGTTGGTGAGGCCCGAAAGGTAGGCAATGAACGCCGCAGAAGCCACGCCCGCGCTGAGGTTGTCGGCCGAGATCACGAGCATCAACGCCGTCACGTCGTGCCCGTGGCCGGCCAGCCACGCGAACAGCAGGTTGCTTGCGGCCGAGAGAACGGCGCCGAGCATGAGCACACGCATCACGCCCAGCTTGAGCGAGAGTGCCCCGCCCACGAAAGCACCCACCAGCGTCATGATCACGCCAAACACCTTGGTCACGGCCGCCACTTCGTCCTTGGTGTAGCCCATGTCCACATAGAACGGGTTGGCCATGATGCCCATCACCACGTCGCTGATGCGGTACACCCCGATGAGCGCCAGGATCAGCAGCGCCTGCTTGCCATAGCGCTTGAGGAAGTCGGCGAAGGGCTCCACCAGCGCGCTGCGCAGCCAGTCGGCCGCGTTCTTGGCGGGCGGCAGCGCCACGCGCGCCGGCTCGCGGGAAAACAGCACCGTGAGCACACCCACCAGCATGCTGGCGGCCATGACCAGATAGGCCGTGGTCCAGGCGGCCTGCTGGTACAGCGCGCCCGGCACCACCACGCCCGCTGCTGGCACCGCGGGTGCAAGCTCGGCGCGCGCCGCGATCCACAGCACGCCCGCACCGGCCCAGATCATGGCCAGGCGATAGCCTGTCTGGTAGGTGGCGGCCAGCGCGCCCTGGTGGCGCATATCGGCCGACTCGATGCGAAACGCGTCGAGCGCAATGTCTTGCGTAGCAGATGCAAACGCCACGGCCAGGGCACACCACACGACCAGCTGCAACTCGGTGCGCGGATCGGCCAGCGCCATGCCCACCAGCGACGCCATGATGCAAGCCTGGGAAAGCAGCAGCCAGCTGCGCCGGCGACCCAGCCAGCGCGTGAGCAGCGGAATGGGCAGGCGGTCCACCAGCGGTGCCCAGCACCACTTGAAGCCATAGGCCAAACCCACCCAGCTCAGATAACCGATGGTGGTGCGGTCCAGCCCCGCTTCACGCAGGCGAAAGCTCAACGTGCCCAGCACCAGCAACAAGGGGAGACCCGCCGAGAACCCGAGCGCGAACATGCGCAGGCTCGCGGGCTCCAGGTACACGCGCAGGGTCTCGCCCCAGGTGGGGCGGGCCTGCGCTTCGGCCTCGTCGGAAGCGGTCGTCGGCAAGGTCGGTGGCTGGGCCATGGTTGGGGAGAAAAATGTGAGAGCGGAGTGAACGCAGGCAGGCACAACGACCCGGCTTTGTCTATTATTCACGCATGTGCTTCCTCTGCGACCTCAAGTCCCCCGCCCCTGACACCCCCCGTCCGGAACACGTGTGGTCGGCCCGGCGCGCCTTCCTGCTGGCCGGCACGGCCGCTGCAGCGGGTGCGGCCTTGCCGGCAGCAGCGCAGGTGGACGTGGGCGAAGGCTCCCAGCTGCGCAAGCTGGTGCCGGCCGATGAGCTCGAAGGCGCGGCGGGCCAGCAATACGGCCAGATGATGGCCGAGGCCAAGGCCAAGAACGTGCTGATGCCCGACAGCGCACCGCAAGTGCAACGCCTGCGCAGCATCGCGCGCCGCATCATTCCCTTCACCCCCCAGTGGAATTCGCGCGCGCCGCAATGGAAGTGGGAAGTCAACCTGATCCAGAGCGCGCAGATCAATGCCTTCTGCATGCCGGGCGGCAAGATCGCGTTCTACACCGGCATCCTGGAGAAGCTCGCCCTGAGCGACGACGAGACAGCCATGATCATGGGCCACGAAATGGCCCACGCCCTGCGCGAGCACGCCCGTTCGCGCGTGGCCAAGAGCGGCGCCACCAGCGCGGTGCTGTCCATCGGCGCGCAGCTGCTCGGCCTGGGCCAGCTGGGCGACGTGGCCGCCAACCTGGGCACGCAGCTGCTCACGCTCAAGTTCAGCCGGGAAGACGAAACCGAAGCCGACCTGGTGGGTCTGGAGCTGGCGGCCCGCTCGGCCTACCAGCCCCGCGCCAGCGTCACGCTGTGGCAGAAGATGGCCGCCAACAGCGGCGGCTCGAACGCGAGCTTTCTCTCCACCCACCCCAGCGGGCCAGAGCGCATCCGCCAGCTCGAAGCCAACCTGCCCAAGGTGCAGGGGCTGTACGAGCAGGCCCGCAAGGGCTAGGCGCCGTCGCGCACGTACGGGTTGCTGCGCCGCTCGGCGCCAAACGTGCTCTCCGGCCCGTGCCCGGGGATGAACACCGTTTCATTTCCCATGGGCCACAGGCGCTGCTTGATGCTGTCGAGCAGTTGCTGGTGGTTGCCCTGCGGGAAATCGGTGCGGCCAATGCTTCCGGCAAACAGCACATCGCCCACGAACGCGCGCTGGGCCTCGGGCGAATGAAACACCACGTGCCCTGGCGTGTGGCCCGGGCAGTGCCGCACGTTGAGCGTGCAGCGGCCGATCTGCACCGTGTCGCCATCGGCCAGCCAGCGCGTGGGGGTGAACGCCTCCGCCGGCGGAAAGCCGAACATCGCGCCCTGCTGCGGCAAGCCGGTGATCCAGAACTGGTCACCCGGGTGCGGGCCAATGATGGGAAGGCTCAAGCGGCGCGCGAGCTCGGCCGTGCCGCCGGCGTGGTCAATGTGCGCGTGCGTCTGCCAGATGGCCTTGAGCGTCAGCCCCAGGCGCTGCACCTCGGCGAGCAGGCGCTCCAGGTCACCGCCGGGGTCGATGACGGCGGCATCCAGGGTGTCGTCGCACCAGACGATCGAGCAGTTTTGGGCAAACGCGGTGACGGGAACGGTGAGGTAGCGCAGCATGGTGGTCTGAAAAGAAAACGATTCTAGGTGGGCTGGTGTACAAAGGCTGCCATGAAAAAAGCCCTGCTGCTCGTTGCCTCGCACTCACTCGTTGCACTCGCGGGCTTCGCGCTGGGCATCTATGCCCTGCCGATCCTGATCGCGCCCGCCGCGCCGGCCACGGCCGAAGTCAGCGCCCTGGCCACCAAGGCGCAGTTCACCGCCCAGTTCCGCCGCGACCTCGCGGGCAGTGACGCCCTGCACTGGGGCGAAGGCACGGTGTCGGTGGGGCCAACGGCGGTGGCCCTCATGGGCCGCCTGGCGCCCGGCCCCGACTACAAGCTGTACCTGGCGCCCGCGTTCGTGCAGGACGAACCCGGCTTCCTGCGCATCAAGGCGCAGGCGCTGCGCGTGGGCGATGTGAAGACCTTCGAGAACTTCATCGTGGCGCTGCCGCAGGGCGTGGACCTGCAGGCCTACAACACGGTGGTGGTGTGGTGCGAGACCTTCGGCGAGTTCATCTCGGCGGCGCAATACCGCTGAGGCGCCTCAGCGCGCAAACAGCCGAGCCACCAGATCGCGCACCCAGCGGTGCAGCGGGTTGTTGTGCGTGCGATCGTGCCACATCAGCACCACGTTGAGCCGGTCCAGGTGCAGTGGCGGCTCGAAGATGCGCACCGGTGCGATGTCGGTGAAGCGCTGCACCAGCCGCTCGGGCAGCGTGGCGATCAGGTCGGTCTGCGCGATCACGAACGGCACACCCAGAAAGGTGGGCTTGGAGAGCATCACGCGGCGCTGCATGCCCACGTTTTGCAGCGCGTCGTCCACCAGGGCGTTGTACATGGTGGCGCCCTCACCGGGTTCGATGGCCACGTGCCCGTACTCGCAGAAGCGCTCCAGCGACAGCGGCCGCTCAAACATCGGGTGGCCCGTGCGTGCAATGCCCACCAGCCGGTCGGTGAAGAGCGGGCGTGTGCGGATGTTCTCGGGGGGCGTGGGGAAGTACGAGAGCGCCAGGTCGATGTCGCCCCGGCTCATGATCTCGCCCAGCCGCCGGGGGTTGGGGTTGATGAGCCGCAGCGACACGTCGGGCGCTTCGCGACCGAGTGCGGCCATCAGCGTGGGCATGACGACAAAGTCGATGTAGTCGACCACGATCATGGTGATGACCTGGCTGGCGTGGGCCGGGTCGAAGGGCGTCTGTTCGTGGATGAGCATGTCCACATTGCGCAGCACCTGCTCCACCTGCGGAATGAGCTCGCGCGCGCGCACCGTGGGAATGAGCGCGTTGCCCGACTTGATGAGCAGCGGGTCGTGAAAGAGCACCCGCAGCTTGGCCAGCGCCAGGCTCATGGACGACTGGCTGATGTCGAGCAGGTTGGCCGCGCGCGTCACGTGGCACTCGCGCATGAGGGCATCGAAGGCCACCAGCAGGTTCAGATCGGCGTTGCGCAGTCGCACAGGGTCTCCTTGCATTGAGGCTCTTGCTGGCCATGGTTCTCCCAGCCGCATTGTGCCCATCGACAGCGCGATAACGGCTATCGGTCAAGGCAATTGCCTGCGTGGCACCCAGCGTCTTTAATTTGTCCGTTCACGAGCGGGCATCGGAGACACCACACACATGACCCGCGTTTTTCAACCACGTGCCACCCACGGGTGGCCGCGCCATTTTTCCCACCCTGAGGAGCCACCATGGGCAAGATCCCCACCATTCGCGTCACCCGAGAAGAGATGCGCAAGCGCGTCGCCCTGTTCAGCGAGCTCAAGGGCTCCGACGGCGGCCTGCCCGACAGCCGCTACCCCAGCGCCGTGCGCACCCTGTACAACGTCATTGGCTTCCAGCCGCCCGAGGGCGACCCGGACAAGCACTCGCCCGTGGGTGCCAACTCGGCGCAAAACGCGGCGATCAAGATCAACGAAGGTTTCAACATGGGCATGTGCGAGACCACGCCGGGCAAGGGCCCGATGATGCACAACCACGACACGAACGAAACCTTCATGCCGCTGACCGGGCGCTGGCGCTGTTCGTGGGAAGTGGACGGCCGCGTGGAGGCCTTCGAGCTGGGCCCGCGCGACGTGATCTCGTTCCCCGCCGGTGTGCAGCGCCGCTTCGAAAACATCACCTTCGAAGAGCCCAACAGCTCGCACTGGCTGCTGTTCGTGATCGGCGGCAACCAGCCGGAAGCGGAGTTCTCGCCCGAGGCCATGGAAGAACTCAAAGCCAAGGGCTATGTCGATGCCGACGGCAACTTCTGAGCCCACGATGCGCGAGTTGCTCGCGCAGCTCGAGGCGCGCTACGCCTGGCAGTCGCTGGTGGTGGACGGCCACGAATGGCGCTGGCTGGACACGCAGGCTGGCGGCCCGGCCACCGTGCTGCTGCCGGGCTCGGTGGGCGATGGCGCCATGTTCGTGCGCACGTTGCTTTCGCTGGGTGAGCGCCAGCGCCTGATCGCGGTCACCTACCCGGCACTGGCCGACCCCATGCGGCTGGCCGATGGGCTCGCCGCGGTGGTGAAGCACCTGGGCCTGCCGCCCGGCCGTGTGGTGAGCTCGTCGTTCTCGGCCTACTGGCTGCAGTTCTACGGCCTGCGGCATCCGCAGAACGTGACCTCGCTGGTGCTGGGCAACGGCTTTGTCGACGGCAGCGACCTGGCCGCCAACCCGATGTTCGACCGGTCGTTCGTGGAAGGCATCAGCGCGCAAGACCTGCACGCCGAGTGGCTCTCCCGCGTGCAGGCCGCGCCGGTGGCACCGCTGCAGCAGTTGCAGGCCATCATGCTGGCCGAGCGGCAATCGGCCGAGAACCTGCACGCGCGTTTTCTCGGGGTGGTACGGTCGCAGGTCTGTCCCGCGCTGCCGCTGCCCGACTCGAACATCACCGTGCTCGACTGCGACGACGATCCCCTGATTCCACCCCAGGTGCGCGAGCGCTTGCGCCGGCAGTACCCCGGTGCGCGCCACGTGAGCCTGCCCACCGGTGGCCACTACCCGCACGTGCTCAACCCGCAGATGTACGAAGCCTTGCTCACCGACCCCACCTGACCATTCCAAGAAGGAGACAACGATGACATTCAAACAACTGTTCACCCTGGCCGCCATTGCATCGGCCGCCTGTGCCGCACACGCCGACAGCTTCACGCTGCGCATGGGTGGTGGCCACACCACCGGCCTGACCTACGTGGGCGTGTACGACAGCTACTTCGCCACCGAAGTGAGCAAGCGCGTGAAAGAGAAAACCGGCCACGACGTCCGCTTCATCAAGGCCTGGGGCGGCAGCGTCGCCAAAGTGGACGGCGTGATCGAGGCGGTGCAGAAGGGCACGCTGGACATCGGCCTGTCGCCCATCGGCTTCGAGCAATCGCGCGCCGGCCTGCTGAACTACAGCGCCTACATGCCCTTCACCTCGCCCGACCCGGTGCTGCAGCAAAAGGTGTCTAACCGCATGATGAAGGAGGTGCCGGCCCTGCAGGCCAGCATGAAGCCGTACAACAGCCACGTGCTGGGGGCGATGACGTCTGAAGCCTACGGCGTGACGAGCAAGTTCGACTGGAACAGCATCGCCGAGCTCAAGGGCAAGCGCATTGCGCTGGCCGGCACCAACGCACCGCTCTTCATTGCAGTGGGCGCCGTACCGGTGACGCTGGGCATTGGGGAGCACTACCAGGCCATGCAGAACAGCCTGGCCGATGGCAGCCTGTTCTACGCCTCGGGCCTGGAAGCCTTCAAGCTGCAGGAAGTGGCCAAGTTCTTCAACAAGACCGGCCAGGGTTCGCTGAGCACGCTGGTGGCCTTCATGAACCTGGACACGCGCAACAAGCTGCCCAAGGACGTGGTGGCGATCATCGACCAGTTGGCCGAAGAGTCGTCCATGCGCGTGGCCGAACTGAGCAAGCAGCGCGACATCGATGTGGAAGCGCGCGCCAAGGCCGCCGGCGTGAAGGTCAACACCCTGCCCGACGCCGAGAAGAAGCGCTGGGCCGAGCTGCTCAAGGACCTGCCTGGCAAGGCCGCCAAGGAACTCGACGGCAAGGGCATGCCCGCCACCGACGTGCTCAAGACCTACGTGCGTTTCCTGAAGGAGGCCGGCTACACCTTCCCGGTGGACTACCCGCTCTGAGCACCGGGCTGACTGCGCCAAGGTGATGCCCGCTCGCGAACTGCCGCTCCGGTCATGGCTGATCTGGCTCACCGCCATTGCGTGCCTGCCGCCGCTGGGGCTCAACGTGCTGGTGCCGCTGGACGCGGCGCTGCGCGAAGCGCTCCAGCTCACGGCCTTTCAAGGGCAGGCGGCCATCGCGCTGTACGTGCTGGGGCTGGCTGTGGGCCAGCCGCTGGGCGGGTTGGGCGCCGACCGCTGGGGGCGGCGGCGCACGCTGCTCACCGGTTTGTTCATCGGCCTGTGCGGCAGCGCCATGGCTGCGGCGGCGACCAACGCCACGATGCTGCTGGCCGGACGCTGCCTCACCGGACTGGGCCTGAGCGTGGTGCTCGTGGTGCCGCGCGCCACCTTGCGCGACCTGTGCAGTGGCGCGCCACTGCAACGGGGCATGGCGATCATTTCGGTGGCGTTCGCCTTCACGCCGGCGGTGGCGCCGGTGCTGGGGTGGTGGCTGCTGGCGCACGGTGGCGGTTGGCGCGTGGCGCTGGGTGTGGTGCCGCTGCTGGTCGCACTCGGCGGGGCGGTGGCGCTGGGGCGGCACGTGGAGACGCGCCCGGCCGGCACCACCCTGCCCGGCTGGGACACGCTGCCCGCGCTCTGGCGGCACCGCACGCCGCGCTGGGTGGCCATCGCCTTTGCGGCCATCAGCTCGGTGTTCTTCCTGCTGATCGCCCAGGGACCGGCGGCGCTGCGCGAGTCGGTGGGGCTGGACGGGCGCGAGATTGCGTGGGTGCTGGGTGGTACCTACCTCGGGTTCCTGGTGGGCAGCCTGTGGGCCATGCGCCAGTCGCGCCGCACCGGCGCGCTGACGTTGTGCCATGTGGGTGGCGCGCTGGCGGCCCTGGGCGCGGTGATGATCGCCGCCTGTGTGGGGTGGCCTTCCACGCCGATGTGGATTGTGGGCATGCTGGTGTATTCAACCGGCCACGGGCTGATCTTTCCGTCGGCACTCAGTGTGGTGATGCAGGCGCTGCCGGCGCGCGCGGGCATGGCAGCGGCCTTCACCGGCATGCTGCAGATGGCGGTGGGCGCGGTGGTGAGCGGTGGCGCCGCACTGCTGCCGGGCAGTGCCACGCAACGCACCGCCACGGTGGCGGTGCTGATGGTGGGCGCAGGCGCCATGGCCCTGCTCGCGGCCCATCGCAGCGCCCGCGCCTGAGACCCGAGACAAGAAGCAAGACATTGAACAAGGACATTCCATGAAAACCTGGACCGACCGGGCCCTGCTCGGGCTGCATGTGGCGGGCGCCATCGTGCTGATCCTCCTCACGCTGGTGATCTGCTACGACGTGGCAGGCCGGCTGCTGTTGAACAAGCCCTTTGCCGGCACCGCCGAGCTCGCCGGCGTGGGGCTGGTGCTGCTCACCTTCATGCAGGCGCCTTACGTGATCCGCGAGCGCAAGCTGCTGCGCGTCACGTTCTTTCTGGACCGACTGCCACCGGCCGCGCGCAGCCAGCTCAACGCCTTCACCTACCTGCTGGGCGCCGCGTTCTTCATTGCCATGGTGATCGCATCGTGGGAGCCTTCCCTGGCGGGCTGGCACAGCGGCGAGTTCTTCGGCAACGACGCCTTCCGCATCCCGGCCTGGCCGCTGCGCTTTGGCTCCATCGTGCTGTGGGTGGTGGCCGCGCTGGTGTGCATCGGCTTTGTGGCCGAGGGTGTGCGCGGCCGCATGGGCGCGCAAGAAGAAGAACAACTGCCGGAATAGGAAACCAACATGTCATTCGAAATGTGGAGCGGCCTGATTGCGCTGCTCGTGCTCGTGGTGGTGGGCGTGCCCATCGTGTTCGCCTTCGCGGCCTCCGCCGCGCTGGGCCTGTACTTCGCGCTCGGTGGTCTGGACCCGATGATCAACCTGCTGCAGCAGTCGGCGCTCTCGGGCATCAAGGAATACAACTTCATCGTCATCCCTTGCTTCACGGTCATGGGCATGCTGATTGCACACTGCGGCGCGGCCAGCGACCTGTTCAACGTGGTCAACCGTGGGCTGCGTGGTGTGCCGGGCCGCCTGGCCGTGGCCACCGTGGGTGGTAACGCGGTGTTTGCCGCCGTGACGGGCGTGGGCGTGGCCGCCGCAGCGGCCTTCAGCCACGTGGCCTACCCGGCCATGCGCGAGGCGCGCTACAGCCGCAGCTTTGCCACCGGCTGCATTGCCGGCAGCTCGGTGCTCGGGCTGTTGATCCCGCCCTCGGTGTTCATGATCGTGTGGGCCATCCTCACCGAACAGTCGGTGGGCAAGTTGTTTGCTGCGGGCGTGTTCCCCGGCCTGCTGCTGGCCTTGCTGTACGCCGTCTATTGCATGGTCTACGCCAAGCTGCGGCCTTCAGTGGCACCCGAAATGGCCAGCAATGACCAGGTGCGCCTCACGCGCGGGCAGATCGGCGGCTCGCTCGGCGTGGGCGTGCTGATCGCGGTCACGCTCGGTGGCATCTGGTTCGGCTACTTCACACCCACCGAGGGCAGCGCCGTGGGCCTGGTCGGCTCGGCCATCCTGGCCTGGGCCAAGGGCATGCGTGGGCGCGGCGTGTTCAACGCCTTCGTGGAAGCCGGGCGCACCGTCACGCCCATCATGCTGTTGCTGCTCACCGCCACGATCTACAGCAAGCTGATCGCGCTCAATGGCATTCCGCAGGAGGTGCAGGCGCTGCTGGAGTCCATGGGTCTGGGCACGGGTGGCACGCTGCTGTTCATGGTGGCGGTGTGGTTTGTGCTCGGCGCCATGATCGACAGCATTTCCATCATGCTGCTGACGGTGCCGATCTTCTGGCCGGTGGCGCAGGCGCTGGGCATCGACCCGATCATGTTCGCGCTGATCGGCATCCTGGTGATCGAGGCCGGCGTGCTCACGCCGCCGTTTGGCATCGGCGTGTTCGTGGTGAAGGCGGCCATTCCCGACCGCAACATCAAGGTCAGCGAAATCTTCATGGGCTCGGTGCCCTACTGGGTGCTGATCCTGTTCCTGGCCTGGCTGATCTACGTGTGGCCACCGCTGGCGACCTGGCTGCCGTCGCACATCTGATCGCCCACGGCGAGGGCCTTTGTGCCTCAGGGCGCGAAGTCGTATTCGATGGTGATGGGGGCGTGGTCGGAAAACTTCTCGCCCTTGTAGATCGCTTCCGTGCGCGCCAGCGCCGCCAGCGCTGGCGTGGCCAGGTGGTAGTCCAGCCGCCAGCCCACGTTGTTTGCGTAGGCCTGGCCCCGGTTGCTCCACCACGTGTAGCAGGTGTCGGTCGCCTCGGGTTGCAGGCGGCGGTACACATCGACCAGCCCGGCCTCGTCCAGCAGCTTGGTCATCCAGGCGCGCTCCTCGGGCAGGAAGCCGCTGTTCTTCTGGTTGCTGCGCCAGTTCTTCAGATCCTTCTGCTGGTGGGCGATGTTGACGTCGCCGCACAAGATGAACTCGCGCTCGCTCTTGAGGGCCTGCAGGTGCGGGTAAAAGGCGTCGAGGAAGCGGTATTTCGCCTCCTGCCGCTCCGGGCCTGACGAGCCGCTGGGGAAGTACACGCTGAGGATCGAGCGCTTGCGTTGCGGGGTGTCAAAGCGCAGCTCGGTGAAGCGGCCTTCGGCATCGAACTCGTCGCAGCCGAAACCGGTGATCACGTCGCTGGGCTCGTGCCGCGTGTACACCGCCGTGCCCGAGTAACCCTTCTTCTGCGCGTAATGAAAGTGTCCCTTGAGGCCCGCCATTTCTTCAAAGCGGCCCACCACATCCGGCGCCTGGGCCTTGACTTCCTGCACGCAAATACAATCGGGCCGGTGCGCGGCGAGCCACTGCTCCAGCCCTTTGGTGGTGGCCGAACGAATGCCGTTGAGATTGAGGCTGGTGAGTTTGAACAAGGATGTCTCCATGGTGTTGGACACAGGCGCGGCGAAAGCCGGCGCGCCGGATGCTGCGCTCGCGCAGGAATTCGTGCAGTTTTGCGTCGATGCCGGCGTGCTGCGCTTTGGCGAATTCAAGACCAAAGCGGGGCGCCTGAGCCCTTATTTTTTCAATGCCGGGCTGTTTGACGACGGTGCCAAGCTGGGGCGGCTCGCGCAATTCTATGCAAAAGCCCTGGTGGCCAGCGGCATCGAATTCGACATGATTTTCGGCCCGGCCTACAAGGGCATTCCCCTCGGTGCGGCGGTGTCGATCGAGCTGGCCCGGCTGGGCCGCAACGTGCCCTTTGCCTACAACCGCAAGGAAGCCAAAGACCACGGCGAAGGCGGCACGCTGGTGGGTGCGCCGCTCCAGGGCCGCGTGTTGATCGTGGACGACGTCATGTCTGCCGGCACCGCAGCGCGTGAGTCGATTGCGCTCATTCGGGCCGCCGGGGCCACGCCGCATGCCATTGCCATTGCGCTGGACCGCCAGGAAAAAGCCACCGAAGTGGGCACCGACGGACAGGTGCGCGACGTGGACCACAGCGCCGTGCAGTACGTGCAGCGCGAGCTGGGCATGCAAGTTTGTACGATTGCGAGGCTCGCGGATTTGCTGCACTATCTGAGCCTTCGCGCCGGCGGCGAGTTCGATGCACACCACGAACGCGTGCTGGCCTACCGCCAGCGCTACGGCGTGGCCTGAACCCTCGCCCCATGTTGCCTCCCCTGCCCATGCCCACCCTCATCCCCGCGCTGCTCTGGGCAGCCAGCTGCGCACTGCTCTTGGGCGGTGGTGGCGCGGCACACGCGCAGAGCCGCATGTACACCTGCGTGGATGCCAAGGGCAACACCATCGTGCGCGACCGTCCCATCGTCGAGTGCCTGGACCGCGAGCAAAAGCAGCTGGGCAACACCGGCATCGTGCGCAACACGCTGCCCCCGAGCTACACCGCCGACGAGCGCGCCAAGGTCGAGGCCCAGCGCAAGGCCGAAGAGGAGCAGCGCTCGCGCGTGCAGGAAGAACGGCGCCGCGAACGCGCGCTGATGATCCGCTACCCCAGCCAGTCGGTGCACGACAAGGAACGGGCCGAGGCGCTGGCACAGGTCGACGAAGTGATTGGCGCCGTGCACAAGCGCGAGCTGGCACTGGTCACCCAGCGCAAGGACATCAACACCGAGCTGGAGTTCTACCAAGGCGACGTGAACAAGGCGCCCAGCTGGCTCAAGCGCAAGCTCGAAGACAACGAAAAGCAGATGGGTGTGCAGAAGCGCTTCCTGGAAGAGCAGGTCCAGGAGAAGCAGCGCATCAACGCCCGTTTTGACGAAGAGCTGGCCAAACTGCGCCAGCTCTGGGTGGCCGCCGGTGGCAGCCGCACAGGCGTCAGCGCTGCCCCTTCGCGCTGAGGCGCGCCCTCACCCCAGCTTCTGGCGCAGCACGTCGTTGACCTGCTGCGGATTGGCTTTGCCCTTGCTCGCCTTCATGACCTGACCCACCAGCGCATTGAAGGCTTTTTCCTTGCCGGCGCGGAACTGGGCCACGTTCTCGGCGTTGGCGGCCATCACCTCGTCGACGATCTTCTCCAGCGCGCCAGCGTCGTTCATCTGTTTGAGGCCTTTGGCTTCGATGACGCTGTCGACCCTTGCAGAAGCAGAAACTGCGGCACCTTGCCCGACCAAATGTCCGGTTGCATCGTGCGTTACAGCGCCGGCGAGCGCCTTTGATTGCCCGTCGCTCCAGAGCTCGTCCATCACCTGCTTCGCGGCGTTGTTGCTGATGGTGCCGTCGGCAATGCGCTTGAGCAGCGCGGCCAGCGTGTCGGCGCTCACCGGCACCTGCGCCATGTCCTTCTCTTCCGCGTTCAGCCGGCGCGAGACCTCGCCCATGATC
Organism: Synechococcus sp. UW140; assembly: GCA_943371335.1. GTDB lineage: Bacteria > Pseudomonadota > Gammaproteobacteria > Burkholderiales > Burkholderiaceae_C > Hydrogenophaga. Next base: position 67,257 of record CALRUK020000011.1, on the reverse strand, counting down.
CAGTTGCTGGCCATCTTGGCCTGGCCACTGCCCTGGGCGGCGGTTTCGAAGTAGGCCGCCATCGCGGGGCTTTGCGTCAGCGTGGTGGCGTCGTACTCGGGCAGGCCGTACTCGGCCACCAGGCGCTCGGCCATCTGGCGCGGCAGTTCGGGCATGCCGGCTTTCACCTCTTCCACCCAGCTGCGCGCAATCACCAGCGGCGGCAGGTCCGGGTCGGGGAAGTAGCGGTAGTCGGCCGCGTCTTCCTTGGTGCGCATGGACCGCGTTTCGCCCGTGTCGGGGTCGAACAGCACCGTGGCCTGCTGGATGGCGTGGCCGTCTTCGATCTGCTCGATCTGCCAGCGCACCTCGTAGTCGATGGCCTGTTGCATGAACTTGAACGAGTTCAGGTTCTTGATTTCACGTCGCGTGCCCAGCGGCGCACCGGGCTTGCGCACCGACACGTTGGCGTCGCAACGGAACGAGCCTTCCTGCATGTTGCCGTCGCAGATGCCGATCCAGGTCACGATCTTGTGCAGCTCTTTCGCGTAAGCCACGGCTTCGGCACTCGACCTTATGTCAGGCTCGGTCACGATCTCCAGCAGCGGTGTGCCGGCGCGGTTGAGGTCGATGCCACTCTGGCCAATGAAGTCCTCGTGCAGGCTCTTGCCCGCGTCTTCTTCCAGGTGGGCGCGCACGAGGCGCACCGTTTTCTTTTCGTCGCCGAGGAAGAACGACACCTCGCCACCCTGCACCACCGGGATCTCGAACTGGCTGATCTGGTAGCCCTTGGGCAGGTCGGGGTAGAAGTAGTTCTTGCGCGCAAACACGCTCTGCTCGGCGATGTGCGAGCCCAGCGCCAGCCCCAGGCGAATGGCCAGCTCGACCGCCGACCGGTTCATCACCGGCAAGGTGCCGGGCAGCGCGAGGTCCACTGCGCAGGCCTGTGTGTTGGGCTCGGCACCGAAGGCGGTGGGCGCGCGGCTGAAGATCTTGGATTGCGTGGCGAGCTGGGCGTGCGTCTCGAAGCCGATCACGACTTCGTAGCCTTGCACCAGCAGGGAAGCTTGTTTTTTCTCGCTCATGTTCAGAACCCTTCCGGCGTCCGGGTGTGCCAGTCGGTGGCTTGCTGGAAGGCGTGCGCGGTCTGCAGCAGTTCACCTTCCTTGAAGTAGTTGCCGATCAGCTGCAGGCCCACCGGCAAACCCCCGCTGCCAAAACCGGCTGGCAAGCTCATGCCGGGCAGGCCGGCCAGCGAGGCGGGCAGCGTGAAGATGTCGGCCAGGTAGTTGGCCACCGGGTCGTCGCTCATCTCACCGATCTTCCAGGCGGTGGTGGGCGCGGCGGGGCCGGCGATCACGTCGCATTGCGTGAAGGCCTGCTGGAAATCCTGCGCGATGAGGCGACGGATTTGCTGGGCCTTGAGGTAGTACGCGTCGTAATAGCCGTGGCTCAGCACATACGTGCCGATCATGATCCGGCGCTGCACCTCGGGGCCAAAGCCCTCGCTGCGCGACTTCTTGTACATGTCGATCAGGTCGTCGTATTGCGCGGCGCGGTGGCCGAACTTCACACCGTCAAAGCGGCTCAGGTTCGACGAGGCCTCGGCCGGCGCAATGATGTAGTAGACCGGGATGGACAGCTGCGTGCGCGGCAGCGACACATCGACCAGCGTGGCGCCCAGCTTCTCGACCTCGGCCAGCGAGGCCCGCACGGCAGCGACCACGTCGGGCGCGCAGCCTTCACCAAAGAATTCCTTGGGCAGGCCGATGCGCAGCCCCTTGAGCGGTTGGGCTGCGGTCGCGCCTTCGCGAGGTTGGCCCAGCAGACGGGTGTAGTCCTCGGCGGGGTGGTCCAGGCTGGTGGAATCGCGGTCGATGTCGGGGCCAGCCATCGCCGTCAGCAGCGCGGCGCAGTCGGCGGCGCTGCGCGCCATGGGGCCGGCCTGGTCCAGGCTGGAGGCGAAGGCGATCATGCCGTAGCGCGAGCAGCGGCCGTAGGTCGGTTTGATGCCCGTGACGTTGCAGAAGCTCGCAGGCTGGCGGATGGAGCCACCGGTGTCGGTGCCGGTGACCGCCGGTGCAAGGCGCGCGGCCACGGCCACGGCCGAGCCGCCCGACGAGCCACCGGGCACGCGCTGCACATCCCACGGGTTGCGCGCCACGCCATAGGCGGAGTTCTCGTTGCTGCCGCCCATGGCGAACTCGTCGCAGTTGAGCTTGCCCAGGGTCACGGCGCCGGCTTTGGCCAGGTTCGCCACCACGGTGGCGTCGAAGGGGCTTTGGTAGCCCTCCAGCATCTTGCTGCCGGCGGTGCTGGGGAAGCCCTGTGTGACGAAGATGTCCTTGTGCGCGATGGGCACGCCCAGCAGGGGGCCGCGCTCGCCGGCGGCGATCCGCGCGTCGGCGGCCTTCGCCTGCGACAGGGTCAGCTCTTCATTGAAAGCGAGGTAGGCACCGAGGTTTTCATGCTGCTTCGCGCGCGCCAGCAAGGCCTGCGCAGCTTCAACGGCGGACGTGTTCTTGTTCGCGATGGCCGCGGCCATGTCGGCCACGCCCATTTCATGGATCTGCTTCTGGCTCATTCGATCACCTTGGGCACGAGGAACAGGCCGCGCTCGACCGCCGGGGCGCTTTTCTGGTTGGCTTCGCGTGCGTTGGGTTCGCTCGCGACGTCGGGGCGCAGGCGCAGGCTCACGTGGTCAATGACCGCCGTGGGATGGGCCAACGGCTCGACGCCAGTGGTGTCCACGGCGTTCATCTGCTCGACGATGTCGAAAAAGCCATTGAGCTGCGTGAGCATGGTCTCGCTCTGCGCGCCAGAGAGTTCCAGGCGGGCCAGATTGGCAATGCGCCCGATATCGGACAAGGTCAGGGACATGGCAAGCGACGGGTTCCGGGTGGGAGGGGATGGGGCAGAAAACGCGGTTTTCGCCCATGAAACGGCGTGTAACCAGCAAAAATGCGCCCCATTTGCGTGCAGTTGTGCACAGGGGATGCAGTATTATCCAAGGTTTAACGGCAGCGCCAGCGCCGTTGCGGTTTTCGCCTTGGAATCAACCACTTAGCACCGATGCCCGGCCATCCACCCGGCCCCATATCCGGCGACGAGCGCGCGCAGCCGCGCCCGTGCCCCACAGGACCCATGCACCATGTTTGAAGCTTTCCGTCGGCAGTTCTCGACCGACCTGGCCATCGACCTCGGCACCGCCAACACCCTGATTTACGTTCGCAACAAGGGCATCGTGCTCGACGAGCCTTCGGTGGTGTCGATCCGCCACGAAGGCGGCCCCCAGGGCAAAAAGACCATCCAGGCGGTGGGCCACGAAGCCAAGGCCATGCTGGGCAAGGTGCCCGGCAACATTGAAGCCATCCGGCCCATGAAAGACGGCGTGATCGCCGATTTCACCGTGACCGAGCAGATGCTCAAGCAGTTCATCAAGATGGTTCACCCACGCTCGATGTTCAAGCCGAGCCCGCGCATCATCATTTGCGTGCCCTGCGGCTCCACCCAGGTTGAGCGCCGCGCCATTCGCGAGTCGGCACTGGGCGCCGGTGCTTCCGAGGTGTACCTGATCGAAGAGCCGATGGCGGCGGCCATCGGTGCCGGCCTGCCGGTGTCGGACGCGTCCGGCTCCATGGTGGTCGACATCGGCGGCGGCACCACCGAAGTGGGCGTGATCTCGCTGGGCGGCATGGTCTACAAAGGCAGCGTGCGCGTGGGCGGTGACCGCTTTGACGACGCCATCATTGCCTACATCCGCCGCAACTACGGCATGCTGATCGGCGAGCCCACCGCCGAAGCGATCAAGAAGCAGATTGGCTCGGCCTTCCCGGGCAGCGAAGTCAAGGAAATGGAAGTCAAGGGCCGCAACCTCTCCGAAGGCGTGCCGCGCAGCTTCACCATCTCCAGCAACGAAATCCTCGAAGCGCTCACCGACCCGCTTAACAACATCGTCACCGCCGTGAAGATGGCGCTGGAGCACACGCCCCCCGAGCTGGGCGCCGACATCGCCGAGCGCGGCATGATGCTCACCGGCGGCGGCGCGCTGCTGCGCGACCTGGACCGCCTGCTGGCCGAGGAAACGGGCCTGCCGGTGCTGGTGGCCGAAGAGCCGCTGACCTGCGTGGTGCGCGGTTGCGGCATGGCCCTGGAGCGCATGGAGCGCCTGGGCACGATCTTCACCAGCGAATAATCCAGCGCGCGCCTCCCGCAGGCGCTGCCACTTCCCACCGACCAGACCCATCCGAGCGCCATGCCACTGGGCACCCTGGACCGCACGCCGCCCCCGTTTTTCAAACAGGGTCCATCGGCTCTGTCCAAACTGGTCGTGTTCAGCGCCCTGGCGCTGTTCCTCATGGTGGCCGACCTGCGCTTTCGTATCACCGGCCCCGTGCGCACGGCCATGGCGGTGGTGCTGTACCCGGCGCAATGGGCGGTGCTGCAACCGGTGCAGCTCGCCTCGATGGCCGGCGGGTATTTCACCTCGCTGCATGCCGCCCAGAAGAGCGAGAGCGAAGCCCTGGCGCGACTCACCGCGCAGGCCGAGCGCAGCCTGCAGCTCGAACAGATCACCCTGGAAAACCAGCGCCTGCGCGAACTGCTTGCCATGCGTGAGCGCGTGGGCACGCAGGCCACGGGTGCGCAGGTGCTGTACGACGCGGCCGACCCGTACTCGCGCAAGATCGTGATCGACCGCGGCCAGACCCACGGCATCGAGCCGGGCTCGCCCGTGGTCGACGAAAGTGGTGTGCTCGGTCAGGTCACGCAGGTGTACCCGCTGGTCTCCGAAGTCACGTTGCTGATTGACCGCGACCAGGCGATTCCCGTGCTGAACACGCGCACCGGCGTGCGCAGCGTGGCTTATGGCCAGCCCTCGACGCGCGGCGACGGCATGGAGCTGCGCTACACCCTGGCCAGCGCCGACATCGCTGAAGGCGACTTGCTGTCCACCAGCGGCGTGGACGGGGTGTACCCGGCCGGCCTGCCGGTGGCGCGCGTCACGCAGGTGGAGCGCCAGGCCGAGTCGTCGTTTGCGCGCATCCAGTGCGAGCCGCTGGCGCGCGTGCAAGGCACCTTGCATGTGCTGGTGCTGACGTCCACCTCGGCCACGCTGCCACCGCCGCCGACGGCCGAGACCGCCGCCCCGGCGCGCCCCAACCGCCCGGCGCGCGCCGACCGCCCGGGTGTCCGGAGCACCGCACCATGATCATGCGCCCCGGCCAGCAGCTGCTGCTGCCCGCCAACCCCGTCTTCATCTGGTTCAGCCTGATCGCGGCGCTGCTGTTCAACATGGCGCTGAACATGGGCCTGTTTGGCCGCGCCGCCTGGGTGCCCGACCTGCTGGCGGTGGTGCTGGTGTTCTGGAGCGTGCACCAGCCCCTGCGCATCGGCGTGGGCGTGGCGTTTGCCTTTGGCCTGGCGATGGACGTGCACCAGGGCGCGCTGCTCGGCCAGCACGCGCTGGCCTACACCGCGCTGGGCTTCCTGGGCATCTCCATGCACCGGCGACTGCTCTGGTTCGGGGTCCCCAACCAGGCGGTGCAGGTGCTGCCGCTGTTTGTGGCTGCGCACCTGCTGGAGTTGCTGGTGCGCATGGCCGCCGGCGGGAGCTTTCCGGGCGCGCTGTACCTGCTGGCACCGCTGATCGAGGCCGCGCTCTGGCCTGTGGTGAGCGTGCTGCTGCTCGCACCGCAGCGCCGGGCACCCGACCCCGACGACAACCGGCCGCTCTGACACTGTGCACACCGGCGCCCTTTGAGTTAGAACCACGGACATGACCGAGATTCGCAACGTCGAAGCCGATATCGCGCAGTTCCGCACGCGGGCGCTGCTGATCGGTCTGGCCGTCGTTTTCGCATTTGGCCTGGTGGCCGCGCGCATGGTGTACCTGCAGGTGATCCGGCACGACGACTTGCTGGCGCAGGCCGAGAGCAACCGCACCGCGGTGCTGCCGGTGGTGCCCAACCGCGGGCAGATCCTCGACCGCTATGGCCGAGTGCTGGCCACCAACTACTCGGCCTACACGCTGGAGATCACGCCCTCGCGTGTCGAAGACATGGACGCCACCATTGCCGGGCTGGGCGAGCTGGTGGAGGTCACACCGCGCGACCAGCGCCGCTTTCGCAAGCTGCTGGAAGAGTCGCACCGGTTCGACTCGCTGCCACTGCGCACGCGCCTGACCGACGAGGAGGTCGCACGCTTCACCGCGCAGCGCTACCGCTTCCCCGGCGTTGACGTGCGCGCAAGGCTGCTGCGTCAGTACCCCAACGGCGACGTGGCGAGCCATGTGGTGGGCTACATCGGCCGCATCAACCAGCGCGAGACCGAAGCCATTGCCGACTGGCCGGAAGAAGACCAGGCCAACTACCGGGGCACCGAGTACATCGGCAAGCTCGGCGCCGAACAGAGCTACGAGCGCGAACTGCACGGCCTCACGGGTTTCCAGCGCGTGGAAACCTCGGCGGGCGGGCGCGCGGTGCGGGCGCTGGCCAACACGCCCGCCACGCCGGGCAATGCGGTGGTGCTGTCGATCGACATCCAGCTGCAAAAGCTGATCGAGGACATGTACGGCGAGCGGCGCGGCGCGTTGGTGGCCATCGACCCGCGCTCGGGCGAAGTGCTGGCCTTTGTGAGCAAGCCCACCTTCGACCCGAACCTGTTCGTCGAAGGCATTGATGTGGAGAACTGGCGCGCACTCAACGAGTCGCTCGACAAGCCGCTGCTCAACCGTGCGCTGCGCGGCACCTACCCGCCCGGCTCCACCTACAAGCCCTTCATGGCACTGGGCGCCCTGGAGACCGGCACGCGCAGCGCCAGCATGGTGATGAACGACCCGGGCTTCTGGATGTTCGGCGGGCACCGTTTCCGCAGCCATGGCGATGGGCTGGGCATGGTCGACATGCACCGCAGCATCGTGAAGTCGAGCAACACCTACTACTACTCGCTGGCCAACGACATGGGCGTGGACGCCATGCACGACTTCATGAAGCCCCTGGGCTTTGGCCAGATCACCGGCATCGACCTGCGCGGCGAAGTGCGCGGCGTGCTGCCCAGCCAGGACTGGAAACGCAACACCTACAAACGGCCCGAGCAGCAGCGCTGGTACCCGGGCGAAACCATTTCGCTGGGCATCGGCCAGGGCTACAACAGCTTCACGATGCTGCAGCTTGCGCACGCCATGGCCACCCTGGCCAACGGCGGCATCAAGTACAAGCCACACCTCACGATGGCAACCGAAAACGTGATCACGCGCGAGCGGGTGCCCCTGGCCAGCCCGCCGTCCGAGAACCTGGGCTACAAGCCCGAACACGTGCGCGTGGTGCTCAACGCCATGCAGGCTGTGACCACCGAGGGCACCTCCACGCGCGTGTTTGCCGGCGCCGGCTACGCCAGCGGCGGCAAGACGGGCACGGCCCAGGCCGTGACGATCGGACAGAAGGACCGCTACGACGCACGCAAGCTGGAAGAACACCAGCGCGACCACTCGCTCTATGTGGCCTTCGCACCGGTGGACAAGCCCCGCGTGGCGCTGGCGCTGGTGGTGGAGAACGCCGGCTTTGGTGCCGCGCACGCCGCGCCCATTGCGCGCCGCGTGTTCGACTACCTGCTGCTCGACCAGTACCCCAGCGCGCAAGACCTGGCGGCGGTGCGCGTCGGGCAGGCAAGCGCGCCCATCGGCACGCCACGCAAGGCCAGCGAAATGCCCTGGCCACCGGAAGCGGCCACGTCAGCGCCCTGACTTCGCGCTACAGCATCGCCGGGTTGGCCTGCCACAGCGTCCAGTTGAGCACGCTGGCAAACGCCACCCAGGCCACGTAAGGCGCCAGCAGCCACGCCGCGAGCCGGCGCACCCGCGCAAACAGCGCGATGGTGACCACGATGAGCGCCAGCAACAACAACACGTCGGCCAACGCCCACGCGCCCAGGTGCCAGGCAAAGAACAGCCACGACCACAAGGCGTTCACCGCCAGCTGGACCACGAACACCGCCAGCGCGGGCTTGCGCGCGGGTGCATCCGCCTCGCGCCACACCAGCCACACGGCCACGCCCATCAGCAGGTACAAAACCGTCCACACGGGGCCGAACACGCCGGCCGGAGGCGCCCAGGCCGGCAGGTTCAGCTGGCCGTAAAACGAGGCGGCGTCGACCGAGGCGGCGGCGCCCAGGCCGCCCGTGGCCATGACCAGGGCGAGCCAGCCCAGGAGGCCCAGCACTTGTGAACGGGTGGAACGGTGGGTCATGTCGGCATCCAGGAAAGAGGTGGGAACGTCAGCCGCGCAGCCAGGCGTCGTAGGTGGTCTTGAGAATGAGGGCGCTCACCACGAAGATGAACACGATGCGCACGAAGCCGCTGCCGTGCTTGAGGGCAAGCCGCGTGCCCAGCAGGCTGCCCACCACGTTGGCCACGGCCATGGCCAACACGAAGTGCCACCACACGTGGCCTTTCCAGGCAAAGAGCAACAGCGCTGCGAGGTTGGTGGCGGTGTTGAGCAGCTTGGCGCTGGCGCTGGCGTGCAGGAAGTCGTAGCCCAGCCAGCGCACAAACAGGAAGACGAAGAAGCTGCCGGTGCCGGGACCAAAGAAGCCGTCGTAGAAGCCGATCACGGCGCCCAGCGCACACGCGGCCCAGGCCTCGTGGCGGCCCTGAAAGCGCGGTGCGTGGTGACGGCCGAGTTCTTTGCGCGCCAGTGTGTAGCCCAGCACGCACAGCAACACCAGCGGCAGCGCGCGGCGCAGGAAGTCGGGCGAAATGACGGTGACCGTCCACGCGCCCGCCATGGAGCCGGCAAAGCCCACCGCGGCTGCGGGCAGCAGGGCGTGCCATGGCATCTGCACACGGCGCGCGTATTGCAGAGTGGCCGCCGCCGTGCCCCACACCGAGGCGCCCTTGTTCACGCCGAACAGCGTGGCCGGGTGGGTGGTGGGAAACATGGCAAAGAGCGCCGGCACCAGGATGAGGCCACCCCCACCGACGATCGAATCCACAAAGCCGGCAAAGAGCGACGCCAGCGAGACGAGCAAGAGTTCCATCGCGAGATTGTCGCCGCGCCCACACGGGCAAAAAAAAGCCGACCTGATGGGGTCGGCTTGAGGAATCTGGCATCTCTGGAGGACGCTGAAACCGTTGTTCTATTTGGACTGGGTTGTCTCCTCGGTCCCCCGCGGTCACCAGCGCTGTGCGCTGTTGGCGAGTGCATGCACTGTAGCGGGCTGCACCAGCGCTGTGCATCCGGGGTTTCCCTTGTCCGGGACAACCCTTGGCACAGGAAATGCGGAGGGGCAGCGTCGTTGGAAACAGGCCACAAAATGCACCAGAACCGTGTTGAACCCGCCATCCGTCCGTCCAAACCACCACGAAAGCATTCATTCTTCACCGCCCTGGGCGCCCTGCTGCTGAGTCCACTGGCCGCCATGGCCCAGACCGCACCGGCTGCAGCGCCTGAACCGGCCGCGACCGCCGCGCTCACGGCACCGGGTCTGGTCGCCGCGAGTGCCATTCAGGGCGCGGACACCGCCTGGCTCATGGTCAGCACGGCGCTGGTGCTGCTCATGACGCTGCCTGGCATTGCGCTCTTTTATGGCGGCATGGTCCGGCGCATGAACGTGATCAACACGCTGGCCAGCGTGGTGGGCATCGCGGCGGTGGTGAGCGTGCTGTGGTTCGCGCTGGCGTATTCGCTGGCGTTCACGCCGGGTGGTGCGCTGGGCGGCTTCATTGGTGGCGCCAGCCGCATGGGGTTCTCGGGCATGGAGGTCCTCGCGGCCTCGGGGCAGGTGGCGGTGAGCCACATCGCGCAGCACGTGCCGGAGTCGGTGTTTGCCATGTTCCAGCTGACCTTCGCGATCATCACCTGCGCGCTGGTGGTGGGCGCGCTGGTGGAGCGCATGCACTTTGGCGCGCTGCTGCTGTTTGCCGGCCTGTGGCTGTTGCTGGTGTACGCGCCGATTGCGCACTGGGTGTGGGAGCCGGGTGGCTGGCTCGCGCAGCTGGGCGCGCTCGATTTCGCGGGTGGCGCGGTGGTGCACATCAACGCAGGCGCGGCCGCCCTGGTCTGCGCCTACGCACTGGGCCCGCGCGCGGGCTACGGGCGCGAACCTTTCGTGCCGTTCAACCTGGGCCTGACCATGGCGGGCACCGGCCTGCTGTGGGTGGGCTGGTTTGGCTTCAACGCAGGCTCGGCGCTCGCCGCCGACGGCCGCGCCGGTCTGGCACTGCTGGTGACGCACGTGGCGGCGGCGTCTGGCGCGATCGCCTGGATGGGCGCCGAGTGGTTCTCGCGCAAGCGCGCGTCGCTGCTGGGCTTGTGCTCGGGTGTGGTGGCGGGGCTGGTGGCGATCACGCCGGCGGCGGGCTTCGTCACACCGCGCAGCGCACTCGTCATTGGCCTGGTGGCGGGCGTGGCGTGTTACTGGGGCGCGACCGCCCTCAAGCGCAAGCTGCGCGCGGACGACTCGCTCGATGTGTTCGGCGTGCACGGCGTGGGCGGGCTGGTGGGCGCGGTGCTCACCGGCGTGCTGGCCGACCCGGCCATCTCGGGCGTGGAGTCGAGCGTGGTGGCGCAGGTGATTGCCTGCGTGGCGGTGCTGGCCTACAGCCTCGTGATGACAGCCGTGGTGCTGTGGATCACCTCGCGCTTTGCCACGCTGCGCGTGCGCGAAGGCGACGAGCGCGTGGGGCTGGACGTGTCGCTGCACAACGAAAGCGTGGGTTGAACCTGCGGCGCGGGGCGCCGCCATGAAGGAGTAGCCATGAGCACCAGCGATGTCTTTGCGATAGCCGCCCACCTGCATGTGCTGCTGCGGCGCAAGACCGGGCGCGTGACCGACACCGAATGGATGGCCACCAACGCCGACTACGCGCGCGAAGTGGTGCGCCATGCGCGCGAGAAAGCCGCGAGCGACGGACTGGAGGAACTGCTGCCCTGGGCCGAGAAACTGGAAGCGGCCATCCCCGCGATGAACGCGCCGCAGCGCAAGACGCTGATCGATGTGGCCACCGACGCCTTGCGCCACGCACCGGGCGGCGGCCAGTACGTGGGCCGCCTGCGCTGAGCGGGAAGCTCAGCGTGCGGCGGTCATCCAGCCGGCCGCCTTCTCCGCAATCATCAGCGTGGGGCTGTTGGTGTTGCCGCTGGTGATGGTGGGCATGACGCCCGCGTCCACCACGCGCAAGCCCTGCACACCGCGCACGCGCAAGCGGCTGTCGACCACGGCCATCGGGTCGTCGGCGCGGCCCATGCGGGTGGTGCCCACGGGGTGGAAGATGGTGCTGGCGATGTCGCCGGCCAGGCGGGCGAGCTCTTCGTCGCTCTGGTACTGCGGGCCGGGTTTGAATTCTTCGGGCTGGTACTTCGCCAGCGCCGGTTGCGCCACGATGCGGCGCGTCACGCGCAGGCTGTCCGCGGCCACCTGCCGGTCTTGCGGTGTGCTGAGGTAATTGGGCGCGATGGCCGGCGCGTCGTCCGCGCGGGGCGACGTGATGCGCACATGCCCGCGGCTGGCGGGATTGAGGTTGCACACGCTGGCCGTGAAAGCGGGAAACGCGTGCAGAGGCTCGCCAAACGCGTCCAGGCTGAGGGGCTGCACGTGGTACTGCAGGTTGGGGTGCGGCTGCTGCGGGTCGCTGCGTGTGAAGGCACCCAGCTGGCTGGGCGCCATGCTCATCGGGCCGGTGCGCCGCGCCATGTACTCCAGCCCGATGCGCGCCTTGCCCCACAGCGAGCTCGCCAGCATGTTGAGCGTGGTCGCGCCCTGCACCTTGAACACCGCGCGGATCTGCAGGTGGTCCTGCAGGTTCTCACCCACGCCCGCCAGCTCGTGCTGCACGGCAACGCCTTGCTGCTGCAACACCGCCGCCGGGCCGATGCCCGAGCGCTGCAGGATGGCCGGCGACCCAATGCTGCCCGCGCTCAGCACCACCTCTTGCGCGGCCTGCACCTGCACGCGCTGCCCCTGGCGCCGCAACTCGACGCCGGTACACCGCAAGGCACCACCCGCATCGCGTTGCAGCACCAGCCGCTCGGTGATGGTCTCGGTCCACACGGTGAGGTTGGCGCGCTGCATGACCGGCCGCAGAAACGCCTTGGACGCGTTCCAGCGCCAGCCGGCTTTCTGGTTGACTTCAAAGTAGCCCACGCCTTCGTTGTCGCCGGTGTTGAAGTCGGGGGTGGCCGGGATGCCGGCCTGCTGCGCGGCCTGCGCAAAGGCATCGAGCACGTCCCAGCGCAGGCGCTGCTTTTCGATGCGCCACTCGCCCCCGTGGCCGTGCAACGCCGCGAAGGCCGGGTCTTGCGCGGCATCGAGCCGGTGGTGGTTTTCATGCGCCTTGAAGGCGGGCAGCACCTGGTCCCAGCGCCAGGCGTCGTCGCCGGTGAAGGCGGCCCAGTGGTCGTAGTCGCGCGCCTGGCCGCGCATGTAGATCATGCCGTTGATGCTGGAGCAGCCGCCCAGCGTCTTGCCGCGCGGATAGCGCAGGCGCCGCCCGTTGAGGCCGGCGTCGGGCTCGGTCTGGTAGAGCCAGTCGGTGCGCGGGTTGCCGATGCAATAGAGGTAGCCCACCGGGATGTGGATCCAGTGGTAGTCGTCCTTGCGGCCCGCCTCCACCAGCAGGACGCGCTTGGCGGGATCGGCCGAGAGGCGGTTGGCCATGAGGCAGCCGGCGGTGCCACCGCCGATCACGATGTAGTCGAAGGTGGTGTCGCTCATGGTGCTTCGGGGTCGCTGTCGGTGTGGCTGCCGGTGTGGCTGCCGGTGTGGGTGTCGTCCAGGCTGAAGTCGCCGCGCTGAAAGGCCGCCACCACCGCCTCGGCCTCGGTGAAACGGGTCTGGGGCACCATCACGCGCACGGGAATGGCCGAGGCCAGCAGCAGGTGGGTCTGCACCAGGTGGGCGTCGGCCACCGCCGCGGGCACCCCCCCGGCCTGCAGGCAACCGCGCAAAAGAAAAGCCTCGGTCGGATTGAAGAACGTGACCAGCGTCTTCCAGTCACCCTGCGCAGGGTCGTAAGCACTGTTGCCTTCATCCATTCGCGGTCTCCTCGAAGCGAGATGCCCAGATACCAGAGACACCAAGGATCCGGCTACGCCGGTCCAAGGTGTCGTCCCCCCACCGGGGGGAAGCGCCGAAGGCGCGCAGGGGGGAAGCCTACTTCGCCGTGGGCATGACGAACTCGGCGCCCTTGCCAATGCTCTCGGGCCAGCGCTGCATGATGCTCTTTTGCTTGGTGTAGAAGCGCACGCCTTCTTCGCCGTAGGCGTGCATGTCGCCAAACAGGCTCTTCTTCCAGCCGCCGAAACCGTGCCAGGCCATGGGCACGGGGATCGGCACGTTGATGCCGACCATGCCGACCTGGATGCGCCGCGCAAATTCGCGCGCCACGTTGCCGTCGCGGGTGAAGCAGCTCACGCCGTTGCCGAACTCGTGGTCGTTGATGATCTGCACGGCTTGCGCAAAGTCGGGCACGCGCACGCAGCTGAGCACGGGGCCGAAGATTTCTTCCTTGTAGATCTTCATGTCGGTGCTGACGTGGTCGAACAGCGTGCCGCCCATCCAGAAGCCGTTGGCGCAACCGTCACCGGCCTTCGCACCGTCAAAGACACGGCCATCGACCAGCAGCTTCGCGCCCTCTTTCTCGCCCGCGTCGATGTAGCCCGTGATGCGCTGGTGCGCCGCTGCGGTGACGATGGGGCCCATCTCGGCCGCTAGGTTGGTGCCGTTGAGCACCTTGAGCGTCTTGGTGCGCTCGATCAGCTTGGGCATGATCTTCTCGGCCACGTCGCCCACCAGCACGGCCACGCTGATGGCCATGCAGCGCTCGCCCGCCGAACCGTAGGCCGAGCCAATCAGCGCGTCCACCGCCTGGTCGAGGTCGGCGTCGGGCATGACCACCATGTGGTTCTTGGCGCCACCCAGGGCCTGCACGCGCTTGCCGTGGTGCGCGCCGGTCTCGTAGATGTAGTTGGCAATCGGCGTGGAGCCCACGAAGCTGATGGCCTTCACGTCGGGGTGCACCAGCAGCGCGTCCACCGCTTCCTTGTCGCCCTGCACCACGTTGAACACGCCATCGGGCAGGCCGGCCTTTTTCAGCAGCGCGGCCATGAACAGGCTGGCGCTCGGGTCGGTCGGGCTGGGCTTGAGGATGAAGGTGTTGCCCGCGGCAATGGCCACCGGGAACATCCACATGGGCACCATCACGGGGAAGTTGAACGGCGTGATGCCGGCCACCACGCCCAGCGGCTGGCGCAGCGTCCAGTTGTCCATGCCGGTGGACACCTGGTCGGTGAAGTCGCCCTTCAGGAGCTGGGGAATGCCGCAGGCGAATTCGATGATGTCGATGCCGCGCGAGACCTCGCCCTGTGCGTCGGTGAACACCTTGCCGTGCTCGGCGGTGATGAGGTGCGCGAGCTCGTCCTTGTGCTGGTTGACGAGTTCGAGAAACTTGAACATGACGCGTGCACGGCGAATGGGCGGCGTGTCGGCCCAGGCCGGGAAAGCCGCCTGCGCAGCGGCCACCGCCACGCCCACGTCGGCCGCATTGGCCAGCGCCACACGACCACTGACCGCGCCGGTGGCGGGGTTGAACACATCCATCTGGCGCGACGAGGTGCCGGACGCCACCTGGCCCTGGATGAAGTGATGGATCGGATTCGGGGTGTTGGCCATGGCGGTCTCGCTCGGTTGGAACAGGGAATGCGGGCCAGTTTAGGGAGCGACCACCGCGGCGACTAGGGGCCGGGACTTGAACGCATTGTTTGTCATGGTGAACAATGTGGGCATGAGCGACAAAAAAGTGGAAGACCTCTGGGCGCACCTGCACTGGCTCACGGTGCTGGCGCAGCAAGGCAGTTACACCGCCTCGGCGCAGCGCCTGGGCGTGAGCAAGGCGGCGATGAGCCAGCGCATCAGCGAGCTCGAACGCGCCGCCGGTGTGCCCCTGGTGCAGCGCACCACGCGCAGCGTGCGCCTGACCGAAGCGGGCCAGCAGCTGGTGGCGGGCATGCGCGATCCGTTCGAGCGCATCGCGCAGAGCTTCTCCAGCGTGCGCGACCTGGCCGACGAGCCCGCCGGCCTGGTGCGCCTGACGGCGCCGGTGGCCTTCGCGCGCCAGCAGCTGGTGCCGCGCATCGCAGAGTTCGCACGGGCGCACCCCAAGGTGCGGCTGGAGCTGCACATGTCGGACCACCTGAGTTCCCTGGCCACCGAAGGCTTCGACCTGGCGATCCGCCACACCGCCTCGCCGCCCGACACGCACGTGGCCTGGCCGCTGTGCGCCACGCGCTCGCTGCTGGTGGCCAGCCGCGACTACCTGCGCCGGCGCGGCACGCCCACATCGCCCCAGGACCTCGCCACCCACGACTGCCTGCACTACCCGCGCGCGCAGGACACGCCGGCCTGGCACTTCATGCCCCCCGAAGGGCGCCGCAAGGCGCCGCGCCAGCGCGTCACGGTGCCCGTGACCGGCCCGTTCTGCGCCAACAACAGCGAAGCCCTGCGCGACGCCGCCATGGCCGGCCTGGGCATCGCGCTGGTGCCCGACTTCAGCGCGCAGGCGGCGCTGCAGTCACGTCAGTTGGTGGAGGTGCTGCCCGACTGGGCATCGGTGGGCACCTTCAGCCCGCAGATCTACGCGATCCGCCCGTACGCCAGCCACGTCCCGCGCGCGGTGTCGGCGTTTGTGGCGTGGCTTCGGGTGGTGCTGGCACAAGGATTTGCCGCATGAGCGGCCTGGCTCTCGGCGTTAAGGCCCCATCACTGCAGGCAGCCACAGCGCCAAGCCCGGAAACAGCGCGAGCAGCAACAGCAAGACAAACATGGCCACCAGAAACGGAAGCGTGCCAAGGATCACGTCGTTCATAGAGCCTCTTTTTCGGATGTTGTGCACGACAAAGAGATTGAGCCCCACAGGCGGTGTGATCAAAGCCACTTCGACCAGCACCACGACCACGATGCCGAACCACACCATGTCAAAGCCCATGGCCTGCATGACGGGCGCGACCACGGGAATGGTGGTGATCATCATGGAGAGGGTTTCCATGAAGCACCCCAACACCAGGTAAAACACCACCACCGCCAGCAACATCTCCCAGTTGGACAGCTCCAGTGCCAGCACCGTGTCGGTCAGTCGCGTCGTGAGGCCTGTGGCTGACATCACGAAGTTCAGGAAGTAGGCCGCCACAATGATCAGCATGATCATGCCGGTGGATCGCATCGTGCCCAGCAGCACGGTCTGGAGCATCTGCCAGGACAAAGAGCGGTTCCATGCAGCCAGTACCAGTCCGACAACCACCCCCAAAGAAGCCGCTTCGGTGGGGGTCGCGATGCCTGCATAGATCGATCCCACCACCACCAGGAACACGCCCATGGGCGGCAGCAAATGCACCAGGCCTGCAATGCATGACGCCAGCGTGGCACGCACCCGCTGGCCCCCCCAGGCAGGGCGCAGCGTACAAGCCACAGCGATCACGACCATGAAGCCCAGTGCAAGCAAGAAGCCAGGCACGATACCCGCCAAATAGAGCTTCGGCACCGACGTGTTCGTCAGGACGGCATAGACGATCATGTTGATCGACGGTGGTATGAGGATGCCAAGCGTGCCGCCTGCCGCCAGTGAGCCCAGAAACAGTCGCTCGTTGTAGCCAAAGCGGCTGGCCTGTGGCAGCGCCACCGTGCCCACGGTGGCGGCAGTGGCAACGCTGGAACCTGAAGTGGCGGCAAACAGTGCACAGGCGGCAATGTTCGAGTGCATGAGGCCCCCGGGCAGCCAAGAGAGCCAGCGTGCCAGCGATTCGTACATGCGCTCGGCGAGCCCCGATCGCAGCAGCAGCTCGCCTAGCAGGACAAACAAGGGCAGTGACACCAACAAGAATTCGTTGCTGCTGCTCCAGGCCATTTCGCCAGCCACCCGGCTCACCGGAAGGAATGAGTAAAAGTGCCCGAGCACCAGACCCAGCACGCCCATGGACGCGGCCACCGGAATGGCCAGTGCCATGAGGCCCAGCAGCGTGAAAAGCGCAGTCGCGATCATGGGGTGGTCTTTCTCTGAAGCTGTCGGCTGTTTTCAATCTCTTCGAGCGCCTCCTCCTCGGTCCCTCGAACACCCAGCAGGCGTCGTGCGCAGGCCCAGTCTTGCGCCGCGAAGGCTTGCAGGCCTCGCAGTGCCAGCAGCAAGCCACACACGAGCAGCCATGCATAGCCCACCCACCACAGCGCCTGCGGCCACACCAGCGCAATACCCAGCGCGGTGTTGCTGTGCGCATCAAGCGTCCAGCTCTGCGCCATCACGCCGGTACCGTGCCAAGTCACCAGTCCGAAGAAGGCGAGCAATGCGCCGATGGCGAGCAAGTCCAGGAGCGCGGCCATGGGCTGCGGCAGGTGGTGATAGATCGCATCGACCCGAATGTTTCCCCGGTGGAGCAACACGTAAGCAAAGCTCCAGGTCGAGCCGATCGCCAGCGCGTACCCCGACAGCTCATCGGAACCCCCAAAGGTGATACCGGCAAAGCGGCGCAGCACGACCTCTACAGCCACAAGCAAAGCGGCGTCCAGCAGCAAGGCACCGCCAGCCAGGGCAGCCCAGGCAGATGCACGATGCGCCAACGCGAGCGCCCGGTCCAGGGTGGATGGCATGGCCTACTTCTTGAGTGCCACGCCCACCAGCGGCGCGACCTGGTTGTTGAATACGTTCACGCAGGCGGCGGTACAACGTTCAGCCCACTTCGGCACGGTGACCTCGCCAAGGACCTTCTTGAGCAGAGCCAGATCTGCAGCGCTGGGCTGGACAACAGTCATCCTGCCCTTCTGACCCAAGCGGCATTGCGCAGTGCCCGCATTGCATTCGTACCCTTGCTGAGTGAACTCGTCTGCCACGCCCCAGATCGAGCGCTCCAAAGCGGCCACTTCGCTTTGGATGAGCTGGCGCACACGCGGGTCGAACGCGTTCCAAGCCTTGGCGTTCACCGCGTACCCGATGGCGCCCCAGGACAACGGAAGCGCCAGCATGTGCGTGGTCACCTCGTGCCACTTCGAGGCGTTCCCCGACAGCGTTCCTGTGATGGCGCAATCGACCGTACGGTTCTGCAGTGCCGGCACAACCTCGCCGAAGGACAGTGTCACCGGCGTCCCTCCCAGCGCCTGAATGAGCTCACTCTGCGAGCGACCCGCGACGCGCACCTTCTTGCCCTTGACCTCACCCAGGCCCGTGAGGGGGCCATTGCAATACAGCACCTGTGCGGGATAGGTGCCAAAGCCCAGCAGCTCGACACCGAACTTCTCGCGGTAGAGCTGGGTGTAGTACGGGCGCAGCGCGTCGGTCACCTTGCGCGCTATGGGCGCATCGGGCAGCAGGCCGGCCAGGTCAATCATTTCGTTCGCTGGATCATCCGCTGCCAAGTACGGAATGAGCGCCGCACCCGCTTGAATGACACCCTGCCCCATGAGACGCAACACCTCTGGACCCTTCAGCCCCATTTCATTGAAGGCTTTGATGTCTGCGGTGATCGCGCCGCCGCTCTTCTCCGACAGGGTTCGCGTCCAGAACGGCACCTCGTAGTCGCGGTACTGCGCGAGGTTGGAGATCGAACCGACCACCTGGAGCTGCGTCTTTGGCAAGGCTTGAGACTGGGCTGGCGAAAGCCCCAGCCACACCAGAACCACGAACGCCGCACTGCGGACTTTCCATTTCATCTGCGTAGACATCACGTTCTCCTTGTTGGGGATTTCAATTTACGATACAGTTGTATTTAAGTCAATACAGTCGTAACGTAAATATGAAAACAACCAAGGAATCTGCTGTCACGCAACCGACGCAGCAGCGCGCCGTGATCACTCGAGCCGGCCTGCTGGAGGCGGTGGTCGCCAACCTCATCGAGACAGGCTATGGCAATACCACCATTCGCGTCGTGGCCGAGCGGGCCGGAACATCACCTGGTGCCTTGCAACACCACTTCGGCACGCGAGACCAGATGATCGTTGCAGCGCTGGCCTTTCTCTTCGATGAATTCATCCGCCGACTCGACCACTTGCTCAGCCAGGCGCCCGCCGCGCGCGGTCCAGCGGCCGAAGCGCGGGAAATCGTCGCGACCATGTGGGACTTCTACGGCAGCGAACTCAATGTGGCTGTGCAGGAAATCGTTGTGGGTGCCCGGACCCATCCCGCGCTGCATCAGGAAATCACCGCGCTGCGGGAGAAGATCGTGGCCAGCTACATGGCTCCCTGGAAAAAACTGATGGCCCACACCACGCTGCCCCCGCAACAACAGACGGACCTGATGCAGTTCGCCATTTCCACCTTGCGTGGTCTGGCACTGATCCACCTCTATCAGCACGAAGACCAGCGCTTTTTCGCCCGCCAGTTGAAGATCCTTGGTAGCGTGATCGCACAAGCCATTGAGTCTGGCGCGTTCGATCCTTCCCCACATGCGAAAGGCCGCAAGTGAGCACCATGCTGGCAACCGACCTCTACCGCTCTTCCCTGGTCTGGGACATGACCCTGCCCTGGATTGGCTTTGGCCGCCCCGAGCTGCGCTCCCAGGTGCTACCCCGCCTGAAGAGCTGCGGCTACACCTGCGTTTCGCTCACCATGGCCACCGACGAAGAATCGCTGGAAGCCACCACGCAGGCCATCGCCCAGCAGCGAGCGCAGATCCTTGCACACCCGGATCTTTATGTGCTGGTGGAAACCGCCGACGACGTTGAACGCGCAAAGCAAGAAGACAAGCTGGCGGTGTCGATGCACTTCCAGGGCACCAATGCGCTGGCCCGCAATCTGGACATGGTCGAGGCGTACTACCGGCTGGGCATCCGGCACATGCTGATGGCCTACAACCAGAAGAATGCGGTGGGCGATGGCTGTCACGAGGTGACCGACGCAGGCCTCAGCCGTTTTGGCAGGCAACTGGTGGCCGAGATGAATCGCGTGGGCATGCTGGTCGACGTGAGTCACACCGGGTACAGGACGTCGATGGACGTCATGGGCATGTCCACGCAGCCCGTGGTGTTTACGCACTCGAACCCGAAAGCCTTGTGGGACCACCCCCGCAACATCACCAACGAGCAGGCCCGCGCAAGCGCGGCCACCGGCGGCGTGGTCGGTGTCAACGGCGTGGGTATCTTCATGGGCCACAACGACGCCTCCACCGAAGCGCTGTACCGGATCGTGGCTTATTACCGCGACCTCGTCGGAAGCGAGCATGTCGGTCTGGGGGTGGACTTTTCATTCGACACCGAGTCGATCATGCGCAGGGCGCGATCGAGTGCCGCCCAGTACCCCGCCGGTGGGGGTTATGAAAGCGACCTTCGCTTTGTGCAACCCGAGCAAGTGCAGGAGCTGGCCAACCTGCTGCTGCGGCGAGGCTTTGGGGCGCGCGAGGTGCAAGGCATTCTGGGTGAAAACTGGTTGCGCGTGACACGCCAGGTCTGGAAGCCCTGCGCATGAACGGCATCCACCGTCACACATGCGATCTACCGGTGCCCGTGCGCATTGATGAAGTGACTTCGGCGTGGTCGGTGGACGGCATGCCGGTGTTGCTCATCCCGCGCCACCTTTGGGTCGGCGTACAGAAGGCCATAGAAGGTGCATTGGGCGTGGAAGCTGCCCACGCGCTTTTTCACGCGGCAGGTGACAGCGCGGCAAGGGTCTGGTGCACACAACAGGGTGAGCGTTTCCACATGGCGGGCGTCGCCCTGCTTGAGCACTACCTGCGCAGCGTCAGTCTGCGGGGGTATGGCCAGTTGACCCCCGTTCACATCGACCTTGACCGCGGTCTGGCACGCGTGCGCATCGACCATTCCGTGTATGCGGCGGAGTACGGGCGGCATGCCGGGCGCCACGTGTGTCACATGTTTGAAAGCTCACTTGCGGGAGGCCTCGCCTGTGCGAGCGAGCGGGCCGCGCTGCCCGGCGAATGGCGTGCACAGGAAACCGCGTGTGCGGCCAACGGTTCGCCGCACTGCATGTTCGAACTGCGCAGGGTGTGATTCAGTGGGCGGCACACGGTGGTGCCGCTGCGGCTCGACTGCAAGGGCGCGCCGTCGGCGTCATACTCCCCTCGCTGTCTCAACTTTCGCCCGCACCCATGACCGAGCCCATCGATACCCCGCCCGCCCCGCCACCCACCGAAATCGTGCCCATCAGCGCGCCGTCGATGAAGCCGGTGTCCGGCTCCGTGATGCTGCGCGTACTGCTCGTGGCGGTGTCGGTGGCGTTCGTGTGGATCCTGCTGCCCTTCTACGGCACCATCCTCTGGGGCGCGATCATTGCGCTGCTGTTTGCGCCGCTCAACCGCTGGCTGCTGCCGCGCATGGGGCAGCGCCGCACGCTGGCCGCGCTCGTCACCATGCTGGCAGCGATCGTCATGGTCGTGCTGCCGGCGGCGCTGGTGGCCACCTCGCTGGCCCGCGAAGCGAGCCAGCTGTATGCGCGCATCGAGTCGGGCGAACTCAAGCCGGCGCTGATGCTGCGCGGGCTGTTTGAAGCCCTGCCCACCTGGCTCACCGATCTGCTCGGCCGCTTCGGCCTGGGCAACTTCGATCTCATCCAGCGCAAGCTCACGCAGGCGGTCACCCAAGGCAGCCAGTTCATCGCCACGCAAACCTTCAACCTCGGGCAGGACGCGCTGGGCCTGGTGGTGAGCGTGGCCATTGCGCTGTACCTCGCCTTCTTCCTGGTGCGCGACGGCGGCGCCATCATGCGCGGCATCCGCATGGCCATTCCGCTGCCGCCGGACGACAAGCAGGAACTGCTGGAACAGTTCGGCACGGTGCTGCGCGCCACGGTCAAGGGCAACCTGGTGGTGGCGCTGGTGCAAGGCGCGCTGGGCGGCCTGGCGTTCTGGGTGCTGGGCGTGAACGCCGCGCTGCTGTGGGCCGTGCTCATGGCAGTGCTGTCGCTGCTGCCGGCGGTGGGCGCGGGCCTGGTGTGGGGCCCGGTTGCCATCTGGCTCTTTGCCACCGGCGAGGTGTGGCAAAGCGTGGGACTGGTGCTGTACGGCGTGCTGGTGATCGGCCTGGTCGACAACGTGCTGCGCCCGCTGCTGGTGGGCAAGGACACCGGCATGCCGGACTACCTGGTGCTCATCTCCACGGTGGGCGGCATCTCGGTGATGGGCATCAACGGCTTCGTGATCGGCCCGGTGATCGCGGCCATGTTCGTCGCGGTCTGGGGCATCCAGACGGCGACGCGGGTGAAGGCGCGCGCGGCCGCCATGTCAGCCGATGACGTGGTGGCGAACCCGCACCAGCCACCTCACTCGGGCTGAATGCCGGCCTGCTGAATCAGCCGCGTCCATTTGGCCAGCTCGCTCCGGCCAAAGTCGGCCAGCTCCTGCGGCGTGCTGGTCACCGGTTGCAGGCCCAGGGTGGTCATGCGCTCTTGCGTGGCGGGGTGGCCCACAAAGGCGCGCAGCTCGCGGTTGAGGCGTTCGACGACAGGGGCCGGGGTGCCGGCGGGCGCATACATGGCGTACCAGGCCAGCAGCTCAAAGCCCTTGATGGACTGGGCGATGGGCGGCACATCGGGCAGCGCAGGCACCGGCGTGAGGCTGCTCACGCCCAGTGCACGCAGCTTGCCGCCCTTCACCTGCGGCGTGCCGGTGGCCATGTCGGTGAACATCATGTCCACCTGGCCTGCAATGACGTCGTTGATGCCCAGCGGAATGGATTTGTACGGCACGTGCAGCATGTCGATGCCGGCCATGCTGGTGAGCATGGCGCCCGGCACCAGGGTGCCGGCGCTGCCCGAGGCGTACGTCAGCTTGCCCGGGCGGGCTTTGGCCAGCGCGATCAGCTCGGCCACCGTTTTGACCGGCAGCGACGGGTGCACCACCAGCATGGCGGGCGTGTTGGCGATGCGGCCGATGGGCGCGAAGTCCTTGATGGGGTCGTAGTTGATCTTCTTCATCAGGCTCGGTGCCGCCGCCTGCGTGGTGTTGGTGGTGACAAACAGCGTGTAGCCATCGGGTGCGGCGCGCGCGGCGGCGTCTGCGCCGATCGTGCCGTTGCCACCGGCGCGGTTGTCCACCACCACCGGCTGGCCCAGCGCGCGCGTGAGGTGCTCACCGACCAGCCGCGCCACGATGTCGTTGCCGCTGCCCGGGCCGAAGGGCACGATGATGCGCAAGGGCCGCGTGGGCCAGTTCGGCTCTTGCGCAAGGGCCGGCGGGGTGCACAGTGCCGTGGCAGTGAATGCGCAGGCGGCTTGAAGAAGAAGGCGTCGGGTCATGGGTCAGTGTCTCCTGTGGTGATTCAAAGCGATCAGGTGGCGGGCACCGGCGGCTCGATGGTGTCTAGCCAGGTCAGCACGCGCGCGGCGACGGCGTCCGAGTTGCGGTCCATCATCGGAAAGTGGGAATTGCCCTTGAGGCCTTCGCGCGGCAGGTCGCACACATCGACCCGAACGCCCGCAGCCCGCAGCGCGCTGGCGTGCGCGTCCACGCTGGCGCGGTAACGCTGCCAGATAGGGTGGTCGGCGATGCGGTCACCCCACACATAAAGATGCGCGGGCGATGCGCTGCCGACGTCGGCGTCCACCACCTGCGGTGCACCGGACGGCTCAAGAGCCACCACCGCGACCACCGCCTCGGGCCGGCGGCGTGCGGCCTCCAGAGCGAAGCCGCCACCCTGGCTGTGGCCCAGCACGATGCAGGGCCCCAGCTTGTGCAAGAGGGCATCGTAGGCCGCCAGCGTGAGCGCTTCATGGTCGGCCCAGCGCGGGACCCACTGCGCGGCAAAGGCGTCGAACGCGTCGACCGGAAACTGTTGGCCCGGGTGGGCGCGTCGATCGCTTGCGAGGGTGGCATAGCCCTCGCGGGGGCCGATGCGAAACATGTCCCACCCTTCTTCCAGCGTGCGATGCAGCGGGGCCTCGGCATAGATCTCGGGCCATCGCGACCAACCTGCACGGCCGCGCTCCACCGCGTCGCTGACATACACATCGAAGCCCGCGCGCAAGAAGCGGTTGAGCCAGCCGGGCCTGCCATCGGGGGTGGTCTCCCAGTTGGCGCCCGTCATGCCGCCGCCGTGCCAGAGCAGCAGCGGTACGCGCCTGGTGGGGCGCGCCTGCAGATACGCCTGCACATACATCTGCCCACTGATGTAGTCACCGTTCGGGTCCACGCTTCGCGCCGGTCCGTTCTGTGCAAAACGCCGCTGCTCGACCGCCAGACCCTGCAGGGTGCGGACCGAGCCGCCCACGCAGAAGCTGCGAATTTCACGCAGGCACAACGGCGCGGCCGCGTCGACCGCCGGGGCATTGGGAGAGGTCATCGCCATTGCTCAGTGGCGTGCCGAAAGGCCTGCGGCGTCCACCGCGAAACACCGAATACGTGGCACGGCCCCCAGGTGCATGAGCACCGAGCGTTCAGCGCCGTCCATGAATCCGGTGAGTGCGTCCGTGTCCCGGTACGGCTGGGCGCGGTAGTGCATCTCCAGCAGCAACGCCGCGCCGCGTGGCATCACGGCTGGCACAAAGGCGATCTGGATCGCAGTGGGGTGCGCCCGCAACAACGTCAGACAAAGCGCCTCCAGCTCAACGGCCACGGCTTCGGCCTGATCGGGTGTGACAGGCGTCGGACTGAAAATTTTGATGACGGGCATGCAGGCGGACCGGACAAGAACAGAGGGCGAATTCTTGGCAGCGCCTTACATTCTGTAAATTGCTCAATTTTCAGAATTTGTTGCATGGCGATCATCAATTACCGCGTCGATGACTTGCGCGCGCTGTCTGCACTCCACACCAGCGGCAGTTTCGTGCGCGCGGCCGAGCGGCTGCACATCACCCAGTCGGCCTTCAGCCGCCGCATCTCCCAGCTGGAAGCTGCCGTGGGCGGGGCGCTGGTGGAGCGCACCACACGCCGCGTGGCGCTCACTTCACTGGGGCTCGATCTGGTGCGCAAAACAGGCCTGCTGCTGGCTCAGTTGGACGACGCCGTCGCCGAGGCCGGGCGCAGTGCAAGAGGCGAGTCGGGGCGGATCGACGTGGCGTGCCTCACCACGGTGGCGTATTCGCTGCTCCCCCCGGTGCTGGACGCCTTTCGTCAACGCTATCCCCACGTGCGCCTGCATCTGCGAGACGACACAGGTCAACGGGTGGTGCAAGCCGTGCTCGCACGCGAGGCCGAGTTCGGCATCGGCGTGCTCGGGCCACCTTCAGCCGAACTGCACGCCGAACACTGTGCCGACGACCCTTACGTGATTGCATTTCGTGCCGGCCATGCGCTGCAAAAACGCAGGCGGGTCGGCTGGAAAGACCTGCAGGCCTGGCGTGTCGTGGCCCTGCGGTCCACCAGCGCCAATCGCCAGCAGATCGACGAAGCACTGGCGGCAGCAGGCATTGCCTCGCCGTGGTTTGACGAGGTGGAACATCTGTCCTCGATGCTCGGCCTGCTGCGCGGCGGTGTCGGCATTGGCGTGTTGCCTCGCCTGGCCTTGCACGCCGGTGCGGCGGTGGACCTGCTTTCAAGGCCGCTTCACTCACCCGATGTGGTGCGCCGCATCGGGCTGCTCAAGCGGCGCGACACCCGCCTGAGCCGCCCGGCCGAAGACCTTTGGGACATGCTGCGCCAGCAGTTGATGCACCATGGCTGAAGCCCGACTTTCACCCACAATGCGCCCCATGAAACCCATCACCCTCTGCCTGGCCTCGCTCACGGTCTTGCTCACCGCCTGCGCCAGCTCACCTGTGGCGCCACCGGCCAGCGAGCGCACGCCGATCATGTGCACGCAAGACGTGCTGCAGTGCCCCGACGGCCGCTTCGTCGGTCGCACACCGCCAGGCTGCGTGTTCATGTGCCCTGCCGCCACCACGCCACCGCCCGCGCGCTGAGGCCTCAGAACACCGACGCGTTGAGCAGGCGCTGCACCAGCGGGTGCTGCACCTTGCGGGCGGTGCCGATGGCGTAGAAGTGTTCCTGCACACCGTCGCACGGCGCGAACCACTTCAGGCCATAGCCTTGCGCAAGGTCGTCGCGCAGGCGCTCAGCGGCGGGGATCACCCCCATGCCCGACGCACCGAAGGTGGCCAGCAAGGCGCTGTCTTCAAACTCGCCCACCACGCGGGGCTGCACGCCGTGCCGCTCAAACCACTGGTCAATGCGCAGGCGAACCGACGACTGCGCCGTGGGCAGCAGCACCGGCACTTGCGACAGGCATTGCGGAAAGTCGCGCCGCGCCTGGGCCAGCCAGGCTTTGGGGGCGTACCAGCCCAGGGGCGACGACCCGAGTGGATGGCTGTACAGCCGAAGGTTGGGGTTGGCCGGCGCAGGCCGGTCCGACAGCACCACATCCAGCCGGTGCAGGGCCAGCGAGCCCAGCAAGTCTTCGAAGCCGTCTTCGTGGCACAGCAGGCGCAGGTTGGGCTCGCTGAGCGCAGGGCCCAGCAGGTCGCGCACCGCGAACTTGGGCAGCCCGTCAGAGATGCCCACCACCAGGCGCACCCGGTTCTGGCTCGCCGCGTCGCCCACGGCGGTGTGCAGCTGCTCGCCCAGGGCGAAGATTTGCTCCGCCAGTTCCAGCGCGGTCTGCCCGGCCTCGGTCAGGGCCAGGCCGCGCCCGGCGGGCTTGAACAGCGCGTGCCCGAGCGACTGCTCCAGCAGTCGCACCTGTGCACTCACCGTTTGCACCGCCAGCCCCAGGCGCTCGGCCGCGTGCGACATGCCCCCTTCTTTGGCGGTGACCCAGAAGTAGTACAGGTGCTTGTAATTGAGTTCCTGGTTCATGCTTCGTCTTTCCGTGACGTTGATTCCGTAATTTTCTGCTTTTTCCGAATCAAGGTCACGACTATGCTCCGGGCCTCGCCCCAAAGGCAACCCTGCATGCCCTACCGAGAAAGGACACGACCATGCGCAACTACCGCACCAACAGCCCCGAGGCGGCTGCCCGCCTGCTGGCCATGGCCCTCGTGGCCGATGGCAACTACTCGCTCACCGAAATCCGTGCACTGGACAGCCTCCAGGCCTCCAGCCGGCTGGGCCTGACACCCGATGCGCTCAAGGAAGTGCTCGACCACTTTTGCGAAGACCTTCTGACCGCCGCTCACGGCGAGTGGACAGGCTCGGCCCGCATGGACGAGACGACACGCCAGCAATTGCTCGATGAAGTTCAAGACCCGGCACTGCGCGCGCTGGTGGTGGACCTGTGTCAGGCCATCGTGCAAGCCGATGGGCACGAGGCCGATGGCGAGGCCGCGCTGCTGGACGCGCTGACACGCGCCTGGCGCGCCACGCCCGCCGCCGCTGGAGCACGGGCATGAAGCCGCTGATCTGGGGCGTGTTTGGCCTGCTCGCCCTGTGCTGGACAGGGCTGGCCGCGGCCTCGGTGCAGATCACCGAGTGGATGCTCACGGCCATTGCCGCAGGCCAGGTCACCGACGCGGCCAACGCGGCGGGCCAGTGGCCCGTGCCGGCGTGGCTCGCCGTGTGGATCGACCCCGCCTGGCTGAAGAACATGCAGACCGCGTGGCTGGGCTTGGTGCAGTGGCTGGGCCAGGTGCTGCCGTCCACGCAAAGCCTGAGCGGCTGGATCGCACCGCTGGTGTGGACCACCTGGGCGCTGGGCCTGCTGTGCCTGCTGGCGCCCGCCATCGCACTGCACTGGGTCGCAGGCCGACTGAAGACGCCCAGCACCTTGCGCAACGCACAACCCTGACGCCTGGGCGGCGCCCAGCGGCGCGTGAAGCAGGGGAGGCCGCCTAAAATCGGCCTTCCGCTTCACGGACCGCCCGCTTGACGCCACCTGCCCCACCCGCTGCATCGCCTGACCACAGCCCACTCTATGTGGACCTGGACGGCACGCTCACGCCCAGCGACACCCTGCACGAGTCGGCCCTGCTGCTGGTGCGGCGCCATCCGCTGAACCTGCTGCGCCTGCTCACGTGGCTGCCACTGGGCAAGGCAGGCTTCAAGCAACGCCTGGCCAGTGAAGCCCGGCCCGACCCCGCCCTGCTGCCCTACCACGAGCCTTTCGTGCAGTACCTGCGCGACGAGCGCGCGCGAGGTCGCCCGCTGGTGCTGGCCAGCGCCGCCGACGCACGCATCGTGCAGGAAGTGGCCAGCCACCTGGAGGTCTTCGACGACCACCTGGGCACCAACGCGCAAGCCGACGGCGTGAACCTGAGCCGCGGCAACAAGCGCGCGGCCATCGACGCGCACGCACGCGCACGCGGGCACGGCCAGTGGGCCTACGCCGGCAACAGCCGCGACGACCTCGATGTGTGGGCCGGCAGCGCCGAAGCGGTGGCGGTGAACGCACCCGGCGGCGTGGTGTCTTCGTTGCAGCGCACCCACCCACAGGCCCGCGTGTTCGAACGCGAACCCCTGAGCCTGAAAACCGTGTTGCGCGCCATCCGCCTCAAGCAATGGACGAAGAACGGCCTGCTGTTCGTGCCCTTGCTCGCCGCGCACTCCTTGAACCCGCAGCTCTGGCTGTCGGTGATGCTCGCCTTTGTGGCCTTCGGCCTGTGCGCCTCGGCCACCTACCTGGTCAACGACCTGCTGGACTTGCCCAACGACCGGGCGCACCGCATCAAACGCCACCGGCCCCTCGCCTCGGGCGCCATCGGCATTCCCACGGCTGTGGCGCTCGGGCTGGTGATGCTCGGGCTCGCCTTCGTGTTGGCGTTGGCGGTGTCCACCGGCTTTGCCTGGATGCTGCTGGCCTACACCGTGACGACGCTGGCGTATTCGCTGGTGCTCAAACGGCTCGCCCTCATCGACGTGCTGGTGCTCTCGGGCCTGTACACGCTGCGCATTGGCGCGGGCGCGGTGGCCTCTGGCGTGGACCTGTCCAACTGGCTGCTGGCGATTTCGATCTTCCTGTTCCTGAGCCTGGCGCTGGTCAAGCGCTGCGCCGAGCTCGAAGAGCTGGAAGACGACCGCAGCAAGCTTGCGCCCGGCAGGGGCTACCGACCGCGCGACCTGGATTCGTTGCGCGCCATGGGCATGTCCAGCGGCTTTCTCGCGGTGCTTGTGCTCGCCCTCTATATCGACAGCCAGAACAGCCGCCAGCTCTACGCCCACCCCGACTGGCTCTGGGCCGCGGCACCCGTGTTGCTGCTCTGGGTCATGCGCATCTGGCTCAAGACCGGCCGGCGCGAACTGCATGGCGAAGACCCGCTGCAGTTCGCGCTGAAGGACCCCTTCAGCTGGTTCACGCTGCTCGTCATGGGCGGCATCGGCCTGGCGGCCACCGTCGGCTTCTGACCCCGAGACTTTCGCCATGAAATCCGTCGCCCTGGGCCTTGCCCTGTTCTGCGTGCTGCTGTCATCGGCCGCGCAAATTGCCATGAAACGCGGCATGGGTGCCCCGGCGGCCGCCGACGTGGGCAGCACCTACCTGCAGGCGCTCAGCAGCCCGATGGTGTGGCTCGGCCTCATGCTGTATGGCGCAAGCGCCGTGCTCTGGCTGTGGGTGCTCTCGCGGCTGGACGTCAGCGTGGCCTACCCGCTGGTGAGCCTGGGCTTCGTGGTCACGCTCGCGCTGGGGGTGCTCTGGCTGGGCGAGCCGTTCTCGTGGCTGCGCGTGGCCGGCTGCACATTGATCGTGGTGGGCGTGAGCCTGCTGGCCCTGGACGCTTGACACCCTGACCATGCGCGCTTCCGAATACTCCGCCCACGCCTCGCGCCAGATCTTCTGGGGCGCCTTTGCCCTCACGCTGGTGATCAAGCTCGCCCTCGCAGCGGGCTTTCCCATCACGGGTGACGAAGCCTTCTTCTACCAGTGGGGCGTGTTCCCGGCCTGGGGTTACTCCGACCACCCGCCCATGGTGGGCTGGCTGATCGCGGCGCTGCGTGCGCTCGGGGGCGACCACCCGCTGGTGCTGCGCAGCGCCACGCTGCTCGTCACCAGCGTGATCGCACTCGGTGTGGTGGACCTGCTGCGCCGCTTCCTGCCCGAGGAGCGCGAAGCCAGTGCCTGGCTGGCCGGCGCGGTGTACCTCGCCATGCCGTGGTCGTGGCTGTTCGTGCTGGTGACCACCGACACCCCGCTGATCTTCTTCATGGCGCTCTCGGCCTGGTGCTACCTGCGCGCCGACACCAGCCGCGGCCACGGCGCGGGCTGGTACGCGCTCGCGGGCCTGTTCCTGGGCCTGGCCTTTCTCTCGAAATACTTCGCGGCCCTGCTCGGCTTTGCCTACGCGGCCCATTGCTTCGGCTGGCGCCGCGAGCGCTGGTGGGCGCCCTTCCTCATCTTCGTGCTGGCCCTGCCCGCCATCGCGCTGAACATCGCCTTCAACGCCACGCATGGCTGGAGCAACGTGATGTTCAACGTGTTCAACCGCAACGAAGGCTCGAGCTGGAACCTCGAGACCTTGGGCGTGTACGTGGCCATGGCGCTCTACCTGCTCACGCCCTGGCTGCTGTGGCGCGCCCTGGCCGCGCGCCCGGATGTGCCCGGCGTCTCGCGCACGACGGCGCGCACGCTGCTCGTGCTGTGGCTGTTCCCGCTGGCTGTGTTCCTGCTGCTGAGCGCGCGCCGCACCATCGGCCTGCACTGGGTGCTGGGCTTCGTGCCGCTCTTTGTGGTGTGGGCGGGCCTGAGACTGGACGCCAGGCCGCTGCGCCGCAGCCTGGTCTGGACGGTGGCCCTGTCGGTGCCTCACCTGCTGGTGGTGGCGGCCATCGCCTGGTCGCCCTTGTCCTGGTGGCAGTCGTACAAGATCCACGACCGCGCGGTGTTCCTGCGCGAAACCGCCGCCGTGGTGGCCGCGCTGGAAAAGGACCTGCCCGCAGGCGCCACGCTCATGGGCCGCACCTACAACCCCGCCGCCATGCTCGCCTTTCACCACGGGCAGTACGTGCCGGTGTTCGGCCTGGGCAAACACCACGCCCGCCAAGACGACCAGATCATCGACTTCCGCCGTTACGACGGCCAGCCCATCCGCGTGTTTCTGTACGACGAACCCAACCTCGCGGATTTCGCGCCGTACTTCGAGCGCGTGAGCCGCAAGCGTTTCGAGGTGGATGGCGTGGCCTTCTTCGCGGTGGACGGCACGGGCTTCAAGTACCCGGTGTTCCGCGACCAAGTGCTGGCCGAAGTGGCGCGCGAATTCCACGACATTCCGCGCTGGCTGCCCGTGCTGGGCAACCCGTTCTGCGAGCGCTACGGCTTTGCCGCCTGCTCGCCCGGGCGCCCCTGAGGCGCCACGCGGCTCAGCGGAACGGCACGCGCGGCGCCACCGCGCACATCAGCTCGTAACTGATGGTGCCGGCCGACGAGGCCACCTCGTCCACCGGCAGCACCGCACCCGACGCGGCGCGGCCCCACAACACCACTTCCGAGCCGATGCCCGCCGCATCCAGCGCCGTGAGGTCCACCGTGAGCATGTCCATGCTCACCCGGCCGACCACACGTGTGCGCACACCGTCGACCAACACCGGCGTGCCGGTGGGTGCGTGGCGCGGGTAACCGTCGGCATAGCCGCAGGCCACGACCCCGATGCGCATCGGCCCGTCGGCGGTGAACGTGGAGCCATAGCCCACCGTGTCGCCCGCCTGCAGCGACTGCGTGCCAATGATGCGGCTGGAGAGCGTCATGGCCGGCTGCAGGTCCCAGTCGCTCACGCGCTTCTCGGGGAAGTCGGGCGCACTGCCGTACAGCGCGATGCCTTCGCGCACCCAGTCTGCCGCCAGGCTTTGCGCACCGCGCAGCGACTGCCTGGCGTAGCGCAGCATGGCCGCGCTGTTGCACACGGTGCGCTCGCCGGGCAGGTCGGCGGTGGCCTCTTCGAAAGCCGCCACCTGGTGCGCAATGCCGCGCACGCCATCGGCGTCGCTGAAGTGCGTCATGAGTGAAATCTCATCGACCTGCGGCAAGGCGTTGAGCCGCGCCCACGCGCTGCGAAACGCCGCTGGCTTGAAGCCCAGCCGGTTCATTCCGCTGTTGAGCTTGAGGAACACGCGGTGTGGCGCCAGCGTCTTGTGCGCGGCCAGCCAGTCGATCTGTTCGTTGCAATGCACGGTGTGCCACAGGTGCAGGCGCGAGCACAGCTCCAGGTCGCGCGGCTCGAACACGCCTTCGAGCAGGTGGATGGGGCCGCGCCAGTCCAGCGCGCGCAGGCGCTCGGCCTCGGCCAGGTCCAGCAGCGCAAAGCCGTCGGCGCTGCGCAGGGCATCAAAGCAGCGCTCGATGCCATGGCCATAGGCGTTGGCCTTGACCACCGCCCACACCCGCGCGTCGGGCGCGAAGTGGCGCGCACGCTCCAGGTTGTGCCTCAGGGCCTCGGGGTGGACAGTGGCAAGGATCGGACGGGGCATGGGGGTGGGGGGTATCTTCAGAAGGGGGCGTGCGGTAAGTCGCAAGACGGGCCGACGGCGTCACAACCGGTGAAAACCCAGGGGCAATGCACCCGGTGTTTTCAAGGTGGCGTGCTATAACCCGGCATCGTCTGGAGACCCGTCAACTGTCGCATAAAAAGGCCGGCGCACCCCACTCAGCGGACCCTCGCTGAAGCGCTCCGGCACACAAAATCATCGCCATGAAGCGCGGCTTCTACACCATCATGACGGCGCAGTTCTTCAGTTCGCTGGCGGACAACGCGCTGTTCGTCGCTGCCATCGAGCTGCTGCGCACACGGGGTTCTCCGGAGTGGCAGAGCGCTGCGCTGGTGCCGCTGTTCGCCCTGTTTTACGTGGTGCTGGCGCCCTTCGTGGGTGCGTTCGCCGACGCCAGGCCCAAGGGCCAGGTCATGTTCATCAGCAATGCCATCAAGGTGGCTGGCTGTCTGCTCATGCTCACCGGCGTGCACCCCCTGCTGGCCTATACCCTGGTGGGGTTGGGTGCCGCGGCTTATTCGCCCGCCAAGTACGGCATCCTCACCGAGCTGCTGCCGCCTTCGCAACTGGTCAAGGCCAACGGCTGGATCGAGGGCCTCACCATCTCTTCCATCATCCTGGGCGTGCTGCTCGGTGGCCAGCTGGTGAGCCCCTGGGTGTCGGCCCACCTGCTGGCGGTCGACCTGCCCGGTTTCCACACCGGCATCCATCACCCCGCAGAAGCGGCAGTGGCTGCGCTGGTGGTGGTGTATGCGCTGGCGGCCTGGTTCAACACGCGCATCCCGCTCACGGGCGTGACCCCGCGGCCCATGCCGCGCAACCCGCTGGAGCTGCTGCCCGATTTCTGGCGCTGCAACAGCCGCCTCTGGCGCGACCGGCTGGGCCAGATCTCGCTGGCCACGACCACGCTGTTCTGGGGCGTGTCGGGCAACCTGCGCTACATCGTGCTGGCCTGGGCGGGCGCGGCGCTGGGCTATGGCACCACGCAGGCCTCTTC
The DNA here is from genome assembly GCA_943371335.1 of Synechococcus sp. UW140. Lineage (GTDB taxonomy): Bacteria > Pseudomonadota > Gammaproteobacteria > Burkholderiales > Burkholderiaceae_C > Hydrogenophaga. The sequence goes on along the minus strand of CALRUK020000011.1, from coordinate 34,017 downwards.
GCTGGTGGGCGTGGTGGCGGTGGGCACCGCAGTGGGCGCGGTGATCGCCTCGATGCGCATGCGGCTGGACCAGGCCACGCGCGTGATGCCGCTGGGCATCGGCATGGGCCTGCTGGTCATCTTGATGAACTTCATCGACAACGTGTGGGTGGCCGCACCTTTCCTGGTGCTGCTCGGCGGCCTGGGTGGCTTCCTCGTCGTTCCCATGAACGCCTTGCTGCAGCACCGTGGGCACAACCTGATGGGCGCGGGCCGTTCCATTGCCGTGCAGAACTTCAACGAGCAGGCCTGCATCCTCACGCTGGGGGCGATGTACAGCTTCTCCACCGGCATGGGCTGGTCGGCGTTTGCGGCCATCACCGCGTTTGGCGTGCTGGTGGCGGGCTGCATGGGATTGATCGCGCTGTGGCACCGCCACAACCAGCGCACCCACCCGCATGAACTCGAGCGCCTGCTGGAAATCGCGCGCCGCGACGACTTGCACGGGTGACTCCCCCCCGCGCCGCACCTGCGGTGCGTCACCCCCTCAAGGGGGCAACACCTGCGGCCCGGCAAAGCCGGTTCCGCGGCGTTCTGGCTTGAGCCTCTTCCTTCGAAGCAACAGAGTCAAAACCCCACGTTTGTGGGTGCAAAGCCGTCAAGGCTGACCAGGCGGTGCTGGGCCAGCACCTTGTACAGATCGCCCTCGCCCACCGAGCGCGAGAGGTAGGCGTCGCTGCCGGCCAGGCCGGCTTTCATGCGGTCCATGCTGCCGGCGGTGGGCGCAAACATGATCACCACCGGTGCGCCTTTGGGGCCCTTGGTCTGCTTGGCCACGCGGCAGACCTGGTTGGCGTCGGGCTCGCCCTTGAGGCGGTCGATCGCCACCACGCGGTACGGATGCGCCTTGAGCATCACCAGGGCCTGCGAGGCTTCGCGCGACCAGTCCACCGCGAGGCCGTATTTCTTGAAGCGCTTGACCAGGATGCGGCCCTCCACCAGGCTCTCGGCCACCAGCAACATGTCGCCGTGCGCGACCTCGGGTACGGGCGTCTTGTCGGTGCTGATGCGCGACTTGGGCGCACGCGTGGCGCGCGGCGCAGGCGGAGAAGGAAGGTCTTCCAGGCTGCCGAAGTCGGTCATGCGCAACACGCCAGGGCGCGCCAGTGGCGCCGTTGTGGCGCGCGGCAGGGGCGTTGGCGGAGCGCTGCGCACGGGCGGGGGCACGGTGCTGCGAAGGTGGGCGGCGTCGCCCTGCTCCATGGGCCGTGTGGGGGGGAATTCGGTGTCGGGCGAGCGGCGCCGGCTCGCGCTGGCCGCAGGTGCCAAGGCACGCGGTGGCAACGAAGAGAACGGTTGGGTCAGGGCAAAGCCACGGTCGGCACCCCCGCCGGCGGCAGGCTCGGGCTGCGGGGCCTGCCGCCCGCTTGCGCGCTTCATGCTCGCGTCCAGCCCCTGCAGCTGGGACGACTGGTAGTGCTCAACCGCACTGAAGCCCGATGCCCCGCTGCTGCGGCGCCGGGTGGGGGGTGGCCGCGTGGCCCCGACGATTTCATCGAGCATGGCGAGCATCGCCACCAGTTTCACGGGCTTGCGCTGCAGCGGCCAGCCGGTACCCCCGTCGGTATGGCCCACCAGCAGCACCTTGCCGGGCAGTTCCGCGTCGCGCACCAGCAGCACGGCCTGCGGATTGTCGGCGTTGACGATCAGGATCTGCGCGTCCATCACCTCGTCCTGCACCAGATAGCTCGGCGGACGGCGCGAGGCCAGGCGAAAAAACGATTCGAACGTCGACGATTCGGCCTGGGAGAACCCCACCAGCGCCACCGTGTATGCAGCCACCATCTCCAGCCTCGGCTTTTGTTATGAAATGTTGCGAGGCAGTATGCCTGTGATGGGCAAATTCGCGGGTGGGTGGCGCGATTCGCCCACCTGCGCAGAGGCACCATTCGTCGCCCGGCCCCACCACAACGCACAATCCGTCACAGTCCCACCCGCCCCACAGGAGCCCGCATGAGCAGCATCTACGACTTCGAAGCCCAATCCATCGATGGCAAGACCGTGCCGCTGCGGCAGTTCGAGGGTAAGCCGCTGCTGATCGTCAACACCGCCAGCGCCTGCGGGTTCACCCCGCAATTCGGCGGTCTGGAAACCCTGCACAAGAGCTACGGCGCTCGCGGCCTGGTGGTGCTGGGCTTTCCCTGCAACCAGTTCGGCAGCCAGGACCCGGGCAGCAACGACGAGATCGCCAGCTTCTGCCAGCTCAACTACGGCGTGAGCTTTCCCATGATGAGCAAGGTCGACGTGAACGGCGCGAACGCGCACCCGCTCTACCAGTGGCTCACCGCCGAAGCTCCGGGCATCCTGGGCAGCAAGGCCATCAAGTGGAACTTCACGAAGTTCCTGGTGGGCAAGGACGGTCGCGTGATCAAACGCTACGCGCCCCAGGACGCCCCGCAGAAGCTGGCCGCCGACATCGAGGCCGCGCTGGGCTAGATCCAGCGCAGCAGCAGCCCCGCCACCAGGGGCAGCGCCACCGCGCTGAACAGGGCCGACAGGCCCATGGCCAGACCGGCAAAGGCGCCCATCTCTTCGCTCACCTGAAAGGCGCGCGCCGTGCCGATGCCGTGCGCCGCCGTGCCCAGCGCGAACCCGCGCACGATGGGATCGCGGATGCGCAGCGCATCAAACAGGGCACGGGCGCACACCGCGCCCGTGATGCCGGTGGCGGCCACCAGCACGGCGGTGAGCGACGGAATGCCACCGATCTTTTCCGCGATGCCCATGGCCACCGGACTGGTGACGGACTTCGGCGCGAGTGAGGCCAGCGTGGCCTTGGACGCACCCAGCGCCCAACCCAGACCGATGGCCGTGACGGTGGCCGCCAGCGTGCCCACGACCAGCGCGCCCACGATGGGCAGCCACAGTCGCTTGAGACGGGGGAGCTGTTCAAACAGCGGAATGGACAAGGCCACCGTGGCCGGCCCCAGCAGGAAGTGCACGAACTGCGCGCCTTCAAAGTACGTGGCGTAGGGCGTGCCCGTGGCCCACAGCAGCGTGGCCAGCACCGCCACCGAAATGGCCACCGGGTTGGCCAGCGGGTTGAAGCCGCTGCGCTGGTAGAGCAGATACGCGCCGTGGTACGTCAGCAGCGTGAGGGTAAGGCCCAGCAAGGGCGTGGCCGCCAGGTAGACCCAGATGTCGGCCAGCGCTCCGGGCAGCGGCACGGGTGCGCTCATCGGCCCGCCTTCTTCATGAGCCAGGCCATGGTGAGCGCGGCACTGGCCAGCCCCACCAGCGTGCTCACCACCAGCGCCACGCCGATGGCCAGAGCCTCGTCGCCCAGGCGTTGCAAATGCAGCATCACGCCCACGCCAGCGGGCACAAAGAGCAGCGACAGGTGTTGCAGCAGCGACTGCGCCGTGGGCTTGACGGTGGCGAGCACCGATGGCCGCAGCACCAGCGTGAGCAGCAACAAGGCCAGCCCCACCACCGGCCCGGGCACGGGCACACCCGACAGCAGCACGAGCGTTTCGCCCAGCAGCTGGAAGATGAGCAAGGTGGCGAGGGCGGGGATCACGGGCGCAGCTTAACGCGCCCGCTGGCTCAGGCGCTCAGGGCTTCGTCGAGCACCTCGACCCAGTGCCGCACCGGGGTGGCCGTGCCGCTCTGCAGGTGTGTGATGCAGCCGATGTTGGCGCTGGCAATCACCGCCGGCTGCAGCTCGCCCAGATGGCCGAGCTTGCGGTCGCGCAGGGTGTGCGCGATGTCGGGGTTGAGTACCGAGTAAGTGCCCGCCGAGCCGCAGCACAGGTGGGCCTCGTTCTTCGCCACCTGCACGGTGAAGCCCAGCGCGGCGAGGTGGTGCTCCACACCGCCTTTGAGTTGCTGGCCGTGCTGCAAGGTGCACGGCGGGTGAAAGGCGACCACGCGCGACGCGTCGGGTGCGCGCTTGAGTTGCGGGCGCAGGGCCGGCACCAGCGCGGGCAGCAGCTCGCTCAGGTCGCGCGTGAGTTCGCTCACGCGAGCGGCCTTGGCGGCATAGGCCGGGTCATCGGCCAGGATGTGGCCGTATTCCTTCACCGTGACACCGCAGCCCGAGGCGTTCATCACGATGGCCTCGATGCCGCTTTCAATGAGCGGCCACCAGGCATCGATGTTGGTGCGCATCTGCGCACGTCCGCCGTCCTGGTCATTGAGGTGGAACTTCACCGCGCCACAGCAACCGGCCTCTGGCGCCACCACGCCCTGGATGCCGGCGGCATCGAGCACGCGGGCGGTGGCATTGTGAATGCTGGGCATCATGGCGGGCTGCACGCAGCCGGCGAGCAGCAGCACGCGGCGTGCGTGTGTGCGCGTGGGCAGTGCGCCGGCTGGGCGCGGCGCGGGCACCTTGTCCTTGAGCGCGCCGGGCAGCAGCGGGCGCACCCTCTGGCCCAGCTTCATCGCGGGCGCAAACAGCGGCGAGGTCAGCCCTTCCTTGAGCAGCCAGCGCACCGCGCGCTCGCCCGCAGGGCGCTGCACCTTTTCGTCCACGATCTGGCGACCGATGTCGACCAGATGGCCGTAGTCGACCCCACTGGGGCAGGTGCTTTCGCAGTTGCGGCAGGTGAGGCAGCGGTCCAGGTGCAGCTGCGTCTTGCGCGTGGGCTCGGCACCCTCCAGCACCTGCTTCATCAGGTAGATGCGCCCGCGCGGGCCGTCGAGCTCGTCGCCCAGCAGCTGGTAGGTCGGGCAGGTGGCGGTGCAGAAACCGCAGTGCACACACTTGCGCAGGATCGCCTCGGCCGCACGGCCGTCGGCGCGCTGCTGGTATTCGGGGGAAAGGTTGGTTTGCATGAACGTCAGCCCATCCGGCCCGGATTGAAGATGCCCGCCGGATCGAACTCGGCGCGCAGGCGTTGTGTGATGGTGTCGATGGTCGCGCTCGGGCGATCGAACCGGGGCACGCCCGGCGCGCCATCGGCACCCGCGCGAAATAGCGTGGCGTGGCCCTGCACCGCAGCGGTGGCCGCACGAATGTCGGCGGCTGCGCTGGCGGGCGCCCACAGCCAGCGCTGCGCGCCCTGCCACTCCACCAGCTGCGGCCAGGGCAGCGCCAGCACCGGCGCGGTCTGCGGCACCGAGAGGCGCCACAGGCCCACATCGGCCGACGGCGCCTGAAAGAAGGGCAGACGCTGGTCGCGGCAGTCGGTCCAGTCGGGGCCGGCCTGCGCGTTGTCCATGCGCGAGCCACCCGCCTCGCGCGCCATGCGTTCGCAAGCCGCTTCCACGGCCGCTACAGCGCCGCGCAGGCGCACAAACAGCAGCTCGGGCGCGCTGGCTTGCGTGTCGTCTTTCACCCAGCAGCTCGCGTTGATCGGCAGCGGCTGGCCGCCCCAGCGGTGCAGCTGCTCCAGCGCCTCGTGCTGGCCCAGCGTGAACACCAGCGTGGCCTCGGCGGGCGCCACGGGCAACACCTTGAGGCTGACTTCGGTGAGCACGCCCAGGGTGCCCATGGAGCCGGCAAACACGCGGCTCACGTCGTACCCGGCCACGTTCTTCATGACCTGCCCACCAAAGGTGAGCAGCTCACCGCGCCCATTGATGAAGCGCGCGCCCAGCACGAAGTCGCGCACCGAACCCACGCTGGCGCGCGCCGGGCCGCTCAGGCCACAAGCCACCATGCCACCCACCGTGCCGCCAGGCCCAAAGCGCGGCGGCTCGAACGGCAGGCACTGCCCCCGCTCGGCCAGCACGGCTTCCAGCTCTGCGAGCGGCGTGCCCGCGCGCACCGTGACCACCAGCTCGGTCGGCTCGTGGCTCACGATGCCCGACCATGCCTGCATCGAAAGGGCTTCGCCCGAGACGGCCTCACCGTAAAAGTCCTTGGTGCGGCCACCAACGATGTGCAGCGGCGTGCGCGCAGCCGCTGCAATACGGACCCGCTCGATCAGCTCGGCGGGATGCTCGGGGGGCAAAGAAGACATGGCGACGATGGTAGTCGCCCCCTCACCGCACGGCTTTGAATTTTCTGCACACACCGCTGCAATCGCAGCGGCGGAGCGTGGGGGCAGAGGCCAGCCGCCGGGCCGTCCCAAGGCAGGCCCAGCCCCCTTGGGGGGCAGCGACCCGCGCAGCGGCGGAGCGTGGGGGCTCTACCTCGTAAATCCGGCGCACATCCCGGCGTTCGGCCGGCCCTGGCATTCGCGCTTCAGGCGCTTTTCGCGCGCGGCGGGGGCTTCTTCCGAAGGTGACTTGTGGAAGCTCACTTTGCTGGACGGCTTGCGGGTACCGGGCTCGCCGGCAGGGGCCGGGGTCGACAAAACGGCCAGCAAGGCCAGCGCGCACAGGCGCAGCAAAGGTGTGGACATGAGTTCCTCCTGAATGTTGTGCAGTCCCGCGCGCATCATAGAAGCGGGCCAACGAAAAAAAACCCGCGTGCCGTTCGGCAGCGCGGGTTCAACATCCAAAGGAGACTCGGTATCGGCATGGTGGCCTCAGCACACCACGCCGGAGCTCGTCAGGTTCAACGGTTGTAGGCCGTCTCGCCGTGTGCAGAAATGTCCAGGCCTTCGCGTTCGGCTTCTTCGCTGACGCGCAGGCCGATGACCATGTCGACGATCTTGTAGGCAATGAAGGCCACCACCGCAGACCACACCATGGTGATCAGCACGCCTTCGGCCTGCACCACCATCTGGCTGCCGATGGAGTAGTCGTCGCCCTTGATGCCGCCGAGCGAGCCGGCAGAGAACACACCGGTGAGCAACGCACCCACGATGCCGCCCACGCCGTGCACGCCGAACACGTCGAGCGAGTCGTCGGCACCCAGCATCTTCTTGAGACCGGTCACGCCCCAGAGGCACAGGAAACCAGCGATCAGGCCGATGGCGATGCCACCCATGGGGCCCACGGAGCCGCAAGCCGGCGTGATGGCCACCAGGCCTGCAACGGCGCCGGAGGCGGCACCCAGCATGGACGCCTTACCCTTGCTCAGCGCCTCACCGATGCACCAGGCCAGCACAGCGGCTGCGGTGGCCAGCAGGGTGTTGATGAAGGCCAGGCCCGCACCGCCGTTGGCTTCCAGGTTGGAGCCGGCGTTGAAGCCGAACCAGCCCACCCACAGCAGCGAAGCACCCACCATGGTCAGCGTCAGGCTGTGAGGCGTGAGCGCTTCCTTGCCGTAGCCGATGCGCTTGCCCACCATGTAGGCGCCCACCAGACCGGCCATGGCCGCGTTGATGTGCACCACGGTGCCGCCGGCGAAGTCCAGGGCGCCCTTGCTGAACAAGTAACCACCAGCGCCCCACACCATGTGGGCGATCGGCAGGTAGCTGAAGGTGAACCAGATCACCGAGAACAGCAGCACGGCGCTGAACTTCATGCGCTCGGCGAACGAGCCCACGATCAGGGCGCAGGTGATGCCGGCGAACGTGGCCTGGAAGGCAACGAAGATCAGCTCGGGAATCATCACGCCAGGGGTGAACGTCGCGGCCAGCGTGTCGGGCTTGATGCCCAGCAGGAAGGCCTTGCTGAAGTTGCCAATGATCAGGCCTTCACCGCCGAACGCCACGCTGTAGCCGTAAGCGGCCCACAACACGCAGATCAGCGAGAACACCACCATCACCTGCATCAGCACCGACAGCATGTTCTTGCTGCGCACGAGGCCGCCGTAGAACAGCGCCAGGCCTGGCACCACCATCAGCACGACCAGCACGGTGGAGATCATCATCCAGGCCACGTCGCCCTTGTCCATGGTTTCCTTGACCGCTTCGGCAGGCGCTGCTTCAGCAGGAGCCGCGGCGGCGGGTGCAGCAGCGGGTGCTTCTGCAGGCGCTGCCATGGCCGGTGCTGCGGCAGGCGCTGCAGCGGCGGGTGCGTCGGCAGCAGGCGCTGCCGTTTGTGCCATGGCGTTGAGGCCGCCAAAGGCCAGTCCCATGCCCAGGAACAGGGTTGCAATAAGTTTTTTCATGTCCGTGTCTTTCTTGTTCAGGGGGCGGCGTTCAGAGCGCTTCCTTGCCGGTCTCGCCGGTCCGGATGCGCACCACCTGTTCCAGGGAAGTGACGAAAATCTTGCCGTCGCCGATCTTGCCGGTGCGCGCAGCGCCTTCGATGGCTTCGATCACGCGTTCGACGAGCTCGTCGGACACGGCGGCTTCAATCTTGACCTTGGGCAGGAAGTCGACCACGTACTCCGCGCCGCGGTACAGCTCGGTGTGGCCCTTCTGGCGGCCGAAGCCTTTGACTTCGGTGACGGTGATGCCTTGCACGCCCATGCCGGAGAGTGCTTCGCGCACTTCGTCCAGCTTGAACGGCTTGATGATGGCTGAAACCATTTTCATGCTGTGATTCCTCTTCTAGAACGAAAGGGTGCTCAGACCAGGGGGCCGACACCGCGGTTTGCGGAGAGGGCCTTGGGAACTTCCCGGGCCCGGATTCAATCGCTTACACCCCCAAGCACGGACCATGCCAGACACGGGCAACCCTACCCCCTGGGGTTCCCGCCCCAGAGCGCGCCTACAGTGCGCGGGCGCTCCGGTGACCCGGCCATGCCTCGCCAACACCCACCCGGCCCGGATCGGGCCACACCAAAGCAGTGCGCACCATTTGAGTGCGACGCGCTGGGCGGGTGTAAATGCACCGCACCGCCCCCGGCGCGCACCGAAACAGGGAGAAAACACACATGAGTTTGTCTTTGGTGCACAGCCGCGCCCTCCTCGGCCTGGAGGCGCGCCCCGTTTGCGTGGAAGTTCACCTGGCCAACGGCCTGCCCAGCTTCACGCTGGTGGGCCTGGCCGACACCGGGGTGAAGGAAGCGCGCGAGCGGGTGCGCTCGGCCATCGCCAACGCGGGGCTGGAGTTCCCGTCCAACAAGCGCATCACCGTCAACCTTGCCCCGGCCGACCTGCCCAAAGACTCGGGGCGCTTTGACCTGCCCATTGCCCTGGGCATCCTGGCGGCCAGCGGGCAGATCGACGCGGCGCGCCTGGCCGGCTGGGAGTTCGCGGGCGAACTCTCGCTGGGCGGCGAACTGCGCCCGGTGCGCGGCGCGCTGGCCATGAGCCTGGCGCTGCACCGGCACGACGCCGAGGCCGCCGCCGTCACCCGCCTCGTGCTGCCGCCGGGCAGCGCCGAAGAAGCCGCGTTGGTGCCCCAGGCGCAGGTGTACCGCGCACGCCACTTGCTGGACGTGGTGGCCCGCTTCCTGCCCGAAAGCGCCAGTGCCAGCGCCGAACCGCCCGATGCCGCGGGCTGGACGCGGCTGGCCTGCACGGCCCTGGGCGCCGCACCGGCCTACCCCGACCTCGCCGACGTGAAAGGCCAGGCAGCGGCCAAGCGCGCGCTGGAGATCGCCGCCGCCGGCGGGCACAGCCTGCTCATGGTGGGGCCACCGGGCTCGGGCAAGTCGATGCTGGCGCAGCGCTTTGCCGGCCTGCTGCCGCCCATGGACACGCTTGAAGCGCTCGAATCCGCCGCCGTGGCCTCACTCGCGGGGCGGTTTGCGCTGGAGCGCTGGGGGCAGCGCCCCACCTGCGCCCCGCACCACAGCGCCAGCGCCGTGGCCCTGGTGGGCGGGGGTTCGCCGCCGCGCCCGGGTGAAATTTCGCTGGCCCACCACGGGGTGCTGTTTCTGGACGAGCTCCCGGAATTTCCCCGCACCGCGCTTGAAGCCTTGCGCGAACCGCTGGAGAGCGGCCACATCCGCATTTCGCGCGCGGCCATGCAGAGCGAGTTCCCCGCGCGCTTTCAACTGGTGGGCGCCATGAACCCCTGCCCCTGCGGCTTTCTGGGCCACCCCACCAAGGCCTGCCGCGACACGCCCGACCAGATCGCGCGCTACCAGGGCAAGCTCAGCGGCCCGCTGCTTGACCGCATCGACCTGCACGTGGAAGTGCCCGCGCTGCCGCCCAACGACCTGCTGCACGGCGTGGCGGGCGAGCCCAGCGCGTCGATCCGCGAGCGCGTGCAGACCGCGCGCGCGCTCGCCCAGCGCAGGCAAGGCTCACCCAACCAGGCCCTGGCGGGCCAGGCGCTGGACGCGCACGTCAACGCCGAAGCGGCGGCATTGAAGTTCATGCACACCGCCGCCGCCCGCCTGGGCTGGAGCGCACGCGGCACCCACCGCGCCCTGCGCGTGGCGCGCACCATTGCCGACCTGGCCGGGCTGGAGGCCGTGGGCGTGGCCCACGTGGCCGAAGCGGTGCAGTACCGGCGGGTGCTCAAAGCGGGCGGCTGAGCGCCCGGCGCTGGCGCGCGGGAAGTCCCCGGCCAGGGCGTGGCGGCGGTCTGCTGGTATGGTTTCCCCCTTTCCGCTTGATCCACCCATCCCCAAAAGGAGACCGCCATGACCTATCCCAACACCCAGCTCTTTATTCAGGGCGAATGGCGCGAAGCCAAGGCAGGCGAGTCGCTGGCCGTGTTCAACCCGGCCACCGGCAAGGAAATCGGGCGCGTGGCCCATGCCCGCCAGGCCGACCTGGACCTGGCACTGGCCGCCGCCCAAAAGGGTTTCGAGACCTGGCGCGACACACCGGCCATCACCCGCTCCAAGACCATGCGCGCGGCCGCCGCCCTGCTGCGCGAACGCGCGGGCGCCATTGCCGCGCTGCTGACGCAAGAGCAGGGCAAGCCGCTGGCCGAGGCCAAGGGCGAGGTGCTCGCCGGCGCCGACATCATTGACTGGTTTGCCGACGAAGGCCTGCGCGTGTACGGCCGCATCGTGCCCTCGCGCGGCAGCCTGGCCATGCGCCAGATGGTGCTGAAGGACCCGGTCGGCCCGGTGGCCGCCTTCACGCCCTGGAACTTCCCGATCAACCAGGTGGTGCGCAAGCTCGCAGCCGCGCTGGCCACCGGCTGCTCGATGATCGTGAAAGCGCCGGAAGAAACCCCGGCCGCGCCCGCCGAGCTGGTGCGCGCCTTTGCCGACGCGGGCCTGCCCGCCGGCGTGCTGGGCTTGGTGTACGGCACGCCGTCTGAAATCTCCAGCTACCTGATCGCGCACCCCGTCATCCGCAAGATCACCTTCACCGGCTCCACGCCGGTGGGCAAGCAGTTGGCGGCCATGGCCGGCCAGCACATGAAGCGCGTGACCATGGAGCTGGGCGGCCACGCGCCGGTGATCGTGGCCGAAGACGCCGATGTGGCGCTGGCCGTGAAAACCGCGGGCGGCGCCAAGTTCCGCAACGCGGGGCAGGTGTGCATTTCACCCACGCGCTTTCTGGTGCACGAGAGCATCGCCAAAGAGTTCTCGGCCGCGCTCGTGAAGCACGCCGCTGGTCTCGCGGTGGGCGACGGCCTGACCGAGGGCACGCAAATGGGCCCGCTGGCCAACCCGCGCCGCGTCACGGCCATGGCCGAGTTCACGCAGGACGCCGTGGAGCGCGGCGCCACGCTGGCCACCGGCGGTGGGCGCATCGGCGAAGCGGGCAACTTCTGGCAGCCCACCATCCTGACCGACGTGCCGCTGAATGCGCGCGTGTTCAACGACGAGCCCTTCGGCCCGATGGCCGCAGTGCGCAGCTTCAACACGCTGGACGAAGCCATTGCCGAGGCCAACCGCCTGCCCTACGGCCTGGCCGGCTACGCGTTCACCAGCTCGCTGAAAAACGCCGACCTGCTGGCGCGCCGCGTTGAAGTGGGCATGCTGTGGGTGAACATGCCCGCCATGCCGTCGGCAGAAATGCCGTTCGGCGGCATCAAGGATTCGGGCTACGGCTCGGAAGGCGGCCCGGAGGCGATGGAGGCCTACCTGAACGCCCGCGCCGTTTCCATCATGAATGTTTGAGGGAGTCACCCCCCTGCGCCGCTGACGCGGCTTCCCCCCTCTGTGGCGCGCCTGCGGCGCTTCGAGGGGGGACGACACCTTGGGCCGGCGGAGCCGGACCCTCGGTGTCCTTGGAGGGCGTTACTTCAGGGGCGAGACGCCGTGCGGCGACTCTGGACGTGACTTAGCCCTTGTTTGGGCCCAGGCGGTTGGTGAACGCCACCACCAGCGCGGTCATGAAGAAGAACGCCTGCAGTTCGAGGCGCCAGCCGCCGGTGTTGGTGATGTCGAACCAGTGGCCCATGTGCGCCAGGCCCACGGCCACGGCCATGTTGATGGCGATGATCAGCGCCGCCGGCACCACCCACACGCCCGCGAGCAGCATCAGCGGGGCCACCAGCTCGCCGATGTACACGCCATACGCCAGGACGCCGGGCAGGCCCTTGCCCGCCAGCATGCCTTCGATGCCGCTCACGCCGCCGGTGACCTTGGCCCAGCCGTGGAAGATCATCAGGATGGCGAGCGTCCAGCGCAGCAGGATGACGCCGAAGCGGGGTTGATTGAAGAGGTTGTTGAGTGCGTTCATGGTGAGAAAAGTTTTATAGAGCCCACATCAAAAAGGGGCGTACTGAAGGCTGAGCCAACAGCGCACAAGGAGGTTCCCGGTGCGCCACCCTGCGGCCCGTCAACGGTCAGCGGCCTGCCGCCGCTTCCAGTGCTGGTAGCCGCGCCATCCCCACAAGGCCAGGCACCCCGCGCCCAGCGCGAGCGACAACCAGCCCAGACCTGCGGAGCCCGCGATGATGCCCCGCAACTCGGGCGACTGCAGGCGGTAGGGTGCGATCAGCACAAACAGGCCAATGACGGCGAGCAACACGCCCTTCCACAGCAGGTCGTCGTTGGGCCGTGGGTGCTTCGAAGCCATCTTGCCCGTCCTCACAGGTTGGGCGCCAGCCAGCGCTCGAGCTCGTTGCGCGCCACCGCGCTGCGCTCGGCCAGATCGTCCACCTGGTCCTCACCGATCTTGCCGACGTTGAAGTAGGTGCTCTGCGGGTGGGCGAGGTAGAAGCCGCTCACGCTGGCCGCCGGGGTCATGGCCAGGCTCTCGGTCAGGCCCATGCCGATGTCTTCGCATTGCAGCAGGTCGAACATGGGGCGCTTGACCAGGTGGTCGGGGCAGGCGGGGTAACCCGGTGCCGGGCGGATGCCCTGGTACTTTTCCTGGATCAGGTCTTCGTTGCTCAGCGCCTCGTCGGCCGCGTAGCCCCAGAGGTCGGTGCGCACGCGGTGGTGCAGGCACTCGGCCAGCGCCTCGGCCATGCGGTCGGCCAGGGCCTTGAGCATGATGGCGGAGTAGTCGTCGAGGTCGTCGATGAACTGCTTTTCCTTCTTCTCCACCCCCAGGCCGGCCGTGACGGCGAACACACCCACGTAGTCGTTGGCCACGCCCTTGGGTGCGACGAAGTCTGATAGGCAACGGCTGGGGCGCATCGCGCCTTCAAACTCGTGCTTCTCGGTCTGCTGGCGCAGGCCGTGCCAGGTGAGGGCGACTTCGCTGCGGCTCTCGTCGGTGTAGAGCTCGATGTCGTCGTCGCGCACGGTGTTGGCCGGGTACAGGCCCACCACCGCACTCGCGCTCAGCCAGCGCCCTTCGATCAGGCGCTGCAGCATGCGCTTGCCGTCGCTGAACACGCGGCGCGCTTCTTCGCCCACGATCTCGTCTTTCAGGATCTCGGGGAACGGGCCGGCCAGGTCCCAGGTCTGGAAGAACGGGCCCCAGTCGATGTACTTCGCGATCTCGTGGAGGTCGAAGTTCTTGAACACGCGCTTGCCGATGAACTTCGGCTTGGCCGGCGTGAACGCGGCCCAGTCGATGGGTGTCTTGTTGGCGCGCGCCTTGGCCAGCGGCCACAGCGGCACCTGCTTCTTGTTGGCGTGCTGCGTGCGCACCTTCTCGTAGTCGGCGCGCAGCTCGGCGATGTAGGTGGCGGCCTGGTCAGACAGCAGGCCCTGCGCCACGCTCACGCTGCGCGAGGCATCGGGCACATAGACCACCGGGCCTTCGTAGTGCGGCGCAATCTTCACAGCCGTGTGCACGCGGCTGGTGGTGGCGCCACCGATCAGCAGCGGAATGCGGCGCTCACGGAAGTGCGCGTCCTTCTGCATTTCACCGGCCACGTATTGCATTTCTTCCAGGCTGGGCGTGATCAGGCCCGACAGGCCCACGATGTCGGCGCCCTCGGCCTTGGCCATGGCCAGGATCTCGTGGCAGGGCACCATCACGCCCATGTTCACCACCTCGTAGTTGTTGCACTGCAAGACCACGGTGACGATGTTCTTGCCGATGTCGTGCACGTCGCCCTTGACGGTGGCGATCACGATCTTGCCCTTGGGCTTGGCGTCGCCGCCGGCGGCCTGCAGCGCCAGCTTTTCGGCTTCGATGTAGGGCAGCAGGTGGGCCACCGCCTGCTTCATCACGCGCGCGCTCTTCACCACCTGCGGCAGGAACATCTTGCCCTGGCCAAACAGGTCGCCCACCACGTTCATGCCGTCCATGAGCGGGCCTTCGATCACGTGCAGCGGGCGGCCGCCGCCGGCCTCGATCTCGCGCCACATGACCTCGGTGTCTTCGGTGATGTGGTCGTTGATGCCACGCACCAGCGCGTGCGACAGGCGCTCGCGGATCGGCAGCGCGCGCCACTCGTTCTTCTTGGTGTCGTCCTTGGCCGACCCCTTGGCGTTTTCGGCCACTTCCACCAGGCGCTCGCCGGCGTCGGGCCTGCGGTTGAGCACCACGTCTTCCACCCGCTCGCGCAGGTCGGGTTCGAGCTCGTCGTACACGCCCACCATGCCGGCGTTGACGATGCCCATGTCCATGCCCGCCTGAATGGCGTGGTACAGGAACACGGTGTGAATGGCCTCGCGCACCGGGTCGTTGCCGCGGAAGCTGAACGACACGTTGGACACGCCGCCACTCACCTTGGCGCCGGGCAGGTTCTGCTTGATCCAGCGCGTGGCGTTGATGAAGTCCACCGCGTAGTTGTTGTGCTCCTCGATGCCGGTGGCAATGGCGAAGATGTTGGGGTCGAAGATGATGTCTTCGGGCGGGAAGCCCACCTCGTCCACCAGCACGCGGTAGGCGCGTTCGCAGATCTCGACCTTGCGTTCGTAGGTGTCGGCCTGGCCCTTTTCGTCGAAGGCCATCACCACGGCCGCCGCGCCGTAGCGCTTGACCAGCCGCGCCTGGCGCTTGAACTCGTCCAGGCCTTCCTTCATGGAAATGGAGTTCACGACGCCCTTGCCCTGTACGCAGCGCAGGCCTGCCTCGATCACGTCCCACTTGGAGCTGTCCACCATCACCGGCACGCGCGCAATGTCGGGCTCGCCCGCGATCAGGTTGAGGAAGCGCACCATGGCGGCCTTGCTGTCGAGCATGGCCTCGTCCATGTTGACGTCGATGATCTGCGCGCCGTTTTCCACCTGCTGGCGGGCCACGGCCAGCGCGTCTTCAAAGCGCCCTTCCAGGATCATGCGGGCGAAGGCCTTGGAGCCGGTGACGTTGGTGCGCTCGCCCACGTTGACGAACAGGCTACCAGCGTCCACGCGCAGGGGCTCCAGGCCGGAGAGCAGCATGGGCGGGACGTGGACGGAAGACGGGGAAGCGGTATCGGACATGGAGCTCACCAGGGTTGCGGACTGAAACTGGTGAGCGCCGTTGGGGCCGGACAGGCCGGCAGGGCCTTGAACGCCCGAGTTCTCAAGCCTGACGCCAGCCCGACATGCAAGACGGGGTGGCACTGCAGCGCTCCTTGAGAGTGGGGGATTTTAACGGGCTATGCCGCCCGTGCCGGTGGCTCCCTCAGCGCACGGTCTCCTGGGGCGACAGCAGGATCGCGTTCAAGGCGACATTGACGTAGTAATTGCTGCGGCCCACCTTCTGCTTGTGGACGAAACCACCGTCCACCAGCGCTTCCAGGTATTTGGTGGCGGTCAGGCGAGACACCTGCAGATCGCGCTGCACAAACTCGATCTTGGTGTAAGGGTGCATGAACAGGTTGTTGATCAGGTCCTGGCTGTAAAACTTGTAGCCGTCCCGAATGCGGTGCTTGTAGTCGAACAGCGCGGTCTTGGTGGCTTGCACCGTCACCATGGTTTGCCGGGCCGTGGTCTCCACCGCCTGCAACATGTAGAGCACCCAGTCTTCCCAGGTGTCGTGGTCTCGCACCGTTTGAAGCAGGCGGTAGTAATCGGCCTTGTTCTGCACGATGTGGCGGCTGAGGTAGAGCACGGGAATCTCCAGCAAGCCTTCTTTCACCAGGTAAAGCACGTTCAGGATGCGCCCGGTGCGGCCGTTGCCGTCGTAGAAAGGGTGAATGCTCTCAAACTGGTGGTGCATCAGCGCCATCTTGATCAACGGGTCTGCCGGGAACAGGTTGGCGTCATTGATGAAGCGCTCGAGCCCGCTCATCAGCGCCACGATCTCGGCGGGGTCTTGCGGCGGTGTGTACACGGTTTGCCCGCCGCCGTCCTTGAGCGCCGTGCCCGGCAGCTTGCGAAAGCCGGCGTTGTTGCGCTCCAGTTCGCTTTGTATGCCCACAATGTGATTGGTCGTCAGCAGCCCTGTGTCGCGAACCTGGTCGAAGCCGAACCGAAGCGCCTGCCGGTAGCGCAACACCTCCTTCGCCGCCGGGTTGGCAAAGGCTTCGGGGTGCACGTCGTCCTTGAACAACTCGTCGTGTGTGGTGACGATGTTTTCGATTTCCGAACTGTCCTTGGCCTCCTGCAGACCCAGCGTGTTGATCAGGATCCCCTGGTTCGGGATCGACGCTGCCAGCCCTTTGAGTTCGGCCAGTTGCCGGCTGCTGCTGGCCAGCTTCTTCAGGATGGCCGGTGTATCAAAACGGGCCGGGTCCAGCTGTTCGAGCGGGGTCAGGGTGGGCATGGCCTCTCCAGCGCGATGGATGTGTATAAAAAATCGAGTTTTTTATACATGTTAATCGGCACATGTATAAAAAGCGGCGATTTTTAGCTCGCTATGCCCTGGCCGCTGGCGGCTGGGGAAGGCTCCCGGTTCTGGTGTGATGTTTGCTTGCCCAAAAGGCATGCCTCCCCACCGCTCCGACCCTGACGCCCCCGGCACCGACTGGCACGCCCAGGAGCTGCTGCTCATGCGCGAGGTGATGAAGCTGGTGGGCCGCAGCCTGGCGCCGGCTTTTGTGCTGCGCGAAATGCTGCACCTGATGAGCGAGCTGCTCGGCCTGAACCGGGGCCGCATGGTGATTGCCGGCGAGGTGCGCGACGGCGGGGAGCGCACGGCGGCGGTGCGCCACGCCTATGGCCTCACCGCCGAAGAGGTGCAGCGCGGCATTTTCAAGTGGGGCGAAGGCATCACCGGGCGGGTGCTGGCCACGGGGCTGCCCGCCATCGTGCAGGACGTCGACGCCGAGCCGCTGTTTCTGTTTCGCACCGTGCCGCGCGATCGGCTGCCGCCGCAAACGGTGTCGTTCATTGCGCTGCCGATCGACGTCAACGGCGCAACCATCGGCGTGCTGGCCTGCCACCGCATCCGCAGCCGCCAGCGCCACCTCAACGACGACCTGGCCGTGCTGCGCATCCTGGCTACGCTCTCGGGCCAGCTGCTGCAGCTGGAGCAGCTGGTGGCCGACCAGACGCGCAAGCTGGTCGCGCGCAACGCGGCGCTGGCCCGTGCGCTGGAGACCGCCAGCGCGCGCTACGGGCTCATCGGCCAGTCGCCGGCGCTGCTGCAGGCGCTGGGGGAGCTGGAGCGCGTGTCGCAGTCGCAGGCCACGGTGCTGCTGCTGGGCGAGTCGGGCACGGGCAAGGAGCTGTTTGCGCGTGCGGTGCACCTGGCCAGCGGGCGGCACGATCAGCCGTTCATCAAGGTGAACTGCTCGGCGATTCCTGAAACGCTGTTTGAGTCCGAGCTGTTCGGCTACGAGCGCGGCGCCTTCACCGGCGCCCACAGCGCGCGGCCGGGCTGGTTTGAACAGGCCAACGGCGGCACCATCTTTCTGGATGAGATCGGCGAGCTGCCGCTGGCCATGCAAAGCAAGCTGCTGCGCACCCTGCAAGAAGGCACGCTGGTGCGCCTGGGTGGCCAGCGCGAGGTGAAGGTGAATGTGCGCCTGGTGGCCGCCACCAACCGCGACCTGGCGCAGGAAGTGCAGGCCGGGCGCTTCCGCCAGGACCTGTATTACCGCCTCAACGTGATCCCGATCCGCCTGCCCAGCCTGCGCGAGCGCGGCGAAGACATCCGCGCGCTGGCGCTGCATTTCGTGAACCGCGCCAACCAGACGCACCAGCGCAACGTGAACCTTGCGCCCGACGCGCTGGCGCGCCTCGAAGCACACGACTGGCCGGGCAACATCCGCGAGCTGGGCAACCTGATCGAGCGGCTGGTGCTGCTGGCCGACCACACGCTGGTGACCGCGGCCACGTTGGAGCGGTTCATGCCCGCGTCTTTACCGCCCACGCCCGGCGCGGGGAATGCCTTGGAAAGGCCGGGCAACGGCGCACCACAAGCCGGACCCGGCCAGGCCCCCGATGCGCTGGTGCGCGACTACCAGAGCGCCAACTCGCACACGGCCGAACACCTGCAAAAGGCGCTTGAGCAGCACCAGGGCAACCAGTCGCGCGCGGCGCAAAGCCTGGGCCTCACGCTGCGGCAGTTCAGCTACCGGCTGCGCAAGGCCGGGCTGCGATGAAGCAGGGGCCATGGCTGCCGGCGACACACGGCTCGGCGATACTTGAAACCCGCTTTCGGTGAAAGCTGGTGCCCCGACGGAGCGGCAGCGTTTCACCCCCCTTCACATCCACTGAATACCGAAAACACATGGAAAAGCTGCTCTCTGGCGTGGGTTCGCTGCTGTACGGCATGCGCTTCACCATGCTCTTCTTCTACGTCGGGCTGGTCGCGATCATCTTCGGCATCTTGGGCAAGTTCCTGCTGGAAACCTACAAGCTCTTCACCACCCTGCTGTTCGACGATCTGCAGAAGATCGACCTGATCATCAAGGTGCTGGAGCTGGTGGACATGACCATGGTGGCCCAGCTGGTCTGGGTGGTGGCGCTGGCGGGTGTCTCGCTGTTCGTGACCACCGGGCACTTTGATTCCAAAGAGATGAAAAAGCCCGACTGGCTCGACCACGTCAACACCTACAACCTCAAGCTCAAGCTGGCCTTTGCCATCATTTCCATCTCTGGCGTGCACGCGCTCAAAACCTACCTCAGCGGCGAACTGACCCTGGAAAACATCCAGGTCGTCACCATGGTGGCGGTAATCCACTTCACCTTCGTGCTCTCGGCCATCGGCATCTCATTTGCCGAGCGGCTGACGCGAGACAAACACTGAGGCAAGGCGGGGACAAACACCATGGCAGCGCCCGAGAAGATCCAAGGCCCGGCCTCTTACTTTCCGTCCATCGAAAAGAAGTACGGCCAACCCATCGCGCACTGGCTCCAGATCCTGAAGTCTGCCGGCGACCTCAAGCACATGGAGCTGGTGAGCCTGCTCAAGACGGAACACAAGCTCGGGCATGGGCACGCCAATGCGTTGGTTGCCTATTACTTGGCGAGGGGCTAGTCGGTCTCAGTTCTCTGGCTGTGGGTGGGCGGTTTGGACAAGCACTGACCAACGACAAGTGAGTTGATCGTGTTTGCCCAATGTCGGCTCAAGACTGAGTGCGGTCAGTTGAGGTGGCGCATTGAGCGTCCGATCTACGCCACGTCGGGGACATTCAGGCGCTGGTCTTCGAGGTTGAGCGCCTTCAAGCCCTCTTTGGCGCTCCGGCATACTCGATAGCCCCGCCCTGAAATCCCACAGTACGCGAAGCGTGGCCGCTCCCGGAAAAACCCGACCCAAAGGCGCCCCGAAAAAGGGCGCGGGCGGGGGTGCGACCAAGCAGGGGCAGACGGGTTCCAAGCTCAAGAAAAAGCCCACTGGTTCCAAGCAGGTCTCGTCGGCGGACGCCACCGGGAACGCAGGGGGCGCGTTTGAAAGCCGTGTCCAGGCGCACCGGATCCTGTCCATGTGCACCCGCAGCACCACCTGTGGCGGGATTCGGGACGGATTCCGCATCGTTGCCATTAAGTTTCAGACCCGGGTCTTCGGCAACAACACCGACGACCTCTACTGCGCCATCGAAGACGACTACGGCGCGCAGGGCAGCGTTCGCCTGCAGATGAAGCGCACCCTGCGTGCCTCCGCTAACGACAAGGCGTTTAAGGAAGCGGTTGGCTTGGCGTGGCTGGACTTCAAGGCCCCGAACTTCCGGCCGGGGCAGGACTTCTTCAACGTCATCTACGATGTCGAGAGCACGACCAAGATGGCCGGCGCAATGGAGCTCGCGCGTGAGGCAGTTCGCTCCATCTCAGCCTCGGACTGGTTGCTTAAGGCCACCGCCGCGCAGTTCAGCAATCCCGTGCGACGCTCAGCGCTCGAAGCCATTCGCGCCGTCGTCGATGAGTACAACAAGGCTGTTGTCGCGGACGAGGAGCTCTTTCGGTTCATGCAGCACATACAGTTCCTGCACGAAGACCTCGGCAACGACGAGACGGCCGTTGCGAGGACACTGCAGCAACTGATCGACGTTGCCACACGCGCGGACGGGCGGCTCCCTCTTCCGCCGTCTGCAGTCTGGGCCAAGCTCATTGCCGTATGCGTGGATCTAAACAGTAATGCGGGACAGGTCGACGCGAGCAACCTGGCTGCCATCATCGGTGCGGACCTGGACTACCGGTTCAAGTCCTTCAGCCTGCGCCTTAGTCTTGCGACGCCCCAAGCGAGCGCGCCGTTGGCTTCTGCCTTGCCTTCAATTGCCCCTATCCCGCAGGTAGCAATTTCATCAGCAAGCCCTGCCGGGTCGGCACTGTCCGCCGCGGGGGACCTAGTTCCGGCTGGACGTGACACGTCTGCGGACAAGCTTGTCACCAAGATGTTGGATCACGTGGGCGAGCTCATCAAGGCCTGCAGGTTCAGCGATGCCAAGGCTGAACTTGAGCGAATAAAGAGAGACACCGAAGAGCACACCCTTGACGCACACCAGCAGGCGCGTTGGTATTCGATGCACGGCACCTGTATCTGGACAGTTGACGACGACGAGGCAATGGCAGCCGAAGCCTTCCTCAAGGCGGCCGACCTCTACGAGGATGACGACAAGCTGGCAGCCGCGCGCATCCGAGGGCTACTGCTGAAAGGCGAGTTCGAGCAGGCACTCGTCGTGGCCGAAAGGACGCGTGAGCGCTTTCCCGACTCGCTGGCAGTGTGGGTGGCTTGGTCTAACGTCCGCATCAGTAGCGGCGCTGCAATCGAGCGCGCTGATATTCCGCAAGCGCACTTGGACAAGTCGGTGGCGTACCAGATGCTGGCCGTCAGCTTGGCCAAGCGTGGGGACGTGCAAGGCGCCCTCGAAGCGGCACTGGATGGCGTCAAGCAGAGCGACGCTACCTTCTTCAACCGTGAAGCGACCCTGCGATACGCGCTGGACCTCGCTGCGTCCAGTCCGGTGAACGTCGCATACCGGATTGCACCAGCGCCGGCGCTGGCGATGCTCACTCGCGCGACAGAAGAGTTCGAGCCTCGCGATGCCAAGCTGTGGGCGGCGCAAATCCCGGAGGCACTTACCGCCGCGACCATGCACTTGGCGTTTGCGTACCTGCTGCTCGGAAAGCCAGCCACAGCTCTAGCTGTGGTTGACGAGGCCGGCAAGTACCCGGTCAAGGCGAGCGCCCTCGTGCGCCCGCGCATCGAGGCCCTGCGCGAACTCAATCGCGCTTCCGAGGCGCTTGAGTACGGCGAGCCGCTGCTGCAAACCATGCCGATTGATGCGCTGGTCTCCTACGCGCAGACGGCGGCGAACCAGGACGACATGGAGCGCCTCAAGGTGGTCGCAGACGTCGGCCGCAAGCGACTCGCCGAAGACGAGACCGGCAGGCTTGGCGAAACGCTCCAAGTCATGCAGTGGGAGGTACTCCTAGGCCAAGGCAAGCCCGCGGACGTCGTCGCACAACTGACCGATCAAGGGGTCTTCCAAATAGAGAGCGTGCCTCTCCTCGTGCTTGGGGCGAGGGCGCTCTTGCAAACCAAGGATGCCGAGGCCGCGAAGCAGTTTACGGACAAGGCTGTCGCCGTCGCAGACGCGAGCGACGACCCGGCCAACCACTACCTCGTAGCGCAGCTGATGATGCGGTCGAGGCGGTACGCCGAGGCAGCTGCGCGCTACGAACGGTTCCTGCCTGTCGGCGGCTTGAGCGAGCTGCACTCGAATTTGCTCCTGTGCTACCTGCGCACCGGCCTACGGGCAAAGGCTCGCGACTTGTTGGCGTCTTTCCCGGAGAGCTGGAGGGGAGACCGTATGGCTAGGCACTTGGCCATGGAGCTGGGACAGCAGGCAGGCGACTGGGCCTTGCTGCAATCTGTGGTGAACGCGCAGCTGCAGGACGAAGGCCATCTCGCGAAATCCTGGCTGTTCTCGCTCATGGTGGCAGCTCACCATGAGCAGGACGTGATAGACCAGCTCGCCTCTGAGATTCCGGAAGTGCTCCAAGGCACGATTGCGGAACTGACACAAGTCGCGTCGGCGGAGCTGCAGCACAAGCAACTTGAACGAGGCTCGAGCCGTCTCTATCGCATGTGGCGCATGAACATGGGAAGCGTCGATGCTTCGGCTGCGCTGCACGCCGCCATCGCGTTCGCCCCTGAGCGGATTCAGCGCTTGCATGACACGCCTGACATTGTCGCCCCTGGCACTTCAGTGCTACTGACCGACGCGTCAGGCGCTTCTCGATGGAAGACCATCGACCCCGTTGACATCCCTGACCTGCCGACGACGGAGGAATTCCTCAAGCCTGAGTTCCCAGAAGCCGCGGCGCTTGTCGGCAAGAAAGTCGGCGACGCATTCACCGCAAGCAGCCGGTTCGGGCCGCAGTACGAGTTCACCATCAAGGCTATCCAGACCTCGTATTGGCGAGTGCTCAACCTGGCAAGCGAGGCGCTTCAAACCCCCATTGCACCCTCGAAGCACTGGGTAAGCATGCACTTGCCCGAAAACGACATCGGCCAGCCGGACGTGAGCCCCGTGCTGCGGCAGCTAGAGCGAAGGGAAGCTGACGCGAACCGCCGCTTCAAGCTTTATCAGGACCAGACCCTGACACTAGGCATGCTCGCGCGGATGCTGGGGACTGATGTCATCGACATCGTGCGCGGGTGGCCAGAAGACGGCCCACTGCTGCAGGTGGGTGGCGGCGAAATTCAAGAGCGAACCGCTGCAGTCAAATACCTCGAGAGCGCAAGGCCTCTCCTGGTCGACCTGAGCGCCCTCACCGAACTTGCCTTGGTCGAGCAACTTGGATTGCTTGCGTTTGCTCCCACTCGGCCACTTGTCACGTCTGCCACGAGGGACGCCGCGCTCCAGAAGCTCGCCGAGTCGCAAATCCTCAAGCCGGTGGGCGTCGCGTTCTCCCGCGAGGGCAAGTTCGGTTTTACCGAGTACACGCCGGAGGCCAAGCAGCGTGAAGAAGATTTCCTTCGCGCCATACTCGACGCCATCGAGCGCCATTGCGAGGTGGTGCCGGCTTACGGGCCGCCCTCGCCACCTGAGCATTTACCCAAGCTTGCGGCAGTGGTCTCCCACGAGGACCACGCGGTGCTGTCGGCTGCGCTGGAACGCGGCGCTATGCTGTTCTCGCTGGACCTAAGGCTGCGCAACCTCGCGAGCGTCTTTGGCTTGGTAACCTGCTGGCCGCAGGTGTTCTTGATGCACAACATCGGCACGCAGTTGTCCTTGCGTGACTACTCTGTAGCGGTGCTGACGATGTTCTTGCGCCGGCGAGACTTCATCTCGCTGAACGTGCACGACCTGCACGTCCTGGCCGACCAGGGTGAGCTCTGGCTGACAGCAGGCGTGAACCGCATGCGCCACCAGCTTGCACTTCCAACATCGGATTTCGGCAAGGCGTGGAAGGTGGTGAAGGAGTTCCTCGCAACTCTGTATGGGCGCGGCCAGTGCGAATTCGGCGTTGTGCTGGAGCTTTTCAGCTACCTGCTGGAGCCGCTCCTGCGCCACCCACGGTGCCCGGAGAACTTCGCTCAGCAAGCGGCTGAGCAGCTTGGAGAAGCAATCGACGCTGAGAACGGGCAGTACACGCGCCGCCTAATGGCCTTCAGCAACCTGACGAAGGCTCGACTGAAGAAGAAAGGCATGACGGACGTCACCGTGCGAGCCCAGGTCGTCTATTGCAGCGACCCGCCAGCGCTTCGCCACGGGCTGGGCACCGGCAACAACCCACTGGCCGATGTGATGCAGCCAAGGGCAGCTACTCCTGAGCCAGACGAGGCTGAGACTTCTCTCACCCGGGCCACAGAGCAAGATTAGCCGGAGTACGGAGGACCTGCAGATTCCAGTCCCCAGGGCTCGCGCTGCGCCTACCACCGCGGCCTCTCGTATACATATAGAGCCATCCAACGCTGCGCGGTCACACAAGTTGGAATGCACACCCGGGAATCGAAGTCGACTGCGGGCTTGAGATGCCGGACCAAAGGGAAATCTAGACTGATCTGATCTCGGCAAAAAATCGGACGTCGGCTCGCGCTGTGTAGAACGGCCGTTGTCGCCGCATAGCGAAAACCAAAAATACCACCGCCATAGTCAGCGTCAACACTGAACAGGCCTCACCCCACCCGAGCCTTGTCTTCGAACGGCAGTCGCAGAGAAATCCTTGTTTTGCGATCACTCCGTTCACCTCTCGCCCCGCCCAGACAGCATCCACCGCAATACACCCCACACCCTGCCAAGCCATGAAGAAGCTGATGTGCATCGCGATGCTGTTCGCTCCGCCCCTGGTTTGGGCCGGGTCGCCGCTGTGTCAGCCGCTTGAGGCGGTGGTGTTTTCCTGTTCCACAAAAGGCGGCAAGCGGGTTGCTGTGTGCTTGGGCGACACCGGCCTCAGCTACCGGTTTGGCACAAGGCAGAAAACAGAGCTGGAGCTGGCGGACCCGGGCAGTGCGCACGCCGATGCGTTTCGCCACTACCACTACTTTCGGGCGGGCGTCGACAGAACATGGCTGACCATGCCGACCCCGGCGGCTGTCTACGAAGTGTTCACGGAGTACGAGGCACCGTCCCCACCCACGGCGGGCGTTCGCGTGTTTGACAAGAACGGACGGCAGCTGGCCAACCGCTCGTGTGTGGGCCAGGCCGAGGCGCACTGGTACCGTCTGGAGGGCAAGGTGGCGTGTTCGGACGAGGCCGTGAACTCCTGTGTGCCACCCGCGCCGCCCAAGCCGCGCCAGTGAACCTTACCCACACTGTGTCGACATTGTGTCGACACAGTGGCGCATCCAGCCGTCGCCCACGGCCGGCGCCTTTCCACCCCCAACGCCCATAAACCCAACAAATTCAACGCCCTTCCAGCGTTGACACACCAGCGCGCGCACCTGGCACGTTGGTTGCGCTAGAGACCTCAGGCAATCCCGCCTTCCGCCACTTCCGCGAGGTCTCCATGAGCATTGGAGCCACCCTGATCGCCCCCGCACAGCTTGCTGCCCTGCAGTCGTCCGAACCCGTGGTCGTCATCGACACGCGCGATGCGGACACCTTTGCCGCCGGTCACATTCCCGGTGCCGTGAACCTGCGCGAGGTGTTCACGTACCTCGCCACGTCCACACCCGAAGGCCTGGAGGCGCTCAAGGCGACCTTTGCCAGCGCACTCGGCGCCGCCGGCCTGTCGGGCAAGGAAACCGCCGTGTTTTACGAAGACGCCATGAACAGCGGCTACGGCCAGTCGTGCCGCGGCTACTACCTGCTGACCTGGCTGGGCTACCCCAAGATCAAGGTGCTCAATGGCGGCTTCAGCGCGTGGAAGGCTTCGGGCCTGCCCGTGTCCACCGAAGCGGTCACGCCCACGCCCGCCACCTTCCCCGAGCTGGCCACCGCCGACGTGATGCTCACCCAGGCCGATGTGCAGGCCGCGCTGGGCACCGACACCGTGCTGCTCGACGTGCGCGACATCGACGAGTGGATCGGCGAGTCGTCTTCGCCGTACGGCAAAGACTTTGCGCCGCGCAAAGGCCGCCTGCCCGGCGCGAAGTGGCTGGAGTGGTACCGCTTCATGAAGCCTTCGGCCCAGGGCCCGGTGTTCAAGACGCCCGACGAAGTGAAGGCCGAGTGCGCCACCGCCGGCATCACCACCGACGACACCATCTACCTCTACTGCTTCAAGGGCGCCCGCGCCTCCAACACCTTCCTGGCCTTGAAGCAGGCCGGCTTTAGCGACGTGCGCATGTACTTCGGCTCGTGGAACGAGTGGTCGCGCGACGACAGCCTGCCC
Source organism: Synechococcus sp. UW140 (assembly GCA_943371335.1). GTDB lineage: Bacteria > Pseudomonadota > Gammaproteobacteria > Burkholderiales > Burkholderiaceae_C > Hydrogenophaga. Next base: position 7,949 of record CALRUK020000011.1, on the reverse strand, counting down.
ATCGAGACCGGCCTGCCCCTGGCCAAGTCCAGCAAGAAGCCCGCGCTGGCACTCGCCGCCTGAGCCCGGCCCCACGCCCTTTCCTTTTCAACACCCTGGAGACACCATGTCCGCCACCGATACCCTCGAACCCACCGCCCCCGTGACCACCGTGAAGGCCTACCTGCGCCCGATCGATGGCACCGGCCTGGCCGCCTTTGCCGCCAAGGGCAAAGCCAACCCGGCCAGCCGCGGCACGAACAAGGTCCACACCGTGATGGAGGGCCAGTACCGCTCGCTGTCGTATGTGGGCCAGCACGCGCCGGTGGTGGTGGACGAGCCCCTGCACCTGTTCGGTGAAGACACCGCGCCGGCGCCGGGCGAGATCGTGCTCTCCGGGCTGGGCGGCTGCCTGGCCGTGGGCATCACGGCGGTGGCGACCTGGAAGGGCGTGAAGCTGAGCAAGCTCGAGGTGTTTCTTGAAGGCGACATCGGCAACCCCGCAGCGTGGGGCGCCGGTGGCGCGCTGGAGAAAACGCCGCCCGAAATGGGCTTTCAGGCCATCCGCGTGAAGGTGCTGGTGGAAGGCGATGCGCCGCGCGAGGTGCTTGACGAAATCGTGCAGCACGCCAACTTCTATTCGCCCGTGGCCAACAGCATGCGCAACCCGATCCCCTTCGAGATCGCGCTGGCCTGAGCCTGCTTCCCGTTCGCCCCGCGCCTGTCACAAGGCGCACCCACCCCTGGAGCCTGAATGAACCCGAACGACCTGCCCCGCGAGCTGACCCACGAAACATCGGCCGACGAGCTGATCGCTGCCGTGCGCGCTGTGGCGCAAGGTCCGCTGGCCGATGTGGTGGAAGCCTGTGACCGCGACGGCGTGTACCCGCGTGAGGTGCTGCAACAGCTGGGCGCGCTGGGCGCGTTCAGCGCGCACCTGGACGCGCCCATGGGCCGGGCAGACTACGGCCTGGCGATCCGCGCCATGGCCGAGGTGTCTCGCGTGTGCGGCGCCACTGGCTTCATGGTGTGGTGCCAGCTGGTGTGTGGCCTGTACATGCAGGCCAGCGGCAACCCCGCGCTGGGCGGCGATGCGCTCAAGGCGCTGTCCAGCGGCGTGTCGCTCGGCGGCACGGCCATGTCCAACCCCATGAAGAGTTATGCGCAGATCGAAAGCCTGCTGCTCAAGGCCACGCCGGTGGAAGGCGGCTACCTCGTCAATGGCAGCCTGCCCTGGGTGAGCAACCTCGGCCCCAGCCACGCCTGCGGCGCACTCGCAGCCGTGGTGGACCAGGCCGGGGAACCCCTGGGCCGCGAAGCGATGTTTCTGCTGCGCTGCGACGCGCCCGGCGTGGAGCTGCGCGAGTGCCCGAGCTTCTCGGCCATGGAAGGCACGGGCACCTACGCGCTGCGCCTCAAAGACGTATTCATTGGTGCGGGCGAGCTCATGGCCGAGCCGGCCAAGCCGTTCATTGCGCGCATCCGCGCTGCCTTCGTCATGCTCCAGTGCGGCATGGCGGTGGGCGTGACGCAAGGCGCCATCGATTCCATGTGGGCGGTGGAGGCGCAGCTGGGCCACGTGAACCAGTTCCTGGAAGACCGGCCCGATGCCCTGCAAGCCGAGCTCGACGCACTCACCGAGCGCGTGATGACGCTGGCCCAGACGCCCTTCAACAACTCGGTGGAGTTCTTCATCGACGTGCTCGACGCGCGCGCCCACGGCGCCGAGCTGAGCCTGCGCGCGGCGCAGTCGGCCCTGCTGCACCAGGGCGCGCGCGGCTACCTCATGAGCTCGGACGTGCAGCGGCGCGTGCGCGAGTCTCACTTTGTGGCCATCGTCACGCCCGCCATCAAGCACCTGCGCAAGGAAATCGCGCGGCTGTCGGCCGAGGTGATGCCCGCATGAACGCCGCCCTGACCTCTGTCGCCTCTGCGGTGCAGGCGCTCGCGCCGTACCAGCAATACATCTGCGACGCCTGCGGCTACGTCTACAACGAGGCCGATGGCGACCCCGACGGCGGCCTGCCCCCCGGCACGCGCTACGCCGACATCCCCGACGACTGGGCCTGCCCACTGTGCGGCGTGACCAAGGCCGACTTCTCGCCCTACACCCCGCCCTCGCTCGACGCCTTGCGCGCCGGCATCACCCACAGCGCGCCGGTGGCTGCGCGGGGCGAAGCGGGCGTGGTGATCGTGGGCGCGGGCCGCGCAGGCTGGCAGATGGCCGAAGCCCTGCGCGCGCTCGACGCGAACCTGCCCATCACCGTGGTGACCAACTGCGCCGGCGACGTGTACGACAAGCCCATGCTGTCGATCGCCATGGCGCGCGGGCTGGCGCCCGAATCGCTGGCGCGCGAACGCGGCACCGACGCCGCCGCACGCCTGCGCGTGCGCCTGCTCGCCCACACGCAGGCCGTGCGCATCTGCGCCGACACGCGCACGCTGCGCACCACGCGCGGCACGCTCAAATACGACCGGCTGGTGCTCGCACACGGCGCACAGGCCGCGCTGCCTGCCGCCCTGCCCGCAGCGCTGTGCTGGCGCATCAACCACCTGGGCGCGTACCAGCGCCTGCGCGCCGCGCTGGGCGACACCCCCAAAGACGTGGCGATTGTGGGCGCCGGCCTCATCGGCAGCGAGCTGGCCAACGACCTCGCGCTCGGCGGCCACCGCATCACGCTGCTCGACGTGCAGGCCGCGCCCCTGGCGCGCTGGCCCGCCGAGCACGCCGGTGCGCCGCTGCTGCAAGCCTGGAAAGACCTCGCGATCCATTTCGTGGGCGGCGTGCAGGTGGCGCAGCTCGAACAGGTGGCGGGGCGCTACCGCCTCACCACCACCTGCGGCCAGCGCTTCGCGGCCGACCAGGTGATTGCCGCCGCCGGCCTGCAGACCCCGCCGCGGCTGGCAGAAAGCGCGCAGCTGGCGTGGCACAACGGCATTGCGGTGGACGCAGCCACCCTGCGCACCAGCAACGACCGCATCCACGCCATGGGCGACTGCATCGCCATCGACGGCCAGCCCAGCCGCTTCATCGAACCCATTGCCCGTCAGGCCCGGGCCATTGCCGCCGACATCTGCGGCGCCTCACCCGCGCCCTACGAGCCACGCGCGGCGGTGGTGCGGGTCAAGACCACGTCGCGGCCTTTGACGCTGCACTGAGCGCGCCGGGCCCTTCAGTCTTTGGGGCTGGAGGGGTTGTGCACCTGCGCCAGCGCCATGACGATCTCGCGCACCAGTTTGCGCTGCGGCGCAGGCAACGCCAGGAAGGCGTCGAACACCTCGCGCTCCTGGTAGCCGGCGCCAGCGTCCCAGCGCCGGCGGTGTTCCTGCACGCGGTGGCGCACGGCCTGGCCAAAGCGCAGCACCTCCGGCTCCACCTTCAGCACCTCGGCCAGCACCAGCAGTTTGTCTTGCGCGGGAATGGCCTCGCCACGCAACCAGCGCGAGGCCGCCTGGAACGACACGGAGCGCCCCCAGTAGTGCGCATTGAACACGTTCAGCAGCACGCCGGGCCTTGGCTCCAGCCCGGCCGCTTCCATGGCGTCGCGCAGGCGTTGGGCGAATTCGAGCTTGTGTTCCATGCCCCCGACGCTAGTTTTCAGCGCACAAGCGCATCAACTTCGTGTTGTACGATGAATTCACCAATTGATTGAATTCATCAACTATGTCCCGGCACCCAAGACCGGGCGCGCCCAGGGAGGGCTCATGGGTATTTCGATCCGACACCTGTGCACCGGGTTGGAGGCGGGCAAGGCCCCGCTGCTGCAGCGGGTGACACCCACCACGGCACAGCTGCTGCTCTGGTGGTTTGGGCAGGGCCCCGTGCAGGCGCGCGCGGGGCTCAACTTTCGGCCGGCGCAACGGCGCGCGCTGCTGCGCGCCATCGTGGCGCACGAGCTCGGCGCCGGCGCGGCGGCGCCGCCCGCAGCGCCCCTGCGCCTGAACACAGGGGCGGGCCATGTGCGCGTGTTGCTGGCGCTGCTGGTGTGGCAGCTGCTCAACCACCGCGACGCGCTCGCCTCGGGCACCCACGACCCGCGCTTCACACCGCATTTCCTCACCGTGACTTCCCACCCGCGCTCGCACGAACGCGTGCTGGCGGCGCTGCGCGGCCAGCCCTTGCCGGGGGGCCACGGTGCGCGGGACTTCGGCACGGCCGACGTGGTGCGCCTGGCCGAGCTGCTGGCGCCCCCGCCGCGCCAGGACACGGTGCTGGCCTTCGTGTGCGCCAGCGTCTGCAGCGGTGCGGGCCTGGCGCGCCACGCAGCGGCCGACGGCGTGATCGCCATCACCGACGGGCGGGTGGAAGCGCTGGAGTGCCTGGCGCGCTGGCCACAGCGGGTGGTGTTTGACGACCAGGGCGGGCCGGCGCGGGTGCAGGGCGCGGCACGGCGCGCGTGGCGCGAGCAGCTGCGCCGCATGCTGGCCACGCACGAAGCCCGCGGCCTGCATGGGGGGTTTGAGGGGCGCTGAGGCCCCGCGCCTTCAGGGGCCCGTGGTGTGCGGCTGCAGCGCGATCACGCGGCGCGCCGGCTTCTCGGCCCGCGCGCGCAACTGGCCACAGCCGCCATCCACATCCTGCCCGGCGGACTGGCGCAGCTTGGTGAGGATGCCGCGCCGGTGCAGGCGGCGCGCAATGTCGGCCGCGCGCTCCCAGCTCGGGCGCCGGTAGGGCAGGTCGTCCACCGTGTTGTACGGAATCATGTTGAGGATGGCGTACTTGCCGTGCAGCAGGCGCACGATGCCCTCGATCTCGTCGTCGCCGTCGTTGATGCCTTCCAGCAGCGTCCACTGGTACTGAATGGGGTAGTCGGTGGCGCGGGCGTAGCGCTCGCCGGCGTCCACGAGTTCTTCGGGCGTCATGCGCGGCGCGCGGGGCAGCAGCTGTTCGCGCAGCGCGGCCCGCGTGGTGTGCAACGAGAGCGCCAGCGCGGGCTTGACGCGGCCCTGCGGCAAGGCCTCGAACACGCGCGGATCGCCCACGGTGGAGAACACCAGGTTCTTGTGGCCGATGTTGCCCACCGTGCCCAGCAGGTCGATGGCTTCCATCACGTTGTCCAGGTTGTGCGCGGGCTCGCCCATGCCCATGAACACCACCTTCTTCACCACGCGCCGGGTGCGCGCCAGCGCCACCTGCGCGACGATTTCGGCGCTGCCCACCTGGCGCACCAGACCGCCCTGCCCCGTCATGCAAAACACACAGCCCACCGCGCAGCCCACCTGCGTGGACACACACAGGCCGTCGCGCGGCAGCAGCACGCTTTCCACCGTCTGCCCATCGGCCAGCGCCACCAGCAGGCGCGCCGACCCATCGTCACCCGGGTGCTCCGACACCAGGCGAGCCAGGCCCGCGAGCTCGTTGCTCAAGGCCGGCAGCGCGGCCACCAGCGTGGCCGGCAGAAAGTGCGACACCTCGCGCCGCCCGCTCGTTTGCGGTAAGGCCTGCGACCACAGCCGCAGCACCCGCTGCGTGTGGCGGGGGTTGGCGCCCAGGGACTGCAGGCGTTGGCGGAGCTGTTGGATGCGCATGGTCAGGGCCCGGCGGTGTGGTCGCCATCGCCCGCGAGCGCCTGCGCCACCTGCCCGGCCAGCGCCAGACTGGCTGTGATGCCGGGGCTCTCGATGCCGAACAGCTGCACCAGCCCGGGCAGGCCGTGGCGCGGTGGGCCGCTGATCTCGAAGTCGTTGGCGTCCAGGCCTGGCCCGCCTTGCGCGAGCTTGGGCCGGATGCCGCTGTAGGCGGGTTGCAGCGCACCATCGGGCAGCTCGGGCCAGTAGCTGCGAATGGCGGCGTAGAAGCCTTCAGCGCGCTGCGGGTCCACGCGGTAGTCGGGCTGGTCGTGCCGGGCCAGTGCGGGGTCCAGCGCTTCGGTGTCGGGGCCAAAGCGGGCCTGGCCGCCCATGTCCAGCGTGAGGTGCACGCCCAGTCCACCGCCAGAGGGCACGGGGTAGATCAGCCGGCTGAAAGGCGCGCGGCAGCCACTGAGCGAGAAGTAGCTGCCCTTGAGCCAGAGCGCGGGCGGAATGTGCGCGGCGTCCAGGCCTTCGATGCGCGCGGCCACGTGCTGCGCCTGCAGGCCGGCGGCGTTCACGAGCCAGGTGCAGTCGACCTCAAAGGCCTCGCCGTCGCTGCCGCGCGTGCGCACCCGCCAGTGCGCGCCCACGCGCTCGGCGCCCACGAACTCGGTGCAGGGCGCCAGGGCCGCGCCCTGCGCTTCAGCTTCGCCCTGCAGCGAGAGCATGAGCGCGTGCGTGTCGACGATGCCGGTGGACGGCGACCACAGCGCGCCCACGCAGCGCAGCGCCGGCTCCATCGCACGCACCTGCGCGGCGTCGAGCCACTGCAGGGCGTCGTCGAGCGTGGTCAGGCCGTTGGCGTGCGCGCGTTCGGCTATGGCCTTGAGCGCGGGGAGCTGCGCTTCTTCCGTGGCCACGATGAGCTTGCCGGTGCGGCGGTGCGCCACGCCGTGTTCGACGCAGTAGTCGTACAGCTGGCGGCGGCCCTGCACGCAGCTGCGCGCCTTGAGCGTGCCCGCCGCGTAGTACATGCCGGCATGAATGACTTCGCTGTTGCGCGACGAGGTGCCGGTGCCGATGGCGTCTTCGCGCTCCAGCACCAGCAGCGGGCCGCTGGCCGCGAGTTCGCGCGCGATCGCCAGGCCGACCACGCCGGCACCGATGACAACGGTTTGGACGTGATCAGCCATGGTCGGGTTCACCACGGTAAGGGGAGCAAGGCGGCATGACAGGGTTCATGAAAGGACTCGGCAGAGGGACGCGGACCACGAGCTTAGCCGCCTCAACGCTCGAACAGCGCACAAAACGCCGGCACCGTCTCGTCGATGAAATGGCGCAACTTGGCCGGCACAAAACGCTGGCCGGGGTACACGAGGTGGATGGGGTCGGTGCGCGCGTGCCAGCCGGGCAGCAGCGGCACCAGCTGGCCCTGCCCCACTTCGCGCCGGCACACGTAGTCGGGCAGCAGGGCCACGCCCTGGCCGTCGAGCGCGAGCTGGCGGATGAGCCGCATGTCGTTGGCCGCAAAGGCGCTGCGCAGCGGCACCTGCACGCGGGCCTTGCCGCGTGTGAGCGTCCAGCTGTCGCGCCCGAGCGGGCTGAAGCACAGCGTGGCGTGTTGCGTGAGGTCTTTGGGCACGCGCAGGGCGGGTGCGCGCGCCAGGTAGTCGGGGTGGGCAAAGGGTGCCCAGCGCGCCTGGCCGATCTGGCGCGCCACCAGGCTGGAGTCGGCCAGCTCACCGGCGCGCAGCGCCACGTCCAGGCCCTGCTCCACGAGGTCCAGGCGCGCGTCGGAAAACACCAGCTCGATCGATACCCCCGGGTGGCGCGCACGGTAGGCGCTGAGGATGCCCAGCAGTTGTTCGTCGCCCATGTCGATCGGCAGCGTGATGCGCAACAGGCCTTGCGCCTCGTGCCGGCCGGCGTCGATCTGCGCCTCGGCTTGCAGGATTTCCTCCAGCCCGCGTGCGGCCTGGCGCAGGTAGGCCTGCCCCGCTTCGGTCAGGCGCAGGCGGCGCGTCGTGCGCTGCAGCAGCGTCACGCCCAGGCGCTTTTCCAGCCGCGACACGCGCACGCTCAGGGTGGAGGTGGGCATGCCCAGCAGCCGCGCAGCGGCGCTGAAGCCACCGGCCTGCGCCACGCGCACAAACACCAGCGTGTCGTTCAGGTCCATGGTGCGATTGTTCAGCTCATTGAAAAATGATTTGCGATCTTACCGACTTATCACCCGTGGCCATGCCCGGTACAGTGCACCTTCAACCAGGAGATCACCGCATGAAAACCGTTTCCTTCATCCAGCGCAATGCCGGCGGCCACTGGGTCGGCGATGGCTTCCCCGTGCGCAACATGTTTTCGTACAACGACCGGCCCGAGCGTTTCTCGCCCTTCCTCATGCTTGACTACGGCGGCCCCACGCGCTTTGAGCCCACCACGAAGCAGCGCGGCGTGGGCCA
>CALRUK020000010.1:0-141857 GCA_943371335.1 Synechococcus sp. UW140 | reverse complement strand
TTTGCACAACCACCTGCTCACCACCTGGCTGCACTCGGCCGACATTGCCTGGGACGACAAGATTGCGCCCTACATGAAGGACGGCGCGATTCAGTTTGAGGCCGTGTACGCCGAAGCCATGCAGCAGGCGGAGCTGCTCAAGCCCATGATTGCCGACGTGTCGCGTGAGCTCAACGAAGGCCACAAGGCAGGCAATCTTCTGTTTGAAGGCGCCCAAGGCACCTTGCTCGACATTGACCACGGCACTTACCCGTTCGTCACGTCCAGCAATTGTGTGGCGGGCAATGCAGCTGCGGGGTCTGGTGTCGGCCCTGGGCTCCTGCACTATGTGCTGGGTATCACCAAGGCTTACTGCACGCGCGTGGGCGGCGGGCCTTTCCCGACCGAGCTGGAGTGGGAAAAGGAAGGCACGCCCGGCTGGCACATGGCCACCGTGGGCGCCGAAAAGGGCGTGACCACGGGGCGCAGCCGCCGCTGTGGCTGGTTCGATGCGGCGCTGCTGAAGCGGTCGGCCCAGGTCAACGGCCTTTCGGGCCTGTGCATCACCAAGCTCGATGTGCTGGATGGCTTGGCAAAGCTCCTGCTCTGCACGGGGTACGAGCTGGACGGACAGACCATCGACATTTTGCCGATGGGTGCCGAAGACATCGCGCGCTGCAAGCCGATCTACGAAACCCTGCCGGGCTGGAGCGATTCTTCTGTGGGCGTCACGCGGTATGAAGACCTGCCGGTGAATGCTCAGCGTTACCTCACGCGCATCGCTGAAACCACCGGGGTGCCGATCCACATCGTCTCCACCAGCCCCGACCGCGACCACACCATCTTGTTGCACCACCCCTTCCATGGGTGAAAACCACGGGGGCGGTGCGCCGCCCTTCGTGCAGAATCCTGATCGATATTCCCACCCGGAGCCCGCATGCTGACCGAAGACGGCAAACACCTCTACGTCTCCTACGACGAGTACCACAACCTGATCGAAAAGCTCGCGCTCAAGGTCTACCAGTCTGGATGGGAGTTCGACACCATCCTGTGCCTGGCCCGCGGTGGCATGCGCCCTGGCGACATTCTTTCGCGCATTTTTGACAAGCCGCTGGCGATCATGTCCACCAGCTCCTACCGCGCGGCAGCGGGTACCGAGCAAGGCAATCTGGACATTGCGCGCTACATCACCACGCCCAAGGGCGAGATTGCCGGCAAGGTGTTGCTGGTGGACGACCTGGCCGATTCAGGGCACACGCTGAAGGCGGTGATCGATCTGCTCAAGAACAACTACAAGCCCATCACCGAAATGCGCAGCGCGGTCATCTGGACGAAGCAACTGTCAACGTTCACGCCAGACTATTCGGTGGAGTTCCTTCCCACTAACCCATGGATTCATCAGCCCTTCGAGGGCTATGACAGCATGCGGCCATCGCAACTCCTTGAAAAGTGGAAGCTCTGAACTGAATGAACGACGACCTGTCCACCCGGCTGATCCACCACCCCTACAAACCCCCCGAGGGTTTTGAGGCCATGGCACCGGGTGTGCACAAGGCGTCGACCGTCTTCTTCCCCAACGTCGAGGCGCTGCGCACTTACGACTGGAAAGACAAGACCGGCTACACCTACGGCCTGCACGGCACGCCCACCACCTTCATGCTTGAAGAGAGGCTTGCCACGCTCGAAGGCGGCACGCATTGCATGCTCGCCCCCAGCGGCCTGGCGGTCGTGACGCTGGTGGACATGGCGTTGCTGCGCACGGGTGACGAGTTGCTGCTGCCCGACAACGCCTACGGCCCGGGCAAGGTGTTTGCCGAGGTGGAGTTGGCCGCATGGGGCATCACACTCCGCACCTACGACGCCATGGACCCGGCCGATCTCGCCCGCAAGATCGGCCCCAAGACGCACCTCGTTTGGCTTGAGGCCGCCGGCTCGATCACGCTGGAATACCCGGACATTCCAGCGCTGGTGGCGCAGGTGCGGCAAGCCAATGCGGCCCGCAGCGGGGGTCGCCCCATCATCACGGCGCTGGACAACACCTGGGGTGCCGGCATCGCCTTCCAGCCGTTCGACCAGGGTGTGGATGTCTCGATCCAGGCCCTGACGAAGTACCCCAGTGGCGGAGCCGACGTGTTGATGGGCTCCGTGATCACGCGCGACCCCGACCTGCACCGGCAGATTTTGCTGACCCGCATGCGCCTGGGCATTGGCGTGGGCGCCAACGATGTTGAGCTGGTCTTGCGTGGACTGCCGAGCATGGCACTGCGGTACCACGCTCAGGACGCGAGTGCCCGTGAACTTGCTGCATGGATGCAGCAACAGCCCGGGGTGGCCCAGGTGCTGCATCCGGCCCTGCCGGATTCACCCGGCCATGCCGCCTGGAAACGCGATGCCACCGCCGCGGCCTGCCTGTTCAGTGTGGTGTTCGATGCCGCCATTCCCCAGGCCCGTGTCGACGCCTTCTGCGACAGCCTGCGCCTCTTTCGGCTGGGCTGGAGTTGGGCGGGCCCGGTCAGCTTGTGTGCCCCCTACAAGCTGTCGTCGATCCGCTCCCAGGGCTGGTCAGACGCTGGCGCTCTGGTACGCTTTGCGATCGGTCTGGAATCTGTGGACGACTTGCGTGCCGACCTGGCGCAGGCGCTTCACGCGCTCCAGACCTGACACCTCCCTCTTATCACCGACCTGAAAGACCCACTTGGCAACTCCCAATTACGGATACGAAAAGCGCCAGCGTGAGCTCGCCAAGAAGAAAAAGAAAGAGGAAAAGCTCAAAGCCAAAGCCGCTGGGCGCCAGCACAGCGATGGCGATGCACCCGACGCGCTGGAAGAGGGCTCGCCCGACGCACCGGGTGGTGACGCAGCAGCCGGCGGCGACAGCGCGGCCGACTGAGCTGCGCCTGCAGACCTCTGGAGGCTTGGCCGCGCAGTCAGGTCGCGGGTGGCACCGCGGCCTCGCTGGCCATCAGGGCCCGCGCAGCGCTCGCCAGCGATGCCGGCGAACGGTCTGAGAGCACCAAGGGCTGCGCTTGCGCAAACTGCGTGAAATTGCGCGAAATCGACTGGGCGTACATTGGGTCGTAGTGCCCTGTCAGCAGCTCCAGCACGACTTCAGGTGTTCTGCCCTCACGCACCCTGTCGGTCCAGCTCGCCACCACCGCCTTGCCTCGAAGCTCGGTCAGCGCCCCCAGGCGTGCGCAGAAGGCTTCGGGGTCTTTGACGAAGAAGTCATAGTCTTCCAGCAGCAGCGCCACGCGTTCTTCGTCGTTCAGCTGCAAGTCCACGCAGGGGCTGGCGCGCATGGCATCAATGAGCGCCTCCGGCACGCGCACGTTGCCCACCTTCTTGCTCTCGCTCTCCACATACACCACACGCGCTGGGTCGAAGCCCCGCAACGCATCCCACACCAGCGAGTCGAAGCGCTTCTGGCTCGGTTGCGGGACGCCCGGAATGTGACCGAGCACCGAGCTGCGGTGGTTGGCCAGGGCCTCCAGGTCGAGCACCTGCGCGCCTTGTGCGCCCAGCGTCTGCAGCAAGCGCGTTTTGCCGCTGCCCGTGGGGCCGCAAATCACGCGGTACGACAAGCGTTGTGACAGAGCGGGCAGAGCTTGCACCAGCGCAGCGCGCCAGTTCTTGTAGCCACCCTCGATCAATGTCACCTGAAAGCCAATGGCGCCGAGGATGGTGGCCAGCGCACCACTGCGGTTGCCCCCGCGCCAGCAGTAGACCAGTGGTTTCCAGCCCTTGGGCTTGTCGATCACCTCGCGCTCGATGTGGGCTGCGATGTTGCGTGCCGAGAGCGCTGCACCGCGCTTTTTGGCTTCGAACGGGTTGACCTGCTTGTACATCGTGCCGATGTCGATGCGCTGCTGGTTGTCCAGCGTGGGCCAGTTCACGGCGCCAGGCAGGTGGTCAAGTGCGTACTCGTCTTCGGTACGGGCGTCGATGAGGGTGTCGAAGTCGGCGAGACGGGCGAGGGCCTCGGTGGCGTTCAGGGTGCGGACGGGCATGTCCGATTATCGAGCTGCGAGCAATTTGCGCAGTTCGGGCCAGACGTTGTCGAGCATGGTGGGCTGCGCTGCCTCATTGGGGTGGATGCGGTCGGCCTGAAAGAGGGCCGTGGGGTCCTGGGTGTCGGCCACGCCTTTGAGGAAGAAGGGCACCAGGGCCGTTTTCTCGGCTTTGGCAACGGTGGTGAACACGTCGCGGAATTCTTGTGCGTACTTGGCGCCGTAGTTGGGCGGCATTTCCATGCCCAGCAGCAAGACCTTGGCGCCCGCCTCGCGCGCCATGCGCGCCATGGCGGCGAGGTTGTCGCGTGTCATGTTCAGCGGCAAGCCGCGCAGGGCGTCGTTGCCGCCGAGCTCAATGACCACCAGCGCTGGCTGGTGTTGTTTCAGCAGCGCCGCGATGCGTGAGCGCCCGCCAGAGGTGGTGTCGCCACTGATGCTCGCATTGATCACGCGGGCGCGAACTTTTTCCCGTTTCACACGCTCATCCAGAAGGGCCACCCAGCCGGTGCCGCGCTTGAGTCCGTATTCGGCGCTGAGGGAATCGCCCACCACCAGGATGACGGGATCGGCGGGTGTCTGAGCAAGGGTGAAGCCTGAAGACCCTGCAGCGGCGAGTGCGCACAGCGCAATGGCCAGCGCGTTAAAGTGACGGCGTTTCAACTTGAGAAGTCCTTCCATGTCCGATGTGATGATTGCGGTCCAGCATGTGTTCAAGTCCGTGACCGACTCCACCGGCTCCCTGACGATTCTGCGCGATATCGATTTCTCGTTGAAGAAGGGGGAAACTGCCGCGATTGTGGGCGCCTCCGGCTCGGGCAAGAGCACGCTGCTGTCGATCGTTGCCGGGTTGGACACGCCCACGAGCGGCACAGTTCACGTCGATGGTGTCGATTTGTTCGCCATGAACGAAGACGAGCGTGCGGCGCTGCGTTCCCAGAAAGTGGGCTTTGTGTTTCAAAGCTTTCAGCTGCTGGGCAACCTCACAGCGCTGGAGAACGTGATGCTGCCGCTCGAACTCGCGGGTCGGCGCGACGCGCGAGCCACCGCCACGCAGATGCTGCAGCGCGTGGGGCTGGGTGAGCGGCTTTCCAGCTATCCCAAGGTGCTGTCGGGCGGCGAGCAGCAGCGCGTGGCGCTCGCTCGCGCCTTTGTGGTGCAGCCGGCCGTGTTGCTGGCCGACGAGCCCACGGGCAGCCTGGACTTCGCCACCGGCGGCAAGATCATGGAACTCATGTTCGAGCTCAACCGGGAGCAAGGCACCACGCTGGTGCTGGTGACGCACGACCGTGGCATTGCCCAGCGCTGCGAGCGTCGCATCACGATCGAGGCGGGTCAGGTCGCGGCGGACGCGATCTAGCGCCCCAGCGGTCCCCGGAGTTGCTGCACGTCGAGGGCGCTCACGGGCGCGGCCTGGTTGCCCCACTGGGTGCGCACGTAGGTGAGCACATCGGCCAGCTCGCTGTCGCTGAGTTGCAGGACAAATGGGGGCATGCCGAAGGGCCGTGGATGGCCTTCAGTGGCGGGTGCAAAGCCGCCGTTGAGCACGATCTGCACCAGGTTCGCGGGTGAGGCCATGGTGACGGCGCGGTTGCCCGCCAGGGCGGGATAGGCTAGGGCGCCGTTGCTCTTCACACCTTCGCCCTGTGCGCCATGGCACTGTGCGCAGTGCTGTTCGTATTGCTGCCCCCCGGCCGTGAGTGCGCGGTTGTCGGGCGCTGGTGGCTTTTCGGTGGTGGATGGTGCGGGCACAGGCAGTTGCCTCAGGTAGGTGGCCATGGCCGTGAGGTCTTGCGTTGTCCAGTGCTGCGTGCTGTGTTGCACCACTTCGGCCATGGGGCCAGAGACGATGGCATCTCGGGCGCGCCCGTCTTTGAACAGCGCCACGATGTCTTCGATCGACCACGACTGCAAGCCGGCCTCGGCCGGGTCGAGCAAGGACGGTGCGTACCAGCGCTGCATGGGAATGAGCCCGCCGGACAGACCCAGCATGTCGCCCTGGCCGCCCAGGGCGTTGCGCGGCACGTGGCAGGCGCTGCAATGGCCCAGGCCGTTGACGAGGTAGGCGCCGCGCAGCATCTCGGGTGCGCGAGCCGCCGAGGTCGGCGGGGTCGGCGGGGTCTCGGGACCGGGCGAGAAATAGAGCGTGCGCCAGGCCTTGAGAGCGAGCTGCGTGTTGTAGGGCCAACTTACGTCGTGCTCGGGCACGGCTTCTTCAGCGGGGGGCAAGCTGCGGAAGTAGGCGTAGAGCGCGTCACTGTCCTCGCGGGTGACCCATGTGGTGTTGTTGTAAGGGAAGGCTGGGTTCAGCCATCGACCGTCAGGGCCTTGGCCGTGGTGCATGGCGCGCCAGAAATCGTCTGCGCTCCATGGGCCGAGACCGCTGTTGCCGGGTGTGAGATTGCTGCCGTACACGGTGCCAAACGGCGTGGACAAGGCATATCCGCCGGCAAATGGGGCGCCGCCGCGAGCGGTGTGACAGGCTTGGCAATTGCCGAGCACAGACAGATAGCGCCCGCGCTCGATGGTGTTGGGGTCGCGCAGGTCGACAGCCTGCGCGGCGGGTGCCACCGCGATCGGCTTGGCGGGCCAGGCCAACCAGCCCAGCACCAGCACACCGACCACCACGGTCACCAGCGTGGTGAGCTTGGCCAGGCGGGCCCAACGGGGTGTGCGCCGCTGCAAGGCGGTAGCGGCGCTCATGGACGGCCCCCTGCTCGCGCCGGCTGCGCGCTGCCACAGTTCATGGGCAGTGGCGTTGCGCTGGCCGCCACCGCGTGCGTGTTGGCCGGCAGGCGCTGGGTGGACAGCCAGGCACTGACGGCGGCAATGTCCTGGATGTCCAGGCGCTGGGCGATGTCGGCCATGCAGTCCGGCGCGTGGGCTTTGCGCTGGCCGGTTCGCCACGCGCCGAGCTGGGCATTGATGTAGTCGCGAGGCAGGCCGAGCAGCCCCGGCGTGGCGGGCTGAACACCCGTGAGCGCCGCGCCGTGGCAGGCGGCGCAGGCCGGCAGGCGCCGCGCCGGGTCGCCGCGCAGGGCCAGCTGCTCACCGCGTTGCAGGTCTTGCAGCGTCGCGTCCACGCGGGCGGGTGCAGGGTAGGGCACGTCCATGGCGGCGAAGTGTTCGGCGATCTCCAGCAGGTAAGCGTCGCTAAGCGGGTCGACCATCTGCGTCATGAGTCGGTAGGTGCGACGCCCATCGCGAAAGTGCAGCAGCTGGTTGTAGAGGTAGCCGGCGGGTTTGCCCGCCAGGCGCGGGTAGTAGCCGTCTGGCGCGGCGCGTCCCTGCACACCGTGGCAGGCGGTGCATGCCACCATGCGCTGTGCCATGGTGTCTTCGAAGCGGGGCGTCTGGGCCGCAGCGTGCCCGGCCATGGTCAACGTGACGAGGAGCAGCGTTGCACACCATCGGTGGCGCAGCGTCGAAAAGGCGGGCAAGGTCATCTGGGAAAGGCGCATGGCAAGTGGGAGCACGGTGGCAGCGGTTCGGTTCCGGCCCTGGGCACAGAGCTGGCAAAAGCGGTAAGGGGATGGTGACGCGAATGCATCTGAGCAGCAAGATGCAGTTTTATTGAAAATACACCAGATCAGATGTGCGGCCCGCGCGCTCCAGATTCACCCACACGCCACAGGACTTCCAACCGATGAGCGGCCAACGCCTCCACCGCTACCAGCAGCTGGCCGAAGACATCGCCGACGGCATTCGCGCGGGTGTGCTGCGCCCCGGTGACCGACTGCCCTCGGTGCGCGAGACGTGCGCGCAACGCGCAGTGAGCCCATCCACCGTGTTTCAGGCCTACGGTCAACTCGAGCTGCGGGGCCTGGTGGAGGCGCGCGCTCGTTCGGGGTTCTTTGTTCGTGCCACACGCCGGCCCAAACGCGCGGCCTTGCAGGCAGCACAGCCCGCACCGAGGGCCACGCCGGTGGCGATCAGTGAGCTGGTGTTTGATCTGCTGGGCTCCACTCGCGATGCCGATGTGGTGCCCCTGGGCTCGGCCTTTGCCGCGCCCCACCTCTTTCCCTTTGATGCGCTGGCGCGCAGCGGCGCGCGCGCCATGCGGCGGCTGCCGCCCCACCGGATCACCGGCGCCCTGACGGCCGGTGATGAAGGCTTGCGGCAGGCGCTGGGCCGGCGCTACGCGTTGCACGGCGTGCCTCTGGCCGAGGGCGAACTCGTCATCACCAACGGTGCCATGGAGGCGCTCAACCTGTGCCTGCAGGCGGTCACCAAGCCGGGCGACGTCGTGGTGGTGGAGTCACCCACGTTCTATGCCGCACTGCAGGCGCTGGAGCGCCTGCACCTCAAGGCCGTCGAGGTGGCGACCGATCCGCACGAAGGTGTGGATGTTGACGCACTGGCGGGCTTGCTGGAGCGCCAGCGCGTGGCTGCCTGCTGGTTCATGCCCAGCTTTCAGAACCCACTGGGGGCGCTCATGCCCCCGGCCCGCAAGCAGGCGCTGGTGGAGCTGCTGGCGCGCCACCGGGTGCCGCTGATCGAGGACGACGTGTATGGCGAACTGCATGCCGGGGCGCGCCGCCCACCGCCTGCCAAAGCCTTTGACCAGGAGGGCGGCGTGCTGCATTGCTCTTCGTTCTCCAAATGCCTGGCGCCTGGCTACCGCGTGGGCTGGGCCGCGGCTGGCCGGTATGCCGGTGCCGTGGAGCGCTTGAAGATGTCGAGCTCGCTGGCCACCGCCATTGCGCCGCAGCTGGCGCTGGCGGGCTACCTCGCTCAAGGGGGCTTCGACCGCCACCTGCGCCGCCTGCGCGAGGCCCTGGCCAGCCAGCAGCAGCACGCGCAGCGCTTGGTGGAGCGGCATTTTCCCGCGGGCACCCGCGTCACACGGCCGCAAGGCGGCTACTTCATATGGCTGGAGTTGCCCCCCGATGTGAATGCACTCGCGCTGCATCATCGAGCTCGGGCACACCGCATCAGCACCGCACCGGGCGTGCTGTTTTCGGCCGACCGGCGCTTCACGCACCACCTGCGGGTCAACGTCGGACACCCGGGCGACCCCCGCTTTGATGCGGCGCTGCGCCTGCTCGGCGAGCTCGCCCAGGCCGCTTGAGGTCGGCGTGCGTCGATAATCGCCGCATGTCTTCCCCCAAAGTGCTGTTCGGCTTTCATGCCGTGGGTGTGCGCCTGAAAACCGCGCCGCAATCGATCATCGAGATCTACTACGAGCCCACGCGGCGCGATGCGCGCATGCGCCAGTTTCTGGACAAGGCGCGCGAGGCCAACGCCCGGCTGATCGAAGCCGACGGCCTGCGCATCGCCAAGCTCGCGGGCAGCCATGGTCACCAGGGTGTGGCCGCCCGGGTGGAGGCCGTGGCGCAAGTGCGCTCGCTCGACGACCTGCTGGAGCAACTTGAACCCACCGGTATCGCGCCGTTGCTGCTGGTGCTCGACGGCATCACCGACCCCCACAACCTGGGCGCCTGCCTGCGCGTGGCCGATGGCGCGGGTGCGCACGCGGTGATCGCCCCCAAAGACCACGCCGCCGGCATCAACGCCACCGTGGCCAAGGTGGCCAGCGGCGCGGCCGAGACCATGCCGTACTTCATGGTGACCAACCTGGCGCGCACACTGGGCGAGCTCAAGGAGCGCAACATCTGGGTCATCGGCACCAGCGACGATGCGCCCAAAACGCTGTACCAGGTGGATCTCAAGGGCCCGGTGGCGCTCGTGCTGGGCGCCGAAGGCGCGGGCATGCGCCAGCTCACGCGCAAAACCTGCGACGAACTCGTGAGCATTCCCATGGCCGGCGCGGTGGAGAGCCTGAACGTGTCCGTGGCCAGCGGTGTGTGCTTGTACGAGGCGCTGCGTCAGCGCAGCTGAGGTGTCGTTCCGCTGCGACGATGGCCATCCACTGGTGCAGGTGACGCTATCGCGGGCATTTCACGCCTTCCAAACACCCATGTTTGATAGGTGTTGGCCTGCTCGAAATGTGCCCAACGAGATTCGAATCCCGTGCGTTTGATGGGCCTGCCTTTTGCCAGGCTGTACACGCCGACAATGCCGCCTTGCTCATTTCGAACAAGCCCCCAACTGGCGCTTCCCGTCAGTGGATCGACGGGGATGCGCCTCAAATGTCGCTTCACGCCTGGAACCCGTTGGTCTTTCAGCAGGTCGCCCAGCTCTTTCGGTGCACTTGCATGGCTGACCAGTGCGTCCTGAAAATCGCCGCCGATGGCCAGCAAGTGGCGCTCCGCACCCCTGCGTGCTTCCGTCGCACCGATCTCCACAGCCGCGCTGCTGGCTGCCCCCATCACCGCGATACCGAGCAGAAGCAGCAAATAGGCGTATCCCCCTTCGTTGCGTTGCGGCTCACCAGTTCGCATACGGCGTCCCGTCCATCGCGGTGCCGGGCGAACCGCTCCGCAAATCGTAGACCGTTCCTTCAAGGCCCTCGGGTGGGGGCAGCAGCGTCCAGGTGTCGGAAGAGCCGGTGAGCGGGTCGATGGGCAGCGAACGCAGGTAGCGTTGGTCGACCAGTTCTTGCAGAGACTCCGGGAACCGCCCGTGATCAGCTTGATAGTGGTCAAGCACGTGCCGAATGGTGCGCAGGTTGTCGCGCAGCACGGCTTCCTGCGCCACGTCAACCCGTTGAAAGTAGCGCGGCGCCACGAGCAGCAAGAGTGTTGACACGATGGCGAGCACCACGAGCAACTCGATCAACGTGAATCCACGAGGTGAGCTTGGGATCGCTTGCCGCATGCCGTTCACCATTGGCGCAGCAGAGCGCCATTGAGCCCTCGGAGTGGGGAGCGTGAGTAAACGTCGTAAACATCGGTGCCTTCTTGCGGATCGTCCGCTTCACTTGCGTAGGCGCGTTTCCCCCATGTCGTGGCGGCGTCGTCGCTCGGATCGCCATGAAACGGATCGCGAGGCAAATGGCGCAAGAATCGCAGCGGGGTCCTCTGTGGGTCGCGTTGGTCTTCCACCCCCTCCACCAGCACGTCCAGCGTGGGCGGGTAGCCGCGTGTACATGACCGATGCCTTGAACAGCGTGATCGCGCAGCTGAGCGACGAAGACAGCACCACCGTGGCCAACAGCTATGCCTACAGCCCCTACGGCGAGAGCCAGACCATCGGGCCGGATGCGACAGCCAACCCGGTGCAGTACACCAGCCGGGAGAACGATGGGACTGGGTTGTACTTCTATCGGGCGCGGTATTACGACCCGGTGTTGGGGCGGTTTGTTTCTAGTGATCCGATTGGGCTGGGTGGGGGGATGAATACCTACAGCTATGTGGCGAGAAATCCGCTGAGTCTCACGGATCCTATTGGACTGGATCCATGGATTCGAGAAACCTGGACACCTGCCAGGGTTTGGACTGATATGAGAGGTGGGCTAACTACGTTTTATGACCCAATGACCAGAGAAATTTTGAATATTCCGACAAGAAATACCGTTGCCAGTAATGCACTTCCCGGGGCAGCCGGGCCTTACAGTGGCGAATTTACTTTCTGTCAATATCCGAACTCATCTGAATATGGTACTGCGAAGTGGCGCACCACAGACCCGCGTTCTAGATGGATACATGGTGGCGGTTCCCGCTTTGGCGCACAAGGTGCCCTAAAGCCCGAACAAGGCTGGGCTCCAACCATGGGATGCACTCGAGCACAGAATCAAGATGTCGAACAACTCTGCAAAAAGTCTACGAGTTGGATTGAAAATAATCCTGGCGCAACAATTCCCTACTCCCGGTGGTAGAAATGAAGCTGCTGAAATGGGCTGCTGTGTCCTTTATCTGTTTTTTGTCTATATCTCTGAATTTGGTCGAGGCAAAATGTACATTGCCCGTGCCGGACAACGGAGCTATAGGGCATAGTCCGCCTAATTTGGAGGGGAAAATTGTTGCGATATCTGAAGATAAGTTGAAAATAAAAGCCGTTGATTCAGGTGCCTATTACGTTGTGAGGGTGGGCAAAGGAATGGTGATTTATACGGCTTTTGGTGGGGACGGTGAGGTTTCTCAGCTGAAGGCGGGTCTTCATGTTTGGGTTTGGTATAGGGATTGCAGGTCAATAGGTAAGGCGAGTATTGCAAATGCTGCTTATTTTCAAGTGTATTCGTTTGATGGAAATGATCGCCCAAATTCGATGGATAAGCAGGCGCCCCGTGGGCCAAAGTAGGCGGCGTGATTCAACACTGCTTTGACGCCGCGGAGCGGCTCAGCCAGATCAAGTACCTGCGCGGCGAAGGCACGGCCGGCGAACAGCTCATCGAACAGATCGACTACAGCCTGGACGCCAAAGGCCAGCGCACGGGCAAGACCACGCTCGCACGCCATGCCAACGGAAACATCCATGCGTTAACCTCTGCTCGCCCCCGGCTAACCCCCAAGGAGACCCCCATGCCCATCGACACCCTCAGCACCTGGCACGAGCTCGTCAAGACCCGCAACGTCAAAGGCCTGCGCGACCTGCTGGCCGAAGACGTGGTGTTTCATTCACCGGTGGTGCACACGCCGCAGACGGGCAGGGCGGTGACGACGCAGTATCTTGCAGCGGCGTTTCAGGTGTTCTTCAACGATTCGTTTCGGTATGTGCGCGAGCTGGTGGGGCCGCGCGACGCCGTGCTGGAGTTCCAGGTGGAAATCGACGGCATCACGGTGAATGGCGTCGACATGGTTCGCTGGAACGAAGAGGGGCGCATCGTCGACTTCAAGGTGATGGTGCGCCCGCTCAAGGCGATCCAGCTCATTCACCAGAAGATGGGCGCCATGCTGCAGGCGCACCAGCAGCAGTAGCGCTTCAGACGAGGCCGAGCGCGCCAAGCACTGCGCCGGCGCTGATCATCCACAACAGGTGGAGTTTGGTGCGCCATACCAGCAGCGTGGCGCACACCGTCACCATCCACAGCGGCCAGTCGCGCGCCGGGTGGTCGTGCGAACCGGTGAGCAGCCAGCCGGTGGCGATGAGCAGCGCGATCACGATGGGGGCCATGCCGGTCTTGAAGGCGCGCACCGCGCGCAGCTCGCGGTTCCGGTGCGCCCAGCGCGTGGCGGAATACGTGAGCACCGAAGAGGGCAGCAGGATCGCGACCATGGTGACGAGCACACCGAAGAGCGCCAGCGCCCAGGCCCACCAGCCCGCCGCCGGGCCGCCACCGGCGTTCAGGCCCACGTTCCAGCCGAGCACGGCCACAAACAGCACGTTGGGGCCGGGCGCAGCCTGTGAAAGGGCGATGGAAGACGTGAACTGCGCGTCGCTCAGCCAACCGTTCTGGTAGACCAGGTAGCGGTGCATGTCGGGCGCGGTGGTGATGGCTCCGCCCACGGCCAGCAGCGACAGTGAGGCAAAGTGGGTGAAGAGGTCCAGCCAGTTGGCGGCGTTGGGCTCCATCATGGTCAGGCCTCGCCCTTCTTCTGGCGGTCGGCGTCGACGTCGCAGAGCACGCGGTAGGCCCACAGGCAGGCGAAGCCGCCAATGCCGAGCAGCACCCAAAGGAGCGGCCAGCGCAGAAGTGCAATGGCGATGAAGGTGAGCGTGGCCAGGCCGATGCACACGCCCATGCCCATAGCGTTTTTATCAAGCGCCGAAATCAGCTTGATGCCGGTGGCGGTGATCAGCCCGGCGGCCACGGCGCCCATGCCGCGCAAGGCGTTTTGAGCCACCGCGCTGTCGGCCACGCTGCCGTAGAGCGCGGCGAGCGCCAGCACCAGCACCATGGGGGCGCTCAGCATGCCGGCCAGAGCGGCCAGTGCACCTGGAAGGCCGAAGTAGCGGCCGCCGATCATCATGGCGAGGTTGACCACATTGGGCCCCGGCATGATCTGGGCGACGGCCCAGTCTTCCACGAACTGCTCACGCGTCATCCAGCGTTTCTTCTCGACCAGCTCACGCTGCACCACCGCCAGCACACCGCCAAAGCCCTGAAGGGCCAGCCAGGTGAAGGAGACGAAAAGGTCGGTTTTGGACTGGGGGGCTTCGAGGGTAGGCAGCTCGGCTGCGTCGTGCGGTGTGTGGGCGGGCGGCATGGCGGAATTATCGGCTTACAGCGCCAGTTCCCAGGTCTCGCCGACCAGCTGCTGGCCGTAGCTGTGGTGGGCTTCGCTGTGCACCAGGGTGAAGCCGCGCTGGGCGTAAATGGCACGCGCTGCGGTCAGGATGCTGTTGGTCCACAGCACCATCTTGCGGTAGCCCTTGGCGCGGGCAAAGGCCAGGCATTCGTCGGTGAGGCGCGCGCCCAGGCCCAGGCCACGTGCCGCGGGGCTGAGGATGAGCAGGCGCAGCTGGGCTTCAGTGGCGCTCTTGCGCACCACGAACACCGAGCCCACGCGCTCGCCGTCCAGCTCGGCGATCCAGCCACGTTCCCACGCCGGGTCGTGCTGGCGGATCATGGCGGCGGCGATGTCGGCCACCAGCGCCTCGAACTCGCTGTTCCAGCCGTACTCGCGGGCGTAGATCTCGCCATGTTGTTGCACCACCCAGCCCATGTCGCCGGGGCGCACGTCGCGCAGCACCGCCGCGCGCGAGGTGGCGCCCGTGGCCGGGTCGAGCAGCTGCTGCGCGCGCGAGAGGGCAGCCACCAGTGCCTGGCGGTGGTCGGGAGCCAGCGGGGTGAGCAGTCGGGCGGCTTCGTCTCGGGCGCGTTGCTGCAAGGGTTCAAAGGCGTCGCGCCCTTCCGGTGTGAGGGTCAGCGCCTGTTGCCGTGCGTCGGTGGGCAGCGGGTTGCGCGTGATCCAGCCCGCGTTGATGAAGCGTCGAACGATGCGGCTGAGGTAACCCGCGTCCAGCCACAGCCGGCGACCGAGTTCGCTGGCGGTGCACGGCGCGTGGTGCGCCAGCTCGTAGAGCACCCGCACCTCGGTGAGTGAAAAGGCGCTGCCGAGGTAGGGGTCCAGCAGTCCGGTGCGCTGGGTATAGAAACGGTTGAAGGCGCGCAGCGCGCGCACCTGGTGGGGGTCAACAGGGTGGGGGGGCAGCGGCTCGGTCATGCCGCCTATTCTGGGGTCATTGGTTGACTATGGCAACCTTATGAATGACTCAGGCAGGTGAAATCAGGCGGCGTCGATCATTTCCCGCACGCGTTCTCGGGTCAGTGGCTTTGTCACGAACCCTTGAATCCACGGCATGTCGCTGGCCCGCATCCGGTCTTGCGGGGCGTCTGACGACGTCAGCATCATCACGAGCATGGAAGGCTTGTGCTGCAGCACGGGCTGCGCGAGCCGTGCGAATTCGAAGCCGTCCATCTGCGGCATGTTGATGTCGAGGAACAGGCAGGTGGGCAGCTCCAGCGCGTCGGACCGCACGAATTCGAGGGCGTCCTGGGCGCGCTCGAACACCAGCACGTCGCCGGTGAAGCCGGCGCGGCGGATCATGATCTCGTGGTAGACGTTGTCGGCCTCGTTGTCGTCGACCAGGATGAAGCGTTGCGGAACGAGCATGGCCAGAGCTTACGAGGGGGTGCCATGCGGCACGGGCAGGTGCAATGTGAAGCGGCTGCCTTCGCCGGGCACCGAGTGCACCGACAGGTGCCCGCCGTGCAGGGCCGCGATGCGCCGGCAGATCGACAAGCCCAGGCCGGAACCGTCGTGGGTCTTTCGCGTGTGCAGCCGTTTGAACATGTCGAAGATGCTGGCCTGGTGTTCGGGCGAGATGCCCATGCCGTTGTCTTCCACGTGAATCTGGTCAAAACCGTTCTGGCGCGTGGCGCTCACCCGCACTGCCGGCGGCACCTGGGGTTGCGCAAACTTGATGGCGTTGGCAATGAGGTTTTGCAGGACGATGCGCAGCAGCGCTTCGTCGGCCTGCACGGTGGGCATGGGTTCGAGCTTGACCTGGGCCCTCGCCTGGGTGAGGGCGGCCGTGAGGTCGTCGCGCACCTGCTCGGCCAGGGCAACCATGTCCACCGGGCCACTGGCCAGCGCATGGCGCTCCAGGCGCACATAGCGCAGCAGGCTGTCCAGCAGCGAGGCCATGCGCAGACCACCGGCACGCACAAAGCCCAGGTAGCGCTGCGCCGGCGGCGGCATGTCCTGGGCGTGGTCGGCCTCCAGCAGCGAAGTGAAGTTGTTGATCGAGTTGATCGGCTCGCGCAGGTCGTGCGACATGATGTGGATGAAGCGCTCCTGTTCCAGCGTCTTTTTCTCCAGCTGGACAATGGTCTCGCCCAGCAGCCGCTCCTTGTTCTTGAGCTCCTGGATGTCGCGCCCGCGCATGACCACGCCGATCACTTCCTTGCCGGCGCCCCGCACTGGCAGCAGGGCCACCTCCATGTGGCGCGCTCCGGCCACCTTGAAATGGGACTGGCGTTGGTAGATGACCGTCTCGCCCGACATGGCGCGGGCCATCTGCCCCTCCACCATGTTGTGGTACGTGGCGTCGCCCAGACGCTCCTTCACGGTCATGCCGATGACCTGGTCGCGGGTGCAGCCGATGTAATTCAGGTAGGTCTGGTTGACGTGTCGGTACACCCCGTCTGCATCGATGTAGGCCTGCAGGTCCAGGCCGGCGGCAGCCATCGCGGTGAGTTCTTCGTGTTCCAGCTTGGCCGCATGTGCGGTGCGCGCGGCTTCAACCTGGCGCGCCTTTTCGTGTTCGAGCAGGGTGGCCACCAGCGCGGAGAGTCGGCTCAGGGCGTCAAGCTGCACCGAATGCAGCTGGCGTGCCATCTGGTCCACCACGCAAACGGTGCCCAACGCAAAACCGTCGGCGGTGACGATGGGCGCGCCGGCATAAAAGCGCACATTGGTCGGGCCGGTGACCAGCGGATGGTCGTGGAAGCGCTCGTCCTGCACCATGTTCTCCACCACCATGACCTTGTCCTGGTCGAGGATGGCGTGCGAGCAAAAGGCGAGTTCGCGCGCGGTTTCGGTCTCGTCCACCCCGATGCGCGACTTGAACCATTGCCGGTCGCGGTCGATGAGCGTGATCAATGCCACGGGCGTGCCGCAGATCACCTGGGCCAGCGCCGAAATGTCGTCAAACGCCTTCTGGGGCAGGGTGTCGAGCACGCCCAGGCCACGCAGCCGTGCCAGGCGTTGTTCCTCGTTGGGTGGAAGGGGGGCGGTGTGCATGCGGGCCGGGGCGGGACGAAGCAGGGGCGCTCATGATTGCACAGGTGTGCCTGCGCCGGGCGCTGCCGGGCGCACCATTCGGCGTTATTGGGCAGTACGGCACGTGATTGCGTCACGCACGCTGCCTGCGGGCCCGCTGGCCCGTGGGTTCAAACCGACATGCCGCCCGAAACCTCGATGACCGCGCCGTTGATGTAGCTGGCTTCGTCGCTGGCCAGGAAGGCATAGACGTTGGCGATTTCCTCGGGCTTGCCCAGGCGGTGCAGCGGCACACGCTGTTCCATCTCGGCAATGACCTTGGCCGGGATGGTGTCCAGAATCGGCGTGGCGATGAACCCGGGGGCCACCGCATTGACCCGCACGCCCTTGGGGCCGAGTTCGCGGCTCCAGGTTTTGGTGAAGCCGATCACGCCGAACTTGCTGGCCGCGTAGTTGGTTTGCCCGAAGTTGCCGTAGATGCCCACCACCGACGACGCATTGAGGATCACGCCGCTGCCTTGCGCGGTCATGGTGTCCGCCACGGCCTGGGCGCAATGGAAGACGCCGCGCAGGTTGACGTCGATCACGCGGTCAAACTGCTCCAGGGTCATCTTCTGCAGCCGCGCGTCCTGCGTGATGCCGGCGTTGTTCACCAGCACGTCAATGCGGCCGCAGCGCGCCTTCACCTGGGCAACCACAGCGTCCACCATGTTGCGCTGGGTCACATCCATCACGAAGCCCAGCGCCGTGGCGCCCAGCGCCTCGCACTGCTGTACGGCGCTGTCCACCGCATCCTGCCGGATGTCGCAGACGATGACGGTGGCGCCTTCCTGTGCAAACTTGATCGCGGTGGCCAGGCCGATGCCTTGTGCGCCGCCGGTGATGAGGCTGATTTTTCCCTGCAGTCGTTTCATGGGTCAGTAGGTGGGTTGGTGCTGGCGGATGGCGTTTTTGGCGGCGTCATCGAGCACGAAGCCCGCGCCTAAGCGCTCGGCCAGCTCGGCGCAGCGCTGCTCGAAAGCCTCGATGCCCATGCCGTAGATGAACTGCAGCGTGCCACCCGTCCAGGCGGGGAAGCCAATGCCAAAGATGGAGCCGATGTTGCCGTCGTGCACGGTGGTGAGTACGCCTTCGGCCAGGCAGCGCGCGCTCTCGACCGACTGGCGAAACAACAGGCGGTCTTTCACGTCTTGCAAGTCCCAGTGGGCGTCGGCCTTTTCAAACTGTGTCTTGAGTTCGGGCCACAGCTGCTTTTTCTGCCCGGCAGGGTAGTCGTAAAAGCCGCCGCCGCCTGCGCGGCCCGGGCGCTTGAACACCTTGACCATGCGCTCCACCAGCAGCTCGCCACGCGTGGCCACATAGCGTCGGCCTTCGCGCTCGAAGTCCGCGCGGGTCTGGTCCATCACGTGCACCGAGAGCGAGAGCGCGGTTTCATCGAGCACCGCGAGCGGCCCCACCGGCATACCCGCCTGCATGGCGGCGTTTTCGATCACCGGGGCGGGAATGCCTTCGTCCAGCATGGCCGCGCCTTCCATGACAAAGGTGCCAAAGGTGCGGCTGGTGAAAAAGCCGCGCGAGTCGTTCACCACGATGGGCAGTTTGCCCAGGGCCTGCACATAGTCGAACGCGCGGGCCACGGTTTCGTCGTCGGTCTCTTTGCCGCGGATGATCTCCACCAGCTTCATCTTGTCCACGGGGCTGAAGAAGTGGATGCCCACAAAACGCTGCGGCCGGCTGCTGGCCTGGGCCAGGCCCGAGATGGGCAGGGTGGACGTGTTGCTGGCGAAGAATCCGCCGGTGGCCAGCATGGGCTCAGCCTCCTTGGTGACCGCGGCCTTCACGTCGCGGTTTTCGAACACCGCTTCAATGATGAGGTCGCAGCCCTTGAGGTCGCGCGTGTGGTCGGTGGGGAGGATGTTGTCGAGCAACTCGCGCTGGTCATAGGGGCTCATGCGGCCCTTGTCCACGCGCTCCTGGGTGAGCTTGAAGCTGTACGACTTGCCGCGCTCGGCGGTCTCGATGCTCACGTCTTCCAGCACGGTCTGAATGCCTTTGCCCGCCTGCACATAGGCAATGCCGGCGCCCATCATGCCGGCGCCCAGAATGCCGACCTTCTTGGGCTTGTAGCGGGAAATGCCGGCCGGGCGCGATTGGCCGCTCTTGATCGCGTTCAGGTTGAAGAAGAACGTGTTGATCATGTTCTTGGCCACAGGGCTCACGATGAGCCGGGCCAGGTAACGGCTCTCGATGCGCAGCGCGGTGTCGAAGTCGACCATGGCTCCTTCGGCCATGGCCGCCAGTGCGGCTTCGGGGGCAGGGTAGAGCCCCCGCGTTTTCTGCTTGAGCATGGCCGGCGCCACGGTAAGCATGCCGGCGATCTTCGGGTTGGCGGGCGTGCCGCCGGGGATCTTGTGGTCTTTGTGGTCCCAGGGTTGGCGCGACTGCGGATGCGCGGCAATCCAGGCCAGCGCGGCTGTGCGCAGCGCTGCAGCCACATCGCCTTCGGGCGACACCAGTTCATGCACCAGACCGAGGTCAAGCGCTTCGCGCGGGTTGAACAGCTTGGCTTCCAGGATGTAGGGCTGCGCGCCCATGAGGCCGAGCAGGCGCGTCATCTTGGTGATGCCGCTGGCGCCGGGGATCAGTCCCAGCGTGATCTCGGGCAGGCCCAGCTGAATCTTGGGGTTGTCCACGGCAATGCGGTGGTGGCCCACCAGCGCCACTTCCCAACCGCCGCCGAGCGCGGCGCCGTTGATGCAACTCACCACCGGCACGCCCAGCGTTTCGAGCGTGCGGAAATTCTTTTTGGTTTGCTCGATTTCGGCGAACACGCGCGGCGCGTCGCTGGGCTGCAGCCGCATGGTGCCTTTGAGATCGGCGCCGGCAAAGAAGGTGTTCTTGGCCGAAGCGAGCACGATGCCCTTGATATTGGCGCAGTCGCGCATGACCTGCGCGGTGACCTCGGTGAGGTCGCGCTGCCAGTCGGCGCACATGGTGTTGACGGGCGAGCCTTCTTCGTCAAAGGTGATGGTGGCGATGCTGTCGGCAAGTTGGTAGCGAATGGTTTTCATGCCTCAGACCCTTTCCACGATCGTGGCAATGCCCATGCCGCCGCCCACACACAGCGTGGCCAGGCCATAGCGCAACTGGCGGCGGTGCAGCTCGTCCACCAGCGTGCCCAGGATCATGGCGCCCGTGGCACCCAGCGGGTGGCCCATGGCGATTGCGCCACCGTTCACGTTTACCTTGTCGTGCGGCACACCCATCTCTTTCATGAACTTCATGGGCACCGCAGCAAACGCTTCATTCACTTCGAACAGGTCGATCTGGTCGATGGTGAGACCCGCCTTGGCCAGCGCCTTGCGCGCCGCCGGCATGGGGCCGGTGAGCATGATGGTGGGGTCCGCGCCAGAAAGTGCCACGGCGACGATGCGCGCGCGCGGCGTGAGCCCGTGTGTTTTGCCCGCGCCTTCGCTGCCGATCAGCACTGCGGTGGCGCCATCGACGATGCCCGACGAGTTGCCCGCATGGTGCACATGGTGGATGCGCTCGACCTGCGGATAGCGCTGCAGCGCTACGGCATCAAAGCCCATGCCGCCGAGGTGCTCGAAGGCCGGCTTGAGCGAGGCCAGTCCTTCCAGCGTGGTGTGCGGTTTGATGAACTCGTCTTCCTCCAGGATGGTCTGCCCAAGGAAGTCCGTCACAGGCACCACCGAGCCCTTGAAGTAGCCGGCCGCGCGGGCCGCTGCGGCGCGCCTTTGCGACTCGAGCGCGAAGGCGTCGACGTCGTCGCGCGTGAAGCCCTCCAGTGTGGCGATCAGGTCGGCGCCGATGCCTTGCGGCACGAACAGCGTGTCGCTGTTGGTTTGCGGATCTTGCGCCCAGGCGCCGCCGTCTGAACCAATGGGCACGCGGCTCATGCTCTCCACGCCACCCGCCACCACCAGGTCTTCCCAGCCGCTCTTGACCTTCATGGCAGCCATGTTCACCGCCTCCAGGCCCGAGGCACAGAAGCGGTTGAGCTGCACGCCCGAGCAGCGCCAGTCCCAGCCCGCCTTCAGCGCGGCCACCTTGGCAATCACCGAGCCCTGCTCGCCAATGGGAGAGACCACCCCCATCACCACGTCGTCCACGGCGGCGGTGTCGAAGCCGTTGCGCTGCTGCAGCTGGGTGAGCACGCCGGCGAGCAGGTCAATCGGTTTGACCTCGTGCAGGCTGCCGTCTTTCTTGCCTTTGCCGCGCGGCGTGCGCACGGCATCGAATACGAATGCTTCGCTCATGGTGTCTCCTGGGGGGCGGGCGGATGCCGCGAATCAGTATAGACTTTTGCCAAGCATTTGCTTTGTCAAATTCCCCGCCCCCAGTCTGATAGGTGACACCGCCATGATCGAACGCACCCTGTTCAACGCCGACCACGAAGCTTTTCGCGACAGCTTTCGCAAGTTTGTCGAGAAGGAAATCGCCCCCCACCACGAAGCCTGGGAAGAGCAGGGCTATGTGGACCGCGAGGTGTGGCGCAAGGCCGGAGAAAACGGCTTTCTGTGCATGACCCTGCCCGAGGTGTATGGGGGTTCCGAGGCCGACAAGCTGTATTCGGTGGTGCAGATGGAAGAGATCGCGCGCACCGGCTTCACGGGCATCGGCTTTGGCTTGCACAGCGAGATCGTGGCGCCCTACCTCCTTCATTACGGCACCGAGGCGCAGAAGCAGAAATACCTGCCCAAGCTGGCCAGTGGCGAAATGGTGGGCGCCATTGCCATGAGCGAACCCGCCGCCGGCAGCGACCTGCAAGGCGTGAAGAGCACCGCGATCCAGCAGCCGGATGGCAGCTACCTGCTCAATGGCAGCAAGACCTTCATCACCAACGGCTGGCACGCCGACCTGGTGATCGTGGTGGCCAAGACCGACCCGAGCGCGGGCGCCAAAGGTACCAGCCTGCTGCTGGTCGAGCGCGGCATGCCCGGGTTCGAGAAAGGCAAGCGGCTCAAGAAGCTGGGCATGAAAGCACAGGACACCTCCGAGCTGTTCTTCGACAACGTGAAGGTCCCGGCCGAGAACCTGCTGGGTGGGCCCGCCATGCAGGGGCGCGGCTTCATCTGTCTGATGGAGCAACTGCCCTGGGAACGTTTGCAAATCGCCATTGGCGCGGTGGCGGCAGCGCAAGCGGCCATCGACTGGACGGTGACCTACACCAAAGACCGCAAGGTGTTCGGCCAGGCCGTGGCGCAGTACCAGAACACGCGCTACAAGCTGGCCGAGCTGCAAACCGAGGTGCAGGTGGCGCGCGTGTTTGTGGACAAATGCTGCGAGCTCATCGCCAACGACCAGCTCGACACCGCCACCGCCAGCATGGCCAAGTACTGGTGCTCGGACCTGCAGTGCAAGGTGATGGACGAGTGCCTTCAGCTCTTCGGTGGCTACGGCTACATGTGGGAATACCCCATTACCCGTGCCTACGCGGACGCCCGCGTGCAACGCATCTACGGCGGCACCAACGAGATCATGAAAGAGGTGATCTCGCGGGGCATGGGGCTGGGCGGGCGCTGAGCACCCGCCCATGGCGGCTCGGCTTTACTTCTTGGCCGCCTCGCTCAGGCGGCGGCCCAGCGAGATGGCGTAGGGCGCGGCGCGGGCGTTGAGCACCGGATCGGCCGACGGCTTGATGCCGGCGGGCAGCACCAGTGGGTTGAAGGTCATGGCGTCGCAGGCACCGCCCATGCCGTCGGCCACCTTGTCGATGACCAGCTTGCCAGCCGAGACCACGGTGCGCGCCTCGGGCCACACCAGCGTGGGGTCGGTCAGGTTGTCACCGGCTTCGGCCAGTTGCAGGCGGAAGTCGAAAGACACGGGAGCCTTGGCCACGCGTTCGCGCAGCTCGGGCGCCAGGAATTCGTCGCCCATGCTCTTGAGTTGGTCTTCGGTCAGGCCCAGCACACCGGCCTCTGGCACGAACTGCCAGCGCGCAAAACGGCTCTTGCCGGGCGCGGCTTCGAATTCAAACGCGTTCACACCCCAGTAATTGACGGCGCCGTAGCTGGCCGGCACTGGCGCCTGGGCGAGGTACGCGCCTTGGCGCGTGGTGTCGGGGTTGGCCGCGCTGAAGGCCTTGATCTTTTCCGGGTCGGCCTTGCCGGTGGCCGGGTCGGCCGTGCGGGCCTGCACGAAAGGGGCAAACTGCTCGGGCTTGCTCACGAAGAACACCGGCGCCGAGATGTTGGCCATTTGCCACTGCTCTCCACCCGGCAGCTGGAACTGCAATGCCAGACCGCGCACGGTCTTGCCCTTGTCGCTGGCTTTGGGGCTGCCGCCACCCACCGAGAAGCGGGCCACCACGGGAATCTTGTCGCCCTTGAACACCGAGGCGCGCGAAAGGTCCCGCCCCGCGGCGTTGCCAATGAAGTGTCCGCTGGCGCAGATGCCTTTGGCTCCCGAACGGCGTGAGCCAGGCTGGGGGCCGGCCAAGCCTTCGAGGGCGTTGACCTGGGCTTCGGCTTGGGATTGTGCGAACACTTGGGGGGACAACAGCGTGCTGCCCAGGGCGGCAGTGGCGGCGACGGCGAGGAGCAGAGGTTTCATGGAGCGACCTTTCGAGTGGTTTGGGGTGGTGCA
Organism: Synechococcus sp. UW140; assembly: GCA_943371335.1. Taxonomy (GTDB): domain Bacteria; phylum Pseudomonadota; class Gammaproteobacteria; order Burkholderiales; family Burkholderiaceae_C; genus Hydrogenophaga. The sequence continues at coordinate 118,252 of CALRUK020000010.1, read as the reverse complement.
CGGTGCATTCACCTCTGCAGTGGTCGGGCAGGCCGCCTGGTTCTTACAAAAGTGCGCTCGTGGCGTGCGTTTGGTCGGTATTCATCCTCTTGACGGCTAAAAACTATTAGTATTTTGGTTTTAGTTTTCATGGAGGGTAAATGCGATGAAAAACGTCGACCTCAAACAGCTGGCGCTGTTTTGTGAATTGATCGAATGCCAGAGCCTGACCGATGCGGCGGCGCGCATGAACGTCACACCGTCAGCCGCCAGCCAGGCCCTGACGCGCCTGCGCAGTGTGCTCAACGACGCCCTGTATGTGCGCGAGCACCAGCGCTACCAGCTCACACCTTTTGCCGAGAACGCCATCGCCAGCTTTCACGAGATGATCGATCTGTGGAATGACGTGAGCAGCAGCGAGCACGACTTTGATCCCCGCGAGTGCGAGGCGCATGTCGTCTTGTCGTGCTACGACTCCTTTGGCGAGACCGGCCTGGCGGAGTTCTATCGCAACGTGATGGCTGCCGCGCCGCGGCTCAGCCTGGACATTCAGTCGCCGGTGAACGGCCCGCAGGACGTGAAGGAATTGCGTGAGGGTGGGGTGGATGTGGTTTGCAGCCACTACGAGCCACCTTCCGATGCGCGTGACCTGCACATGGAAACCGTCAAGCGCTTCGAGCTGACCCAATGTTGTTTCAGCGTCGACCATCCGCGCATTGGCCAGACGCTGTCTCTCGAGCAGTACCAGGCAGAAGAGCACCTGCTCATCACTTTTCTGCGGCGCCACGGCGGGCAGCGCAGCCCCATCGATCTGGAGCTTGAGCGGCTCGGGTTCAAGGCACGGCGTGCCTCGATCGTCAATTCATGGCTGTTGTGTGCGGAGCTTTTGGGGAGTACCCACCGCCTGGTCACCACCAGCCTGCAGCAGGCAAACATGCTTCAGCGCAGCAATCCGCGCATTCGAAGCCTCCCACTGCCCTCCGGATTGCACTGGCCCAGCATGCCGGTCAACATGATCTGGCATCCCCGCACCCACAACAGCCGCCCGCACCGTTGGTTGCGCTTGCAATTGCGGGAGTACCTCTCGCCGCGTGCTGTCGCGCTGGATCCGTCGGTATTCCCTGAGACGACGGCGCAATTGAGCAACGCCACAGGCCCGTTGGCGAAGGTCTGAGCTCATCACAGGTCCAGCAGGGCGTCGACCTGCAGAAGGTGTTCCATGGCCGCACTTTCCGTGAGCATGCGGCACAGCATGTCGAAGTACTCGAAGCGCAGGTGGCGAAGACTGTCACACCGCGTGGCAGACAACACGCGCAGGTAAATCTGCATGTCGCGCCGGCTCATGGCGAACATGAAGGGTTCCATGGCGGCGATCATCTGGCGCTTGAGTTGGTCCACCTTGAACTCTTCCGTGATTTCGCGGTGGGCATCCGTGTCGCGCTGTAGCAGCTTCCAGACCCAGCGGGTGAAGCTCGGTTGGGGCAGGGGTGGCATGCCCGCAGCCGCCAGGGCACCCGCTGATTGAGCGGCGTTGAAGCGTTGGGGTTGTTTGTCGTGGTTCATCGGGTTCCTCCAGGTGAGTCGGTATGGGTGTGACTCTAGGAGGGGTGCCGCACGGCGTCCATTTCGCAATCGGAGAAGCAGATTTAGCGCTGCTGAATGACGTCTAAACCTCGATAGTCTTTTTCAATGCGATGCCTTCGGGCGCCTCATGGTCGGCCAGCAGCCAGGCGCGGGCGGCGTGATCGGCCGCGTCGTTCAGCAGTTCGCGCAGGAATCGGATGGAGGGCGCGTCGAGTGCAGCGAAGGGCTGGTCGATCAGGGTGAGCGGTGTGCCCGCAGCGAAAGCCGCGGTCAGCCAGACCTTGCGCCGGCTGCCCGCGGAAAGCATGTACATCGGCTTGGCCAGATGCGGGCCGAGCCCAAATCCCTCGGCCAATTCCCGCATGGTCTCGGCGTTGAAGTGCGGGTAGTGATGGCTGAGGCTGTCCAGGTAGCCCTTGGCCGCCAGGGCATCGTGCGCTTCGGTCTGTGGATCGATCCAGAACACCTGGTGGCGGTAGGCGTCGTGCTGCGTGTCCAGGCGCACACCGTGAATGGCCAGCACGCCCGCGTCAGCGTTCTGGGCGCCGGCGAGCAGACGCAGCAGCGTGCTCTTGCCGCTGCCGTCGTCGCCGCGCACAAGGCTCACACCGGGAGGGACGTCAAACGAGAGTTGGTCAAACAGCGGTGACTCGCTCCAGCCAAATCGCAGTCCCTGAACGTGCAGGACGGGTTCTTCAGCGTCGACGTTCATGGTTCAGTAGCCGATGCTGTACCGCAGGCCCTGGTGGTTGAGCACCGCGCTGCGCTGGCCGATGGTCTCCAGCTTGAAGCCGGGCGCGATCTCCTGGCCTTCCTGGATCACTTTGCCGTTGATGATCAGCATGCGCAAGGCCGGGTTTTTGGAGTACGTGGAGCCGCTCACGCTCACGGGTGGCAGTTGCGCCCGGGCCTCGGGCGAAAGCTCCCCAAAGCTGCGCACAGGGGCGGCCTGGGTTTCTGTGGCGGTTGCCGTTGGCGCTGGGGCCGGGGCCGAGGCAGGCACGGGCGCTGGTGCCGCAGCCGCTGGGGCCGCCGTGGGGGGCTGCGCAGCGGCGTTGGGTGGTGTTGGTGAGGCAGCGGCCGGTGCGGCGGGTGCTGGCGCGGTTGCGCGCTTGGGTGGTTCAGGCCGCGGCGGTGGGGGTGCGAGGATGGGTTGTACTGGTTCGACAGCAGCAGGCACCGGGCGCACGACCGCTGTGGGTTCGGCGGGGGGCACGGCGGGCGACGCAGGCGCGGCGGCCACGGGCACAGATGGCGCCGGGGGTGCCGCAGGTGGCTGAGCCGCGGGTTTCAGCCACCACCAGGCGGCCGCGCCGAGCAACAAGGCCGCCAGCACCGCCCCTGTGTGCGTGCTTGTCCAGCGGCGCCGCGCAGGGGCCTTTCGGCTCGCCGGCGGCACGATCTGGCTCTTGAGACCGGGCACGTGGCCGCGCTCGCGTTCGGCGTCGGCGCGTTGGAGGGCATCGAGGATGTAGGACATCGTGGCGTCTTCAGGAGCCGGGGCTGGAGAGCCTGGGCTCATCCACACCACTGGCCAGGTTGACCTGCATGAAAGTGATCGGGCCCGCCAGGCCGGCGGCTTCGATGCCGCTGACCCGCTGGAATGCCTGAATGCGTGCCGTGAGATCGCGGCCCGAGGGCGGCACCTTGCCCGCCGCCTGCAGGCCCGCGATGCGCTCGCCCAGCCAGTCGGCGGCCGGGCCGGTACGTCCGTCCACCAGGCGCGTGGTCTGGCCAGGGGGCGTGCGCCACAGGGTGGCAAAGTCGCCACGCCAGCTGCTCGCGAGGGTGGCCAGCGGCATGCGCCAGCGCTGTTCGCCGGATTGCAGTGTGGCGGTGTCGCCACTGAGCGCGGTCACCAGCACCAGACCCGAGCTCTGGCCGCTCTGGCGCAGGGTCACGATGCCGGGCCGATCCAGCTGACGCAGCCCGCTGAGCGTGAGGCGGTCCGTGCGGTAGCACTGCAGCTGCGCCTGCTGCGCGGCGGTGCAAGGGTCGCCCGATGCCAGGGCCTGCCCCCAGAGCGCGCCCAGCTCACGCCAGGCGTCGTTTTCGGTTTTGATCAGGGCTGCGGCGTCGGGCGGGCCGGGCAGGGGCTCTGGCTTTGGCGCGGCGGATGTGGGGGTAGGTGTGGGCAGGTCGGTGGGTGCGACTGTCGCAGCGGGCGGGGTTGCGGCCGGCGCAGCGGTGGGGGCTGGCGTGTTCGCTGCCGTGGGGCGCGGCACGCTCTGGTTCCAGATCCAGAACAGGGCACCGGCCACCAGGGCGCCCACCACCAGCCCAATGCCCAATGTGCCCAGCGGGGATGCCCAGGCGCCCATCGGTGAGGCCGCACGGCGGCGGCGTGCCGGGGCTGCCGGCACCTCGGTTTCGAAGACCTCGCCCGCCGCCTTGTCCACCACCGCGCGATCCACGCGCGCCTGGTTGGTGGCGTAAGCGCCCAGCAGCGCGCGGTCGCACAGCAGATTGACGCGCCGGGGCACACCGCGAGCGAGTTCGTGAATGCGCTGGATGGCCTGGCTGGAGAAGGGCAGTGGACCGCGCAGGCCCGCCACCTGCATGCGGTGTTCGATGTACTGGCGTGTTTCCGCTTCGTTGAGCGCACCAAGGTGAAAGCGCGCGATCACGCGTTGGGCGAGCTGCTCGAGTTCGGGGCGCGCCAGCACCTCGCGCAGTTCGGGTTGCCCGATCAGGATGATCTGCAGCAGCTTGCGCTCGCTCGTTTCCAGGTTGGTGAGCAGGCGCAGCTGTTCGAGCACGTGCGGCGTGAGGTTCTGTGCCTCGTCAATGATGAGCACGTTGCGCTCGCCCTTGGCGTGGCTTTGCAGCAGGTAGTCGTTGAAGGGATCCAGGTAGTCCTTGATCGTGGCCGGGCCGATACCCTCGTGCTTCACCTCCACATGGAACTCGCGGCAGATCGTCTTGAGCAGATCCCCCACCGTGAGCTTGGGATTGAAGATGTAGGCCACCCGGCATCGCTCGGGGATTTGTTCGAGGAAACAGCGGCAGATGGTGGTCTTGCCTGCGCCGATTTCGCCGCTGAGCAGCACGAAACCACCGCCTCCCCGAATGCCGTACAGCAGGTGCGCCAAGGCCTCGCGGTGGCGCTCGCTCATGAAGAGGTAGCGCGGATCGGGGGCAATGGAGAACGGGTCTTGCTTCAACCCGAAAAATTCGGCGTACATGCCCCAGAGCATAACGGGGCCGACTGGGGCGGGCAACGACGCCTGGCCGGCCCCGACCAGGCGTGCGCTGTTCAAACGATCAGGCCGCCAGGGCCATGGTGCGTTGCGATGCCGAAGCCGGGTACTTCGCGCTGGTGGAAGCCGAGCACTCGATGTCGCCAGAGAGCTGGCCGCCTTCTTCGATGACGACCTTGCCGTAGCGAATCTTGCCGGTGACCTTGCCCGATGCGTAAATGACCAGCTTCTGGCGCACCGTCAGGTTGCCATCGAAAACGCCGCGGATCTCCGCAATGTCGATCTCGGCGGAGCCCTTGAACTCGCCTTGCTGCGCGATCTGGATCACGCGCGAGTCCATCGTGGCTTCGACCAGGCCTTCAACGACGAGCGTGTCGCAGTCGGTGATTTCCACGCCCTTGAGCTTGATGTTGGGGCCCACCGTCAGTTTGCTTCCACCCTCCGGTGTGGATGACGAGCTGCTGGCGCTGGCCGCAGCCGACGCGGCGGTCTCATCGTGGTCGGTGGTGGGCTGCGCTGGGGCTTGCGTTTGGCTGGGCGAGCTCGCGGCGCTGCTGGCCGGCTGGCCATAGCGGGGCGTGGTGGCCATGCCGGAGTTGAGGGTCTTGGGGAGTTCGTTGTCTCGTTTGCCAAAGTGCAGTGCCATGCCAGCTCCTTCAAAAAGTGAAGCAGTCATGCTAAGCGCCATGCGGCGTACATTCTGGTCCTTCCCGTAAGAGGGGTAACGAGATGAACCGTACATGCCGTTTCACTTCTCCGGGCTGGACCTCTTGCGCTCTTCCATTTCCCGGACCATGGCACGCGCTTCGTCGCCTTCGGGGATCGGGCGGCCGCTGTCGCGCCATTGCACCGCGCTCTTGAAGCCGGCTTCCTGGGCATACCGGCGAAACCAGAGGCCTTCGGGGTTGTGCCGAGTGATGCCATCGAACACCGTGGCCATGATCTGCGTCTGCTCAAGGCCCATGCTCAACATGACTTGATTGACCACCATCTTGTGCATCGCCAGGTGCGAGCGCGGCACACCGGCGATGCGCTCGGCCAGCCGCATCGTGGTGGCCTCCAGATCCGCTTCGGGCACCGCCTCGTTGGCCAGTCCCCAGGCCGCCGCGGTGCGGCCGTCGATCACGTTGCCGGTGAACATCATCTGTTTGGCTCGCGCCGCGCCCAGGCGGTAGGTCCACATGGCGGTGGTGGGGCAGCCCCAGACGCGTGTGGGCATGTAGCCAATGCGCGCGTCGTCGGCCATCACCAGCAGGTCGCAGCACAGGGCAATGTCGCTGCCGCCGGCCACAGCCGCGCCATGCACCTTGGCGATGGTCGGTTTGGGGCTGCGCCACAGTGCCATGAAGTCTTCGGTGTTGCGTTTCATGAAGGCGTAGTCGTCCATCGGGTCCCAGGGGTGGCGCTCCTGCTGACAAGGGTGATCGATCTCGCCCTCACCGAACATCGAGAGGTCGTAGCCACCGCAAAAGCCTTTGCCCGCGCCTTCCACCACGATCACGTGCACCTCGTCGTCTGCATTGGCCCATTCGACGGCAGCGCGGATTTCGCGTGGCGTCTCGTCGTTGATCGCGTTGAGCCGCTCGGGCCGATTGAGCAGCAGCCGGGCCACGCGGGGGTGCTGGCTGTCTTTGTCAATGCGAAGCGTGTTGAAGGTGGGCATGGTGGTCTCCTGGTGGTTTTTTCATGATATGGATGGCCGCGTGACGGGGCAGATGCCTTGGTGACAGACGTCATGCCGCCATATCGTTGCGTGCGCAACGATATGAAGATACAGTTGCGCGCACAACGAGTTTTCGAATATGCAGCAACCATTTCCATCCACTGTGCCTGTGCTGATCGCCGGTGGCGGCCCCGTGGGCCTCACGCTCTCGGCCTTGTTGGCGCGCGAAGGCATCGACCACCTTGTGGTGGAGGCCGATGACAGCTATTGCAGTGGCAGTCGCGCCATCTGCATGTCGCGCCGCTCGCAGGAAATTCTGGGCTGGGTGGGTGCAGACGCGCCACTGGTGGCCAAGGGCTTGAGCTGGACCGGCGGGCGCAGCCATTGGCGCGACACGGAAGTGCTTCACTTTGAAATGCCGTCCGAGCCCACACAGCGCTTTGCGCCGATGGTGAACATCCAGCAGTTTTACGTCGAGGAGTTCGCCCACCAGGCGGCACAAGCCAAGGGCGAGCACGCCCGGGTGCAATGGGCCAGTCGCGTGGTGGCGGTGCGGCCTGAGGCTCAAGGCGTGCAGGTGGACGTGCAGACGCCCGAAGGGCTTCATACGGTGCAGGCGGGTTACGTGGTGGCGTGCGATGGCGGGCGCAGCACCGTGCGCGAGCAGTTGGGGCTCCAACTTGAAGGCACGCAGTACGACGGCAAGTATGTGATCGTGGACGTGGTGCAAAAGACGCGACGTGCTGTGGAGCGGCTGGCCTGGTTTGACCCGCCTTCCAATCCAGGGTCCACCATCCTCATGCACCGCCAACCCGACGACGTGTGGCGCATCGATTACCAGATTCGCGACGACGAAGACCCGGTGGAGGCGGTCAAGCCCGAAAACGTGCTGCCGCGCGTGCAAAGCCACCTCGCCATGATCGGCGAGACCGAGCCCTGGGAGCCGTTGTGGATCTCGATCTACAACGCCAAATGCCTCACCTTGCCCAGCTACCGCCACGGCCGCGTGTTCTTTGCCGGCGACGCGGCGCACCTCGTGCCCATCTTCGGCGTGCGTGGTCTCAACTCCGGGCTGGACGACGCGGGCAATCTGGCCTGGAAGCTCGCCCGCGTGCTGCGCGGCGAGTCGCCCGATGCGCTGCTCGACTCCTATTCCACCGAACGCCTGCACGCCACGCGCGAGAACATCGCTTATGGCGCCAAAAGCACCGAGTTCATGGCGCCCCCAAACTTCGCCTACCGCCTCATGCGCGAGGCCACGCTGCGCCTGGCAGTGAGCGATCCGCAGGTGCGATCCCTGATCAACCCCCGGCAATCGGCACCGATCGCTTATGTAGGCTCGCCCCTGAATGCGTACGAGGCGGGTGAATGGACGAGCGATCGCGCAGCGCCCGGCGCGCCCGCGCCAGAGGCACAGCTGAGGGGCGAGGAGGGTGTATTTCACTTGAGTCAGCGCTTCGGGCACGGCTTTGTGTGCCTGGCGTTCGGCGGCGAGGCGCCTGCGCTGGACGATCTGGGTGTGCGGTCCATCGCATTGCCGCCGGAGGTCGACCACCTGGGGCAGGCGTGGCAACGCTACGGGCTGGCGCAGCCGCAGGCGCGCGCCCTCGTGCTCGTGCGCCCCGATGGCTACGTGATGGGCCGGTGGCACGGGCTGGACCCCGCACCCCTGCGCCTGGCGCTCAAACACACTGGAGTGCTCGCATGACCGACACCGATCTGGACCACAGCTACAGCGCCCTTTGCGAAGCCCTCACGCAAGTGGGCGAAGCGCGAGCGCCCATGCTGCTCTCCATGCTGTGCCTGTCGCTCATGAGCCGGTGCGCGCGAGCAGACGATGTGCTGCCGCTGATTGCCAATGCCTTGGCGCAAAGTGACAGGCCCGACGATCATGGGCGCTGATGTGACCTCGCTGCAGGACTTCCTCACCTACCGGCTGCACAAGCTCAACAAGATCACCGACCGGCACAGCAGCGCCGCGTATGCCGCCATGGGCCTGGGGGTGAGCGAGGCGCGGTGCCTGGCCGCCATTGGCGAATTCGCGCCCTTGTCGGTGAACGACCTGGCCGCCCGCGCCAACCTGAACAAGGCCCAGGCCAGCCGTGCGGCGCAAATGCTGGTGGAGCGTGAGCTGGTGCTCAAGTCCACCAGCCACGCCGATGCGCGCGGCGTGGTGCTGACCCCCACGCGCAGCGGGCGGGCGCTGTTCAAGCGCGTGATGCGGCTGATCGAGCAGCGCAACGCAGACATCTTCGATTGCCTGAGCGCAACCGAGAAGCGACAGCTTGAAACATTTCTTGACCGCTTGATCCACCACTCGCAGGGTCAGGGCCAGGTGGAATGAGGGCATTGCGTTTATAAAAAGCCCCATGACTTCTGCAAAACCCCTGAACGAATTTGGCTACCGCCCCGATGACCTCACCGTGGAGGTGTCGGAGCTGCTGGTGGCAACGGCCGACGAATCGGATGAACTGGTCGATCGCTCGGTCTCCAAAGTGCTGCAGATGCTGCGCGAGCGCATGCAAATGGATGTCGTCTTCGTCTCCGAATTCACCAACGGTCAGCGGGTGATGCGGCAGGTGGCAGCGCCCGCCGATCAGCCTGTGGTGAAGGTGGGTGACACGGCGCCGCTGGAAGAGAGTTGGTGCCAGCGCGTGGTGGACGGGCGGCTTCCCCGGTTCATTCCCGATGCTGCGGCCCTGCCGGCTTCGGCTGCGCTGCTGAAGAACCTGCCGGTTCCCATGGGCACGCACATCAGCACGCCCATCGTGCTGCAAAGCGGCGAGGTCTACGGCACGTTGTGCTGCTTCAGTTTTCATCCGCAAGACAAGCCCAATCCGGAAGACCTGAAGAAGCTGGAATTCACGGCTCGACTGGCGGCGCAGAAGATCGACCAGCGCCGCAATGTGCGCCCGGCGCCCGAAGCGGTGCCCGAGTGGCAGCTCAAGCCGAAGTGACGTGAGAGGGCCGCGCGGGGGCGCAATGGCCCTGAAACCCCCGGAAATGGGGGTGGACCGGTAAAATCGCCGCTTTTCCACCGCCCGCGCTCCGGGTCTGTGCCAGCCCCATGAACGCCCCCATCGACGTCTCCTTCTTCGCGCGAGCGGCCAAGCCGATCACCAGCTACCGCCCCTATTGGGCCAAGCGGTTTGGCGTGGCGCCTTTTCTCCCGATGAGCCGCGCCGAAATGGAGCAGCTGGGCTGGGACAGCTGCGACATCATCCTCGTGACCGGCGATGCGTATGTCGACCACCCCAGCTTCGGCATGGCGGTGGTGGGCCGCGTGCTCGAAGCGCAGGGCTTTCGCGTGGGCATCATTGCCCAGCCCGACTGGACCAGTGCCGAAGCGTTCAAGGCCCTGGGCAAGCCCAACCTGTTCTGGGGCGTGACCGCCGGGAACATGGATTCCATGATCAACCGCTACACGGCGGACCGCAAAATCCGCAGCGACGACGCCTACACGCCCGGCGACGTTGGCGGCAAGCGGCCCGACCGCGCGGCCATCGTTTACAGCCAGCGCTGCCGCGAGGCCTTCAAGGACGTGCCCATCGTGCTCGGCGGCATTGAAGGCAGCCTGCGTCGCATCGCCCACTACGACTACTGGAGCGACAAGGTGCGCCGCAGCGTGGTGGTCGACAGCAAGTGCGACCTGCTGCTGTACGGCAACGCCGAGCGCGCGCTGGTCGAGGTGGCGCACCGCATTGCTGCGCGTGAGCCCATCGAGCACATCACCGATGTGCGCGGCACCGCCTTCGTGCGCCGCCCGAACGACCCCACGGCCGAGGGCTGGATCGAGATCGATTCCACCGAAGTCGACATGCCGGGCCGGGTCGAAGACCACATCAACCCCTACCTGACCACGAGCGAACAGGCGCAGGCCCAGGGCGCGACCTGCTCGAAGGACGATGGCAACGCCGAGCTTGCTGCGCCCGCCGAAGGCAACCCGGCCATTCAGCCGCTGAAGTTCGTGCCGAATCCGGCGCTGCAGAGCAAGCGCAAGCCGCCAGCGCGCGATCGGTCGGTGATTCGCCTGCCCAGCTACGAGCAGGTGCGCAGCGACGCCGTGCTGTACGCCCATGCCAACCGCGTGCTTCACTTGGAAACCAACCCTGGCAACGCCCGTGCGCTGGTGCAGGCACATGGTGAGGGCAGCACCGCACGAGACGTGTGGATCACCCCGCCGCCCATTCCGTTGACCACCGCCGAGATGGACTTCGTGTTCGACCTGCCGTACGCGCGGAGCCCGCACCCCGCGTATGCCGACGAACACGGCAGGCACGACGGCGCGACCAAGATTCCCGCTTGGGAAATGATCCGTTTCTCGGTGAACATCATGCGCGGCTGCTTCGGCGGTTGCACCTTCTGCTCGATCACCGAGCACGAGGGGCGCATCATCCAGAGCCGCTCTGAAGAATCGATCATCAAGGAGGTGGAGGACATCCGCGACAAGGTGGAGGGCTTCACCGGTGTGGTGTCCGACCTCGGCGGCCCCACGGCCAACATGTACCGCCTGGGCTGCAAGACACCCGAGATCGAAGCCGCGTGCCGCAAGCCCAGCTGTGTCTACCCAGGCATTTGCTCCAACCTGCACACCGATCATGGTCCGTTGATCAAGATCTACAAACGGGCACGTGAGCTGCGCGGCATCAAGAAGGTGCTGATTGGCTCTGGCTTGCGCTACGACCTCGCGGTAAAGAGCCCCGAGTACGTCAAGGAACTGGTGCAGCACCACGTGGGGGGCTACCTGAAGATCGCGCCAGAGCACACCGAAGGCGGCCCGCTCTCGAAGATGATGAAGCCCGGCATTGGCAGCTACGACCGGTTCAAGCAACTGTTCGAGAAGTTCAGCGAAGAGGCCGGCAAGAAGCAGTACCTCATCCCGTACTTCATCGCAGCCCACCCGGGCACCAGCGACGAAGACATGATGAACCTCGCGGTGTGGCTCAAAAAGAATGGCTTTCGCGCCGACCAGGTGCAGACCTTCTACCCCAGCCCCATGGCCACGGCCACGGCGATGTACCACACCAACCTGAACCCCCTCAAGGGCATCCACCGGGACGAGCGCGCCGAGCGTGTGGACATCGTGCGCGGCGACAAGCGCCGGCGTTTGCACAAGGCGTTTTTGCGCTACCACGACCCGAACAACTGGCCTTTGCTGCGCGAGGCCCTGAAGACGATGGGCCGGGCCGATTTGATCGGCAACGGCAAGCACCACCTGATTCCCACGTTCCAGCCCTTGACGGATGGCAGCTACCAGAGCGCGCGCCGCAAGAACAGCACGCCGGTTGTGGGCAAGGCCGTGGCCGGCAAGGCGGGGGTGACCCAGCCGGGCAAAGGCCGCCTACTCACGCAGCACACCGGCCTGCCACCGCGCGACACCGGCGCGGGCAAACGCAAGCCGCGTTGATTCAAGCGCCTGCGCGGTGGCGCAGGGCGCTTACTGAAACGCCGGCCAGGCGATCCAGCCCAGCAGAGCCAGCAGGTTGGCGGCCACGGTTGCCCAATAGATCCTTCGGAACGGCTGCTTGCTCGTCTTGTGGCGCAGGATCTGCTGCGCAAACCAGGCCCCTGGCCACCCGCCCACGACGGCCAGGCCATGCAACCAGTCTTCGGGTGTGCGCTGCACTTCATTGATGGCCGCGTGCTTGTCCCGCCAGTACATGTAGAACGTCACCAGGTTGAGCAGCACCACGGCCGTGAGGATCACCCACGGAAAGCGCCCCAAGCCAATGCCCACCAGCCACAGCAGCAGCCAGAAGCCAATCAAGCCCAGGCCGATCCAGAGCGGCCGCTCTTCACGGCGCTTCTGCCATTGCGAGCGCGCACGAGAAGAAGGCGGGCTGCGCGGCAGCAACTCGGCTTGCACCGGTGGCGGTGAGGCAGGGGGGTCGTTGACGATGGCGTTGCGCGCGGGCTCGACCGACAGCGCGCGTGGCCCTTTGCCACCGACATGGATGTCTTCAAAGGTCACCTGCATGCCGTCGGCAGGTTTGCCCGGGCCGCTGAAATCGCGCAGGTGGAAGAAAACGTCGGCGGGGATTTGCGGACAGCGGATGAAGCCGAAGGCCTTCTCGCCGTTCCAACGTACCACGGTTCCCTGTTTTTTCATGATCGCAACTGATGGTGTCCGGTGAAATCCGTTGGGTTGCCATGGTATCCCAAATGGCGCAAAATGCGCCATCCAGGAGAGTTTCCATGTCGTCTTCCAGCAGCGCATTTTCTTCGGTCAAATTGCCGGCCCATCTGGTTCGCCAGGCGCGTGAAGCCGCGCAACCCCAACGCCGCTCGGTGGCCGGCCAGATCGAATACTGGGCCACCCTGGGCCGCATCGCTGAAGAAACCGGCCTGACGGTGCAGGAGGCCCGCGAAGCCATTGCCCGCTACGACGCCGCCGCTCGCCACGCCGAGATGGTGGATCCCGTCGATGCCATCGAGGCCCGCTTTCTGGCGGCGGAATCCAGTGGCCGCCTGGCCCAGGCCGTGCGCGACACCGTGCTCGACAACCGCAGCAAGGCGCCGGCCGCTCGCCGCGCCGCGTGAGCCCACCGGTTTTTTATCTGCTGGCGGGCCCCAACGGCGCGGGCAAGTCCACGCTGTATCGGGCTGCGCTGGCCAGCGGACTGATCCCGCCCGAGGCCGAGTTCGTCAACGCCGACCTGCACGAGGCGGCCCACCTGCAGCACATCATCGACCCTGCCCGGCGGTCCCAGGCGGCGCGTCAATGGGCGGATGAGCGTCGTGCGGCTTGCCTGGCGGCGGGTGAATCGTTTGTCAGCGAAACCGTCTTCTCCCACCCGGCCAAGCTCGATCTGCTGGCGCAAGCCAAGGCCGCTGGCTTTGCAGTGGTGTTGCTGGTGGTGTGCGTGGACGAGCCACGGCACCTGCTGGCGCGTGTGCAGCAACGTGAGCAGGAAGGCGGTCACAGCGTGCCGCCCGAGCGCATTCTGGCGCGCTACCCGAGAACACTCGCCAACCTCGCCCGCGCCATTGCCTTGGCGGATCTTGTGCTGATGTACGACACCTCCGGCCCGCGCAACCGCGTGGTGCAGCCGCCGCGGCTGGTGGCACGCTGCCGCGCAGGGCGCGTGTCATGGAAAACGCCCGCACGCTTGCCCGCTTGGGCCGATCGCTTGCTGGCAGACGTGCCCGATGGCGCCGCTGCCGCTCCCCATTGAAAGGCCCCCATGTCCGACGAATCGCAAATTGAAATTCCGCCATCGTTTGTGGCGCTCTATGTGGCGCCGGGGCGCCAGAAGCCCAGCCTGCCGCGCGACGAAATGGCCGCCCGTTATGAGCTTTGCGAAGACATGGCGCAGATGCTGACCGAGACCGCAAGCAACATGGCATTCAGCCTGGGCATCACGGAGGCCGATGTGTTGACGCGCTGCCTGCAAGGCTTGCGCGTGGAGCCCGCGGTGGTGAGCGAGGTGGAGTCGGTGTGGGTGGTGCACCGCCTGGCCGAGCTGCAGAACTGGCCCCCACTGGCTGCCGAGTCGGGCAACGAGCCCGCGGCTTGAGCCGGCGCGTTTGGGGCCGCTGCGGGCCTCAGGCGATGTCGAATGCGTGGAAGCCGAACCGGCCTGCGCGGCGGTCGGCGAAGTAGTGCTCCAGCGTTTCCTTGACGGTGCGAAAGGCGATGTCGTCCCAGGGTATCTGGTCTTCGGTGAAGAGCCGGGCTTCGATGGTTTCGTGGCCCGGGTCGAAGTGTTCGCTGAGGAGGCGCGCGCGGTAGTAGACGTGCACCTGCCCCACGCGCGCCACGTTCATCAGCGTGAAGATGTCGCCCATCTCGAATTGCGCGCCCGCTTCTTCGGTGGTCTCGCGTGCGGCGCCCTCTGCCGTGGTTTCTCCCAGCTCCATGAAGCCGGCTGGCAGCGTCCATTTGCCCCAGCGCGGTTCGATGTTGCGCTTGCACAGCAGCACGTATTCACCCGTGTCGCCCCACACCGGCACGGTGCCGACCACATTGAGCGGGTTCTCGTAGTGCACCGTATGGCAGGCCGGGCAGACGGCCCGGAGCTTGGTGTCGCCATCGTCGGGCAGGCGCATCTCGACGGCGGTGCCGCAATTGCGGCAGTGTTTGGGGGGTGAACGCAGCATCGGGGCAGTTTAGCGAGATGGGTGAGCGCCAAAAAAATACCGGGCCATGGCCCGGTATTTCACTCGGCAGGGTGGCTTATGCCTTCTTGCCGTGCTTGACGATCAGCGCCTTGGCCGTCTCGAGCAGTTTCTTGCCGTCGAAGCCGCGCTTGTCCATGTCCTGCACCCACTCCACTTCCACGAGGCGGGCCTTGCGCTTGAACTCCTGCGCTTCTGCCGCCGGAATCGTGTAAATGGTGTTGCCTTGCTTCACGGCAGCGTCGCGGCCTGCGGCGTCGCCGGCCTGCTGCGTCTTGCCCAGCCAGCCAGAGGTTTCGATGCCGGAGTTCTTGTCGATGATCGCCTTGAGGTCGGGCGGCAGCGACGCGTACTTGTTGCGGTTCATTGCCATCACGAAGGTGGTGGTGTAGAGCGCGCCGCCAGCGGGGTCGAATTCGCTGTGGAACTTGGTGAGCTCGTGCACCTTGACCGACGGCACCACTTCCCAAGGGATCACGCAACCATCGATCACGCCTTTGGAGAGCGCATCCGGGATTTGTGGCAGCGGCATGCCCACAGGAATGGCGCCCACGTAGCCCAGCATCTTGGTGATCTGGCGGGTGGGGCCGCGCACCTTGGAGCCGCGCAGGTCTTCAGCGGTCTTGATCTGCTTGCTGCGCATGTGGAACATGCCGGGGCCGTGCACTTGCAGGGCGATCGGCTGCACTTCCTTGTACTCGTCGGGGGCCATCGTGGTGATGTACTCCCAGAAGGCCTTGGAAGTGGCTTCGGCGTTGTTCATCATGAACGGCAGCTCGAACACTTCGGTGCGGGGGAAGCGGCCCGGCGTGTTGCCCGGCAGGGTCCACACGATGTCCACCACGCCGTCGCGCGCCTGGTCAAACAGCTGCACGGGCGTGCCGCCGAGTTGCATGGCGGGGTAGCCCTCGAACTTGATGCGGCCGCCCGATTCCTTCTCGACCTTGTCCATCCATGCCTTGTGCATGTTGATGTACACGTTGGACTGCGGCGCCATGAACGTGTGGAACTTGAGCGTGACGCTTTGCTGGGCGAAGCCGGAGAGCGCGGGTGCGCCAAGGGCCACGGCTGCACCAGACTGGAGCAGGGTTCTGCGTTGGATCATGAAAAAGGTCTCCTGGGGTCAATGAAAAACGGGCAAAGCATATGTCAGGCCATGGCCGAAACGTGAGAGGTCTTACCCTCGGGTGAGACCTCTGTCACGGTGCTCAGGCCACGCGCACGGAAATGTCGGTGAGGCCCTGAACGCCGCCGTGCAACGTGTCTCCCTGCACCACCGCCGCCACGCCTTCGGGCGTGCCGGTGTAGATCAAGTCGCCGGGTTGCAGTTCCCACGCCGCCGAGAGGTGCTCGATGGTCTCGCTCACGTTCCAGATCAGCTTGGCCACCGTGCTGCGCTGGCGGTCTGCACCGTTGACCTGCAGCCAGATGGGCGCGTTGTGGATGTCGCCCGCGTCGGCCGCGAGCGTGATGGGACCGATGGGTGCGGAGTGGTCGTAGGCCTTGCCGATGCACCACGGGCGGCCCTGCTTTTTCATGTCGTTCTGCAGGTCGCGGCGCGTCATGTCCAGGCCCACCGCATAGCCGTAGATGTGTTTGGCGGCCTCGGCGGCTTTGATGTTTTTACCGCCTGTGCCGATGGCCACCACGAGTTCAATTTCGTGGTGCAGGTTGCTGGTGAGGCTGGGGTAGGGAATGGTGGCGGTCTGGCCGGTGTCGGCAATCACCAGCGCGTCGGCTGGCTTGAGGAAAAAGAAGGGCGGTTCACGGCCGGTGAAGCCCATTTCTTTGGCGTGCTCTTCGTAGTTGCGGCCGACGCAGTAAATGCGGTGCACGGGGAAGCGCTCAGGCCGCCCGAGAACCGGGACGCTGACGACGGCGGGCGGGGCAAAGGGGTAGGTGATGTCGGGCATGGGAGTCGGGTCTGGAAGGGGAGCTGGTCAGTGTGCCATGTGCATGCAAAGGCGCCGCCGTCAGTGCTGCGACGTGGGCAGACGCACTTCCATGCCGTCGAGTTCGGGCGTCAGGCGCACCTGGCAGCTCAAGCGGCTTTCTGGCGTCACAGGACTCGACGCAAAGTCGAGCATGTCGGTTTCGTCGGGCACGGGCGGGGGCAGCTGGGCCGACCATGGCGCGCCGATCATGACGTGGCAGGTGGCGCAGGTGAGGCTGCCACCGCAGTCGGCCTCGATGCCGGGCAGGTTGGCGTCCACCGCGGCTTTCATGAGGCTCTGGCCGGGCTCGGCCTCAAGGGTCTGCACCGCGCCGTCGGGCTGAATGAATCGAATGGTGATCATGGGCATGCGGGCTCAGATGCGGCTGAAGTACTCGCGCCGTTCGAAGTCGGTCTTGTCTTCGGCCTGGGCGTGGCGGTCGATTTCGCTCTGCTTGATGCGGCAGAAGTAACGCACGAAGTCCTCGCCCAGTGCTGCACAGAGCGCAACGTCGGCGCGCAGCGCATCCAGCCCTTCACCCAGCGAGGTAGGCAGCTTCTGGTGGTCGGCCGCGTAGGGCGATTCGCTCGCCTGGGGGGGCAACGTGGCGCGTGCCAGCCCGTCGAGCCCGGCGTGAATCTGCGCCGCCATGTACAGGTAGGGGTTGGCCGCCGGTTCGCCCACGCGGTTTTCGATGCGGGTGGCGCTGTCGCCGGCGCCGCCCACCACGCGCAGCATGGCGCCCCGGTTGTCTTGCCCCCACAGCGCGGCTTGCGGCGCCAGTGCATTGGGTCGAAAGCGCGCAAAGCCGTTGATGGTGGGGGTGCACAGCACGGTCATGCCGCGGGCGTGGGCCAGCAAACCGGCAAGCCAGTGCGCGCCCGCCTCCGACAGCGTGTGCGTGGCGTCGGCGCGCGTGGTGCCTGCAGCGGGCGCCTCGCGCACGCAGGCATTGCGCCCGGTGGTCTGGTCCACCAGCGACTGGTGCAGGTGCCAGCCGCTGGACATGATGTTCGGGAACGGCGGGCGGCACATGAAGGTGGCGTGGTAGCCCGCGCGGCGCAGCGCCTGGCGCACGCCATTGCGAAACAGCACCATCTGGTCGGCCGCGGTGAGCGCGTCGGTGGCGTCAAACACCGCTTCCACCTGACTCGGGCCGAGTTCGATTTCCAGCGACTGCAGCGGCAAACCCAGCGCCTGCGCCGTGCGCTGCACGATGCGCAGGGCCTCGTCGCTCTGGTCGCTCATGGCTTCGGCCTGCAGGTTGTAGCCCGGGTGGATCATCTCCACGCTGGGCGGCAAGCCCGGCCAGGCGGCCAGTTCGGGGTCGAGCTGCGGGCGGGTGTCGGTGATGCGGTAGATGTGAAATTCCACCTCCAGCCCGGTCTTGAGGCCATAGCCCGCGTCGCCCAGGCGCGCCAGCGCCGTCTGCAGCACGCGACGCGCGTCCAGTGGCACAGGCGAGCCGTCGGCGAACCAGGGCTGGCAGCGCAGCCAGCCTGTGCGCTCCAGCCAGGGCAGCACGGTGAAGCTGGCCGGGTCGGGCATGAGCATGAGGTTGGAGGCGCCCGCAAAGCCGGGCAGGTCGGCCGCACCACCGGGCTCGAACACCTTCCACGCCGTGCGGTCGGCGGTGTCCTTGAGCATCAGCGTGCCCACCATGCCCACGCCGTCGCGCAGCGCGCGCACCGCCGCGGCGGCCGTGAGCGTCTTGCCGCGCAGCATGCCGTGGGCGTCGCACCAGCCAAAGCGCACCAGCTCCAGGCCACTGGCCTCGATGAGCGCGGCCACCCGCTGGCACTCGGCGTCGCGCTCGGGCGACTGCAGGCCGCAACGTTGGGCAAATGAGGTCATTGGGCCCCCGCCGTTTCCTCGGCTGTGGCCTTCTGGTGCCAAGGCGCGCCCTCGCGCTTGTCGCGCACGGCGTCCCGCCACCAGTTTTCCCAGTCTTTCGCCGGCGCAATGCCGTCCACGGTGTCGGGGCCGGCAATGGCGCCATGCAGGGCCGGGTCGGCCACGCCGGGTGCGGTGCCGCCTTGCTCCACCGCGTCGATGGCTTGCAGCAGCAGGCGGCGGTGGGCCATCACCACCTTGTCGGTGGTGCCCAGGTGTTCACGTGTGCGGTCTTGAATGGGGCCCATGCTTTCGCAGGCCCACTGGTCGTGCACGTTGATGTCGTCTTCGCCCATGCCGAGGTAGGTGCGGTTCTGCTGCTCTTCGGCGTTGAAGCCCCAGTTGTTGTGGCGGCCAGACTTCGGGATGTAGTCGGGCAGCGTGACGGCTTGCAGGCGCGGTGCGCGCATGGCTTCCTTGTCGACCGGGCCGGTGAAGCTGGTGAAGAAGGCGTACCAGTAGTTGTGTGTGTCGTCCACGGGCACGTGCATCTGCGTGATGGTCATGGTCTCGGACAGCGGGATCACGAAGGTTTGCGGGAACACGGCGTTGGTCACGCGCACATGGGTGAGTTCCTCCGTCATGGGGCGCAGCGCGGTGAGCTGGAAGCCGTAGGGCTTGGCTTCGAAGCTGATTTCGGGCTGGCCAAATTCACGCATCACGCGCGTCATGGGCCAGCGCTCGCCGCCCACGTCGCCCGCGCTGGCGCCGCGGAATTGCTTGCCGTAGCTGTCTTCCAGCGATCCGTCGTTGAAGAAGCGGTGCAGGTACGACGCATGCGCGGGGTCGATGCCGACCTCCAGCGATTGCAGCCAGTTGCAATGCCACAGGCCCTTGAAGGCGAAGGTGTGCGTGTCGGGCGCCTTGAAGCAGTCGAGCTCGGGGAAGGGCGGGGGCGTCTGGTCTTCGGGGCCAAACCACCCGAACAGCACGCCACTGCGTTGCACCAGCGGATAGCTGCGCTGCTTGATGCGGCTGCACATCTTGCTGCCGGCAGGCTCAGCAGGCGTTTCGATGCATTGGCCGGTGGTGTCGAACTTCCAGCCGTGGAACGGGCAGCGAAGGCCATCGCCCTCGTTGCGGCCGAAGGCCAGGTCCGCGCCGCGGTGCGGGCAGTCGCGGTCGAGCAGGCCGAACTCGCCCTGGGCATCGCGAAACAGCACAAAGTTCTGGCCGAGCACGCGCACGGCCTTGACGGGGCGCACGGCCATCTCGGGGACCAGCGCGGGGTTGAATTCGTCGAGCAGCGCCACAGGCTGCCAGTAGCGGCGCAGCAATTCGCCACCGGGCGTGCCCGGCCCGACCTGGGTGATGCGTTGGTTGAGTTCGGCTTTCATGGAAATCTCCGGCGGGAAAGGGGTGGGTGGGAGTGAGTGGCGAAATGGTATACCGTTTTTTAATTTCCGTGTACAGTTTGCGTCATGAGCTTGCAAGACACCGTTTTGATCCAACTGCGCGACCTGATCCTCAGCGGTCAGTTCGAACCTGGCCAGCGCCTGGCCGAGCAACAGCTGGCCGAGCGCCTGGGCGCTTCGCGCACACCCGTGCGCGCAGCGCTGGTGACGCTGGAGCAGGAAGGGCTGGTCGAGGCGAACGAGACCGGCAAGTACCTGGTGCGGCAATTCACGGCCCAGGAGGTGATCGACGCCATCGCGGTTCGCGGGCACCTGGAAGGCATGGCCGCGCGGCTGGTGGCCGAGCACGGCGTTTCGCGGCAGCTGCAGGGCCAGTTGCAGACGGTGTTGGACGAGGGCGACCGCCTGCTGGCCGACAACCCGTTGACTATCGAGAGCTATGCCGCGTACTCGGTGATGAACGACCGCTTTCACGCGCTGATCCTGGACGCCTGCGGCAACCGCGCATTGCAGCGCGCGGTGGCCCTGAACGACAAGCTGCCTTTTGCGCCCGCCTCGGCCATGTTGCCGATGCAGGGCACGCTGGCCATGGACCGCGACTGGATGCTGTATGCGCACCGGCAACACCACATGCTGTTCGATGCGCTGCGCCGTGGCGAGAGCGCGCGGGCCCAATCGCTGGCGATGGAGCACACCGAAGTGGCGCAGATGAACATGCGCATGGCGCTGGAACGGCGCGCCGAGTCCGAGCAGGTGCTGCCGGGTATCCGCCTCGTGGTGGGCTGAAGGCCGTCACCACAACCGGGCGGTCCGTGCCGATGAGGCGTCAACGTCCCTGAGACGGTGGGGCTTTTGGCGAGGAAGGGCAGGGCACGACAGGCAGCTGCGCACAATGGGCGGCCCGCATGCGCACGCCGCGCGTGCTCTCTCATTTCCGATTGCCAAGCCTGACATGACCCGATTGTTCGAACCCACCACCGCTGGCCAGCTCAGCCTGTCCAACCGCATCGTGATGGCGCCCCTCACGCGTAACCGCGCCCCTGGTGCCGTGCCCACGCCGCTCATGGCCACTTACTACGAGCAGCGCGCCACGGCCGGCCTGCTCATCACCGAAGCCACCGCCATCAGCCACCAGGGCCAGGGCTATTCCGATGTGCCCGGGCTCTACGCGCCCGAACAGATCGACGGCTGGAAACGCGTGACCGCAGCCGTGCATGCCGCAGGCGGCAAGATCGTCACCCAGCTCTGGCACGTGGGCCGCGTGTCGCACACCGAGCTGCAGCCTGGTGGCGGTGCGCCTGTGGCGCCCTCGGCCATTGCGGCCAAAACCAAGACCGTGCTCATCAAGGACGGCGTGCCCACCTTCGTCGACACCTCGGTGCCGCGCGCGCTGGAGCTCGCCGAACTGCCTGGCATCGTCGAGGACTACCTCAAGGCCGCGCTCGCGGCCATCGAGGCGGGCTTTGACGGGGTGGAAATCCATGCCGCCAACGGCTATCTGATCGACCAGTTCCTCAAAACAGGCAGCAACCAGCGCACCGACGCCTATGGCGGCAGCATCGAGAACCGCTCGCGCTTGCTGCTCGAAGTGGTCAAGGCGGTGACGGACGCCATCGGCGCCGGCCGCACCGGCATCCGACTCTCCCCCGTCACGCCGGCCAATGACGTTGTCGATGCCGACCCGCAGCCCCTCTTTGCGCATGTGATGCGCGAACTTGCCGGCTTCGACCTGTCCTACGTGCACTTCATTGAAGGCGCCACCGGCGGCCCGCGCGAGCTGGCCGACCGCCCGTTCGACTACGCCGCCCTGCGCGCCGCCTACCGCGCAGCCGGTGGCAAGGCCGCGTGGATGGTCAACAACGGCTACGACCTGTCGCTCGCACAACAAGCGGTGGAAGACGGTGCCGATCTGGTCGCCTTCGGCAAAACCTACATCGCCAACCCGGATCTCGTTGCGCGCCTCAAGCAAGGTGGCCCATTCAACGAGCCCGACAAGAACACGTTTTACGGCGGTGGTGCGAAGGGCTACACCGATTACCCGGCGCTCGGCTCCTGAGCCGTCGGTGTGAACACCGTCCTGCACCCCGATCGGGTGCGGGCGGTGGCACAGCGTTACCGCAGTTGCGGGTTGGACTTCACTTCCTGCTTGAGCTGCTCGGCCAGATGACTTGCCGCCCGCCGTCCCGCGAGCCCGAAGTCGCTCTTGAACTCGGAAAACTCGGCCACGCCACTGCCTTGGGCTCGGACCGACGTCAGCACCTTGCCGCTGAGGTCACTGACTTGACACGTCAGGTCGATGTCGACTTTGGTGGGCGGCCAGGTGAACAACGAGGGCGATCCGGTGGTCGTGGTGAGGGTCGGCGAAAAGACATAGCTCGCGCCAAATGACTTGATCGCTTCCTGATCGCTGGCCGACTTGACGACGGAGACGTCGGTGTAGACCGCGCGCAGTGCGTCGCGAATGGACTTCTCCAGGTCGCGATAAGGGAAGTAGCTCACCTTGTCGCCGCCGCCGCCAGGCGTGATGACTTCCTTGTTGCGGTCGGCGTCGGTCATGACGTAGACGACCTTCTTGTTGCTGAGCTCTGCTTCATTGCGCGCCGGCGTTTCCAGCGGACCGATGTTGATGGGGTGGGCGCAGGCGGTCAGCAGTGCGAGCAGTGCAGCGGCCAAAGACAGGCGCCAGTAGCGAATGTTGGGCATGAGGTACTTTCGGTTCAGGGTTTGAGGGCAGCGATGAAGGCGGGGTCGGCATACACCGCCTGCAACAGCGTGCGCACCAGTCTTGGGTATTCCGTCTGTCCTTTGGGAATGGCCACAGCGCCTGCAAAGCTCGATTCGAACTGGGTCTTGACGCTGTAGACCTTCTCATGCACCGGTCGGCCGCGCTGGCTGACCACGAGCTTCACATCCATGTAGCCCTCGCCGGTGTTGATGCCAGCCACGTCCATCACGTTTTTGAGCAGGGTGGCATCGATACGGGTGTCTGACTTGGTGTCCAGCAGCTTCAATTCGGTGAGGTCAGCGCGCAGCGCATTCTCCAGGTACTCCGCGAAGGTGCCGCTGGCGGGGGCCAGTGCAGCGCCTCGCAGGGTGACCTTGTTGACTGCAGCCTCGGGACTGCGCGGCTGGAACTCTCCCACGGCCACGGGGCGCAACGGCACGGTTTTGAGCTTGTCGACGGCGGCGTAGTCCGGGCTGTAGCTGGGGGCCACGAAAGATGCGCAACCCGTCAGGGCAAGCGCGGCGATGACCATGGCGGTCTTGAGTCTCGTCATTGTTTCCCTCTTCCTCGTTGTGGACGCACATGCGCCGCGCCGGAATACAGCGAATCGTCCGGGTCGCGCTGGAGACGGTTGACGGTTTATCCTTGGGCGCATGAAGCTCTACAACTACTTCCGCTCCTCGGCCTCGTTCCGCGTGCGCATTGCGCTGGCGCTCAAAGGCATTGCCTACGACTACGTGCCCGTGCACATCGCGCGCGGCGACCACAAGCTGCCTGCTTTCACCGACAAGGCGGTGGAAGGCCTGGTGCCGTTGCTCGAGCTCGATGACGGCACCCGGCTGACGCAGTCGATGGCGATCATCGAATACCTCGACGAGCTGCAGCCTGCGCCTGCGCTCCTGCCGGCCGACGCGCTGGGCCGCGCCCGCGTGCGAGCGCTCTCGCAGATCGTGGCCTGCGAAATTCACCCGATCAACAACCTGCGCGTGCTCAAGTACCTCACCAAGGAGCTCAAGGTGGAGGAAGAGCCCAAGAACGTCTGGTACCGCCATTGGGTGCGCGCCGGGTTGGAATCCTTCGAGCGTCAGCTCGAGCAGCAACCTCCGTCAACCTACTGCTTTGGCGACACCCCCACCATGGCCGATTGCTGCCTGGTCCCGCAAATTTTCAACGGTCAGCGTTTCAAGACCGATTTCAGTGGCCTGACGCGCACCATGGCCGCCTTTGAGGCCTGCATGGCCCATCCCGCTTTCCAACAGTCGCAGCCGTCGGCTTGCCCCGACGCCGAAGCCTGATGCTGCAGGCGGCCGACGGCATCACCCCCGACTGGCCCGCGCCGCCGGGTGTGCGCGCGCTGTTCACCACGCGGGCGGGTGGCGTGTCGGTGCCGCCCTTCGACAGCTTCAACCTCGGCGACCACGTGCACGACGAGCCGTTGGCCGTGGCAGCCAATCGCGAGCGGCTGGCTGCGTTCATGGCGCCCGCGCGGCCTGTGTTTCTGCAGCAGGTGCATGGCACGAAGGTGGTGCGGCTGCAGCCGGACACCGCCGATGGCACAGTGGCCGATGGCTGTGTCGTGCAAGGGCCGGGCATGGTCGCCACCATCATGGTGGCGGACTGCCTGCCCGTGCTGCTGGCGCATGCGTCCGGCACGGCGGTGGCGGCAGCGCATGCCGGCTGGCGCGGCCTGGCACAAGGCGTGATCGAAGCGACGGTGCATGCGCTGCGCGAAGCAGCCGGCGAGGGTGAGGTGATGGCCTGGCTCGGCCCCTGCATCGGGCCTGAAGCATTCGAGGTGGGGGCGGAGGTCTGCGAGGCGTTCATCGGCGCTGACGCCGGGGCCGCGGCCCATTTCTGGCCCCGTGGTGAGGCCAAGTTCCTGGCCGATCTGCCTGCGCTCGTGCGTCGAAGGCTCGCCGCTGCAGGGGTGACCGATGTGCACGGCAACGACGGCCGTGCCGACTGGTGCACCGTCAGCCAGGCATCACGGTTCTTTTCGCACCGGCGCGACGCCGGGCGTCTCGGCAGCACCGGGCGCATGGCCGCCTGCATCTGGGTCGGCTGAGGCCACCGCTTGCTGTTGCGCTTGAAATTCAGCGGCTTCGCGTGCTTTGGCGGCTTTGCGCCTTTGGGGTGTGAGCATCAGGTAAACCACCAGTGCGACCGGCAGCAAACCGTAAAGAAAAAAGGTCACAATGGCTCCCAGCACAGAGCCCGTGGTGTTGGTGGCTTCGGCCACCGACATCATGAGCACCACGTACATCCAACCGATCACCACCAGATACACATCATTCCTTGCAGCCCGGACCACCGTGTCAGCCTGCGGGATGCTGGCACGCAAAACCTGGGGAAGATCCGGAATCTCTCCCTCGGGCTGCCCATGATAAGTCGCAGGCAACATCCCAGGAGACCAGCATGACATCGGGCAAAAACCCACCCACAGACTGGCTTGAAACCGCACAGCAGTTCCAGCAAAACCTCGTTCAGCAGTGGACCCAGATGGCCCAGGCCTTCCCCGGCGCGGCTGCAACCGCTCAGCCGGGCGCCAACGACCCCTTCGCCGCTTTCAAGGCCTTCATGCCACAGGCCGGCACGGCCAACCCCTTTGGCATGGCCATGCCCACCGTGGGCTCGGCCTTCCCCGGCATGCCGCCCATGGGCGACATGTTCAACCAGGGCCACAACGGCCAGCCCGTGAGCTTCGACCCCGCGCAGTTGCTGGAGATCCAGAACAACTACCTCAAGGAACTCACCGGGCTGTGGAACCAGGGCCCCAACGTGAAGCCCGCCGGTGACCGGCGCTTTGCCTCTGACGCCTGGGCCAGTAACCCGATGGCGGCCTTTGCGGCGGCGGCTTACCTGCTCAACGCCCGCACGCTCATGGCGCTGGCGGACGCCGTTCAGGGCGATGCCAAGACGCGCACGCGCGTGCGCTTTGCCGTTCAGCAGTGGATCGACGCGAGCGCGCCGAGCAACTTCCTGGCCTTCAATGCCGAGGCGCAGAAGAAAGCCATCGAAACCCAGGGCGAGAGCATTGCCAAGGGCATGGCCAACCTGCTGCACGACATGAAGCAGGGCCACGTGTCGATGACGGACGAAAGCGTGTTCGAGGTCGGCAAGAACGTGGCCACCACCGAAGGCGCCGTGGTGTTCGAGAACGAGCTGTTCCAGCTGATCGAATACAAGCCCCTCACCGCCAAGGTGTACGAGCGCCCGTTTTTGCTGGTGCCGCCCTGCATCAACAAGTTCTACATCCTGGACCTGCAGCCCGAGAACTCGCTGATCCGCTACTGCGCCGAGCAGGGCCACCGCACTTTCGTGGTGAGCTGGCGCAACCCCGACGAGTCGCTGGCCCAGGCCACCTGGGACCAGTACATCGAAGACGCGGTGATTCAGGCGATTGGTGTGACGCAAGACGTCACCGGCGCCGAGACCATCAATGCGCTGGGCTTCTGCGTGGGCGGCACCATGCTGGGTACCGCGCTGGCCGTGCTGGCCGCGCGCGGCGAAGAGCCGGTGCACAGCGCCACCTTCCTCACCACGCTGCTCGACTTCACCGACACCGGCATCCTGGATGTGTTCATCGACGAAAACTTCGTCAAGTACCGCGAGGCGCAGTTTGCCCAAGGCGGTCTCATGCCCGGGCGCGACCTGGCCACCACCTTCAGCTTCCTGCGACCCAACGACCTGGTGTGGAACTACGTGGTGGGCAACTACCTCAAGGGCGAAACGCCGCCGCCGTTTGACCTGCTGTACTGGAACTCCGACAGCACCAACCTGCCTGGTCCGTACTACGCGTGGTACCTGCGGCAGATGTACCTGGAGAACAACCTCGTCAAGCCGGGCAAGACCACGGTGTGCGGGGAGAAGATCGACTTCCGCAAGGTCAAGCTCCCCGTCTACATCTATGGCTCGCGTGAAGACCACATCGTGCCCATTGGCGGGGCGTACGGCAGCACGCAGATCTTCCCTGGCAAGAAGCGCTTCGTCATGGGCGCCTCGGGCCACATTGCCGGGGTGATCAACCCCGCCTCGAAGAACAAGCGCAGCCACTGGATCGGACCCGCCGGCAAGTTCCCGGCCGACGCGCAGGACTGGATCGCCAGTGCCACCGAGCACCCGGGCAGCTGGTGGACCGATTGGTCCGCCTGGCTCAAGCCGCTGGCTGGCAAGCAAATTGCTGCACCCAAGGCGTACGGCCGAGGCAAGACCTATCAGGCTATCGAACCCGCGCCGGGGCGCTATGTGAAAGCCAAAGCCTGAAGAAAACCCGTTTGGGCTGAGCCTGTCAAAGCCCTCGCCAACACCGTTGCAAGCCCTTCGACAAGCTCAGGGCGAACGGACCCGATTGCAAACCAAAGAGGAAGACCCATGGAAGACATCGTCATCGTCGCAGCAGCCCGCACCGCCGTCGGCAAATTTGGCGGCTCGCTCGCCAAGACGCCCGCCACCGAGCTGGGCAGCATCGTCATCAAGGAGCTGCTTGCCCGCAGTGGCCTGCCGGTAGACGCCATCGGCGAGGTGATCATGGGCCAGGTGCTGGCGGCTGGCGTGGGCCAGAACCCCGCGCGCCAGGCCATGATGAAGGCCGGCGTGGCCAAGGAAACGCCTGCGCTCACGATCAACGCCGTGTGCGGCTCGGGCCTGAAGGCCGTGATGCTGGCGGCTCAGGCGGTGGCCTGGGGCGACAGCGAGATCGTGATCGCCGGGGGCCAGGAAAACATGAGCGCATCACCGCACGTGCTCAACGGCAGCCGCGACGGCCAGCGCATGGGCGATTGGAAGATGACCGACACCATGATCGTGGACGGTTTGTGGGACGTGTACAACCAGTACCACATGGGCATCACGGCCGAGAACGTGGCCAAGGAACACGGCATCAGCCGCGACGCGCAGGATGCGCTCGCGCTGGGCAGCCAGCAAAAGGCGAGCGCCGCGCAAGACGCCGGCAAGTTCAAGGACGAGATCGTGGGCGTGAGCATTCCGCAGCGCAAGGGCGATCCGGTGGTGTTCGACACCGATGAGTTCATCAACAAGAAGACCAGCGCCGAAGCACTGGCTGGCCTGCGCCCGGCGTTCGACAAAGCCGGCTCCGTGACCGCCGGCAATGCCTCGGGCATCAACGACGGCGCCGCTGGCGTGGTGGTGATGACCGCGAAGAAGGCCGCATCGCTCGGCTTGAAGCCGCTGGCGCGCATTGCGGCCTTCGGCACCAGCGGCCTGGACCCGGCCACCATGGGCATGGGCCCAGTACCGGCTTCGAAGAAGGCCTTGGCCCGCGCGGGCTGGAAGGCCAGCGATGTGGACCTGTTCGAACTCAACGAAGCCTTTGCCGCACAGGCCTGCGCGGTGAACAAGGCCCTCGACATCGACCCTGCGCGCGTGAACGTCAACGGTGGTGCCATCGCCATTGGCCACCCCATCGGCGCGTCCGGTTGCCGCATCCTGGTGACGCTGTTGCACGAAATGCAGCGCCGCGATGCCAAAAAGGGTCTGGCCGCGTTGTGCATCGGTGGCGGCATGGGGGTTTCCCTCGCAGTCGAACGCTGAAATCACGGTTAAATGAAATTGGAGACCGCAGGGACGGCCCTGCGGTCACAACACCGCCATAAGGCACAAGGAGCACAAGAATGAGCAAAAAAGTCGCGTACGTCACAGGAGGCATGGGAGGCATCGGAACCGCCATCTGCCAGCGCC
The DNA here is from genome assembly GCA_943371335.1 of Synechococcus sp. UW140. Classification (GTDB taxonomy): domain Bacteria; phylum Pseudomonadota; class Gammaproteobacteria; order Burkholderiales; family Burkholderiaceae_C; genus Hydrogenophaga. The sequence goes on along the minus strand of CALRUK020000010.1, from coordinate 90,104 downwards.
TGCACAAGGAAGGTTTCACGGTCATTGCGGGCTGCGGCCCCACGCGCGACTTCAAGAAGTGGCTCGACGAGCAGGCCGCTTTGGGCTACAGCTTTCACGCTTCGGTGGGCAACGTGGGTGACTGGGACTCCACCGTCGAAGCCTTCACCAAGACCAAGGCCGAACACGGCACGATCGACGTGCTGGTGAACAACGCCGGCATCACGCGCGACCGCATGTTCCTGAAGATGTCGCGCGACGACTGGGATGCGGTGATCGAGACCAACCTCAACTCCATGTTCAACGTGACCAAGCAGGTCGTGGCCGACATGGTGGAAAAGGGCTGGGGTCGCATCATCAACATCAGCTCGGTCAACGGTGAAAAAGGGCAGGCGGGTCAGACCAACTACTCGGCCGCCAAGGCGGGAATGCATGGCTTCTCGATGGCCCTGGCGCAGGAACTGGCCACCAAGGGTGTCACGGTCAACACCGTGAGCCCGGGATACATCGGCACCGACATGGTCAAGGCCATTCGCCCCGATGTGCTCGAGAAAATCGTGGCCACGGTGCCGGTGAAGCGCCTGGGTGAGCCCAGCGAGATCGCGTCCATCATTGCCTGGCTCGCCAGCGAAGAGGGCGGCTACGCCACCGGTGCGGACTTCTCCGTCAACGGCGGCCTGCACATGGGGTAAAGGCGCCCCCCGCGCCGGGCTTGCCCAGCTCGAACACAAACCCGCTTCGGCGGGTTTTTCTTTTTCCCCTTGCGCACAGGGTGCTGGTGTAAATTCGATCGCTCCCCTTTCACTTTTCGCACCAGGAGCTTTCGGCCAATGCCCCACAGTGTTTCGTTGATCAACACCATTGCTGCGGGCCTGGGTCTGGCGCTGATCCTGGGGTTCCTGGCGGCCAAGGTGCGCCTGCCGGCGTTGGTGGGCTACCTGGTGGCGGGTGTGATCATCGGGCCGTTCACGCCCGGCTTCGTGGCCGACGTGGGCATCGCAGCCCAGCTCGCCGAGATCGGCGTGATGCTGCTCATGTTCGGCGTGGGCCTGCATTTTTCGCTGGACGACCTGCTCTCCGTGCGCAAGATCGCGCTGCCTGGCGCCGTGGTGCAAATGGCCGTGGCCACGCTCATGGGCGTGGGCATGGCCATGTGGTGGTGGGACTGGAGTTTCGGCGCTTCGCTGGTGTTTGGCGTGTGTTTGTCGGTGGCCAGCACCGTGGTGCTGCTGCGCGCGCTGGAGAGCATGGGCATTCTCGATTCGTTCACCGGCCGCATTGCAGTGGGCTGGCTGGTGGTGGAAGACCTGGCGATGGTGCTGGTGCTGGTGCTGCTGCCGCCGTTGGCCGGCTTTCTCGGCGGCACGGGGTCCGAGGGCGATCTGGATTCCATCTGGCGCACCCTGGGCTTCACGCTGCTGCAGGTGGGTGGCTTCGTGGCGCTGATGCTGGTGGTCGGGCGCCGGCTGTTCCCCTGGCTGCTCTGGCAGGTCACGCGCACCGGCTCGCGTGAGCTGTTCACGCTGTGCGTGGTGGCCGCCGCCGTGAGCATTGCGTTTGCATCGGCCGCGCTCTTTGGCGTGTCGTTCGCACTGGGGGCGTTCTTTGCCGGTATGGTGTTGCGCGAATCCGAATTCAGCCACCGCGCGGCCGAAGAATCGCTGCCGCTGCGCGATGCCTTCGCCGTGTTGTTCTTCGTGTCGGTGGGCATGCTGTTCAACCCCGCTGTGCTCATCGAGCGGCCGCTGCAGGTGCTGGGTGTTGTCCTCATCATCATCGTGGGCAAGTCGGTGGCGGCGGCGGCGCTGGTGGTCGCCATGCGATACCCGCTCAACACCGCGCTCACCGTCTCTGCCAGCCTGGCGCAAATCGGCGAGTTCTCTTTCATCCTGGTGGACCTGGGCGCCTCGCTCGGTTTGTTGCCGCCCGAGGGCCAGAGCCTGGTGCTGGCCGGCGCGCTCATCTCCATTGCCGCCAACCCTCTGGTCTTCAAGGCCATCAACCCCTTGCAGGAATGGCTGCGCAAGAACTCCGCCTTTGCGCGCAAGCTGGAGCAGCGGGACGACCCGCTCGCCGAGCTGCCCATGACCACGCACGAGAAGTTCCTGTCGCGCCAGGTGGTGCTGGTGGGTTACGGCCGCGTCGGGCGGCGCATTGCCGCTGCGCTCGAAGAGCGGCACCTGCCGTACGTGGTGGCCGAGCAGAATCGCGACGTGGTCGAGAAGCTGCGCGAACAAGGTGTGGCCGCCGTGTTTGGCGACGCGGCTGACCCGGCGGTGCTGATTCAGGCCCACATCGCCCGTGCGGGCATGCTCGTGATCGCCACGCCCGACACCCTCAACGTGCGCCAGATGATCGCCATCGCCCGCGAGCTCAATCCCGACATCCAGATCGTGGTGCGCACGCACAGCGAAGAAGAAGCCGGGCTCCTGGAAAGGGAAATTGAAGGCAAGGTGTTCCTGGGCGAAGAAGAACTGGCCCAATCCATGACGCGCTACGTGCTGGAGCATTCCCAAACCGCCGCTGCCGCGCGCGCCGCTGCTTGAACCCCATGACCTCGAACGTTTCTGAACACAACCCGTGGCGCCTTTCGGTTGCCCCGATGATGGACTGGACGGACCGGCACTGCCGCTACCTGCACCGTTTGCTGTCCAAACACACTTTGCTCTACACCGAGATGGTGACCACGGGCGCGCTCACGCATGGCAGCGTGCAGCGCCACCTGCGCTTCAACGCCGAAGAACACCCCGTGGCGCTGCAGCTCGGCGGCAGCGAGCCGGCCGACCTGGCCCATGCCGCGCGGCTCGGTGAGCAGTGGGGGTACGACGAAATCAACCTCAACTGCGGCTGCCCCAGCGACCGTGTGCAGCGCGGTGCGTTTGGCGCCTGCCTCATGGCCGAGCCCCAGACCGTGGCCGACGGCGTGAAGGCCATGCGCGACGCGGTGTCGATCCCGGTGACGGTGAAGCACCGCATTGGCATTGACCGGATCGAGAGCTACGACTTTGTGCGCGACTTTGTGGGCACGGTGAGCGAGGCCGGGTGCGAGGTGTTTCTGGTGCACGCACGCAATGCCTGGCTCGACGGCCTGAGCCCGAAGGAAAACCGCGAGATTCCGCCGCTGCGCTACGAGCTGGCGCACCGCCTCAAGCGCGACTTTCCGCAGCTCACCATCGGGGTCAACGGCGGCATCACCACCAACGCACAGATCGCCGAACACCTGCAGCAGGTGGACGGTGTAATGGTGGGCCGCGAGGCATACCACAACCCCTGGCTGCTCACCGGCTGGGACGAGGCCTTCTTTGGCGCCGCGCCCAGCACCCTCACGCGCGAAGCCGTGGAGGCGCAGATGGTCGACTACATGGAGCGCGCGTTTCTGGAAGACGGTTGCCCCTGGTACGCCATTGCGCGCCACATGCTGGGCCTGCGCCACGGCCTGCGCGGTGCGCGCCGCTGGCGCCAGATCTGGAGCGACCACCGCCTCAAACCCTTGCCGCCGCGCGAGGTCTGGGCCATGGCACAAGCCCACGTGGGCCTGGAGCAGGACGCCGAAGCGCTCGGCGCCTGAGCGCGCGTTCAGCGCGGCCGAGGTTTGTGCGACAGCGCACCGACCTGAATTGACTGGCAAGCTACCTTGGCGGCCTTTCGCCAGGAGCCCCCATGAGCCTTTCCAGCCGCCGCGTCTTCATCGTTCGCCTTGTTTCCGCTTCTGCGGCCATGGCTGCAGGCGGCGTGCTGTCGGCCTGCGGTGGGGGTGGTGACGGCGGCGATGGCGGTGGCAACCCGCCAGCCGCCACGCCGGTGCGCTTTGACTACGGCGTCGCCAGCGGCGACCCGTTAGCCGACCGCGTTGTGCTCTGGACGCACGCCACCGGAGGAGCCGACCCGGCCGTGGTGGCGCTCAACTGGGAAGTTGCGCTGGACGCGGGCTTCACGCAGGTGGTCTCCAGCGGGCAGACGCAGGCCGCCGCCGACGCAGGCTTCACCACCAAGGTGGACGCCACGGGCCTGGCGCCCGGCCAGACGTACTTCTTCCGGTTTCGCGCGGGCAGCGATGTGTCGCCCGTTGGCCGCACCCGCACGCTGCCGACGCTGGGCGCGGCCAGCGTGAAACTGGCGGTGTTCAGCTGCGCCAATTTCCCTGCGGGCTTCTTCCATGCCTACAGCGCGGCGCTGCCTGCCGGCGCCGAATACGCCGTGCACCTGGGCGACTACATCTACGAATACGAAGCCACCGGCTATGCCTCGGAAGACGCGGTGGCGCTGGGCCGGGTGTCTTTGCCTGCCACCGAGTGCCTGACGCTGGCCGACTACCGTCAGCGCTACGCCCAGTACCGCAGCGACCCCGACCTCAAGCAGCTGCACGCGAACCTGCCCATGATCGCGATCTGGGACGACCACGAGATCGCCGACAACGCCCATGCCACCGGCGCGCTCAACCACACCGAAGGCCTTGAAGGCGCCTACAGCGCACGCGCCGCGGCGGCCGCGCAGGCTTACCACGAGTGGTTGCCCATCCGCACGCCCGACATGAACAACCTGCGCCGGGTCTACCGCAGTTTTGACTTTGGCAGCCTGCTGTCGCTGCACATGCTGGAGACGCGCCTGCTGGCGCGCGAACCCGAGGTGACGCTTGCCGCGCTCACCGACCCGGCCACGGCTGCCACCGCGCTGGCCACCCTGAATGCGCCCACACGCCAGATGCTGGGGACCGAGCAGATGGGTTGGCTCACGCAGCAAATGACCGCCTCCAGCGCCACCTGGCAGGTGCTGGGCCAGCAGGTGCTGATGGCCCGCATGGATTTCCCCGCCTCGGTGTTGCAGGCGCTGGTGCCCGCGAACGACCCCGCCGACGGCGCGCGCGCCGTGGCCGACTACCTGCTCGCCAGAGAGCTGGCCGCCAGCGCCCCCGAGCTCATGACGCCGGAGCAGCAAGCGCTGGTCGACCCGGTGCGCAACCCGCGGCTGGGCTACAACATGGACGCGTGGGACGGCTACCCCGCTGCCCGCGAAACCTTGCTGACAACGGCCTCGGGCCTGGGCAAGCGCCTGGTGTCGTTGGCGGGCGATACGCACAACGCCTGGTACAGCGACCTCACGTTGCAGGACGGCACCAAGGTGGGCGAGGAGTTTGCGGCGCCGGCCGTGAGCTCGCCGGGTCTTGAGGCGTTTCTCGATGCGCTGTCGCCGTCGACGGTGGCCGACATCTTTACCCGCGTGCTGGGCAGCCTGAAGTTCACCGACACCGAGCGCCGCGGCTTTTTGTTGATGACATTCACCGCGCAGGCCGCCACCGGGGACTGGTACTTCGTGGACACCGTGAAGTCATCAACCCACACCGTGACGCTGGGTTACACGGCCACCTTCAGCGCCTGAAGGCGCTCGCTTGCCGCCTCAGGCGGCGGCTTCCAGGCCGTTCTGGAAATGTTCGCGCATGCGCTGCACCGTGAGTGCGGCATTGCGCTGGGTGAGGGCGGCGACGATGGCGCGGTGTTCGGCCAGCGACTCTTCGAGGCGGCCGCTTTTGAACAGCGAGTTGTGGCGGTTGAGCTTCATCACCTTGCGCAGGTCGGCCACCATCTGCTCGCGCCAGCGGTTGCGCGCGAGTTCGAGCACGCGCATGTGGAACTGTTCGTTGAGCGCGAAGAAGCGGTCTCGCTCGCCCACGGCAGCTTCCAGTTCGTGGTGCAGGGTCTGCAGGCTGACGAGCTCGTCGTCGGTGGCGCGCTCGGCCACCACACCTGCGGCGTCGGATTCGAGCAGCGCCAGCAGGTGGTACACGTCGGCCAGGTCCTTCTCGGACACTTCGGTCACGTAGGCGCCGCGCCGCACCTTCATCGTCACCAGGCCTTCGGCGGCCAGCACCTTGAGCGCTTCGCGCAGCGGTGTGCGGCTGATGCCGTATTCCTCTGCGATCTTGAGTTCGTCGATCCAGCTGCCGGGCTCCAGCTCCCGGCTGAAAATGCGCTGGCGCAGCAGCTCGGCTACTTCTTCGTAGAGGGCGCGGGGCGAGAGCGACAAGGCAGACATGGGCAGGCGCGGGGGGCGGTCAGGGGCGTGGCAGGATCGGCGATTGTAAGCTGGCAGGAATATTTTGCATCAATAATTATGAATCATGTAAAATCCGCCCGGTTTTGACACCGCCCAACCGAGTCTTCCACCATGAGCCAGAAACAGCCCGAATTCGCCCCCGCCACCCTGGAAGCCTGGGCACAGGCCGCCCGCAAGTCAGCGCCGGGTGGCGATGTGTCCGCCCTGGACTGGGTCACGCCCGATGGCATACGCGTCAAGCCGCTCTACACCGCCCAAGACACCGCCCACCTGCCGCACACCGACACGCTGCCCGGGTTTGAGCCTTTCATTCGCGGGCCACAAGCCACCATGTATGCGGTGCGCCCGTGGACCATTCGGCAGTACGCCGGCTTCTCCACGGCAGAGGAAAGCAACGCCTTTTACCGCAAGGCACTGGCTGCGGGCGGGCAGGGCGTGAGCGTGGCCTTTGACCTGGCCACCCACCGCGGCTACGACAGCGACCACCCGCGCGTCACGGGCGACGTGGGCAAGGCTGGCGTGGCGATTGACAGCGTGGAGGACATGAAGATTCTCTTCAACGAGATCCCGCTGGACAAAGTGAGCGTGTCCATGACCATGAACGGCGCCGTGCTGCCGGTGCTCGCGGGCTACGTGGTGGTGGCCGAAGAGCAGGGCGTGCCCCAAGACAAGCTCAGTGGAACGATCCAGAACGACATCCTCAAGGAGTTCATGGTTCGCAACACCTACATCTACCCGCCCGAGCCGAGCATGAAGATCATCGGCGACATCATCGAGTACACGGCCCAGCACATGCCGAAGTTCAACTCGATCAGCATCAGCGGCTACCACATGCAGGAAGCCGGCGCCAACCAGGCGCTGGAGCTGGCCTTCACGCTGGCCGACGGCAAGGAATACGTGAAGACGGCCACCGCCAAGGGCATGGACGTGGACGACTTCGCCGGGCGCCTGAGCTTCTTCTGGGCGATCGGCATGAACTTCTACCTGGAGATCGCCAAGATGCGCGCAGCCCGCCTGCTGTGGACGCGCATCATGAAGGGCTTCAACGCCAAGAACCCCAAGAGCCTGATGCTGCGCACGCACTGCCAGACCTCCGGCTGGTCGCTCACCGAGCAGGACCCCTACAACAACGTCGTGCGCACCGCGATTGAAGCCATGGCCGCGGTGTTTGGCGGCACGCAGTCGCTGCACACCAATTCTTTCGACGAAGCCATTGCGCTGCCCACCGAGTTCTCGGCCCGCATCGCGCGCAACACGCAGCTGATCATTCAGGAAGAGACGCACATCACCAACGTGGTCGACCCCTGGGCCGGCAGCTACATGATGGAGAGCCTGACGCAGGAGATGGCCGACAAGGCCTGGGCCATCATTGAAGAGGTGGAGGCCATGGGCGGCATGACCAAGGCCGTGGACAGCGGCTGGGCCAAGCTCAAGATCGAGGCCGCGGCCGCTGAGAAGCAGGCGCGCATCGACTCCGGCAAAGACGTGATCGTGGGCGTCAACAAATACAAGCTCAAGCAGGAAGACCCGATCGAAGCCCGCGACATCGACAACGTGGCTGTGCGCGACGGGCAGATTGCCCGCCTGCAGCAGATCCGTGCCACGCGCGATACCGCCCGCGTGCAGGCCGCGCTCGATGCGCTCACCGCCGCCGCCGACAGCGGCGAGGGCAACCTGCTGGACCTGAGCATCCAGGCCATTCGCCTGCGCGCCACGGTCGGCGAGGTGAGCGACGCGCTGGAAAAGGTTTTTGGGCGCCACCGCGCCGACACGCAAAAGGTGACCGGTGTGTACGCAGCTGCCTACGATTCCGCCGAGGGCTGGGACGCCCTCAAAGCCGAGATCAACGCGTTTGCCGAGGCGCAAGGCCGCCGCCCTCGCGTAATGATCAGCAAGCTCGGCCAGGACGGCCACGACCGCGGCGCCAAGGTGGTGGCCACGGCCTTTGCCGACCTCGGTTTCGACGTCGACATGGGTCCGCTGTTCCAGACGCCCGAAGAATGCGCACGCCAGGCCATCGAGAACGACGTGCACGCGGTGGGTGTGAGCACGCTGGCCGCGGGCCACAAGACGCTGGTGCCGGCCATCATTGCCGAGCTCAAAAAGCAGGGCGCCGACGACATCATCGTGTTCGTGGGCGGCGTGATTCCCCGCCAGGACTACGAGATGCTTTACGAGGCGGGTGTGAAGGGCATCTACGGCCCGGGCACGCCGATTCCGGCCAGCGCGAAGGATGTGCTGGAGCAAATCAAGAAAGCCCAGGCATGAACACCCCCGCGGCGCTGCGCGCCACCCCCTCCAGGGGGCGACACCTTCGGCCCGGCAAAGCCGGTTCCGTGGTGTCCTTGACGGTGTGTCCGCTGCTCCTTCAATGACGCCCCAGAACTTGCTCGAAGGCGTTCTGCACGGCGAGCCCGCCGGGCAACGCCGCGCCATGGCCAAGGCCATCACGCTGCTCGAATCCACCCGCGCCGACCACCGCGCGCTGGGCGACGAGCTGCTCACCGCCTTGCTGCCCCACACCGGCAAAGCGTTTCGCTTGGGGCTCAGCGGTGTGCCCGGCGTGGGCAAGAGCACGTTCATTGAAGCGCTGGGCCTGTACCTCATTGGCAAGGGCCACCGCGTGGCGGTGCTCACGGTCGATCCGTCCAGCACCGTCTCGGGTGGCTCCATCCTGGGCGACAAGACGCGCATGGAAAAGCTGTCGGTGCACGAACAGGCCTACATCCGGCCCAGCCCGAGCAGCGGCACGCTGGGCGGTGTGGCCGAAAAAACCCGCGAAGCCATGCTGGTCTGCGAAGCCGCGGGTTACGACATCGTGATCGTCGAAACGGTGGGAGTGGGCCAGAGCGAAACGGCGGTGAGCGGCATGACGGACATGTTCGTGCTCATGCAGTTGCCCAACGCCGGCGACGACCTGCAGGCGATCAAGAAGGGTGTGATGGAGCTGGCCGATCTGGTGGTGATCAACAAGGCCGACCTGGACCCCGATGCCGCCACGCGCGCGCGGGCGCAGATCACATCCAGCTTGCGCCTGCTGGGCCTGCAGGGCCACCCCGAACACGCGCACCACAACGACGCCATCTGGCACCCCCAGGTGATCCAGCTCAGCGCGCTGCTGGGCCGTGGCGTGGACGCGTTCTGGGCTGAAGTCTCGCGCTTTCAGACGCTGCAGCATGGCAACGGCCGGCTGGCCGCAAGGCGCCAGCAACAGGCGCGGGCGTGGATGTGGGAGCGCATCGACGCCGGCCTGAAACAACGCTTTCGCGCACACCCGCAGGTGCGCGCCGAACTCGACGGCATCACGCAGCAGGTGCTGGCAGGGCAGCTGCCCGCCAGTACCGCCGCGCGGCGCCTTCTGGACCTTTTCGATTGAACGCCTTTTCCACTGGAGCAAACGACCATGCAGGACATCCTGGAACAACTGGAGAAAAAGCGCGCAGCAGCCCGCCTGGGCGGCGGTGAGAAGCGCATTGCCGCACAGCACGCCAAGGGCAAGCTGAGCGCGCGCGAGCGGCTGGAGGTGCTGCTGGACGAAGGCACCTTCGAAGAGTGGGACATGTTTGTGGAGCACCGCTGCACCGACTTCGGCATGCAGGACAACAAGATCCCGGGCGATGGTGTGGTCACCGGCTACGGAATGATCAACGGCCGGCTCGTGTTCGTGTTCAGCCAGGACTTCACCGTGTTTGGCGGTGCGCTCTCCGAAGCCCACGCCGAGAAGATCTGCAAGGTGATGGACCAGGCCATGAAGGTCGGCGCGCCGGTGATCGGCCTGAACGACTCGGGCGGTGCGCGCATTCAGGAAGGCGTGGCATCCCTCGGCGGCTACGCCGACGTGTTCCAGCGCAACGTGATGGCCAGCGGCGTGGTGCCGCAGATCAGCATGATCATGGGGCCGTCTGCCGGTGGCGCGGTGTACTCGCCGGCCATGACGGACTTCATCTTCATGGTGAAGGACAGCAGCTACATGTTCGTGACCGGCCCCGAGGTGGTGAAGACGGTGACGCACGAGGAAGTGACCGCCGAGGAGCTGGGCGGCGCCACCACGCACACCACCAAGAGCGGTGTGGCCGATCTCGCTTTCGAGAACGACGTGGAGGCGCTGCTGATGCTGCGCCGCCTCTACAACTACCTGCCGCTCAACAACCGCGAGAAAGCGCCGGTGCGGCCCAGCGGTGATCCCATCGACCGCATGGAGCTCAGCCTGGACACGCTGGTGCCCGAGAACCCGAACAAGCCCTACGACATGAAGGAGCTGATCGTCAAGACGGTGGACGATGGCGACTTCTTCGAGCTGCAGCCCGAGTACGCCAAGAACATCCTGATTGGCTTCGCGCGCATGGACGGCCAGACGGTGGGCATCGTGGCCAACCAGCCGCTGGTGCTCGCGGGTTGCCTGGACATCAAGAGCTCCATCAAGGCCGCGCGCTTCGTGCGCTTTTGCGACGCCTTCAACATCCCCGTGGTCACCTTCGTGGACGTGCCCGGCTTCATGCCCGGCACCAGCCAGGAGTACGGCGGCATCATCAAGCACGGCGCCAAGCTGCTCTACGCGTACGCCGAGTGCACGGTGCCCAAGATCACCGTGATCACGCGCAAGGCCTACGGCGGTGCCTACGACGTGATGAGCTCCAAGCACCTGCGCGGCGACGTGAACTTTGCCTGGCCCAACGCCGAGATCGCCGTGATGGGCGCCAAGGGCGCGGTGGAGATCATCTTCCGTGAAGAGAAGAAAGACCCGGCCAAGCTCGCGCAGCGCGAGGCCGAATACAAGGCGCGCTTTGCCAACCCCTTTGTGGCGGGCGCGCGCGGCTTCATCGACGACGTGATCCTGCCCCACGAGACGCGCAAACGCATTTGCCGCTCGCTGGTGATGCTCAAGGACAAGAAGCTCGAAAACCCGTGGCGCAAGCACGGCAACATTCCGCTGTGATCGCGAAGGAGAAGAAGAACATGTTCACCAAGATCCTGATTGCCAACCGCGGCGAGATCGCTTGCCGCGTGATCGCCACCGCCAAGAAAATGGGCATTGCCACCGTGGCGGTGTATTCCGAGGCCGACAAGGAAGCGCGCCATGTGCAGCTCGCCGACGAGGCCGTGTTGCTCGGCCCGGCGCCCTCGCGCGAGAGTTACCTGGTGGCCGACAAGATCATCGAAGCCGCGAAGAAGACCGGCGCGCAGGCGATCCACCCCGGCTACGGCTTCCTGTCGGAAAACGAAGCCTTCGCCAAGCGCGTGGAAGACGAGGGCATGGCCTTCATCGGGCCGCGCCACTTCAGCATCGCCGCCATGGGCGACAAGATCGCCTCCAAGAAGCTGGCCAACGAGGCGAAGGTCAACACCATCCCGGGCTGGAACGACGCGATCGAAAGCGCCGAGCGCGCGGTGGAAATTGCCAGGGACATCGGCTACCCCGTGATGATCAAGGCCAGTGCGGGCGGCGGTGGCAAGGGCCTGCGCGTGGCCTTCAATGACAAGGAGGCGCTGGAGGGCTTCACGGCCTGCCAGAACGAGGCGCGCAACAGCTTCGGCGACGACCGCATCTTCATCGAGAAATTCGTCGAGCAGCCGCGCCACATCGAGATCCAGGTGCTGGGCGATTCGCATGGCAACGTGATCTACCTCAACGAGCGCGAATGCTCGATCCAGCGCCGCCACCAGAAGGTGATCGAAGAGGCGCCGTCGCCCTTCATCAGCGACGCCACGCGCAAGGCCATGGGCGAGCAGGCCGTGGCCCTGGCCAAGGCGGTGAAGTACCAGAGCGCAGGCACGGTGGAGTTTGTGGTGGGCAAAGACCAGGACTTTTACTTCCTGGAAATGAACACGCGCCTGCAGGTGGAGCACCCGGTGACCGAATGCATCACCGGGCTCGATCTGGTGGAGCTGATGATTCGTGTGGCCGCCGGCGAGCAGCTGCCGCTCACGCAGGCCGACGTGAAGCGCGAAGGCTGGGCGATCGAATGCCGCATCAATGCGGAAGAACCGTTCCGCAACTTCTTGCCCAGCACGGGCCGGCTGGTGCGCTTCGCACCGCCGGCGCAGAGCATGTACCAGGGCAACACCGACGCCTTGTACGGTGTGCGCGTGGACACCGGCGTGCAGGACGGCGGCGAGATTCCGATGTTCTACGACTCGATGATCGCCAAGCTCATCGTGCACGGCACCGACCGCTCTGATGCCATCGCCAAGATGCGCGAAGCGCTCAACGGTTTCATCATCCGCGGCATCAGCAGCAACATTCCTTTCCAGGCGGCGTTGCTGGCGCACCCGAAGTTTGTGACGGGCGACTTCAACACCGGCTTCATCGCCGAGCATTACGGCCAGGGCTTTCGCGCCGAAGACGTGCCGCACGCCGACCCGGACTTCCTCGTGGCGCTGGCGGCATTCGTGCGGCGCAAGTCGCGCGAGCGCGCCGCAGGTCTTTCGGGGCAGCTGCCGGGCTACGGCGTGAAGGTGGGGCACGACTACTCCGTGATCGTGCTGGGCAGCAAGGGCGAGCACCGCTACAAGGCGGTGCATGTGGACGAGGTGGTGGGGCAGATCGGCTCGGCCGTGGTCACGGTCGACGCCCAGCGCTACGCCATCTCCAGCCCATCGCGCCTCAACGACATCTGCATCACCGGCACCTGCAACGGCCAGCCGTTCACGGCGCAGATCGAGCGCGGCACGCCGCGCAACCCGCTGGCCCTGGTGGTGCAGCACAACGGCACGCGCATTGAAACCATGGTGGTGTCGCCGCGCATGGCCGAGCTGCATGCCCTCATGCCGTTCAAGGCCCCGGCGGACATGAGCAAATACGTGCTCTCACCCATGCCCGGCCTGCTGGTGGAGGTGGCGGTGCAGCCCGGCCAGAAGGTGCAGGCCGGTGAGCGGGTGGCCGTGATCGAGGCCATGAAGATGGAAAACGTGCTGTTCGCTGCCGCCGACGGCGTGGTGTCCAAGGTGCTCGCCAGCAAGGGCGAATCGCTGGTGGTGGATCAGCCCATCGTCGAGTTCGGTTGAGGCCATGGCAGGCACCTTTGGATACGGACGGCCACCCATGAAATGCGCTACCCTGCAGGCCCATCCGGCTTTGAGGGTTTTGCATGAAGCATGGTCTGGCGTTTGCCCTGGGGTGTTTGCGCGATCCGCGTCGCATGGGGGCCGTGGCTCCTGCGTCAAGGGCGCTGGCCCGTGCCATCGTGAGCGAGGTCTGGCGCAGCCAGCCGGGCGTGGTGGTGGAAGTCGGCGCGGGCACGGGTGCCATCACGCAGGAGCTGGTCACCACGGCAGCGGCGCTCGAACGCCTGGTGGTGATCGAGCGCGACCCCGACTTTGCCCGCATGCTGCACAGCGCCTATCCACGGGCGGAAGTGCTCAACCGCTGCGCATCGCAGGTCGATCAATTGGCCATCGAGACAGACGCCAGCGTCACGCTGGTGTCTTCGCTGCCGCTGCTTTCCATGCCGCGTGACGAAGCCCGCCAGTGCGTGGACGCCATGCTCGCGCTCATCGACCGCCAGCCTGCCTCGCGCCTCATTCAGTACACCTACGCCGCGCCCCATTTGCGGCCCTTTCACGGCATTCCGCCGGGCTGGCAATGGCGGCGCTCCACCTCAGTCTGGGCCAACCTGCCGCCAGCCACCGTGTGGGCGCTGGAGCGGGTGCCCGGTTCATTCAACGGAGTTCATTGACCCATGCCTTCTTCGCCCCGTCCTTTCAAAGTGCTCGGTATCCAGCAAATCGCCATTGGCGGGCCCGATAAGCAACGCCTGCAAAAGCTCTGGGTCGACATGCTGGGTCTGGAAGTCACCGGCACCTTTCGCAGCGAACGCGAAAACGTGGACGAGGACATTTGCGCCATCGGCAGCGGCCCCTTCAAGGTCGAGGTCGACCTGATGCAACCCCTGGACCCCGAGAAAAAGCCCGCCGTGCACGCCACGCCGCTCAACCATTTGGGCCTGTGGATTGACGACCTGCCCACCGCCGTGACGTGGCTGGGCGCGCAGGGTGTGCGCTTTGCCCCGGGCGGCATTCGGCGGGGCGCGGCGGGTTTTGACATCACGTTTCTGCACCCCAAGGCCAACGACGAATTTCCCATAGCGGGCGAGGGCGTGCTGATCGAACTGGTGCAGGCGCCCCCCGAAGTGGTGGATGCCTTTGCCCGGCTGGCCGGCCACCCCGCCTGACGCGGCATCGGGCGAACGCCCGAGCTGGCCGACTTTTCGGGCTTTATTCGGGCCAATGCCGCCACGGCCGCGAACGTAATCTTGTGACACACGAGGGCCATGCCGCAAGCGGTGTGGCCTACCCCTTATGTCGCAGGAGTTCGCCATGAACCCGTTCCCTGGTCAACCATCGAAAGAGTCCACCAGCCCCGCCCTGTGGCCGGAGCGGGATACGTCGGGTGCGTGGCCAGCGGAACTGCTGGAGCGCTTCTGCCTGCGCATGTCGTCACAAGGCATGTGCGTGAGCCGGGCCTTGATGATCTGCGACCGCCGCTACGCGCTGGAACAGCTCTCGCACGCCCACAACATGGCCGACGACACCCTGCGCTTGATGGCGGTACAGCTGTTCCGCCATTTCGAAGCACGCCAGTCCGGTATCGCCGGCATGCATTGACGACCGGGGGTTTCCCCCGGCTCAAGGCCGTAGGTGCGATACCGATACATCGTCATTGTTTGGTAGCGGAGCGGTACACCCATGTCTGGATTCCACCCTTTGTCGCCGGGTCTGCGCCTGATGCGGCGCCTGCGCTTGCGCGGCAAGCTGTTGCTGCTGGCGGCGGCGGCCGTGGTGCCCCTGCTGCTGGCCTGGGCGCTGCAGGGCCCGGATGGTCTGCACGGCGGCGCACTGGCTGTGGCGGTGGTGGGCCTGGCGCTGCTGGCCTATCTCAAGGTGGCGTTCTATGCCAGCTTCACCGCCGACTTTCAGCAGGTGCTGGTGGCCATGGAGCAAACCGTGGCGGGCAACCTGCGTTCATCGCTGCGTTTGAGCGGCCGGGACGAACTGGGCGACCTTTCCCGCCTGCTGGACCGCACCATCGGCAACCTCTCGGCCATGGTGGCCGAGGTGCGCAGCAATTCCGCGCTGGTCGCTCACGCGGGCAAAAGTCTGGCCGTGGGCAACCGCGACCTGGCCGACCGCACCGAACAGCAGGCGGCCAACCTGGAGCAGACGGCCGCCAGCGTGCAGCAGCTCTCCAGCGCCGTGCATCAAAACGCGCAGACCGCGGGCGAGTCGGACCAGCAGGCGGCCCAGCTGCGGGACGTGGCTGAGTCGGGCGCAAATTTCATGGGGCGTGCGGTCGAATCGGTGGAGGGCATCCAGAAGGGCGCCCAGCAGATGGACGAGATCGTTGGCGTGATCGACAGCATTGCGTTCCAGACCAACATCCTGGCGCTCAACGCCGCGGTCGAGGCCGCCCGCGCGGGTGAACAAGGGCGAGGTTTCGCGGTGGTGGCGGCCGAGGTGCGCACCCTGGCCCAGCGGTCGTCGGCATCGGCGCGGGAAATCCGCGAGCTCATCGAGGCGTCGCGCACGCAGGTGGAAGCGGGGGTCTCGCAAATCCGCACGGCAGGGAAAAGCATCAGCCAGATCGTCTCGGGCGTGCGAGGGGTGGCCGCCAATATGTCGTTGATTTCCGCCTCCAGCGCCGAACAGAGTACCGGCTTGAGCGAGATTTCGTCGGCCGTGACGCAGCTCGACCAGATCACCCAGCGCAATGCCCAGATGGTGGAGCGCGCCGTCACGCAGTCCAACCAGCTCGAGCAGCGCGCGGCCAACCTGTCGCAGGCGGTGGCGTCGTTCATGCTGCAGCAGGGCACCGCCGAAGAGGCCATGCAGCTGGTCAGCCGCGCCCAGGCCCTGCGCAAGCAGCGCGGCCGCGACGCTTTCGTGCGCGACCTCACCGACCCTTCTGCGGCTTTTCATGACCGCGACATGTACGTGTTTGCGCTGGACAGTTCGGGCGTGTACCGCGCGTTCGGCGGCAAACCGGAGAAGGTGGGCAGCCGCGTGCAGGACATTGCCGGCGTCGACGGCCACGCCTTGCTCCAGGCCATCGTCTCGCAAGCCGAAGCCGGTGAGGGTTGGGTCGAGTACGACATTGCCAACCCGGTCACCGGCGCCATCCAGGCCAAGATGTCCTACGTGGTGAAGGTCGACGATCTGTACGTGGGCTGTGGCGTTTACAAAACGGTGGCCCGTCAGGCGGCCTAAGAGGCCTGTGGTGTCAACCGCTGGGGTTTTCGCGCCTGGAGCGTGAACGCGCCAAAGCCGCTTCGATCACGGCGCGCTTCTTGTCCAGCACGACTTCGTCGGTGATCTTCGAATGCGCGGCCAGATCGGCGAGTTTGGCGCGGGCCTTGGCTTCAAGCCTTGCTTCGTTTTCCTGCTGCTCGCGCAACAGGCGGGCTTGCCGCTCGTTGTAACGTGTGCGGCCTTGCTGCGCCTGCCCGGCCGTCCAGGCCTGCCAGCCGGTGCGCTCGCCGCTGACGATGTCCAGCGAAATGCAATCCACCGGGCACACCGGCAGGCACAGCTCGCAACCCGTGCAATACGGCTCCACCACCGTGTGCATGCGTTTGGCAATGCCGACGATCGCATCGGTGGGACAGGCCGCGATGCACAGCGTGCAGCCGATGCACCAGTCCTCGTCGATCACGGCCACCGTGACCGGGCCTTCAATGCCGAAGTGGGTGTCCAGCGGTTGTGCCGGCTGGCCGGTGATGGCCGCCAGCCGCTCAATGCCCTCGGCGCCGCCCGGTGGGCACTGGTTGATGCCGGCCTCACCGGCGGCGATGGCTTGCGCGTAGCTGGCGCAGTCGGGGTAGCTGCAGCGCTTGCACTGCGTCTGCGGCAAGGCGGCGTCAATGCGCCGGGCGAGATCGTTCATGCCGACGAATATAGCGGCGCCGCGTCAGCGCCCGGGCGCGCAGTCTTCAGGCCTTGGCCGTGGTGGCTTTGCGACTGGCCGTCTTGCGGGGTGCGGTCGGCGTTTTGGCGGCGGGCTTGCGGGCCACGGCCTTGGGCGCCGGTGCCGCAGGTTTGCGGGCAGCCACTGGCCGCGCCTTCACGGCTTCCTCCGGCTGGTGCGCCAGGATGAAGGTCTTCACCACCGGGTGCACCATGTCGCGCCAGCGTCGGCCGCTGAAGATGCCGTAGTGGCCAGCGCCTTCGGCCTCGTAATGCATCTTGTGGGTTTTGGCCACACCGGTGCACAGGTCGTGCGCGGCGGCGGTCTGGCCCGAGCCCGAGATGTCGTCGAGCTCGCCTTCCACGGTGAGCAGGGCGGTGCGCTGGATGTCTTGCGGGCGCACGCGTTCGAGTTGGCCCTTTTCGTTCTTCACATCCCAGGTGCCGTGGACGAGCTTGAACTCCTGGAACACCGTCTCGATGGTTTCCAGGTAGTAATCGGCGTCCATGTCGAGCACGGCGTTGTACTCGTCGTAGAACTTGCGGTGGCTCTCGGCGCTGGAGTTATCGCCCTTGATGAGGTCTTTGAAGTAGTCGTAGTGGCTCGACGCGTGGCGATCGGGGTTCATGGCGACAAACCCGGTGTGCTGCAGGAAGCCGGGGTAGACGCGGCGGCCGGCACCCGGGAAGTTGTCGGGCACGCGGTAGATCACGTTGTTCTCGAACCACTCGTGGCTGCGCTGGGTGGCGAGGTTGTTCACGGCAGTGGGGGATTTGCGCGCGTCGATGGGGCCGCCCATCATGGTCATCGACAGCGGCGTGGTCTCGCCCCGGCTCGCCATGAGCGACACCGCCGCCAGCACCGGCACGGTAGGCTGGCACACGCTCATCACGTGGCAGTTGCCATAGCCTTTTTGCAGGTGACGAATGAAGGTCTGGATGTAGTTGACGTAATCGTCCAGGTGGAACTCACCGTCGGCCAGTGGCACGAGGCGGGCGTTCTTCCAGTCGGTGATGTAGACCTTGTGGTCCTTGAGCATGGTGCGCACGGTGTCGCGCAGCAGCGTGGCGTAGTGGCCCGAGAGCGGGGCCACGATCAGCACCACTGGCTGGCCCTTGAGCTGTGCCAGCGTGTCCGTATCGTCCGAGAAGCGCTTGAAGCGGCGCAGCTCGCAGAAAGGCAGGTCCATCTCGATGCGCTCGTGGATCGCAATGTCCACGCCGTTCACATCCACCGTGTGGATGCCGAAGACCGGCTTCTCGTAGTCCTTGCCCAGCCGGTGCATGAGGTCGTAGCCCGCGGAGATGCGCTGGGCACCGGGCAGCTGCGCCAGCGGCAGCATGGGGTTGTTGAACATCCTGGAGGCGACCTCGGCCAGATCGGCAAAGGGTTCCATGATCGAGCGCTGGGTTTCGTAGATCTGATAGAGCATGGGCAGCGAGCGTCGTTATGTTGCAGTGCAATATATCAGCATGCGCTCGACCGCGTCAGGGTGAAAACACCTAACTTTCGGGCCCATCTGTCACCTTCGTGAAAGAATCGGCCGCAAACAGAGTTCTTTTGCATTCGCTCGCCGATCTCCCCATGACCACCCCCATCGCACCCCACCTGACGTCCATCACGCCCGCGAACGCCCAGAGCCTGGCAGACCTTGCCGCGGCACTGCCCGCCACCGAGCGTCTGCCTGCGTTGTTCCTCGGGCACGGCAGCCCGATGAACGCCATTGAAGACAACGCCTGGCGGCGCAGCTGGCAGGCACTGGGCGCGGAACTGACTGCCCGGGCGGTGCGTCCGGCGCTGATTCTTTGCATTTCAGCCCACTGGCTCACGCCGGGCTGGCAGCTCACCGCCATGAGCCAGCCGCGCACCATTCACGACTTTGGCGGCTTTCCTCAAGCCCTGTTTGACCAGCAGTACCCGGCGCCCGGCTCACCCGCGATGGCCCAGGCCATCAGCGGTGTGGTGCAGCAGCCCGGCACGGGCCGCGCACTGGACCTGGACCTGGGCGATTGGGGCCTGGACCATGGCGCGTGGTCCGTGCTCAAGCCCATGTTTCCGGACGCCAGCGTCGCCGTCATTCAGCTCAGCATGGACTACCGGCGGCCGGCGGCAGAGCATTTCGCCATCGGGCGCCAGCTGGCGCGGCTGCGCGAACGCGGTGTGTTGATCGTGGGCAGCGGCAACATCGTTCACAACCTGCGCACCATGCGGCGCGATGTGGCCGACAACCAGGCCTATGACTGGGCGATCGAGTTCGACCGCGTCACGGCCGACCACATCGAGCAGGGTCGGCTCGAAGCCCTCAACGATTTCCAGCAGCTCGGTGCCGTGGCGCAGATGGCGCACCCCAGCTGGGAGCACTACCTGCCCTTGCTGTATGTGGCAGGGGCGGTGGCCGAAGGAGAGGCCCCACGCTTCTTCAACGAGGGCTTTCAGGGGGCTTCGATCTCCATGCGTTCCGTAGTCTGGAGCTAGACAAGCGCCCCATGAAAAAAGCCGCTCCTGGAGCGGCTTTTTTGTGGGCGCGAAGCCGCTCAAACCACCTTGGCGATGGCCTGGCAGACGTAGTCGATGTTCTTGCTGTTGAGCGCGGCCACGCACATGCGGCCGGTGTCGGTGCCGTACACGCCGAATTCGCTGCGCAGGCGCACCATCTGGTCCTTGCTGAGGCCCGAGTAGCTGAACATGCCGATCTGCGTGGTGATGAAGCTCATGTCCTGCTTCACGCCGGCGGCCTTGAGGCCGTCCACCAGGGTCTGGCGCATGGCCTTGATGCGCACGCGCATTTCGCCCAGTTCCTTCTCCCACAGCGCGCGCAACTCGGGGTTGTTCAGCACGGCGGCGACCACCGCACCGCCGTGGATCGGCGGGTTGGAATAGTTGGTGCGGATCACGATCTTGAGCTGCGAGAGCACGCGCGAGGCTTCTTCGGCGCTTTCGCACAGCACCGAGAGCGCGCCCACGCGCTCGCCGTACAGGCTGAAGCTCTTGGAGAAGGAGGTCGACACAAAGAAGGTGAGGCCGGCGGCGACGAATTTGCCGATGACCGCGCCGTCTTCCGCAATGCCGTGGCCAAAGCCCTGGTAGGCCATGTCCAGGAAGGGCGTGAGGCCACGCGCCTTGACGACAGCAATCACCTGGTCCCACTGGGCGGCCGTGATGTCGTAGCCGGTGGGGTTGTGGCAGCAGGCGTGCAGCACGGCGATGGTGCCGGGTGCGGCCGCGTTCAGGCTGGCGAGCATGCCTTCAAAGTTCACGCCACGCTTCTCGGCGTCGTAGTAGGCGTAGGTGTCGACGGTGAAGCCGGCATTGGTGAACAGGGCGCGGTGGTTTTCCCAGCTCGGGTCGCTGATCAGCACAGTGGCCTTGGGGTTCAGGCGCTTGAGGAAGTCGGCGCCGATCTTCAGGCCGCCGGTACCACCAATGGCCTGCACGGTGGCCACGCGGCCCGATTTCACGGGTTCCGAATCGGCACCGAACACCAGGCTTTTGACCGCTGCGTCGTAGGCGGCGATGCCGTCGATGGGGAGGTAGCCGCGCGCAGCGGGCTTGTCCATCATGGTTTTTTCAGCGGCCTGCACGCATTGCAGCAGGGGCAGCTTGCCGTTGTCGTCGAAGTAGACACCGACGCCGAGGTTGACTTTGTTGGGGTTGGTGTCGGCGGCGAACTGTTCGTTCAGACCCAGAATCGGGTCGCGGGGTGCCATTTCGACGGCGGAGAAGAGAGACATGCTGGAGTTCCTGGGTTGAGATCGAGAACACCGCGCATTTTAACGATGCGGTCTGGCGCGGCCTCAGGCCAGGGTGTGCATCGGAATGTCTTTCTCCACCGCCAGCCGGTCCAGCTGCTGGCGCGTCTGTCCTTTCAGGAACGATTCAATGGCCGCGTGGGTGCCCGGCTTGAAGAGATCGCGCGGGCTGTTCAGCGGCACCTGGGCGGCTGCGCACAGCGAGGCCGCGAAGTGCGGCTCCAGTGCGGCCACGGCCACGCGACCATCTTTGCAAGGGTAGACGCGGTAGCCGGCGTGTGCGCCGCCCACGGCGCCTGAGGGCTGCGTCAAGCCCCAGCTGCGGGGCAGGGCGAGCCAGGCGGCGGCGTCGGACAACGCCACCTCCTGGAAGGACGACTGTCCGCGAAGCTTCTGGGCGAGCACCGCCTTGAGCACCGCCTCGCTGGCCATGAGCGCGCCACCCATGTCGGCGAACAGGGTGGCGGGCAAATCCAGACCCGTCACGAGCCCGGCGTCGGCCAGGTAGGTGAGGTCGTGGCCGGGCTCTTCGGCGCGCGCACCCGGCGCGCCGACGATGGCCACCACCGACAGCGCGGGGTGGCGCTTGTGCAGCGCACGCCAGCCCAGTTGCAGCTTCTCCAGGGCAGACGGCCGAAAGGAGGTGAGCAGCACGTCGGTGCGGGCCAGTTCCTTGTGCAGGGTGGCCTGCCCACGCTCGGATTTCAGGTCGATCGTGACGACCTTGATGCCGTCGTGCAGCGTGGCGTAGGCCCGGGCGTTGTACTGCCCCATGGGATCGCCCGACGTGCCTGCGGGTGCACCTTTGGGGCCAGGCGGCTCAGCCTTGACGCAGGTGGCGCCCATGGCCTTGAGCCGCATGAAGGCCGCAGGGCCGGGCAGATTGAGCGCAAGGCTCAACACGCGAACGCCGCGCAGGGGTTTGAGCGTGGGGGCAGGGCGGGGAGTGGTGGCCATGGGCTGCTCGCTGAAAGAGATCGCCGCAATGTACCCGCATGCCCCGCCGGTTCAGCGCAAACAGGCGACAGCGTCGCCTGCACAGGTTGCACGCCGGGTGGCGTTCAGCGTTCGCCGAAATTCAGCGGCAAGCCCACGTAGTTTTCGGCGAGCGAACGCGACATCGACACCGAGTTCACCACGTAGTCCAGCTCGGCTTCCTGGATCTTCTGGCCGAAGCCGGCGGTGTCGGGGAAGCGGTGCATCAGCGAGGTGAGCCACCACGAAAAGCGTTCGGCTTTCCAGACGCGGCGCAGGCAGCGCTCGGAGTAGGTGTCGATGCCGGCCGAGGTCTTGTCGCGGTAGTACTCGATGAAGGCGCCGGAGAGGTACTTGACGTCGCTGGCGGCCAGGTTCAGGCCCTTGGCGCCGGTGGGCGGCACGATGTGTGCGGCGTCGCCGGCGAGGAACATGCGGCCAAAGCGCATGGGCTCGGCCACGAAGCTGCGCAGCGGTGCAATGCTCTTTTCAATCGTCGGGCCCGTAATGACGCGCGAGGCCATTTCGGGATCCAGGCGCAAGCGCAGCTCGTCCCAGAAGCGTTGGTCGCTCCAGTCTTCGACCTTGTCGTCCAGCGGGCACTGCACGTAGTAGCGGCTGCGTGTGAGGCTGCGCATGGAGCACAGGGCAAAGCCGCGCTCGCTGTTGGCATACACGATGGCATGGGACGAAACCGGCGGCACATCGGCCAGCACGCCCAGCCAGCCGAACGGATACACCTTTTCGTATTCCTGAATGGCGCCCTTGGGCACGCTCGCGCGGCAGACGCCATGAAAGCCGTCACAGCCCGCAATGAAGTCGCATTCGATTTCGTGCGTCTGGCCGTCCTTCTGGTAACGCACCTTGGGGCGGTCGCCGTCGTAGTCCAGCACTTCGACGTTGGCGGCTTCATACACCGTGGGCAGCGCGGCGTCGCTGCGGGCCTGCATGAGGTCGCGCGTGACTTCGGTCTGGCCATAGGCCGTCACCACTTTGCCGCCGGTGAGGCCGTGCACGTCGATCGCGTGGCGCGTGCCCGCAAACACCAGCTCGATGCTGTGGTGCACCGTGCCTTCGGCGTCCAGCCGCTCGCCCACGCCCACTTCGCGCAGCAGGTCGGTGGTGATCTGCTCCAGGATGCCCGCGCGGATGCGGCCCAACACGTACTCGCCGCTCTGGCGCTCGACGATGATGTTGTCAATGCCGGCCTTGTGCAGCAACTGACCGAGCAGCAGGCCGGAAGGACCTGCACCGATGATGGCGACCTGGGTGCGCATGGGGTGTCTCCTGTGGAAATGCCGGTGGCGCGATCGCGCCAAAGCCGGCTTGCAAACAACACTGCGCAGCTTAGGAAGCGGATGGCAGTCGCACAACCATGCAGCAAGGTGTTTGCGCGATCATCGGACCGATTGCGCGGTGATCGCGCACAAAAGATGCCGCGGGCATAATGCCGCCATGACCACGAGCCCTCCCATCGCCAAGGCCGACTTCATCGAAGGCATGGCCAAAGGCATGGCGGTGCTGGAGAGCTTTGACACCGAGCGCCAGCGCCTCAACGCCACGCAAGCCGCCGAACGCGCCGGCCTCACCCGCGCAGCGGCGCGCCGGCACCTGCTCACGCTGGCCCACCTGGGGTACCTGGAAACGGACGGCAGCCACTACTGGCTGTCGCCCAAGGTGTTGCGCTTTTCGGGCAGCTACCTGGCTTCGGCCCGCCTGCCGAGGTTGTTGCAGCCCACGCTCAACCGGCTGGCGGCGTTGACGCGGGAGTCTTTTTCCGCCGCCGTGCTCGACGGTGACCAGGTGGTGATCGTGGCGCGCAATGTGTCGCTGGGCGGGCAGCGGCTCATGGCGTATGGCCTGCACCTGGGGGCGCGGTTGCCGGCGCACGCCACTTCCACCGGTCGTGTGCTGCTGGCGGGCATGCCACGCGGCGAGTTCTCAGGGTGGCTCAAGGGGCGCGAACTCCCGCGCCTGACGCCCCACACCACCATCGAGCACAAGGCCTTTCGCGCGCTGATCGCTCGCGTGCGACAGGACGATCTGGCCGTGGCGCGGGAAGAGCATGAGCTGGGGGTGTTCGCACTGGCCGTGCCCTTGCGCAACATGCAGGGCCGCACCGTGGCCGCGCTCAATGTGGTCGCCGCTCCCGAGCGCTTCGATGCGCCCAGCTTTCAGAAAGACCTGATGCCCTTGCTGCAGGATGCAGCGCGCGAGCTCCGCTCGCTGCTCTGACGCTCAAACGCCCAGGTACTGCTCCAGCAGGGCTGGCTGCGCGTGCAGTTGCTCGGAACTGCCCTCGAACACCACCTCGCCCTTGACCAGGATCACGTTGCGGTCGGTGATCTGCGTGACGTGCTTCCAGTTCTTGTCCACGATCACGCTGCTGATGCCGCTTTCGCGGATCACGCCGCAGATGCGCCAGATTTCTCGGGCGATCAGGGGCGCCAGGCCTTCCGTGGCTTCGTCAAGGATGAGCAGGTCGGGGTTGGTCATCAGCGCGCGGCCGATGGTGAGCATCTGTTGCTCGCCGCCGCTGAGCTGTTGTCCGCCATGGTTGAGCCGTTCGGCCAGGCGCGGGAAGGTGTCGAGCACGCGGTCGTACGTCCAGTCGCGCTGGCCTCGCGTGCCGGCGCGCGCGGACATCACCAGGTTCTCCCGCACGCTGAGGTTGCCGAAGATGCCCCGGCCCTCGGGCACGTAGGCGACGCCTTGGCGTGCGATCTCGAAGGTGGGCGCACCCGTCATGTCGCGGCCCTTGACCGTGACCTTGCCGCCGCTGGGCTTCACGATGCCCATGAGCGACTTCAGCAGCGTGGTCTTGCCCATGCCGTTGCGGCCCATCAAGCCGATGGTCTGGCCCTGGGCGACGGAGAAGTCGACACCCCGCAGGATGTGGCTGGCGCCGTAGTGCGTGTGCAGGCCGCGCGCTTCAATCAAGGCATCGGTGCTCATGCGTGCTCCTCACCCAGGTAGGCCGCCTGCACGCCGGCGTCGTTGCGCACTTCGGCGGGCGTGCCACTGGCAATGACTTGGCCATTGACCATCACCGTGAGGCGGTCGGCCAGCGTGAACACCGCGTCCATGTCGTGCTCCACGAGCATCATGGCGTGATCCTTCTTGATTTTCAGCAACAGCTCCACCATGCGCTCGGCTTCGGCATGGCCCATGCCCGCCAGCGGTTCGTCGAGCAGCAGCACATTGGGCTCGGTGGCCAGGGTCATGGCAATTTCAAGCTGCCGCTGCTCGCCGTGGCTCGTGGTACCCGCCACGGTGTAGGCGCGCGAGGTGAGGCCCGCGAGCTCGATGGCGCGCTCGCAGCGCTGGTTGACGGCCCGCATGGCGCTGGCCGAGGAGAGCCAACGCACGGGGTTCCAGGGTGCGTGGCGTTCCCTCGATTGCGCGGCCAGCCGCACGTTGTCCCACACCGTGAAGGGCAGAAAGATGTTGGTCTTTTGGTAGCTGCGGCCCAGCCCCAGGCGCGAGATACGCTCGGGCCGCTGACCGGCGGTTTCGGTGCCATTGAGGGTGATCTGCCCGGAAGTGGGCGGCAGGTCGCCCGAGAGCAGGTTGGTCAGCGTGGACTTGCCCGCGCCATTCGGGCCGATGACCGCGTGGATGTGGTTGCGGTGCAGGTCCACCGACACGTCGTTGACCGCGGCCAGCCCGCCAAAGCGCTTGGTGAGGTGTCGCGCAGAGAGCAGCAGCTCGCTCATGGCGCCTCCTTCTTCTTCGAGAACTGGCTCACGAGGCCCAGCAAGCCACGCGGCGCAAACACCACCACCAGCACGATGAAGCTGCCCATGAGCAATTGCCAATGCTTGGTGAGGTCCTTGAAAAAGTGCATGACGTATTCGAAGGCGAACGCGCCCACGATGGCACCGGCAAAGTTGCCCATGCCACCCAGGATGACCATCATGATGGCGTGTGCGCTCATGTGAAAACCCATGAGTTCCGGGTTCACATAGCCCGTTTGTGCGGCCCACAGGAAGCCTGCCACGCCGGCCAGCGCACCAGCCAGCGTGAACGCCGCCAGCTTGTAGCCGAAGGTGCCGTAGCCCACTGCCCGCATGCGGTGCTCGTTCACGCGAATGCCCGCGAGCACCCGGCCAAAGGGCGAGAACAACAGCCGGCGCAAGAAGGCATAGACCAGCACCAGCAGCAGCAAGGTGAAGTAGTAGAACGTGGTCTTGTTTTCCAGGTCGATCCCGGTCCAGCCGAACACCGAGGCGTCGGGCCGGAAGTTCACGTAGACACCGTCGGAGCCGCCGAGCGATTTGTTGTCGAAGAACAGGAAGAACACCATCTGCGCGAACGCCATGGTGACCATGATGAAGTAGATGCCGTGCGTGCGCACCACGAAGAAGCCGATGATGAGCGCCGCCAGGCCCGCACCCAGTGCCGACACCGGCAGCGACCACCACAGGCTGATCGGCGTGTCCGCCGGCGTGAGGAACGCCAGTGCGTAGCCGGCCAGGCCGAAGTAAGCCGCGTGGCCCAGGGACACAAGCCCGGTGACGCCCTGCAGCAAGTCCAGGCTCATGGCAAAGATCGCGAGGATCATCATCTGCGAGAGCATCTGCAGGTAGAAGTCGGCGCCGGCCACGGGCACCAGCGGGAAGGCGGCGAGGGCGATGGCGCCCAGAATCAGAATGACCTGCAGGCTGCGCGGCAGCTTCTCCAGTTGGGCTTTGGGCGAACTCATTGTTTGAAGAGCCCTTCGGGCTTGTAGAGCAGCACGGCGGCCATGAGCATGTACACGGCCATGCCGGCGATTTGGGGCACGAGCACCTTGCCGAATGTGTCGACGAGGCCCACCAGCAAGGCCGCCACCAGGGCACCGCGCACCGAGCCGATGCCACCGATCACCACCACCACAAAACACATGATCAGCACCGAGCTGCCCATGCCGGGGTACACGCTGGAGATGGGCGAGGCGATCATGCCGGCGATGGCCGCCAGCGCCACGCCCAGCGCGAACACCACGCCGTGGATGAGCCGGATGTTGATGCCCAGCGACTCCGTCATCTCGCGGTTGAACGCGCCGGCCCGGATCTTCATGCCCAGCCGCGTTTTCGAGATCAGCAGGTACAGACCCAGCGCCAGCAGAATGCAGACACCCGACATCACCAGGCGGTACACGGGGTAGGAGAGGTTGTCGGTCAGCGGGATTGACCAGTTCAACATCTCCGGCACCTGCACCGAGTGCACGTCGTCACCCCAGAGGATGGAGCGCAGCTCCTCAAAGATGTAGATCAAACCAAAGGTGAGCAGCACCTGGTCCAGGTGGTCGCGGTGGTAGAAGTGGCGAAACAGCAGCCATTCAAGCAGCCAGCCAAACACCACCGCCATCAAGGTGCCGAGCACGATGGCCAGCAGCAGGCTGTCCAGCTGGGACACCAGAAACCACGCGAGGTAGGCCCCCAGCATGTAGAAGCTGCCATGCGCGAGGTTGACCACACCCATGATCCCGAAGATCAAGGTGAGCCCGGCCGCCAGCATGAAGAGCAACAGGCCGTACTGCAGGCTGTTGAGCAGCTGGATGAGGAAGTTGGCAAAGTCCATGGAGCGGGTCGGGAGGGAATGGACAGAAGCGGCGAGCAAAAACCAGACCAGCGCCTGTGGGCGCCGGTCTGTGCAGGCAAATGCGGGGAGAAACGCGAGGGGCGATCAGCCCATGCGGCAGCCGGCGCCGGAGTCGGCCACGGCCTTTTGCGCAACGCCGATCACCTTGTTTTCCTTGTTTTCCACCTTGCGCATGTAGATGTCCTGGATCGGGTTGTGGGCCTTGCTCATGGTCCACTTGCCGCGCGGGCTGTCGATGGTGGCGCCTTCCATGGCGGCGTACAGCGCCTTCTTGTTGTTGAGGTCGCCCTTGACCGCGTTGGCGCCCTTGATGAGCAGCAGGCCGGTGTCGTAACCCTGCACGGCGTACACATCGGGTTGCAGGCGGAAGGCCTTCGCGTACTCCAGGCGGAACTGCTTGTCGCGCGGGGTGTTGAGCGAGTCACCGTAGTGCATGGTGGTGAGCACGCCATTGGCCGCAGGGCCGGCGGCCTCGAGCACGCCTTCGGTGAGGAAGCCGGAGCCATACAGCTGGATGGACTTGTTCAGGCCTGCTGCGGCAAAGTCGCTCATGAACTTGGCCGCACCGCCACCGGCGAAGAAGCAGGCCACCGCGTCGGGTTTGAGCGACGCGATTTCGGTCAGCAGCGCCTGGAACTCGACGTTGGGGAAGGGCAGTCCGAGCTTCTTGACGATGGTGCCGCCGGCCGCCGTGTAGCTTTGTTCGAAGCCTTCAAAGGCCTCGTCGCCCGCCGCGTAGTTCCAGGTGATCCAGACAGCCTTCTTGTGGCCATTGGCCACCATGGCCTTGCCCAGCGCGAGCGTGGGTTGGGAGTTGGTGAAAGAGGTGCGGAACACGTTGGGGGCGCACTGGGCGCGCGTGGCGATGTGCACGCCCGCATTGGGAATCAGGTTGAGCACACCGGTGTCGCGCGCCACCTTGTGGATGCCCATTTGCACGCCCGAGTGAACCGTGCCGATCAGCACGTCCACCTTGTCGCGCTGCACCAGGCGGGTGGCGTTCTCAATTCCCTTGGCCGGGTTCGACTCGTCGTCCACCTTGAAGAACTCGATCTCGCGGCCACCGAGCTTGCCACCTTGTTCATTGAGGGCCATGCGAAAGCCGTTTTCGATGGCCACGCCGAGCTGGGCAAACGTGCCGGTGTAGGGGAGCATGAAGCCCACGCGCACCTTGTCCGATTGCGCGCGCGCGAGATGCGGCAGCAGCAAGCCTGTGGATGCGGCGCCAATCACGGCGGCGCTGCGGGTCAGGACGATTCGGCGGGTGGTCATGGAGTTCTCCTGTGGGTGGTTGCCAGAATGCGGTTCACTGTAGACGTGGGGTAGGGGGTTGGCGATCCAGAATTACCCGTACTTGAGGTCTAAAACATTTACATATGAATTGACTGGGGCCTGCGTCTCACAGATCAGGCCGTGGCACTGGGCTGCAGCACCTGCAGCAGCCATTGCCTGCACCAGGCCGCTCCCTCCACCTCGGCTTCGGTGCCGGCAGACGCGTCGTGTTGGAAGACCTCGCCGATGCGCACAGCGCCCAGGTCGGCCAGGCGCTCGTCAAAGCGTGCGCCACCATGACAGAAAGTTTGGGGATAGCAGCTGTCGCCCAGCGCCATCACGCCGTACCTGACATGCCCCAGATACCGGGGTTCACTGGCGAGCGATTCATACAGGGAGCGGGCGTTTTCAGGCACGTCACCCGAGCCATAGGTGGCCGTGCATATGACGTATAGTGCATCTTCTTCAAACACCCGGATGTCGAGTTCATCCATGCGCCGAATCTCGATCTTTTCGACCAGCGCTGAGCAAGCCAGGTTGCAAGCCTCGGCGACTTGTTCGGCGGTACCGGTCACGGTACCCACCAGAATGAGGAGTTTGGAGGGCGGGTTCATGATCAAGAAGCTGCAATATACTTCATGATCTTGGGGTGAAACACCGGGTAAACCCGCGTCGATGGGCCGCTGTGCCCGCGAGGTGGCCTGCCCGGAGGGACTCGAACCCCCGACCTGCTGCTTAGAAGGCAGCTGCTCTATCCGGTTGAGCTACGGGCAGACAGAGTGAGCGGAAATACAAAAAAGGCCCACACTGTGGGCCTTTTTTGATTTCTGAAGAATGGTCGGAGCGGCGGGATTCGAACTCGCGACCCTCTGCTCCCAAAGCAGATGCGCTACCAGGCTGCGCTACGCTCCGACTAAGCTGCGAATTGTACCCGCTGAAATGCGGCATTCAGGCCGCATCAGCGTTTTTCGTATTGCGTCTTGCCAAACAGCACCTCGCGCGACTGTTCGTCGGTGATGGGTTTTCGCTCTGCAGCAAGCACCGCCACACCTCGCTGCACTGCAGGTCGAGCGGCCAGCATGTCAAACCATTGCTTCACGTGCGGGAAGTCAGCCCAGTCAATGCCCTGGTTCTGCCAGTTCCGCAGCCACGGGAAAATGGCCATGTCGGCGATGGTGTACTGGTTGCCCGCGATGAACTTGTGTTCCTTGAGCTGGCGGTCCATCACACCGTAGAGCCGCTTGGCTTCATTGGTGTAGCGGTTGATGGCGTACTCGATCTTCTCTGGCGCGTACTGACGGAAGTGGTGGTTCTGCCCGAGCATCGGGCCCACGCCACCCATCTGGAACATCAGCCATTCAAGCACCTTGAATTTCGCACGATCGCTCTTGGGCAGAAACTTTCCGGTCTTGGAGGCCAGATAAAGCAAAATCGCCCCGGACTCGAATAGGCTGATGGGCTTGCCGTCAGGCCCGTGCGGGTCGACCAGCGCCGGAATCCGGTTGTTGGGGCTGATCTTCAGGAAGGCTGGTTCGAACTGGTCTCCCCGACCAATGTTGATCGCGTGAACCTGCCAGTCGCGGCCAAGTCGTAGACCGCACTCCTCCAGCATGATGTGGACTTTGTGGCCATTGGGTGTGGCCCAGGAGTAGACGTCGATCATGGGGACTGGCCTTTCTTGGCTCGGTTAAGTTGGAAAAAATCACTCTACGGGAAATTGGAAATCCATGTTTGAAGGTTTGAGAAACGCCTGGGCGCGTCGGTCGTGGTCTGATGCCCAGTCGGCGCCGCTCAAGGCATGGGCGCAGGCGCAAGGGATGGGCTTCACCCCGCAGGCGGGTGGCTCGTACGCGATGAAGGGAGAGTGGCACCGTCAGGCCGTCCGCATTGACTGCACAGCGCCGTCGCGACCCTTCATTCAAGGGTTGGAACTCAATGGGCGCGTTGATCTGGGCATGTCGATGCCGGGCAATGTGGTCGTGCTGAACCGCGCGCTCAAACACCGCCTTGAGACATGGGCCAGCGAGTTGTACGCGCAGTACACCGATACGCTGCAGACCACGGCACAGACGGTGCCAGACGAAATTCGTTGGTTGTCGATCTATCGGGACGCAGGTTGGAACAACGGGCTCGATCGTCACTTTGCAGCCCGCTACGCGGTGCTGACCGATGAGCCCGACATTGCGCGTCACTGGGTCGACGCCGATGCGCAGCACGCCCTGATGGAATGGCCTGGCGAAGGGCTGAGCCCGCAGACGCCGCTGATGCTGATGCTGCTGCGGGGCAAAGCCTACCTGCGCATGCAGATCGATCAGCCCAAGGACACCGACACCGCGGTGCATGCCCTTGAACTGTTTCGCCGCTTCAGCGAACGCGCCCGCGGGCTTGTGCCGTTGGGCTGATGCGCATCAGAAACCGCGGGTGACCGGCATCTCCACGTCGGTCTTGACGGCCATGTGTTTGGCCAGTTCAAGCTTGGCGATCGACTGGCGGTGCACCTCGTCCGGACCGTCGGCCAGGCGCAGTGTGCGCTGGCCGGCATAGGCATAGGCCAGCGGAAAGTCATCGCTGACGCCGCCGCCGCCATGCGCCTGGATGGCCATGTCGATGATGTCGCAGGCCATGTTGGGTGCCACGACCTTGATCATCGCGATCTCTGCCTTGGCGACCTTGTTGCCAACGGTGTCCATCATGTAAGCGGCCTTGAGCGTGAGCAGGCGCGCCATCTCGATGCGGCATCGGGCATCCGCAATGCGTTCGTGCCACACCGACTGGGCCGACACCGGCTTGCCAAAGGCCACGCGGCTGTTGAGGCGCTGGCACATCAGTTCAAGCGCCCGCTCGGCCGCGCCAATGGAGCGCATGCAGTGGTGAATGCGCCCGGGGCCAAGGCGACCTTGTGCAATTTCGAAACCGCGACCTTCACCCAGCAGCAGGTTGCCCACGGGCACACGCACGTCCTTGAGGATCACTTCCATGTGGCCGTGAGGGGCATCGTCGTAGCCGAACACCGAGAGCGGCCGCACCACGGTGATGCCCTTGCTGTTGGCGGGCACCACGATCATGGACTGCTGCGAGTGGCGTGGCGCATCGGGGTTGGTCTTGCCCATCACGATGTACACGGCACAGCGCGGATCCCCCGCACCCGACGACCACCACTTGCGACCGTTGATGACGTAGTGATCGCCGTCGCGTTCGATGCGGCACTGGATGTTGGTGGCATCTGACGACGCGACTTCAGGTTCGGTCATGAGGAAGGCGGAGCGAATCTCACCGCGCAACAGCGGTTCGAGCCATTCGTCCTTGAGCTCTTCGCTGGCGTAGCGCTCAAGGGTCTCCATGTTGCCGGTGTCGGGCGCAGAGCAGTTGAAGATTTCAGCTGCAAAAGGCACGCGACCCATGATCTCGCACATGGGTGCGTACTCAAGATTCGAGAGGCCTTGCGGTGCGCGCGGGCTGCGTGGCAGGAAGAGGTTCCACAAACCTGCCTTGAGCGCCTTGGGCTTGAGCTCTTCAACGATCGTGGTCGGGATCCAGGCGTTGCCCTTGGCGCGGTTGGCCGCGATTTCGCTGTAGAAGCGCGCTTCGTTCGGGTAGATGTGTTCATCCATGAACGCCAGCAGGCGTTCGCGCATGTCCTTGACCTTGTCGGTGTAGTCGAAATTCATGGGGTCTCCAGTGGAAGGGTGTGTGTGCGAAGCGGTTCAACGGGTGCTGGCGAATCGCCAGGCCATCTCTGCCATGGGGCGGGCGCCGGCGGCCGACTTCACCGCCTGTTCGTTGGAGGCCGTTCCGGCTTCCACCCGCTTGGCAATGCCTTGCAGGATGGCCGCCAGACGGAACATGTTGTAGGCCAGGTAGAAGTTCCAGTCGGCCTGGAGCTGTGCCGGCGTTGCGATGCCGGTGCGTTCGCAGTACCGGGTGATGTACTCCGCTTCGCTCGGAATGCCGAGCTCGGCCAGATCAAGGCCATTGACGCCACGGAAGGTGCCCGGCGGAATGTGCCAGGACATGCAGTGGTAGCTGAAATCGGCCAGGGGGTGGCCCAAGGTCGACAGCTCCCAGTCCAGCACGGCGAGCACGCGCGGTTCGGTGGGGTGGAACATGAGGTTGTCCAGGCGGAAGTCGCCATGCACGATGGACGCCATCGACTCATCCCGCGCCATGGCCGGGATGTTTTTCGGCAGCCAGTCCATCAGCAGGTCCATTTCCGGGATGGGCTGCGTGATGGAGGCCTGGTATTGCTTGCTCCAGCGACCGATCTGACGCTCGAAATAGTTGCCCGGCTTGCCGTAGTCCGCAAGCCCGATCGCTGCGGGCTTGACCGTGTGCAACGCCGCCATCACGCGGTTCATTTCGTCGTAGATGGCAAGGCGTTGCGCGCGGTCCATGCCCGGTAGTGACTGCTCCCAAAGCACGCGGCCTTCCACGCACTCCATGATGTAGAAGGCCCGCCCGATGACCGACTCGTCTTCGCACAGCGCCACCATGTCAGCCACCGGCACGCCTGTATCGCGCAGGGCGCTCATCACGCGGAATTCGCGCTCGATCGCATGCGCGGAGGGCAGCAACTTGGCCACAGGGCCAGGCTTGGCGCGCATCACATAGGCGCGTTGGGGCGTGATGAGCTTGTAGGTTGGGTTCGAC
The DNA here is from genome assembly GCA_943371335.1 of Synechococcus sp. UW140. Lineage (GTDB taxonomy): Bacteria > Pseudomonadota > Gammaproteobacteria > Burkholderiales > Burkholderiaceae_C > Hydrogenophaga. The sequence continues at coordinate 56,945 of CALRUK020000010.1, read as the reverse complement.
TGTCCCCCCTTGAACATCTCCACCGTCAGCGGTCCCGTGAAGCCTGGCACGTGGGCCTGCAGCCAACGCTCCAGTGCGGGGATGTCAAAGGTGTGTTGGCCCGCGACGGGTCGGGTGCCTGAAAAATTCTGCGTGTCGCTCATGCGGTTGGGTCCGTGGCCGTTGGTGATGGGACTTCCTTCACCCGACGATGCGACAGCGCAGGCGTCAGGTCTCTGCTTCGGCGATGCGCATCAGCATGTCGCGGTTGCGCACCACCACACCGCCTTGCTCGATGCGGATGGCGTCCTCTCGCTCCATGGACTTGAGTTCCTGATTCACCCGTTGGCGAGAAGCGCCCAACAGCTGTGCAAGCTCTTCCTGTGCCAGCTGCAGGCCAATGCGCATCTCGCTGCCATCCGCCAGGCAAGGTACGCCGTAGCTTCGAACCAGATGCAGCAACTGCTTGGCCAGCCGAGCGCGCAGCGGCAGGGTGTTGAGGTCTTCGACCAGGCCGAACAGCGTGCGAATGCGCCGCGCCTGCAGCCGCATCAACGCTTCGTAGAGCTCCACGTGGGCGGCAAGAATCTTCTGAAAATCGGTTCTCGCCACGCAGAGCAGGGTGGTGGCACCGTGTGCATAGGCATCGTGCGTGCGCTGATCGCCGTCGAACATCGCCACGTCGCCAAACCACACGCCGGGCTCCACATACGTCAGCGTGATCTGCTTGCCCGAGAGCGAGGTTGAGCTCACACGCACCGCACCGCGCGCCACCGCCGACCACTCGGTCGGTGGGTCGCCTCGGGCGACGATCAGGTCGCCGTCCTTGAATCGCTTGACGTGGGCGCATCGGAGTATGTCGTGACGCAGGGAAGGAGAAAGGCTGTTGAACCAGCGACCACTGTTGATCGCCTCGCGTTCTTCCATTGTCAGAATCGGTTCGTCCATGGGCTGTCTTTTGAGTGACTGGGAAGGCGTTCATTGTCGCCACTGGGACGCGGCGACACGATCAGGGTATGCGCGCAGACGCGCATTGCACAAGCGGATGGCTTCAGCGGTAGCTGGCGGTGCGCTTTTCGATGAAGGCGGAGATGCCTTCGCCCGCATTGCCGTGATGCAGGTTACGCACGAAGTGGTCGCGCTCCGAGGCCAACTGTGCGTGCAGCGAAACCTGGAGAGCGTCGTTGGCCAGTTCCTTGATGCTGGCCAACGCGTTGGGTGCCCGGGCGTTGAGGCGGTCGCACAGCGCCAGCGCGTCTGGCAGCGCCTCACCCGATGCGCTGACCTGGCTGACCAGGCCGAGTTCTTGAAGGCGCTGCGCGCCGACACGCTCGCCCAGCAACAGCAACTGGAGTGCGGTGGCGCGGGGCAGGGCGCGCATGAGGCTCCACGTCGCGCCGCCGTCGGGCGACAGTCCAACGCTGCTGTACGACATGACAAACACGCTGTTTTGCGCTGCCACCACCAGGTCGCACGCCAGCGCCAGCGAGAAGCCCGCACCAGCGCACGCCCCTTCCACCGCCGCCACCACGGGTTTGGGAAACGCCCGGATGGTCTCGATCCAGTTGTGCAGCCCTTCAATGCTTTGCGCCTGCACTTCGGGGGGCTGCTGCCGGTTCGCCAGCAGGCGCTGCAAATTGCCGCCCGCACAAAAGTGCGCCCCTTCACCGGTGATCACCACGCTGCGCACGTCCGGGCTGCTCTCGGCCACATTGAGCGCTTCCACACCCGCGGCGTACATGTCTGGGCCGAGCGCATTGCGGTTTTCGGGGTTGCTGATGGTCAACACCATGGTCTGGCCATGGCTGTGGCTTTTGAGGCTGGCGGTCATGCGTGTGTTGCGTCCGTTCAGGGGGTCAGACTTCTTCGTGCGTCAGGCTCAAGCCCAGTGCGCCGCGTCGGCGCAACCAGGGCGACGGGCGATAGCGTGGATCACCGTAAACCGTTTGCAGGTTGAAGAGGATTTCCAGCAGGTTGGTGGGGCCGATCCGATCGCCCAGAGCGAGCGGACCCGCCGGATAACCCAGGCCGAGTGTGACAGCGATATCAAGGTCGGCTGGCGAGCAGATGCCTTGCTGGCACATGTCGGCGGCGATGTTGACGATGGTGGCCACCACCCTTTGCGTCACAAAGCCGCCGCTGTCGCGCACCACGCTCACCGCCTTGCCATCGCTTGCGAACAATGCGTGCGCGGCATCTCGCATGTCGGCACGGGTGGCAGGGTTGGTGGCCAGAACGCGGCGTTTTGTGGAAGCGTCGTCGAGCATCATGTCGATACCCATGGTGCGCGTGGCGTCCAGCCGCTCCACAGCGGCAAGCGTGGTCACGTCCAGGCCCAACGGTGCGACCAGGATCAACGCAGTGGCAGAGGGCGCTGCGCCCGTTTCAATGCGCGCGCCGAGATCTTTCAGCAGCTGGTAGAGCTCGGGGCGGCGCGCGGCCTTGGGCGATACCCAGACAGGCGGCAGTTCGGTCACGCTCGGCACGGCGGGTTCGGCAGGCACCTGGGCCACACCCTTCTCGTACGCATAAAAGCCCTCACCGACCTTTTTGCCGACGACGCCACCGGCCAGCCGTTGCGCGGTAATCACGCTCGGGCGATAACGCGGCTCTTCAAAATACTGGTGGTAAATCGACTCCATCACAGGGTGCGAAACGTCCAGCGCCGTCAGGTCCATCAGCTCGAATGGGCCCAGCTTGAAGCCGATCTGGTCCTTCAGGATGCGGTCAATGGTTGCGAAGTCCGCCACGCGCTCGCCCACCACCCGCAAAGCCTCTGTACCGTACCCACGGCCTGCGTGATTCACGATGAAGCCGGGGGTGTCCTGCGCGGCCACCGGCGTATGCCCGAACTGCCGCGCGTAGGCCGTCAGGCGCTGGCAAACCGCTTCGTTCGTCTTGAGCCCGGCAATGACTTCCACCACCTTCATCAGTGGCACCGGGTTGAAGAAGTGGTAGCCAGCGAACTGGCCAGGGCGCTTGAGCGCGGCACCGATGGCGGTGACCGACAGCGAAGAGGTGTTGGTCGCCAGCACCGATTCGGGCTTGACGATGGCCTCCAGCTCAGCAAACAGGCGTTGTTTCACGTCCAGCCGCTCCACCACCGCTTCCGCCACCAAATCGCAGGGTGACAGGTCTGCCAGTTGGGTGGCCAGATGCAGCCGGGCCAGGCATGCATCCATTTCGCCGGGCTGCATGCGGTTTTTGCCCACGAGCGTTTGCCAGGTGTTAGCCAGTGCCTGTCTGGCAGCCTCGGCGGCGCCTTCTTGTACGTCGAACAGCCAGACCTCGCTGCCCGCCTGTGCCGCCATCTGGGCGATGCCGCGGCCCATTGCACCGGTGCCCACGACGCCGGTTTGGAGAAATATGGGGTGCATAAGTGTGTTGTATTTGGAATTAGAGGGTCTGGAGCTATGACAAAATGATTCAACGAAAGAACGAAGGACATCCAACGTGCGCCAGACATGGACAGGCTGTATTTTGCTATTAACTGCATTGAGCAGTTCGGCGGCAACGCTCGGCCGGCACAGCGGCGCTGCAGTCATTGGTCAGCCGCTCGACGTCCGTGTGCAAGTGCTCCTTGGCCCGGGTGAGGATCTCTCGAACCAGTGCATCAATGCCGATGTCTTCTACGGCGACGCCCAGTTGTCGCCGGGCCTGGTGCGCAGCACCACCCAGAGAAGTGCGCCTGACGTTGAGGCGTCTGTGCGAATCCAGGCAGCTTTGCCGATCAACGAGCCCATCGTCACGGTGTATGTGCGCGCCGGTTGCGACACGGCGTTCACCCGTCGCTTTGTTCTTCTCGCCGACCCGATCAACGAACCCGCAGCGTCGTCGACCAGGCCGCCTGCGCGCGCAGCGGTTCAAGCAGCGCCGTCGCAGACACCACCGAACGCAGCGCCAGCGGGTACAACCGATCCCGCGACGGCTCCCGCCGCTGCGCCATCTCGAAATGCCGTGCAGCGCCCAAGCAGGGCCGAGCAGGCATCGCCGCCAGCAACGCGCAAAGCGTCGGGCGACGCCCCTGCCGTGCGTCCGAACGCAACCCGCGCGCCGAGTGTCGTGCGCAAGGCGGTGCCTGCAGCGGCGCCACGGCTCCAGTTGGACCCCATCGAGCTCGATGCCGGCATTGAACGCAGTCCGACTTTGAAGCTGTCACCTTTCTTGTTGAGTGAGCCCAGCGCTTCGGACGAGGCGCGAGCTGCCGCGGGGCTTCTCTGGAAAGCGATCAATGCGTCACCTGAAGACGTTCTGCGCGATGCGCAAAACCTTGCTGCGCTGGAGGCCGAAGCCAGCCAGTTGCGCGCTTCTCAGGCTCAGACGCAGAGCAGCATTGGTGAGCTGAACGCGCAACTGGCTGAAGCGCGCGACCAACGTTACAGAAACTGGTTGGTGTATTTGCTGGGCGCTTTGCTGCTTCTGGCTTTGTTGGGGCTTTTGCTGGTCATGCGTCGTCGTCCTGCGGGAGTGGGCTCCGACGCCCGCGCCTGGTGGTCTGCCCATCCGGAAGACAAAATGGCCGCGCAAGCGGTGCCCAGCCAAGCAAGTGCAGGCACCTCCAGAGTTGCCGCAGGGCCAAGAGACGACGGGCCGGACATCGATCTCAACCTGGACCAGGACTCTTCGCTGGACGACCTGCAGTCGGTACCCGCAGCCCAGGACCACCCAGACGGCTCGCACTCCCTGGATGGACCGGCCAGTCAGCAGCCTCGCGAGCGCAGGGATTTTTCGCCCAGCGCCCTGGGTGTTTCTCGATCCGTCGCCACCGAGGAGCTCTTCGACGTCCAGCAGCAGGCCGACTTCTTTGTATCGCTCGGCGAAGACGAACAGGCCATTCAGGTGTTGCGCAACCACCTGGCTGAAAGCCATGAGCCCAGTCCGTTGGCTTACCTCGATCTCTTCAAGCTGTACCACCGCCTGGGCCGCCGCGAGGACTACACGCAGTTGCGCGACGAGTTCAACCACGTCTTCAATGCCGGTGCTCCACCGTTCGATCACTACACCGACGGTGGTCGCGGCCTGGAGGCTTACGAAGCCGCTTTCAGCCGTATCCAGTCATTGTGGCCAGAGCCGCGGGTCCTAGATTTGATTGAGGAATCCATCTTCCGCGACGCCACCGACGATCATGTCGAGGTGTTCGATCTGGAGGCTTACCGCGAGCTGTTGCTGTTGCACGCGATTGCCAAGGAGCTCATCACGCGCGATGCAGCCCTTTCGGCGCCACGCAGCGAGTTCCGCAATACCAGCATGCAGCCGTTGAAAGCGCATGGGCGGAGGCAAGAGCCTTCGCCAAGCCCGTCTCGCTTTGGCCCAGACGGTGCAGGCGGGCGCAACACGCAACCGATGCAGCTGGACGCCTTGATTCCCATGTCGTCACACCTGGGACTGGACATTAACCTGAACGATCTGTCCGAATTCTCGGCCTTCGAGGCATCTTTGCCTGAGGTGTCACCGCCGGTAGAGCCGACCGCCAAAGCGGCGGAGGCTTCCGGAGCACCTTTGAGCAATCTGATCGATTTTGAAGTTCTGGACTTCATGCCGCCAGATGAGCCTGGCACCAAGCCAGATCAAAACCACTAAGCGCCGCTATTTAGCTGTCGGCTTTTGCCCTGGTCTGGTCAACGGCGGACTTGGAGCGCGCCCGGGTTGACGATGTTGGTGGGGGTTCCCCTGATGAAGTTGACAACATTGTCGAACGCAGAGGAAAAGTACATCTCGTAGCTGTCCTGCTCGACGTAGCCAATGTGGGGTGTGCAGATGCAGTTCTCCAGCCGCAGCAGGGCATGCCCTTGCAAAATGGGCTCGGATTCGAAGACGTCAATCGCCGCCATGCCGGGCCTTCCACGGTTCAGGGCGGCAATCAGCGCTTCCGGCTGGATCAGCTCAGCGCGGGACGTGTTCACCAGCAGGGCCGTGGTCTTCATGCCGGCGAGGTCTTCGGGCGTGACGCAACCCGCGTTGCTTTCACTCAGCCGAAGGTGCAGGCTGAGCACGTCGGCCGACTCAAACAGAGCCGCTTTGCTCGGTGCGACGTCGTAGCCGTCAGACGCAGCCCGGGCTCGGCTCTCCTCGCTGCCCCAAATCACGACCCGCATACCAAATGCACGGCCGTAGCCCGCCACCATCTGGCCGATCCGTCCATAACTCCAGACGCCCAAGGTCTTGCCACGCAACACCATGCCCACACCAAAATTGGCTGGCATGGCAGCCGCCTTCAAGCCGGCTTGCTGCCATGCACCGTGCTTGAGGTTGGAAACGTACTGGGGTATGCGACGCATCGCAGCAAGAATGAGAGCCCACGTGAGCTCGGCGGTCGAAACCGGTGAGCCTATGCCCTCAGCCACCGCGATGCCACGCTCCGTGCAGGCTGCCACGTCGACGTGCGCTCCAACACGCCCCGTCTGGGCAATCAGCTTGAGTCTTGGCAGCTTTTCGACCAATTGGCGCGTGATGACGGTGCGCTCGCGGATCAACACCAGCACATCGGCATCACGTAAACGAATAGACAACTGCCCCACACCTTTGACGGTGTTGGTGAAGACTTTGGCCGGGTAGGGCTCCAGTTTTTCGGCACAACGCAACTTGCGCACAGCGTCCTGATAGTCATCAAGGATCACGATATTCATGACCCTATTGTGCCTTCACCTTTCGGACGATCAGAGGCTGTGAATCTCAGTTACACGCACCATCGCATCGATTGCATGCGGCTGGGAAAGTCTCAAGCGGCGCGCGTGGCGAGCCTGCGCTCCTGGTCTGCGAGTCGGTCGAGCTCAGCGCACACGTCGTTGATGGAGCCGGAAATGACAAGGCCCACGCGCGCGCCGTGCGAAGCGGAAGGCCGAGTCTGACGCAGCACCCGAATGCGTGAAGATGGATCGGGCGACGCGGTTGCAAGACGCTCCTGCGTCACTGGGCTGCAAGGCGCACTGCGCCCCAGCCAGCCAGCGCGAGCGAAGCGCTGGACCGCTCTCGTGACCAAGGGTTCATTCGCTGCGGTGGTTTGGCGAATGGCGGGAGACGGGAGCCAGCAGTCGATCAACTGCAAAGGGGCGCGCCAGGTGTTGGTGTTGAAGATTTTTCCCATGCGAAACTCCAAAGGTGGGGTTGAACACAGGCAGGATTGCAAGTTAGCGCCTTCGCAGGGATGTGTCCTGGCTGCCGGCTGTACACCGCGCTGGACCAAACGCCCGCCACCTGCTGAGGCGATGTCGATCACACTGATCAGATCTGAAAGCTGTTGCGGATCAAACCGACGGCGAGTCCTTCAATCTCAAAGGGCTCGCCTGGCTCGACGACGATGGTTTTGTAATCGGGGTTTTCGGCGTGCAGCTCGATCAGGTGCTGGCGTCGCATGAACCGCTTGACGGTGACGTCTTCGCCCAGTCGGGCCACCACAATCTGCCCGTTTTTCGCCTCTTTCGCAGACTGCACCGCCAGCAGGTCGCCGTCCATGATGCCGATGTCTCGCATGGACATGCCGCGTACTTTGAGGAGGTAATCGGGCGTGCGCTGGAACAGGCTTCGTTCGATCTGATAAGTCTGATCGACATGCTCTTGCGCCAGTATGGGTGAGCCCGCTGCGACACGACCGATCAAGGGCAGCACCAGCTGGGACAAGCTGGGCAAGGGCAGTGTAAGCTGGCGCCCTCTCGAGTCGTTGATGGATTGAAGGTCTTCGCTGCGCAGGCGAATGCCGCGCGACGTACCACTCACCAGCTCGATCACGCCCTTGCGTGCAAGAGCCTGCAAATGCTCTTCGGCGGCATTGGCGGATTTGAAGCCGAGTTCGCTTGCGATCTCGGCCCGCGTAGGCGGCGCACCCGTGCGCGCAATGGCGGACTGAATCAACTCGAGGATTTGCTGCTGCCTCGCTGTCAGTTTCGGTGCAATGTGGGGCATATCGAGCATGAGAACCTCGTTGGAAACGTGATTGCCAAAAGGGAAGCGCCGTCTGGATCTTTAAGTGCGGGCTCAATGCCTTGGCTACTGTTTTCTTATCCAGTGGCTGTATTTTTAACCAGTTTCAAAGGATTGGCAAGTGTCATCTTCAAACGCTGCCGCGCGGCTCGTGATTCTTGGTACCGGCGGCACCATTGCAGGCCGGGCATCGCAGACGAGCGACAACGTGAGTTACACAGCGGGTCAGGTGGCCGTGGCGGACCTTGTGGCGGCTGTGCCCGCGCTCAGTGCTTCGAGGCTGGAGGTGGAGCAGGTCGCACAAGTCGACAGCAAAGACATGGGTTTGTCCGTGTGGCAGTCGCTCGTCACACGCCTCGTACATCACCTCAGTCAGGCGGACGTAGCGTCTGTGATCGTGACCCACGGCACGGATACGCTCGAGGAGACCGCCTATCTGCTTCAACGCTTGCTGCAACCGGCCAAGCCTGTTGTGTTGACGTGCGCCATGCGTCCCGCCAGCGCGTTAGTGCCCGATGGACCGCAAAACCTCAGCGATGCAGTCGCTGTTGCGCAGCAGGCGCAGAAGGGGGTGTTGGTGGTCTGTGCAGGCCAGGTGCATTCCGCGCAGGACGTCGCCAAGGTCCATACTTACCGACTGGACGCATTCGATTCGGGAGACGCTGGGGCGCTGGCTTGTGTGGAAGAGGGGCACGTGCGCTGCTTCCGCCCTTGGCCGGGTGGCGGCATGGAGCCTGCAGACCCGGTCAGGTTGGCTCGGTTCCTCGCCATCGATGCCCTGCCACGTGTTGAACTCATTACCAGCCACGCCGATGCCGATGGCGCTGTGGTGCGAGCGCTTTTGAAGCTGGACATGCCGAGCCCGGTGCGCGGGATTGTCGTCGCAGGCACGGGCAACGGAACTGTTCATCATGACCTGATCGCGGCGCTGCGCGATGCCCAGGCGCAGGGCGTGCGTGTGGTGGTGTCCAGTCGGTGTGCATGGGGCCGGGTGGTGCCGCACCCTGGCTTGGCGTTTGACCATTCGAGTGGGCTTTCGCCCGTCAAGGCCAGGCTGGCTTTGGCCCTTGATTTGCTGGGAGCCTGAACCATGTTCGCAGCCCTCGGCTCACATGCATGGGCTTATCCCATGCTGGAGGTCGCTCATTTGCTGGGCGTGGCGCTGCTGCTGGGCAACCTGATCTTGCTGGAACTGCGGGTTTGGGGGTGGGGTCAAGCACTGCCCGTAGAGCCTTTGGCCAAGTTGAGTCTCGGGCTGGCGGCGGTCGGGTTCGGACTTGCGGGAATCTCGGGCTTGCTGATGTTTGGAACCCAGCCTGGGGAACTGCTGGCCAATCGCGTGTTCACAGCAAAGATGGTGTTGATCATGCTGGCGGGTTGCAATGCCGGCTGGTTTCACGCCCGCCGCTCGCTGCAGCTTCAGGACCGCACCGCGCGTGTCTTGATGTTGCAGTCAACGGTCTTGTGGCTGCTGGTGTTGACCTGCGGCCGTTGGATTGGCTATGTGTAGGAGACGACCATGCAAAGACGGGATGTGATTCGGATGGGTGCGCTGGTGGGCCTGGGCGGCTGGGGAAGCGCTGCGTGGGCACACCACGGATGGAGCAGCTTCGATCAGGAAAGGCCCATTTACCTGGAGGGCCGCGCGGCCGACGTCAAATGGCGAAACCCCCACGCGGAGCTCGTCCTGGAGTTACCAGAAGCGCTGAGCCTGCCCGCGGATCTCGCGCAACGACCATTGCCTTCTCAGACAGCCGGCGTTGATGGCGCGGCTTTGTTGTCCAAGGCCGTGTTGCCCACCCGCCGCGATCGCCGCTGGGAAATCGAGCTGGCGCCCTTGTTTCGCCTCGGGCAGTGGCAAATGCCGGAGATCAAGAACGGCGCGGCATTGTCGGTGGTCGGATTCACTTTCAAAGAGGAAGCAGGGGCGGCGATCCTGCGTGCGGAGTATGTGTTCCTCAATGGCAAGGCGTATGGTCTGAGATCGAGCCCTGCATGAAGATGGGCTGACATGAAAAAACCCGGCGCATGGCCGGGTTGTGGGTGCGACGTGTGAATGCGTTACTTGGACAACGCCTCAAGCGCTCGGGCAGTAATGTCATCCACCGTCCCCATGCCGCTGATGGCGCGGTACTTGGGTGCGCCCGTTGAGTCGCTTCGAGCCCAAGTGCTGTAGTAGTCGACCAGCGGGCGGGTCTGGGCGCTGTACACCTCAAGGCGCTTTTTGACGGTTTCTTCCTTGTCATCGTCGCGCTGAATCAGTGGCTCGCCGGTCACATCGTCCTTCCCGTCGACCTTGGGCGGATTGAACTTGACGTGATATGTGCGGCCGGAGGCGGGGTGGGAACGGCGGCCGCTCATGCGCTCAATGATGGCGTCGAAGGGCACATCGATTTCCAGAACGTAGTCCAGCTTGACGCCGGCCGCTTTCATGGCATCCGCTTGCGGGATCGTGCGCGGGAAGCCGTCAAACAGGAATCCATTGGCGCAATCCGCCTGGGCAATGCGTTCCTTGACGAGATTGATGATGAGGTCATCGCTGACCAGACCACCCGATTCCATGACTGACTTGGCCTGTTGTCCTAGCGGCGTGCCCGCTTTCACTGCGGCGCGCAACATGTCACCGGTGGATATCTGGGGGATGCCGTACTTCTGGCAAATGAACGTGGCTTGCGTTCCTTTGCCGGCACCGGGGGCGCCCAACAGTATCAGTCTCATCGCTTTCCTTTTTGCAGAGTTTCAATGGCATGGCCGCTTGTCCCGAGCGGCGGCGCCCGGTCGTGGGCACCGGGGCAACCGGGCGAGGATAGCACGCGCATCCTGTGCGCTGGCTGACAGAAAGCCAGCGCGCCCAGCCGCGGAAACTGCGCTTTTCAGACGCTGGTGAACAGCTCGCGCACCCTCTGCAGGTCTTGCGGCGTGTCAACGCCAGGCCCAGGAGCATGCTCTGTCACGTGGACGGCAATGCGGTGCCCGTGCCAGAGCACGCGCAGTTGCTCCAATGATTCGATGATTTCCAGAGGTGCGACTTCCAACGCCGGGAACTGTCGCAGGAAACCTGTGCGGTAGGCGTAGATACCGACGTGGCGCAGCGGCGCGGGCGATGGAACGGCATTGGGCGCGGCGGTGCCGGGCGCCATGCCATCGCGCCACAAGGGTATGGGCGCTCGGCTGAAATAGAGGGCGGTGCGAGCCCGATCGAGCACCACCTTCACGACGTTGGGGTTGAGGAACTCACTCGCGCTTTCAATGGCGTGCGCTGCCGTGCTCATCACGCATTCGGCTCGAAGTTGCAGTTCCGCCGCCACGGCATTGATCAGTGTGGGTTCAATCAATGGCTCGTCGCCTTGCACGTTCACGACCAGTGCTTCGTCGGGCAAGCCCAGTAACTGGCAGGCTTCGGCCAGGCGGTCGCTGCCAGAGGGATGGTCTTTGCGGGTGAGCAGGGCTTGCACCCCATGCGCTTTGCAGGCGTCGACAATTCGCTGATCGTCGGCTGCCACGACGCAGTCGCGGGCGGCACTTTGCATGGCCCGCTGTGCAACGCGCACCACCATCGGGACGCCGCCGATGTCGGCCAAGGGTTTGTCGGGAAGGCGTGTGGATGCCAGCCGTGCAGGAATCAGTACGGTGAATTCGCCGACCGCAGGCTGCGGTCTCATGGCAGCGGTGAAGGCGCAGAGGGACGCGCGGCTTCTTCGTCGCTGATCGTGCGCGCCTCGTGCTCGAGCAAGATCGGGATCCCATCTCGCACCGGGTACGCCAAGCGCGCACTGCGGGAGATGAGTTCCTGTTTGTCGCGGTCAAAGATCAACGGGCCCTTGGTGACCGGGCAGACCAGCAGTTCGAGCAATTTGGTATCCATGGCGCGATGATAGTCGCGGCCTGTCTGCAGCGCGTTCAATGTTGACTGCTGCTGCGCGCCAGGCATTGATCAATGGCGTCGAAAAATGCCGGCTCTGGCGTGAGTTCGAGCGGAACGCTCCAGGCTTGCACAGCCGAGCCTTGTGGCAGGGCCGCCAACAGCGGAAACAACTTGACGGCATCCTTTTCCGTGCAGATCAAGGTATGCGATGGGTCGTGCACCAACGCTGAGTAGACCTCGGCATCCGCATGGTCTGGTAGCGGGATTTCGCGCAACGGGTCAAGACCACGTTCGCGCAACATTTCAAAGAACACCGCAGGGCGTGCAATGCCCGCAATGGCGCACAGAGGCTGTTGACACAGCAACGAAAGCTCAATCCGTTGTCCCTGAGGGCCGACGGCGTAGCTTGCCAGGCAGCGCCTGGCTTTGAATGCCGGCAGTTTGGGCAGCTCAGATCGCTGTGGGTCCATCGCCGCTGAGCGGCTTTGGTGCAGCACGACGTCTGGCCGGAACGGTGTATGCGCTGCGGGCGGCCAAGGTTCGCGCAGCAAACCTGCCGGCAGCATCCAGCCGTTGCCCACAGCCCGGTCGTCGAAAACCACGATGGAAACATCACGCCCCAGCGCCAGGTGCTGAAGCCCGTCGTCGCACACCAGCACATCGACTTGAGGGTGTGCGGCCAGCAAGGCCTGACCCGCCTGTGCCCGGCGTGTCGCCACATACACGGGTACGCCCGTGCTCCGCTGGATCAGCAGAGGTTCATCTCCCACGTCGACCGCTGAAGCCGTGGGATCCACCGAGAGCACGCCGTCGGAACGCCGCCCGTGACCACGCGACACCACGCCAGGACGCCAGCCACGGGCAAGCAGATGGTTGACCACAGCGATGGTGCAGGGGGTCTTTCCGGCACCGCCCACCACCACATTTCCCACCACGATCACTGGTACGCCCAGCCGCTGCACCCTCAAGACGCCAGCGGCGTAAAGCCAACGGCGCAAGAACATGAGGCATTGGTAGATCAGGGACAGCGGCCAGAGCAGCGCATTGAGGGGACCGCGGCGTTGCGCGCTCCTTAGCCAGGCGGCTTCTCGTTGGGTGCGGTCCATTTTCGGGCTACCGCTGCAAACCGCGACGCACCGATGGCGTCAGGGTTTGGCGCGCTGCGACGCACCTGTCTGCTGGGTGGCAAACGTGATCTGTACGAGACCGGCGCGACGCGCTGCGTCCATGACGTTGATCACCGACTGGTGGGTGGCGGCCGCATCCGCACTGATGACGATCACGGTTTCGCGGTTGTCTTGCGCTGCCGAGGTCAAGGCGCGGGTCAGGGACTCGACATTGGCGCCTTCCAGCACCTGGCGGTTGATCGAGTATCGACCGTCGCTGCCCACAGCCACGATGACCTCGCGCGGATTCTGCTTGGGCGCCTGGGCATCTGCCACAGGCAAGTTCACCTTGAGTTCGGTGAATTTGCTGTAGGTGGTTGTGAGCACCAGGAAGATGAGCACCACCAGCAGGATATCGATGAAGGGGATCAGGTTGATCTCGGGCTCATCGCGCTCGCCGGGCCGGAAGTTCATAGCGTGGGCTTCCGAAGGCTGAGCAGGTGCCGTGCAAAGCGTTCAGCGGCCAGTTCCATCGCCAGCAGGTAGCCATCTACCCGCGCCCGGAAGTAGCGCCAGAAGATCAGCGCGGGGATCGCGACGATCAGCCCGAAGGCCGTGTTGTACAGGGCGATGGAGATGCCCTGCGCGAGCTGGGCTGGGTTGCCCATGCCGGGAACGGAACCCGCGCCTTCCACTGCCTGTGAGCCAAAGATCTCGATCATGCCGATGACCGTGCCGAGCAGGCCAAGCAGGGGAGCGGCCGATGCAATGGTGGCAAGGGCGCCGAGGTAGCGCTGCAGCTTCGCGGCGGCCTCGCGTCCGGCGCCTTCCAGGCTCGCGCGCAGATCGTCTTCGCTGGCGCGGGGGTTGGTGTTGTACGTCCGGAAGCCGGTGGCCAATACGGCACCCAGCAACGAGTTCTGCTCCAGTTGTTTGACCACATCGGGACCGGGGACGCCGTTGCGAGAGACCATGATGGCCTCATCCAGCAATTTTGGGGGCACGACCTTGTGCGTTTTCAGGCTCACAAAACGCTCAATGACCAGTGCAAGACCGAGCACGGAACAGATGATCAAGGGCCAGATGGGCCAACCAGCGGCTTGTATGATGGAAAACAAATCAGGGCTCCAGGCTAGTGCCGCCGACCTCAGGCGGGCTCGTTGGGTGCAACGGATTATGTCTCACCGTTTCTCGCCTATGTCCTGTGCAAGCCGGCCGTTGCCGCCGCTTCCCACCTTGCTCGATCCGCGCTTGGCATCTCGGCCACTGATGCACAAATTCTGTGGATAACTTTGTGAAAAACCCGGTGGCATTCGCCGCGAAAGCCCGTCTTTACAGGGGCTGCAACACGTCGATGACAAAACAGGCAGTGCAAAAGCCTTTGGAATCAAGGCGCTTTGACGATCATCAAGCAATTCCTTGCGATCCTCTGTCCGCAGCCAGCATCCGTGCGGCTTGTGGACACATTTGCATCGGAGAAGCCTGTGTCTGACTCATTTTTCGACGTCGAGCCTGCATCCGCGCGGCGCGTGTGGGCTGTTGGCCCTTTGATGCGAGCAGTGGCCGATACGGTGTCTGCCCGATTCAATCCCGTGGCGGTGCGTGGTGAGCTTTCGGGCTTTTCACGCGCGGCCAGCGGTCATTGGTATTTTTCGCTCAAAGACGACAGCGGGCAGGTGCGCTGCGCCATGTTCCGCCGCTCCGCTGAACAGGCCGGGTTCACCCCACGCGATGGTCAGATGGTCGAGGCGCGCGGCAAGCTGGACGTCTATGGTCCCAGAGGCGATCTTCAACTCATCGTCGAGACCCTGAAGCAGGCGGGTCAGGGTGCATTGTTCGAGCAATTCCTGAAACTCAAGGCCGAACTGGAGGCGCAGGGTTTTTTCGATGCCGATCGCAAGCGATCATTGCCCTCACAACCGCGAAGCATTGGCGTGGTGACTTCGCTCGGGGCCGCGGCGTTGAGAGATGTGACTGCCGCGCTCCGGCGGCGCGTGCCGCACATCCCGGTGGTGATTTATCCAGCGGCAGTGCAGGGCGCATCTGCCCCGGGCGAGCTGTGTGCAGCGCTCAAAACGGCCTACCGACGCCACGAAGAAGCGGGTGAAAGCGATGTGTTGTTGCTGGTGCGTGGCGGCGGGTCGCTCGAAGATCTATGGTCATTCAATGACCCCACGCTGGTGCGCACCATTGCCGATTCCCCAATGCCGGTGGTCTGCGGGGTGGGGCATGAGACGGACTTCACTTTGGCCGATTTCGTGGCAGACCTGCGTGCGCCGACGCCCACTGCGGCCGCAGAACTGTGTGCGCCCGCTCGCGAGCAGCGCACGGGCGAACTCGCCTACCTGCAAGAGCGTTTAAGCGATGGTGCCTACAGCCACATCGACCAGCAGGCGCAGCGACTGGACCGCATCAGCCAACGCTTGGGCCGGCCTTCAGCGCGCTTGCACCTCAGTCAACAGCAGCTCTCGGGTCTGCAGCACCGCCTGCACAGCGGATTGCGTCTCACCATGCAGCAGCGACAGAACAGGTTGCAAAGCCATGAAGCCTCGCTGCCGGTGGCGCTTCGGCGAGCGCTGGAAGCACAACAGCTTCGTTTGACGCGTGGTGCAACCGCGCTGGGGCTTCTCGATCCGCAGCTCGTTCTCCAGCGTGGCTACGCGTTTCTGACGGACGAAGAAGGCGCCGCGATCACGCAGGCAGGGCAAGCACATCCGGGCCAGTCCGTGAAAGCGACCTTGTTTGACGGGCATCTCGGGCTGCGGGTCGTTGACAGCCCTACCGCGCAGAAGAAACCCTGACCGCAATGCCAGCACTGGCCGTGCCTACAATGCAAAGCCTTGGCTGCCTTGCGCTGTGTTCATAGCTCAAGTTCGTCATGTCCCCACACCAACGCAAGAGGAACCCCATGGAACATACCCTGCCCCAACTTCCCTACGACCTGGATGCTCTGGCACCGCACTACAGCCGCGAAACCCTGGAGTTCCATCATGGCAAGCACCACAACGCGTATGTGGTGAACCTCAACAACCTGCAAAAGGGCACCGAGTTTGAAAGCATGGACCTCGAGTCCATCATCAAGAAATCCAGCGGTGGCATCTACAACAACTCCGCGCAGATCTGGAACCACACCTTTTTCTGGAACTGCATGAAGCCCAACGGCGGTGGCGAGCCTTCCGGCCCGCTGGCTGCCGCCATCACTGCGAAGTGGGGCAGCTACGCGGCCTTCAAGGAAGCGTTTGTGAAGTCTGCAGTGGGCAACTTCGGTTCGGGCTGGACGTGGCTGGTGAAGAAGGCCGACGGCTCGGTCGATATCGTCAACATGGGCGCCGCTGGCACGCCCCTGACCACAGGCGACAAGGCGCTGCTGACCGTGGATGTCTGGGAGCACGCGTACTACATCGACTACCGCAACCTGCGCCCCAAGTTCGTCGAGACCTTCCTCGACAAACTTGTGAACTGGTCTTTCGCTGAAGCCAACTTCGCATAAAGCACCGCGCGCCATGCGAGGGCTCGAAGAGCAATCTTCGAGCCCTTTTTTCATCCTCGACCCATCACGAAAAAAAATATCAGATATTCCCTGAGTTTTTTACATCGTGGGAATCTGGTTCAGAAAACGGGCTTCCGGGCTCGGCATTGAACGCAAAATCATGCAGGTTCGACCTTAAGCCCCGGGCATCCGCCCCTGGCCGGTCGACGGCATCCCCCAACAATCCCGGAGATACGCAATGAGCAGCCAGCAACCCACCATCATTTACACCCTGACGGACGAAGCACCGTTGCTGGCGACCAGTGCGTTCCTTCCGATCATCCGCACCTTCGCTGCGCCGGCCGGGATCAACGTCGCCACGAGCGACATCTCCGTGGCCGCCCGCGTGCTTGGCGCCTTCCCTGAGTACCTCAGCGAAGCGCAGCGCGTGCCAGACAACCTGGCCGAACTCGGCAAGCTGACGCTGCGCGCAGACGCCAACATCATCAAACTCCCCAACATCAGCGCATCGGTCTCGCAGCTGATGGCCTGTATCAAGGAACTGCAGGCCAAGGGCTACAAGATTCCGGACTACCCGGAGAACCCCAAGACGGACGAGGAAAAGGACATTCGCGCCCGCTACTCAAAGTGCACCGGCAGCGCAGTGAATCCTGTGCTTCGCGAAGGCAACTCCGATCGGCGCGCTCCCAAGGCGGTGAAAGCCTATGCGCGCAAAAACCCGCACAGCATGGGCGAGTGGAGCCAGGCCTCGCGGTCGCACGTTTCGCACATGCACCAAGGCGACTTCTATCACGGCGAAAAATCCATGACGCTGGATCGCGCGCGCGACGTGAAGATGGAGCTGGTCGGCAAAAGCGGCAAAACCATCGTGCTCAAGCCCAAGGTCTCGTTGCTCGACAGGGAGATCATCGATTCGATGTTCATGAGCAAGAAGGCCCTGTTGGACTTCTATGAAAAAGAGATCGAGGACGCACACAAAACCGGTGTGATGTTCTCGCTGCACGTGAAGGCCACCATGATGAAGGTGTCGCACCCCATCGTGTTCGGTCACTGCGTGCGCATTTTCTACAAGCAGGCTTTCGAGAAACACGGCAAGTTGTTTGACGAACTGGGTGTGAACGTCAACAACGGCATGGTCGATCTTTACAACAAGATTGCCAACCTGCCGCAGAGCAAGCAAGACGAGATCAAGCGCGACCTGCACGCTTGCCACGAGGGGCGGCCCGAGCTGGCAATGGTCGATTCCGCCAAGGGCATCACCAACTTCCATTCGCCAAACGACGTCATCGTGGATGCGTCGATGCCCGCCATGATCCGCAACAGCGGCAAGATGTGGGGCGCCGATGGCCGCCTGAAGGACGTGAAGGCGGTGATGCCGGAATCCACCTTCGCGCGGATCTATCAGGAGATCATCAACTTCTGCAAGTGGCACGGCGCCTTCGACCCCAAAACCATGGGCACGGTGCCCAACGTGGGTCTGATGGCACAGCAGGCCGAAGAATACGGCTCGCACGACAAGACCTTCGAGATCCCGGAAGACGGCGTGGCCAACATCACCGACCTGAACACCGGGGAAGTGCTGATGAGCCAGGAGGTGGAGCAGGGCGACATCTGGCGCATGTGCCAGACCAAAGACGCCGCCATTCGCGACTGGGTCAAGCTGGCAGTGACGCGTGCGCGCAATTCCGGCATGCCCGTGGTGTTCTGGCTGGATCAGTACCGCCCGCACGAAGCCCAACTGATCACCAAGGTCAAGATGTACCTGCACGAGCACAACACGGCTGGGCTGGACATCCAGATCATGAGCCAGGTCCGCGCCATGCGTTACACGCTGGAGCGCGTGATCCGCGGTCTGGACACCATCAGCGCCACCGGCAACATCCTGCGCGACTACCTGACCGACCTGTTCCCCATCATGGAGCTGGGCACGTCGGCAAAGATGCTGTCGATCGTGCCGCTGATGGCTGGTGGCGGCATGTACGAAACGGGTGCTGGCGGTTCGGCGCCCAAGCACGTTCAGCAATTGGTGGAAGAGAACCACCTCCGCTGGGATTCGCTGGGTGAGTTCCTGGCCCTCGCGGTCTCGATGGAGGATCTGGGGCTCAAGGTGGGCAACGAAAAGGCGAAGATCCTTGCCCGCACGCTCGATGCGGCCACTGGCCTGCTGTTGGACAACAACAAGAATCCCAGCCCCAAGACCGGCCAACTCGATAACCGTGGAAGCCAGTTCTATCTGGCGCTGTACTGGGCTCAAGAGTTGGCTGCGCAAACCGACGATGCCGACTTGGCCGCCAAGTTTGCCCCGCTGGCCAAACAACTGGCCGACAACGAGAAGACCATCGTCGCCGAGCTGGCGGCGGTGCAAGGCAAGTCGGTGGACATCGGCGGCTACTACAAGCCGGATTTCGACAAGCTCGAATCGATCATGCGTCCCAGCAAAACCTTCAACGACGCACTGGCCGCCATCAAGGTCTGACCCCACCCATGGCCCCTTGCAGGGGGCTACTGGGGGCTGCAGCGGCCTACCGTGGAAACGGTGGGCCGCTCAGCTTGGTGCCTGCCTTCAGGGCGCGTTTGTCGAACCAGCCCTTGTGCATTTCAAGCACGTACCGCACGGGCTTGGTCGAGCAGTGTGAGTCCAGGCTCTGGGGCTTCATGTCGACCAGGTTGACGATGGTTCCGTCGTCAGCGACGAAAGCTGCCGTGAGCGGCAGCAAGGTGTTTTTCATCCAGAAGCACTGCTCAGAGGGTTGCTCGAAGATGAAGAGCATGCCCTCGTTGGTGGGCATCTCTTTCCTGAACATCAAGCCCACGGAACGTTCTTGCGGTGTCGATGCCACCTGCGCCTGAATGAGGTGCATGCCCGCCTGAAGGGTGACACGGGGCAGTTGCATCTGGGGCGCGTCCTGTGCCAGGGCGGGCGCAGCCCAGGTCAGAAGCACGGGCAACAGGTGAGTGAACAAGCGTTTCATGTGTGGGCTGCGCGTAGGGCGTGTCGTGGGCAGATTGTCCGCCATTCGATGGCGCAGGCTGCCGCGTGAAAGGAGTGCCAAAGTCGATCGTGGGTCTGAAGCACCCCCGACTAGAATTTCCGACTCCCCCACCTCACTGGAGTTCCGAACACATGTACCAGCACATTCAGGCGCCCGCGCAAGGTCAGCAGATTGCCGTTAACGCGGACTTGTCACTGCGTGTGCCGGATCAGCCGATCATTCCTTACATCGAGGGCGACGGCACTGGAGCCGACATCACGCCCGTGATGCTCAAGGTGGTGGATGCTGCCGTTGACAAAGCCTACGGTGGCACCCGAAAAATACACTGGATGGAGGTGTACGCGGGTGAAAAAGCCACCAGGGTGTATGGACCCGACGTCTGGCTGCCGGACGAAACCTTGCGCGCCTTGCGCGAATACGTGGTGTCGATCAAGGGCCCTCTCACGACGCCGGTCGGCGGTGGCATCCGCTCGCTCAATGTCGCATTGCGCCAGGAGCTCGATTTGTATGTGTGCTTGCGGCCCGTGCAGTACTTCAAAGGCGTCCCCTCGCCGCTGAAGGAGCCGGAAAAGACCAACATGGTCATCTTTCGGGAAAACTCCGAAGACATCTACGCCGGCATCGAATACGAAGCGCAGTCGCCCAAGGCCCGCAAGCTGATCAAGTTTCTGCAGGAAGAAATGGGCGTCACCAAGATCCGATTTCCTGAGACTTCGGGCATTGGCGTCAAGCCGGTCTCGATAGAGGGGACCGAGCGGTTGATGCGCAAAGCGATCCAGTACGCCATCGACAACGACAAGCCGAGCGTGACCATCGTGCACAAAGGCAACATCATGAAGTACACCGAAGGTGGCTTCCGTGATTGGGCCTATGCGTTGGCTCAGAAGGAGTTTGGCGCTGCGCTGATCGACGATGGGCCCTGGTGCAAGTTCCGCAATCCGCGCACTGGCAAGGACATCACGATCAAAGACAGCATTGCTGACGCGTTTCTGCAGCAGATCCTCTTGCGGCCGGCCGAGTATTCGGTGATCGCGACATTGAATCTCAATGGTGACTACATCTCCGATGCGTTGGCCGCGCAGGTGGGGGGCATCGGTATCGCACCGGGTGCCAACATGAGCGACTCGGTGGCGTGTTTCGAGGCCACGCACGGCACCGCGCCCAAGTACGCCGGCAAGGACTACGTGAACCCTGGCTCCGAGATTCTTTCCGCCGAAATGATGCTCCGCCACATGGGTTGGAAGGAAGCGGCGAACCTGATCCTCAGCTCGATGGAAAAGTCGATTCTTTCAAAGCGGGTGACCTATGACTTCGCCCGCCTGATGGACGGGGCGACGCAGGTGAGCTGTTCGGGCTTTGGTCAGGTGATGATCGACAACATGTAGGTCGAAAGAACTGCATCGGCAGGCGCGCGCCGGGAGTGTCTTGATCCAGGCGTGGTGCTCGCCCGCAGGCCCCGCGGCGGGAAGAAGCGCACGAATGGGGCCCAACTCGACGGTTTCCGATTGTGCTTTCAATCCACAATGAGGCATGGACTCCGTTGTCTGCCGCTCTTTGAAACGCCTCGATGGCGTTGCCTCTGCGCCTGCGCGAGACGCGATCCTATTCCCGCACGATGTGGCGGTGCTATGCGCACCGCTAGAATCATTTTCATGGCCACCCAGAACCCCAAAAAACCGCCCAACCCTGTCGTCTCCCCACCAAGCACGGGCAGCGACGAATCGGTGGTGCTGGAACGCCGGGCGCAGCGCACGCAACCGCCCCAGATGTTCCAGGTCGTCCTGCTCAACGACGACTTCACCCCCATGGAGTTCGTGGTTCACGTCATCCAGGAGTTCTTCAGCAAGGATCGGGAAACCGCAACCCAAATCATGCTCAAGATTCATCTCGAGGGCAAAGGCATCTGCGGTGTCTACTCGCGCGATGTCGCCGGCACCAAGGTTGACCAAGTCCTTCAGGCCTCACGTGCAGCGGGGCATCCCCTGCAATGTCTGAGTGAACCGGTTGAATAAATCCGTATCTACCCCATTTGCACTTCAGCGATCCATTTTTGAACTCAGACGATTGCCTCTTCGATCACCCCAGCCCAAAGGACGTGCCCAATGATTGCCCAGGAACTTGAAGTCAGCTTGCATATGGCCTTTGTAGAGGCCCGGCAGCAGCGGCACGAATTCATCACGGTCGAGCATTTGCTGCTCGCGCTGCTGGACAACCCCAGCGCAGCCGAGGTGTTGCGAGCCTGCTCTGCAAACATTGACGACCTTCGCAAGTCCTTGACCAATTTCATCAAGGACAACACCCCGCAGGTGGCGGGCACCGATGAGGTTGACACACAGCCGACGCTCGGCTTTCAGCGTGTCATCCAGCGCGCGATCATGCACGTGCAGTCCACCGGGAACGGCAAGAAGGAAGTCACCGGCGCCAACGTGCTGGTTGCCATCTTCGGCGAGAAAGACTCCCATGCGGTGTACTACCTCCACCAGCAGGGCGTGACGCGCCTGGACGTGGTCAACTTCATTGCCCACGGCATCCGCAAGAGCGATCCACCCGAGCCGACCAAGTCGGGCGAGAGCGCTGCCGAAAACGAGGAAGCCGGTGAGGCCAAGGGCAACGAAAAAGCGTCGCCGCTTGAGCAGTTCACCCAGAACCTCAACCAGATGGCCAAGGACGGCAAGATCGATCCGCTGATCGGCCGCGAGTACGAGGTCGAGCGCGTGATTCAGATCCTGTGCCGTCGCCGCAAGAACAACCCGCTGCTCGTGGGTGAGGCCGGTGTGGGCAAGACGGCCATTGCCGAGGGCCTGGCATGGCGCATCACCCAAGGCGATGTGCCCGAAATCCTGGCGGAGTCGGCGGTGTATTCGCTGGACATGGGCGCTTTGCTGGCAGGCACCAAGTACCGTGGCGACTTCGAGCAACGCCTCAAGGGCGTGCTCAAGTCGCTCAAGGACAAGCCCAACGCCATTCTGTTCATCGACGAAATCCACACCTTGATCGGTGCCGGTGCGGCGTCGGGCGGCACGCTGGACGCTTCCAACCTGTTGAAGCCCGCGCTCTCCAGTGGCCAGCTGAAGTGCATTGGCGCGACCACGTTCACGGAGTACCGTGGCATCTTCGAAAAGGACGCAGCCCTGTCGCGCCGCTTCCAGAAAGTGGACGTCGTTGAGCCCACGGTGGCCGAGACGGTGGACATCCTCAAGGGCTTGAAGTCGCGTTTCGAGGAGCACCATGGCGTGAAGTACGCCGTCGCTGCTCTGCAGGCTGCAGCCGAACTCAGTGCCAAGTACATCAACGACCGGCACCTGCCTGACAAGGCCATCGATGTGATCGACGAAGCGGGTGCCGCACAGCGCATCCTGCCGGTGTCCAAGCGCAAGAAGACGATCAGCAAGGCCGAGGTCGAGGAAATCGTGGCCAAGATTGCGCGCATCCCGCCGGCCAACGTGTCCAATGACGACCGCGGCAAGCTGCAGACGCTGGAGCGTGACCTCAAGAGCGTGGTGTTCGGGCAAGACAAGGCGCTGGAGGTCTTGGCATCTTCGGTCAAGATGGCCCGATCAGGCCTGGGCAAGAGCGACAAGCCAATTGGCGCCTTCCTCTTCAGCGGCCCCACTGGCGTGGGCAAGACCGAAGCCGCCAAGCAGTTGGCGTACATCATGGGCATTGACCTGATCCGCTTCGACATGTCGGAGTACATGGAGCGCCACGCGGTCAGCCGCCTGATTGGCGCGCCTCCCGGCTACGTGGGTTTCGATCAGGGCGGCCTGTTGACCGAGGCTGTCACCAAGAAGCCGCACTGCGTGCTGCTGCTCGACGAGATCGAGAAGGCGCACCCAGACATCTTCAACGTGCTGCTGCAGGTGATGGACCACGGCACGCTGACGGACAACAACGGGCGCAAGGCCGACTTCCGCAACGTCATCATCATCATGACGACGAACGCGGGTGCCGAGACCATGAACAAGGCGACGATCGGCTTCACCAACCCGCGTGAATCGGGTGACGAGATGGCCGACATCAAGCGCCTGTTCACACCGGAGTTCCGCAACCGTCTGGATGCGATGGTGAGCTTCAAGGCGCTGGATGAAAACATCATCATGCGTGTGGTCGACAAGTTCCTGCTCCAGCTGGAAACGCAACTCGCCGAGAAGAAGGTAGAGGTCACCTTTACCGACGCCTTGCGCAAGCATCTGGCCAAGAAGGGCTTCGACCCGCTCATGGGCGCGCGACCGATGCAGCGACTGATCCAGGACACGATTCGCCGCGCATTGGCCGACGAGCTCCTGTTTGGTCGTCTGACCGAGGGTGGCCGATTGACGGTGGACATCGTGGCGAAGACGGACGAGGCGGGCAAGGAAACGCAAGAGGTTGTGCTCGACATTCAGCCGCTGCCCAAGAAGGAAGGCAAAGCCAAGCCCGAGGAAGCGACCGCGGGTTGAACTTGTCTCTCTCCCAACAAAAAGCCCGGCACTGCCGGGCTTTTTGTTGGGCGCTGGCTGCGTTTCAGCGCTTGCCGCCGAGCAAACCGCCGAGCATGCCTCGCACGAGCTGCCGGCCCAGGCCGCTGGCGACACTGCGCGCTGCCGTCTTGGCCATCGTTTGCACCAGGCCGTCGTACTGACCGCCGCGCGGACCCGTGCGTCCGAAAAGTGCTTCATTGACCATGTCGCCAAAGCCGCCGCCTTGCGAGGGTACTTCCTGCTTGGCGGCGCCGGGGATGCGTGGCGCCTTCGCGTCGGCACCGGGCTCCGTCTGCGCTGCAGCGCCGCGCTGGCCTGCGTGCTTCGCGAACATTTCGTAGGCGCTTTCGCGATCCACGAGCTTTTCATACACACCCGCTACCAGCGAAGTCTGGCGCAACTGCTGGCGCTGGGCGGGTGTGATCGGGCCGAGCTGGCTGCCGGGCGGCACCACAAAAACGCGTTCGGTTTCGGTGGGGCGACCCTTCGCGTCGAGCAGACTGACCAGTGCCTCACCCACGGCCAGCTCGGTGATGGCCGCCTCAATGTCCAGCCCGGCCTTGGGACGCATGGTCTGTGCGGTCGACTTGACAGCCTTCTGGTCGCGAGGCGTGAAAGCACGAAGCGCGTGCTGCACCCGGTTGCCCAGCTGGCCCAACACGCTGTCGGGGATGTCGAGTGGGTTCTGTGTCACGAAGTACACCCCGACGCCTTTGGAGCGCACCAGGCGCACCACCAGCTCGATGCGCTCGATCAGGACCTTCGGCGCTTCATTGAACAGCAGGTGAGCCTCGTCGAAGAAGAAAACGAGTTTGGGCTTCTCGGGGTCACCGATCTCAGGCAGGGTTTCGAAGAGTTCGGAAAGCATCCACAGCAAAAAGGTGGCGTACAGGCGCGGTGCGTTCATCAGTTTGTCGGCTGCCAGGATGTTGATCACACCCTTGCCGTCCACCGTCTGCATGAAGTCGCTGATGTCGAGCATCGGCTCACCAAAGAACTGGTCGCCACCTTGTTGCTCCACCTGCATCAGGCCGCGCTGGATGGCGCCGATGCTGGCGGCGCTGATGTTGCCGTACTCGGTTGTGAACTGCTTGGCGTTGTCGCCAATGTGCTGGAGCATGGCCCGCAGGTCTTTCATGTCGAGCAGCAACAGGCCGTTGTCGTCGGCGATCTTGAAAACCAGGTTGAGCACGCCCGCCTGGGTGTCGTTGAGGTTGAGCATGCGTGCCAGCAGCAGCGGGCCCATGTCGCTGATGGTGGCGCGCACCGGATGCCCGAGCTCTCCGAACACATCCCACAGCGTGGTGGGGCAGGACTGGGAAGACGGCAGCGTGATGCCGCGGTCCTTGAGGGTGGCGCTGAGCTTTTCGCCAAAGCTGCCTGGCTGGCTGATGCCCGATAGATCGCCTTTCACGTCGGCCATGAAGACCGGCACGCCGATGTTCGAGAACTGTTCGGCGAGCGTTTGCAGCGTCACCGTCTTGCCGGTCCCGGTGGCGCCCGTGATCAGGCCATGGCGGTTGGCCAGTCCGGGCAACAGCTGGCAAGTCGTGGTGGCGTTCTGGGCAATCAGCATCGGTTCGGCCATGGTGGAGGTTCCTTGTGGAAGCGGGTTCGGGGCTGGGCGGGTGAAAACGTAAAATCGGCCGCTTATTAGATCAAAGCCAGAACGGGCAAAAGGACAATTTCGTGGCCGGACACAGCAAATGGGCAAATATTCAGCACCGCAAGGGACGCCAGGACGAGAAGCGCGGGAAGATCTGGACACGAGTCATCCGTGAAATCACCGTGGCGGCACGCCAGGGCGGTGGCGACCCCACCATGAATCCGCGTCTTCGTCTGGCGATTGAGAAGGCGAAGGCCGCGAACATGCCGGCCGACCGCATCAAATACAACGTGGACAAAGCGTCTGGCAACCTCGAGGGGCAGGCGCTGGAGGAAATTCGTTACGAGGGCTATGGCATCGGCGGCGCTGCTGTGATCGTCGACACCATGACCGACAACCGTGTGCGCACGGTGGCCGAGGTGCGGCATGCGTTCAGCAAGTACGGCGGCAACCTGGGTACCGATGGCTCGGTGTCTTTCCAGTTCAAACATTGCGGCCAGCTGGTGTTCGCACCGGGCACGTCAGAAGACAAGGTCATGGAGATCGCGCTGGAAGCGGGCGCGGACGATGTGGTCAGCGACGATGACGGTGCCATTGAAGTGCTGACATCGCCGATAGATTTCGAGGCTGTGAAGAACGCGCTGGAGGCCGCGGGCCTCAAGCCCGAAGTGGCCGAGGTCACGATGCGTGCCGAAAACACCATCGCACTGGCCGGCGACGACGCCGCGCGGATGCAAAAGCTGCTGGACGTGCTGGAAGATCTGGACGACGTGCAGGACGTCTTCCACAACGCTGACATCAGCGAATAAGGGCGGTCCGGATGAAAGTACTCGTGATTGGCGGCGGTGGCCGCGAGCATGCGCTGGCCTGGAAACTCAAGCAGGATGAAGGCGTGCAGCAGGTGTTTGTGGCCCCTGGCAATGCCGGCACGGCGCGCGACCCAGCCCTGACGAATCTCGACATCACCGACAAGGCGGCGCTGCGCAGCTGGGCGCAGGCCGAGGGCGTGGCGTTGACGGTGGTCGGTCCGGAGGCGCCGCTGGCGGCCGGCGTGGTGGACGAGTTCCGCGCCCATGGTCTTCCCATTTTTGGACCGACAAAGGCTGCCGCGCAGTTGGAAAGCTCCAAGGCATTTTCCAAAGCGTTCATGCAAAGGCACGGCATTCCAACCGCCAAGTACCAGACGTTTACCGATCCGGCGGCCGCCCATGCGTATGTGAATGCCGAAGGCGCCCCCATCGTGATCAAGGCCGACGGTTTGGCCGCCGGCAAAGGCGTCGTGGTGGCCATGACCCTGGCTGAGGCTCACGAGGCCATCGACTTCATGCTGCTGGACAACACGCTGGGCGTGGCGCACAACGAAGGCGGTGCGCGGGTCGTGATCGAGGAGTTTCTGGCGGGTGAAGAGGCCAGTTTCATCGTGCTGTGCGACGGCGAGCACGCGCTGGCGTTGGCCACCAGCCAGGACCATAAGCGCCTGCAAGACGCCGACCAGGGTCCGAATACGGGTGGCATGGGCGCGTATTCGCCAGCACCCGTGGTGACGGCTGCGGTGCACGAGCGCGCCATGAACGAGGTCATCCTGCCCACGCTGCGTGGCATGAAGGCCGATGGCATACCGTACACCGGGTTCCTTTACGCAGGTCTCATGATCACTCCCGATGGGCAGGTCAAGACGCTGGAATTCAACTGCCGCATGGGCGACCCCGAAACACAGCCGATCATGATGCGCCTGCGCAGCAACCTGACGCAGACATTGCTGTCGGCCACGCGCGGCGAACTCGACCGTGTGACGCTCGACTGGG
Organism: Synechococcus sp. UW140; assembly: GCA_943371335.1. Classification (GTDB taxonomy): domain Bacteria; phylum Pseudomonadota; class Gammaproteobacteria; order Burkholderiales; family Burkholderiaceae_C; genus Hydrogenophaga. The sequence goes on along the minus strand of CALRUK020000010.1, from coordinate 29,724 downwards.
ACCCCCGCATTGCGCTCGGCGTGGTGCTGGCTGCCGCCGGCTACCCGCTGACCCCCCGCAAGGGCGATGCGATCACCGGGCTGCCTGCCGATGACCCCAGCCGTATGGTCTTTCATGCCGGGACGGCCCAGCAGGACGGCACCATTCAAGTCTCGGGCGGCCGCGTGCTGTGCGTGACCGCGCTGGCAGACACCATGGTCGAAGCCCGCCAGCGCGCTTACGAGGTGGTCGACGCCATCCATTTCGATGGCATGCAATGCCGCCGCGACATCGGATATCGCGCGCTTTGAGCTTTCCTGCCGACTACCCCGGGCCTCACGCGGTCCGGTTTCGAGGCTCTGCGCTGTCGCGCTGGCTGCTCGCCCGCATGGGCTGGCAACTGGACTTCGACGGCTTTCCTCGCCTGCAAGGCGTGGCCATTGTTTATCCGCACACGAGCAACTGGGACTTCCCCATCATGTTGCTGGTCAAGTGGGCCATTGGCGTGCCTGCGCGGTTCTGGGGCAAGGACGCGCTGTTTCGCATTCCGCTGCTGGGTGCCTGGATGCGCTGGCTGGGTGGCGTTCCACTCAACCGCCAATCGCCGCAAGGCGTGGTGGGGCACATGGTGGCGCTGATGCAGCAGCACCAAAAAGAAGAGCGTTTGCTGTGGCTGGCACTTTCCCCCGAAGGGACACGCCGGCGCACGCAAGGATGGCGCAGCGGGTTTTACCAGGTGGCGCTGGGCGCAAACGTTCCGCTGGCGCTTGTGCGGCTCGATTACAGTCGCAAAACGGTGAGCGTCACCGACTTCCTGCGCCTGACGGGCGACGAGGCTGCCGACTATGCCCGCATGGCAGCGTCTTACGACGGCGTGCGAGGTCTGCACGCTGAACTCGCCAGTCCTGTGCAACCTTTGTCCAAGCCTCTTTCTGCCCCCAAGGTATGAGCATGCAACCGACCCCCACGTCCCTGGTCCGTGAGTACCTCACCGATCTGCAGGACCGAATCGTTTCCACCGTGGCACTGGTCGATGGCGGGCAGTTTGTGGTGGACCGCTGGACCAAGCCAGCGGGAGAGCCATTGCAAGGCAGCGGCATCACCCAGATCCTGGAAGATGGCGCGGTCTTCGAACGCGCAGGTTGCGGGTTTTCACACGTGACCGGTCCGCGCTTGCCGCCGTCAGCCACCCAGCACCGTCCGGAATTGAGTGGCGCACCGTTTGAAGCCATGGGCGTGTCGCTGGTGTTTCACCCGCGCAATCCGTATGTACCCACGGTCCACATGAATGTGCGCATGATCGCTGCGACGCCGGCGGGTGGTGAGCCGGTGTGCTGGTTCGGTGGCGGCATGGACCTCACGCCCTACTATGGCTTCGAGGAAGACGCGGTGCATTTCCACCGCTCCACCAAAAACGCACTCGATCCCTTTGGTGTCGACAAGTACCCCCGGTTCAAGACCTGGTGCGACGAGTACTTCTTCCTCAAGCACCGCGATGAACAGCGAGGTATCGGGGGTGTCTTTTTCGACGACTTCTCCGAGCTCGGATTTGATGGCAGCTTCGCCATGATGAGCTCGGTGGGCGACGCCTTTCTGGACGCTTACCTCCCCATCGTCGACCGCCGCAAGAACACGCCCTACGGTGAGCGCGAGCGCAGCTTCCAGCTCTATCGCCGCGGTCGCTACGTGGAGTTCAACCTCGTCTGGGACCGAGGCACGCACTTCGGCCTGCAATCGGGCGGGCGCGCCGAGTCGATCCTGTTGTCCATGCCACCGTTGGTCAGTTGGGCCTACAACCGCAAGACCAAGAAAGGCACGCCCGAAGACCGCCTCTACAAGGAGTTTTTGGTGCGCAAGGACTGGATCTGATGACGGACATGGCCCAACCCCGCCGCGTCGGCATGTTTGGTGGCGCTTTCGATCCACCGCACTGGGCTCATCGGGCCCTGGCCGAAACGGCGCTTACCCAGCTTGGGCTGGATGTGTTGCACATCCTGCCGACGGGTCACGCCTGGCACAAGTCGCGCATCCTTTCATCCGCTGAAGACCGTGTGGCCATGTGCGAACTGGCCTTCGGGGATTTGCCCGACGTGAGGCTCGACCCCCGGGAGATTCAGCGAGAAGGCCCCAGCTACACCGCCGACACACTGCGCGAACTCCAGCGCGAGTATCCGCAGGCAGAACTGTTCCTTGTGCTCGGTGCCGACCAGCTTCTGTCTTTCAAGAGCTGGGTCCGCTGGCAGGAAGTGCTTGAGCTGGCCACGCTCGCTGTGGCCAACCGCGCTACCAACATCGGAGCAGACGCATCGCTCGATCAGGATCTGGAGACGGACTTGTCCGGCGTGGATCTGCCCTTCGAGCTGCTCAACATGCCCCTGAAGAACATCAGCGCGAGCGCGGTTCGCGCCCGTGTGGGTCAGCCCGCCTTGAGCGCTGCCGCGCTCGATGTTCTGGTGCCAGAGGCCGTCGCACGCTATATTTCACAACACCACCTTTACCAGCCTCCTACATGACCAGCGAAACCACAGCCAAGAAAGACATCCAGAGACTCCAGCGCGCCATCGTCGATGGCCTTGAGGACGTCAAGGGTCAGGACATCGTGGTTTTCAACACCGAGCACCTTTCCCCTCTGTTCGAGCGGGTCATCGTGGCCAGCGGCACTTCCAACCGGCAAACAAAAGCGCTGGCAGCGAGCGTGCGCGATGCCGTTCGCGAAGCAGGCTTTGACAAGCCGCGCATTGAAGGCGAAGACAACGGCGAGTGGATCATCGTGGACTGCGGCGCGGCCGTGGCTCATGTGATGCAGCCCGTGATCCGGCAGTACTACCGGCTGGAAGAAATCTGGGGCGCCAAGCCTGTGCGCCTGAAGCACGGCGCAGAAAAGCCATTTGCGGCTCCTTCTGCCCCGGCTGCCAAAAAGAAATCCGTGAAGAAGGCGCCTGAAGCAGCACCGGTCTCTGCCAAGAAGGTGGCGAGCAAGACCGCAGCCAAAGCGACGCCGCCCGTGCCCGCCAAGAAGAGCGCGGCGACCAAGCCGGCAGCCAAACCCGCTGCCAAGCGCGCGCCTGCAAAGGCCGCGCTGCCCAAGGTGGTGGTGGGCAAACCTGCTGCGAAGAAGACGGCTGCGAAGCCTGTGGCCAAGAAGGCCGCCAAACCAGCCGCCAAGAAGAAGGCATGAAGCTGCTGATCGTCGCGGTCGGGCAACGGGTGCCCGACTGGGCTCAGACGGCCTACGACGATTACGCCAAACGCTTCCCTCCCGAACTGCGGGTGGAGCTCAAAGCCGTCAAGACCGAGCCGCGAGGCTCCAAGACGCTGGACACCTTGTTGACCGCCGAGCGCGAGCGCATCGAGGCGGCCATCCCCCGCGGCGCTCATGTGGTGGCACTGGATGAGCGCGGCACCACACTCACCACCAAGGCTCTGGCGCAGGAGCTGCGCCAATGGCAACTCGAGGGAGACGATGTGGTCCTGGTGATCGGTGGCCCTGACGGACTCGACCCGGCCTTCCGTGCCGCCGCGCACCAGCGCATCCGACTGTCTGATCTCACGCTGCCACACGCCATGGTGCGGGTGTTGCTGATCGAACAGCTCTACCGCGCCTGGTCCGTGAACGCCAACCACCCGTACCACCGCGAATGACCGACTTCATTTATCTGGCCTCACAGAGCCCACGCCGCCTGCAGCTGCTGGAGCAGTGGGGCGTTCGCTGCGAGTTGCTCCTGCCCGATGCGGATGAAGACGCAGAGTCGCTGGAGGTGGCGCGCGCGGGCGAGGCACCCGCAGCCTATGTGCAGCGCGTGACTGCGTTGAAGCTTCAGGCTTCGCTGCAGCGCCTCAAGCGCCGGCAACTTCCGCCCGCGCCCGTGCTGTGCGCCGACACCACCGTGGCGCTGGGTCGGCGGATTCTGGGCAAGCCGGTGGACGCGGCCGATGCGGCTCGCATGCTCGGCGATCTGGCGGGTCGGCGGCACCGGGTGCTGACCGCGGTCGCGGTGGGCAAGCCTGTGGGGCGGGGTGTCCGAAGCTGGGCGGCATTGTCCACGTCCTGGGTGACGTTTGAGCCTTTGAAACCCGCGCAGATCCGCCGCTACGTGGACAGCGGCGAACCCATGGGCAAGGCGGGCGGCTACGGCATCCAGGGCCGCGCCGGTTTGTGGGTGAGCCACATCAGCGGGAGTTATTCGGGCATCATGGGACTGCCTGCGCACGAGACGGCGCAGGTGCTGCACGCAGCGGGCGTGCAGCTGATCTGACGCACCCAACACGCCACGGAGAAGGGCTTCATGAGCCAGGACATTCTGATCAATTGGTCGCCGCAGGAAACGCGTGTGGCGGTGGTGGAGCAGGGCGCTGTGCAGGAGGTGCATCTGGAACGCACGCTGGAGCGCGGTCTGGTGGGCAACATCTACCTCGGCAAGGTCTCCCGCGTGTTGCCTGGCATGCAGTCGGCGTTCATCGACATCGGGCTGGACCGCGCGGCCTTCCTGCACGTGGCGGACCTCATGCCCAACATTGCCGCCAAGCACGCAACGCCGCGGGAAAAGCCTGCCCCAGTGGCAGGCGCAGAGGTCAATGCCCCTGTTGCTGCTGCGGGTGCGGGAGCCAAGCTCCTGGCGCCCAATCCGGTGTTGCCCATCGAGCGTCAGATCTTCGAAGGGCAGGCATTGATGGTGCAGGTGCTCAAGGACCCCATCGGGACCAAAGGCGCCAGGCTGACTGCCCAAATCAGCATTGCTGGACGGTTGCTGGTGTTCCTGCCTCAGGACAACCACATCGGTGTCTCACAGAAGATTCCGCCAGCCCAGCGTGAGTCGTTGCGCCAGCGTCTGGTGCGACTCACCGCCACGGCGGATGGCAGCCCTGCAGGGGGTTTCATTCTGCGAACCAACGCTGAAGACGCGTCCGACGAAGAGCTGGTGGACGACACGGCCTATCTGCGCAAAACCTGGCTGCGCATCAAGGAGGCGGCCACGCGTCAACCACCCGCGACACTTTTGCACGAAGACCTCAACCTCATGCAGCGTGTGCTGCGCGATCTGGTGGGTGCCGACACCCAGTCGATCCGCATCGACTCACGCGAGCAGCACGGCCTGTTGAGCGGCTTCGCCGCTGAATTCATGCCCGACACCGTTGGCAAGCTGCACCACTACAGCGGTGAGCGTCCCATCTTTGATTTGTTCAGCGTGGACGAGGACATCGTGCGCGCCCTCAGTCGCCGGGTGGACCTGAAGTCTGGCGGCTACCTTGTGATCGACCAGACCGAGGCGCTTACCACGGTGGATGTGAACACCGGTGGTTTTGTCGGTGCACGGAATTTTGACGACACCGTGTTCCGGACCAACCTCGAGGCAGCGCAGGCCATTGCGCGCCAATTGCGCCTGCGCAACCTGGGTGGCATCGTGATCGTCGACTTTATCGACATGGTGCGAGACGATCACCGTGAGGCTGTGCTCACGGAGTTTCGCAAGCAGCTCGCGCGCGACCGCGTGAAGACGATGACGGGTGGCTTCTCTCAGCTGGGTCTGGTGGAAATGACGCGCAAGCGCACGCGGGAATCGCTGGCGCACATGCTCAGTGAACCGTGCGAGGCTTGCAGCGGGCGCGGTGTGGTGAAGACCGCGCGCAGCATCTGTTACGACATCCTGCGCGAAATCTTGCGCGAAGCGCGAGCCTTCAACCCGAGGGAATTTCGCGTGGTCGGATCGCCGAAGGTGATCGAACTGTTCCTGGACGAGGAGCGCGCCCACCTCGCCGGCCTGTCCGATTTCATCGGCAAACCCATCTCGCTTCAAAGCGAAAGCTCAATGACGCAGGAGCAGTACGACATCGTGCTGCTTTGAAGCCGGCGCAGCGGCTCAGGGCGCTTCGGGTCTGAAACTCTGGGCGTGCAGGCGCGCGTAGAGCCCATCGGCTTGAAGCAGCTCGCGGTGCGTGCCCTGCTCACGAATGCGGCCATCGGCCAGCACGATGACCCGGTCTGCGTGTTCGATGGTCGAGAGCCTGTGGGCGATGACCAGGGTGGTTCGCCCTTGCATCAGTCCGGCCAGGGCGTCCTGCACCAGCCGTTCTGACTCGTTGTCCAGCGCCGAAGTGGCTTCGTCCAGTATCAGGATGGGCGCGTCCTTGTAGATGGCCCGCGCGATGGCCAAGCGCTGACGCTGGCCGCCGGAGAGCTCGGCGGCGTTGTGCCCCACCGTGCTGTGGATGCCTTCTGGCAGCCGCTCGATCAGTTCGCTCAGGTTCGCCGACGCCAGCGCAGCGCGCACGCGGCCCTCATCGATCTGCGCATCGACCGCACCCAGCGCGACGTTGGCCGCCAGGGTGTCGTTGAGCATCACAACGTCCTGGCTGACCATGGCGTATTGCCGTCGCAAGCTGCCCAGTTCCCAATCCGCCAACGGCGTGCCATCAAGGCGAATGTCACCGCGCTCGATTTCCACAAACCTGGGCAGAAGGTTGACCAGGGTGGTCTTCCCCGAGCCGGAGGGGCCCACGAAGGCGACCACCTCGCCGGGGCGGATGTCCAGCGAGATGCCGCGCAGCGCAACCAGGCTGTCGTCGTCCAAGCGTGCAGCGGTGTCGTCTTTTGCCGGATACCGAACCCAGACGTCACGCAGTGAGATGGCACCGGCGACCCGGTCTGCAACGTGGGTCCCGCCCATTTGCTCGGGCGTGTGCTCAATCAGCTCCAGACCACGTTCCAGTGCAGCCAGACCCCGTGTGATGGGCGCCGCGATTTCCGCAAGATGCCTGATGGGCGTGATCAGCATGAGCATGGCGGTGACGAAGGCCACGAAGTTGCCCACCGTCACGCCGCTGGTGCTGCTCTGCCACAGTGCCACCGCGATCACGGCCGACAGCGCTGCCGATGCGAGCAACTGGGTCAGTGGCGTCATGGATGCCGTCGACACCGTTGACTTGAGGGCCAGGCGCCGCAGGGCCATGCTGAGGCGGTCGAAGCGCTGCGTTTGCCGCGCCTGGGCGCCGTGCAGGCGCACCATGCGGTGGGCGAGGGCGTTTTCCTCTACGACGTAAGCGAGCTCGTCGGTGGCTTGCTGGCTGTCCCGCGTGAGCTTGTAGAAGCGGCGCGAGAGCACCCGCATGATCAGGATCAGGCCGGGGAAGACAAGCAGCACGATCAGCGTGAGCTTCCAGTTGAGGTAGAGCAGGTAGCCGAGCAAGGCCAGCACTGCCAGGCTGTCTTTGGTGAGAGTGAGGAAGGCCGTGACCAACAACTGAGAGCCTGTCTGAACCTCGTACACGAGCGTGTTGGAGAGCTTGCTGGCACTCTGGCGGGCAAACAAGGTCATCTGGGCGTCGTTGAGCTTGACGAACATCGCCCGCCGCAGGTTCAAAAGGCCGAGGCTGGCGGTGTACGACAGCGCGTACTGCGCCGTGAAGCCTGCGATGCCTCGAATGCCGAACAGGCCCATCAACGCCACTGGGACCATCCAGAGCTCGACGTTGCCTTGCGCGAACCCGCGGTCCAGCAGCGTCTTCAGCAGCGCGGGAATCAGCGGCTCCGTGAGAGCGCCGACCAGGGTGGCCGCGGCCGCCAATGCAATGCCGGCCCTGGCCGAGCGGAAGTAGGGCCACAGACGCAAGAGTCGCTGCGTGAGGGTGCCGTCCAATGGCTTTGGCGGTGAGGCGTTGTCGGTCAAGGGCGGGTCACTTCAGAAAACTTGCGGTTCAACGGAACAATGTGTCGTGAGAAGGATCAAGGATTCACGCATCAAGCGCATCGCGCCTCGCGCACACATCTTGTCACGGAAGCCCAGGGCCCCTCCGTTATTATCAGTTGGTTGGTTGAGGCCCTTTCGTGGACTTGGCCCAAAGACAAAAAGTGACACACAGGATGCTGGATTTGAATCGACACGACATGCAGACCCCCCTTCAAAGGCGATCCGTTCTCGGGCTCGTTTCTTCGCTTCCCCTGCTGACCTTGCCTCTGACCTCTGCACATGCGCAATTTCGCGTGGAAGTCGCGGGTGTGGGCCTGACCCAGTTCCCTTTTTCCGTGGTGGGTTTCCGAGGCAACGATGCCGCATCGGAAAACGTTGCCGCCATTGTGCGTGCCGACCTCGAGCGCAGTGGCCAGTTCCGGTTTGTGGATCCGCTCAGCGGTGCCCTTGATGAGACGTCGCGCCCGGACCTTGGTCCCTGGCGCGAGCGCGGTTCGGACTCGTTGCTGACGGGTAGCGTGACCCGACTCGCCGACGGCCGTTTCGATGTTCGCTTTCGACTGTGGGACGTGGTGCGTGGCCAAGACCTCGGCGGGTTGAGCTATCCCGTGGGCCCGCAAGACTTGCGCTTGGCGGCCCATCGAATCGCTGATCACGTTTTTGAGAAGATCACCGGTGTCAAAGGTGTGTTCTCCACACGCATTGCCTACGTCACCAAGGCGGGCCCTCGCTACAACCTCTGGGTGGCCGATGCCGATGGCGAGAACGCGCGCGCGGCCCTCACGAGTCCTGAGCCGATCATTTCACCGAGCTGGGCACCGGGGGGTGGGCAGCTGGCCTATGTGTCGTTCGAGGCGCGCAAGCCGGTGATCTACGCCCATGACGTGGCGACCGGCAAACGCCGCCTGCTGGCCAATTTCAAAGGCTCCAACAGCGCACCTTCGTGGTCACCTGATGGCCGTTCGGTGGTGGCCACGCTTTCGCTGTCCGGCAACGCTCAGGTTTACGTCATGGACGCCAATGGCGGCGAGCCACGCCGGCTGAGCCAGTCGGCCAGTATCGACACCGAGCCGGTGTTCAGTCCGGATGGCAAGAGCATCTATTTCGTGAGTGACCGGGGCGGCTCGCCGCAGGTGTATCGAATGAGCGCCCAAGGCGGCAATGCCCAGCGCCTGACATTCAACGGCAACTACAACATTTCGCCCGCTCCCAGCCCTGATGGCCGTTGGCTGGCCTTCATTTCCCGCGTGAATGGCGCCTTCCGCCTGCACGTGATGGACGTCGCCAGCGGTGCTGTAACCGCACTGAGCGAGTCCAGCGGCGACGAGAGCCCGAGTTTTGCAGCCAACAGCCGCATGATCATTTACGCCACCCGAGACAAGGGTCAGGAGGCGCTCATGACGACCACGGTCGATGGGCGCATCAAGACCCGTCTGGCCGGCGCCCAAGGCGACATTCGCGAGCCTGAATGGGGTCCATTCCTCAAGTGATCTCGCGCTCCTGCGCGCAGGCGCTCAGCGTCAGACGCAGGCCATCCCTCTATTCGTTTTCATTTCAAAGGAATTACCCATGCTGAACAACCATTTCTCCCAAGCTTCGTCCGCGACCCAAAGCGCCTCCGCGCGCTGGATGCGCTTGATCGCGGGCGTGGCCCTCGTGGCAACGCTTGCCGCCTGCAGTTCGGGTGTGAAGCTCGACAACGTTCCAGTGGAAGACCGCACGGGCTCCGCCGCCGGTGCGGCAGGTGCCGGTGGTCAGTCTGGTGCGGTCGACCCCCGCGGTGTGTCTGGTGTTTCGGTCAATGGTGGAGACGCTGCTCAGCCCAACGCCTTGAGCCGGGTCATTTACTTCGACTACGACAGCTTTGAAGTGAAGCCGGAGTCGGCCTCCACGCTGGAAGCCAATGCGCGTTACCTCAATGCCAACCGCACGCGCCGCGTGAACCTGGAAGGACACACCGACGAGCGCGGTGGCCGTGAGTACAACTTGGCGTTGGGCCAGAAGCGCGCTGAAGCGGTTCGCCGTGCGCTGTCGCTGCTGGGCGTGCCGGAATCGCAAATGGAGGCTGTGAGCTTCGGCGAAGAAAAGCCGGCCCAAACCGGCCTTGACGAAGGCGCATTCGCCAAAAACCGTCGCGTTGAACTGACCTACCGTTGAGCCTCATGCTGACCCGTATGCGTTCTGTGTCCCGCCTGCTCAGCCTTGGCCCGCTCGCGCTGGCCGCGATGTGGCCGCTCCAGGCGCAAGCCCTGTTCGGCGACGACGAAGCTCGCCGGGCCATCATCGAGCTGCGCCAGAAGGTTGACGCCACCCAGCAGTCCACGGCGGCGGCGAATGCCGAAGCCCGTGAGAACAGTGCGGCCACCCGCCGCAGCTTGATCGAGCTGTCCAACCAGATCGAGCAGCTGCGAGCGGAGCTGGCACGCATGCGCGGGCAGAACGAACAGCTGGCGCGCGAAGTGTCGGAGCTGCAGCGCCAGCAGAAGGACGTGCAGGCCGGCGTGGACGAGCGGTTGCGCAAGGTCGAGCCCTTGCGCATTGACCACGATGGTCAGAGCTTCACCGCTGCGCCCAACGAAAAGCGCGATTTCGATGCGGCCATGGAGTTGTTGCGCAAGGCCGAGTTTGGCCCGGCTGCAGCGGCTTACAACGGCTTCTTGCAGCGGTATCCGGCCAGCGGCTACCGCCCCTCCGTGCTGTACTGGCTCGGCAATGCGCAGTATGCGAGCCGCGCCTACAAGGAATCCGTAGAAAGCCATCGCCGTCTGGTGACGGAGTTCCCCACCCACATGCGCACACCAGAGGCGTTGCTGGCCATGGCCAACAGCCAGATCGAGCTCAAGGATCCCAAGGCATCGCGTCGCACGCTGGAAGACCTCGTGAAGGCCCACCCGAACTCAGAAGCCGCCGCTGCCGGTCGCGAACGGCTCGCGCGTCTGCGCTGACCTCGGGTTGCGCAACCCCCGCCTGGGCGACTTCTGACCCTCAGGGCGGGGTGTAGCAGGGCCGCCTCCTACAATGGCGGCCATGGAACTTGCCGACTTTCTCAAACTGCAGAGCCAGGTGCTCTGGGCTGCATTTGCCGTGGCGGTCGCCTTCGGCTTCATCGCACAGCGTACCCACTTCTGCACCATGGGCGCCATCAGCGACATCGTGAACATGGGCGACTGGACCCGCATGCGAATGTGGGGCATGGCGGTGGGTGTGGCCATGTTGGGCTTTTATGGCATGGGTTGGCTGGGCTGGATCGACGCGAGCAAGTCGATTTACACGTCGGGTCGCATCATCTGGCTCTCCGCGATCGTGGGTGGAGCGCTGTTCGGCTTCGGTATGGTGCTTGCCTCCGGGTGTGGCAGCAAGACGCTGGTTCGAATTGGCGCGGGTAGCCTGAAGTCGCTGGTGGTGTTCTTCGTGATGGGATTTACCGCCTTTGCCACCTTGCGCGGCGTGCTGGCCGTGCTGCGCGTCAACACAGTGGACAAAGTTTCGTTCGAGATTCCTGCAGGCGGGGCGGCGCCGATGTGGTTGTCTGGCGCCCTCGGTTGGGATCCGGCGCTCGCGGGCCTGGTGCTTGCCTTGGTGGTGGGTGGTGCGCTCTTGGTCTGGGCGCTGCTGAGCGCTGATTTCCGGAGCTTCAACAACGTTTTGGGCGGACTGGGCATTGGCCTGGTCATCGTGGCCATGTGGTGGGTGAGCGGGCATCTTGGCTTTGTGAGCGAGCACCCGGAAACGCTGGACGCCGTGTACCTTGGCTCCAACTCCGGTCGTATGGAGTCGCTGACCTTCACCGCGCCCATGGCCTACGCCCTTGACTGGCTCATCTTTTTCAGCGACACGTCCAAGCTGCTCACGTTCGGCGTCGTGACGGTTGCCGGCGTGGTGGTCGGGGCGTTCGTCTGCTCGCTGGTGGAGGGCAGCTTCCGCTGGGAAGGCTTTCGAAGCACGCAAGACACGGCGCTGCATGTCGTGGGTGCTGTTTGCATGGGCGCCGGTGGTGTGACCGCACTGGGCTGTACGGTGGGTCAAGGCCTGTCGGGTCTTTCCACGCTGAGTCTGACCAGTGTGATCGCTGTGGCCGGGATTGTTGTGGGGGCCATTGCGGGTTTCCGCTTCCAGATGTGGCTGCTGGAACGCGAGTGACGTCCATCATCAGCGACACCTTCGAACGCCGGTTTGGCGGCCTTCGCCGGCTGTACGGCGTTGAAGGAGCGCAGCGCATCTTTGACGCACATGTGGTGGTGGTGGGCATCGGCGGCGTGGGCTCATGGTCGGTCGAGGCGCTGGCGCGCAGCGGCGTCCGCCGGCTGACTTTGATCGATCTCGACCATGTGTCCGAGTCGAACATCAACCGGCAAATTCATGCGATGGAGCCGACGCTGGGGCAAGCCAAGGCGCAGGCGATGCGTGAACGCATCGCTCTCTTTCACCCCGACTGCGTGGTGGACGTGATCGACGAATTCGTCACGCCGGAGAACTGGCCAGGGTTGCTTCGGGACTTGCCTCTCGACGGCGCACGCCCTGGTGCCGTGATTGACGCTTGCGACCAGGTGCGCGCCAAGACGGCGCTGGCGCATTGGGCTCTGACCGAGGGCGTTCCGCTGGTGAGTGTGGGGGCGGCCGGTGGCAAGCAGATGGCACAGGCGGTGGAAGTGGCGGATCTGGCCGAGACGACGCACGATCCGTTGCTGGCGCAATTGCGCTACCGGCTGCGCAAACACCATGGCGCTGCGCGCAGCGGGCGAATGGGGGTGGCGTGTGTGTTCAGCCGTGAAGCGGTCGCACCGCCTGACGCATCGTGTGGTCTGGATGAGGGCGATGGCTCGCTGAATTGCCACGGGTATGGCTCGGTCGTGAGCGTGACGGCGACGTTTGGGCTGTGTGCTTCCGGATGGGTGATGAACACGCTCGCCGCGACTGCAAAAAAAAAGCAGCCTCTTCAAAGCGCATCCACAATGACGCTATAATTTGAGGCTTGCCGCAGTAGTCGAATTCGACTGGCTTCCATGGGTTGGTTTGGGAGTTGCGCAGTTCCCCTCGGGGGCGTTAGCTCAGTTGGTAGAGCAGCGGACTCTTAATCCGTAGGTCGAGTGTTCGAGTCACTCACGCCCCACCATCGATGATGGTGAGTTGTCTGGGTGCTGTGGGCACCGGAGCGAGTTTGTAGTGATTGCCCCTGTGGCAGTCAGTGAGTGTTGATGGGACGTTAGCTCAGTTGGTAGAGCAGCGGACTTTTAATCCGTTGGTCGGCAGTTCGAGCCTGCCACGTCCTACCAAGCAATAAAAAGCCCTGGTCGAAAGACCAGGGCTTTTTTGTTGCGCGGTCCGCGCGGCTTACTTTTTCTTGATGAAGCCGTAGATCACCAGCAGGATGATGGCGCCCACCACGGAAGCCAGGAAACCCACAGGCTGACCCGGTTGGTAGAGGCCAAGGGCGGCACCCAGATAGCCTGCAACGAACGAGCCTGCGACGCCGAGGATCGCCGTCATGATCCAGCCCATGCCGTCGTCGCCTGGTTTGAGCGCACGGGCCACGAAGCCTGCGATGAGGCCAATGAAAAGGGTTGCAAGAATGGACATCATGGGGCGGGGCCTTCCTGGTTTGTTGATTTTTGGGGATGCCGGTGGACCGGCCCGTCGAGGATAACCGAGCGGATTGCGACCAGCTTGACCAAAGGCGGGTGCGCCTCAAGTACCCACTGCTTCGATGGCCTCGTGCAGCTCAAGCCAGCGCGCTTCCAGCGTCTCGGTCTCGTCGTTCACGGCTTTGAGGCGACGGCCCGCCTCGGCCAAGTCGGCAGGACTCGCTGGTTGGCTCATGCTGGTTTCCAGCCGTGTCTTTTCCTGCGCAAGTTGCGCCATCCGCTTTTCGGTCTGCTCCAGCTCTTTTTTCAGCGGCTTGATCTTTTCTGCCAACTGTTGACGGCGCTGGGCATCGTTGCGCTTTTGTTCGGGCGTGCGCGTGACCTCGGCGGGTTGGGCTGCCACAGGCGCGGCCGCTGGCGGCGCTGTGCGCTGCTCGCGCTGTTCTTGTCGTTGTGCCTCCCGCGACTGTTTGGCGACATCCAGCAGGTAGCGCTGGTAGTCGTCCAGGTCGCCATCGAAAGGTTCGATGCCACCGCGTGACACCAGCCAGAACTCGTCGCACACCGCACGCAACAAGGCGCGGTCGTGGCTCACCAGCATGACGGTACCTTCGAACTCGTTGAGCGCCACCGAGAGCGCCTCGCGTGTCGCGAGATCCAGGTGGTTGGTGGGCTCGTCGAGCAGCAGCAGGTTGGGGCGCTGCCAAACGATCATGCACAGCACCAGGCGCGCCTTCTCGCCACCGCTCATGCTCCCCACGCTCTGCTTGACCTGGTCGCCCGTGAAGTTGAAGTTGCCCAGGAAGCTGCGCAGGTCCTGTTCCCGTGTGGGTTGACCGCTCAGGCGTCCTTGGGCCGTGCAGTCGCGCACCAGCCGGATCATGTGCTCGAGGGGTGTGTCGGCGGGCCGCAGCACATCAAGCTCTTGCTGCGCGAAGTAGCCAATGTTCAAGCCCTTGCCCTCGGTGATCTGACCGGCCAGCGCCTGCAGGTCGCGGGCGATGGTCTTGACCACCGTGGATTTGCCCTGCCCGTTGGCGCCCAGAATGCCGATGCGCTGGCCGGCCAGCACCGAGCGGCTGATGCCCCGAACGATGGCCACGGGCTCGCCGCCGGGCTCGCGCGGTGGGTAGCCGAAGGTGACGCCTTCCATGGCGAGCATCGGGTTGGGCAGGTTCTGCGGTTCGCTGAATTCGAAGTTGAAGTCGGCTTCGGCCAGGACCGGGCCGATCTTCTCCATGCGCTCGAGCGCCTTGACGCGGCTCTGTGCCTGCTTCGCCTTGCTGGCCTTGGCCTTGAAGCGGTCGATGAACTTCTGCAGGTGGGCCATCTTCTCCTGCTGGCGCGAGTAGGCCGTGGCTTGAAGCGCCATCTGCTCGGCGCGCATGTCTTCGAAGCGGCTGTAGTTGCCGCCGTAACGGTTGAGCAGAGCGCGCTCGATGTGCACCGTCACGCTGGTGACGGCATCCAGGAATTCGCGGTCGTGGCTGATGACGAGCAGGGTGCCGTCGTAGCGTTTGAGCCAGGCTTCCAGCCAGACCAGGGCATCCAGGTCCAAGTGGTTGGTGGGTTCGTCGAGCAGCAGCAGTTCGCTGGGGCACATCAGGGCGCGCGCGAGCTGCAGGCGCATGCGCCAGCCGCCAGAGAAGCTGTTGACCGGGCGTTCAAGTTCGTCGGTCCGGAAGCCCAGACCCAGGATGAGGGCCTGCGCGCGTGCCGGTGCATCGTGGGCGCCGGCATCGTGCAGCGCCATGTAGGCATGCGCCATGCGCTCGCCATCTTCGCTGGCTTCCGACGCCGTCACCTCTTGCTGCGCCTGGAGCAGCGTGGTGTCGCCCTCGATCACGAACTGTGTGGCGGACATGTCGGTCTCCGGCATGTCCTGCGCCACTTGCGCCATGCGCCAGTGCTGGGGCACGTGGAAGTCGCCCTTGTCCTCGTGCAGCACGCCATCGAGCAGGCGGAACAGGCTGGATTTGCCGGCGCCGTTGCGGCCGACGAGGCCGACTTTTTCACCGGGGTTGATGGTGCAGGAGGCGCCATCGAGCAAGACCTTCGCCCCGCGGCGAAGGACAACGTTCTTCAAAGTGATCATGGGGCGGGCGCTTGCGCAGTGGGCAGCGCCAAAAGAGATTCAGAGGTCAGCAGCAGGACTTGGTCGTCGCCTGCGCTGGTGTCGAGCCAGACGGCTTCAAGCAGGGGAAATGCGGTTTCAAAGTGCTCGCGTTCATTGCCGATTTCCAGCACCAGCACGCCACCTGGCTTGAGGCACCGCGGTGCGTCGCTCAGCAAAGCGCGGATGAAGTCCATGCCATCGTGGCTGCCTGCCGTGTTGCCGTCGAGCGCCAGCGCGGGTTCGGCCTGGTACTCGGGCGGCAGCGCCGCCATGCTGCGTGCATTCACATAGGGCGGGTTGCACAGGATGAGGTCCCAAGGGCCGGCACAGCGCGCCAGGCCGTCCGACTCCACCAGCTCGATGCGGGCTTGCAGGCCGTGTCGCTCGACGTTCAGGCGAGCGACGGCCAGCGCGTCGACCGAAATGTCGGCGCCAGTGACGCGCACATCGGGGTATGCCATGGCCGCCAGCACAGCAAGGCTGCCGTTGCCGGTGCACAGGTCAAGCACGTCACGCGTGTCTTCGCTCAGCCAGGGGTCGATGGAACCGTCGGCCAGCAGTTCGGCGATGAAGCTGCGCGGCACGATGGTGCGTCGGTCCACCGTGAACGGCACGCCCTGCAGCCAGGCTTCGCCGGTGAGGTAGGCGGCGGGTTCGCGCGTGTCGATGCGCCGCTGGATCAAGGCGAGCACGGCGGCCTGTTCGTCGCTCGATACGGCGCGCGAGGCCAGGGCTTGCAGATCGCTGTCCAGGGGCAGACCGAGCTGCCACAGCACCAGCCATGCGGCTTCGTCGTTGGCGTTTTGGGTGCCATGGCCGTAGGCCAGCTGCGCTGCATCCAGGCGCTGGCTCGCTTGGGCCAGAAGGTCGGTCAGGTTCACGGGGGAATCGCGTCAGGCGCTGGCACGGGCCTGGGCATCGAGATGCTCCAGCGTGCGGCGGTAAATGTTCTTGAGGGGCTCGATGTCGGCCACGGCCACGTGCTCATCGATCTTGTGAATGGTGGCGTTGGGCGGACCGAGCTCGATGACCTGTGGGCACACCTGCGCAATGAAGCGACCATCGCTGGTGCCGCCCGTGGTCGACAGGGTTGTGGTCAGCCCGACTTCCGCCTGGATGGCCGAGCGCACGGCGTCCACCAGCGTGCCTGGTGGCGTGAGGAAGGGGCGCCCGCCCAGCGTCCAGGCGAGGTCGAAGTCGGCAGCGGGTTGCAGACCATAGCGCTGAAGGATGTCGACCACGCGCTGCTGCAGCCCTTCGGGGGTGGACTCGGTGGAAAAACGGAAATTGAAGTCGATCACCACGGTGCCCGGGATCACGTTGCTGGCCCCCGTGCCACCATGGATGTTGCTGATCTGCCAGCTGGTGGGCGGAAAGAACGCATTGCCTTCGTCCCACACGGTGGCCGCGAGCTCGGCCAGCGCCGGCGCAGCCAGGTGAATCGGGTTTTTCGCGAGATGCGGATAGGCGATGTGGCCCTGAATACCCTTGACGGTGAGCTTGCCGCTCATGGTGCCGCGCCGACCGTTCTTGATCATGTCTCCGGTGCGCTCCACGGAGGTGGGCTCGCCCACGATGCACCAGTCCAGACGCTCGCCGCGCTGCCGCAGCCGCTCGCAGACCACCACGGTGCCATCCAGAGCCGGGCCTTCCTCGTCGCTGGTGAGCAAAAAGGCGATGTCGATTGCGGGAGTCGGGTTCGCCGCCGCAAACTCCTCGCACGCCACGACCATGGCCGCCAGCGAGGTTTTCATGTCGGCGCTGCCGCGCCCAAACAGCTTGCCTTCCCGGTGGCTGGGCACGAACGGATCGCTGGACCAGGCCGCGATCGGGCCGGTGGGCACCACGTCAGTGTGACCCGCGAACACCAGGGTCGGGCGGGTGCCCGAGCCCAGGCGCGCCCAGAGGTTGGTCACGCGGAAGTCGGCCGGGCCGCTTTCAATGGTCTCGCAGGCGAAGCCCAGGCGCGCCAGGCGCGCACCAATCAGCGCCTGACAGCCCTCGTCGCGGGGCGTGACAGAGGGGCGGGCGATCAGTTCTTCGGTCAGGCGCAGGGTGTCGGTCATCGGGTCAGTGTTTGACGTCGAGTGTGAACTCGGTGAAGGTCGCGCTGTCGCTGCCTTCTTCGTCGGCCGCCTGGGCCGCTTCGCTCGATTTGGTGGCGTTGAAGTCGTTTTGCAGGCGCCACAGCAGGTTGTTGGGCGAGTCGGCGTGGGCCAGGCCTTCGTTGCGGGCCACCAGCCCGTCGTTGATCAGGCGAGAGAGGTCTTGCTCGAAGGTTTGCGAGCCCTCGGCCAAGGACTTTTCCATCGCCTCGCGCACGCCGGAGAAGTCGGCTTTCTGGATCAGGTCGGCCACCAGCGCGGTGTTCAGCATGACTTCCATGGCTGGCACGCGCCCACCGGTGTGGGTGCGCAACAAGCGCTGGGAGACGATGGCGCGCAGCGCCGCCGCCAGATCGCCCAGCATGGTCGGGCGCACTTCCACCGGGTAGAAGCTCAGGATGCGGTTGAGCGCCTGGTAGCTGTTGTTGGCATGCAGTGTGGCCAGGCACAGATGGCCCGACTGCGCGTAAGCAATGGCTGCGGACATGGTCTCGCGGTCGCGGATTTCGCCAATCAGGATCACGTCAGGGGCCTGGCGAAGCGCGTTCTTCAGCGCCACCTGCAGCGAAGCGGTGTCGGGTCCGATCTCGCGCTGATTCACCACCGACTTCTTGTTGCGGTACACGTACTCGATCGGGTCTTCGATGGTCAGGATGTGGCCCGTGGAGCGCTCGTTGCGGTGGTCGATCATGGCCGCCAGCGTGGTGCTTTTGCCCGCGCCCGTGGCGCCCACCATGAGCATGAGGCCGCGCTTCTCCATGATCAGTTCGGCCAGCACAGGCGCGACGTTGAGCGAGTCCAGCGGCGGGATGTCGCCCGGCACAAAGCGGATCACCACAGCCACATGGCCGCGCTGGCGAAATGCGCTCACGCGGAAGTTGCCCAGGCCCTCCAGCGGCACGGCCATGTTGAGCTCGCCCGTTTCCTGCAGCTCCTCCATGCGGGTGGCAGGCACCACTTCGGCGAGGAGGTTGCGTGGTGCGTCCGGCGGCAGCACCTGGCTGTTGACGGGAATGGTCTGCCCGTTGATCTTGATCATCGCCGGCGCATGCGCCGTGAGGTACACATCCGACGCCTTCTTGTCCGCCATCAGGCGAAGGATGCGCTCCATCGTTCCGCTGCTCATGCTGGTTCCTTAGGCTGATGGGGAAGACGCGACTGCGGACAGGGTCAGTCGCGCAGCAAGTCGTTCAGGCTGGTCTTGGCGCGCGTTTGCGCGTCCACGCGCTTGACGATGATGGCCGCGTACAGGCTGTACTTGCCGCCGTCCTTGGGCAGGCTGCCGCTGATCACCACCGAACCGGCCGGCACGCGCCCGTAGCTCACCTCGCCCGTGGCGCGGTCGTAGATGGGGGTGCTCTGGCCGATGTACACGCCCATGGAGATCACCGAGTTTTCTTCGACGATCACACCTTCAACCACCTCGGAGCGGGCGCCGATGAAGCAGTTGTCTTCAATGATGGTCGGGTTGGCCTGCAGAGGCTCGAGCACACCGCCCAGACCCACGCCACCCGAGAGGTGCACGTTCTTGCCGACCTGGGCGCAGCTGCCCACGGTGGCCCAGGTGTCGACCATCGTGCCTTCGTCCACGTAGGCACCGATGTTCACGTAGCTGGGCATGAGGATCGCGCCCTTGGCAATAAAGCTGCCCCGGCGGGCCACGGCTGGTGGCACCACGCGCACGCCGGTGGCTTTCATTTCAGCTTCGCTCAGGTGTGCAAACTTGGTCTTGACCTTGTCGAAGAAGCCCAGATCGCCCGCACGCATGACTTCGTTGTCTTTCAGGCGGAAGGACAGCAGCACGGCCTTTTTGATCCACTGGTGCACGGTCCACTGGCCCACGCCCTGGCGGGTGGCGACGCGCAACCGGCCCTTGTTGAGCTCGGCGATCACATGTTCCACGGCGTCCAGCACCTCTTTGGGTGCCGAGGCGGGGGAAAGGTTGGCGCGGTCTTCCCAGGCGTTGTCGATCAGGGTTTGCAGTTGTTGGCTCATGGATCTGAAGGCAGAGGTGGAGGAAAGGGGGTGCCGCTTCAGGCGCGGCGCGAGACAAATTCGTGGATGCGCCCGGCGGCTTCCAGGCATTCGGCGGGTTCGGCCACCAGGGCCATGCGCACGCGGCCGGTGCCCGGGTTGACGCCGTTGGCTTCGCGGGCGAGGTAGCTGCCCGGAAGCACCGTGACATTGTATTGAGCCAGCAGCTCGCGGGCGAAGGCTTCGTCGGCGCTGTGGCCCGGCGACGCGCCGGCAAATGAGGCGGGCACACCCGCCCACAGGTAGAACGAAGCGTCGGGCAGGGCAACGTCGAGCACCTCGGCCAGCAGGGGCGTGACCTGGGCAAACTTTTCGCGGTACTGGCGGCGGTTGTCCACCACGTGGGCCTCGTCGCTCCAGGCCGCGACGCTGGCGGCTTGCACCACGGGGCTCATGGCGCCGCCATGGTAAGTGCGGTACAGCAGGAACGGCTTGATCAGGGCGGCGTCGCCCGCCACGAAGCCGCTGCGCAGGCCCGGCACGTTGCTGCGCTTGGACAGGCTGGTGAAGATGACGAGGCGTTTGAAATCCGTGCGGCCCAGGCGCTGTGCCGCCTCCAGGCCGCCCAGCGGCGCTTCGTCGCGGAAGTAGATCTCGCTGTAGCACTCGTCGGAGGCAATCACGAAGCCGTGGCGGTCGCTCAGCTCAAAGAGGTGGCGCCATTCCTCCAGCGGCATCACGGCGCCCGCCGGGTTGCCCGGCGAGCAGACAAAGAGCAGCTGCGTGCGCGCCCAGACGTCTTCCGGCACGCTGTCCCACGCGGGGGCGAAGTTGCGGGCGGCATCGCTGGCCACGTAGTGGGGTTCGGCGCCCGCCAGCAGGGCAGCGCCTTCGTAGATTTGATAGAACGGGTTCGGCATCACCACGGTGGCGCCGGCACGCGTCGGGTCGATCACGGTTTGCACGAACGAGAACAGCGCCTCGCGCGAGCCGTTTACAGGCAGCACCTGCGTGGTGGCGTTCAACGTGACGCCGTACCGGCGTTGCACCCAGGAGGCGCAGGCTTCGCGCAAGGCCGGCGTGCCACCCGTGGCGGGGTAGCTGCTCAGGCCGGTGTCCAGGGCGCTGGCCAGTGCCTGTTTCAGAAAGTCTGGCGCAGCATGCTTGGGTTCGCCGATGCCCAAGCTGATGGGCCGCAGGGCCGGGTTGGGGGTGACGTCGTCAAAGAGCTTGCGCAGCCGCTCAAAAGGGTAGGGCTGCAGGCGCGAGAGCAAGGGGTTCATGGCCCGAGATTATCGGGCTTGGAGGCTTGGCTCCCGGGCCGCGCAGGCGCTTGACCTCACAGGGCTCGGGCGGTGCCCGCTTTCGTGGGCTTGTTGCGCAGGTGCAGCAGCACTTGTTCGAAGGTCAGCATCAGGATCATGAGCACGGTGGTGACGATCACCAGCGTGGGCAGACGGAAGGCGCTGATGTAGCCGCCCCCTTGGGGGATGGCGTTGCGGTTGTCGGTGGTGCAAATGAATTCGGCGGCGGCCATGCCGGTGTAGTGCATGGCGCAAACCGCCACGCCCATGACGACGGAGGCCAGCAGGCGGCGCTGCAGCGTGGGTGTGTTCAGGGCCAGCCAGAGTGCAGCGGTGGCGGCCACCACGGCAATCAGCATGGAGAGTGCGACCAGTGCGTAGTCCCAGGAAATGAAGCCGTAGATCTTGAGCCCGAACATGCCCAGGTAGTGCATCACGACGACGCTCATGCCCAGTGCCACGCCACAGCCGATCAGACGCGGCAGGCTGTCGGGGCGCATGGCCGCGTGGCTCACGGCCCAGGAGGCGGCGGCCACCACAACCACCAGCGAGAACATGGTCTCGGTCATGGAGTAGCTGCTGCCGACGTCCATCTGCAACGCGAGCATGCCGATGAAATGCATCGACCACACCCCGATGCCACCCAGCGCCACGCCAATGGTGAGCGCGTTGGCCACACCAATGCGACCCCGCTGGGTGTTCACGCGGGAGGCTGCGGTCAGGGCAATCAGCGATCCGATGACCGCAAAGAAGAACGAGAGGGCGACGAGTGCGGGATCGAAGGCGGTGGCGACTTGGGGATTCATGTTGGCAGACCAATCGGTATCTGAAGTGACCAATCGGTATCTTTGAAGGCTGTGCGGTATGGCGGGCGTATTCTGGCGAAGGAAGCGCCGTTGCGTCGGCGTGGCGCAGTTTTTTTTGACCAGACGGACAGAATTTCAGGGTGGACGTGATGCCCATCACGTCCGGGGCGGGCGCCGCAGGCCCGGCAGTTATCATTTGCGGCCGCTCCTGCGCCCTGGTGCGCCCCATTGACTGTCATCGGAACGCCGTGCGTCTCAACTCGATCAAGCTCTCCGGCTTCAAGTCTTTCGCTGAACCGACCAACTTCATGCTGCCCGGCCAGCTGGTGGGGGTGGTTGGCCCCAATGGCTGCGGCAAATCCAACATCATGGACGCGGTGCGCTGGGTGCTGGGTGAGTCCAAGGCGTCCGAACTTCGCGGCGAGTCCATGCAGGACGTGATCTTCAACGGCACGAACACGCGCAAGCCGGCCAGCCGCTCCAGTGTGGAGCTCGTCTTTGACAACAGCGACCACCGCGCCGGAGGCCAGTGGGGCCAGTTTGGCGAAATCGCCGTCAAGCGCGTGTTGACCCGCGACGGCACCAGCAGCTACTACATCAACAACCAGCCGGTGCGCCGCCGCGACGTGCAGGACGTGTTTCTGGGCACCGGGCTGGGCCCGCGCGCCTACGCCATCATCGGCCAGGGCACCATCAGCCGCATCATTGAAAGCAAGCCGGAAGAGTTGCGCCTGTTTCTGGAAGAGGCGGCGGGCGTTTCCAAATACAAGGAGCGGCGCCGCGAGACCGCCCACCGCCTCGCCGACACGCGCGAGAACCTGACCCGGGTGGAAGACATCCTGCGCGAGCTCAACGCCAACCTCGACAAGCTGGAAAAGCAGGCCGAGGTGGCGGCGCACTACAACACGTTGCAGGCCAGCGCCACGCTCAAGCAGCAGCAGCTGTGGTTTCTGAAGCGCAGCGAAGCCGAGTCCGATCAGGTCAAGGTGAAGACCGATGCCGCCCAGGCGGTGAACGACCTGGAGTCGCGAACGGCCGATCTGCGCCGCATCGAGTCGGAGCTGGAAACCATTAGACAGGCCCACTACGCCGCGGGCGACCAGGTCAACCAGGCGCAGGGCAAGCTGTACGAGGCCAGCGCCGAAGTGGGCAAGCTCGAGGCCGAGATCCGCTTCGTGGTGGAAGGCCGCCAGCGCGTCGAGCAGCGGCTGGTGCAGCTCAAGGAGCAAATGGCTTCGTGGGGCACGCGCAGCCAGGACGCCGCTGCCGAACTGGAGCAGCTGGCCGAGTCGATGGTGCAGGCCGAGGAGCAGTCGGTGGTGCTCGCCGCACAGGGTGAAGAGCAGTCGGGCGCCTTGCCCGCCCTCGAAGACCAGCTGCGCGCGGCCCAGGCCCGCGCCAACGAGCAGCGCAGCAGCGTGACCCAGGTGCAGCAGCAGATCCAGGTGCTGGCCGCCGAGCAGCGCAACGTCGAGGAGCAAAGCCGGGCCCTCAACCAGCGCCGCGAACGCCTGATGGCCGATCGCAACGCGCTGGCCGCGCCCGACGAAGCGCGGCTGCTCCACGCGCAGACGCAGTTGTCCAGCGCACAGGAAGCCGCCGAGCTCAACGATGCCGTGCTGCAAGAGCTGCAAGACAGCGTGCCCCAGCTCGATGAAGCGCGCCGCGCGGCACAACTGGCGGTGAACCAGGAGTCTGCCAAGCAGGCCGATCTGTCGGCTCGCATGGAAGCGCTCAAGGCGCTGCAGGACAAGGTCAAGACCGATGGCAAGCTCAAGCCCTGGCTCGCCAAGCATGGTCTGGACAGCCTGCAAGGCCTCTGGAGCCGCATCCACATTGAAACTGGTTGGGAAAACGCGCTCGAGGCGGCGTTGCGCGAGCGCCTGGGTGCGCTTGAAGTTTCGCGGCTCGACATGGTGCGCGCCTTCGGCGGTGATGCACCACCCGCCAAGCTCTCGTTCTACAGCCCACCTTCTGGCGTCGCGGCCACGCACAGCGCGGCGGGCCTCAAGCCGCTGGTGCAGTGGCTGCGCCTGAACGACGCGGCGCAGCAGGCGCTGCTCGCGGAATGGCTGCACGGTTGCCTGACGGCCCCGAGCCTGGAAGAGGCGCTGGCCCAGCGCGCGCAGCTGCAGCCGGGCGAGGTGATCTTTGTGGCGAGCGGCCATGCGGTCACTGCCCACAGCGTCAGTTTTTATGCGCCCGACAGCGAGCAGGCGGGCCTGCTCGCGCGGGCCCAGGAAATCGAGAACATCGACAAGCAGCTCAAGGGCCAGGTGCTCATCGCCGAGCAGGCGCGCTCGGCCTTGATCCGTGCCGAAGCAGCCTACACCGACGCCTCACAGCGCCTGGTGAGCGCGCGCCGCGAGGCCGCCGAATCGCGCAGCCGTGCGCACGAACTGCAGGTGGAGGCGCTGCGCCTCACCCAGCTGGCCGAGCAGACGCGTGCGCGCAGCGAGCAGATTGGCGCCGACCTGGCCGAGGTCGACGCGCAACTCGAAGAGCTGCAGGAACGCCGAGTGACGGCCGAGGCGCGCTTCGAAGAGCTGGACATGCAGCTGGCCGACAGCCAGGAACGCCACGCCCAGCTGGACGACAAGGTGATTGACGCCGAGCGCGCGCTGAACCAGGCGCGCGAACAGCAACGCTCGCTGGAGCGCACGGCGCAAGAGGCGGTGTTCGCCCTGCGCAGCTTGCAGGCGCGCCAGAGCGAGCTGCAACGCGCCATGGAAACCGCGGCCACCCAGGAAAAGTCGCTCGCCGACGAGCTGCAGCGCGCCAGCGACGAGCTCGGGCGCCTCAACGACGCGGCCGCACAGGCGGGTTTGCAGAACGCCCTGGCCATGAAGCTGGAGCGCGAGCAGTCGCTGGGCGCGCTGCGCAGCCAGTACGACGAACTCACCGCCAAGCTGCGGGCCAGCGACGAGCGCCGCCTGCAACTCGAGCGCGAACTCGAACCGCTGCGCCACCGCATTACCGACTTCCAGCTCAAGGAACAGGCCGCGCGCCTGGGCGTGGAGCAATACAGCCAGTTGCTCGACGAGGCGCAGGCCGATCTGGCGGCGGTGGCCCAGAGCATCACCGAAGGCCATGTGCGCCTCACCGGCTTGCAGGGCGAAATTGACCGCCTGCACCGTGAAATTCAGTCGCTGGGCGCGGTGAACCTGGCCGCCCTGGACGAGCTGACCGCCGCGCGCGAGCGCAAGACCTTCCTGGACGCGCAGTCGGCCGACCTGGTCGAGGCGATGAACACGCTCGAAGACGCGATCAAGAAGATCGACAACGAAACGCGCGACCTGCTGGGCAGCACCTTCGAGACCGTCAACGGCCACTTCGGCCGCATGTTCCCCGAGTTGTTCGGTGGCGGCAACGCCAAGCTGGTGATGACCGGCGAAGAAATTCTGGACGCCGGCGTGCAGGTGCTGGCGCAGCCGCCGGGCAAGAAAAACCAGACCATTCACCTGCTCTCGGGCGGCGAGAAAGCACTCACCGCCATCGCGCTGGTGTTTGCCATCTTCCAGCTGAACCCGGCGCCGTTCTGTCTGCTGGACGAGGTGGACGCGCCGCTGGACGACGCCAACACCGAGCGCTACGCCAAGCTGGTGACCAGCATGAGCAAGCAGGGCACGCAGTTTCTCTTCATCAGCCACAACAAGATCGCCATGGAAATGGCCGAACAACTGATCGGCGTGACCATGCAGGAGCAAGGTGTCTCCCGCATCGTCGCGGTGGACATGGAATCGGCCGCCGGCATGCTCGAACCCACCTGATCGCAACCCGCACAGCAACATGAGCACACTGCAAATCGGTCTGGCCATCATTGGCGGGCTCGTCCTGGCGGGCGTCGTCGCCTACAACGCCTGGGTGACCAACAAGAGCGCACCGCGCACCGCACGCGAACGGCACGGCGAGCCGTCCGACGAGATGTCGGGCGACGAAACCCTGCCGTACACGCCGGCCGACCTGGCCGAGCACGAGATCCAGCGCATCGACCCGGTCTTGGGCGACATGCCCGGCGCGCCCTCGCCACCCGATCCGGCAGAGGTGGCCGCCGCTGCAGCGGCGGTGAGCCTGAACCCCTTGATGACCCAGCCGCCGGAAAAGCGCCCCGGTCTGGACGCCTTGATCGACGTGATCGCGCCTTTGCTGCTGGAGCACGAGGTGTCGGGCGATGCGCTGCTGGCCGCACTCCCCGGCACGCGCCGCGTGGGCAGCAAGCCGTTTGCCGTGGAAGGCCAGAGCGAAACCACGGGCGAATGGGAAAGCCCGCGCTTGGGGCAGCGCTACCGCGCACTGCAGGCGGGCGTGCAGCTGGCCAACCGCTCCGGCCCGCTCAACGACATCGAGTTTTCCGAATTCGTGGTGAAGGCGCAGGCCTTTGCCGATGCGGTGGGCGCCTCGCCCGACTTCCCCGACATGCGCGCCGAGGTGGCGCGCGCCCGCGAACTCGATGCCTTTGCCAGCGGCCACGACGCCCAGCTCGGCTTCACGCTGCGCGCGCGTCGCGCCGCATGGAGCCCCGGGTATGTGGCGCAGCACGCGTCACACCTGGGCTTTGTGGCCGGCGCATTGCCCGGTCGCATGGTGCTCTCGGGCAGCCACAGCGGTCAGGCGCCCATCCTGAGCCTGGCGTTTGACCCACAGGCGGCGATGGCCGAAGACCCGGAGCAGACTGCGCTGCGCGAAATCGCGCTCTCACTGGAGGTCACGCACGTGCCGCGCAGCGAGCAGCCCTTTGTGCGCATGCGACAGGCCGCCATGGCGCTGGCGGAAGCGATGGATGGCGTGGTCACCGACGATGCCGGCCAGCACCTGTCGGTCGAGGCGCTGGACCAGATCGGCGCCGATCTGGAAAGCCTGTACGACGCCCTGGACAGCCGCGACCTTTCAGCCGGCTCCGCCCAGGCACGACGCCTTTTCTCCTGATGACCGACGATCTGTTTGCCGAGCCGCCGTTGCCGGCCGCCCGCGCGGCCGAGCTGCGCGCGCAACTGCACCACCACGCCCACCGCTACTACACGCTCGACGACCCGGAGATTCCGGACGCCGAGTACGACAAGCTGTTTCGCGAACTGCAGACGATCGAAGCGGCGCACCCCGAGCTGCTCACCAGCGACTCGCCCACCCAGCGCGTGGGGGGTCGCGTGCTTGAGATGTTCACGCCCGTGCGCCATGCGGTGCCCATGCTGTCGATCAACACCGAGACCGACACCGAGCCCAGTGGTGCGCGCAACTTCGACACCCGCGTGCGCCGTGCGCTCGGCCTGACCGAAGCCGAGCCGCCGGTGGATTACGTGGCCGAGCTCAAGTTCGATGGCCTGGCCATGAGCCTGCGCTACGAAGGCGGTGTGCTGGTGAAGGCCGCCACGCGGGGCGACGGCGAGGTGGGTGAGGACGTCACCACCAACATTCGCACCATCCCGCAGGTACCGTTGCGCCTGCCGCCCGACGTGCCTGCGGTGCTGGAAGTGCGGGGCGAGGTCTACATGCGCCGCGACCAGTTCGAAGCGCTCAATGAAAAGCAGCGCGCCAAGATCGCGGCGGGCGCCAAGGGTGAGAAGACCTTCGTGAACCCGCGCAACGCCGCCGCGGGCGCCGTGCGCCAGCTCGATTCGGGCATTGCCGCCCAACGCCCGCTCAGCTTCTTTGCCTACGGCCTGGGCGAGGTGACGCCGCCCGAGCAAGGCGGCCCGGTGTTTGCCACGCACTTCGAGATGCTCATGCAGCTCAAGGCCTGGGGTTTCCCGGTGGCCGCGCAGACCACCCTGGCCACCGGTGCTGACGAGCTGGTGGCGTTCCACCAGCGCATCGGCCAGGCGCGCGACCAGTTGCCCTACGACATCGACGGCGTGGTCTACAAGGTGAACGCCTTCCCGCTGCAGAAGCAGCTGGGCTTCGTCACCCGCGAACCGCGCTGGGCGGTGGCCCACAAGTACCCCGCGCAGGAGCAGCTCACCACGGTGCTGGCCATCGATGTGCAAGTGGGCCGCACCGGCAAGCTCACGCCCGTGGCCAAGCTCGCCCCCGTGTTCGTGGGCGGCGTGACCGTGACCAACGCGACGCTGCACAACGAAGACGAAGCGCGCCGCAAAGACGTGCGCGTGGGCGACACGGTGGTCGTGCGCCGGGCCGGCGATGTGATCCCCGAGGTGGTCTCCGTGCTGGTGGACAAGCGTGTGGGCGAGCCCACGCCGTTCACCATGCCCCGCAGCTGCCCGGTGTGCGGCAGTGAAGCGGTGCGCGAAGAGGGCGAGGTCGATTTCCGCTGCAGCGGCGGGCTGTTCTGTGCCGCCCAACGCAAGCAGGCCATCCTGCACTTTGCGCAGCGCCGCGCGGTGGAGGTCGAAGGCCTGGGCGACAAGCTGGTTGAACAGCTGGTGGACACCGGCGTGGTCAAGACCTTGCCCGACCTGTACCGCCTGGGCTTTACAGCCCTGGCGGGCCTGGAGCGCATGGCCGACAAGTCGGCCCGCAACATCGTCGATGCGCTGGAGAAGTCCAAGCGCACCACCTTGCCGCGGTTCCTGTTCGGACTCGGCATCCGGCATGTGGGCGAGGCCACGGCCAAGGAGCTGGCGCGCCATTTCGGGCAGCTCGACCGCATCATGGATGCCAGCGTCGAGGCGCTCTCCGAGGTGAGCGATGTCGGCCCAGTGGTGGCGCAGAGCATTCACACCTTCTTTGAACAGCCCCACAACCGCGAGGTGGTCGAGCAGCTGCGCGCGTGCGGGCTCACCTGGGAAGAGGGCGAACCCGCCGAGCGCGCCCCGCAACCGCTGGCGGGCAAAACCTTCGTGCTCACCGGCACTTTCCCCACCCTCAGCCGCGACCAGGCCAAAGACCTGCTCGAGGCGGCAGGCGCCAAGGTGGCGGGCTCGGTGAGCAAGAAAACCGACTACGTCGTGGCCGGCGCCGAAGCCGGCAGCAAGCTGGAAAAGGCGCAGTCGCTGGGCGTGACGGTGATCGATGAGGCGCAGATGCTGGCCTTGCTTCCCAACGCCCAAGGCGATTCATGACCATCCACACCATTCTGAAAATGGGCGACCCGCGCCTGCTGCGGCATGCCCAGCCCGTGACGACCTTCGACACCCCCGAGCTGCACCAGCTGGTGGTGGACCTGCAGGACACGATGGCCGCGGCCCACGGTGCGGGCCTGGCCGCGCCACAGATCGGGGTTGATCTGCAAGTGGTGCTCTTTGGCAGTGGCCAGCCCAACCCGCGTTACCCCGACGCACCGCCGGTGCCGCGCACGGTGCTCATCAACCCGGTGATCACCCCCTTGGGCGATGAGGAAGAAGAGGACTGGGAAGGCTGCCTGTCGGTGCCGGGCATGCGGGGGGTGGTGCCGCGCTGGCGGCGCATCCGCTACCAGGGCTTCGATGTGCAGGGCAGGGCCATCGACCGCGAGGCCGAGGGCTTCCATGCCCGCGTGGTGCAGCACGAGTGCGACCACCTCTGGGGAAAGCTCTACCCGATGCGGGTGCGCGACTTCACCCGTTTTGGCTTCACCGAGGTGCTGTTCCCCGGCATCGCCGTGGCCGAAGACGACTGAAAACCCACCGCCGCCCGCGCGCTCGCAGGCCCGAAACAAACCGCGGCGCCGTTGAAACGTATTGAAATGTTCGCCCGGGGAAATCGACTAGAGTCGTTCCCCGGATCACAACCGAACAGGGACTCCCTTTCCATGAAGCGAATGCTTGCCGTGGTGGCCAGTGCCGCCTTGCTCGGCGCCTGCAGCGTCACCAAACCGCCGACCGAGGTGCCTGTGGATGTGCCCGCCACTTGGTACGCGCCGCCGCTGGCGCATCAGGGCAGTGCGCAGGCGCTCACCCAGTGGTGGAACCAGTTTGAAGACCCTGTGCTCACCGACTGGATTGCCCGCGCCCAGGCGCAGAGCCCCTCGGTGGCCTCGGCCCGAGCGCAGGTGTTTGCCGCGCGCGCCGCGTACTTTGGCGCGCGGGCACAGAACGGCCCGCAAGTGAATGCGGTGGCCAATGCCAGCCGCGGCCTGACAGACCCCACCATCCCGCTCGGCACCAGCCTGAATGCGGGCCTGCAGGCTTCGTGGGCGGTGGGACTGTGGGGCGAGGCCGAGTCGCGACAGGGCAGTGCGCTGGCGCGGCAGGACGCGGCCCAGGCCGGCTGGCACGAGGCCCGGGTGCTGGTGGCTTCC
>CALRUK020000009.1:0-151629 GCA_943371335.1 Synechococcus sp. UW140 | reverse complement strand
GCCAGTCCGCCGCACAGGACCACGAGGCCCATGGCCTGGGCCTGGGCCTGTCCATCGTGCAGCGCTCCGCTCGCCTGCTCCACGCCCCCCTGAACCTGCGCTCACAGCCCGGGCGCGGCTCCATGTTCTCCATCCGCCTGCCCCTGTGTCAGGCCCCCGCCCAGCGCCCCGTGCTCGAACCCGCCGAGCGCCGCACCCCCATTGGCCTGGGCGTGCTCGTCATCGATGACGACCACCAGGTCCTCGGCGCCATGCAGCGCGTGCTCGGCATCTGGGGCCATCGCGTCTTCTGCGCCTCCAGCGCCGACGAGGCCGTCGTCGCCGCCATCACCCACGCCGATCACATCCACCTCCTGCTCTCCGACTACCGCCTCAGCGGCAACGTCACCGCCGTCGACGCCATCAGCGCCGTCCACGGCTGCCTGCCCAAACCCATCCCCACCTACATCCTCACCGGCGACACCTCCCCCCAACGCATCCATGAGGCCTCCCTCCTCGGATTCCCCCTCCTGCACAAACCCGTCAACGCCACCACACTGCGCAACATCCTCGACAGAGAGGCCATCGCCCACGCGACGCTGGCATGATGTCGGACTTCGCGGCCTTGCCGCCGCTCCCACTGCCTGCCATGAACACCCCCACCACCCCGAAGAGCGCCCCCGCGAACGCACGCCCTGCACGCGCTCGGCGCGCGCCGCGCAACGAAGCGCCCCGCGGCGAAGCGCGCTCACCGCGCCAGCACCCTGTGCTGGACCAGCTCGCGCAGCTGGTTCCTGCGCTGTTTGGCGATGCCCTGAAGCCGCTCAAGCGCGGCATCTTCCAGGACCTGCTCGACGCACACCCGGGCGTGCTCGAAGCCGAAGGCCTGAAAGCGGCGCTTGCTTTGCACACGCGTTCGACGCGCTACCTGAGCGTGGTGGCGCAAGGCCTGCCCCGCCACGACCTGACGGGCCAACCCGTGGAAGCGCTGGCACCCGAGCACGTGCACCACGCCTTGATCGAGGTGTTCCGCCGCCGCCAGGGACGCACGCCCGAAGACCTCGTGCCGAAACTGCGGCAGCGCATCGTGCTGGCATTCGAAGCCTCCGGCCTGGGTCGCGAGGCCTATGCCACGCTGGTGATGGGCCGCGACGAAACCGTCAACGCCATCACCGCCGAGGCACTGGCTGAAGCCGCCAGCCGCGCCGCGCGCGACGAAGCGCTGCTGCGCGCCTTTGATGCCAGTGGCAAGACGGTGGACGCGTTTGCCGACATGTACGGCATGCCGGCGCCAGAAGCCCGCCGCACGCTGGACCGGGCCCGCGCGCGGCTGGAAGGCGCCGCCCGCGATCAGGGCATGGTGAAGACCGTGAGCACGCCGGTGTAACCGTACAGCTGGTGGTGAGCAATCTCGCCACCCGCGAAGAAACCCACCAGCGGCACGTCGCCCAGCGCGCGGCGCACCGTTTGAAGCTCAGCGCTGGGGCTGCCAAAGTGCAAGCCACCACGCCCCGAGCAACTCACATAGATGGCACCGGCGATGCGCCGCGCGGGATGCGGACGCGCATCCACTTCGCTCGCCGCGAGCGACGTGGCCACCGACAGGCTCACCTCTTCCGGCTCGAGCTCCTCACGCACCTCCGCGCACACACGCACAAGATCGGCACGCGCGGCCGGCACATTGCGCTCACAAAACGTCAGGCGCGTGCCCACTGGTGCCATGTCGGCAATGGCCACGCCACGCCGCCCTGGGTCCAGGCCAATCAGGTGGCGAACCAGCACTTCGGCACCGAACTGACCGCGCATGCGGGGCACACGCAATGCGTCGTCCCCAGCCGGGGGCGGCGGCGAAAGCCCCACCAGCGTGGCGCGCAGGCGCGGCATGGCACGCTCGGGCTGGTCCAGCGAGATGTCGCGCTCGCGCAGCAGCACGTCCAGCGCCGGTTCGTCGTCGAGCATGAGCACCAGGTTGCCGTCGGAGGCGGTGACGGTGCGCTCTTGATCCACCGGCTGCGCACCCTGCGTGACGCGCGAGACCAAGCCCACATCAGGCCCGAAGGCCACGCCACTCAAGCCGCCGTGGAACACCCCGCTGGCAGCGCCCTGCCCGCTGAGATTGCCGGCACTGCCCAAGGAGAACTGAACGCTCTGGCCTCGGCTGAGCGCGAGGCCGCCAAACACATAGCCGCTGCGGGTGCGATCGGCCATCTCGGCGATGAGTTCGGCCAGTTCGGGCGTGGCGCCATCGGCGTGCACCAGCGCGGTGTGGGCGACGAAGCCTTCGGCGCCGGTGGCACGGCCACTGGCCGAGAGCGGCGCCACGCCGCTGAACACGCGGTATTGGTCTGGCGCGAGGTCGCAGAGCATCACGCACAGTGCGGGCTCGTCGAAGTACTCCACGTTGTTGGCCGCCACGCCCACGCCCACGGTGCCGGCCCAGTCGGTCACCTCGGGCAGTTCCGCGCTGAGGTGCTCCAGAATCGCATGCGCTTCTTCGGCGTAGTGGTCGGTGATGTAGAGCACGGCCAGCGACGGCGAGGCAGCGAAGTCGGGCAAGGCCATTTGCGCGCGCAACTGGGCGAGCACCAGAGCGGCGGCCATGCGCCATTGCGGGTGGGTGGCGTGGGCGTAGGGAAATAGCTTCATGAGAAGGCCGGCTGCGCTGCGCAGCCGGCACCGTTGGAGGGTCAGCGGCGGCTGGTGCCTTTGCGAACCGGGGCTTTCTTGGCGGCCACTGGCCGAGGTGCAGCTTTCTTCACCGTCGTTTTGGCGGCCTTGGTGGCAGCCTTCTTCGGCGCGGGCGCACGGGATGCGGCGGGGGCTGGCGACGCAAAGCCCGGGAAGAAGGCGGCGGGCATCGTCCAGTCGCCGGGCGAGAAGGGTTGGTGGGGTTTGGCGCGTGCCGCAGGCTTGGGCGCTGGCGCGCGCGCGGGCGCTTTCTTGGCCGGGGCGGCGCTGCGCCCGCTCACCGCGCGGGCGGCCGCACGGCCCACACCCGCTGCCGCGCCCACGTTGCGCGCCACCGTGCCACCCAGATTGCGCGCCGCCTTGCCGGCCATGCCGGTGGCGGTCTTCACCGCCTGGTCGGTCAGGCCGGTGGCCACCTGTCGGGTGGTGTCCAGCGCGGTCTGCTTGGCCACATCCTTCATCGCGTTGCTGGCAATCTGCTGGAACTGCTGCGAGAGCGCGCCCCACCACTGCACGGGGTCGACCACCCCACCCGAGGCGGGCGCTGGCGTGTCTGACTTTTTCGGTGCTGCTTTGCGCGGTGAGCTCGGCACGGCTTGCTCCGGCGCCGCCTCGGGCTCTGCCGGTGCGGGCGTGCCGTATGTGCGCGGCGGAATTTCCAGACCGGCGAACGCCACAGGGGCTGGCGACGGCGCGCCACCCGTGAAGCCGGCGAGCGTGTCTGCCGCCTTGATCTTGAGTGCATTGGCCACGTCGCCCATGCTGAAGTTCATGGTCTTGAGCGTGGACAAGGTCATCTTCTGCACCTCCAGCGCCTGGATGGTGGCGGCCAGCGCCTTGGAGTTCTGGTCAAGCCAGAAATGCACCGCCTTGAGTTCCTCGATGCGTTTTTCGAGGTCTTCCACATTGAAGGTGGGGGCCACCCAGCTGCCCAGGTTGGGCAGCTGGGGAATGTTCTGGCTGATGCCCTGCGCCACACCGCCGGCCGCCTGGCCCGCCAGGTTTTGCAGGAACTCGAAGCCGGGGACGAATTTGCCGAAACCGCTGCTGGGGGCGTCGCTCATGGAGGTCTCCTGTCGTGCCGTCGGGGCTGGTCTCAGCCATCCACGCCGTAGCGGGGTGCGCGGCGCTCACGCAAGGATGCCACACCTTCGCGCACATCGGGACCGGCAAAACCCATGAATTCCAGAGCGAGTGAGGTGTCGAAAGCCGGGCCGGCCTGACGCAGCCAGTTGTTGAGCGAATACTTGGTCCAGCGGATCGCCGTCTGGCTGCCGCTGGCGAGGCGGTCGGCCACTTCATAGGCCTTGTCGAGCAAAGCCGTGTCGTCCACCGCGAGCGACACCAGTCCGATGCGCTCGGCCTCCTCACCGCTGATGGGATCGCACAGCATGAGGTAGTACTTCGCCTTCGCCAGGCCACACAACAAGGGCCAGACAATGGCCGCGTGGTCGCCAGCGGCCACGCCCAGACGGGTGTGCCCATCGACGATCTTGGCGCTCTTTGCTGCAATCGATATGTCGGCCAGCAGGCCCGCCACCAGCCCGGCGCCCACGGCCGGGCCGTGCATCGCGCTCACGATGGGTTTGTCGCAGTTGATGACGTTGTAGACCAGGTCTCGCGCCTCTTTCCAGACGCGTGTGCGCACCTCGAAATCGGTCGCCATGTCCTGCACGAGGGCGAGGTCTCCGCCGCCGGAGAAACCCATGCCGCTGCCGCGCAGCACGGCGCATCGCACCGAGTCATCGCGCCCGACGTCTCGCCAGATTTCGCTCAGCTCCCAATGGCCTTCGTGCCCTGCGGTGGGCAACTTGCCATTGCCACCCGGTCCGTCGGCGCGCATTTGAATGTCGAGCACGGAAGGCACGCCATCGACCGTGGGGCCGCGGCGGGTGATGGCGAGGGTCTCGTAGCGGCTGTAGTCCACGGGGGTCATGCGGGTCTCCTTGTGGGTGTCGGATCTGAAAATTTGATTGTGCTTGACGTGGGTCAAAGCCCTGGATCGCGGCGAGCGCCATCCTTCGTCTCAAGGAGACCACGCCATGAACCAGATCACTGCACGACTCTTTGAAGCTCAGTTGCACGACATGCGTGCCGAGTTGCTCGACCGGCTGCACGTGCAGCGGGGCGGCGCCCGAGGACGGGCCGAATCGGCTCTGGAAGCACGGGAACACATCGATACCGCCCCGCTGCGCCCGGACGAAAGCTTCGATATGGAGATGGAGCTCGAGGAGCGCGAAGCCGCCGACCTGATGGCCATCGACAAGGCACTGCAGCGCATGGAAGCGGGCGAATACGGCCG
This sequence comes from Synechococcus sp. UW140, assembly GCA_943371335.1. Taxonomy (GTDB): domain Bacteria; phylum Pseudomonadota; class Gammaproteobacteria; order Burkholderiales; family Burkholderiaceae_C; genus Hydrogenophaga. The sequence continues at coordinate 146,660 of CALRUK020000009.1, read as the reverse complement.
CTGCATCGATTGCGCGCAGCGCATCGTGGACGCGCGCCTGCAGGCCCAACCCACCGCGCTGCGCTGCCTGGACTGCCAGACGCGTTTCGAGTCCGCCTGAGCGCCATGCCGGTATGCTCGGCGCCATGAACGCCGATGCACCCATTCGCACCCGAAGCCTCTTCCACTTTTCGTTCAACGTCACCGACCTGAACGTGGCTCGCCACTTCTACGGTGGTGTGCTCGGCTGCACCGAAGGCCGCAGCACCGAGAGCTGGGTGGACTTCGACTTCTTCAGCCACCAGATCTCGCTGCACCTGGGCGAACCCTGGAAGACGCAGCGCACCGGCCGCGTCGGGGACACCCTGGTGCCCATGCCGCACTTTGGCCTGGTGCTGCTGCGCCCTGAATGGCAAGCGCTGGCCGACCGGCTCACACAGGCCGGCGTGGATTTCGTCCTGCCACCTCAGCTGCGCTTTGAGGGGCAGCCCGGCGAGCAATGGACGATGTTCTTTTGCGACCCCTTCGGCAACCCGATTGAGGTCAAGGGCTTTGCCACGCTGGAACAGGTGTACGCCACCTGAGTCCTGGCGGGCACGCGCAGGCTCAGGCCTGCAGCGGCACGATCTTCTGGTCGATGGCGCCAAACACGCTCTGACCGTCCTTGCCCTTCATTTCGATGCGGATGGTGTCGCCGTATTTCATGAAGGCGGTGGAGGGCTGACCGTCCAGAATGGTTTCGATCGCGCGCTTCTCGGCAATGCAGCTGTAGCCCTTGGGCCAGTCTTTGCGGCCATCGACTTCCACGCCCTTGTTGCTCACGGTGCCGCTGCCCACGATGGAGCCGGCGCGCACGTTGCGCGTCTTGGTGATGTGGGCCACCAGCTGGCCGAAGTGAAAGGTCATCTCCGGGCCGGCTTCGCACATGCCGACCTTGCGACCGTTCCAGGTCGACTGCATCGTGAGGTGCACACGCCCCCCCTGCCACGCATCGCCCAGCTCGTCGGGCGTGACCGCCACCGGGCTGAACGCCGTGGCCGGCTTGCTCTGGAAGAAGCCAAACCCTTTGGCCAGTTCGGCCGGAATCAGGTTGCGCAGCGACACATCGTTGGCCAACATCAGCAGGCGCACACCGTCCAGCGCCTGCTCGGGCGTGGCGCACATGGGCACGTCACCGGTGATCACGGCGATTTCGGCCTCGAAGTCGATGCCGAAATCTTCACTGGCCACGATCACGTCTTCGCAGGGGCCGATGAAGTCGTCGCTGCCGCCCTGGTACATCAGGGGGTCGGTGTAAAACGAATGCGGCACGTCGCTGCTGCGCGCAGCGCGCACCAGTTCCACGTGATTGATGTAAGCCGAACCATCTGCCCACTGGTACGCGCGCGGCAGCGGTGCCATGCACTGCGCCGGGTCGAAGGGAAACGCGTGGCGCGCCTTGCCCTGGTTCAGGGTCACATACAGGTCTTGCAACTGCGGGCTGATGAAGTTCCAGTCGTCCAGCGCCTGCTGCAGTTTGTGGGCGATGCCGGTCGCATAATGCGCCGTGCTCAGGTCGCGGGAAACCACCACCAGTTGTCCATCACGCGAGCCGTCTTTGTATGTGGCGAGTTTCATGCAAGTCTCCTGTGCCAGGTGGGTTGAGCGAGAGGGCCGGGCTCCCCTCGGATGCGGATTGGTGGCACACTCTGCCGAGGCGCCGAAATTACGAATAGTGAAATCGATTCACCTATTCGTAAGCGGCGAATTCTAGACCAAAGCCCCGCACATCGCACAAATCCCCGCAGACGCGGAACCTCAGGCCAGCGCCACCCTCCAACCTCCGTGACCGTCATTCCCATGCCCGCTGCCAAACGCCCCGCCATCGATGCAGACCACCTCGAAGACGCCGAGCCCTTGCGCGCAGGCATCCAGTCGGTAGAGGTCGGTTTCGAACTCCTGGAGGCTTTGTCTCAAGCGCCAGGCGCGCTGATGTTGCGGGACCTCGCCGCCGCTGCGGGCATGAGCGCGGCCAAGGCGCACCGCTACCTCGTGAGCTTTCAGCGCATGGGCCTGGTGGTGCAGGACCCGGTCAGCACCCGCTACGACCTCGGGCCCGCCGCACTGCGCATCGGTCTGGCCAGTCTCTCGCGCATCGATGCCGTGAAGCTCGCCCGCGAGCGCATCGACGGCTTGCTGCTGGAAACCGGCCACACGCTGGCCATCGCGGTCTGGGGCAATCAGGGGCCCACGATGGTCCACTGGACCGAAGCCCCACAAACCGTGCCTGTCACCCTGCGTCTGGGCGATGTCATGCCGCTGCTGACATCGGCCACCGGCCGCTGCTTTGCCGCTTTCATGGGCAGCGAGGGCCGCGACGCGCAACGCATCGCCCCCATGGTGCGCGACGAACTTGCCCGTCTCAAGAAACTGCCTTACAACGCGGAGCTGCCCCTGGTAGACGTTCCGCGCTCGCCACAAGACGTGCAGGCCATGCTGGAGGACACCCGCCGGCGAGGCTTGGCCCGCGTGGTGCACAGCTTGCTGCCCGGCGTGGGCGGTTTCTGTGCGCCGGTGTTTGACGCTCAGGGGCGCCTCGCGCTGGGCCTGGTGGTGCTGGGATCGGTGGCCACGCTGGACACCGACTGGCAAGGCGCTCCCGCCTCTGCCCTGCTGCGCTGCGCCCGTCAACTCAGTGCCGACCTGGGGCACCCATCCAGCGCCCACGCGACGTGACCCGCCCTCACAACGCCCCCGCCTCCACGCCGCGCTGGCCCATCCTGGGTGCGCTGGTCGCTGTGGTGCTGGGGGCGCACCTCGTGTTGCTGGCAGGCGGCGTCACACTGAATCTGCCGGGATGGCCCGACAACGGCGTCACCGCTGTGCCCGGCGCGGTCAGCGCGGTCGATGAGGCCCCTGCCGGGCAGGCCTCGGCGGCGCAGGCTCCCGGCGTTTCTGCCGTGCGGGTGAGTTCGGTGCGCTGGATTGCACCGGCGACGGCACCCGCCCCACAAGCGCAGGCGGCCAAGACGGCCCCACCCTCGCCCAAGCCTGCCCCGACCCCACGCGCAAAGACCGTTCGCCCGCCGCCCGAGGCTGCGGTGCCCACCGTTGCCAGGGTCGATCCGCCGCTGCCCCCAGAGCAAGTCGTGGCACTGGTCGTGGAGTCACCGCTGCAACCACCGGAGTCGCCGCCCGAAGCGCCCCCCCAGGCGATCGCCGACACGCCAGCGCCCGCCGAACCAACCGTTGACCCCACAGCGGTTGAGGTGTCGACCCCCGACGAATCCGACGACACGCTGCTCGCCGCAGCGACATCGGGCAAGCCGCGCAGCAGCCCTGCGACCATCCAGCTGCCACCCGCGCAACCGCCAGCCAGCACCCGTTTGCTGTACGACGTCACCGGGCAGGTCAAAGGCATTGGGTACCGCGCTGAGGGCACGCTGACCTGGACAGTGTCCGATGGACGCTACGACGCACGCATGGAAATGCGGGTGCCGCTGCTGGGCAGCCGGTCGCAAACCAGCGTCGGGCGGGTAGGCCCCAATGGCCTCATGCCCGAACGTTTTGCCGACAAGAGTCGCAGCGAGAAGGCGGCGCACTTCGAAGCGGCCAAGCAGCGCATCACCTTCAGCAACAACGCGCCTGAAGCGCCGCTTCAGCCGGGTGCGCAGGATCGCCTCAGCCTGTTCATGCAGCTCGCAGGTCTGTTGCAGGCGCGCCCACAGGCCTACGCCACAGGGAAGACGGTCGACATGCAGGTCGCGGGCACTGGCGACGCCCCCCTTTGGCGGTTTGACGTGGGCGCGGAATCCACTCTCTCGTTGCCAGCGGGTGAGTTCAAGGTGCGCCGCCTGGTCCGCCAGCCCCGAAAGGAATTCGACAGCACGGTGGAGATGTGGCTGGCCCCCAGTCTGGGGTATTTGCCGGTGCGCCTGCGCGTGACCCAGTCCAACGGCGATGTGGCCGACCAGCAACTGCGCCAGCTGCCCTGAGGCCGGCACCCCATTTGTGCCCAAAAACACACGCATCTTGAAGCGGGAAGGAACGTCTCCAAGTAAAGCTCACTCCGACCTCCATTGCCGCGCAGTTTTGCCGATATAAGGTAGTCAGGAACGCAGGTTTTTCTATTCAAGGATTTCAGTCATGCACATGCTTTACGACTCGGATGCCTTCGCTGTGGTCCACATTCTGGCCAACGCACCCGCCGACAACGACAACGAAGTTGCCGACGGCCCCCAGATGCCTCGGCACGGCTTCGAAATCGTCGACAAGCGCTCGGGCAAAGAGGTGTACCTCGATGGGTCCTGGGCAGAAATGTTCCAGCTCCAGATCACCGCCTGGCAACAAAGCACACCCTCACAGGAAGAAGTGGAAGACACCCTGGAGGGCTACGCCACCCTCGCCCAGATGCCGGTCGTGATGCACTGAAGGCTGCACGGCGCCCTCGGGCCGCACGTTTGGGCGAAAAGGCCGCTGTCACCAGCGGCCTTTTTCATGGCCGGGCGTAACGCCAGCGATACACCGGCTCGGCCAGCACCAGCACCGCGACCAGGCGACACACCTGGAACGCCGTGACCACCGGCACCCCCAGCTGCAGGACTTTGGCGGTGATGGCCATTTCGGCAATCCCACCCGGCGCCGTGCCCAGCAGGAGCGTGACCGGGTGCAGATGCGTCAAGCCGGCCAGCAGCCAGCCAAAGCCCGCACACAGACCCATCATGACAACGCTGGCCAGCGCAACGCTCGCCAACCAGCGCGGCGCCGTGTGCACAAAGGCGGGCGTGAACCGCACCCCCAGGCTCACACCGATCACGAGTTGCGCCGCGTTGGTCAAGGCGCTCGGGATGGCCGAAAACGTGAGCCCGTAGAGCGTCACCGCCATGGTGACCACCAATGCGCCCATGAACCACGGGTTGGCGCGCCCCAGGCGCTGCATGGCCAGCGCCCCCATCAGCGTGAGGCCGCCGAGCGCCAGCAGCCCCCATGGCTGCACGTCTCTCACGCCGGCCGCGAGTTTGTCGAGTCCGCTCACACCCGCGAACTGCAGGGCAAAGGGAATGGTGACCGTGACCAGCAACACCCGCAGGCTGTGCGCCGCGGCGACCAGATCGGTGCGGGCGCCCTGACGCTCTGCGATCAGCGTCATCTCGGAGGCCCCGCCGATCGCACCGGCAAAGTAGGTGGTGCTGCGCAACTCAGACGGCGACAGCGTGGCCAAATGCCCCGCATGCACCCGTCGCAGCCAGGCGCCAAACCCCAGGCCCAGCGCCAACGCCCACACAATGCCGATGACGATCGCCCACCACAGGCTCGCCACCAGCGAGCCCACCGCCGGTGTGAAATACAGCCCCAGGGCTGCGCCAATCACCCACTGTCCCGCGTTGCGCAGCGGCGTCCAGCTCTCGGTGGGAGCCCCCAGCACCGACACCAGCGCGGTTGCCACCAGGGGACCGATCATCCAGGGAATGGGGGTGCGAAGCCACACGCAGAGTTGTGCGGCGCCCAGGGCCAGCAGCAAGGTCAGGGCAACGCGCGGCCACGATGCGGGCCGCCAGGAGGAGAAAGAAAACACGCGGTGACAGGGTAAAGATGCGCCCCAAGCGGCGCGCTGATGAGTGCGCTTAGTATCCACCCATGAACTGTCGGCCCGCTGTCGCCCTTCTGCTCAGTGCCTGCTTGCTGTCGGCATGCGCGCATCGCCCTGCGCTTGGGGTGGAGCAGTTGCTCGGCCGCGTGCTGCCCACCCCCCTGCTCCTGCTGGGCGAACAGCACGACGCTCCCGAGCACCAGGCCTTGCAGCGTGACGTGGTGCTGGCGCTGGCCTCACGCGCCCAACTCGGCGCACTGGTCATGGAAATGGTCGAGCAAGGGCACAGCACCCAGGGCTTGCCCCAAGACGCCGACGAAGCGCGTGTGCGCTCGGCACTCCACTGGACCGATGAAACCGGCTGGCCCTGGCCGGTCTACGGCCCGGTGGTGATGGCCGCGGTGCGCAGCGGCGTGCCCGTGCTGGGCGGCAATTTGCCGCGTGCGCAGATGCGCGGCGCCATGGGCAACGCGGCGCTGGACAGCCTGGTGGCAGACGACGTGCTCCAGCGGCAACGCACCGGCATCCGGGAGGGCCACTGCGATTTGCTGCCGCCAGGCCAGATCGCGCCGATGACGCGCATCCAGCTCGCGCGCGATCAGGCCCTGGCGCAAACCGCCGTCCGGGCGCTCATTCCAGGGAAGACAGTGGTGCTGGTGGCAGGCAACGGCCATGTGAGAAGCGATCTGGGCGTGCCGCTGTACCTGCCCGCGAGCGTGCCCTACCGCGTGGTGATGGCCCAGGCCGGCCCATCGAAAGACAGCGCCCTGCCTGCGGACGCGGTCTGGAACACGCCCGCGCTGCCGCCGCGCGACCACTGCGCCGAACTCCGGCAGCAGATGAAGCGCTGACCGCGCCGGGCCTTCAGGCCAGCCGCTTGATGGCGTCGGCCAACGTGCCTACCATCGTCTCGATCTGTGCGCGGTCAACGATGAACGGGGGCGCAAACACCAGGTTGTCGCCCGCGTTGCGCACCAGCACACCCCGGTGGTAGCAGTCCATGAAGGCATCAAACGCACGCTTGCCCGGCATGCCTGGCAAGGGCGCGAGCTCGACGGCCGCAGCCAGCCCCAGGCTGCGGATGCCGATCACGTGCGGCAGCCCCTTGAGCGCGCTGTGCATGGCGTCTCCGAGCACCGGCCCCATCTCGCCCGCGCGGGCAAAGAGATTCTCCTCACGGAAGAGGTCCAGCGTGGCGATGGCGGCCGCACAGGCCACGGGGTGGCCAGAATAGGTGTACCCGTGGAAGAACTCGATGGCGTGCTCCGGCGAGCTGGCGTGCGCACCCATCATCGCGTTGTAGATGCGGTCCGTGCAGACCACCCCCCCCAGGGGGAACACACCGTTGGTGACGGCCTTGGCAAAGTTCAGCATGTCGGGCTGCACACCGTAATAGTCGGACGCGAAGGCGGTGCCCAAGCGACCGAAACCGGTGATGACTTCGTCAAAGATCAGCAGGATGCCGTGCTTGTCGCAAATCTCGCGCAGGCGCTTGAGGTAGCCCTGCGGCGGCACATACCAGCCGGCGCTGCCCGCCACGGGCTCCACGATGACCGCCGCCACGTTGCTCGGGTCGTGCAAGGGAAGGATGCGGTTTTCCAGCTCCATCAGCAGGTCTTCGTCCCACACCGGCTCGGTGTTGTGGATGTAGGCGTGTTTCACCGGGTCGTGAATGAATCGCAGGTGGTCCACGCGCGGCAGCAGGCTGGTGCCGTAGACCTTGCGGTTGGCCGGGATGCCGCCCACGCTCATGCCCCCAAACCCCACGCCGTGGTAACCGCGCTCGCGGCCGATGAACACATTGCGATGCCCTTCGCCCCGCGCGCGGTGGTACGCCAGCGCCACCTTCATGGAGGTGTCCGCCGCCTCGCTGCCGGAGTTGCAGAACAGCACCTTGTTCAGGTCGCCCGGCGCCATGGCCGCGATCATCTCGGCGGCGCGAAAGGCCTTGTCGTTGCTGACACTGAAAGCGGTGCTGTAGTCCAGCGTGTCCAGCTGCTGCTTGATGGCTTCATTGATCGGCTTGCGGTTGTGCCCTGCGCCCACGCACCACAGGCTGGAGATACCGTCGATCACCTGCCGCCCGTCGTGCGTGGTGAAGTGCATCCCGTCGGCGGCCACGAACACCCGCGGGTCTTTCTGGAAACCACGGTTGGGGGTGAAGGGCAACCACTGGTTGTCCATGCGTAGATCGTTGTAGGCCATGCCGGCGACTCCTGCAGCGTAAGAACAGAAGCGGCATTTTGTCACCCCACGGCGCCGCCGGGGGGCTCCATTGCCCCTGCAAAGGCCAGGCCCACCGGGCGTTGCTGCGACAATTCGCACGCCATGAATCACACCTACGTTCTCACCCTGTCATGCCCGGACCGCCCGGGCATCGTGCACGCCGTCTCCGGTTTTCTGCTCGAGCACGGCGGCAACATTGAAGAAGCCGCGCAGTACAACGACCACGGCACCGGCCTGTTCTTCATGCGGGTGCAGTTTGCCTGCGCCCAACTCACACACGACGACCTGCGCCTGCGCCTGAAGCTGTTTGCCGAACCGTTTTCCATGCAGTGGAGCCTGCACCCGCTGGCCGAGCCGGTGCGCACGGTGATCTTCGTGAGCAAGGAAGGCCATTGCCTCAACGACCTCATGTTCCGCTGGAAAAGCGGGCTGCTGCCGCTGGACATTCGCGCCATCATCAGCAACCACCGCGACTTCTACCAGCTCGCCGCCAGCTACAACGTGCCCTTTCATCACATCCCGGTCACCGCCGCCACCAAGCCGCAGGCCGAAGCACGGCAACTGGAAATCATCCAGAGCGAAGGCGCTGAACTCGTGGTGCTGGCGCGCTACATGCAAGTGCTCAGCGACCACCTGTGCCGTGAGCTCTCAGGCAAAGCCATCAACATCCACCACAGTTTCCTGCCCAGCTTCAAGGGCGCCAAGCCTTACTACCAGGCACACGACCGCGGCGTGAAGCTGATCGGCGCCACCGCCCACTACGTGACGGCCGACCTGGATGAGGGCCCGATCATCGAGCAGGACGTCGCCCGCGTGGACCACACCGACGCGGTGGAAGACCTCACCGCGCGGGGCCGCGACACCGAAAGCCAGGTGCTCGCGCGCGCCGTGAAGTGGCACAGCGAGCACCGTGTGCTGCTCAACGGCCACAAGACCGTCGTGTTCAAGTGAGCGGGTTGAAACCTTAGCCTTCCATGAGCATCCGCATCCCCCCGATCCAGTGCCTTTTGACCTTCGAGGCGTTGGCGCGACTGCGCAGCGTCACGCAGACCGGGGAGGAGCTCAACGTCACACCCAGCGCGGTGAGCCATCGCGTGCGGCAGCTCGAACAGATCCTGGGCACCAAGCTGTTTGGGCGGGCGGACTTCTCACTCACCACCGAGGGCAGCGAGTACCTGGCGCACGTGCGCGAAGGCTTGGGCATCCTTCAGCGGTTTCCCAGCCACAGCGCGGCACCTGGGCGGCGCAAGCTGCGTCTTGCGGTCACGCCCACGTTTGCGCGGTCCATCCTGCTGCCCAAGCTCAAGCAGTTCAGCGACGCCTATCCCGAAATCGACCTCACGTTGCAAGTGACCATTCCGTTGCTGGACGTGGTGGCCGAGGACGCCGATCTCATGGTGCGCTTTGGCACCGGCCGCTATGCCGACGTGGAGCACGTGTGCCTGGCCAAGGACGAGGTATCGCCCATGGCGTCGCCGGCGTTTTCGCGCGAGCACGGACCGTTCGACGCCGCTCAGGATCTCGATGGCGTCCCCCTGCTGCGCAGCCCGCTGGAGCCGTGGCGCACCTGGTTCGCCGCCCATGACCTGGACTGGCCTGAACCCTCCGAAGGCTCGCAGTTCAACGACATCGGCCTGATGTGCGACGCCGCCGCTGCCGGCATGGGCGTGGGCCTGTTGCGCTACAAACTGGCCGCCCCCTGGCTGGAAAGCGGCGCGCTGGTGCCCCTCTATCCCCGCCGCGTACCCAGCCCGCATGCGCACTACCTGTGCTGGCGCAGTGGCACGATGGAACGCTGGGAATGCGCAGCCTTCGCGCGCTGGCTGCAACAGGCCATGGGCTGAAACCATTTCAACCGCGACGTCTCGAAATTCACTGCAACACCGCTGTTACATTTCCCGAACTAACCGAACAGGGGGAATGGGATGTTTCAGCGAACAGTGCTCCTCGTGAGCTGTCTGGTGGCAACCGGGTGCGCGTCAGTGATGAACGAGACCACCCACCCGATGAAGGTTGAAACCAGAACAGAGACGGGCGAATTGGTCACCGGCGCCGACTGCACGTTGACCAATGATCGAGGGAGCATGTCGGTCAAGTCGGGAGACATCGCTCAAGTCCGCCGCTCCAGCATTGACGTTGACATCGTTTGCAAACACCCCAGCAATCGCGATGCCATTGCGCGGGCGATCTCGCGCGCCAACGCTGGCCTGTTCGGAAACATCATCATTGGCGGCGGTATTGGCGCGATCATCGACCACAACAGGGGAACAGCGTATACCTATCCAACCTGGGTACAGCTCGTGTTTGGCCAGATGCTGGTTTTTGATCGAAGCGACGAGCGCGACGGTCAACCCGCGCCCAGCAACCACAGCGGAGTGCCCACCCAAGCGTCTGTTAGTCCAGGGCGCGACATGGCACCTCAACGAAAAACAGAGCCGGGTGTGACCATGGACGATCTGAACGGCTTGCTACCGCCTGTTCGCTGAAAGCCCGACTTTCACGCGCCCGGGCGATCAACTTCTGCGCACGGGTTGAACCCCACGCGCCAACGCTCACTCGATCGTGAGCCGCTGGGCCGCCCCGGCGGTCTTCTTGGGCAGCGTGAGGTGCAATACACCGTTTTCGTACCGAGCCTTGGATGCGCTGTTATCGATATCCGCCGGCAGCTGGAAACTGCGTGACACCGAGCCGTAGTAGCGCTCGCTGCGCAGCAACTTGGCGCCATCGGTCTGGCTGTCCTGCGGCTTGATTTCAGCGCGCAGCGTCACCACCTTGCCGTCCACATTCACCTGAATGTCTTCCTTCGACACGCCAGGCACTTCAGCGTGCAACGTATAGGCCTCGAGCGTCTCTTTCACGTCCACACGAATCTGAGCGGGAAGCGCCTCACCGTGCAAGGGTTTGACGTAAAAGGCGGGCGCGACGTCATGGAAAAAGTCATCGAGAAAACCACGGCGGGCAGTCAGGCTGTTCATGGAAACACTCTCCTGGAAGGATGGAAAAACCAAGGCGCACCGTGCGCCCTGCGATGCACAGAACATGATGTCCGTCCGGCCTGATTTCAAGAGTCCTCTCGTCGCGCTCCATCGATCCGCTCACACACCCGTGCAACTTTCTTCAATCCGAGAAGCGGGGTTTGGCCTAGACTGCCTTGGCTGTCTTTGCGACCTACCAGGCCCCACATGAACGCTCCCATTTCCTCCGCCGAAGCCACCCCCATCCTGCGTGCAGAACAACAGGCCAAGGTGGTCAGCGCCTTGAAAGCGGTGGTGCCTGCTCACGCGCTGCTGTGGCAGACCGAGGACACGGTGCCCTACGAGTGCGATGGCCTGACCGCCTATCGCGAGCGTCCCTTGGTGGTCGTGCTGCCGGAAACCGAGGCGCAAGTCGCGGCGGTCCTCAAGGCCTGCCATGCACTGCAGGTGCCGGTGGTCGCGCGCGGCGCGGGCACGGGCCTCTCCGGTGGCGCCATGCCGCACGCCTGGGGTGTCACCCTGTCGCTGGCAAAGTTCAACCGCATCGTGCGCATTGATGCTCGCTCGCGCACAGCAGTGGTGCAGGCTGGCGTGCGCAACCTCGCGATCTCGGAGGCCGCGGCACCCCACGGCCTTTACTACGCGCCCGACCCGAGCAGCCAGATCGCCTGCACGATTGGCGGAAACGTCGCTGAAAACTCTGGCGGCGTGCACTGCCTGAAATACGGGCTGACATTGCACAACGTGCTCGCAGTGCGCGGCTTTACCGTGGAAGGCGAACCTGTGCGTTTTGGTGGCGATGCGCTCGATGCCTGTGGCCTGGACCTGCTGCCGTTGGTCATCGGCAGCGAAGGCATGCTCGCCATCACCACCGAGGTCACGGTCAAACTGGTGCCCAAGCCGCTCTTGGCGCGCTGCATCATGGCCAGTTTCGACGACATCCGCAAAGCCGGAGATGCAGTCGCTTCGGTCATTGCCGCCGGCATCATTCCTGCGGGGCTGGAGATGATGGACAAGCCGATGACCGCCGCCGTGGAAGACTTCGTGAAGGCCGGCTACGACCTCAACGCCGAAGCCATCCTGCTCTGCGAGAGCGATGGCACGCCAGAGGAAGTTGAGGAGGAAATCGGCCGCATGAGCGACGTGTTGCGGAGCTGTGGGGCCACGGCCATCGCCGTCAGCCGCGATGAAGGTGAGCGCTTGCGCTTCTGGAGCGGGCGCAAAAATGCATTCCCCGCGAGTGGGCGTATCAGCCCCGACTACATGTGCATGGACTCCACCATCCCCCGCAAGCGGCTGGCCGACATCCTGCTGGCCATCGCGGAGATGGAAAAAAAGTACGGTCTGCGCTGCGCAAACGTTTTCCATGCCGGGGACGGCAACTTGCACCCGCTCATCCTTTTCGATGCCAACGACGCCGACCAACTGCACCGGTGCGAGCTGTTTGGCGCCGACATCCTGGAGACCAGCGTCGCCATGGGCGGCACGGTCACGGGCGAGCATGGCGTGGGCGTGGAGAAGCTCAACAGCATGTGCGTGCAGTTCTCCGCCGAGGAGAATGCACAGATGTTCAGCGTCAAAAAAGCCTTTGATACCAATGGGCTACTCAACCCAGGCAAGGTGATCCCGACCTTGCAACGCTGCGCCGAGTATGGGCGCATGCTGGTGCGCGCGGGCCGTCTGGCACACCCGGACCTGCCTCGCTTCTAGCTGTCAAATTTCACACTTAAGAAATAGTGCCGTGGGGTACAGTTGTGCCGAATGAGCACGATTTTCCCGCCGCAGGACGACCGTATTGACGACCACAGGCCCGATCGATCGGCTGTGGAGCGCGAGCGCGCACTGCTGCTGGAGCTCGAAACGCTGCGCGCCGAGAATGAACACCTTCGCCAAAGCTACGCGCAGCAACTCAGCGGGCACCCTGCAGGACACGACGGGCAAGGGTTGAAACTCCAGGCCCATCTGCCTCTGGCACTGGAAGCAGCACTCGAATCCGTCTCGTCAGACGCTTCACCCGAAAAAGCCCGGCTGGAGTACGAAGCGCTGTTCTCCGCGCTGGCCAGCGTTTTTCCCATCGGCGTCTTCCGCACCGACCATGCTGGCGTGCTCACCCACGTGGACGAGCAGCTTCAAGCCATCTTCGCGCTGAAGAAGCAGGACTTCCCCAACTTCGGCTGGCTCAACCGCGTACACCCCGACGATCTGGAGCGCGTGCAGAAGCACTGGTTTCACGCCGTCTCCAATGGCGAATCGCTGAGCGTGGAGTTCCGCCTGGTGCGGCCAGGCGACGACGTCATTCATGTGCTGGTGCGAAACGCCCCGCTGCGAGACGCCAACGGAGCGATCGTCAGCCAGCTCGGCTTCATGCAGGACATCACGCCCATGCGTGCGCTTGAAGCCGATGCGCGCATCAAGGACGAGCTCAACCGACAGATCATTGCCAGCAGCCCCGATTGCACCAAGGTGCTCGACCTGCAAGGCCGCGTCGTTCAAATGACGGCACAGGGCTGCCGCCTCGTCGAGGTGGACGACTTCGAACAGGTGCGAAACAGCGACTGGACCAGCTGGTGGCCCGACGACGGCGCCCTGCTCTCGCGAGAAGCGCTTGAGAGCGCGCGCAAGGGAAAGAGCGCCCGCTTTGTGGCCTTCGGCCCCACCTTCAAAGGCGCGGACCGGTGGTGGGACACTATGGTCATGCCGATCTGTGATGCCCGCGGCCAGCCGGTGATGGTCATGGCCGTGTCGCGCGACATCACCGCCCTGCACCACCAGCAGGAGGAAATCCAGCGCTTCAACACCGAGCTTGAGGAGCGTGTCAGGCTGCGCACCGACGAGCTCGCAGAGGCCAAGGAGCGCATTCATCAGGCGCTTCGCGACGCGCAGGCTCTCTACAACCAGGCGCCTTGCGGCTACCACTCGGTAAACGCCGATGGCGTCTTTGTCCTGATCAACCAAACCGCCCTCGACTGGCTGGGCTACGAGCACAGCGACGTCATCGGCAAACTGCGCTTTCACGACATCGTGCAGCCCGAGCACGTCGCTCTGGTCAAGGAGCGGTTGACCCGCATGACGCGTGGCGAAAAGCTCGAGGCGGCAGAGTTCACCATCCGACGGCGAGACGGCAGCACGTTCCTCGCCTTGCTCAGCAGCACGGCCGTCCTGGACGAGCAGGGCAACTTTGTTCGCACCAACAACACGCTGGTCGACATCACCGAGCGCAAGGCGGCTGAGAACGCCCTGGCTGCACAAGGCAGTTTCCTGCAGGCCGTCACCAACAGTGTGCCGGTACAACTGGCCTTCTTTGATCGCGACCTGATCTGCCGCTTTGCCAACGCGAGTTACGCGCGGTGGGTGCACGGAAAAGCAGCGCAGCTCGTGGGCATGCACCTGAGCGAGATCGCGTCTCCGCAGGACTTTGCATCCAAGCGACCACGCCTTGAAGCAGCACTGTCAGGTGAAATCCAGCGCTTCGAGGGTGAGCGCACCTTTCCGGATGGCCATCGCTTTTACGCGGGCGTCGAATACACGCCGTACTGGCACGATGGCCAAGTGCAGGGGATCATCATCCAGATGGTGGATCTTTCGCAGCGAAAAGCATCGGAAGATCTGGTGCGCCATGCGAACAGCCAACTCAACAGCGCGCTCAAGCAGTCGCAAGACCTCTACAACAACGCCCCCTGCGGCTACCACTCGCTCGACATCAACGGCACTTACGTGTCCATCAATGACACCGAGCTTGAATGGCTGGGATACAGCCGCGACGAAGTGGTGGGCAAGATGGCCTTCCGCGACTTCATGGCGCCGCGGCAGGTTGAGCTGCTTCAGAATCGGATGCAGAAGATCCTGAAGAACGACGCTCTGGAGCCCGTCGAATACGAGATGCGACGCCGAGACGGCAGCACGTTCTACACGCTCCTTTCGTCGTCGGCCGTGCGCGATGAAGCAGGCCAGTTTCTGCGCAGCAACACCACCGTGGTTGACATCACCCGGCGCAAGGCGGCCGAGCAAGCGCTGCGCAACAACCAGCGCTTCCTTCAGACCATCACCGATCACGTTCCGGGCTTGATCGCCTACCTGGACGCGGGGCTGCACTTTCGCTTCGCCAACGCCGAACACCTGCGCGTCTACGGCATGGACCCGCAGTACATCATCGGTCGCCATATTGGCGAGTGCGTCAGGGCCGACGTGTGGGCGCAAATCGAACCGCGCATGCACGCCGCGCTGAAGGGCCAGCCGCAGCACTTTGAAACCTGGCGGCCCACCATCGAGGGCCACGAGATTTACGTGAGCGCCAGCTACCTGCCTGACATCAATGAAGAAGGTGTCGTGCAGGGCCTCTTCATACAGATCATCGACATCACCGAGCGCAAGCGGGTAGAAGAGCGGGTGGTCCATCTCAACGAAGAGCTGGAGCAGCGCATCAAGGAACGCTCGCTGGAGCTGCTCGAGAGTGAACAGCGCTTCCGCCTCATGGTCGACAACCTGCGCGACTACTGCATCTTCTTCATGGATGCCGAGGGCGTGATCACCGACTGGACAGACAGTGCCCAGCGCATGGACGGATATTCTCCAACCCAGATGGTGGGCAAGCACTACGGTGTGCTCTTCGACCCGATCAACCCCGAGCATGGCAAGGTGGGTGCGATGCAGATGTTGCGCTTGGCGGCCTCGCGCGGTCAGCACGAACTGCATAACTGGCACAGCCGCAAGGACGGCTCGCAGTACTGGTCTCACTCGGTTCTGATTGCCCTGCGCGACGACAGCGGTGAGCTCAAGGGATTTGCCAAGATCAACCGCGACATGACCGACGCCAAGCGGCTTGACGACTTGATGCGCAACATCAACGACGAGCTGGAGAACCGTGTCGTGGAGCGCACGGAGCAGTTGCTCGCCGCCAACAAGGACCTGGAGTCCTTCTCGTACTCCGTCTCGCACGACCTGCGTTCACCCCTGCGACACATCTCAAGTTTTGTCAGCCTGCTCGAAGAGCATTTGGGCGGCAATTGCGACGAGGTGAGCGCCCGATACCTGAGCACCATTGGAAATTCCGCTCGGCACATGAGCCAGTTGATCGATGGCTTGCTCGCGTTCTCCAGGCTCGGACGGTCTGCGGTCAACCTGACAGCTGTGGACTTCACCCTGCTCGTCGATGCGGTGGTCGGCCAGATCGGGCACGACACCGAGGGCCGGGTGGTGGATTGGGTGGTTGCGCCCGACCTGCCAGTGGTCCAGGGCGACGCCTTGTTGTTGCGCGAAGTCTGGGCCAACTTGTTGGGCAACGCCTACAAATACACCCGTCCAAGAGAGAGAACGCGCATTGAAGTGGGTTGGAGCGTCGACCCAGTGGTCGGCTACACGTTCTTTGTTCGTGACAATGGCGTGGGTTTTGACACAAAATACGCGCAGAAGTTGTTTGGTGTCTTCCAACGACTGCATCGCGCCTCGGAATTTGAGGGAACAGGCATTGGTCTTGCCCTCACGAGGCGCATCATTGAGCGACACGGCGGCACCATTTGGGCTGAGAGTCAGCTCGGTGAGGGCAGTGTGTTTTCTTTTTCGCTACCTTTTGAAGGCGCCCACGGGCTCGAGTCTTCCCCCGACTCCATGCCGGCCGCCCTGGAACCATGAGCAAAAACGCCGACGCCATTCTCCTCGTTGAAGACAATCCTGACGATGCAGAGCTGACCAAGCTGGCGCTGGCGCGTCATGGGCTCGATGGGCGGGTCACACACGTGTCGGATGGCATGCAGGCGCTTGACTATCTCCACAGGCGCAATGGGTTCACCAACCGCTCAGGCAGCAACCCCATGCTGGTTCTGCTCGATTTGAAGATGCCCCTGCTCGATGGCATCGGCGTCCTCAAGGAAATCAAGGGGTCGGAGAACCTGAACCACATCCCCGTGGTGGTGCTGACCTCCTCCACCGAACCGAGCGACCTGCTTCGCGCCTACGACGCCGGCACCAATGCTTACATTGCCAAGCCGACGGAGTTTTCGCAGTTTCTGAGTGCCATGAAGCATGTCTGCGAGTTCTGGATCAACATCAACCAGACTGCTCCGCAGCTGCCCAGCGCTGGCGTTCGGACGACCGGTTTCGGCGATCTGATGTGAGCGCCGAGGCGGCCAGCCGCCTCACCAGGTATCGACAAAGCGCCCGACGCCGGGCGCCTTGACCTTTGCACCAGCCAAACCCTTGATCAGCCAGTCGCGCGTCTGCGCAGGATCGATCACGGCATCGATTTCAAGTGTGGTGGCCATCTGTATGGCTGCCCCGTTGGCCACTTGCTGTGCCAGAAGACGCTCGAAAAGTGCCTCCCGCTGCGGCCCTTCGGGCACCGATTCCAGCTCTTTGCGATAACCCAGGCGCACGGCACCTTCGAGACCCATCGCACCAAACTCAGCGCTGGGCCACGCCACCGTGAAAGCGGGGGAGTGAAATCCCCCAGCGGTCATTCCCATCGCGCCCAGTCCGTAGCCTTTGCGCATCACGACGCTGAAGAACGGTACCCGCAAGCGAGCCGCACCAACAAACAGGCGGCTGACGTGGCGCACCTGGGCTTGTGCCTCGATGTCGGGACCGACCATGAAACCTGGCGTGTCCACCAGGCTGACCATCGGCAACCCGTGCGCATTGCACAGCTGCATGAAGCGAGCAGCCTTGTCGGCAGCATCGGGATCGATCGCGCCGCCCAGGTGCATGGGATTGTTGGCGATCAGGCCCACAGCGCGCCCATCAATGCGCGCCAGGGCCGTGTGAATGCCGACACCGAAACCGGTTCGCAAAGGGAAAAGGCTGCCGACATCCACCACGCCGGCCATGGCCAGCATCGTGTCGTAAACGCGCAAGCGGTTTTCAGGCACCACCTCGCGCAGCGCCTGCGCTTCAGGTGCGACGCCGCCCGGCAAACGCCCCTGAAAAAAAGAAAGGTAGCGACGGGCGGCCACCACAGCCTGTGGCTCGTCCTCCACCAGCACGTCGATAACGCCGTTGGCGTGCTGCACCGGACTGGGCCCGATGTGCTCAGGCCGCACCACGCCCAGCCCACCACCCTCGATCATGGCGGGCCCACCCATGCCGATGTGGCTGTTGCGGGTGGCAATGACCACATCGCAGCAACCCAACAGGGCGGCGTTGCCGGCAAAACAGCGCCCACTGGCGATGCCCACCACGGGTACCTGGCCCGACAAACGCGCGAAAGATGCGAACGTTCCCACATGCAGCCCGGCCACGATGGGCATGTCGGTATCGCCAGGGCGCCCCCCTCCCCCTTCGGCGAACAGCACCACGGGCAATTGCTGGTCCAGTGCGATGCCCAGCAACCGATCGGTCTTCTGGTGGTTTCGCATGCCTTGCGTGCCCGCGAGCACAGTGGCGTCATAAGCCATCACGACGGCACGTGAGCGCTCTGGACCATGGGCCGCCCCATTGATCGAACACATACCCGTGACCATGCCGTCAGCTGGCGTGTGATCGATCAGGTCTTCTTCGCTGCGGCGGCTGCGCTGTGCGGCCACCGCCAGCGCGCCGTATTCGATGAAGCTGCCTTCATCGCACAGGTCGCCCACGTTTTCGCGCGCGGTGCGCTGGCCTTGCGCGTGTCGCCGCGCCACCGCATCGGGCCGCGCGGCATCCAGGGTCTTGGCTTGCCGGTCCATCAAGCGTTGCAGATCAGCGCGAAGGGGGGCGTCTGCCGACTGGCGGCCATCCGCGTCCGGAGCAACGTCCGCCTTTCGGCGCACCGATTCCAAGGATTCGGTGGTCATCAGCACATCGCCCGCTTGCACCGATTCACCCACGGAATACTGCAGCGCCAGCACACGCACCGGGGCGTCAGCCCGAAGCTCGTGCTCCATCTTCATCGACTCCAGGACGATGAGCAGGTCACCGACGCCCACCTCGTCGCCGGGAGCGACTTTCCATTCCACGATCTGGGCAGCCAAGGGCGAGCGCAATGCATTCATGCGCTGATTCTGCGCGGCCAAAGACAGCGCAGACGTCAATCGGGAGACAGGGAGAGGGTGGACGCCTGCCGCTGCAAGGGCACAGCGGCCCAGGGCTGCGTCAGTAGATGTCGGAGTCGGCCCACTGGGACGAAGGACCGTCCTCGGCCGTCACAGGGACATTCAGGTTGAGCACAAAGACCACTTCGCCACCAAAACGCCCAACACCCAGGCTTTTCATCAGCGTTTGCTCCTGCTCGGGGCGCTCCATCCGCAGAAAACAAATCGCCTGCTTCGTGCCCTCATGCATGGCAGTGAGGATGTCGAGTCGCGTGATGCGACCGAACTCACTGCACAGCTGGTGCAAGGCGGTTTTCAGGCTGGAAACGTCGCTGTATTGCCTGAGTTCTGCGAGTGTGCTCACAATCAACTCCATGAAATGTCGGATCGGCAGTGGCGAGCGATGGCGCAAGCGTTTTGGGCTGGCATCGGCTGTGCGCCCATGTTAGAACATAAGCAACAAAAACTCACATCTGGGTTACAAATTCTCCCCACATTTGGGGAGCCCGTGCAGAAGTTCACGCCACGACACGCCATCGACCGGGCCCGCGGGCACAACGGATGACCACCGCTCTGTATGCTGGCCCCTCGACCGAACCGATCATCACACCTCATGCGCCCTGGAACCGACAACCGCACACCCCTGTTGGCCGAGACGACGTTCGAGCGCACAGGCGCCTGGACGATCCCCTCCCAGCGCACCGAGCTCGACCGTCTGGCCGAAATGGCGGCACAGCTGGCGGGCACGAGCGCAGCGCTGTTGGTGGATGCGTCCCACAAGCCACCAGAAGTGTTGGGAGCACACGGCGTGGATACCGCTCAAGCCACCGCCGTGCTGGCAAGTTGCGCCACGATGCTCCAGGGCCATCTGGACGCAGAAGGCTGGTTACCCGGCGAGCCCAGTGACGGCAACCCTTTCCGCTATGGGCACTGGCTGCCGGTGTTTGACGCCGTGGGGCAGTCTGCCCTGTTGCTGCTGCATCACGAAGCTCGCGCGCGCCCTGAGCCTGGAGCGCCGGCCCTCACGCTGCTGTCGAAACACGCCGCAGACGTGCTGGCCCTGGCGCGCCGGTGTGAACTGAGCGAGCAGTACAACGCCAACGTCCTGCGCGAAAGCGAGAGCCGCCTGAACCTGACGGAGCACACGGCGGGCGCGGGCAGCTGGTCCCTGCAGTTGTCCACGCGCGAGGTGGTTCATTCGGACGAATTCGCCACGATCCTGGGCCTGACCGACCACCGTCAGGTGCGAAACCTCGAGGACATGGTGCAGCGTTACACGCCCGAGTGGCGCAACGGCATTCGGCAACGGCTGGAGCGCTGCGCCCAGCATGGCGAAGGGTTTGATGAAGAAATCCAAGTGACGGTGGAAGGCGGTTCGCCCAAATGGGTGCGCACCGTGGGCACGGCGGTGCGGCGGGCCAATGGCCAGATCGTGCGCATTCAGGGTGCGATCCAGGACATCTCGGCACAGAAGCAGGCGCAGCAGGATACGTTGCGTCTGGCCATGCGGCTCACTACCACCCTGGCCAGTATCACGGAAGCTTTTGTCACGCTTGACCGCCAGTGCTGCTTCACCTATCTCAACCAGGAGAGCGAGCGGCTGCTGCAGAAAACCACGGCCGACTTGCTGGGACTGGAAGTCTGGCAGGGCTTCAGTGCCGGCCTGGCACAACGTCTGAAAGACCAGCTCACCAAATCGCTCAACACCAACCGCCGCGTGGAGCTTGAAGACTTCTTCCCGACGCTGGGCAAGTGGCTGGAGGTGCGGGCCTACCCGTTTGCCGAAGGCCTGGCGGTGTACTTCCGCGACGTGACCGAACGGCGCCGCTCGCAGGAACAGCTGATGCTGCTGGAGACGAGCGTCTCGCGGCTCAACGACATCGTCGCCATCGCCGAGACGGGCGCCGGCAGTGACGACCAGGAACCGCGCATCGTGTTCGTCAACGACGCGTTTGAGCAGCACACCGGCTACAGCCGTGCCGAAGTGCTGGGGCAGACGCCACGCATGCTGCTCGAACTCGACCCGGCCATACCCAAACTGCGCGAACTGGCCCAGGGTCTGCAGCAGACCCGCCAGGCGCGCACCGAGCTGATGGTCCGCCGCAAGAACGGCGCCATGTTCTGGGTCGAGCTGGAGGTGGTGTCGGTACAGGCCACGGCGGAAGAGGTGACGCACTGGGTGGCGGTGGGGCGTGACATCACGCAGCGCAAAACCGCCGAGGACATGATCCGCCACCTGGCCTTCTACGACGCGCTGACCGATCTGCCCAACCGCCAGTTGCTGCTCGACCGACTGCAGCAGGCGCTGGCTGCCAGCGCCCGCTCGGGCCAACACGGCGCACTGATGTTCATCGACCTGGACAACTTCAAGGTGCTCAACGACACGTTGGGCCACCATATGGGCGACCAGCTGCTGCAGAAGGTGGCCGCGCGCCTGACCAAGAGCGTGCGCAAGACCGACATGGTGGCCCGCCTGGGGGGCGACGAGTTCGTGGTGATGGTCGATGACCTGAGCACCGACCCGGATGCCGCGGCGTTCAAAGCCACTGCCCTGGCGGAGAAGGTGCTCAACACGCTGCGCGAACCGTTCCAGCTCACCGGCCACCAGCACTTCACCACGCCCAGCATCGGCGTGACCTCGTTCAACGGCCAGCAGAGTGATGTGGGTGAACTGCTCAAGCAGGCAGACCTGGCGATGTACCAGGCCAAGTCGCTGGGCCGCAACACGCTGTGCTTTTTCGACCCCAACATGCAGGCCACGGTGAGCGCCAACGCCAACGTGAGCTCCGATCTGCGCGTGGCGCTGAACGAGCAGCAGTTCGTCGTGCATTACCAGCCGCAAGTGGATCGCGTGGGCGTGATCACCGGCGTGGAGGCACTGGTGCGCTGGCAGCACCCCGAGCGCGGGCTGGTGTTCCCGGCCGACTTCATTCCTGTCGCCGAAGACACCGGGCTGATCCTGCCACTGGGGCAGTGGGTGCTGGAGAAGTCGTGCGAGCAGCTGGCCGCCTGGGCGGACCGGCCGCAGACCTCCAACCTGAGCATCGCGGTGAACGTGAGCGTGCGCCAGTTCCGCCACCCAGACTTCGTCGACATGGTGATGGCCGCGATCACGCGCACAGGCATTCGCCCGCACAAGCTGAAGCTCGAGCTCACCGAGAGCCTGCTGGCCGACCGCATGGAGATCACCATCGACAAGATGGGCATGCTCAAGGCGCTGGGCGTGACCCTGTCGCTGGACGATTTCGGCGTCGGTTATTCGTCGCTCTCTGTGCTCAAGCGCCTGCCGCTTGACCAGCTCAAGATCGACAAGGGCTTTGTGGCCGATGTGTTGACCGACCCGAACGACGCCGCCATTTCGCGCGCGATCATTGCGCTGGCGCAGAGCTTGAGCCTGCAAGTGGTGGCCGAGGGCGTGGAGACGCAGGAGCAGCGGGACTTTCTGGCCTACCAGGGCTGCGACCAGTTCCAGGGCCACCTGTTTGCCAAGCCGCTGCCCATCGAAGCGCTGGACGCGCTGCTGCAGAACCCGACCGAGGGCATGCTGGTGCTGTCCTGAACCGCGCCCTCACCAGTTGGTGATGGTTGGGTTCTGGAAGCTGTAGTGATTGGGCAGTGCGAGGTTGGAAAACGAGAACGACAGGCTGACGTCGAGCGCCGTCACCTGGTGCCACCAGCCCAGCGGCAGGAACACCGTCTCGCCGGGCTCCACGACCACATCCAGCACAGTCGCCTGCTCGAACAGCGGATATCGGCTGAGGTCGGGCCGGTCAATGTCCACCGGGCTGTAGACCTCGAAATGGTTGTAGAGCAAGGGCGTTTGCAAGGGCGAAATGAAACGCCATCGCTTGCGCCCCACGATCTGTGTGTGGCACAGCATGAGCGTGTCGTGGTGCAAGGGCGTGACGGTGCCGGCTGGCCCAAACCAGAACGACGCGCGCTGGGCCAGTTGTGCGGGGTCGCAGAAGGCCGGCAGCGTGCCGATGTCGGCCAGGATGGGCGCAAATGCCGGCTGGCTCAACAGCTCGTTGTTGGCGGTCAGGTAGTAGTCGTTGGTGGCGCCACCGGCGAGCACCTGATCCACAAAGTCCGCGAGGCGCACGCTGCGCTTGTGGTTGAGCTTGTTGACTTCGTAGTGCGGGTCGGCACTGCGCTCGGCTTGAATTTCCACCTGCAGGTGCCCGAAGCGCTCGCGCAGATCGTGTGGCGACCAGCGCCCCAGCGCCGGCCAGTCGCGCGCCACATCGGTGAGCACGAGCGGGCGGCTGCCGACCACGTACTTTTCAAAGAATTCGTCGAGCGGCACGCTGGCGCGCTTTTCGACCTCAGCGTAGCGCGGGCTCAGTTCCAGCAGCTTTTGCTGGTTGGCCATCACCGACTCCAGCTTGGCCTGCAGCTGCTGGAACTTGCGGGCCGCCAAAAACACCGGATCGCTCTCGATGTCGCGAATGGCCCGCTCGCACTCGATCGGGTCCAGGCCGGCCTGGGTCATGGTCGCCAGCATCGATTCGGGCACGCACTCGCGCAGCCGGTTCTCGGCGATCCATTGCCACCACGTGGCATCGACTGGGCGGTAGGCTGTGGCGGCCTCAAGGGGCCGGGGCGCGGCGGGAATGGTGGGCGTGCTCATGCGCCCGCCAGTATCTCACTCGGTCGGCGCGCGCAGGCCAGCGCTTATCCCGTAAAGAGCGCCACGTTGCCGCCTGCGGCCGTGGTGTTGATGGTGAGCGTCTGCTCGGCGCAGAAGCGCAACAGGTAGTGCGGACCACCCGCCTTCGGACCCGTGCCGCTGAGCCCTTCGCCTCCAAAAGGCTGCACGCCCACCACCGCACCGATCATGTTGCGGTCGACATAGACGTTGCCCACACGCGCCGCCAACGCCAACGCCTGTGCGCGGCTGTCGATGCGCGTCTGAATGCCCAGCGTGAGGCCATAACCCAGCGCGTTGATGTGCCGCACCACCGCCATCGGATCTCCACCCCAGCGAACCACCTGCAACACAGGGCCGAAGATCTCCTGCGTCACATGGGCAATGGAATCGACCTCGAACATCTGCGGCGGCACGAGGTTGGCTTGGCCGTTCGCGCTGCTGGCCGGCAGCAGCGACTTCGCCTGTGTCAGCAGGCGTTGCAGGTGGCGCGCAATGCCTTCAAAGGCCTCGGCATCGATGACGGGGCCGAGGTCGGTGGCAAGGTGGGCGGGGTCACCTGTGACGAGTTCTTTGGCAGCGCCCTGAATCATCGCGATCACGCCATCGGCCACCGCCTCGTGCACGCACAGCAAGCGCAGGGCCGAGCAACGCTGGCCTGCGCTGCGAAAGGCGCTTTGCACCACCGCGTCGGCCACCTGCTCGGGCAGTGCGGTGCTGTCCACAAGCATGGCGTTGATGCCACCGGTTTCGGCAATCAGCGGCACGATGGGGCCGTCCTTGGCGGCAAGCGCACGCTGGATCAGCTTGGCCACCGGGGTGGAGCCGGTGAACACCACGCCCGCCACGCCCGGTTGCGCCACCAGCGCGGCCCCCACGGTCTCACCCGGGCCATGCAGCAGTTGCAGCGCATCGGCCGGCACGCCGGCGGCGTGCAGCAGGGCCACCGCCGCCTGCGCGATGGCCGGCGTCTGCTCGGCGGGCTTGGCCAGCACCGTGTTGCCCGTGACCAATGCGGCAGCCACCTGGCCGGTGAAGATGGCCAGCGGGAAGTTCCAGGGGCTGATGCAGACCCAGGCGCCTCGGCCCTCCAGGCGCAATGTGTTGCTCTCACCCGTGGGGCCAGGCAGCGTCTGAGGTGCCATCACGCGTTCGGCGTCGTTCGCGTAGTAGCGCAAGAAGTCGATGGCCTCACGCACCTCGGCGATCGCGTCATTCCAGCCCTTGTGCGCTTCTTTCACCAGCAACGCGCACAACTGCGGCAGTTGCTGCTGCATCGCGTCGGCTGCACGCCGAAGCACGGCCGCACGTTCGCCCACCGGGGTGTGGTTCCAGCCCGCAAAGGCCTGTTGTGCGCGGTCTGCCGCGGCGCTGGAGTCGGTGGCACTGGCCTCGGTCACCCGCGGCACCACCAGAGCGGCATGCGCCGCCAACAGGGGCTCGCGGTGCGCGGCCACCGTCAGGTCCAGCCCGAGGCTGTTGGGACGAGAAGCGCCGTACAAGTCCTTGGGCAGCGGCAACGTCGAGGTCACCGCGCCGGGCGCCGAGCGCTCCAGCGGCGACACCAACAGCTCGTCCATGCCCACCGACTCATCGGCCAGCTGGTGCACAAACGACGAGTTTGCGCCGTTCTCCAGCAGGCGGCGAACCAGATACGCCAGCAGGTCGCGGTGGGCACCCACGGGCGCGTACACACGGCATGCGATGGCAGGATTTTTCAATACCTCGCGGTAGATGCCCTCGCCCATCCCGTGCAGGCGTTGCAGCTCGAAGGGCGCAGACCGCGCATGGGCCATCTGCAAGATGGCCGCGATGGTGCCGGCGTTGTGCGTGGCGAACTGGGGAAACACCGCATCGGACGCCTCCAGCAGGGCGCGCGCGCAAGCGAGGTAGCTCACGTCGGTGTGCGGCTTTTGCGTGAACACCGGGTAAGCGGGCAGCCCGAGTTCCTGCGCGCGCTTGATTTCGGCATCCCAGTAAGCCCCCTTCACCAAGCGGCACATGAACTTCAGGCGGTGGCGCCGCGCAAGCAGCGCCACGTGGTCGATCAGCTCGACCGCACGCGTCTGGTACGCCTGCAACGCCAGGCCGAACCCCTGCCACTGCGGGCAATGTTGTGCCACCAGCGTGGCCAGCGCTTCGAACACGTCCAGCGAGAGTTCAAGCCGGTCGACCTCTTCGGCGTCGATGGTGAGGTTGAGTTGCGCGGCAGCCGCGGCCTCGCACAGCGACCACACGCGGGGCACCAGTTCGCGCATCACACGCCCGTGCTGCGCGTCTTCATAGCGCGGGTGCAGCGCGCTGAGCTTGATGGAGATGCCGTCGTTCTGGCTGGGGTGGCGCGCTGGATCGGCCTGGCGCGCGATCGCGCCGATGGCCTGCTGGTAACTGGCCAGGTAACGCAGGGCGTCTTCGTCGGTGCGCGCGCCCTCGCCCAGCATGTCAAAACTGAACCGCAGATTCGCCTGCCGCTTGCGCGCCGACGCCGCCTCTTTCATGCCTTCTTCAATGGTCTGCCCCAATACGAACTGCCGGCCCAGCAACTGCACGGCGCGCAACGTCGCCGCCACGACGGTCTTGGCGCCCAGCTTGGCCATCACGCCGGGCTCGCTGCCGGCCGACGGCAGAAAGTGCTTGGACATGGCGATGGCGGTGGACGACAGGCGTGCCAGCGTCGAATCGGCCGTACCGTCGAAATCTGCGCGGCCCAGTTGGTCGGCGGTGAGCGCAATGGCGGTTTCGGCATCGGGCACGCGCAGCAAGGCTTCGGCCAACCGCATCAAGGCCAGGCCCTCGGCGCTGGAAATCGGGTACTCCTTCAGCAGGCTCTCCATGGCCCAGAACGGTGGAGGGTTGTCCCGCACCGACCGCACCCACGGTGCGGCCTGCGCCGCAGCGGCCATCCAGTCGAGCGCGCCCTGCAAGGCCTGCAGGCGATGGGCAAGCACCCCGGCTTCGGGGCGATAAGGGAAGGGCAAGCGGTCCTGAGGGCGGGGCATGGCAACTCCAAGCGGCGTAAAGTTGGTGAATTCACGCATGGTGCCGCCGAATGAAACGAGTTTTTCACCAAATTCATCAGCCAAAACCGGATAATCTTCTGCCATGCCCGACGTCCAGGAACCCGACCGCATCGACCTGAAGATCTTGCAGTTGCTGCAAGCCGATGGGCGCCTCACCAACCTCAAGCTGGCTGAGGCAGTGGCCCTCTCGCCCACCGCCGTGCTCGCCCGCACGCAACGGCTGCAACGCGACTGCTACATCCTGGGGTACGAGGCACGCCTCAATCCGCTGAAACTGGGGCGCGGGATGATGGTGTTTGTGGAAGTGCTGCTCGACCGCACCACGCCCAATGTGTTCAACGAGTTCAAGGCGGCGGTGCAGGTGCGCGACGAGATCATGGAATGCCACATGGTCGCTGGCGGCTTTGACTACCTGCTCAAGACCCGCATGGCCGACATGGCCGCCTACCGCGACTTTGCCGGCAGCGTGCTCTGGCAACTGCCAGGCGTGCGCGAGACGCGAACCTACGCGGTGATGGAAGAGGTGAAGAACAGTTCGCGGCTGCCGTTGTGACACGTTCCCACCTGCATTGACAGCCGCGCCACGCTTCGCACAATGGCCGCACCACCACCAGGAGCCGCCATGCAACGCCACTTCAACACCGCCCTGCTGCTCAGCGGCGTCGCCCTGAGCCTCACCGCCCAGGCCCAGGGCATCAAGCCGGGCCTTTGGGAGATGAACCAGAAGATGGGAGGCAATGCCGAGATGGACCAGGCGATGGCCCAGATGCAGAAGCAGATGGCGGGCATGTCGGCCGCCCAGCGCAAGCAGATGGAAGACATGCTGGCCAAGCAGGGCATGAGCATGCCCACGGCGGGCGCCGGTGGCGGCATGGCCTTGAAGGTGTGCGTCACGCCGGAGATGGCCGCCAAGCAGGAAATGCCGATGCAGAACGAAGGCGATTGCACCACCCGCATCACCTCTCGCAGCGCCAGCGCGCTCAAGATGAGCTTCGTCTGCAAGAACCCGCCCTCGTCCGGCGAAGGCACCTACACCTTCAGCGGCGACACCGCCTACACCATGAAGATGGTCATGAACAGCACGCACCAGGGCAAGCCGCAAACCACCACGCTGGATGGTCAGGGCAAATGGATTGCCGCGAGCTGCGGTTCGGTCAAGCCGGTGAAGTGACCTTGGCGGGGCGTCCGCCAAACACGGCGCGGCCCACGCGCACCATGGTGGAGCCGGCGGCCACGGCAGCCTCCAGGTCGTCGCTCATGCCCATGGACAAGGTGTCGAGTGCGAAGCCCGCCGTGTTGAGCTGATCGAACAAGGCCCTGGCCTGCTCAAACACCGCGCGCTGGGCATCGAAGTGCTCAGCGGGTTCGGGAATGCACATCAAGCCTC
This sequence comes from Synechococcus sp. UW140, assembly GCA_943371335.1. Taxonomy (GTDB): domain Bacteria; phylum Pseudomonadota; class Gammaproteobacteria; order Burkholderiales; family Burkholderiaceae_C; genus Hydrogenophaga. Next base: position 118,856 of record CALRUK020000009.1, on the reverse strand, counting down.
GCAGCTGAAGCCGTGGCAACCCGGCCACCGCTTCGGCCAGCCCGGGCAGCGCGTCGGGCGTCACGCCCGCTTTGGTCAGCCCGCCATCCACATTGACCTGCAGGCACACCTGCAGCGGTGGCAGGTGATCGGGGCGCTGTTCGCTCAGGCGCTCGGCGATCTTCAAGCGGTCCACCGACTGCACCCAGTCAAAGTGCGCGGCGACCAGCCGGGTCTTGTTGCTCTGCAAAGGGCCGATGCAATGCCATTCCATCGGCATGGACGCAACAGATGCGTCGCGCAGCGCGAGAATTTTCTCGACGCCTTCTTGAACGTAGTTTTCGCCAAAACACCGCTGGCCGGCGGCCAAGGCCTGACGAACGGCGTCAGGTCCGAAGGTCTTGGAAACGGCGAGCAAAACCACCTCGTCTTCACGGCGCCCCGCGCGTGAACAAGCACTCGAAATGCGCGCTTTCAGCCCTTGGAGATTGCATTCAATGGTCGTCATAATCTGCCGTCATACCTCAACACCGCACGGGACCCCGGGATGGATATCACCCAATTGCTCGCCTTCAGCGTCAAGAACAAAGCATCCGATCTTCACCTCTCGGCCGGTCTTCCACCCATGATACGGGTGCATGGTGATGTGCGACGCATCAACGTCGAACCGCTGGACCACAAGCAGGTCCACGGCATGGTGTACGACATCATGAACGACAGCCAGCGCAAGCAGTATGAGGAGTTCCTGGAGTGCGACTTCTCGTTCGAGATCGAAGGCCTGGCCCGTTTCCGCGTGAATGCGTTCAACCACAACCGCGGCGCTGGCGCGGTGTTCCGCACCATTCCAAGCAAGATCCTCACGCTGGAGCAGCTGAACGCACCCAAGATCTTTGGTGACCTCGCCTTGCGGCCACGCGGCCTCGTGCTGGTGACGGGCCCCACGGGTTCGGGCAAGTCCACGACGCTCGCGGGCATGGTCAACCACCTGAACGAGACCGAGTACGGCCACATCCTGACGGTGGAAGACCCGGTGGAATTCGTGCACGAATCCAAGAAGTGCCTGGTGAACCAACGCGAAGTGGGACCGCACACCCTGAGCTTCTCCAATGCCCTGCGCTCGGCGTTGCGCGAAGACCCCGACGCGATCCTGGTCGGCGAAATGCGCGACCTCGAAACCATCCGCCTGGCCATGACCGCGGCAGAAACCGGCCACCTGGTGTTTGGCACGCTGCACACATCGAGTGCAGCCAAGACCATTGACCGCATCATCGACGTGTTCCCCGCAGAAGAAAAAGACATGGTCCGCGCTATGCTGTCCGAGTCGCTGGTAGCCGTGATCTCGCAGACGCTGTGCAAAACCAAAGACGGCTCAGGCCGCGTGGCGGCACACGAAATCATGCTGGGCACCAGCGCGATCCGAAACCTGATTCGCGAAGCCAAGGTGGCGCAGATGTATTCGGCGATTCAAACCGGCAACAGCGTGGGCATGCAAACGCTCGATCAGAACCTCTCCGAGCTGGTCAAGCGCAACGTGATCAGCCCTGCAGAAGCGCGCGGCAAGGCAAAGATCCCGGAAAACTTCCCCGGCTGAACCCGACAGGACCCGTAAGGCAGGACACATGGAACGCGACCAGGCATCCAAATTCATCAACGACTTGCTGCGCCTCATGCTCAGCCGCACCGGCAGCGACCTGTTCCTGACGGCTGACTTCCCGCCCGCCATCAAGGTGGACGGATCGGTGGTCAAGGTGTCGCCCCAACCCTTGAACGCGTCGCACACGCTGGCCTTGGCACGCGCCATCATGAACGACAAGCAGGCCGCCGAGTTCGAGCGCACCAAGGAATGCAATTTCGCCATCTCGCCACCCGCCATCGGCCGCTTTCGCGTGAGCGCCTTCATTCAGCAAGGCAAGGTGGGCATGGTGTTGCGGACCATTCCCGCGGTGCTGCCCACGATCGACAAGCTGGGCCTGCCGCAGGTGCTCAAAGATGTGTCGCTGTCCAAGCGCGGCTTGTGCATCCTCGTGGGCGCCACGGGCTCGGGCAAGTCCACCTCGCTCGCCGCCATGGTGGACTGGCGCAACGAGAACACGCACGGTCACATCATCACCATCGAAGACCCGGTGGAATTTGTGCACCCGCACAAGAATTGCGTGGTGACGCAGCGCGAGGTGGGACTGGACACCGACAGCTGGGAAGCCGCCTTAAAGAACACACTGCGCCAGGCGCCTGACGTGATCCTGATGGGCGAAATCCGCGACCGCGAGACGATGGAGCACGCGATCCAGTTCTCGGAAACGGGCCACCTGTGCCTTGCCACGCTGCACGCCAACAGCGCCAACCAGGCACTGGACCGCATCATCAACTTCTTCCCGGAAGAGCGCCGCGCCCAGCTGCTGATGGACCTGTCCCTGAACCTGCGCGCCCTGGTGTCCCAGCGCCTGGTGCCACGCCAGGACAACAAGGGCCGGCACGCGGCGGTGGAGATCATGTTGAACTCGCCGCTCATCTCCGACCTGATCTTCAAAGGCGATGTCGCCGAGATCAAGGAGATCATGAAGAAGAGCACCCAGATGGGTATGCAGACCTTCGACCAGGCGCTGTTCAACGCCTTTGAAGCCAACCTGATTACGCTCGAAGACGCGCTGCGCAACGCCGACTCGCTCAACGACCTGCGCCTGCAGATCAAGCTCAACAGCCAGCGCGCCAAATCGCTGGACCTCGCTGCAGGCACCGAGCACCTCACCATAATGTGATTCCCCCCGTGCCGCGCCTGCGGCGCGTCACCCCCCAGGGGGCAATGCCTGCGGCCTGGCAAAGCCAGTTCCGCGGCATTCTTGAACCCTCACCAGAGACCACTTCATGAGCAGCATTGCCGAACGCACCTACGAATCCACCCCCGCCCGCAAAGTGGCCTTCATCGGTCTGGGTGTCATGGGCTATCCCATGGCAGGCCACCTGGCGCGCGCCGGGCACACGGTAACGGTCTACAACCGCTCCACCGCCAAGGCGGCCGCTTGGGCGGCCGAGTTTGGCGGCACCCACAAACCCACACCGCGTGAAGCTGCGCAGGGCGCCGACATCGTGTTCTCGTGTGTCGGCAACGACGACGATCTGCGTTCGATCACGCTGGGCGCTGACGGCGCCTTCGCCGGCATGTCACCAGGCGCTGTGTTTGTGGACCACACCACCGCATCGGCCGACGTGGCGCGCGAGCTCCATGGCGCCGCCAAGGCGCTGGGCATTGCCTTCGTTGACGCACCGGTGTCCGGCGGCCAGGCGGGCGCACAAAACGGTGCCCTGACGGTGATGTGTGGTGGGGACGATGCGGCCTTCAACAACGTCAAACCCGCGGGCATGGCGTTTTCACGTGCGTTCACGCTCATGGGCGCGAGCGGCGCCGGTCAGCTCACGAAGATGGTCAACCAGATCTGCATTGCCGGCTTGGTGCAAGGACTGTCCGAAGCGATTGCCTTCGGTCAGAAAGCCGGGCTGGACATGAACCAGGTGCTCGACGTCATCGGCAAGGGCGCTGCGCAAAGCTGGCAGCTCGACAACCGCGGCAAGACCATGGTGGCCGACAAGTTCGACTTCGGCTTTGCAGTGGACTGGATGCGCAAAGACCTCGGCCTGGTGCTCGACGAGGCCAAGCGCAACGGTGCGCGCCTGCCCGTGACCGCGCTGGTGGACCAGTTCTATGCCGACGTGCAGGCCATGGGTGGACAGCGTTTTGACACTTCAAGCCTGATCAAGCGCCTTAAGTAGCCGCCTCCCCACGCGCAGGAACTCACTGTTTCTGCGTGGCAATGTTGGCGAGCTCCTGCTCGCTGATGATCTCCAGCACCCGCACCACGCGCGCCACACCCTGCGTGTTGCGTGCGATGTCGGTGGCGCGGTCGGCCTCGCGCTGGGTCACGCGTCCCATGAGGTACACGGCACCGCGCTCCGTCACCACCTTGAAGGCGCTGGCAGACAGGTCTTTGGCGTCCACCAGCGACGCCTTCACCCGGCCGGTGATCAGCGTGTCGCTTGCGCGCTCCTTGAACGAGGGGCTGTTGGTCACACCCAGCTCGTTGATCACTTCCCGAACGTTCTCGACGCCCGAGACCAGCTGCGTGATCTGTGTCTTGATGGCGTCGTTGGACGCCTCGCCCGTGATCAGCACGCGGCGGTTGTAGCTGGAGACCGAGAAGCGCGCGCGCGCGTCGCCAATCTCGTCCTTGATGCGGTTGCTCGCGCGCAGCTCGATGCCCTGGTCGTCCAGCTGGGCGCCCGAGGTGCGCCGGTCCACGGCCACCAGTGCTGTGACCGCCGCACCGCCCACCACCAGTGGGGCACAAGCGCTCAGCGTGGCACCCAGTGCGGCCACCGCCAGAGCGGCCGCAGCGACGCGTTGAAAGGAAGCGGTTTTTGAAGGGGTCATGGGGCACTCTCCATAGGGGTGTTGGATTCATCGGGCAGGCCCAGCAACTGGGCGTCCACACCGTCGCAAATGCAGTGCAGCACCAGGTGATGCACTTCGAGGATGCGCGCCGGCAACTCATGCGGCACGCACAGGTGCACGTCCGTGTCGCGCAGCTGCATGGCCAGGCGACCACCGCGCGCGCCGGTCAGCGCAACTACCGTCATTTCTCGCTCGTGCGCGGCATCCACTGCAGCGAGCACGTTGGCCGAATTGCCCGTGGTCGACAAGGCAAGCAACACATCACCCGCCTGCCCGAGCGCGCGCACCTGGCGCGCAAACACCGCGCGTGCGTCGAAGTCGTTGGCAATGCCCGTGAGCACGGCCGCGTCGGAAGACAGGGAGAAGGCAGCGAGCTCGGGCCGCTCGCGTTCGTAGCGGCCCACGAAGCTGGCTGCAAAGTGCTGCGCGCCCGCGGCGGATGCACCGTTGCCACAGGCCAGCACCTTGCCACCGCCTGTGACGCTGGCCAGCACGGCGTTGATGGCCGACTCGACTTGCGGCGCCAGCGCCTGAGCGCACTGGTACTTCAGGTCGGCACTGTCAATGAACTGTTGCTGAATGCGTTGCAGAAGCATGGGGCGATCATAGCGGTGAGGGGTGTATCAAAATGCGCCAGATGCATCGAAGGCCGCGCGCAGCCACTCGATGCGCGGGCCTGCAGGAGCGTCCAGAGCGCCCTCGAGCAACACCACATCGAAGCGGCATGGAGGCTCTGAGCCCAGCCGCAGCAAAAAGTGCCGTGCGGCAAACACGATGCGCCGTTGCTTCACGCCCGTGATGCTCGCCGCTGCCCCGCCACGGCTTGCACTGGCCCGCTGTCGCACTTCGACAAAGACCAGCGTGCCGCCGGGCTCGCGCATAATCAAATCGACCTCGCCACCACCGCGGCCGGGCGTCTTGAAGTTGCGATGGACCAGCGAAAGGCCGTGGCGTTTGAGGTGCACCAGGGCCGCGTCTTCTGCGGCATCGCCCCGGACCTTGGTGGTCTGCTTTGCGGCACCGTTGGCGGCGCTCGCTCCCTGTTTTCTGGATGTCCACATTGTCTGCAAGCACTCCATCCCTGTTGGCGGCCGCCCGTGACGCGGCGGCGCACCAGCATTATCCGCAGGGTGCCCTCTACATGGTCGCCACCCCCATCGGCAACCTCGCCGACATCGGACTGCGTGCGCTGCACGTGCTCTCGATCGCTGACACCGTGGCCTGCGAAGACACGCGCCACACCGCAGGCCTGCTGCAAGGTTACGGTTTGCACAAGCCGCTGCTCGCGCTGCACGAGCACAACGAGACCGAGGCCGCGCAGACCGTGATTCAGCGCCTGCAGGCAGGCCAGCGCGTGGCCTATGTGAGCGACGCCGGCACGCCCGGCGTGAGCGACCCGGGCGCGCGGCTGGTCGCAGCCGTCAACGCAGCGGGCTTGCGCAGCGTGCCGATTCCCGGCGCCAGCAGCATCACCGCACTGCTCAGCGTGGCCGGCCATGTGGGCTGGAGCGGGCAGTTTGTGTTCAACGGATTCCTGTCGCCCAAAGCGGCCGAGCGGCAGCGCGAGGTACAGCACATCGGCGCCGATGCGCGCGCCTGTGTGCTGCTGGAAGCCCCTCACCGGATTGAAGCACTGGCCAGAGACCTGGCCAGCCTCGGATCGCGCACCGTGACCGTGGGGCGCGAACTCACCAAACAGTTTGAAGAGATTGCGCAACTCCCGGCGCAAGACCTCCCCACGTGGCTGCAAGGCGGCGCACACCGCACACGCGGCGAGTTTGTGCTGATGGTGCACCCCCTGTCTGCGGACACCTCGGGCGCCGGGGAACTCGATGCTTCGGCCCTGCGAACGCTGGACCTCTTGCTCACCGAACTCCCTTTGAAGACCGCTGTGCGCCTGTGCGCCGAGATCAGCGGGCAGCCGCGCAACGCGCTGTACGACGCGGCGCTCGCTCGTCGCAAGGGCAGCGACAAGGCTTGAAGCCTCAGCGCAAGACGCGGGCCATCGGGTCCGGGCCCGAGCGCGGGGCAGGAGCCGGCTTTTCCGTCACTTCCGTGGCCTCCACGTCCACCACGTCGCCCATGGGCCGGCGCGTGGCACCGGGCCACACACCCTGGGTGTAGCGTTGCGAAGTCTGGCGGAAGCGGCTGAACACCATGGCTGGCGCAGGCTTGCGACCGGTCACCAGGGCCCAGAGCGAGAGGCCCACCACCACCACCAGCGAGGCCAGCAGCAGGCTGAGCACAAACACCAGCGCGGCCACGGCCAGCGCCAGCCTGAGCACCCCGCGCAGCACGCGGCCAAAGAAGTCGAAAAGTCCGTTCATGGATGAAAGAGCCGGCTGGCCCCGTGGAGTTCCGGAACTGGCACAAACGCCAGACGTGCGGCCCGGCATCGGGCGTGCACCGGGCAGATGAGGCCATTGTCCGCGTTTGCAAGCACCCGGCTGCTATGCTCCCGCGCAGTGGCAGGCGGCCGGCCTGCGGAAACCTTCAGAGCCTCATGAAACCGATCTACCAGTACTTCTTCCGCGGCCTGATCACTTTCCTGCCGGTCGCGATCACGGTCTACGTGCTGTATCTGTTCATCGCCTGGCTGGAGTCCATCGCCATGTGGGCCGTGCGCCCCTTGATTGGGGACTACTACCTGCCCGGCCTGGGCATCGTGATCGGTGCGGCCATGATCTTCGGGCTGGGCTTTCTCATCTCTCAGCCCGTCGCGGCTCGGTTGCTGTCTTGGCTGGAGCTGCCCTTCACCAACCTGCCGGTGGTCAAGAGCATTTACTCTTCCCTCAAGAGTTTTGCCGACTACTTCTCGCCCAACAAAGGCGACGCGCAGCAGCAGGTGGTGATGCTGAAGATGCCAGGCAACGAAATGACCATCGTCGGCCTGGTGACGCGCCAGAACATGGCCGGCCTGCCCCCGGCGCTGGCCGAGCTCGATCACGTGGCGGTGTACCTGCCCATGGGCTACATGATTGGTGGCTACACGGTGTTTGTGCCGCGCAGCTGGACCACGCCCATCGAGATGTCGGTGGAAGAAGCCATGCGCGCCTCGCTGCTGGCCTGGATGGGGACGAAGTAGAGCCCCCCCTGCGCCGCCTGCGGCGTCACCCCCCCCCAGGGGGGCAACACCTGCGGCCCGGCGGAGCCGGTTCCGCGGTGTTCTGGTGGGCGGAACTTGCGCGCGGGCGGCGCTTCCAATCTGACTGTTTTTGTCTGGAGTGCTTCATGCCTGTTGTGCCTCGCCGTCGTCTTCTTCTGGCCACTGCGGTTGTGGTGGCCGCGCCTGCCTGGCTCACGCCGGCTTTGGCGCAGGGGCCCGCGCTGCGGCCGACCCCGCGCCAGACCGAAGGCCCGTTTTACCCCGTCTCACTGCCAGCCGACAGCGACGCCGACCTGCTGAGAAACGGTCAGGTGGTCTACGGCCAGGGGCAGCCGGCCTGGGTGGAGGGCACGGTGACGGATCTGGCGGGCGTGCCGGTCTCGGGCGCGGTGGTGGAGATCTGGCAGTGCGACCACCAGGGCCACTACCACCACCCCGGCGACGGCAACCGGGCCGACCCCGCCTTTCAGGGCTTCGGTCGCGTGAGCGTGGGGCGTGACGGGCGCTACCGCTTCCGCACCCTCAAACCCGTGCCCTACGCCGGCCGAACGCCCCACATCCACGTCAAGGTTCGACTGGAGCGCCGCGAGCTGCTCACCACGCAGCTCTACGTGACGGGGGACCCAGGCAACGAGCGCGACGGCATCTGGCGGCGGCTGGACGAGCAGGCGCGCGCCGCCGTGACAGTGCCGTTCACGCTCGGCAGCGATGGCCTGCGGGCCTTGTTTCCCATCGCCGTGCAGGCCTGATTCAACCCACTGCGGCTAAGCTCGCCCCATGGATTCATTGACGCAAATTGCGCTGGGCTCGGCTGTGGGCGTGGCGGTGATGGGGCGGCGCACTGCCGTATGGAAAGCCGCGCTGTGGGGCGCCGTGGCCGGCACCCTGCCCGACCTCGACTCGTTCATCGACCACGGCGACGCCATTCTCAACATGACGCGCCACCGGGCCGAAAGCCACGCGCTCTTCCTGCTCACCCTGGCCGCGCCTGTGCTGGCCTGGATCGTCTCGCGCGTGCACGGCGAAGCCACCTTGTTCAAGCGCTGGTGGCTGGCCTTGTGGCTGGTGCTGGTGACGCACCCGCTGCTCGACACCATGACGGTGTACGGCACGCAATTGCTGCAACCCTTCAGCGACCATCCGTTTGGCGTGGGCAGCATCTTCATCATCGACCCGGCCTACACCGTGCCGCTGATCGTGGGCGTGATTGCGGCTTTGCGTTGGAAGAATGCCCGCGGGCTCGCCTGGAACACCGCAGGCCTGGTGCTCAGCACGCTGTATCTGGCCTGGGGCGTGGGTGTGCAACAGCATGTGGCACAGCTTGCACGGGCGTCACTGCAGCAGGACGGCGTGGCGCCCGAAGGGCTGCTGGTCACGCCCGCGCCTTTCAACACGGTGCTCTGGCGGCTCGTGGCCACCACGCCCACGCAGTACCTGGAGGGCCACTACTCGCTGCTCGACGATTCAAAGCGCATCGTCTGGACCGTGCACGAGCGCGGTGCCGAGCTGATCGCGCAACACCGGAACGAACCCAACCTCGTGCGCATGGCGGCCTTCACCCATGGCTTCTACAGCGTGTCGGCCACCGATGGCCGCCTGTTTGTGACCGACCTGCGCATGGGGCAGGAGCCCACCTACACCTTCCGGTTTGATCTGGGCACCGACGCGGCGCGCGCCAACGGCGGTCATCGCCCCACGCGCAGCGTGATGTCGCCCGATCTGGGCCAGGCGCTGCCGTGGCTGTGGCGCCGCTTGCTCGGCGAGCGCATGGCACCTCCGGGTGTGCCACCTGCCACGCCGAGACTGGGCGCGGCGCCCACCTGACACCCGGGCCTCAGCCCATCAGCAGCGTCACGACGATGATGGCGACGCCGATGCACAGGTTGACGAACACCCAGGTGCGGATGGACGCCATCGCCGCGCCCGCAGCGGGCCAGTCACTCGCCTCCAGGGTGCGCGTGAAGCGCTTGAACAGCGCGAAGCGGATGTGGCCAAAGATGGCGATCATGACAACGCCCAGCGTGGCCATGATGGTCCAGTCCAGCGGCATGTTGAACGCGAGGCCCGCCTGCACAGTCTCCTTGGCCACGCGGCCGATCATCCACAGGCCGGTGACCAGCACCACCAGCGACGCCACCAGCACCGCCGAGAAGAAGCGTTTCATCACCGCGTGCAGCAGGCGCAGGCGCACCGGCGCTTCCAGCGTCTGCACGGAAGGCCGCAGAAAGAAATGCGCGAACGCCATGCCACCCACCCACAGGATGACGGCCAGCACGTGGATGAGTTTGAGAGCGGAGAAGATCATGGACGGGTGGCTTTCAGGTGGGGCAATGGACTTCAGGCGTCGGTCAGCACACCGTCGACGCGGCGCTGCAGACGGTAGGGCGGCAAGCCCTTGAGCATGCGCCGTCCGTAAGACTGGCGCAGCAGCCGGGCATCGTAACAAACGACCACCGCTTCGTCGGTCTCGGTGCGAAGAGCCCTGCCGGTCCACTGCAGCAGGCGGGCGCCGGTGGCGGGGACCACGAGTTCGCTGAACGGATCGCGGCCCTGGCTCTTGAGCCAGTCGGCGCGCGCCTGGCCCACCGGGTCGCTGGGCGAGGCAAACGGCAGCTTGGTGATGAACACCCATTCGCACAGTTCACCCGGCAGATCGAGCCCCTCACCAAACGACTGCAGACCAAACAGCACCGAGGGCTGACCATCGGCCACGCGTTCGGCGTGGCGGCGCAGCAGCACCGTGCGCGAGGCTTCGCCCTGCACCAGAACACGGTCGCGCAGCGCGCCGTGCTCTCCGCGCTCCAGCAGGGCCTGTGCCTGGCGCATCTGCGCGCGCGAGGTGAACAGCACCAGCGCGCCGCGCGACACCTCGCGCAGGTCGACCAGCAGCGCGGCGAGCATTTCGCGGGTGTAGGCGTCCACGTCTTTCGGGTCGGCCACGGTCTGCACCACCACCAGGCGGCCCTGGCGCGCGTGGTCGAACGGGCTTTGCACTTCGCGCGCGGCCACCGCGCCGTCGTAGGCCAGGCCCGATTCGTGCAGGAAGTGATCGAAGCTGCCGCAGGTGGTCAGTGAAGCCGAGGTGACCACCGCCGCGCGCACCTGGTTCCACAAGTGGTTGCGCAGCAGGCTGCCGGGCTGCAGGGGGCAGGCATGCGCGGTGAGCGTGACCAGCCCGTGGCTCACGCCCGCCTCGAGCCACTTGGCCAGCGGCGGGCGGCCTTCGCCCGCGTCCTGCATCCAGTAGGTGGCGGTTTCCTGCGCGCTTTGCAGGCGCGGCGCGAGCGCGCCCAGGCGGCTGTAGAGCTTGGCGCAGCGCGCGGCGTCGCCGGGGTTTTCGCGGGCGGTGGCCTTGAGCTGCGTGGCCAGTGCCTCGAACACTTTGAGCAGGCTGCTGGCGTGGGCGTGCATCCGGGTCACCACCTCGTGCCAGTCGGCGGGCAACACACCGGCCTCGAAGCGCTCCACCACGGGCGCGCCGTCGCTGCGGCGTTCGGCTGCAGCCTGTCGGGGCGCGGGGCGTTCGGCGCCAGTGAGCTGTGCCCAGGCCGGCAGCGCGCCAATGCGCTGCATCGCGAGCCGGGCGAGCTCGCTCTGGGCGCTCTTGAGCTCTTTGGCGAACGAGGCCACGTCGATGGTGGGGCGGTACTCGATCGCGTTGGCCACCTCGTCCACCGCGCGCGGCAGCTTGTCGAGCCACTGGCTGCGCATGAGGTCCATGGACGCCGTGAACTGGCCCTGCGCGACCGAGCCCAGGTGGTGCGCTTCGTCGAAGACGAGGTAGCAGTCTTGCGGGGCAGGCAGTGCGTGCAGGCCGAGCGTGGAGAGCAGCAGGTCGTGGTTGACCACGATCACCTTGGCCTGGGCCAGCCGCGCGCGCGCCTGGTAGTAGCTGCAGCTGTTGTAGCTCGGGCAATGGCGCGCGGTGCAGGTGTGGCGCTCGGCGGCCACGGGCCCCCACAGGCTGCCCTCGGGCGGTTCGTCAAGGCGGTCGCGGTCGCCGTCCCAGCTGCCGCTGTCCAGCGCGTCGGCCCAGCGGGCGTACTGCACGCCGCGCTCCTGCCAGCGCGCGGCCGCAGCGGCTGTGGCCACGGCCTGGGCGGCCACGCCGGCCGCACTGGTGTCGGTGGTGCTGTCGTCGGTTTCAAACAGGTCGGCGCTGGCTGCGTCGCCACCGCTGAGCTGGTCGAGCTTGAGGCGGCACACATAGCGCCCGCGCCCTTTGGCCAGCGCAAATGTGAAAGGCTCCGGCAAGGCGCTGGCCAGCGCCGGCAGGTCTTTGGCGATCAGCTGCTCCTGCAGCGCCACGGTGGCGGTGCTGATGATCACGCGCTTTTGCTGTGCGAGCGCCAGCGGGATCACCGTGGACGCGTAGGCCGCCGACTTGCCCACGCCGGTGCCGGCCTGCACCACCGCAATGCCGCGCGCGGGCAGCGCCGCGTCGCTGGCCACGGCACCGTCGCCGAGCGTCACGCCCGAGAGCGTGTGCGCAATGTGGGCCGCCATCTCGCGCTGGCCTGAGCGCGCGCGGTAGCCGGGCGCGTGCGACACCATGTGGTCGAAGGCCGCCAGCGCCAGGGCTTCACGCGCCAGCGGGCCGGCAACGGGCGAGCCAGGCGATGAGGCCCCCGCGTCGGTGGCAGAGGGTTCGTCGAGGAGGGGGGTGGACATGCGCGGCGCGAAAGCAAAGCGCGATTGTCCCAGACGGTGCAAGCCCTCGCCGAGTCATGGTGCAATGCAGCAAACCGTTTCCGGAGAGCCGCCACATGCCGACCCGCCCCAGCCCCAAGCCCGCTGCGCGCAGCCGTTCCGGCAAGCACCCGATCGACCTCGCCCTGCAGGGCGGCGGCTCGCATGGCGCCTTCACCTGGGGCGTGCTCGACCGGCTGTTGGAAGACGAGACGCTGGAGATCTCGGCGATCAGCGGCACCAGCGCGGGCGCCATGAACGCCGTGGCGCTGGCCGCCGGCCTGATGGACGGCGGGCGCGAAGGCGCGCAGCGCGTGCTGCGCCAGTTCTGGACGCGGGTGGCCGAGCTCTCCCCGTTCCACCGCTTGCAGACCAGTCCGCTGGGCGCCCTGCTGGGCCCCACCGAGGCGCTCATGGCGCCCTGGCTGGCGCCGCTCAAGCAGTTCAACGAAGCCCTCGGCAGCCAGCTCTCGCCCTCGCAGCTCAACCCGCTCAACCTCAACCCCCTGCGCGACATCCTGCTGGAGACGGTGGATTTCGAGCGCGTGTGCCATTGCCACAAGACGCAGCTCTTCATTGCCGCCACGCAAGTGCGCACCGGCGCGCTGCGCGTTTTCGGGCAGCACGAGCTCACGGCCGACATGGTGATGGCCTCGGCCTGCCTGCCCATGCTGTTCCAGGCGGTGGAGATCGACGGCGAGGCCTACTGGGACGGCGGCTACGCGGGCAACCCCTCGCTCATGCCGCTGATCACCGATTCCCCCGCGCACGACATGCTGCTGGTGCAGATCAACCCCACGCAGCGCGAGACGGTGCCCACCAGCACGCAGGAGATTGCCGACCGCATCAACGAGGTGACCTTCAACGCCAGCCTGATCAAGGAACTGCGCACGCTGGCGCTGATGAAGCAGCTCATTGGCGACGCGCCGGTCAAGGGCAGCCCGGAGCTGTTCCAGCGTGTGCAGCGGTTGCGAGTGCACTTCATTGACGGTGGCACCGCGCTGGCCGACCTGGGCGCAGGCAGCAAGACCAACACGCAATGGACCTTCCTCTCGCGCCTGCACGAGCTCGGGCGAGACGCCGCCGCCCAGTGGCTCAAGCAGCACCGGCGCGACCTGGGCCAGCGCAGCAGCTTTGATTTGAACCAGGTGCTGCAGGGGTGATAGCCTGAAGGTCGTTTCAGACAGCCCTGCATTTCCACGAAGGAGCACCTGCATGCACCCACCCATCGAACACGAAGAAGCCGGATCGCGTGGCGCGTTCCGCATTCAACGCGACGGCCAGCGCGTGGCCGAGATGACCTACAGCCGCACCAACCCTTCGCTGGTGGTGGTGGACCACACCTTTGTGGACCCGAGCCTGCGCGGTGGCGGTGTGGCGCGCCAGCTGCTCGACGCCATGGTGGCCTGGGCCCGCGAGACGCACACGCGGGTGGTGCCCATGTGTTCCTACGTGCAGGTGCAGTTCGACCGCGACCCCTCGATGCGCGACGTGCAGGCCTGAACCCCACCCCCACTGGAGACGCCATGACCCACCCCATCCAGCAGCAAGAAAGCGAATCGCGAGGCGCCTTTGTGTTTCTGCACGAAGGCCAGCGCCTGGCCGAGATGACCTACAGCCGCACCAACGCGTCGCTGATCGTCATCGACCACACCGAAGTGGACGAGAGCCTCAAGGGGCAAGGCGTGGGGCGGCAACTGCTCGACGCGCTGGTGGCCTGGGCGCGCGAGACCCACACCAAGGTGATCGCGCTGTGCCCGTTTGCCAAGGCGCAGTTCGACAAGGACCCGTCGATCCGCGACGTGCTGAAGTAACCGCCCTGCAGCGCTACGCGAGCAGCAACCCGCGCAGCAACTCGCTCACGCCGTCCCACACGATCTGCACGCCCAGGCACAGCAGGATGAAGGCCGAGAGCCGCAGAAAGATCACCGTGCCCGCTTCACCCAGCGGCTTGAGCAGGCGCTGCGCGTAGCGAAACGCCAGGTACAGCAGCACGCCAATGGCCAGCAGCGCCAGAATGCCGCCGCTGATGCGCGCCAGCGACAGCGAGAGCCGCGCGTCGTGCAGCGCCACCCCCACCGTGATGGCCGCCGCAATGGAACCCGGCCCGCAGCTGATGGGAAACGTGAGCGGGTAGAACGCCTGACGGCGCGCCTGCTCGGGCGTGAAAGCCTCGGCCAGTTCGGTGCGGCTGTCTTGTGTGGCGTGTCCGGCGTTGAGCAGCCGCCACGCCGAGGCCGCCACGATGAGCCCGCCGCCCACGCGCACGATGGGCAGCGAGATGCCGAAGAAGTCGAGCACGTAAGAGCCCACCAGCATGGAGCCGACCATGAGCGCAAACATGTTGCGCGCGATGCGCCGCGCCAGCAGCTTGCGCGTCGACGCCGATGCCCCCTCGGTGAGCCCGAGGAAGATCGGCGCCGTGGCCGCCGGGTTCAGGATCGGCAGGATCGCCGCGAAGACGAAGAGAAAACTCTTGCCGAACGCCAGCGCAATTTCAAGGCTCATGGGCGCAGCGCGGTGGCGTCACTTCAAGGCTTCGCGCATGCGGCGGCGCAAGGCTTTCTCGCGCTGCTGCTCTTCTTCGTGGTCGTCGCGCACGCCGCGCCACAGGGCCACGGCCATGAGCACGATCACCACCGCGAACGGCAGGGCAAACACGATGGTGGCCGTCTGCACCGCCTTGAGCCCGCCCGCCAGCAGCAGGCTGATGGCGATGCCGGAGATCAGGATGCCCCACATGACCTTCACGCGTGCGCTCGGGTTTTCCTGGCCGCCCGAGCTCATCATGCCCAGCACCAGCGTGGCCGAGTCGCCCGAGGTGATGAAGAACAGCAGGACCAGCACCGTGGCAATGCCGGACATCAGTGCGGCCATGGGCAGCGCATCGAAGAGCGCAAACAGCGCGGTGGACACATCGGCGTTCACCGCGTCGGCCAGCGGCACGCCTTGCATGATCTGCAGGTGCAGCCCGGTGCCACCGAACACCGAGAACCAGATGAATGCGGCCAGCGTGGGCGCAAGCATGGTGCCCAGCACAAATTCGCGGATGGTGCGACCGCGCGAAACGCGGGCGATGAACAGGCCCACGAACGGGGACCAGCTCACCCACCAGGCCCAGTAGAAGATCGTCCAGCCGCCCACCCAGCCGCTGTCGCGGAAGGGCGTCATGCGCAGGCTCATGCGCACGAACTCGCTCACGTAGCTGCCCAGCGTGGTGGTGAAGGTGTCGATGATGGCCACCGTGGGGCCGAACGCAAACACCACGAGCGCGAGCAGCGCGGCCAGCACGAGGTTGATGTTGGAGAGCCACTTGATGCCCTTGGTGACACCCGTGACGGCCGAGGCCAGGAACAGCACCGTGGTCACCACGATGATGCCGACCTGCGAGGCCTCGTTCACGGGCAGGCCCAGGAGCGCGTTGAGCCCGCTGTTGATCTGCAGCGCGCCCATGCCCAGCGAGGCGGCCACGCCGAACGCCGTGGCAATGACGGCCAGCACGTTCACCACCGGCCCGAGACGGCGCACCGGTGCCCAGGGCAGCGACTCCACGGCCGTGCTCACCAACGCCGAGCCACCTTTGCGGAACTGGAAGAACGCAATCGCCAGGGCCACCACGCTGTACACCGCCCAGGGGTGCAGGCCCCAATGGAAAAAGCTGTAGCGCATGGCCGCGTTGGCGGCCTCGGGGGTGTTCGCGGCAATGCCGGGCGGCGGTGCGCCGTAGTGAGAGATGGGCTCGGCCACGCCCCAGAACACCAGGCCAATGCCCATGCCGGCGGCAAACAGCATGGCGAACCAGCTGCCCACGGAGAACTCGGGCTCGTCATCTTCTGCGCCCAGCTTGAGGTCGCCATAGCGGCTGAAGGCCAGCACCAGCGCAAACACCACCAGCCCCAGCACCACCCACAGGTAGAACCAGCCGAAGTCGCGCGTGGCGATCGCCAGCGCGGTGTCGAACACCGCGGCCAGCGAGGCCGGGGCGACCACGCCCCACAGAACAATGGCCAGGATCAACCCGGCCGAGAAGATGAGTTGCATGAGAAAGGCGCCTCCAGGAAATGGCTGGCGATGGTCCTGCGCGACCCATGGGCTGCAGGGCAGCGGGTCGACACGCCTGGCGGCGAGGCCAGACGCCTGTGCGGGAGCACCAGCTCGGTGGTGAGGGAAAGACGGCGGCGGTGGCCCGATGTGTCAGGGATCCCCGTCAGGGCTCGGTGCGCAAGTGCATCGGGCCTGAAAAAACCACCCATGGCGGGTGGCAGCGGGGTTGTCAGCAAGGGCCGGCACGGCCTGCGCTGGCCAAGCTGCCGCGCGGGTGTGTGCCGTCAAGGGACCCGACATTGTGACGGCGTTTGCCGCTCAGCCTGGGACCAATGTCGGCCGCTTGAAGGGGCCCAATGTGCCCGCGTGCGTCAATCGCCGCCGTCCACGGGCCAGGGAGTCTCGGGCCGCTGGTCCACCATGCGGCTGGCCTGCGCCTGCAGGGCGTCCACCATGGCGTCGAGCTGCGTGCGCTGCGCCGCGTCCAGGCCAGCCACCAGCTCGCGGTTGATGGCCGCCACGCGCGGATAGATCTCGCCATACAGGCGCCGGCCCTCCTCGCTCAGGTACACGTGCACCTCGCGCCGGTCCGAAGGCCGGGGCTGGCGCACCACCAGCTTCTTGGCCGCCAGCGAAGTCAGCGTGCGCGAGGTGCGCGCGCGGTCCAGCATGGCGTGCTGCGCCAGTTGCGACGACAACGCGCCTTCGCGCTCGGCCAGAAACGACAGGATGCGCCACTCGCGCCGCGTGATGCCGAACTCGCTCTCGCACAGGTGCACCACCATCCGCCCGGCCGTGATGTGGATGCGGTAGAGCCGGTACAGCAGCAGGTCGGCCTGGTGCTGGGGCGCGGTGAGGCGGTCAGGGGAGTCGTGGCCGGACATGTAGGGAAAACACCCGCAATGATTGATTTCTGCAATTGATTGTCCCTGCATAGCATGGTGGGCAGCACCGGGAAACACCCGCGCCCCAGGAGACACACCATGACCACCCGCCGCCAGCTGCTTTCCCTCACCGCCGCGCTCGCCGCGTCCACCGCCCTGCCCGCGCGCAGCCAGGCGCTCGAAGGACCGCTGCGCATCGTGGTGCCGTTCGCCCCGGGTGGCGCGTCCGACCGCGTGGCGCGACTGGTGGGCGACAAGCTCGGCCCCAAGTTGGGCGTGAGCGTGGTGGTGGAAAACCGCACGGGCGGCGGCGGACGCATCGCGGCGCAGCAGCTCAAGGCCACGCCAGCCGGCCAGAACGTGCTGCTGCTGGCCAACCCCGCGCTCATGCTGGTGGCGCCGCTCGTGTTCAAGGACGCGGGCTACGACCCCGAGAAAGACTTCCAGCCGGTGTCGCAAGCGAGCAGCTACGAGTTCGGCGTGGCCGTGGGGGCGGGCGTGCCGGTGCGCGAGCTCAACCACCTGCTGGCCTGGCTGCGCGCCAACCCCGAGCAGGCCAACTTCGGCGTGCCGGCCACCGGCAGCCTGCCGCACTTCTTCGGCCTCATGGTGGGCGAAAAGGCGGGTGTGAAGGCGCAGGTGATCGGCTACCGGGGCTCGGGCCCGCTGCTCACCGACCTCATGGGCGGCCAGGTGCCCGTGGCCTTCGACACCTTCGACACCCTGCTGCCGCAGCACGAGGCGGGCAAGGTGCGCATCCTCGCCGTCTCCAGCGCCAAGCGCTCGGCCTTCGCGCCGCAGATCCCCACCTTCAGGGAGGCGGGGCTCCAGCTCGACGCCGATGGCTGGAACACCTTCTTTGCGCCCGCCAGCATGCCCGCCGCGCGCGTGGAGCAGATCGGACAGGCGATCCGCGAAGTGATGCAAGACCCCGAGACCGTGCGCCGCTTCAACGACGCGCGCCTGGGCCCGGTGGCCAGCACGCCCGCGCAAACCGCCCGCATGCTCAGCGCCTACCGCGCGAAGTGGGCGCCCGTGGTGCAGACATCGGGCTACCAGCCCTGAGTTTTTTTCCTCCTTTCTCCCGTTCCCCGACCCCTCATGAAACGCACCGCCTTCCGCCTCGCCCTCGCCCTCATAGCAGCCACCGCCGCACCCCTGGCCACCGCCCAGGACAGCTACCCGAACAAGCCCGTTCGCTTCGTCAACAACTTCCCCGCAGGCGGCCCGTCCGACATCCTGGCGCGCTCGGTAGCGCAGGTGCTGCAAGAGACGCTGAAGCAGCCCTTCGTGGTCGAGAACAAGGCCGGTGCGGCCGGCAACATCGGCGCGGCCGACGTGGCCCGCAGCGCGCCCGACGGCCACACCGTGCTCTTCGGCATCGACACCACCTTCACCGTCAACCCGCACCTCTACAACAACATGCCGTTCAAGCGCGGCGACCTCAAGCCGCTGGTGGTGATGGCCTCGTCCGGCCTGCTGGTGGGCGTGAACCCGGGCACCGGCATCAAGACACTCGCCGGCATGGTCGACGCCGCCAAGACCAAAGGCCTGAACTTCAGCTCGGCCGGCAGCGGCAGCCCGGGCCACCTCGCAGTGGAGGTGATCAAGGACGCCACGCAGGCCAAGATCACGCACGTGCCGTACCGCGGCAACACGCCCGCTGTGACGGCCGTGCTGGCGGGGGAAGTGGACGGCGGCGTGCTCGCCACGCCGGGCATGCTGCCGCACGTGCAGACCGGCAAGGTCACCGCGCTGGCCGTCACCAGCCGCCAGCGCTCGCGCCTGGCGCCCGAGCTGCCCACCGTGGCCGAGGCCGGCCTCAAGGCGCTGGAGCAGGAGGTGCTCTACGTCGTCATGGTGCCCGCCGCCACGCCCGATGCGGTGGCACTCACGCTGCAGAAGGGTATCGTGGAGGCGCTCAAGCGCCCCGACGTGCAGGCCCGCATGAACCAGCTCGACCTCGTCTTTGAAGGCCTCACCGGCGCGCAGGCCGCCCAGCGCATGGACACCCAGTACAACCGCTATGGCCCGATTGTGAAAGCCACCGGCATGAAGGTGGAGTGAGCCCGCGATGAGCCAGCGCCCCAACCTCATCTACATCGTCTGCGACGACCTCGGCTACGCCGACCTGGGCTGCTATGGCGGCCGTGAAGCCGACTTCGGCGCCGTCTCGCCAAACATCGACCGCCTCGCTGCCGGCGGCGTGAAGTTCACGCAGGGCTATGCCAACTCGCCGGTGTGTTCGCCCACGCGCTTTGCCCTCATCACCATGCGCTACCAGTACCGGCTGCGCGGTGCCATGGAAGAGCCCATCAACAGCCGCAGCAAAGGCAGCACCACGCTGGGCCTGCCGCCCGAGGTGCCCACGCTGCCCTCGCTGCTGAAGAAGGCGGGGTACCACACCGCGCTCATCGGCAAGTGGCACTTGGGCTACCCGCCGTCGTTCGGGCCGCGCCGCTCGGGCTACGACGAGTTCTTCGGCATCATGGCCGGCGGTGTCGACTACTTCACCCATTGCTCGTCCAGCGGCGAGCACGACCTCTACATCGACGAAGACGAGCACCACGAGGTGGGCTACCTCACCGACGTGCTCTCGCAGCGCGCGGTGGACCACGTGCGCCAGCGCGCGGCCGACGCCAAAGCCGGCAAGCCCTTCCTGCTCAGCCTGCACTACACCGCGCCGCACTGGCCCTGGGAAACGCGCGACGACGCCCACGTGGCCAGCGACGTGGCGAAGAACCTCTTTCACCTGCACGGCGGCGACGTGAACACCTACCGCCGCATGATCCATCACATGGACGAAGGCATCGGGCGCCTGATGGCCGCGCTGCGCGAAGAGGGCCTGGACGAGAACACGCTGATCGTTTTCACAAGCGACAACGGCGGCGAGCGTTTCTCCGACAACTGGCCCTTGGTGGGCGGCAAGATGGACCTGACCGAAGGCGGCATCCGCGTGCCCTGGATCGCGCACTGGCCGGCCGCCATTCCCGCCGGCACGGTGAGCACCCAGCACTGCATGACGATGGACTGGTCGGCCACGCTGCTGGAAGCCGGAGGCGGACAGGCCGACCCGGACTGGCCGCTGGACGGCGTGAGCCTGCTGAAGGTGTTGCGCGAGCCCGCGCAACGCTTCGAGCGGCCGCTGTACTGGCGCATGAACCACCGCGGCCAGCGTGCGCTGCGCGAGGGCGACTGGAAGTACCTGCAGGTGGACGGCCACGAGTACCTCTTCAACATCGCGAAGGACGAGCGCGAACGCGCCAACCTGGCCCCCCGGGAACCCCAGCGCCTGGAGCGCATGCGCGCACAGTGGGAAGCCTGGAACGCGAGCGTGCCGCCCATCCCGGTGGACGCGACGGTGAGCCTGGGGTATTCAGCGAAAGACATGCCTGGACGTTGAGCTCCACCTGCGCCGCTGTGCCGGCCTGAGCCCCCGGCTACGATCGCCCCATGAGCCGAATTAGACGCATGCTGCCTTTTCTCGCCTGGCCTCGGCCAGACGCTGCCTTGCTGCGTGGCGAAGCGTTGGCGGGTCTCACGGTGGGGCTGATGGTGATTCCGCAGGGCGTGGCGTACGCCGCGCTGGCGGGCATGCCGCTGGTCACGGGCATTTATGCGTCGCTGCTGCCGGCGCTGGTCGCGGTGCTCTTCAGCGCCTCGCCCCGGCTGTCGGTGGGCCCCACCGCCCTCACCTGCCTGCTGGTGGGGGCCTCGCTCACCGGCTTGGCCGAGCCGGGGAGCCAGCGCTGGATCGAGCTCGCAGTGTGGCTGGCGCTGCTCACCGGGCTGCTGCAGATCGTGCTGGGCTTTGCGCGCTTCGGCTGGTTGCTCAACCTCGTCAACTCGCCCGTGCTCATGGCCTTCACGCAGGCCGCTGCGGTGCTCATCATTGCCTCGCAGCTGCCTGCCCTGCTCGGCTTCTCGGGCTGGGACGCGGTGCTCACGCCGCCTTTTGTGCACTGGCCGTCCATGGCCTTTGGCGTGGGGAGTTTTGCGCTGCTGGTGCTGGCACGCCGCTGGCGCCCGGGCTTTCCCACCGTGCTCACGGTGGTGGTGGCCAGTGCCGCCATCAGCTATGCGGTGGGGTTCGAAGCGCGGGGCGGTGCGGTGATTGGCGCCTTGCCCCAAGGCCTGCCCACGCCGTACTGGCCCGGCTGGCCCGGCTGGGCCACGATGGGCCAGCTGCTGGTGCCCACACTGGTGATCACGCTGGTGAGCTTTTTGGAAACCGCCTCCAGCGCCAAGGTGGACAACGGCCAGCGCGGCCAGCGCTGGGACCAGGACCAGGACCTGATCGGACAAGGGCTGGCCAAGCTGGCCTCGGCCCTCAGTGGCGCGTTTCCCACCAGCTCGTCGTTCTCACGCTCGGCGCTCAACCTCTACGCCGGCGCCAAGACCGGCTGGGCCACCGTGTTCTCGGTGGTGGTGGTGCTGCTCACGCTGCTGCTGTTCGTGCCGGTGCTGCACCACGTGCCGCTGGCGGTGCTCGCGGCCATCGTGCTGGTGGCGGTCATGGGCCTTATCAAGCCCCGCGCCTTTGTGCACCTGTGGAAGCTCTCGCGGGTGGAGGCCACCATTGCAGGCATCACCTTTGCGGTCACGGTGATGGCCGCGCCCCGCCTGTACTGGGGTGTGCTGGCCGGCGTGCTCATGGCGCTGTCGCACTTCCTGTACCTGCGGCTGCACCCCCGCATCATTGAAGTGGGCCTGCACCCCGATGGCAGCCTGCGCGATCGCCATTTGTGGAAACTGCCGCCGCTGGCGCCTGACATGTTCGCCCTGCGCATGGACGCCGCGCTGGACTTCGCCACCGCCAACGGCTTCGAACGCGCGGTGTCCGAGCACATTGCCGCGCACCCGGGCACGCGCCACGTGATGTGGATCGCGCACCCGATCAACTGGATTGACGCCACCGGCGCCGAAGCCTTCGGGCGCTTGCGCGAACAACTCGACGACCAGCGCATCGAGCTGCATCTGGTGGGCATCAAGCTGCCGGTGGAAAACCTGCTGCGCCTGGCCGGCCACCTGGAAGAAAGCCCGCGCCTGCACCTCTACCGCACCGAGATGGACGCGCTGCGCGCGGCGGATGCGCTGGCCAGACCGGTTTGAAAAACGGGCACACTTCGAGCCGTTGCCACTCGAAGCGCCCATCATGGAACTCCCCCGCCACCAACTCAGCATGACCGTGCTGATGACGCCCGACACCGCTAACTTCTCCGGCAAGGTGCACGGCGGCAGCGTGCTCAAGCTGCTGGACCAGGTTGCCTTTGCCTGCGCCAGCCGCTACGCGTCGTCGTACGTGGTCACGCTCAGCGTGGATCAGGTGATGTTTCGCCAGCCCATCCACGTGGGCGAGCTCGTCACGTTTCTGGCGGCGGTCAACCACACCGGCAATTCGTCGATGGAGGTGGGCATCAAGGTGATCGCGGAGAACATCCGCACGCAGGTGCAGCGGCACGTCAACAGCTGCTTCTTCACGATGATCGCGGTGGACGACAGCGGCAAGCCGCAGGCCGTGCCGGCGCTGGAGCCGGGCACCCCCGACGAGCACCGCCGCCACGCGGCGGCCACCATGCGCAAGACCATGCGCCAGGAAATGGAGCAGCGCTACGCTGCGATCCGCTGACGGTCAGGTGCGGACCTTGCCGTCGCCGGTGAGCATGGAGAGCTCGGCGTAGCGCGAGGCCACGTGGTTGCTCGCGCTGAGCGCCACCTGGAAACCGCCCAGCGAGGTTTCACCGATGGCCTCCATGCCGCTGATGAAGCTCTCGCGCGTGGCACGCGAACCTGCCCGGCGCAGGCCCTCGGCAAACAGCTTGGCGGCCAGGAAGCCTTCCATGCTGGAGAAGTTGGGCTGCACCTTGTTGCCGCCCTTGCCGATGGTGTCGATGAACTCGCGCGTGATCGGGCGCGAGGCGCTGTAGGGCGTAGGCACGACTTGCGACACCACCACGCCGGCGCCGTCTTTGCCGAGCTCGTCGGCCAGGGCCTGCGTGCCCACGAAGGACACGTTGTAGAAGGTGCCGCCGTAACCCGCGGCGCGCGCCGCGCGAATGTAGGCCGCGCACGATTTGTAGGCGCTGATCTGCACCACCGCGTCGGGCTTGGCGGCGGTGATGGTGGCCACGGCCGCGGCCACGTCCACCGAGTTGCGCTCCACCGTGGCGGTGGCCACCGGCTTGAGGTTGCGCGAGTTGAGTGCGAGCACGGTGCCGTCCAGGCCGGCCTTGCCGTAGGCGTCGTTCTGGTGGAACACGGCCACCTTGTTCAGGCCGAGGTTGGTGAGCTGGCGCACGATCAGCGCGGTTTCGTCGTTGTACGAGGCGCGCAGGTGAAAGGCCAGTTTGTTGAACGGCGTGCGCAGGCCCATGGCGCCGGTGAAGGGCGCGAAGAACGGCGTCTGGGCCTTGGTGGCCAGCGGCAACGCCGCCAGGCTGGTGGGGGTGCCGATGTAGCCGAACAGCGCAAACACCTCGCTGCCCAGCAGCTTGTTGGTGTTCTCCACGCAGCGGTCGGGCTCGTAGCCGTCGTCGAGCTGCGCAATCTCGACGCGCTGGCCATTGACTCCGCCTTGCGCGTTGAGCTGGTCAAAAAACAGCTTGGCGCCCGCATGGAACTGAATGCCGAGCTGGGCCGCCGCACCGGTGAACGCGGCCGACTGACCGAGCACGATCCGGTTGCCCGACTGCGCGCGCAAGCTGGGTGCGCCCACCAGGGCGGCACCGGCCACCAGGCCGTTGAAATGGCGGCGCGAAATGCCGGACTCGGAATGGGTCGGGTGCATGAGGGCTCCAGTGAGGGACATCGAACAAGGGCAGGCGCCGTGGCGCCTCCCAAAGTTCGATGCTACCGAGTACCCCCTCGGGGTATGCCTTCACTGGGCGCGCCGATTCAACCGCCCATCGATTTCGCGGCCTTTTGCGCTGGGTTGCGCCTCAGGGCGGGCAGGCGTTGGCCGGGTTCGCGGCAATGCCCGCGCGCAAGGCCGGCACGGGCGCGCCATCGTCAGGGCCCAGCGTGTTGTTGGTGAAGGTGCAGCCATACGAAGACGCGGCCACGGTCGCTGGCGTGATCACGTCGTCACCGGCTGGCCGGGGTCCACCCTGCTCCCACGCCACCATGTCGGTGAAGGCCTGCACCTGTTCGGCCACGGTGAAGTCGCAGTGGCTGGCGCCCCGGATGGCGCGCTGCACCAGCCAGCTGCTGTTGCCCTTGGCGGCCGTGCGCTGCTGGTAAACCTGCTGCATGCTGAAAGGCACGAACAGGTCACCCAGCGTGTGGATGGAGACCACCGGCACCTTGAATTCGCCGTTGATGACCGGCAACCAGCGCAGGCCGTCGCGCCGCAGGCGGTTGGCGTCGGGCGCGGCCGTGAGCTTGGGCGCGGTGGCGTTGAGCGTGGCCGAGCCGGGCGCGTCGCCGTCGATCACGTACGTGAGCGCGTTGGTGTCGAGCACGTTGCGGTTGAGGATGCCGGTGACAGTACCGTCGCTGCCGAAGGTGCCATACGCCGAGGGGAAGCTGCCGCCAAAGCCGATGCCTTCGGTGAACATGGGGCGCGGCCCACCCGTGAGATTTCTGACCACCGACAGGTATCGCTGCCCTTGCGCAGTGGGCGTGATGGGCGCGGTGGGCGCGGCCGCAGAGGGGAAGCTCGAGAACAAGGTGCTCGTCACAAGGCCCGCAATCTCGGACCACTTGTCCGTGGGGTAACTGGGCACACCTGCGAGCGTCTGCGCCGTGACCTGCATGCCCGCAAAGCGGTTGAACAGCTCGACGTCGCCCATCACGCCGCACATGGGCACTGCACCGTGGTACTGCACCTTGTTGCGGGCGGTGGCGTAGGTCTCGTCTTCAATGGCGGCGCCGGTGATGTGCCCGCCCATGGAATGGCCGGTGATGTAGAGCCGGGTGGGGCGTGGCAGGGCGCGGCCCCGCGCTGCGGCGATCTGGTTGAACGCGAGCGCGAGTGCGTTGGTGTCTTCCACGCCGGCGCGCACGTCGTAGAAGTTGGTCGAGTAGCTGGATGCCGCCCAGGCGTAGCCGTTCTCGATCAGGTAACGCCGAATGGACGGGTTGGACACGGTGAGCGATGAACCTTCGCCGCGAAAGCCGTGCGCGTACATCACGAGGCGGCCGTTCCAGTTGGCGGGCACTTCAATGCGGTACGCCGCGCCGCCGAGCACGCCGGCCCAGCGGTCGGTTCCGACGGTCGCGCCAGACAGGACGGCGAACGTGGTCGCACTCGGGTCGGCAGGTGTGAAGGTGCGGCGGTCTTGCGCGCGGGTTTCTTCCGGCACCGGGGGCGCGGACGCCACGGGCGGGCTGTCCCCGCCGCCGCCGCAGGCTGCGAGCCACGCGGTCGCCGCCAATACCGCCAAACGAAGTCTGTGAGGTGATTTCAAGCTGGTCTCCTGTCGTTGTTGGAAGTCGCGTCCTGCTCCGCAAAGCGTGAACAGGGACACGTTTATGCGACTGGAGATCGCAAAAAAGCACCGGGATTACCCGGAAAAAGTCGCCCAGGCGACGCGCCGCCAGATGGACCGCGCATCTGCCACGGTGACGCCGCGCCAGGCCACCACCTGGTCCGGCCGCACGAGCAACAGACCGCCATCGAGCAGGTCACCCACTTCGTCTGCCGACAGTTCGAGCACGCTCACGCTCCACCCCGCAGCGCGCCCTGCTTGCGCCAGCCGCTCGGCCTCTGCGGCCAGCGGCGGTGGGGCCAGCACCGTCCATTCAAAGCCCAGCACGTCGTAGAGCGAACGCGCGCCTGGCAGCCAGCGGTGCGGCAGGCGCCCGCCCGGCGCGGTGCTGGGCACATAGGCGTTGGCCTGGTCGGGCGGCACCTGGTCGGGCTCGCTGAACACCAGCGGCGACGCGTCCACCCGCTCGCCAAAGGTGACGCCGGGAATGTTGAACTCGCGCCGCACGTGGGCGTTGAGCACCTCGCTGGCCTGCGTGCGCAGGCCCTCGCCTTCGTCGCCATCGGCTTCGAGCGCGGGCGTGACTTCAAACAGACCCACCGAGTCGGCGAAGTCGCGCGCGTAGGCCGTGTTGCGCAGTCCGATGGGGCGGCGCTCCTGCTCGTAGCTCTCCAGCAGCGCGGCGTGGGCCTGGCCCTTGATCACGGCCGCCAGCTTCCAGCCCAGGTTCACCGCGTCGCCCACCGCCGTGTTGTAGCCCAGGCCGCCCGTGGGCGTGAACAGGTGCGCCGCGTCACCGGCGATGAACACGCGGCCGCGCTGGTAGCGCTCGGCCACCAGCGAGTGCCCCGCGATCCAGATGCCGGTGGACAGGATCTCGATGTCGATGTCCATGCCGCTGGCCTCGGCAAAGATGCGGCGCGCATCGGCGTGCGTCCAGTCCTCGGGCGTTTCGCCGGGGTGCACGGCGGCATGAAAGGCGAACTCGCCGCGCCCGTCGACCGAGGCCATGAAGACCCGCCGCTCGTGGTTGACGGACACATACATCCAGGCGATGTCGTGCGGGAAGCGCTCGTAAAACGCGGGCGCACGCAGGTAGATGGCAAACATCTTGCCGCCCATGAACTGGCGCTGCAGGCCAGTGGCGCCGGCCAGGTCAATGCCCAGCGCGCTGCGCACGCCGCTGCGCGCGCCATCGGCGCCCACAAGGTAGCGCGCCCGCACCGTCACCGGCTGGCCACCTGAGGCGGGCACCACCTGCGCCACAACGCCATCGCCCGTGTCGTCAAAGGTCTGCAGTCGCCAGCCAAAGGCAATGCGGCGGCCCGTGCGCTCTTCGGCGTGCTCGCGCAGCACCGCCTCCACGTACTTTTGCGACACGCGGTGCGGCAGCTCGGCCGCGCTCCAGGAGCCCGACAGGGTCTTGATCTGCTCCGTGGCCTGGGCGGCTGTGGGCAGGCGCAGGCGCGCGAGTTCGTGCCGGGCGAAGCGGGTGAAATACGCGATGTCGGTGGGGTGATCGCCGGGCAGGCCCAGCGCGCGGATCTTGTGCGCAATGCCGATGCGGCGAAAGTGCTCCATCGTGCGCGCCTGCGTGGCGTTGGCCTGCGGGTTGAAGGCGGTGGTGGCTTTGGGATCGACCACCAGGCACGTTACATTGCGCAGGCCCAGCTCGTTGGCCAGCATCAGCCCGCAGGGGCCGGCACCGGCAATGAGCACATCCACGCACACGTCCCGCCCTTCCGACTGTGCCTGCTCCAGCGTCAAGACTTCATTCACGCCCGTCTCCGTTGTTCAATTTGATTAGGCTACCTAAGCAAATTCATTGTACGCATGAACGCCAAAGCTTCCCAACCCCGAGCCGCCGCCGACGCCTGGCGCCTGGGCAACGCCGGCCGCGTGCTGGGCAACGCCCTCACGCGCTTCGAGTCGCGCGTGCTCGAACTCATGGCCACGGCCGGCCATGCCGACACACGGCTCTCGCATGTGAACCTCACGCGCCACCTCGACCTGGAGGGCACGCGCATCACCGAGCTGGCGCGCCGCGCCCGCATGACCAACGCGGCCATGACCGAGCTGATCGACCAGTGCGAGGCCATGGGCCTGGTGGTGCGCGAACCCGACCCGAACGACAAACGCGCCCGCACGGTGCGGTTCACCGAGGACGGGCGCGAATGGCTGCGTGCGTTTGGTCAGGCCGTGAAGAAGGCCGAGCGCGAACTGGTCAAGGAGATCGGCGAAGACGCCGCCGATGTGCTGCTGCAGGGGCTGGCGCGCTACGCGGGCACGGTGGAGTCGATCCGCGTGGCGGGCGCTTGAGGCGGTGCGCCGCGAACCTCACTCGATGGTGACGTTCGCGTCCTTCACCAGCTTGCCGAACTTTTCGGTTTCGGCCTTGATGGTCGCGGCCATCTGTTCCTGCGAATCGCCGATGGGGTCGGCGCCGATGTCGGCCATGCGCTGGCGGAACTCGGGCGACTTGAGGATCTTCACCATCTCCGTGTTCAGGCGCGCCTGAATGTCTTTGGGGGTGGCCACGGGTGCGAGCACGCCGAACCAGGTGCCGATGTTGAAGCCCTTCAGGCCGGCTTCGTCCAGCGTCGGCACGTCGGGCAGCGCCGGTGAACGCGTGGCGGTGGTCACGGCCAGCGGCCGCAGCTTGCCCGCCTTGATGTGCGGCAGCACCGGCGTGATGGTGTCGAACGACATCAGCACCTGGCCACCCAGCAGATCGGTGGCCAGCGGCCCGCTGCCCTTGTAGGCAATGTGGGTGAGCTTGGCGCCGGTGTTGTTCTGGAACTGCGTGCCGATCAGGTGCTGGGCGGTGCCGTTGCCGTTGGAGCCGTAGTTGGCCTTCGCGGGCTCTGCCTTGAGCAGGGCCACAAGCTCATTCACGTTGCGGGCCGGCGTGTTGGCGTTGACCACCAGCACGTTGGGCACCATGGCGATGGTGGTGATCGGGGCCAGGTCTTTCTGGAAGTCGTAGGGCAGCTTCTTGTAAACGCTGGTGGCGATGGTGTGGTGCACCGCCCCGACCAGCAGGGTGTAGCCATCGGGCTTGGCCTTGGCCACGAAGTCCGCACCGATGGTGGCGCCGGCCCCCGGCTTGCTTTCAATCACCACCGGCTGCCCCAGGCTCTGCTGCAGCCGCTCGCCCAGCGCGCGGGCCAGCACGTCGGTGGTGCCGCCCGCTGCAAACGGCACGATGAGCGTGATCGGGCGGCTGGGCCAGGCCTGGGCCATGGCGCCGGTGGCGGTCATGGCGGCGGCCAGGGCCACACCCTGAAGCACACAGCGGCGAGAGAACGGGCGGACGAAGTTCATGAAAGTCTCCTGTGGGCACGGTGTGCCTGTTTGGCGCCGGGCGAACTGCCCGGTCGTTGGCGCGGAATGCGCAAAAAGGGACGCGGGTGGGTCAGGCGGCCTTGCGCTGCAGGCTGGCGCTGAGCAGGTCGCACACGGCTTGCGTGACTTGCGCTGTGGTGGCCTTGCCGCCCAGATCGCCGGTGTGCAGGGCGGGGTTGGCGGTGACCTGTTCGATGGCGTGCATGAGGCGCTGCGCAGCGTCGAATTCGCCCAGGTGTTCGAGCAGCATCACGCAGCTCCAGAAGGTGCCCACGGGGTTGGCCAGGCCCTTGCCCATGATGTCGAACGCCGAACCGTGGATGGGCTCGAACATCGAGGGGTAGCGGTGCTCGGGGTCGATGTTGCCGGTGGGGGCAATGCCCAGGCTGCCCGCCAGTGCCGCGGCCAGGTCGCTGAGGATGTCGGCGTGCAGGTTGGTTGCCACGATGGTGTCGAGCGTGGCCGGGCGGTTCACCATGCGAGCGGTGGCAGCGTCCACGAGCTCCTTGTCCCACTTCACGTCGGGAAACTCCTGGGCGATCTGCACCGCGATCTCGTCCCACATCACCATGGCGTGGCGCTGCGCGTTGCTCTTGGTGATGACGGTCAGCAGCTTGCGGGGGCGCGACTGCGCCAGCTTGAAGGCGTAGCGCATGATGCGCTCCACCCCGACGCGGGTCATCATGCTCAGGTCGGTGGCCGCTTCGATCGGGTGCCCCTGGTGCACACGGCCGCCCACCCCGGCGTACTCGCCTTCGGAGTTCTCGCGCACGATCACCCAGTTCAGGTCTTCGGCCTTGCAGCGCTTGAGCGGCGCGTCGATGCCGGGCAGGATGCGCGTGGGCCGCACGTTGGCGTACTGGTCGAAGCCCTGGCAGATCTTCAGGCGCAGGCCCCAGAGCGTGATGTGGTCCGGGATGTGCGGATCACCTGCGGAGCCGAACAGGATCGCGTCCTTGTCGCGCAGCGCGTCCAGGCCGTCGGCCGGCATCATCACGCCGTGCTGGCGGTAGTAGTCACCACCCCAGCCGAAGTTCTCGAACTGGAAACGGAAAGCGCGGTCGCTGGCGGCCAGCGCTTCCAGCACCTGCTGGCCGGCAGGCACGACTTCCTTGCCGATGCCGTCTCCGGGAATGGTCGCGATGGCGTAGGTTTTCATGGATTCACTCAGATGGTTTGGGAGGGATGCATGGACTGTAGAAAGTCGACAGGCACTGCAAACGCCGATAAAGTGAATCCATCGTTAACCTGAATTCAACAATGGAAGTGCCATGGGTTCTGCCATCCAGCCCGCCGATCTCGGCTTCTTTTCGGTGCTCGCCAGCGCCGGCAGCCTGAGCGCTGCCGCACGGGAACTCGGCATCACCACCCCGGCCGTGAGCAAGCACCTGGCGCTGATGGAGTCGCGCGTGGGCGTGGCGCTGGTCAACCGCACCACACGGCGCATGAGCCTCACACCGGAAGGCGAGGTCTACCTCGAACACGCCCGCCGCATCCTGGGCGAGATCGACGGCATGGAAGAGCTGCTGGGCATTTCGCGCTCCACGCCCACGGGCTTGCTGCGCGTCAATGCCACGCTGGGCTTCGGCCGCAGCCATGTGGCGCCGCTCATCTCGCGCTTTGTGCGCAAGCATCCGAAGGTGGAGGTGCAGCTGCAGCTGTCGGTGAACCCGCCGCCCCTCACAGAGGACGCCTTTGACGTCTGCATCCGCTTCGGCGCCCCGCCGGACTCGCGCATGATCGCGCGCCAGATCGCCCCCAACCGGCGGCTCCTGTGCGCCTCTCCCGCGTACCTCGCCAGGCACGGCATGCCCAAGGTGCCCAACGACCTGATGCGGCACAACTGCATCGGCATCCGGCAGGGCGAAGAGGCCTATGGGGTATGGCGACTGTCGAGCGGCCGGGGCAAGTCGGTGACCACGGAAGCGGTCAAGACGCGCGGCAACCTCACCACCAACGACGGCGAGATCGCGGTGAACTGGGCACTCGACGGGCACGGCATCCTCATGCGCGCGGAATGGGACATCGAGCGCTACCTGCGCAATGGCCGGCTGGTGCAGGTGCTGCCCCAGTACTTCACGCCAGACGCCTCGATCCACGCCGTGTATCCGCCACGCCACCAGCTCGCCGCGCGCGTGCGCGCCTTCGTGGATTTCGTCTCGCTGTCCTTCACGCAGCAGGCGGCGAGCAAGTGAAGGGCGCGCAGGTGGCGTGGCGCCGTTTCATTGTGTCGTTGAGGTTAACGGCGCATTAACTTTCGGGTCGGTCTTTCACCCGATGGGTCTCTACATTGGCGCGGTGTGGTCGCCTTGGCCACACCGCACACACGATGGAGACAACACCGGTGCCATTCGAGCAGGGCCACACGAGCGCGCGATACGTCCCCGACATTCCGCCGCCCGTTGCCACCACCCGCCCCCCCGCCGTGCGCTTCCCGGCAGGCGCATGCGATTGCCACGCCCACATCTTCGGGCCACCCGAGCTCGACCGCCTGCTGCCCAACACGCACTTTCGTCCGCACGAAACGCCCCTGCCGGACTACCTTCGCATGCTCGGGGTGCTCGGCGTGCATCGCGCGGTGCTGGTGCAACCCAGCGTGTACGGCACCGACAACACGCTCATCGCCGCGGCCCTGCGCAGCCAGCCGTCCAGGCTGCGCGCCGTGGCCGTGGTGGCGCCCGACATTGCGCAGTCCGAGCTGGAGGCAATGCATGTGCTGGGCTTTCGCGGTGTCCGCGTGAACACCGCATCAGCCACGCCCGGCCTGCAGTTGCAAGACGTGCCCGCGCTGGCCAGGCGCATCCGGCCGCTGGGCTGGCACCTGCAGTTCTTTGTGGATCTGCAACGCCAGCCCGAGCTGGCCGACGACATCGCGGCGCTGGACATCCCCGTCGTCATTGACCACTTTGGCAAGGTGCCCGCGAGCGACGGCCTGGATTCGCCGGCAGCGCGCGCCCTGTTGCAGCTCCTGGCCCGGCCCCATTGCTGGGCCAAGCTCATGGGGCCGTATTTCATCTCGCGCGACTTTCCCCAACACCGCGACGTGGACGCACTCGCCCAAGCCATGGTGGCCGTGGCGCCCGACCGCCTGCTGTGGGGCACCGACTGGCCCCACCCCAGCGCGCGCGAGCAGATGCCCCACGACGCCGACCTCGCCGACATGCTGGCGCGCTGGGTCCCCAGCGAGGCCCAAAGGCGGCAGATCCTGGTGGACAACCCGGCGCGGCTGTACGGGTTCTGACACGCCCCGGCCCCGGAACACCCGCTCGCTTTCAAACCGCTTGCTTCCATAACGACAGGAGACCTCATGAAATTCATTCGCACCATCGCCTTCGCATCCCTCGGCCTCATGGTCCTGTCTGCGGCCTTCGCCCAGGACAAGTTCCCGTCCAAGCCCATCAAGCTGGTGGTGGGTTTCCCGCCGGGCGGTGGGGCCGATGTGGTGGCGCGCCTGGTGGGCACCCATCTGGGTGAAGCCCTGGGGCAGCCCTTCGTCATTGAAAACAAGGGCGGTGCGTCGGGCTTCATTGCCGGCTCGGCGGTGGCGCAATCGGCGCCGGATGGCTACACCTTGCTGCTCGGCCACGTGAATGCGCTGGCCATCGCTCCGCCCGCATCCAGCAAGCCCCCTTACGACGCCTTGAAGGACTTCACAGCCATTGGCTACATCGGCTTCGCGCCCAACGTGCTGGTGGTGAACCCGAAGGTCACGCCGGTGAAGACCCTGAAAGAGCTCACCGATCTCGCCCGCGCCAAGCCGGGTGAGCTGACCTTCGCCTCGCCCGGCGTGGGCAGCGCCAACCAGATTGCCGGCGTGATGTTCATGAATGCCGCCAAGATCAACATGACGCACGTGCCCTACCGGGGCAGCGGTCCAGCCATCAACGATCTGCTGGGCGGACAGGTCTCCATGAACTTCGACGCCATGACCTCGGTGACCGGCCACATCAAGGAAGGCAAGATGCAGCCGATCGCGGTGACCACGCGCGAACGCAACGCGCAGCTGCCCGACGTGCCCACCATGCAGGAGCTCGGCGTGAAAGACTTCGATGTGTCGATCTGGTACACGCTGATGGGACCCGCCGGCCTGCCCAAGGCCACCACCGCGCTGCTCAATGACAAGCTCAACGAGGTGCTGCGCAAGCCCGAGCTCCGGGACCGCCTGCTGTCGCTGGGCGTCACCAGCAAGGCGATGTCACCCGAACAGGTGACCGAGATGCTGCGCACCGACATCGCCCGGTACGCCACGGTGGTCAAGCAGAACAACATCCGCATGGACTGAGCCCGCCGCATGTTGCACAGCCCCGAAACGCAGATCGTCCGCTTCTTTCACTTTCTGGATGCGCGCCGCTACGAAGCCCTGCTCGACCTCATGACACCCGACGCGTACTGGCTGCGCCAGAACCAGCCGCACCACGGGCGCGCGCAGGCCCTGGCCACGCTGCAGTCGCGGCACCCGGGCATGCGCGTGCGGCACGCGGTGAGCAACGTGGTGCGCGACGAACCCGACCCCGTCTGGCGCGACCACGCACAGGCCATGGCACCGCGCAGCGCACCAGACGCAGCAGAAGACGTGTTTGTTTCCAACTACCTCACCGCCTACCGCTTCGATGACCCCGGCCACCAGCCCCCGCCCTGGCGCGTTCAGGGTCCGCACAAGTTCTCGGTGGTGCACACGCGCTTCGTGATGCAAGACGGCCGCTGGCAAATCGCCGCGCAGCTGATGCTGCCGGAGTTCGTCTTCGAGGAATGAAACTGGCGGGGCGTGCGGCCGCCCCCATGGTCCTCAGCGCATCGGGCGGTGCTGGCGGTCGTGCTTGTTGTGGGCAATGCGTCGGCTGGCCTTGTCTTGCGCGCGCTCCATGCGCAGCGCTTCCTTGCCGGTCACTTTGCCGTCGGCCTCCATGCGGTGCTCCATGCGCGTGATGTGGGACTGCTGCGCATCGAGCCGCGCCGTCTCGCGGCGGGTGAGCTCGCCCGAGGCCACGCCCTGTTCGATGCGCGCCTCCTGCCGGTCTTGCCGGTTGTCCACGCGGGCTGCCTGGTGCTCGCCCATCGTCACGCCCTGCGCGTGCACGGCGCTGGCACCCAGACTGGCCAGGGTGAAAAGGCTGGCCGCGAGCAGGCGCGAGGCCACCAGGGGACGGGAAGCGTGGGGGGTGTGTGACATGTCAACTCCTTGAGGATGCGGTGCCGGACAAATGGACCGGTGACGCTTGAACCCGCCGACCCACGCCGCGCTTACGCCCCGGGCGCCATAACCCCCAGGAAAACTCGGGATTTAGGCCAGCGGCGTAAGAGAACACCACCCGGCGGGTTCAACCGGCACACTCCATGCTCATGCCCGCCACCCCGCCATGAACCCTGAACCCGCCCTCGCCCAGGCCCTCGCCTCCCACCGCTTCGGACTGAGCCAGGTCAGCCTGGCCAGCGTGGGGGCTGATCCGCGCGCCTGGGTCATGGGCCAATTGCAGCGCCCGGCCCTGCTCGACACACGGGAGCTGCCCGACAGCGCCAGCGTGACCGAGACCACGCGGCGCCTGCGGCAGATGCCCGAGCCCGGCAGCGAAGCGCGGCAGCGCCTGCGTGAAGGCACCCAGCAGGCGCTGCGCCTGCGCTGGCAACACCAGATCGAAACCCCCACGCCGGTGTACGAGCGCTGGGTGATGTTCTGGGCCAACCACTTCACCGTGGCTGGCACCAAAGCCGCCACCCTGGGCATGGTGGCGCCCTT
This sequence comes from Synechococcus sp. UW140, assembly GCA_943371335.1. Classification (GTDB taxonomy): domain Bacteria; phylum Pseudomonadota; class Gammaproteobacteria; order Burkholderiales; family Burkholderiaceae_C; genus Hydrogenophaga. Next base: position 84,202 of record CALRUK020000009.1, on the reverse strand, counting down.
CGAAAACGAGGCCATTCGCCCCCACGCCACAGGCCGCTTCGCCACCCTGCTGCGCGCGGCCACCGTGCACCCCGGCATGCTGCTCTACCTGGACAACGCGCAGTCGATCGGCCCGCAGTCGCGGCAAGGCTTGCGGCGCGGCCGGGGGCTCAACGAGAACCTGGCGCGCGAACTGCTCGAACTGCACACCGTGGGCGTGCGCGCGGGCTACACACAAACCGATGTGCGCGAACTCGCCCGCCTGCTCACGGGCTGGACGGTGGGCAACGAACAACGGCCCGCGCCCGGGTTTGTGGCCGCGCTGCACGAACCCGGCGTCAAGCAGGTGATGGGCCGCAGCTACCGCGAAGGCCCGCAGGCACTGGACGAGGTGCTGACCGACCTCGCGCGCCACCCGGCCACCGCCGAGCACCTGGCCCACAAGCTGGTGCAGCACTTTGTGGCCGACGAGCCACCCGCAGCTCTCACGAAGGCCGTGGCACGCCGCTACCAGGACACCGACGGCGACCTGCTGCAGGTGGCCGACGCCCTCTTCGGCCACGAGCAGGCCTGGGCCTGGCATCCACCCGGCAAAGTGCGCCGGCCCGAAGAGCTCATGCTCAGCGCGCACCGCCTGCTGCAGATGCCCATGGGCCGACCCGAGCGCGCGCTGGCCGAGCTCACGGCCATGGGGCAGGCGGTGGGGCGCGCGCCGTCGCCGCAAGGCTGGCCCGACCGCCACGACGACTGGCTCGGCCCCGACGCGCTGCTCAAGCGCGTGGAGTGGGCCATGTCGATGGGCCGCAGCGCCGGCAACCTGGCCGACGCGCGCCAGCTCGCCGACCTGGCCTGGGGGCCCGCCCTCTCCACCGACACGCGGCAGCAAATTGCCCGCGCCGAAAGCGGCGCGCAGGCGCTCACGCTGCTGCTGGCCAGCCCCGAGTTCCAGCGCCGCTGAGCGCACCAGTCGCGGAGCCGTTCATGACACCCCTGTTTTCCTCGTCCTCTTCCCTGCTGCACACCGCTTCATGGCGCCGTCGCCAGTGGTTGCAGGCCGCTGGCGCCATGGCGCTGCTCAGCGGCCCCGGCTTGCGCTCGGCCTTTGCAGCCGCCCCGCAGGCCAACGGCAAGCTCGTGGTCGTGATGCTGCGCGGCGCGCTCGACGGCCTGGCCGCCGTGCCCGCCACCGGCGACCCGCAATGGGCCGCGCTGCGCACCGCACCCGAAGGCACAGCCGGCGGCGCTGCGCTGCCGCTGAACGCGATGTTCGGGCTGCACCCCGCACTGCCCGAACTGCACCGCTGGTACGGCCAGGGGCAGCTGCTCGTGGTGCACGCGGTGGCCAGCCCGTACCGCGAGCGCTCGCACTTCGACGCCCAGCAGCTGCTGGAGAGCGGGGGCCAGCGCCCGTTCGAACTCAACACCGGCTGGCTGGGCCGCGCGCTGGAAGCCAGCGGACAGCGCGGCGTGGCCCTCAGCCCGGCCATGCCGGTGGCCCTGCGCGGTGCGCGCGGCGCCAGCACCTGGACGCCGACCCGCAGCGCCTCACCCGACGCCGACCTCATGGCTCGCATTGCACAGACCTACCAGAGCGATCCCGCGCTCACGAACCTGCTGGAGCAGGCGCTGTCGCAGCGCGGCACGCTCGGTGCGGGCGTGCGCGAAGCCGGCATGGGCGCCGGCGCCGGCAGCGCGGGCGCCTTCGTGGACCTGGCCCGGCAGGCGGGCCGCTTCCTGGCCGAGCCGGGCGGCCCGGATGTCGCCTGGCTGGACTTCGACGGCTGGGACACCCACACGCAACAGAACGGGCGGCTGCAGCGCCAGTTCGGCGCGCTCGACAGCGGGCTGGCCGCGCTGCGCGAATCGCTGGGCGAGCGCTGGGCCGACACCACCGTGCTCGTCATGACCGAGTTCGGCCGCTCGGTCGCGCTCAATGGCAGCGGTGGCACCGACCACGGCACCGGCGGCGTGGCGTTCCTCGCGGGCGGTGCGGTGGCCGGCGGCCGTGTGCTGGCCGACTGGCCCGGCCTGGGCACCCGCGATCTGCTCGACGGGCGCGACCTGCGGCCCACGCGCGACGTGCGCAGCCTGCTCGCCCCGCTGCTGCAACGCCACCTGGGCGTGGGCCAGGCCGCCATGGCGCGCGCGCTGCCCGGTGCGCCGTCCGCCACCCCCGACCTCTGGAGAAGCTGATGCGCCTGCGCTCCACCCTTGGCGCCTGGGGACCCGCCCTGCTGTTGGCCTGGGCCTGCTCGGCACACGCCGCGCCCCAAGTGCCCGACCCGCAGGCCTGGGCCCAGCTCACGCCACAGCAGCAGGCGCAGCGGCGCGAAGCCCTGCAGCGCGAACTCGACGCGGCCACGCCAGCCGAACGCCAGGCCTTTCGCGCCCGGTTGCGCGAGCGCCTGGAAACGCTGTCGCCCGCCGAGCGCAAGGCACTCGTGGGCCAGACGCGCGAGCGCTGGCAGGCGCTGTCGCCCGAAGAGCGGCAGGACCTGGCCGAGCAACGACGCGCACGCATCCAGGCCATGACGCCGCAGGAACGCCGCCAGTTGCTCGATCAACGCCGCGACATGCTCTCGCGCCTGAGCCCCGAAGAACGCGCGGCCCTGCGCGAAAAACTGCCCACCCGCTGAGGACCCCCATGCTGCACACCCTCACCCTGCCACGCGCACCGCACCCCCTGCGCTCGCCGCTGACGCTGGCCCTGGGCCTGCTGGAGACCACACGCCGCGTGGCGCGCCGCTGGCGCGCACCGCGCGAAGACGGCTGGGCGCTGTGGCAGCGCGCCTGCGAAGGCGACCCCGGCAGCGCACGCTCGCTGGTGCAGCTGCTCACGCCCACGGCGCTGGCGCTGGCGCGCCAGATGCTGGGCAAACCCGAAGACGCCGAAGATGCGGTGCAGGAATCGTTTCTGCGCCTGTGGAGCGCGCGCCCCGAAGACCTGCACGGCGCGCAGCTCTCCACCTACTTCAACACCATCGTGCTCAACCGCTGCCGCACGCAGCTGGTGCGCCGGCGCGAACTCACCATGGCACCAGACGACCTCGTCGTGCTGCAAGACCTGCAACAGGCACACACCGACGCTGCAGGCACGCAAGCCTGGGATGCGGTGACACCCCAACAGCTGCTCGACACGCTCGCGCAGCTTCCCGCCCGGCAACGCCTGGCACTGGCCATGTGGGCCTATGCCGACGCCAGCGCGGCCGACATTGCACAGGCGCTGGAGATCGACGCCAACAGCGCGCACCAGCTGCTGCACCGGGCCAGGGCCGGTCTGCGCCAGGCGTTCACAGGAGTTTCGGCATGACCCACCCACTCCACGACGACGGCTTGCGCGCCCGCCTGCGCACGGCACTGAACGCCGCTTCAGCGCACGACAGCCTGCACCTTGAAGAACGCGTGATGGCGCAATGGCAGCAGCGCCACGCCAGCGCCCAGGCCGAGTTCGCTGCCGCCGGTGGCGCGGCCCTGCGCACGCCGGGCATGGGCCGCCGTGCGCTGCGGCTGGCCACTGGCGTGGTGCTGGTGGCCGCGTTGCTGGTGACCGCCTCCACCTGGCGTTCGCGCGACGCCAGCGTGGAAGAGCTCATGCAGCTTGATGTGCTCTCCGAGATGGCACTGGGCGAAATGTGAACGCTCAAGCCACCGGGGCGATCACGACGGGCAGCGTCACCTCTGGCGGTGCCTCCCGCGTGGCCAGCACCTTGTCGATGGTGCGCCCGTCCATGTCCACGATCTCCAGGCGCCAGCCCTCCCAAGACACGCTGTCGCCCTCGCGCGGCAGCCGGCCGGTGAGCAGCATCATCAGGCCGCTGAGCGTGTGGTAACGGCCGCGCTCCTCGTCGGGCACGCTGTCCAGCGCCAGCCGGTCCTTGAGCTCGGGCACGGGAATGTGCCCATCCAGCAGCCAGCTGCCGTCTTCGCGCAGCAGGGCCCATGAGGTCTCGGGATCGCGCGGGCTGAACTCGCCCGTGATCGCTTCAATGAGGTCCTGCAGCGTCACGATGCCCTGCACCTCGCCGTACTCGTCGATCACGAACGCCATGTGCACATCGGACTGGCGGAAGTTGTCGAGCAGCTCCATGCCGGTGATGGTCTCGGGCACATACAGCGGCGCCTGCAGCGGTTGCGCCTGCAACTCGCGCTGGCCCCCGCGCAGCGCCTGCGAGAGCCACTGCCGCGCGTTCACCACGCCCACCACGTTGCCCAGGTTGCCGCGCACCACCGGAAAGCGCGCGTGGTCGGACGCATCGACGCGCGCCATATTCACTTCGAACGACTGGTCGATATCAAGCGCCACCACGTCACTGCGCGGCACCATGAGCGAGCCGATCTGGCGGTCGTCCAGGCGGAACACATTGCGCACCATGGTGTGCTCGTGCGACTCGATCACACCCGCCGTGGTGCCCTCGACCAGCATGGCGTGAATCTCTTCTTCGGTCACCGCGCTGGCGTTGTTTTCCTTGATACCCAGCAACTTCATGAGCGCGCGCGTGGACACCGAGAGCAGCAACACAAACGGCTTGGTGGCGATGGCCAGCCAGTCGATCGGCCGCGCCACCAGCCGCGCCAGCGTTTCAGGATGCGACTGGCCCAGCCGCTTGGGCACGAGCTCGCCCACCACGATGGAGAAGTAGGTGATGACAACGACCACCAGGCCGGTGGCGGCGTAGCCGCTGTAGGGCGCGGGCACGCCCAGGCCGTCGAGCCACAGCGCCAGCGGCGCGGCCAGCGCGGCCTCACCGACGATGCCGTTGAGCACGCCGATGGAGGTGATGCCGATCTGGATGGTGGAGAGAAAACGGGTGGGGTCTTCACCGAGCTTGACGGCAGCGGCTGCAGCGCCGTCGCCTTCGTCGATGAGTTTTTGCAGACGTACCTTGCGGGCGGTGACCAGCGCGATCTCTGACATGGCAAACAAGCCGTTGAGCAGGATCAGCGCGAAAAGTAAGGCAATTTCCATGAGGGTGGGGTTGCCCGGTGTTGACCGGGTTTCGCTGAATGAGGAAAGAAACGGAAACGGCAAAGCCCCGGCATGGCGCCGGTGGCTTCACACGCAGGGGGGAACCGTTACTCCTCGCGGCCGCCGGCAATGCCGAGCAGCGCCAGCAGGCTCTGGAACACGTTGAACAGGCTCAGGTACACGCCCAGGGTGGCGGTGATGTAGTTGGTTTCTTCGCCGTCGCGCACGCGCTTGAGGTCGTACAGGATGAAGGCCGAGAAGATGCCGATGGCCAGCACAGAGAGCGTGATCATCAGTGCGCCCGACTGGATGAACACGTTGGCGATGCCCGCCACCACCAGCATGATCATGCCGATGAACAGGAACTTGCCCATGTTGCCCAGGTCGCGCTTGATGACGGTGGACAGCGTGGCCATGCCGAAGAAGATCAGGCCCGTGCCGGCGAAGGCCGTCATGATCAGGCCGGCGCCGTTGGCCAGACCCAGCACCGAGCCGATCAGGCGCGAAAGCATGAGGCCCATGAAGAAGGTGAAGGCCAGCAGCACGGGCACGCCCGCGGCGGAGTTCTTGGTCTTCTCGATGGCGAACATGAAACCGAAAGCGCCGCCCAGAAAGACGACGATGCCCAGGAAGCCGGTGAGCGGTGCGGTGATGCCGGTGGCCACGCCGAACCAGGCGCCCAGCACCGTGGGGATCATGGACAGCGCCAGCAGCCAGTAGGTGTTGCGCAGCACGCGGTTGCGTTCAACGGCCACGGCCTGGCCGGCGGCGGCGGGGGACGAAAGGTCAAGATGCGGGTTCATGGGGAGTCCTTGAAAAAAACGGATGGAAATGAAAGGGAAGACGGAAGGAAAAGGGCTGCACAGCAACTGCGGGCCAAGCCTGCAGGCAGCTGCCACAGGCGCATGGAGAGGGTGGTGGGTCGTCGCCAGCGGCGAGACCGGGCCGGACTGACCGGCCAGGGCGCGCTCAGGCGAGGACGGGCAGGCCGCGTGGCGGGCGCTGCGGCCCGTCAAGCACGGGCGAAGTCAGGTCGCGCGCCACAGGATGCGGTGGGGCGCGCAAGGCATCGTGCGCGGTGGACACGGCCATGGGCGCGTCCAGGCACTCGGGGAAATCGGGTTGCGCGTCGGTCAGGCCGTGGTCTTGGGCCGGGGCGCCGGGCAGTGATGGGTCACCCGGAGCGGCTTGGGCCACCGCCACCGTTGCGGCCGTGTCGACCACCAGCGCCTGCGCGTGGCTCTGGGGTGGCGTGGCCTCAGGGAGGCTGCCGAATGCGAACGCACCCACACTCACGAAAAAGTGCAGGGCAAAAACGGCGATCAGCCAGCGGCGCATGGTCGTACCAGTATACCGGTACCCCTATTGCGCCGCTGGTGCCGGTGGTCCGGCGGGGTCAGCGTTTGATCTTGGCCAGGAGCTGCGAAGCTTCTTCCCGGCGGCCGGCATCGGCCATCGGGCGCCCCGGGCGGGCGGGGGCTTGCAGGGCGCGCTCCAGGTAGGCCACGGCCTCCTCGGGCTTCTTGTTTTCGACCAGGTACTCGGCAAAGAAGAAGTTGGCATCAATGCCCTTGGGGCTGATGGCCAGGGCCTTTTGCAGGAGCTCGCGCGCCTTGTCCTTGTCGCCAAAGCCCACCGGCCAGCCGGGCACCTTGTAATACAGCACGCCCAGGCTGTTGTAGGCCGAACCATCGAGCACGTTGCCGTCGATGCGGATGGCCGTCTCGTACAGCGCCTTGGCCTTTTTCACCAGCGAGAGCGCGCCCAGGCCACCTTTTTCGCCCGCCCAGGAGCTGACGATGATGCCTTCCCACACCAGCGGCTCAGCGCGCCCGGCAAAGGTTTCGCTGGCCTTGTGCGCCTTGGCCGAGAGCTCTTCAAAGCGCTTCTCGCGCTCGCCGGCTGGCGCCTGGTAACGGATCACTTCCCAGTCGTGCTGCAGCTCGGCCACGGCATCGTCCACCGGGGCGGCCTGCGCGGCGGGTGCGAATGCCAGGAAAGACAGGGCCGACACGGCGCCAGCCAGCCAGCGGCGGCGTGCGGTGGAGACGGGGAAGCGGGAAGCAGAAGGGGTGGAAATCATGGGAGAAGCTCCGGTGTCAATGAACAGGGAAGTCGGAATGGAGGGCCTGCGGACTAGACCGCAGCGGGCGCGCTGGAGGCCATGCCCGGCAGGCTCTGGCGGTGGCGTTTGAAGCTGCCGTCCAGCAGCGTGGGGGCCAGGCCGTTGATGCGCAGCGCAACCGCTTCGGGAAACCCGAAGAAGCGCTCGGCGGCCTCGCTTTGCAGCAGCGCCAACAGCTCCTGCGCCACCCGCTCGGGCGGGTCCATGGCGGTGCCGGTGGCGCGGTTGTAGGCGGTCACGCTGGCGTCGTTGAACGGGGTTTCGGTGCTGCGCGGCCCGAGGTACTGCACCTTCACGGTGGAGTCCTTCAGTTCGCGCCGCAGCGATTCGGCAAAGCCGCGCAGGCCGAACTTGCTCGCGCTGTACACGCTGAAGCCCGGCAGGCCGATGCGGCCCAGTGCGGAGCCCACGCAGATCACTTGCGCATGGCGCTGCTGCTGCAGATGGCCCAGGAGCGCCTGGGTGAGCAGCATCGGCGCCACCAGGTTGAGCTGCATCACGGCCTGCAGCTGGTCGGGGTCCTGGTGCTGCAAGGCGCCAAAGGCCGGCAGGCCGGCGTTGTGAATCACCACGTTGCAGCGCCAGTTTTGCGCCTCGCCGGCCAGCCGCGTGATGTGGCCCACGCGGGCCAGGTCGGCTTCTCGCCAGGCGATGCGGGATGCGGGCGCACCCGTTTGCGCGGCGAGCTCGACCGCCTGCTGGTCGAGCCGTTCGGGGGAACGGCCCACCAGCATCACGGCAGCGCCGGCTTTGAGCAGTTCGCGCGCCACGTGCTGGCCAATGCCGCCCCCTGCGCCGGTGAGCAGCACGCGTGCGGCCAGCGGCTTCATGCCAGGGCTCCTGCGGTGCGGTGCTGCACCGCGACCGGCACTTGCGGCAGTGGCAGGTGACGGAACACATCGCCATACAGGCGGAAGAAGGCGCGCGCGGCGTGCACGATGTCGGCCTGGTCGCGGGGGTCGGTGATGCGCTCCATGAGCAGCTCGAAGTGCGCGGTGTGCTCCTGGTCGAGCGTGCCGTGCGAGCGCAGGTAGCTGAAGGCGGCATCGGGCAGGCTCAGCGGCTTCTGGATGCTGTCGGCCGCGAGCAGCGCCAGCGACACGCTGGTGCCTTCGAGCACATGCACCATGCCGAAGAAGCCCAGCGGGTTGCGCCGCGCGATCATGTCGTAGGCATAGGCCACCATCACCTCGGCGGCGTGGCCGGGCTTGCCGTGGCGCACGGCTTCGGCATCGGCGCCGCAGGCACGGATGTCGTTGAGGATCCACTCGTCGTGGCCCATTTCTTCTTCGACGTACTCGTCCATGGCGTCGTTGAGCCAGGCGTGGTGCGCCGGCAGCGCGGCCTTGCAGGCGCGCAGCAGGGGCACGGTGTGGCTGACGTGGTGGTAGGCCTCGGTGAGGAAGGCCACATAGCTGGGCAGCGAGACCTGGCCCTGCAGGCAACCCTGGATGATGGGTGCGGAGAGCAGGCCCATGCGGGCTTCCTGCGTCTGCTGGACAAGCTGGGTGTGAAAACTCATGAAGGGAGTCCTTTCTTTCAATGGATGCCGAGTGCGGGTGCAGCGAGTGCATCGGCATGGAGGTGGTAGACCGCTTCGCGCTGCGGGCGGCCGTTGGCGGTGGACATGCCCGCTTCTGCGGTGAAGGGCGCGCTGGCGCGCACCCAGTGATGCACCTGGGCGTAGTCGGGCAGCGTGGCGTTGGCGCGCTCCACTGCAGCGGCCAGCGCGCTGTCGGGCACATCAGCGCGCGTGGGCCAGAGCACGGCGCTGAGCGCGGGCTGTGCCTCGCCAAACACCACCGCTTGTGCCACGGCGGATTCGCCGCGCAGCGCGGTCTCCACCCATTCGGGCGAGACGTTGCGGCCAAAGGCGGTGATGAGCACGTGTTTGCGGCGTCCGCGCACGTGCACGAAGCCGTCGGCATCGATGTGGCCCAGGTCGCCGGTGGGCCACCAAGCAGGAGGCGCAGCGGCATCGCCCAGATAGCCCTTGAACAGGCTGCCTGCCACTTCAATTTCGCCCTCGGAATTCACGCGCACGCGGGCATGCGGCAGGGGTTGGCCAGCGCTGCCGGGGCAGTCGGCCCAGGGCAGGTTGAGCGTTTGCACCGAAGCCCCTTCCGACAAGCCATAGCCCTCGTAGGCCGGAATGCCGACGGCGCGTGCGGCCTGCACCAGCGGCGTGCCCACCGAGGCACCGCCCACCGCCACCATGCGCAGCGAGGCGGGCGCACGCTCGCCGGTGTGGGCCAGCCAGGCGGCCCAGGCGCGCAGCATCTGAGGCAGCAGGATCATGCTGTGGGGCTGGTGGCGCACCACGGCGGCCTGCAGCCGGGCGGGATCGAAGCTCGACGAACCGACCAGGCCGACTTCCTGCAGCGGCAGCACGACGCACTCGGCGCCGTGCGCCAGCGGCGCCATGAGACCCGCCACGTTTTCCAGCAACACGGCCAACGGCAGTGCGCAAAGGTGGCGGCGGATGTCCAGCGGGGCCAGCGCCTGAACGAGGCCTTGGGTGATGGCCTGCAGGGCAGCACCATCCAGGCACACGCCCTTGGGCGTGCCGGTGGTGCCCGAGGTGAAGGTGATCTTGGCGGTGCCTGCGGGCAGGGTCACCGGCGACATGGGCAGGCGCTGCAGGCACAGCGCCTGGCCTGCCACCTCGCAGGCCTGCGTGGGCGCACCGGGCCAGCGGGCCGCCAGCGCGGCGGGGCCGAGCACGGTGTCCACACCCGCGGCCTGCAGCGCATGACCGATTTGCTGCGCAGTGAAAAACACCGGCAGCGGCACGTGCACCAGGCCCGCCTGCGCGGCGGCCAGGTCGGCCACCACCCACGCGGGGCTGTTGTCCATCAGGGTGGCCAGCACCCGTGTGCCCTGCTCGCGCAGCACCTTGGCCAGGGCCAGCACCTCGGCGTCGAGCGCTGCGCGGCTGAACGTTTGCTGCCCGTTGGAGAGCAGGGGCGTTTGTGCGGCGTTCATGGCAGGGCCTCCGGTCGCGGCTGGCGGCGTGCGAGCAGGCGAAGCGCCTGCCGCAGGTGGCCTGCCAGCACCACAGGGCGGTGGTCGTAGTAGCTGCCCCACTGCGCCACGTCGGTACCGAGCACGGCGGGGTCGGCGCGGCCCAGCGCCAGCGGCGCGATGCCCAGTCGCACAAAGAGGTGGCGCAGTTCTTCGGTGAGCGTGCTCACCACCCACTGCGCGCCCTCGGCGGCCAGGTGGGGGCCGAGCAGGAAGATGAGGCGCCGGCCCTCGCCCGAACGGTCGGCGGCGAGATGGCCCACTTCAAAGATGCCGTCGCGGCTGGGCAGCGGAGCGCCGGCTTGCGCCGCCAGCAACGACTCCACCGGCTCGTCGAGGTAGCGCTCCAGAAAGAGCGGCATCTGCCGGGCCGAGCGGTACCCCGCTGCGGCCAGGATGCTGCCGTCCAGCGGGTCGCGCAGGCTGACCAATGTGGGCGCGAAGGCCCGCACCTGTGCGCCAAACCGGCGCGCGTACACGCGGCCAATGAACGCCTCCACTTCGGCACGCTGGGCGTCGTCTTCGTCGTGCACAACCAGGCGGGGGCCGGGCCATGGCTCGTTGTTCGGCAGGGGGCTTTCGCCCTGCACATGTCGGGTCACCATCAAGATGCTCACTCCTTGCAGAAGCTCCTCGCCGAATGGGGAAGCTCATCTGGGGCGGATGTTGATGACCGTGGATTAACGGCAAATTAATGCAGGCACCGCTCATCGGGGGATGAGTGGAGCCTCCTAGAATAAACATATGAAACATATACACTTTGCATACGTTTCATATCAAGGCATTCCATGGGTATCGTCAAGATTTCCGACCTCATGCACGACAACCTGCGCATTGCAGGTGGTGCGCTGAGCCGCTCCATCAACGCGCAGGCCGAGCACTGGATGCGGGTGGGCATGCTGGCCGAACTGCACCCCGAGCTGGACCACCGCGCGATTGCCCAGCTGCTGGTGCAGGCCGAGCTGGCCGGCGGGCTGGACATTTCGGTGGCAGCGTCGGCCCCGGCGGGTCCGCCCCGGGCCAGCGCCAAAGCGAAGCACTGATGGCGCGCAGCGTGCGCATCCAGTCCGCCGAGCAGGTGGCCCTGGCCAGGCGGGCCGGTCACCTGGCCGCCGAGGTGCTGGACATGATCGGGCCCCACGTTGTGCCCGGGGTGAGCACGGCAGCGCTCGACCGGATCTGCCACGACCACATCGTGAACGTGCAGCAGGCCGTTCCGGCCAACCTGGGCTACCACGGGTACCCGAAGACGATCCTCACCTCCGTCAACCAGGTGGTCTGCCACGGCATCCCGTCAGAAGGAAAAATCCTGAAGAAGGGTGACATCGTCAACATCGATGTGGCCGTCAACAAGGACGGCTGGTTTGGCGACACGAGCCGCATGTTTTTTGTGGGCGAGCCCGGCACCCTGGCGCGGCGGCTGGTGGAGACCACCCGCGAAGCCCTGTGGGCGGGCATCGCGCAGGTGCGCCCCGGTGCCACGCTGGGCGACATCGGTCACGCCATCGAGTCGGTGGCGCAGCGCGCGAACTTCAGCGTGGTGCGCGAGTACTGCGGCCACGGCATCGGCCAGATCTACCACGACGAGCCCAACGTGCTGCACTACGGGCGGCGCGGAGAAGGTCTCACGCTGCAGGTGGGCATGGTGTTCACCATCGAGCCCATGCTCAATGCCGGCCAACGCGACACGCGCACCCTGCCCGATGGCTGGACGGTGGTGACGCGCGACCGCTCGCTCTCCGCGCAGTGGGAACACATGGTGGCCGTCACGCCCGAGGGCCACGAGGTGCTGACGCCCTGGGCCGCAGGCAGCGCCTGAGGGGCGCAGCGGCGGCGCCTCAGGCCTTCGGGCCGGGCGTGGCGCGTTGCAGCAGGGCCATCGAAACCGCTGCACTGGCCGAGAGTGCGAGCATCATCCAGCCGAGGTTCACGGCGCCGTCGTGCGGCACCAGCCCCACCACGAAGCCACCCACCGCGCCCATGAGCTGCTGCATGAGCCCGGCCACGGCGGCCGCCGCACCGGCCAGCGCCGGCAGCAGGCCCACGGTGCCGATCAAGGTGGGCGGCACCAGCAGGCCATGCCCCAGACCCAGCAACAACAGCGGCAGCGACAGCGCCAGCGCGGTGTCCACACCGGCCAGCGCGAGCACCAGCATGAGCCCGATGCCCAACAGCGCGCAGGCCTGGCCCACGCGCATGACGCGGCGCTCGCCCACACGGTGCACCAGGTGCGTGGTGAGGTAGTTGCCCACGATGTAGGACAGCGGCACCACCATGATGTGGTACCCGATGCCGGCCGGCCCCACGCCATAGCTGCCCAGCACGATGGGCGCACCCGCCAGGAAGGCATAGAAGGTGGCGGTGGTCATGGAGAGCAGCGCCACGTACAGCAGAAAGCTGGGCTCGCGCGCCAGCCGCGCATACGACGAGGCCATGTCGCGCAGCCAGTGCGTCTGTTGCGGCTCGGTGCGTGCGGGGTGATCGGGCAGGCCGCGCCAGGCCGCCACAAACATCACCACCGACAACACCGTGACCAGCACGAAGTTGGCCTGCCAGCCCACGCGCACGTGCAGCTGCCCGCCCAAAATGGTGGCCAGCGGCGGCACCAGACCCATGGCCATGCCGATGTAGGCCATCACGCGCGTGCGCTGCGGGCCATCGAAGAGGTCTTGCACCATGGCGCGGCCCACCACCATGCCGGCCGCACAGCCCGCGCCTTGCAGCACGCGCGCGGCGGTGAGCAAGGTGAGGTCGGTGGCCATGGCGGCCAGCAACGAACCGAAGCCACCGAGCGCAATGCCGCGCAACAGGATCTTCTTGCGCCCGAGCCGGTCCGACAGCGGGCCATACAGCAGCTGCAGGCCACCATACGCCACCACATAGCCGCTGAAAGTGAGCTGCACTGCGGCCTGCGTGGAGCCGAAGATCGCACCCCATTCCTGCATCGACGGAATGCAGATGGTCATGGCGAGCAAGCCGAAGGCGAGCTGCGCGACGAGGTTGGCGATCAGGGGACCGTGACGGGGCGATGACATGAGGCGTGGGATGACAGCAAGCGGCGCATCCTGCCACAGATGGCGCCCTTCGAGCGCTCGCTGCGGAACCCCCCGGGGGTATGCGCACTCATGCCACTAAACTCGAACGCCCATGCATGTGTCCCTGATCTTCCTTGTCGCCCTGCCTTTCGTGGGCAGCCTGCTCGCAGCGCTGCTGCCCGCGAACGCGCGCAACACCGAATCCACACTCGCTGGCGCCATCGCACTGTTCTGCGCCGTGCAGGCGGCGATGTACTTCCCCGAGGTGGCCAACGGCGGCGTGATCCGCCAGGAATTCGTGTGGCTGCCTTCGCTCGGTTTGAACTTCGTGCTGCGCATGGACGGCTTTGCGTGGATGTTCTCGATGCTGGTGCTGGGCATCGGTTCGCTGGTGGTGCTGTACGCGCGCTACTACATGTCGCCCGACGACCCCGTGCCGCGTTTCTTCTCGTTCCTGCTCGCGTTCATGGGCGCCATGAGTGGCGTGGTGCTGTCGGGCAACCTCGTCCAGCTGGTGCTGTTCTGGGAGCTCACCAGCCTGTTCTCGTTCTTGCTGATCGGCTACTGGCACCACCGGCGCGACGCACGGCGCGGTGCGCGCATGGCCCTGACCGTGACGGGTGCGGGCGGCCTGTGCCTGCTGGCCGGCGTGCTGGTGCTCGGGCACATCGTGGGCAGTTACGACCTGGACGTGGTGCTGCTGGCTGGCGACGCGGTGCGCGCCCACCCGCTCTACAGCACGGCGCTGATCCTCATCCTGCTGGGCGCACTGACCAAGAGCGCGCAGTTCCCGTTCCACTTCTGGCTGCCCCACGCCATGGCCGCGCCCACGCCGGTCTCGGCCTACCTGCACTCGGCCACCATGGTGAAGGCCGGCGTGTTCCTGCTCGCGCGGCTGTGGCCCGTGCTCGCCGGCACCGACGAGTGGTTCTGGATCGTCACCTGCTCGGGCCTGATCACGCTGCTCATTGGCGGCTTCGCGGCGATCTTCCAGAACGACCTCAAGGGACTGCTGGCGTACTCCACCATTTCGCACCTCGGCCTGATCACCACCCTGCTGGGCATGAACAGCCCGCTGGCCGCCGTGGCCGCGGTGTTCCACATCATCAACCACGCCACCTTCAAGGCCTCGCTGTTCATGGCGGTGGGCATCATCGACCACGAGGCGGGCACGCGCGACATCCGGCGCCTCTCGGGCCTGGCGCGCTACATGCCCGTGACGGCCACGCTCACCATGGTGGCCGGCGCCGCCATGGCCGGCGTGCCGCTGCTCAACGGCTTCATCTCCAAAGAGATGTTCTTCACCGAAGCGGTGTTCGTGAGCGCGGCGCCCTGGTTCCAGAAGTTGCTGCCCACGGCGGCGGTGGTGGCGGGCATGTTCAGCGTGGCGTACTCGCTGCGCTTCACGGCGCGCGTGTTCTTCGGCCCCGACACCTGCGCCAGCCTGCCGCGCGTGCCGCACGAGCCCCCGCACTGGATGCGTGTGCCCATCGAAGTGCTGGTGCTCGCCTGCCTGGTGGTGGGCATCGTGCCGCAGTGGTCGATCCAGCACATCCTGGGCACGGCGGCACTGCCGGTGGTGGGCGGTGCGCTGCCCGAGTTCGACCTGGCGGTGTGGCACGGCTTCAACCTGCCGCTGTGGATGAGTTTCCTGGCGCTGGCCGGTGGCATCGTGATGTACCTGCTGCTGCGCCGGCCGATCCAGAGCGGGCGCATCCAGCGCACGCCGCTGGTGGGCTTGTTCAATGGCAAGCGCATGTTCCTGCACACCATGGCCCGCCTGACGGCCGTCAGCCGCAGCGCGCTGCGCCTGCTGGGCACGCGGCGCCTGCAGCCCCAGCTCTTCCTGCTGGTGCTGGTGACGGTGGTGGCGGCCGTGGTGGCTTTTCGCACGGCCGTGCCCGACCCCGCGCTCACGCTGGGCGACCGCACGCTGCTGACGTTCTCGCCCATGTTCGCGCTGCTGTGGGTGGTGGGCGTGGGCGCGGCGGTGGGCGCCGTGTGGCAGGCCAAGTACCACCGGCTTACGGCGCTGGCGCTCATGAGTGTGTCGGGCCTCACCACCGTGATCACCTTTGCCTGGTTCTCCGCGCCCGACCTCGCGCTCACCCAGCTTTCGGTGGAGGCCGTGACCACCGTGCTGATCTTGCTGGGCCTGCGCTGGCTGCCCAAGCGGCTCGAAGTGCAGGACCAGCGCGAACCGCTCTGGGAACGCACCAAGGCGCGCACGCGCCGCACGCGAGACCTGCTGCTGGCGCTGGGCGCCGGCGGCGGCATGGCCATGCTGTCTTATGCGGTCATGACGCGCGACTTCCCGCAGAGCATCTCGCCGTTCTTCCTCGAGCGCGCGCTGCCCGAGGGCGGTGGCACCAACGTGGTCAACGTCATGCTGGTGGACTTCCGCGGCTTTGACACGCTGGGCGAAATCACCGTGCTGGGCATCGTCGCGCTCACGGTGTATGCGCTGCTGCGCCGCTTCCGGCCTGCGCCCGAAAGCGCCGAGCTCACCGCGCAGCAAAAGGCGCTGCCGGCCGACCTGGACACCGACCTGGTGAACCCGCAATTGGCCGAAGACACCGCCATGGGCTACCTCATGGTGCCGGCGGTGCTGGTGCGCCTGCTGCTGCCCATTGCCGCCGTGATCGCGGTCTACCTGTTCATGCGAGGCCACAACGAACCCGGTGGCGGCTTCGTGGCCGGGCTGGTGCTCTCCACCGCGTTCATCCTGCAGTACATCGTCTCGGGCACGCAGTGGGTCGAGGCCCACATGCAGCTGATGCCGCAGCGCTGGATTGCCGCCGGCCTGCTGATCGCCACCGCCACCGGCCTGGGCGCCTTCTGGTTCGGCTATCCGTTCCTCACCACGCACACCGCCCACCTGGACCTGCCGCTGCTGGGCGAAATCCACATTGCCAGCGCGCTGTTCTACGACATCGGCGTCTTCACCCTGGTGGTGGGCGCCACCCTGCTCATCCTCACCGCGCTGGGCCACCAGTCGGTGCGCGGCCACCGCCGCGCCAAGGCCGCCGAGCAGGACACCGCACAAGAAGGAGCTGCCTGATGGAATTCGTCATGGCCCTGGCCATCGGGGCCCTCACGGCCTGCGGCGTGTGGCTGATGCTGCGCCCGCGCACTTACCAGGTGATCATGGGCCTGTGCCTGCTGAGCTATGGCGTCAACCTGTTCATCTTCAGCATGGGCCGCCTCTCGGTCGACAGCGAACCGGTGCTCACCCCGGGCCTGGAGGCCACGCTCATGCAGTACGACGACCCGATGCCGCAAGCACTGGTGCTCACCGCCATCGTCATCGGCTTTGCCATGACCGCGCTCTTCCTCGTCGTGCTGCTCGCGCAGCGCGGCTTTTTCGGCAATGACCATGTCGACGGACAGGAGGATGCCGAGTGAGTGGAGGACCGATGCAGACGATCACCGCGGCGCTCATGCCGCACCTGATGATCGCCCCCATCCTGGTGCCGCTGATCACGGCCTGCCTGATGCTGTTCCTGCGCGAAGGCAAGCACCGCACCAAGGCCACGCTGAGCCTGTCGGCGGCGGTGCTCAACCTCGTGATCGCGGTGGCGCTGCTGCTGTGGGTCAAGGAAAGCGACGGCCCCAGCGCCTTTGGCGTGTACCTGCCCTCGAACTGGGACGTGCCCTACGGCATCGTGCTGGTGCTCGACCGTTTCTCGGCGCTGATGCTGCTGGTGGCCGCGCTGGTCACGCTCATGGCGCTGCTGTTTGCGCTGGCGCGCTGGCACAAGGCCGGTGCGCACTTTCACCCGCTCATCCAGATCCAGATCATGGGCCTGAACGGCGCCTTCCTCACGGGCGACCTGTTCAACCTGTTCGTGTTCTTCGAGGTCATGCTGGCCGCGTCGTATGGCCTTCTGCTGCATGGCTCGGGCCCTTCGCGCGTGCGGTCGGGCCTGAAGTACATCGCGATCAACCTGGCGGCCTCGTCGCTGTTCCTGGTGGGCGCGTCCATGATCTACGGCGTCACGGGCACGCTCAACATGGCCGACCTGGCCGCGCGCATTCCGCAAGTGGCCGCCGCAGACCGCGCGCTGCTGCACACGGCCTGCGCGATTCTGGCGGTGGCCTTTCTGGCCAAGGCCGCCATGTGGCCGCTCAACTTCTGGCTGGTGCCCGCGTACTCGAGCGCGAGCGCGCCATCGGCCGCGGTGTTTGCCTTGCTCACCAAGGTCGGGGTGTATGTGCTGCTGCGCCTCTCCACCCTGCTCTTCCCGCCCGAGGCGGGCAGTTCGGCAGGGTTTGGCAGCCAGTGGCTGCTGTGGGGCGGCATGGCCACGCTGGCCTTTGGCGCCATCGGTTTGCTGGCCTCGCAGCGGCCGGCGCGCCTGGCGGGCTACGCGGTCATCGTGTCATCGGGCACCTTGCTGGCGGTGGTGGGCTTTGCGCGGCCCGAGCTCACCGCCGCTGCGCTGTATTACCTGCCCAGCTCCACGCTGGCGGTGGCGGCGTTCTTTCTGCTCGGTGAGCTCATGGAACGCTCGCGCACCGACCCCAACAGCCAGCGCGCCCCGGAAGACGAAGAAGACCACCTGCCCTTTGCCATGGCCGACCTGGAAATTGCCCGCACCGCCAACCTCGATGAAGACGAAGAGGTGCTGATCGGCCGCGTCATTCCTGCCTCCACCGCGTTGCTGGGCCTGGCCTTCATCTGCTGCACGGTGCTGGTGGCGGGCCTGCCCCCGCTCTCGGGCTTCATTGGCAAGTTCGCCATGCTCTCGGCCCTGCTGCCGCTGCATGTGGAAGCCCCGCGTGCGAGCCTGGCGAGCTGGACGATGCTGGTGCTGGTGATCGTCTCGGGCCTGTTTGCGCTGGTCGCGCTCTCGCGCACCGGCATCCGCTTTTTCTGGGCACCCATGGAGCGCGGCGGCCACCTGCTGCGCGTGGCCGAGTTCGTGCCGATTGCCGTGCTGATCGCTGCTTGTGTGCTGTTCACCGTGCGGGGCGAGGCCTTGATGCGCTACGCACAGGCCACCGCCACGTCGCTCTACCAGCCGCGCGGCTACATCGACGCGGTGTTCTCCACCAAGCCCCTGCCCACCCCCACCAACGCCGAGCGCCTGGGCGTGCCGGTTCCGGAGAAACGGCCATGATGCGGCGCCTCTTCCCTGCCCCGCTGCTGTCGCTGGCGCTGGTCGCGCTGTGGCTGGTGCTCAACAACCCCTACAGCCTGGGCCAGTGGCTCATGGCCCTGCTGCTGGGCGTGGTGGTGCCCTTGCTCACGCAATCGCTGCGGCCCACGCGCGTGCGCTTTCGCCACCCCTGGGTGGCCTTCAAGCTGTTCTTGCGGGTGGGTGTGGACGTGATCGTCTGGAACTGGCGCGTGCTGCGCGGCACGCTGGGCCGAGGCCAGCGCATGCCCCAGGGCGGCTTCGTCACCGTGCCGCTGGACCTGCGCGACCCCAGCGGCCTGGCGGTGCTCGCCGCGATCATGTGCGTGATCCCGGGCACCATCTGGTCAGAGCTCGCGCTGGACCGCAGCGCGCTGCTGGTGCACCTGTTCGATCTCGAGGACGCGCAAGGCGAAATCGAGCTCATCAAGAACCGCTACGAGCGCCCGTTGATGGAGATCTTCGAATGAGCCCCTTCCTGTTTGGCGCCATCGTGTTCACGCTGGCCTGCTATGTCCTGGCCATGCTGCTGGGCCTGGTGCGCCTGTACCGCGGTCCCTCGGCCCAGGACCGTGTGTTGGCCATGGACCTGATCTACACCATCGGCATGCTGGTGCTGATGGTGCTGGCCATCCGCTACCGCAGCGCGATGTATTTCGAGGCCGCGTTGCTGATCTCCGTCTTCGGGTTCGTGAGCTCGGCGGCCATGGCCAAGTTCCTGCTGCGCGGCGAGGTGATCGAATGATGATGCCCGCCGGTGTATCCCTCTGGGCCGAGATTCCCGTGGCCCTGCTGCTGGTGCTCAGCGGCCTGTTCACGCTCACCGCCGCCATTGGCGTGGTGCGCTTCAAGACCTTCTTTCAACGCATGCACCCGCCTGCGCTGGCCTTCAGCTTCTCGGCCTGGTGCGTCACGCTGGCCAGCGTCATCTACTTCTCGGCACAAGACGAGCGGCTCTCGCTGCACGCCTGGCTGATCATCATCTTCCTGGCGCTCACGGTGCCTGTCACCACCATCCTGCTGGCGCGCACCGAGCTGTTCCGTCGCCGCAATGGGCACCCCGGCGAAGACGAGATCCCGCCCTCGATCACCCAGGTGAAGCCGCCTCCGCCCAAGGCGGCGGACGACACGCCCGCCGAGCCCCGCTGAAGCCCGGCCCTTGTAGCCCTGCGGAGCTCAGCCCGCCAGGTGCGACAGGAGCAGCCGCGCGAATTCAGCCGGCCGCTCCACCGGGGGGAAGTGTCCGCAGTCCAGCAACACCGCTTGCGCTGAAGGCAGTGCTTCGGCCAGTGCGTGCTGTTTCTCGGGCGGGCACAGCGGATCGTCCTGGCCCGCCACCACCATGGTGGGCGCCGCCACGCGGGCGAGCCGGTCTGTCAGATCGGCGTCGCGCAACACGGCCACTGCACCTGCATAGCCCACCGGGCTCATGGTTTCGAACACCGCGCGCAGTGTGCCGATGAGCGGTTCGCCGCGCTCGCGAAAGGCGGCACTGAACATGCGCTCGACCATCGGCCCGGCCAGAGGCGCCATGCCTGACCGCAGCGCGGCGTCGCGCCGGCCGTCCCAGCCGTTGGGCGGTGGTGCCACACGCGGCGCGGTGGAACTCACCACCACACGGTGCACCCGATCGCCGGCACGCGCTGCCACCGCAAGGGCCACCATGCCGCCCAGCGACACGCCACACAGATCGAAATCCGCCAGGCCCTGTGCATCGGCCAGGGCGAGCAGGTCGTCGGCGAGCTGGTCGATGGTGCAGTCACCGGGCGTCACGGCGCTGTCGCCGTGGCCGCGAAGGTCGTAGCGCAGCACGGGCATGCGCCCCTGCAGGTGCGGCAACAGCGCGTCCCAGAAACGCAGCGAAGCGCCAATGGGGTGCACCAGCACCAGGGCTCGGCCAGCACCCGGCGTGAACTGGCTGTGTGGGAGGCTGGGCGCAGAAGGCGCGGTGGGGTCGGTCACGGGGGTCTCCTCAGGGTTGGAGTTGGGGGTATTCACGAAGCTGCGCGGTGAACGCGGCCAGGAACGCACGGGCGGCCTCGGTGGTGTGGGTGCCTTTGCGGGACAGGGCGTAGAAGTCCAGCGGCACTTCGGGCTCGGTCATCACGGACACATGCACCGCGTAGCGGCTGCAGGCGCCCTGCACAAAGGCCGGCATCACCGCCGCGCCGTAGCCCGCCTCGACCATGGCCACCACGCTGTGCAGGTGGTTGAAGGTGGAGCGCGCCTCGTTGGCCCGGCCCATCTCGCGCAGGCGCAGGTCGATCAGTTGCTGGATCGGATTGCCCACGGGCAGGCCGATCAGGGGAACCTCGGCGAGCTCCGCCCAGCTCACGTGGCTGCGCTGCAGGCGCTTGAGCCCACTGCCCGCGCCAGGCCATTCGCGCGGGCTCACGCACACCAGGGGCAACGACAGCAACCGCTGCCGGCGCATGCCCGAGCCCGCCTTGAACTGGATGCCCAGCGCCATGTCGACCTCACCCGAGAGCACCAGCGCTTCGATCTGGCTTCGGTCCACGTCGCGCACCTGCACGTGCATGCCGGGCTGCGCGGCCTGCAGATTTTTGAGCACCACCGGCATGACGCTGGAGCACACCAGGGGCGTGGCCGCCACCGTGAGCGAGCGCGCCACGTCCACCGAGAGCTTGTCGAGCCGGCCCGCGATGTCGGACCACTCGCGCAGCATGCGCTCGGCCACCGGCTGCAGCTGGCGGCCGCCTTCGGTGAGCGTCACCGAACGCGTGGTGCGGTCAAACAGCCGCACACCCAGCTGCGTTTCCATCTCGCGCAGGAGCAGGCTCAGGCCGGCTTGCGACAGGTGGATCTGCTCGGCCGCGCGCGTCACGCTTTGCAGGCGCGCCACGGCCAGAAAGGCCTGCAGTTGTCGGGTGCTCACATTCATAAGCGATGCAAATCAATCCATTTCATAAACCAACTTCCCCTATGGACGGCATGGTGGTGCAATTCGGTTGATGTTGCAACCATATCAAGAAAGTTCAGGCACCATGGACCGAAAGACCCGCATCGCCATCTCCGGCGCCGGCATCGGTGGGCTCACCGCGGCACTGGCGCTGCTGCAGCGCGGCTTCGAGGTGGAGGTGTTCGAGCAGGCCCGCGCGTTTGGCGAGGTGGGCGCCGGCATCCAGATCAGCGCCAACGGCACCCGCTGCCTGTTTTCGCTCGGCCTGCAGCAAGACATCCTGCGCAGCGCGAGCCAGCCCAGCGCGAAGGAAATCCGGCACTGGAACAGCGGCAACACCTGGCGCCTGTTCGACCTGGGTGCCGAGTCGGTCGAGCGCTACGGCTCGCCCTACCTCATGATGCACCGCGCCGACCTGCACGGCGTGCTGGTGCGTGCGATCCAGGCCATTCGACCCGAGGCGCTGCACCTGGGCGCGCGCCTCACCGACCTGACGCAGGACGCAGACGGTGTTGCGATGCGCTTCGAAGACGGGTCAACGCGCCGGGCGCATGCCCTCATCGGGGCGGACGGCGTGCACTCGCGGGTGCGCCAGCTCCTGCACGGCGACGACGACCCCGAGTACACCGGCTGCATGGCCTGGCGCGGCGTGATCCCGGCCGAAGCATTGCCCGCGCACCTGCGGCGGCCCGTGGGCACCAACTGGGTCGGTCCGGGCGCACATGTCATCACCTACCCGCTGCGCAACGGCGAGCTGATGAACTTTGTGGGCATCGTCGAGCGCGAAGCCTGGCAAAAGGAATCGTGGACCGAACAGGGCACGGTGGAGGAATGCCGGGCCGACTTCAGCGGCTGGCATGCCGACGTGCTGGGCATGATTGAGCGGCTGGGCCGCCCCTTCAAGTGGGCGCTGATGGGCCGCCAGCCCCTGCCCCGCTGGGGGCAGCAGCGCGTCACGCTGCTGGGGGACGCGTGCCATCCCACCCTGCCCTTTCTGGCGCAGGGCGCCATGATGGCCATTGAAGACGGTGTGGTGCTGGCGCGCTGCATCGACGGCTGCCCCGATGACATCGCCACCGCGCTGCAGCGCTACGAGCGCCTGCGCCACGCGCGCACCGCCGCCATCGTGCTCAAGTCGGCGGAAAACGCGCGGCGCTTTCACAACCCCGCACTCGCATCGACCGAAGGCGCCAACACCTACATCGAGACCGAATGGGCGCCCGAGAAGGTTCGCGCCCGCTACGACTGGCTGTTCGAGTACGACGCGCTGTCGGTTGATGTGGGCGCGCCGGCCTTGGCAGAGGCGACATGACAAATAGCACCTGCCTGCCGCCACGTCAAGGGAGCTTCCGCTAAGTTGCAACATCAACTCAATGCTGGCATCGTCCGATTCGAGTTGCTATTGCAACCAATTCCACTGACGGTCGACACCAGAAACGACCGCAGCGCGACCGGTACCCAAGACACCGTTCCATCCACCACAGGAGACAGACATGATTCAACGCCGCACGCTGCTCAAGACGGGCACCGCCATCGCCCTGGGCACCCCCGCCTTTCTTTCCCATGCGCAGCAGGTCGTGACGCTGAAGTTCCACACCTTCATGGCACCCACCTCCAACATCTGGACGCTCATGCTCAAGCCCTGGATGGAGAAGGTGGAAAAGGAGTCGGGTGGGCGCATCAAGTTCGAGGGCTACCCCGCCATGCAGCTGGGCGGCACGCCGCCACAGCTCTACGACCAGGCGCGCGACGGCGTCGCCGACATCATCTGGACCCTGCCCGGCTATTCGGCGGGCCGCTTCCCGCGCGGTGAAGCGTTCGAGCTGCCGTTCATGATGACCGAGGCGCGGGCCACCTCGCGCGCCTACTGGGAGTACATCCAGACCGAGGCGCCCGACGAGTTCAAGGACACGAAGGTGCTCGCCCTGCACGTGCACGGCCGTGGCGTCTTCCACAGCGTCGACAAGGCGATCAAGTCGCCCGCCGACCTCAAGGGCATGAAGGTGCGCGGGCCGACCCGGCAGGTGACCAACCTGCTGGCTTCGCTGGGCGCCACGCCGGTGCCGCTGCCCCTGCCGGCCGTGCCCGATGCGCTGACCAAGGGCGTGATCTCGGCGCTGGCCACCCCCTGGGACGTGGTGCCCTCCGTCAAGGTGCACGAGCTCACCAAGTTCCACAGCGAAATCCCGACCACCAGCCCCGCGCTGTACACCGGCACCTTCGTGATGGCCATGAACCGCGCGAAGTACGACAGCCTGCCCCCCGACCTCAAGCGCGTGATCGACGCGAACTCGGGCGTCGAGACCTCGGCGTTGTTTGGCAAGACCACGCAAGACAGCGACGCGATCGGCCTCAAAGCCGCGAAGGACCGGGGCAACACCATCATCACCATCGGTGCGGCCGAGACGCAGGAGTTCATCAAGCTGTCGTCGCACGTGGAAGAAGCGTGGGTGGCCGACATGAACAAGCGCGGCTTTGACGGCCCCAAGCTGCTGGCCTCGGCCAAGTCGCTGATCGCCAAGCATTCCAAGAGCGGCGTGTAACGCGCCGCACAGACCCAGAGAGACAGGAGACCCCCATGTTTGTCCTCAACACCTGGTACATCGCCGCCTGGAGCGAAGATGTGGCCGACAAGCCTTTCCCCCGCCGCATCTGCAACGAGGCCATCGTCTTCTTCCGCGACAAGCAGAGCGGCAAGATCGCTGCCCTGGCCGACATGTGCTGCCACCGCGGCGCGCCGCTCTCGCTGGGCACGGTGGTGGAAGAGGGCCTGGAGTGCGGCTACCACGGCGTGGTGCACGACTGCTCGGGCAAGTGCGTGCACATCCCGGGGCAGGACCGCATTCCCGACAAGGCGCGCGTGCGCGCCTACCCGGTGGTGGAGAAGAACGAGTTCATCTGGATCTGGATGGGCGACCCGGCGCTGGCCGACGAGAGCCTGATCGTTGACTACCCGTACAACGACGACCACAAGAACTGGCCCCACAAGCACGGCTTCTATCACATCAAGTCGGGCTACATGCTCATGGTCGACAACCTGATGGACCTGACCCACCTGGGCTACGTGCACAAGACCACCATTGGCGGCAACCCCATGACGCACGTGAAGGCCGAGATGGACGTGACGCGCGACGAGAAGAGCCTGAAGTACGTGCGCTGGATGATCAACTCCGTGCCCCCACCCACCTACACCAAGGCGGTGGATTTCGAAGGCAGCAACGTCGACCGCTGGCAGGAATTCGCGTTCTCCGCCCCCAGCAACATCCTGCAATGGAGCGGCGCCGTGAAGACCGGCACCGGCGCGCGCGAGCACAACCGCCGCGAAGGCGGCTTCTCGCTGCGCATCTTCCACGGCCTCACGCCCGAGACCGAGAACACCTGCTTCTACTTCTTCACGCCGGCCAATGGCTACAAGCAGGACGATCCGCAGGCCACCGAACTGCTGTTCGACCACATTGCCGAAGCGTTCATGGAAGACAAGACCTTCTGCGAAGGACAGCAGGCGAATATCGACGAAAGGGGCGAATCCCACCTGGTCGACATCGTGTCCGACGCCACGCGGGTGCAGCTGCGCCGCATCATCAAGCGCATGTTCGACGAAGAGCAGCAGCAGCCCGTGCCCGTGAGCGCCCCCACACGCCACGGGATCCCCATCACCGTGGCCAAGTGAACCGGCGGGCACCCATGCCCGCCCACCTCACCGCTGTGCGCGCGCGGCCCGGCGCTGCCAGCGCCTCAGGCTTTCTTCTTGCGCGGCGCGGGGCTTGGCGTCTCGGCGGGTGGCTCGTATTCATTGACGAACGGGATGTTGGCCGTCGTGCGCACCAGCAGGTTCAGCAGCGTTTCCACTTCGTCGGCCGACAGGCCCTTGAGCAGGCGGCGTTCGCGCTCCAGCGCCGTGCGGATGATCTCGTCGTGGATGGCATAGCCCTGCGGCGTGAGCTCCAGCGTGCGCCGGCGCGTGCTCTCGGGGTCTTCGTTGATGGAGAGGTAGCCCTTGGCTTCGAGCTTGCGCATCTCGCGGCTCACAGCCCCTTTGTCCAGGCCGATGATCTGGCAGATGCGCACGGGCGAAATGCGGGGCTCCACCGCCAGCATCGCCATGACGCGCCACTCGATGATGCCGATGTCGTAGCGTTTGAGGTACAGGCGGGACGCTCCACTGGAGAGCTTGTTGGCCAGCACCGTGAAATAGAAGGTGACATACCCCGAGAGGTTGAGCACCTTGCGCCCTTGTCGCACCGCCGTGTTGCCGCGCCGTGTCGCCATCGTGAATCCACTTTCCGGGAGATTGAAACAGGCCGCTACTTTACCTGTTGCGACTGCAACACCGACCCCGCCAGCGCGCTACAACGCCTGCGCAAAGGCACGCAGATCGGCACCCAGCAGATCGGCCGCTTCGTACCCGGGGAAGTGGCCACCGTGCGCGTAGTCGGTCCAGCGCTCCACGCGGTACACGCGCTCCACCAGCGAGCGCGGCGGCGCGGGAAAAGCCGGGTCGCGCATGGCAGCCACGGCCACCGGCACATTGACCCGACCACCCTGCGGAAAGCCCGGCGCGCCCTCCACCGCCAGCCCCCGGTAGATCAGCGTGGCCGACGCCGCCGTGCCACTCACCAGTTGCAGCCAGGTGTTGAGCACCAGGCGGTCTTTCCATGCGGGCTGTGCGATCTTCTCGCTCGCGCTGCCCATGGCCGGGTCGGACCAGGCCATGAACTTCTCGGCCTGCCAGGCCATCAAGCCCACCGGGCTGTCGGCCAGCAGAAAGGCCAGGGTGTGGGGCCGCGAGGTCTGCTGGCGGAAGTACGCGCCGTCGTCCTCGAAGCGTTCCCGAAAGCCGGCGAGCCACTGTTGTTCTTCAGGGCCCTGCACCGCACCCGCCACAAAGCGCGGGCTGATCATGCTCATGTGAATGCCCGCCACCTGGGCCGGGAAGTCGTTGCCCAGCCAGCTCGCGAGGATCGATCCCCAGTCAGACCCATGCGCCACATAGCGGCGGTAGCCCAGCACCTCGGTCATGAGTGCGTGCAGCGCATGCGCCATGGCACGCGGCCCCATGAGCGTGGTGGACTGCTCGGAAAAGCCCGTGTTCGGCAACGACACCACCACCACGTCGTGGTCTTGCGCGAGCGCTTCGGCCACGTCGAGGTACTCCAGATAACTGCTGGGCCAGCCGTGCAGCAGCACCAGCGGCAGCCCCCGGTCGCCCTGGCCCCGGTGGTGCACAAAGTGCAAGCCGATGCCGCCAGCCTGGGCGCGGTACTGGGGCTGGCGGTTGAGCCGCTGCAGGTGTGCGGCGGCGTCAAAGCCGTGCAGCCAATGATCGACCAGCCCGCGCAGACCGCCCTCATCCATGCCCATCTTCCAGGGCTCACCGGCGGGCAGGCGCGGCCATTCGTAGCCTTCAAGCCGCTGCGCAATGCGGTAGGTCAATGCCTGTGGCACGTCGATCTGAAAGGGCTGGGCTGGTGTCATGGTGTCTCCTCGGTATCTGGCGGAATGGTGCACATTGTTGACATGACAACCCAAGAACACAAGCCCGTCAAAACACGGTTGACATGGCAACTCACAAAAGTTAGGCTTTTAGTTGATACTGCAACTCAAAAGCAGGAAACCCACCACCACAAAACCCGACGGAGACAAACCATGACCCCTGCCAACGCCTCTCACCGCGTGATGCACACCATGATCCGCGTGCGCGACCTCGACGCCTCGCTCGACTTCTATACGCGCCTGCTGGGCATGAAGTTGCTGCGCCGCAAGGACTACCCGGAAGGCCGCTTCTCGCTGGCCTTCGTGGGCTACGGCGCCGAGATCGACCACGCCGTGATCGAGCTCACCCACAACTGGGACCAGCCCACCGCCTACGACATCGGCAACGGCTATGGCCACATCGCGATTGCGGTGGAAGACCTCTACACCGTGTGTGACGGCCTCAAGGCCCAGGGCGCCAAGGTCATCCGCGAAGCCGGCCCGATGAAAAACGACACGCTGCACCTGGCGTTCGTGCAGGACCCGGACGGCTACAAGATCGAGCTGATCGACGCCAAGACGGTGGCCGCCTGAGGAGCCGCACCATGATCGACTTCTACACCTGGCCGGGCCCCAACAGCCGCAAGGCGCAGATCATGCTCGAGGAGGCGGGCGCCGAGTACACGGTGCGCACGGTGGACATCACGAGGGGCGAGCAGTTTGCACCGGCCTTCCTGAAGATCTCGCCCAACAACAAGATCCCGGCCATCGTGGACCACACGCCCACCGGGCCGGTGGCGGTGTTCGAAACCGCCGCCATCCTGCTGTACCTGGCCGAGTCGTCGGGCCGCCTGCTGCCCACCGAGCCCGCTGCGCGCGCCAACACCATGGCCTGGCTGATCTGGGGCACCAGCAGCCTGGGGGGTGCGCTGCCGCAGCTGCACCACTTTGTGGACGCGGCCGAGAAACTGCCCTCGGCCATCGAGCGCTTCACCAGCGATTGCGTGCGCCTGTTCAAGGTGCAGGAGAAGCGCCTGTCCGAAGTGGCGTTCCTCGCGGGCGACTACTCCGTGGCCGACATCCCTACTTTCTGCTCCACTGCCGGCTGGCTCCAGCGGGTCAAGGACCTGTCGAACGGCGCACTGGGCGACACGCCTGCCACCGACCGCTGGCTCAAGGCCGTGGCCGCGCGCCCTGCCGTGCGCAAGGTATTGGGCGCCGGCTAAGCCGGGCACACAGGGAACTAACCCGCTCGCGCACCGTCCCACGCCCTTTCACGCCAAAGGTGAAGGGCCCATGAACACCACAGCCAGCCAGCTGCTGCGCAGCAACCGCCGCCAATGGCTCGTCGGCGCCGCCATGGCCGCAGGCACCTGGCCGGCGATGGCTCAGACCGCCACCGATCGCGCACCGATCACCCGCCGCATTCCCTCCAGCGGCGAGGCCCTGCCGGTGGTGGGCCTGGGCAGCTGGATCACCTTCAATGTGGGGAACGACGCGCGTGCGCGCGATGCCTGCGCGGAGGTGGTGCGCGCCTTCTTCGAGGCGGGTGGGCGCCTCATCGACAGCTCGCCCATGTACGGCTCGTCGCAGCCCACCATCGGCCATGCCCTGGCCAAGCTGCAACAGCCCGCCACGCTGTTTTCAGCCGAGAAGGTCTGGGTGGGCGATGCGGCGCGCGGTGCCGCGCAGATGGAAGCCTCGCGCGGCTTCTGGGGCGTGCCCCGGTTCGACCTCATGCAGGTGCACAACCTGCTGGCCTGGGAGGCGCACCTGCCGCGCCTGTTTGAAATGAAAGCCCGTGGCCGCCTGCGCTATGTGGGCATCAGCACGTCGGAGGGGCGGCGCCATGCCGAGCTCGAACGCATCATGCGCACGCAGCCCATCGACTTCGTGCAGCTCTCCTACAACCTGCTGGACCGCGAGGCCGAGCAGCGCCTGCTGCCGCTGGCGCAAGAGCGCGGCATTGCGGTGCTGGTGAACCGCCCGTTTCGTGAAGGCGCCCTGCTCGACCAGCTGGCGCGCCACCCGCTGCCGGGCTGGGCGAAAGACATCGGCTGCGAACACTGGGCGCAGGTGGCGCTGAAGTTTGCGGTGTCGCACCCGGGCGTGACCTGTGCCATTCCGGCCACCAGCCAGGTGGCCCACCTGCGGCAAAACATGGCCGCCGCCCGCGGCCCCCTGCCCGATACCGCGCTGCGCGCGCGCATGGCGCGCGACGTGGCCGCGTTGTAGGCCGGCGCCATGAGCGAGTGGTGGACCTACCGGCCCTCTGACTTTTTGATGTTCGCGCCGCGCACGTACTGGCGGCTGTTCGAACTGCACAACGAAGCGTGGTGGCCTGCGCAGGCCATCGTCTCGGTGCTGGCGGCACTGCTGCTGGTGGGCCTGTGGAGGCGCCACGGGCCGACGCTGCGCGTGGGTGTGTTCGCTGCCGCGGTGGCCTGGGTGTTTGTTGCCTGGGCCTTCCTATGGCAGCGGTACGCGCCCATCAACTGGGCGGCCAGTGGATTCGCGTGGGGCTTTGTGGTGCAGGGGCTGGGGCTGCTTGCGCTGTCTTCGCGCAGCGCGGTGCACGCCACGCCGTCGCGCGAGCGCCGCGCCGGCGGGCTGGCCTTGCTGCTGTGGGCGCTGGTCGCGCACCCCGCGTTGGGCCTGCTGTTCGGGCGACCGTGGGCGCAGGCCGAGGTGATCGGCCTGGCGCCCGACCCCACCACCATCGCCACGCTGGGCCTCTTGCTGTGTGTGAGCGGCGGACCGCGCGCGTTGCAGGGTGTGCTGGTGGCCGGCGCGCTGGCCTGGCTCACCGTGAGCGCGGCCACGCTGGCCACCATGGGCTCGGCGCAGGCGGCCGTGCCTGTGGTGGCAGCGCTGCTGGCGGGCGCTGCGCTGTGGCGCGCGCGCTCGCCTCAGTGACCGCCCAGGTAGGCCTTGGCGAGCGACGCGTCGGCCGCGATCTCGGCCGAGCTGCCCTGGGCCACGATGTGCCCGCTCTCCATCACGTAGGCGCGGTCGGCCAGCGCCAGCGCGAGGCCCGCCATCTGGTCCACCAGCAGCAGGGTCATGCCTTCGCTGCGCAGGCGGTCCAGCGAGGCAAACAGCTCTTCGATCACCTTGGGGGCCAGCCCCAGTGAGGGTTCGTCCAGCAACAGGATGCGCGGGCGCGACATGAGCGCGCGCGCAATCGCCAGCATCTGCTGCTCACCGCCCGAGAGCAGCCCCGCGCGCTGGTGCAGCCGCTCGCGCAGGCGCGGGAAGCGCTGCAGCATCTCTTCCACCCGCGCCTCGCGGCCTTCGGGGTGCAGGAAGGCGCCCAGGCGAATGTTGTCGAGCACGCTCAGCTCGGGGAACACCTGGCGGCCTTCGGGCACCAGCACCATGCCGCGCGCCACGATGGCTTCGGTGCTGGCCTGCGACAGGTCTTCACCCTCCAGGTGAATGCCACCGCCCGCCAGCGGCCGGTGCAGCCCGCTGAGCGCGCGCATCAGCGTGGACTTGCCCGCACCATTGGCCCCGAGCAGCGCCACCGCCTCACCCCGCCGCACCGCCAGCGAAATGCCGTGCAGCACCGGCTCCGCGCCATACCCCGCCACCAGCTGCCCCACACCCAGCATTTCCACCTGGGTCGGCAGTGGCGGAGCGTGGGGGTCAGCGGGGGGCAGCGACCCGCGCAGCGGTGGAGCGTGGGTGTCCAATGCCCCGCCTAGGTAGGCCTGCTGCACTGCTGCGTTGGCCTGAACCTCGGCAGGCGTGCCCGCCGCCAGCCACTGGCCCGCATCGAGCACCACCACGTGGTCGGAAATGCCCATCACCAGCGCCATGTCGTGCTCCACCAGCAGCACGCCCAGCCCGGCGTCGGCGATGCGGCGCAGCAGCGCGGCCAGTGCGGTCTTGTCCTCGCGCGAGAGGCCGGCGGCGGGCTCGTCGAGCAGCAGCACCTCCGGGTCCAGCGCGAGCGCGCGGGCGATCTCCACCAGCCGGCGGTCCACATGCGGCAAATCAGCCGCGCGCGCCTGCGGCGCACCGGTGTAACCGCACCACGCGAGCAGGGCGCGCGCCTGGGCGCGGGCGCTGGCGGAGCGCAGGCGGGCATCGCCCAGCAACGGCCCGAGGCGGCCGCGGTTGAGCGCCAGCGCCACGTTGTCTTCCACGCTCAGGCTGCCAAAGAGTTGCGAGGTCTGGTAGCTGCGCGCAATGCCCAGCCGCGCCAGGCGCATGGCGGTGCGGCCGGTGAGCGTTTCACCGCCGAGCGAGAAGCCCCCCGCCGTGGGCTGGTAGTAACCGCTGAGCACGTTGAGCGCGGTGGACTTGCCCGCGCCGTTGGGGCCAATCAGGCTGGTGACGGCAGCGGTGCGCGCCTGCAGGCTCAAGTCGCCCACCGCGCGCACGCCGCCAAACTGCATGGTCAGGCCCTGCGCCGCCAGCACCTGGCGCGCGCGTGTGGGCAAGGCGAAGCCTTCGGGTGCGCTGGCCGGCTGCCAGGACACGGCACGGGCGCCGCGCAGGCGGTGCAGCAGCCGGTGCCACTGGCGCTGCGCCAGGCCCACCATGCCATCGGGCGCGGCCCACAGCACCAGCAGCAACAGGCCGCCAAAGAACAGCAGGCGGTATTCCTCCAGGCTGGAGAGCAGCTCGGGCAGCAGGCCGACGATGAGCGCGCCCACCAGCGGCCCGGCCACCGAACCGGCACCGCCCAGCATCACCACCAGCACAAACAGGATCGACTGCACAAAGCCAAAGGTGTGCGGCGTGACAAAGCCCGACAAGGGCGCAAACAGCCCGCCAGCCAGCCCCGCGCAGGCCGCCGACAGCGCAAACGCCACCACCTTCACGGCCAGCGGGTTCAGGCCGATCGACTCGGCGGCGGTTTCGCTGTCGCGCACCGCGCGCAGCGCCGCGCCCCAGGTGCCGCGCGAGAGCCACGCGTAGCCCGCCAGCACCACCACCGCGCTCAGCAGCGCCAGCAAGGCCACCGCCTGTTCGCCCGCCACCGGGCCCAGCGTGGGCGAGCCAATGCCCATGATGCCGTTCTGCCCGCCGGTGAGGTCGCGCATCTCGACGATGGCGTGCTCGACGATGAAGCCAAAGGCAATCGTGATCATGGCGAGGTAAGGCCCCTTCACGCGCAGGGCCGGCAGCGCCAGCAGCGCGCCCATGGCACCCGCCAGCACCACGGCAATGGGCCACGCGAGCCAGAAGCTCAGGCCTGCCTTGCTGGTGAGGATGGCCACGGCATACGCGCCCACGGCATAGAAACCCACATGCCCGAAGGACACCTGGCCGCTCAGGCCCATCAGCAGGTTCAGCCCGATGCCGACCACCGCGAGCAAGGCGACGTTGGCCAGCACAAAGGCGTAGTAGGGGTTCACGGTGAGCGCCATCACGGCGCCGGTGCCAAACACCAGGCACAGCGCGGCGAGCTGCGCCGGCGTGCCCAGGCCGAGCCAGAGGCGGGGGGTGGAATCGCTCATACCTTCTTCACCTCCGCGCGGCCAAAGAGGCCATTGGGCCGCGCCGCCAGGGCCACGATCACCAGGCCGAAGGTGATGATCTGCGTGTAGCCCGAACCCAGCGTGCTGGTGACCAGTGCCTCGATCACGCCAAACAGCAGGCCGGCGATCATCACGCCCCAGGCGCTGGTGATGCCACCCAGAATGGCCACCGCAAAGGCCTTGAGGCCAAACAGCGTGCCCATGTCGGACGCCACGTTGAACAGCGGCGCGATCAGCACGCCCGCAATGCCGGCAAACAGCGCCGAGAGCGCAAACGCCAGCGCAATGGCGCGCTGGATCGGAATGCCCATGAGGCGCGCGGCCGAAGGGTTCTGCACCACCGCCAGCATGCCGGTGCCCCAGCGCGTGCGGCGCGAGAGCAGGTGCAGCACGGCCGCCAGCGCCAGCCCCACCACCGGAATGAGCACCTGCAGGGGGTACAGGCCCAGGCCCACATCGCCGAGGTTCAGCGGCGTTTGGGCCAGCGGCGAAGGCAGGCTGCGCGGCTCCTTGCCGAAGGTGAACAGCACGAGGTTGTCCAGCACGATGCCCAGCGCCACCGTGGCCATGAGCCAGGCGTCCGAGCCGCGCCGCGCGAAGGGCCGCACCGCCACGAACTCGACCACCAGGCCGTACAGCGCACACAGCGCCAGCGCGAGCACGATGGCCGCCCACAGCGGCCAGCCCAGCGTCTGCGCAAACGCAAACGTGAGCACCGCACCCAACATCATCGAACTCCCCTGGGCAAAGTTCACCGTGCCCGACACGGCATACGTGACATAGAAGCCCAGGGCCATGAGCCCGTACATGCTCCCCAGTCCCAGCCCGCTGATCAGCGCTGACAACAACATTCCAGTTCCTTATCGGCGCACACGGCGCGCCGCGATTCAGTCCAGGGGCCACGCGGGTCCGGCTTCGCCGGCCCCAGTGGTCGCCCCCCTTGAGGGGGGAGCGCCAAAGGCGCTCGGGGGGTGTTTACCGGACAGGCAGGATGCGGTTGTCGATGAACTGCGCCCAGACGTAATCCGTCGAGTTCACCGCGTCGTGCACGCCAGGCTTGAACGGCTGCTCGTAGGTCTTGATCAGGCCTTCGTACTTGCCGATCTTGTAGAAGCCCTGGCGCACCGCGTCACCGTCGGTGGAGCCGGCGGCACTGATGGCCAGCGCCGCGAGCATCATCCCGTCGTAGGCGTTGGCCACACCCACGGCGGGCGTGATGTCGTCCGGGCCCTTGATGGCCGGGTACTTGGCCTTGAGCGCCGCAATCACCTTCTGGCCCACGGGGCCCTGGTCGCCAAAGAAGCTGTAGGTCTGCACGAAGTGCACGTTCTTGCCGTTGGGGCCGGCCAGCTCGGTGAAGCGGCCACCCGCCGGGCCCCAGTGCGAAACGATCGGCACCTGCCAGCCCATACGGTCCAGCGACTTCACCACCTGCGCCGACGGGCCGACGTTGCCCACCATGAACAGCGTGTCGGCACCCGCGGCTTTCAGGCGCGTGAGCTGCGGCACCACGTCCACGTCGTTGCCTTCGAACTTCTCCACCGCCACGGCTTTCATGCCCTTGGCGGCCAGCGCGGCGTGCAGGCCCTTTTCGTTGGACTCGCCCCACGGGTTGTTCACCAGGATCATGCCGGGCTTGCTGCTCTTGAAGTTCTTTTGCGCGTAGTCGAGCATGCCCACGTTGACGATCTCGTCCACCGCCGACACGCGGAACGCGAAGTTGGGGTTGGCGCCGTTCTTGGTGATGGGTGTGCCCGCCGCCCATGGCCCCATGAAGGGCACCTTCTCCTGGTTGATCAGCGGCACGATGGCCATGGACACGGGGGTGTCCAGCCCGCCGAAGATGACCGCCACCTTCTCGCGGTAAATGAGTTCGCGCGCGGCCAGCACGCCCTTGGCCGGGTTGGCCTCATCGTCGCGGCGCACCAGCTCCAGCTTGCGGCCACCGAGCAGCCCACCCTTGGCGTTGATCTCGTCAATGGCCACCGTCAGGCCGCGCGTGATGGCTTCACCCGCCAGCGCCGACTGGCCCGAGAGCGCAGTGATCAGGCCGATCTTGATCGGGTCGGCGGCGAACGCGGGCAAGGCCCAGAAAGAACAGGTGAGGGCAGCGGTGGCAGCCAGCAGGCGGCGGCGGGTCGGTCGGGCGGCGTGGGTCATCGCGAATCTCCAGAGGGGGTTGAACACATGACGGGCCTGTGCGCCGCCATGCCCGCCAACGGATGCAAGGGCCGTGCCAGCGTCGACAAATGCAATTAACGATTGTCAACAATATTGGTTTTGCTTTGTCTACCATGTGGCACAGGCCTTGCTCACACCAAGAGCGTGCACCGGGCAGGACGCCTCCGCGCCCCGAAGCAGTGCCCCACAGGAGAACACCCATGAGCGAATCGCCAAAACAGTGCGCCGACACCGGGCTGGACCCGGCCGGCATCGTCGACGAATACCTGCGCATCCTGATGATTCCGGACCCGGCCAACGCCATGCGTTTCGTCGCGCCCGACCTGCGCATCCGCTTCACGGGCGGGCGTGCCATGAGCGCACCCGCGGAGTGCGCGGCCTTCAACGCCACGCGCTACGCGTGGGTGAAGAAGCGCATCGAGCGCACCGAGGTGGTGGCCGGCGGCACACCCGAAGAAACCGTGGTCTACAGCCTGGGCACGCTGTACGGCGCCTGGCCCGACGGCACCGCCTTCGAAGGCAACCGTTACGTGGACCGCTACGTGGTCAAGCACGGCCTGATCACCCACATGGACGTGTGGAACGACAGCGCGGAATGGCTGATGGTCCGCGCAGGCCTGGCGAGTTTGTGACATGAGCAACACACTCCTTTACGACGGCCTGCTGCCGCACCACGAACGCTTTGACTACCAGCCCATCACGCGCCGGGCCGACCACGTGTGGCCCAACGGCGCGCGGCTCGCGGTCTACCTGGGCTTCAACCTGGAGCACTTCGCGTTTGGCGAAGGCATGGGCGCGGGCATCGGCCCCGTGTCGCCGCACCCCGACGTGCTCAACGCGAGCTGGCGCGAGTACGGCAACCGCGTGGGCGCGTGGCGCTGCATGGAACTGTTCGACCAGCTCGCCCTGCCCTGCGCCACGCTGCTCAACACCGCGCTCTACGACCACTGCCCCGAGCTCATCGCGGCCTGCGTGGCGCGCGGCGACGAGCTGGTGGGCCACGGCCACACCAACGCCGAACGGCAGGGCACGCTGCACGAGGCCGAAGAACGGCGCTTGCTCGCGCTGTGCCGCGAGCGCATCGAACAGCACAGCGGCATGGCGCCCACCGGCTGGCTCTCGCCCTGGATTTCAGAGAGCCACCGCACGCCCGACCTGCTGGCCGAAACCGGCTACCGCTACACGCTCAACTGGTGCCACGACGACCAGCCCGTGGCCATGCGCACGCGCAGCGGCCAGCGGCTGTGGAGCGTGCCCTACCCGCAGGAGCTCAACGACATTCCCATGATCGTGGCGCGCCAGATGGACGCCAAGGACTTCGCGCAAATGGTCATCGACAATTTCGACGAGATGCGCGAGCAGGCCCGGCGCCAGCCGCTGGTGATGGGCCTGGCGCTGCACCCTTACATCGTGGGCCAGCCCTACCGCCTGCGCCACCTGCGCCGAGCGCTCGAACACCTGGCCCGCGCGCGCGACGCGGGCGAGATCTGGTTCACCACACCCGGCGCCATCTGCGACGCCGCCGAACAACAGGCCCAGGCCTTCACACCGACCTTGCCCGCATGACCACCCCCACCGACCTGCCCCTCACCCTCAACGACACCGTGGGCGCCTGGGTGCCGCACGGCCGCTTCGTGCGGCCCGGCCAAGCCGGCGGACCGCTCGATGGCCTGCGCTTTGCCGCCAAGGACGTGTTCGATGTGGCCGGCCAGCCCACCGGCGCCGGCAACCCCGCGTGGCTCGCCAGCCACCCCGTGCCCACCCGCAGCAGCCCGCTGGTGGACGCCCTGCTGCAGGCCGGCGCCGCCCTGGCCGGCAAGGTGCTCACCGACGAGCTCGCCTACAGCATCCACGGCGACAACATCCACTACGGCACGCCCATCAACCAGGCCGCACCCGCGCGCGTCACGGGCGGCTCGTCCAGCGGCTCGGCCGCGGCCGTGGCCGCACGGCTGGTGGACTTTGCGCTGGGCACCGACACCGGCGGCTCCACCCGCGTGCCCGCCAGCTACTGCGGCCTGTGGGGGCTGCGCACCACGCATGGCCTGCTCAGCCGCGAAGGCCTGGTGCCGCTGAACCCGCTGTTTGACACGCCCACCTGGCTGGCGCACGAACCGGCCACCTTCGAGCGCGTGGCCAGCGTGCTGCTGCCCGCTTCCCCGTTCGCACCCCGGCGCGTGCTCGCCTTGACCGACGCCTGGGCAGAAGCCGAGGCGGTGTTCCAGCCCGCGCTGCAGCAGGCACGCGACGCGCTCGCCGGCTTGCTGGGCGCGCCCGTGCAGGCGCGCACCGCCAGCGGCGAAGGCCTGGACGCCTGGCGCCAGCTCTACGTGACGGCCTCGGCCTTCAACGGCTGGGAAACGCACGGTGCATGGATCGCCAGCCACACGCCCGATTTCGCGCCGCCCATCGCGGCGCGCTGGCAATTCGCCAGCACCGTGCGCGCCGAAGACGCCGCCGCCGCGCGGGCGCGCATCGCCGACATTCGCACCCATGTGCGCGGCTGGCTGGGCGAAGACGGCGTGGCCGTGCTGCCCTCGGCCGCGAGCCTGGCGCCGCTGCGAGACGCCGACCCCGCTGCCGTGGACGCGGTGCGCATGCGCACGTTGCGCATCACCAGCATTGCCGGCCTGGCGGGGCTGCCGCAGGTGAGCCTGCCGCTGCGCAGCCCCGAAGGTGTGCCGCTGGGCATCTCGCTGCTCGGGCCCGCCGGCAGCGACCGTGCACTCATCGCGCTGGCCGTGCGCCTGTGGCAAGCTATGCCGCACTGATGGCCACGCCCCGCCCCATGCCGCGCACCACCCGCTCCACCGTCCGACCCGCTGCCCGCTCCACCGCCACGCCCACACGGCGCGCCCCGCCTGCCCGCAAGGCCAGCGCAGCCCCGTCCGACGTGCCGCTGCCCGGCGGCGCACTGGCGGCCAGCGCTTCGGGCGACACGCCCGAAGACCGCATCTACCAGGCGGTGTTCGAGAGCGTCATGGGCCAGCGGCTCGCGCCCGGCACCAAGCTGCCCGAGGCGGCGCTGTGCGAGCTCTTCAACGCCAGCCGCTCCACCGTGCGCCTGGCCCTGCAGCGGCTGGCGCACGACCACATCGTGCAGCTGCGCCCCAACCGCGGCGCCATCGTGGCCATGCCCACCCCCGAAGAAACGCGGCAGATCTTCGAAGCGCGGCGCGGGCTTGAAGCCGCGCTGGTGCGCCTGGCCGTGGCCCACATCACCGCGGCCGACCTCAAGGCGCTGCGCGCGCAACTGCGCGCCGAGCACGAGGCCATGCACCGCTTCGACCAGCC
Source organism: Synechococcus sp. UW140 (assembly GCA_943371335.1). Taxonomy (GTDB): domain Bacteria; phylum Pseudomonadota; class Gammaproteobacteria; order Burkholderiales; family Burkholderiaceae_C; genus Hydrogenophaga. Next base: position 46,573 of record CALRUK020000009.1, on the reverse strand, counting down.
GGCCTGGGCGCGCCTGGCCAGCAGCTTTCACCTCAAGCTCGGCGAGCTCGGGCGCAACCCCATCCTGCAGCGCTACCTGGTGGAAATGGTCTCGCGCTGCTCGCTCATCGTGGCGCTGTACGAACCCCCGGGCAACGCTTGCTGCGAGCACGACGAACACGAGGCCATCGTGAAGTGCATCGAGCGCGGCGACGCCGACGGCGCGGTGCGGCTGATGGACCAGCACCTGCAGGAGCTTGAGCGCAATGTGTGCCTGCAGACCGAGGCGCGTGCCCCGGGTTTGAAGGAGCTGCTGGGGTTGTAACGAAGGTAAGCGGATCGTGTTACAGCCCCTCGTGGGCACCGCTACAATTTTGGACTGTCCACTGCCCGAGCATCACGGCGCCTTGCGCGCCAACGGTGCTGAGTCCATATGAACCACGACAACCAGGGACCCGAACGTCTGAGCTGCGACGTTCTCGTGATCGGCGGGGGGCCCGCCGGCTCCACCGTCTCACCCATGCTGGCCCAAAAGGGCCACCGCGTCGTGCTGCTGGAGAAGGCGCACCACCCGAGGTTCCACATTGGCGAATCGCTGCTGCCGGCCAACCTGCCGCTGCTCGAACGCCTGGGCGTGGCCGACGAGGTGCGGGCCATCGGGCAATACAAGCCGGGCGCCGAGTTCGTCTCGCCGCACCACGAACAATCGCAAACCTTCGAGTTCGCCGACGCCTGGGACAAGTCCATGCCCTACGCGTACCAGGTCAAGCGCGCCGAGTTCGACGAAATCCTGATCCGCAACGCCGAGCGCAAAGGCGTGGAGGTTCACGAAGGCTGCAAGGCCCGCTCGGTCGAATTCCTGCCCGACCGCAGCGTGCGCGTGCACGCCGAACACGACGACGGCCGCACCACCGTGTGGGACGCAAAATTTCTGGTGGACGCCTCCGGGCGCGACACCTTCCTGGCCTCGCGCTTCAAGATCAAGGAGCGCAACCCGCGCCACAACAGCGCCGCCGTGTACGGCCACTTCGCCAACGCGCGGCGCAACGCCGGCGAGGCCGAAGGCAACATCACCATCTTCTGGTTCGACCACGGCTGGTTCTGGTTCATCCCGCTCACGGGCGGCGTCACCAGCGTGGGCATGGTCACCTGGCCGTACCACATGAAAACGCGCGCCGGGCGCAGCGTCGACCAGTTCCTGCTCGACAACATCGCCACCTGCAAGGGCCTGGCCGAGCGCCTGCAAGACGCCCAGCTGAGCGCCCCCGCCGAAGCCACAGGCAACTTCTCGTACGCGGCCCAGCACAACCACGGCGACAACTACCTGATGCTTGGCGACGCCTACACCTTCATCGACCCGGTGTTTTCGTCGGGCGTGTGGCTGGCCATGAACGGCGGTGAGCTGGGTGCGCAGACCATCGACACCTGCCTGCGCCACCCGAAAAAGGCGCGCGCCGCGCTCAAGCACTTTGACCGCCAGAGCCGCCTTGGGCCCAAGGCCTTTTCGTGGTTCATCTACCGCGTGACCAACCCCATCATGCGGGACTTCTTCATGGGGCCGCGCAACGTCTTCCGCGTGAAAGAGGCCCTGCTCTCCACCCTGGCGGGCGACGTCTACGGCGGCGCACCCATCGGTCGCTCCATGCTGGCGTTCAAGGCCTTGTACTTCGCGGCCAACATCCTGCAACCGCGCCGCGCCTTCGCGGCCTGGCGCAAGCGGCGCGACAACATTCGACCGGCGGACGAAGCGGCCCTGGCCCGCGTGCCGTGACGCTGCAGCACGCGACCTGCAACGCCGACACTTCCCACCCGGGTGAGACCCTGGGCGATGCGGTCATCGGCCTCGACAAAGACCTGCCTGCTGTCGCGTGGCCCCGGCAGCCGCTGCGTGCGCCGCTGCTGCTGGCCCACGCGCCGCACCTGCTGGAGCGCTGGTGGACCGAAGGTCCGGTGCAGCAAGGCCACAGCGAAGGCATTCACTGGCGGCGCAGCGCCGACTTGCTGTACGGCGTGATCGAGCTCCACGAAGCCGACTTCAAGGCAACACCGCAGGGCGCGCCCTTGCAGCACGCGAGCCAGGCCCTGTACGAGCGCGTGTTCCGCCTGCTGCAGGCGCAAGGCACGCCGCACCTGTGGCGCGTGTGGAACTACCTGGCGCGCATCAACGAGGCGTCGCACGGGCTGGAGCGCTACCGCCAGTTCAACCTGGGCCGCTACGAAGCCTTTGTGCAGGCCCGGCGCGAGACCGGCGGCCAGGTGCCGGCGGCCTGTGCCATCGGGGTGGCGCACGGCCCGCTGTCGGTGGCGTTTCTGGCAGGCACCTCGCCACTGGTGCCACTGGAAAACCCGCGCCAGGTGAGCGCGTGGCACTACCCCGCGCAGTACGGGCCGCGCGCGCCCACGTTCTCACGGGCGGCGCTGGCCTACCCGCGGGGTCACGAAGCGCTGTTCATCTCCGGCACCGCCAGCATCGTGGGGCACGACACCGTGCACCCGGGCGACGTGGCAGCCCAATGCCGCGAGACCGTGCACAACCTGGGCTGCCTCGTCGACGAGGCCAACCGCGTGCGGCGTGCCCAGCCGCCCTTCTCGCTGGGCGGCCTGAGCCACCGCGCCTACGTGCGCCACGCCGCCGATGCGACCACCGTGCAGCAAACGCTCACGCCCTTGCTGCAGGGCGCGCCGCTCGTGCTCGTGCAGGCCGACATCTGCCGCGCCGATCTTCTGGTGGAAATCGAATGCCAGGCCATCCATCCGCTGACCGCATGACCCCGCTCGAACGCCCCACCTCGTGGCTGTGGAGCGTGTACGAGCACGTGGCCATGGTGTTGGGCCTGAGTGCGCTGGCCGTGGTGTGCCTGAGCTGGACACCCCTGGCCATTGCGCTGTACCCGGTGCTGCCCACCCCCCTGGGCCGCTGGCTGGGCCGGCAAGCCATCATGCGCGGCTTCCGGTTGTATGTGGGTGTGCTGCGCACGGTGTGCGCCTGTCGCTTCGACCTGTCCGCCATCGATGCGCTGCGCGACCAGGGCCCCATGGTGATTGCCGCCAACCACCCGTCGCTGCTCGACGCCGTGCTCATCACCTCGCGCCTGCCCAATGCGGTCTGCTTCATGAAGGCCGACATCATGGACAACCCCCTCTTCGGCGCTGGTGCGCGCATGGCGCGCTACGTGCGCAACGACCACCTGATCGGCGCCATCCAGAGCTGCCGGCGCGAGCTGCAGCAGGGGGCCCAGATCGTGATCTTTCCCGAGGGCACGCGCACGCGCGGCTACCCTGGCAACCCGCTCAACCCGCTGACGCGCTCCACCGCCCTGATCGCCACGCGCGCCAACGTGCCCGTGCAGACGCTCATCGTCGAGTTCTCCAGCCCCTACCTGGGCAAGGGCTGGCCGCTGTGGCGCAAGCCCAGCCTGCCATTGACCTGCCACATCCGCCTGGGGCGCCGCTTCGCCCCGCCGCGCGACGCGCGCCTGTTCACCCAGGAACTTGAAGCCTACTTTCGCGCCGAGCTCACCACCGCATCGACCCCTGCGGCCAGCTCGGTCGCTGCCTGACCCATGACCATCCCCAGCACCACCCACCTCGTTCTGATCCCCAGCTACAACCCGGGCCGCAAAGTGCTCGCCACCGTGCGCGCCGCGCGCGCGCAATGGACGCCGGTGTGGGTGGTGGTGGATGGCAGCACCGACGGCTCGGCCGACTGGCTCACCGCCGAAGCCGCGGCAGACCCCGGCCTGCGCGTGGTGGTGCTGCCGCACAACCAGGGCAAGGGCTCTGCGGTGCTGCAGGGCATCACGCTGGCGGCGCAGGCCGGCTTCACGCACGCGCTCACCATGGACTCCGACGGCCAGCACCCGGAGACGCTGATCCCCACTTTCATGGCCGCCTCGCAGGCCACGCCCGGCGCCATGGTGTTGGGCAAGCCGGTGTTCGGCGCCGAGGCACCCGCGCTGCGCGTGAACGGCCGCAAGGTCTCCAACGGCTGGGCCAACCTGGAGACGCTGGGCATGGGCATTGGCGATTCGCTTTACGGCTTTCGCGTGTACCCCATCGCGCCGCTCATGCGCGTGATGCACGGCACGCGCTTCATGCGCCGCTTCGACTTCGACCCCGAAGCCGTGGTGCGCCTGTGCTGGGCCGGCGTGCGGCCCATCAACATCGATGCGCCGGTGCGCTACTTCTCGGTGGAAGAAGGCGGGGTGTCGCACTTCAATTACCTGCGCGACAACGTGCTGCTGACATGGATGCACACGCGGCTGTTCCTGGGGTTTGTGCTGCGCCTGCCCCTGCTGCTGTGGCGCCGCCTGCGGGCCTGAAGCCTCGCCATGAACACCACTGAAGTTTTCCTGATCGCCATGGCGGTCATCTTCGCCGTGCCCTGGCTCATCTGGCGTGTGGCGCGCACCGACTACTGGGCGCCGCTGGTGGTGGTGCAGATCGTCACCGGCATCCTGCTCGGCCCTGGCGTGCTGGGCCAGGCCTGGCCCGAGGCGTACCGCTTCGTCTTCAACCCCGCGGTGATCCAGTCGCTCAACGGCATTGCGTGGTGGGCCGTGATGCTGTTCGTGATGATCGCCGGCATCGAGCTCGACCTGCGCCAGGCCTGGGCCCACCGGCGCGAGAGCGGCATCACCGCCGGCCTGGCCCTGGGCACGCCGCTGCTGCTGGGCTGCCTGGCTGCGGCCCTGCTGCTCGGCCACGCCGGCTGGATGGGCAGCGATGCCAGGCCCTGGCAATTCGTGATGGGCGTGGGCATGGCCTGCGCCGTGACCGCGCTGCCCATCCTCATCCTGCTCATGGAGAAGCTCGACGTGCTGCGCCAGCCGCTGGGCCAGCGCATCCTGCGCTATGCGAGCCTGGACGACATCGCCATCTGGGGTGTGCTCGCGCTCATCCTGATGGACTGGCAGCGCGTGGGCAAGCAGGTGACGTTCATCGCCGCCTTCGTGGTGCTGAGCTGGGCTTTTCGCCACCTCATGCGCCGCCTGGTCGAGCGCGACCGCTGGGCCGTGAGCCTGATCTGGCTCGCGGTGTGCGCCTTTGGCGCCGACTGGTCGGGCCTGCACTACATGGTGGGTGCGTTCCTGGCCGGCGTGGTGATGGACGCCGAGTGGTTCGACCAGGAGAAGCTGGACCTGCTGCGCCACCACGTGCTGCTGGTGCTCATGCCGGTGTTCTTCCTCTCCACCGGCCTGCGCACCGAATGGGCGGTGGGTGGTGTGGCCGTGTTTGCGGTGGCCGCGCTGCTGCTGGTGGCGTCGGTCAGCGGCAAGCTGCTTGGCGTTCACCTGGCGGGCCGTGCACTCAAGTGGCCAGCGGGCGAAGCGTCCATCATTGGCTGGCTGCTGCAGACCAAGGCGCTGATCATGATCATCTTCGCCAACATCCTGCTGGACAAGCACGTCATCACCAGCAACACCTTCACCGCGCTGCTGCTCATGGCCGTGGCCAGCACCATGCTCACCGTACCGATGGTGGAGCCCGCCTTGCGGCGTGTGCGCCGCGAGGGCGCGGCCTGGTGGAACAAGACCTGAAGCCCTGCGGGCTCAGGCCATCGCGCCGTTGATCGAGATCACCTGCCCGCTCACGTAGGCGGCCTTGTCGGAGGCGAGAAAGGCCACCAGCTCGGCGACCTCGTCGGCGCGGCCGGCGCGCTGCATGGGCACCAGGCGCTTGATGGCTTCGGCATCGAAGCTGCCCTGGATCATGTCGGTCTCGATGATGCCGGGGGCCACCGCGTTCACCGTGATGCCGCGGCTGGCCAGCTCCAGCGCGAGCGACTTGCTCGCCGCGTGCAGCGCACCCTTGGCCGCGCTGTAGTTCACCTGCCCCCGGTTGCCCATGACGCCGGCAATGGACGAGATGCTGACGATGCGGCCCCAGCGCTTGCGGATCATCGGCATGGTCAGCGGCTGCGTGACGTTGTAGAAGCCGTTGAGCGAGACGTCGAGCACGCGGTCCCACTGCTCGCCGCTCATGCCGGGGAACACCGCGTCGTCGTGAATGCCGGCGTTGTTCACCAGGATCTGCACGGCGCCCGCCTCGGTGAGCGCGGCCAGCGCGGCGGCGGTGGCCGCGCGGTCGGTCACGTCAAAGGCCACGGCTTCGGCGCTGCCGCCGGCGTCGCGAATGCCTTGCGCGATCGCGCTGGCTTTCTCAAGCTGCCGGTTGGCATGCACGATGACGTGGTGGCCGTCGGCGGCCAGGCGCTGGCAGATCGCGGCGCCAATGCCCCCACTGCCGCCGGTGACGAGGGCTCGTTTCATGGCTGCGGGTCTTTCCTGAAATTCAAAGGGCTTCGGCGTCGAGCACCACCGCCGCACGCCCTTCGAGCAGGCAGCGCTCGCCGTGGTGCACCGTGAAGCCATACAGCACGTTGTTCACATCGCCAGAAACGCGCTCGGCGCGCACGCGCAGGGGGCCGCTCAAGTCGTCCAGCCGCTCGGCGTGCAGGGTGACGCTGCGTACGCTGGTGAGGTAGCCCTGGCGCGGCGCCGCGTTCAGGCCCGCCACCAGCGCACCGTGCACGGCCATGGCCTGCGCCGCGTACTCGATGCCGTTGGCCGCGCCCAGGCGGCCTGCCGCGCGCAGCGGGTGCGCCGGGTCGTTGTGACCGACGGCGACACACACCACATGGTCGGCCGACCAGTCGGTGACGGCGTCGAGCAGGCACATGCGGCCCTGGTGGGGAATGCGGGCCGCGATGCCGGCGCGGTCGAGCGTCGGCGTGGCGCTCATGCGCACTCGATCCGCACCGCCAGCTGCACGCCGGGGAGGTAGTCCAGGCACACCTCGGCGCTGCGGACCTGGGCCAGGCATTCGAGCAGCGGGAGCGCACGCAGCGCGGGGATGGCCAGGCGCAGGGGCTCCAGCGCGGGCTGCACCATCGGCAGGGCGGGCGCCGCTGTGAGCCAGGCGGTGATGCGCGCGAGAGACTGGTCTGAGCGCGTGGGCTCCAGCCGCAACGCCACGCCGGCACAGTCGGGCAGCGGGCGTTTGGCGCGCAGCGGTTCGGGGTATTCGCTGTCGTAGGCCAGCAGCAGGGTGGCCTGCTGGTCCAGCACCACCTGCCCGAGCGCGTCGATCAGACCCGCCCCGAAGCTGCCATCGTGCGCGCAGAGCACCTGGCACGGCGCCATCGACTTGGTGGCAATGCCCCAGTAGCCGGCGGGCGCGTTGTGCACCGAGTTGTGAAAGCGCGTGGGCGAAATGTGGCGGTCGTCGGTGGCGAGCTGCTCGCACAGCGCGTGGCAGTTGTGGCCGTCGGAGCCCGAGGCGGTGAACACCGTGGCCAGGCTGGCCACGTCGGCGCCGCTGGCAGCCTCCAGGCCAATGCCCAGGCTGAGCTTGATCACGCGGCTGGCGCGGCGGCGCTCGGCCGGTGGCAGCAGCGCGGGCGCGGGCAGCACCGAGGGCGCCGACACCCAGGGCTGCTCGCCGCGCAGCGCGGCACGGGCGCTGGGCCAGTCGGGCAGGCCCGGTGCGATCAGGCCGACGCCGGCGATCCAGGCAGACAATGGCTTCAGGGGCGTGTTCATGGCGCAGCCCTGCCCAACACCAGGCTGCAGTTGCTGCCGCCAAAGCCGAAGGAATTGGTGAGTGCGTGGCGCAGACCGGCCGGCGCACTGTGCAACTGCACGCGCAGTGCAATGGCGGGATCGAGCTCGCGCGTGCCGGAGCTGCCGGGCACGAAGCCATCGACCAGCGCCAGCGCACACACCACGGCTTCGAGCGCGCCGGCCGCGCCCAGCGTGTGGCCTGTGGCGCCTTTGGTGGACGAGCACGGCACGCTCGCGCCAAACACCGCCGCCACGGCCTTGCCTTCGGCGCTGTCGTTGGCCGGCGTGGCGGTGCCGTGCAGGTTGATGTAGTCGATCGCGTCGGCCGGCAGCGATGCCGAGCGCAGCGCGGCCTGCATGGCCATCTGTGCGCCCAGGCCGTCGGGGTGCGGCGAAGACATGTGGTACGCGTCGCTGGACTCGCCGGCGCCGAGCAGCCACACGGCGTGGGGCTCGGGCGAGTCGCAGGACCGCTCCAGCAGCGCGTAGGCGGCGCCTTCGCCAATCGAAATGCCGTTGCGGTTCACGTCGCAGGGGCGGCAGGGCTCGGTGGAGGTGAGCTCCAGCGAGGCAAAGCCGTACAGCGTGGTCAGGCACAGCGAGTCCACGCCGCCCACCAGCGCAGCGTCCAGCGTGCCGAGTTCGATCTGGCGTGCCGCGGCGGCAAACACCTTGGCACTGGACGAGCAGGCGGTGGAAATGGTGGTGGCCATGCCGGCAATGCCGAGGTGCGTACGCAGCACTTCGGCCAGCGCGTACGGGTTGTGGGTGGTGGCGTAGTGAAACGAGGGCGGCAGCGCGCCAGTGGCGGCGTCTCGTTGCCGGTAGGCCAGCTCGGTTTCCAGAATGCCCGAGGTGCTGGTGCCCATGAACACGCCCACGCGGTCGGCGCCGTAGCGGGCCACGGCGGCACGCACGCGCGCCTCGAAGCCGTCGGCGCGCAGCGCCAGCAGCGCCAGGCGGTGGTTGCGGCATTCAAAGGCCGAGAGTTCGCCGGGCAGCGGGTGGTCGTCCACACCGGGCACTTCGCCGATCCAGGTCGGCAGATCCACGGTCTCGAAGGCGCAGGGCTGCAGGCCGCTGCGGTCCTCGCGCAGGGCGACGCGGTGGGCATCAATCCCGACCCCCAGGCAGGTGGTGGCGGTGTAGGCGGACAGCAGCAGAGGCTTCACGTTGGTGCGCTGAAATCGAGGTCGGGCATTGTCTCAGATGGTGGGATGACCCTGCGCGCCACTCAGTGCGGCACCCGGCACACCAGCATCACGTTGGCAAAGGGTTTGCGACCGTTCATGGGCTCGGTTTCCACCACGAAGCCCAGGCGCTGCAGCTCGGCCACCCAGTCGGTGAGCGTGCGGCAGTACAGGCGCGGCAGGCGGTGGCCGCGCGTGTAGGTCACCAGCCGGTCCACGCCGTTGCAGATGCGGTGGGTGATGCCCGCCCCGGCATCGCCGATGCGGGTGAGAAACACGCCCCCCGGCGGCAGGGCCTGGCGGATGCGCGTGAGCACGTCGCGCTGCCCCTCGTAGCTGAAATAGTGCAGCGCATCCAGGATGAGGATGGCGTCGGGCCGGCCGAAGTCGACCGCGTTCATGTCGCCCTGCTCCACCCGCACCACCGGGTGCTGCGGCCCGAAGGCGCGCGCGGCGCGCTCCACATCGCGCTGCATCAGCTCGACGCCGCGCAACTGGCGGGGCCGGGGCGGCGGGGCCCAGCCCTGCGGCCACTGCCCCTGGTCGTGCAGCCGCTGTGCGGCCAGCAACCAGGCGAACAGGCTGCCCTGCCCGCAACCCAGGTCGAGGTACTGACCACCCTCGGGCAACAAGCCCCGGCGCAGCATCTCGTGAAAGATGGTGTCGTAGCCCAGCTTGCCGCGCGCGTAGTGGTAGGCGAAGCGCCCACTGGGGCGAAAGGTCTGGCTGGCTTCGTTGACCAGCGCTTGAACGGTTTGACGGCTCATGGGGACAAGGCTTGGGAGAGGGCTTGGGACAGGGTGACGGGTGAGAGGCGGCGCTCGGCCAGGGTGTGCAGCAGGCGCGGCAACACGGCGAGCACCACGGGTTCGCCAGCAGGGGTGCGGGCGCAGTGGCCGTCGTGCATCAGCACGATGTCGCCCGCGCCCAGCCGCTGCGCCAGCCGCTGGAAAACGCGTTCGGGGTCGCCTGTGCGGGTGTCGTAGGCGCGGCGCGTCCAGGTGGCGAGCTGCAGGCCCAGGCCGTGCAGCACCGGGTCGAGGAAGGGGTTGCGCAGGCCGGCGGTGGCGCGGAAGAACTGCGGCGACTGGCCGGTGATGTCGGACAGGGTCGCCTGCGCGCGGGCGATGTCGCGGCGCATGGCGCCGGGGCCGAACAGCGAGAACGCGTTGCTGTGCGCAAAGCCATGGTTTTCCACGCGGTGGCCCCGCGCCACAATGGCGCGGCACAGCGCAGGGTGTTGCTGCGCGATGCGCCCGATGCAGAAAAAGCTGGCCTTCACATGGGCGGCATCAAGCAGGTCGAGCACGCGCGGCGTCACCTCGGGGTCGGGCCCGTCGTCGATGGTGAGCGCCACCTCGCGGCGCTGCACGGCGGCGTCGGGCAGGCGGGTGAGGTTGGGGCCGAGCAGGTGAGAACTGGGCCACAGGCCGGCACCGGCCAGCAGCGCGTGGTTGGCCACCAGCGCACCGGCGGCCCAGGGCCAGGCCGCCGGCACGGCCAGCGTGCCGAGCACAGCGGCACCGTGCACCACCGCGCTCGCGTTCAGAAAGGGAGAGGGGGTCCAGCGTGCAGACATGTCAGGCGGCCTGCGGTGGCAAGGCGAAATGACCGGCGTCCAGGAAGCGCTCCCACAGCGGCAGCCAGGCCGTCCAGTCGTGACCGCCGGCCACCGTGTGGCGCGAGGCCTGCGGGAAACGCTCGGCCACGCGCTGGATGCGCGAGGCAAAACGGTCTTCGGTGCCGTGGCCGATGAACACCGGCAGCGCGGGCGGCGGGCGCTTCAGCCACTGCCACACCCGCAGCTCGGGGTCGCGCAGGTCGGCTTCGGTCGGCGCCCAGAGGTCTGGGCCGCCGGCGCGGTCCACCACGTTCATACTCGGCCGGCTGCCCGGGTAAGGCGCGAGCAGGCACAGCCCGTCGGCCACGCCGGGGCGCTCGGCCAGGTGGGCCATGGCGACCATGCCGCCGAGCGAAATGCCACCCAGCCAGACGCGCGCCCCACGGGCGCGGGCGGGTGACAGGAGGTCGGCCTGCAAGGCGTCCCAGGCGTGCACGGCGTCCAGCCCCACATCGCTGATGTCGACCGACAGCAGGTCCAGCGCGAGGCCGCGGCGTACGATGGACTGCGCCAGACCGGCCTCGAACAATTCTTCCGGCTGCATGTTCGCACCGGGCAGCATCACGAGCAGCTGCGGCGCAGCGTTCAGGGTGCCCACGGTGCGCAGCACGGTCTTCACGGCGCGGGCCTTCTCACGGCAAACGCCGCCGACAGCACCAGCGCCAGCAACGCACCCGGCGCCACCGTGACACCGAAGGCATGCAGCACCGGAACCGACGACCAAGCCAGCACGCCAAACCCGATCACCGTGGTGGTGCTGGCCACCCCGATCGACAGCAGGGTCTCGTCGTCGAGCACTTCGCCCAGCGCCAGCCGGTCAAAGAAGAGCGCGTAGTTGGAACCCACGGCCACGGTCAGCAGCATGCCCACCAGGTGCAGCAGGTGCAGGCGCACACCGAAGAGGTGCAGGCCGGCGATCACGACCATGACGGCCATGACCAGCGGCAGCATGACGCTGGCCAGGCGCAGCGCGCTGCGTTGCACGAAAGCCATCACCACGACAATGGCCAGGAAGCCGGCGAGCGAGAGCGTGATCGCTTCGTCGATGTATTCGCCGTAGAGCGCGTCGAACTCGCCCTTGAGGTCGATGAACAGCGCACCGCTGCCCGCCAGCGCGCTGCGCACGGCGTCCACCGGAATGTCGGCACCGCTGGCGTCGGCCGCCGGGCGCAGCGGCAGCAGCACGCTCCAGCCGTTGGTGCGCTGCATCAGCAAGGCGTCCACCGCCAGGCCCAGGCCGGTGCCTTCAAGGTCGGCGCGCTGCAGGTTGGGCGCACGGCGCGCGGCGGCCACGTCGTCCAGGAACGGCTGCAGGCGATCGGCCGACAGCGGCGCGTCCACCAGCGCGGTGCGCAGGCGCTCGGCCAGTGCATCGGGCTCGGGCAGGCTGGCGCGGCGCGCGTTTTGTGTGGCCTCGCTGGGCAGGAAACGCGCCGGCGTGTCAAAGCCGCCAATGAGCCCCTGCTCCACCAGCGGGCGCAGCCGGGCGCCCGCACGCTCGGCGGCCTGCAGGGCCTGCTCGCGGTCGGGTGCGGTGATGACGGCCATGTAGCGCGCGTCGGGGGCGCCCAGGTCGCCGCGCAGGCGCGCGTCGAGCTCGCCCTCGGCCTGTGTCACGGTCGACAGCGCGGACAGGTCGGAATGCCAGAGGTCGTTGCGCTGCTGCACCAGATACACCCCGGCCACCAGCACCAGCGCCAGCAAGGGCCAGCGCAGCACGGCGGCGTGTTCGACCAGCGGGCGCAGCAGCCGGCCCTGGCGCGCGCCGTCGTGCAGGTGCACGCCGGGGCCGGCCAGCTGGGGCAGCAGGTAGCGCGTGACCAGCGCAGCCGTGAGCACGCCCGTGATGGCGTACAGCCCCAGCTGCGCGAGCCCGGGGAAGCCGGAGAACAGCAGCGCGCCGAAGCCCAGCAGCGAGGTGATCACGCCCAGGCGGATGGTGGGCCAGTACTGTTCGCGCCAGGCGCCTCCGCCCTGCCGGCCCGATTGCACGAAGTAATAGATGGCGTAGTCCACCGCTTCGCCAATGAGCGCGGCGCCAAAGCCCACGGTGATGCCGAACACCGTGCCGTGCACCAGCCCCACCACCACGATGGCCGCCAGCGTGCCGCTGAGCACCGGCACCAGCGTGAGCAGCATGAGCCGGCCACGGCGGTACACAAAGCCCAGCAACACCGCCAGGATGACCGTGCTGATGATCGAGAGGCGGCTCACCTCTTCCTGGATGGTGGCGCGCGCGCGCACCGCAAAAAGCCCCGGGCCCGACATCTCCAGCGTCAGCGCCTGCGCGCCCTGCTGCTGCACCACCTGCGCAAAGCGCTCGCGGATGAGATCGATGGCGGCGGCCTGGCCGTCGGTGTCGGAGCCGAGTGCATGCGTCTGCACGATCAGCATGGCGCGCTCGCCGTCGCGCGAGGCCCACACGCCGTCGCGCTCGTTGGGCTGCACGCCGGCATTGAGGCCCGAGATGAGCTCCACGAGCTCGCCCGTGGGGTCGCGCGCGAGGTAGGGCTTGAACAGCAAACCAGCCGACGAGCTCAGCAGATCCACACTGTTGTTCACCGCCGCCCGCAAGCCTTCCACGCTGAAGCGCTCGGGTGTTACGGCGTTGCTCAACACATAGCGGTGGTCCAGCAGGAAGTCGCGCGCGGCGTCCACCGCCTCGGCCTCGCCGTTCTGCACCGTGTCCAGCGTCTCGTGGCCCGCCAACGATGCGCGCAGGGCACGCGAGGCATCGGCGCGCTGCGCGGCGTCGCCACCGGCGATGGCCAGCATCAACAGGCGCGAGACCGCGCCCTCGCGCAGCTGGTCGACCATCACCGCCTGCTCCGGCGTGGGCTTGGAAGGCAGGAAGAAGGACACGTCGGCCGAGAAACGGGTGTTCCACAGCAGGCCCAGGCCCACGGCCATGGCCGCCAGCCAGATCAGCAGCGCACGCCAGACGGACCGCGTCATGGAAGGCGCACCGGCTCGATGGTCATTTCGGTGCGGTCACCGTCGGCCTGCAGGTACTCGATGCCCAGCACCTGCTGGCGCGCACCGCTGAGGGTGATGCGCTGCAGGAGCGCCGCAATGCGCTGCTCGATGGGCACGAGGGTCAGCGTCCAGGCATCGGCGGTGCCGGTGAGCTTGAGCGTGTAGTTGCGCTCCAGCGAAGCGCGGTTGCCCTGCAGCGTGCTGCGGATGCTCTCGACAAAGGCCGCCACTTCGGGCCGCTGGCTGAGCTGGATCTGCATCCGGCGGCGGTCGCGCTCCAGGCTGAGCGTGTCCTTGTAGAGCACCATGGTCTCGACCTTGGGGGTGTAGGTGCGTTTCTCCAGCAAGTCGGGTGCGTTGTAAATCAGGTCGCCCGTGGCCACCACCGGCTTGTCCAGCAGCGCGAGATAGCGCTTCTCGACAAACTTGGCCTGCCCGCCCGGGTTGCGCGCGAGCTCGGCCATGAGCTGCTCCACGCCAAAGGCCGCGTGCGCCAGTGTGGCCAGCCCGAAGAGCACAAGGCCCGTGAAAAGTCGTCGAATCATGTGCGTTGCCAGAAGTCGAAAAAATTGAACCAGTTGTAAGGCGTTTGCCGGCAGAACTCACCGAGCCGGTCGGCGTATTTCTGCATGGCCTGCGCAATGGCGGTCTCGCGGTCTGCACGCTCCACGGTGGAGAAGTCGGCGATCAGCTCGAAGTGCAGCCGGTACCGGTTGCCGCCCAGGTACAGACCGGCCATGAAAAACACCGGGCGGCGCAGCATGGCCGCCATGCGCCAGGGGCCCATCGGAAAGCGCGCCGGCTCGCCCAGAAACATGCATTCTGCCGTGCTGTCGTTGGCCAGGGAGCGGTCGGCCAGCAAGCCCACCAGGCAGCCGGCGTCGAGCCGGTCGCGCGCCTTGAGCATGGAGTCGGGATGTCCCAGCGCCACCACGTCCTGGTGCGCCGCGGGGTTGATGGCATGGAGGATGGCGTTGATCTTTCGCGCGTTGTCCTCGTACATCATCATGGCCACCGGCGCGTGGGCGTGGGTGTGGGCCATGGCGCGCAGCACCTCGAAGCTGCCCATGTGCGCGCCCAGCAGCAGGGCGCCAGACTGGCGCTGCAGCGCCTCGTGCACGGCTTCCTGCCCGACGAACTCGATGTCGAACAGGTCGAAGCGGTCGTTGAGCAGGTAGACGCGGTCGTGCACCGTGCTGGCAAAACTCATCACGTGCCGGTAGCCGTCCATCCAGGTGGGCGTGCGCTGCAGCGCACGCGCCAGGTAGGCCTCGCCGTGGCGGCGGGCCTTGGGCGAGAACAGCACGAAATACAGCGCGATGCCGCGCAGCACCAGCCGCCCGAAGGGACGCCCGAGCGTGAGCGAGAGCCACACCATGAAGCGCAGCACACCGAGGTGGCTGCGCTCCTGCTCGCGCATCCACGCGGGGGGCGTTCCGCCCTTCATGGCGCCGGTGGCACGAGGCTGCCCGAGGCCACCTCGCGGTCGTCGCAGCGCGCGGTGAATGCCACGGCGCCGCGCGGCGTGGTCTGCAGCGAAAAGTGCACCACCTGCGCCGGCCCGACCGGCACAAAAAACTTCGCCTGCGCCACCTGCCAACCGCCTTCGTGCGGACGCCCGAGCAACCGCCCTGCGAGCACGATGGCGTGATCGAGCAGCACCACACCGGGCACGATCGGGCGCGAGGGAAAGTGGCCGGCGAAGGCGGGGTGATCGGCCGGCACGGTCCAGCTGGATTCAGCCGTGGCCATGGCCCACCTTCTCTTCGTAGAGCGCCTGCAGCGCCTGGCGCGGCAGCTTGCCGGTGGTGTTGCGCGGCAGGGCGTCGAGCAGCACCAGCGGGCGCGGGAGAAAGATCGCGTCCAGCCGCTGGCGCAAGCTGGCCATGAGCGAGCGTGCATCCAGCGTGGGCGCCACCACAAACGCCGTCAGGCGCGTGATGCCGTCGTCGGCATCGGCTTCGTCGGGCAGGAAGAAGGCTGCGTCGACCACACCCGGCACGGCACCGATCTGGTGGTTGAGGTAGGCCAGCGAGGTGCGCTTGCCGGCAATGTTGATCAGGTCGGCGTGACGCCCGTGCAGCAGAAAGCGGCCGTCGGCGCCGGGTTCGATCACGTCGGACAGGGGCACCCGGCCTTCCACATGGCCGCCCTGCGCATAGGTGGTGTCGCCTTCGTGCTCGAGTTGCACGGCCGCCATGAGATGCCAGGCAGCGCCGTCCAGCGTGCGGCGGCTGGCCAGCGCAGACGATTCGGTGGAACCGTAGATCTCGTGCACAGGCGCACCGCATTGGCCTTCGGCGCGGTGCGCCAGCTCGGGGCTGAGCGGCGCGGTGGCCGAGAGCACAAGGTCCATGGGCGGCAGCGGCAGGTCGGAGGCCAGCAGCGCCGAGAGGTGAAAGGGGGTGGTCACCAGCATGCGCGGGCGCGGCACGTATTCCAGCGTGGCCACGATGTCTTGCGGGTAGAAAGGCTTGCAGGACGAAAAACTGCAGCCGCCATGCAAAGCCACCAGAAAGGTGGATTCGAAACCGTAGCTGTGCTGAATGGGCACGGTGCCCACAATGACCTGCGGGCGCTCCAGCAGGCCCAGCGCCTGCGCTTCGGCACGGCCGTTCTGCACCAGCTTGCCCCAGGTCTTGCGGTGCGGCTGCGGCAGGCCGGTGGAGCCGGAGGTGAAAAGGATGGCCACCACGCGTTCGGCATCGACCAGCGGCATCTCGCGCACCTCGGCGCGCGGCAGCGCAGCCAGGTCGGGGAACACCATGCCGGGCAGGCCGGGCACGGCGTCGGCATGCTCGCCCAGCCAGCTCACACCGGGAAAGTCGGCGGCCAGGCGTTGCAGTGTTTCGGGCGACTGTGACGAAGGCTGCAGGCTCACTTTGCCGGTGAGCAGCCCGGCGGCAAAACCAACCGCGAAGCGGTAGCGGTCTTCGCACATGTTGAGCAGTGCGCCACCCGCAGGCAGTTGCGCGGCCAGTGCGTGCGCGTCGGCGAGGAACTCGCGCACGGTCACCGGGCCACTGGGGCACCAGGCCAGCACGTCGTCCAGCCCGCGCTCGCTGATCAGGGGCAGCGCGCTCATGGCAGCGTATGCCCGGCGCTGCGCTGCGCGGACTCCCTTCGGTAAGCCTGCACGACCGCCGCGATGCCGGGGCGCTCATGCGGGGGCAGCACACACAGGCGGCAGACATACTCGGCCAGGAACATCACACCCAGCAGTGGCCCGGTGAGCAGGTTGGCATGGACCGACCAGACCGTGGGTGGCGCCCAGATGAAGAGCACCGTCGACACGAGCGCATTGGCGAAGAAAAAGACCGTCCAGGCCCGTGTCACGTTGCGGGTGTAGCGCACCTTGCGCTCGGAGAGTTCGTGCGTGAAGATGCGGCGCGCCATGCGGGTGATGAGCGCTTCGCCGGGGCCCAACAGCGTCTTGCCGAAGAACACGCCCAGCGCCACATGAATGCCCAGGTGCTGCAGGTAATACAGCAAGGCCACGTTGTGGCGCAAGGCAGGCCAGAGCCACACCAGCAGCGCGCCCAGCGCCAGCACGCCCGCCGCGCGCGCGGCCCAGGCCGGGACGCGCCACACGGCCATGAGCACGGCCACCGCGATCGGAGCCACCGCCACCACGGCGTTGAAGTCGGCGTTGCCCCAGCCGCTGCTGCCCACGTGCGCTGCCACCACCCACGCGGCCATGAGGAGCAGCACGCCCAGGTCTCGCAGCACCGTGGTCAAGGTCATTTCACTGGGTTCTCTGGCTGGCGATGTAGGCCGCCAGGGCGCGCGGCGAGGCGAAGATCTTTTCGTTGTCTTCGTTGTCCGAACGCATCTGGAAACCGTAGCGCTTGGAAATGACGAGCGAGATCTCGAGCATGTCGATGGAATCCAGCCCCATGCCGTCGCCATAGAGCGGGCCATCCGGGTCCACCTCGCCGGGTTCGAGCTCCATGTTGAGGGCTTCAATGATCAGCGCGACCACTTCGGGCCACAGGGCGTCGACGGTTTCAGAAGAGACAGGTTCGGTCATGGGCAATCACTCACGGGAACAAAAAGGGCATCAACGGGGCGGGGCGCGAAACGCCAGCACGGCGTTGCTGCCACCGAAGGCAAACGAGTTGGACAGCGCTGTGCGCAGCGGCACATGGCGGCGGCCCTCCAGCACATGGTCCACGCCCTCGCAGGCGGGATCGATGCGACCGGCCAGGTGGGCGGTGGGCGGCACGGCCTGCTCACGCAAGGCCAGCGCCGTGACGACAGCTTCAATGGCACCGGCCGCGCCCAGCAGGTGGCCGTGCATCGACTTGGTGGCACTCACCGGCAGCGCCCGCGACCGCTCACCAAACACCTCGCACAGCGCCGCGATCTCCACCGGATCGCCCTCGGCCGTGGCAGTGCCGTGCGCATTGACGTAGTGAATGTCTTCGGGCGAGAGCTCCGCATCGGCCAGCGCCGCACGCAAGGCCCGCACCTGGCCGGGCTGGTGGGGGCGAACCAGGTGGCTGTGATCACAACTGGTGCCATAGCCGACGATTTCACCATGGATGGTGGCACCCCTTGCCACCGCATGTTCCCAGGCCTCCAGCACCAATGCCGCTCCGCCTTCACCCAGCACCAGACCGGCGCGGTCTGACGCGAAAGGACGGCAGGCCTGGGGCGCGGTCTGCGCGTCGCCCGGCGCCATCACGCGCATGGCTTCCCAGGCGCGCACCACACCGTACGACTGGCACACATCGGAACCGCCCGTCACCATGACGGCGGCCTCGCCACTGCGCACGCGCCGAAACGCTTCACCAATGGCAATGCCGGAAGACGCGCAGGCGGCCGTGTGACTGGTGCTCACGCCACCCAAACCAAGCTGGATCGAAATGTGCGCGTTCACCGCGTTGTTCATGCCCTGCACCACCGACAGCGGCGACACGCGCTCGCGGCCTTTGAGCCACATGTCGCGGCTGCCGCGCTCGTGCGCTGCCAGCCCCCCGAGCGCCGTGCCCCAGATGCAGCCCCAGCCGTCGCGCGGCTCGCCATCGCCTTCGGGCTGGCGCGGCAGGCCGGCCTGGTCCCAGGCCTGAAACGCCGCCGCCACGCCCAGCTGCGAAAAGCGCTCCATCATCAGGGCCAGCGGCTTGCCCAGGGTGGCTTCCGGGTCAAAGCCGGTGCAACCCACGAAAGGGGTGGACAGCGGCTTGGGCAGGTCATCGGTGTGCAGGTGGCGCACGGCCGACTCGCCTGCGAGCAGGCGTTCGAAAAACTGCCCGGCATCGCCACCGTAAGGGCTGATCACCCCGATACCGGTGATCGCGACGCGGTGGGCGCACATGGCTCAGCCCGTCTTCAGGGCCGACAGCGCGTCGATCATCGACTGCATCTGGGCCACCGTCTTGGGGGGCTGCACGTCGGAGGGGATCTCGATGCCGAGCCGGTCCTCGGCCTCGAACATGAGTTCGGCCAGCATCAGCGAGTCCACGCCCAGGTCGGCCAGCACAGCCTCAGGCATCACCTGCTCAGGCTGCACGCCCAGGCGGTCGGTGAGGAAAGTGCGGATGAGTTCGGTGGTGCTCATGAAAAACGCCCAAGGATGAAAGTGGCACGGGAGGGCCTGCACGCAAGCCATTGCGCATACACGAGAAACATGGGGAGCGCCTCAGAAGCAAAGGCCGTCTTGTTGTTCTGATACGGCCCAGGGCGCGCACACGCTACCGCGCCTTTCGCAAGCGGAGGATTATACAAAGCCCCCTGCTGCGAGGCCCCCCCGCGCAAGGGTGTGTCGTACATTAAACCCGCCCTCCACCGCCCCGGCCCACACCCACCATCCATGCCCTCCCCCACCGAACACGCCTGGCCCCGCCAGCTCCTGTCGCGGTTTATCACGCTGTGGTACCTGAAGGCGCTGGGCACGATGGCGTTCATGGTGCTGTTCTTCCAGGGCTACTTCTGGGTCCTGCACCACCCCCTTACCGAGCCTTTCATGATGCCGGAGCTGGTGGTGGACGAATGGGTGCCGTTCACGCCACACGCGTTTCTGGCCTACGTGTCGTTGTGGGTCTATGTGTCGTTGCCGCCCGCGCTCATGCCCAACCTGCGCGAGCTGATCCGCTACGGCCTCTGGATCGCGGCGCTGTGTGTGCTCTGCCTGGGCATTTTCTGGATCGCCCCCACGCAGACCCCGTTGACCGACATCGACTGGTCGCAGCACCCGCAGCTCGCGTTCCTCAAGGGTTTGGACGCCTCCGGCAACGCCTGCCCTTCGTTGCACGTCGCATCGGCCGTCTTCTCTGCGCTCTGGCTGCAGCATGTCTTCGTGCAGACCGGCTCGCCCGCCCTGCTGCGCGGGCTCAGCGTGCTGCATTGCCTGGTGATCGTGTGGTCCACGATGGCGATTCGCCAGCATGTGTTCCTGGACGTTGTCGCTGGCGTTGCCGTGGGCTGGGCCTTCGCCTGGTTGTCCCTGCGCAAGGCTCGCTGAGGGAACAGCGTCGCCCTTTGTAGGGCGACAAGTCATGGTGCGGCTGGCGGGGATCGAACCCACGACCCTTGGCTTCGGAGTCCACTCATCTAGGGACTACGACGTTGTGCTGAAACTCGTAAAAAATGATTGCTAGTCGTAAAATTGAGGAAATTCCCTGGTAAGTAATTTAAAAGTTATAGACTTTTAATGCTGACGAGACCTGCTTAGCGCTACTCCAAATCAGCCCCCGGGTATGACGACAACTCTCCCCTGGGCCTGACTTTGACCTCTACAGCGCTTCTTTCTTCGGTTAACCAATGGGCCGATCAGCACGGCGTACTGACCAAAGCCCTCGCCTTCGCACAAGCGATCGGCGCTCCCAGCGAACCGATTTTTGCGGGCAGTCTTGCGTTCCTTGGGGATCCCGAAACCCTCGAGGTTCTCGATGACTGGGCAGTGGATTCCATCGTTCCTGCGGAACTCGCCGAGCTGTCAGTGGCCGCACAGACCAGCATCCCGCCGCACGCCACGATTGTCTCCAGGGGCCAGGTAAAGACCGCATATGCCAAAGACTTTCGGGACGCACCCGTCGCTGCGATGCTGTGTGCACAACTGCCTCTAGCCATTCGCGGCAGCAGCAAGGACATTGCGTGTCTTCGCCTTTATTTGCTTGTCAAGGCGATGGAACAACCAAGCGAAGCCCATGTACGTGCCGCGGCCAAATACGTCGTCCGATTCCTGGAGGAGAGAAGCACTTATCCCAACGCGACAGCCTGGATTGCTCAAATGGCGGGAGCAAGCCGCTACTTCACCACGTATGAAACCGGGATACGGGAGGGAGCCAAAACCTTCAAGGCTGAGATTCAGGCAGATCAGGCCGCACATAAGCGTCAGAGCGCGGGCACCAAATTTGCGGACCTGCTTCAGGCCATCGCCGAAGGCAGGCTGCAAACCGCGCCAGCTTCCCCGCCCCGCATTGCCGTTCCCAACAGCGAAGAATGGCGATTTGCTCTAGCAGAACTTGTCGCTGGCGAATCAGAGCTTCAAATTCAAGAACTCACTGCGCTTGCCTCAGAGGACGACGACGAAGATGCGCCCACTGAAATTGCCATTCTGAAAGAAGCCCCAACGCCGGAACACCGATTCCGGCTAGGTTTGGGTCTGCACCTGCAGACGCAAACCGAGCGCAATGTGTTGGCATATTCCTGGGATCGTCTTCGGCCCGACGAGCTTGAACACCATTCAAGCCTTATTGAGCATTGGCTCGCGACCGACGATGTTCACCTCCAACTGATGGCGGCAATTGCTTCTCTGGCAATCCCTTCCCGCAGCAGCGTCGAGGTCACTTGCAGCATGCCTCTGTCAGGAAGTCCAACTGATTCTCGTTGGGTACTCGACGTGCCCTCGGGAAAACTACTCAGGCAGCCGAATCGCCCCAGCCAACGGTTTCGCGTTTCAAGCGCCAATCGGGGCTGGGTACGCGATCTCGCGACAACAAATGAATTGCGGCTGTCGCAGAGAGTGCATACCGCGCTCCAGAATGCAGTCAAGAAGAATCCGAAAGCGCTCACATTGGGTGAGCTATGGGAGGATGGAGAGAGCCCTCAAAGCAAATTCGAAAGGTTGTGCGGAGCAGCGCCTGGTTTGCAGCGGGTCACACAGGGCATGTTGAAGGCCACCGCTGACCAATTGGTGTTCAACGCCACCGATGATGCTGTTTTCACCCGCATGCTACTCACTCCCTACCAAGCCTTGAAGCCGGCCGCGGGATCATACGCCGCATGGACTGTAGGCGCCACGGATGCCGCACTCGCCAAACTGGCCATTGACCTCCAGCCTCCCCTTGACGCGCCCCAAAGTGACAACGGTCTTGGGAGCGAGATCGATCCGGACGACCGCCAGATTCAAGTTGCCTTCGCCCAGGCGGCGACTCGCTTGGAGAATCTTCTGGAAGCCCAAGGGGCAGCTGGCCCCGCCGCTTGGTGGGATCTGCACAACGCCATCACGATCTACAGCGTCGTCACCTTGTTGGCATGCACCGGCGCGCGTCCCGCCACATCGATATTCGAATGCCTGCAGGATTTCGACCTCGATAGCGCCCACCCTCGCCTCTTCATCGATGACAAGGTCATTCTCGACTCGCGCATTGGACGTTGGGGCCGGATCGTGCCGCTACCGCCGCAGGCACTCGAGGTCATGCAAAAGCTCTACTTGCCGCACTTTCGCTGGCTGATTGATCGCATGCGTGAGGTGGGTAAGGAGAACACCGACTTCGCCAACCTCGCAAGCGCTATGGCAATGCACCTTGTCGACGGCGACAGGCCAAAAATTCCGCTGTTCTTTTTGCTCAAACGTGCGCCGAAGCTGCACATCGTCGAGGTGAGCGAGAGTGAAATTGAAGCGTCGGGTTGCTTCGATTGGCCGCTTCCGTGCAACCTTTTCCGACATCGTCTCGCTACGCGATTGCGCACCAGCGGCGCCGCAGAAGAGTATGTGGCTGCCCAGCTCGGGCATGCAGAAGCGGGTACAGATGTATATGGAAGCGTCTCGCCGCGATGCTGGGCGGACGACGAAACTGGCTGGAGGCAAGCGCTTGTAGCCGCAGTGCAGCCCTTGTCAATTCCCATCGTGGATTTCCGCCCGCCCGCGCTGAAAGTAGCACCTGCCGTCAGCAATTTCCAACGGTATTTGGCCGTCGGCCACTACGGATCGGAAGCTAGACGACACGAACGAGCGTCGACGCAACCTCTCGCTCAGGCCGCCGCGCTCGCGACGATCAAAGACCGCATCGCGGCGGAGTTGAACAGCACTGGAATACCTGGGCTCGCCATTTCCCTGAACGCCTTTCCCGCGACGCTCACAGACGATCAGATCGGCTTTCTCAATCAGCAGGATTTTTGGACCGATCTTGGGCGATCCATGTTCTCGACGAGTTCGAACACCCCCCGCCCGAACCACTCAATCTGGTTTCAAACCTTTGAAGATTTCCGCGCGAAGCTCTTCCAAGACTCGTATGCGCTAAAGCGCGACCGAATTCTTGCGCACAAACCGAGGTCCCCTCGGTTCGCCTTTTCAAAAGATTCTCTCCACGCTGAGCGAAAGCTTGTCGAGCTGAGAAAGCAGCTCGATAAAGTTTTCGACGCTGTTCCCACATACAGGCGGTCTCTCAAACTCAAAAGCGTTCTCAACGCTCTCGACTTGGCGCTTACAAGCTTCGTCAGTGATTCGGGCTTCCTTGCGCAAGTCGCTTCGGGCAATCCAAAAGGGTTTCAAGCCCACGTACGTGACAACACGCTGTACCTTGCGAGGCAGCCGGGTCGCGAGGAAAAGCATTCGCCGGCCTTCGCGTGGCACTGTGTACCGGCGAGATCTGCGCCGAGCGTACTAGATGTGTTGTCCTCATCGCGGAAGTTGGAAACCGCCAAAGTTCCAGATGAGCTCGCGACCTTTGCGCGACAAGCAGAGACCACGCTAGGGCTCGATCCTGAGCGCTTGAAGGATACCGATCAACTCATCAAGAAGATCGCCAACCTCGTTGATCATCACAACAGGCTGGTCCTTCCGGGGATCGCGTCGTCGGCTCGGAACGGAGAGATCGCGTCATGGTCACTGGATGCCTACGCGTTGGCACGGGCCGCATCTGGAAAACAAGTTGACGCACTCAAAGTCGCGCAGCTCGCTGAACCGGAGCCCGAGCTCGACCTTGATGAACTGGACACCAACTCACCGTCCATCTCCGTCACAGTCGGTTCGCGCGAGGAGGAAGAGTCCCTGATGAAGTTTGTCCGCTCACAACTCGCAGAATTCGAGAAAGTAACCAAGGGGAAAAACTGGTCAGATCGCAAGCGGCTGGTTGCCGCTACCAACATTCACCGAGAGCTCTCGCTGAAGAAGGAATCAGTATCGAGCAGCGTGCAGTTGCTGGTGAGCTGGGTATTGCAGATGCTGCGCGAGAAAGGGCCAGCTGGAAAGATGCTGCGCTCGTCTTCGATTCGCACCTACATCGCCTTGCTCGCCCGGGCGTTTCTGGACTATGGTCGCAGCGTCAACCTGCTC
The DNA here is from genome assembly GCA_943371335.1 of Synechococcus sp. UW140. GTDB lineage: Bacteria > Pseudomonadota > Gammaproteobacteria > Burkholderiales > Burkholderiaceae_C > Hydrogenophaga. The sequence goes on along the minus strand of CALRUK020000009.1, from coordinate 22,738 downwards.
GAAGCAGATGAGGACGACATCGAAGACTTCTACTTCAAGGTTCTCACCCGACCCGTGCAGAAGGTGAGCGGGCGGCAAGCCCATGAAGGCAAAGAGAGGCGCCAGGATGAACTCGCAGTCTTGGGAAGGCTACGTGAATTTCATCGCTTTCTCGAAAAAGTCTATGGTGCGGAAAGCCCCGACTGGTCGGCCTTGGGGGAAGATCTAACGTCGAGCCAAGTGTCGGCCCAGATCATCACACCGCGAGAGTATGAAATTGCACTTGAGGCGCTGTGCCCACCAGGAAGCAGCTTCGATCACGACGCCTACCTGGAAGCGCTGTTGCTGATCCTGGGCTATCGATTTGGGCTGCGAAGTGGCGAAGCGATCACCATGGCTCGCCAGGACCTGGTGTCTATCAAAGGTGGATTCGTCGTTCTGGTCAGCGGAAAGCACAAGGCGCTCAAGTCGTATGCTGGACGCAGGCAAGTACCGCTCTTGGGAGACCTGACGCCCCACGAAGCGGCAGTGGTCGAAGGCTGGATGCTGCATTGGGAGACACTCGATCTTCGCAAGGACGCGCCGCTTTTTCCTTCTGCGATCAATCCTCGGGTACCCACTCGATTGCACGAGCACCGACTACGCGTGGTCACCGCATTGCGGATGGCAACGGGCTGTGATCGCATCACCTTCCACCATGCGCGGCATTCATTCGCGTCGTTGATGTTCCTACGTATCGTGGCGCCAGACCTCATCCCGGGGCTCCCAGGAATGAACGCACGGTGGATTTGGGGGGCGACGGAAGTGCAGAAACAGCTGTTGGGACGCGCAGGCATCACACGGCGGTCACCGTGGGCGCTGTCTTTGATGCTTGGCCACAGCCATCCAAGAACGACACTCGTGAGCTACTGTCACTTTGCGCATGAGTTCGCAAATGCGCGGACGATGAAGAATAAGAACGACTTCTTGCTGCCAAAGGCAGGGCGCGCTGGCGCCCTATCCGAACGAGACATCAATCTTATGGCAGCTATGGCGCACCAGGCTGCCTCGTTCTGTATCGTTCGACGCCCCAAGCGCACGAACAGAACGCCGCAAGATGTGTTGCTTTTCCTCGAAACGCTGGCGAGAGGGATGCGACCCAGCCGTGCAGGATGGCTCTGCGAATTCAAGCAAAGCGAAACCGATTTCATGATGAGCCACCTGGCACATCTCACGCACGACCCTGGAAGAATCCCGGCAATCAATGATGACCCGGTTCGCGAGGACTCACGCCTTGGCCAAGTGATCAAAGGACCGAGCGCGATGCGGTGGCAGGAGTTGCGCGATGTCTTCGCGAACAAAGATCTGCCGCCTCTTGACGGACGCGATGCGATCTATCAGGTGGGTGGACCCCTTCAAATTCTCTTGTGGTTGGATGAGCATTTCTACACCCTCAAGGGCGTGATGGATACGTTCGGATGGGAGCAGTCCGACTTTGAGATGTTCATTCCGCCATCTGGCTCTCAGACGAGCTCCGCCTTGGCCAAAGAGTATGGATGGCCCCTATCCACCACCCTTGCGGCGACCGGGACGAGGAAGATGCATGTTGATGTGGGGCGCTATCCCACGGTGTCCAAGAAAAGCAACACGATCAAGCGCGACTTCGTCCCGATGTCGGAGCAAAAAGACCGCGTGGGCGTCAGCGTGAGGCAGACCTTTGAACCCTCTGCCACCGACTCCATGAAGCGGCAGCCTGTAGGTCTAAGAGAGCGCGCTGACCTCGTTCGGATCTGGCTTGCCATCCATCTACGCTCCGACTAGAACGGAGAAGGCATGAGACGCCTATTGTTCAGGTGGTCTCGATATTTTCAAGATGGTATTTTTTTGGCTCACTGCCGCACGACTCTGCGATCAGCCTTACACGCACTCGGACCAGACCCGTTGGAGGGTCCACTTGACGAATCACCGTGTTGTTCACCCTCGCATGGTGAGCCTGCATGATCGCTTCGCCAATAGTTCCGCCGTGGACATCGTCCTTGTACCCAAGCCGGCACATGAGGCCACCCTTTTCCTCCAAGAGCAGCGTCAATGAGTAATTGGCGAAGTTCACGCCCGCCAACAGAGCCATTTGCGGTTCAAGCTTTCTTGTCACTTTGTCCGCCACTTTTCGCGGTGGCATCGACTCCTTCGTCATGAGCTCTTCATCTCCAAATCTCAGATTGAGGTTCTCCATCTCTGTTGACTTGCTCATATCTCGCGCAAACACTCCACCTTTGGTAACCACGGCCTGTAGTGTTTTCAGCATGTCTGCGGCATTCTCAGGCTCGTCGTAAAACGAAGCCACGTTCTGAAGATGCGGGGGCAACGCATTCGCCGCCGCGCCCAAGTGCGCGGCGAACGTCTCCTTGCTTGGGGATTGGTCGACCAATGCTGAAACTTCTGAGGCAAAATTCTTCAGAACCTCCTTGGACGTGGGTTCATACATCTCTTGCGCAGTTCCCTGAGCCAGCGCTTTGGCCTGGAGTACAGCGTGAGGCGGAAGAGCACGCAGGTCCAGGATTGCCCACAAAAGACCTTTACCGTCTTTGTCTGAATCGATCCGGACCAGAAGCTCCATGTCCTTTTTCACCTCCGGCGTGACCTTGGCACAGACGCCGCGAATACCTTCCATGAGCGAGACAACCGACCGCTTGTAGAGCACCGTTGAATCTGCGTGCATGACCGCAGTGCCGTCACTTTTGACAGTGCACTTACATTTGAAGGTCGATCCGATGGCAAGCATCATCCTGTTGTCGAAGTTCTGGTCATCATCAAGAAACTTGATGCTCGTTGTCTTTGTGCTGGATGAGGGGTCGAATGGCATGGGCTTGGCCTAGAGCGAGTGGTTTTTGCAGGATTGCTCTACACAACCTATCCAATGCAAAAAGTTTCGACAAGCCAACGGCGTGAATTAATTCACAAATCTCTCACTGGATTGCTTTCGTTCGAGTCATCCTTCTCAGGCCTACCTGTACGAGCAGATCCGTACGCGATTCCCGAAGCAGAACATCAGCGAGATGCACCTGCTTCTGGCGATCGGCACCGATGGCATCGGTCGCAACAGCTGTTGACGCCGACCGAAAACTGACCATCTAGAAGTCGAAGTGCCGACTGAAAATTGACCAGGGTGTTCCACTGACCTGCTGAAACTTTCAGCAGGGAAATTAGGTGATCACCATGGACATGATTGGCAAGGTCAGGCGCATGAAGCTGCGCGACCAACTCTCCCTGAGCGAGATTTCCAAGCGCACCGGCTTGGCCCGAAACACGGTCAAGAAATGGCTCAAGGCCCCCGGCGATGAGCCTCCGAAGTACGAACGCCGCGCCGTCGAGCGCAACCCCAGGCGCCGCCACAGCGGACTGGGCTACCTCTCACCCCTGAACTTTGAAAGGAGTCACGAAGCCATGTTTGACGCTGTCGAGGATGCCGTCGTGCATGCCGAGACAACACCCGAAACGGTTTGAGAATCAAACCGGTAACCGTCCACGGAACCGGGTCAACTCCAGAGTGACCTGTGGTACGTGGGAGTAACCCATCCGATAACCCCTCAGTTGATAGTCGATGCACAACTCTCGCGGTTGGATATCAAGAACAGTTCGAATCAGGCGACGTTGCTGGCATTGAGAGGGTCCTACCTGCTCTCCAAGCGAACACTGGTGTATGCAACCGCCGGGCGCATTACAAACGACGGCGCGCTGGCGCTGTCGGTCAGCGCGGGCGCTCCCGGAAGCAACCCCGCTGCGGGCGGGTCGCAAACTGGCGTGATGCTGGGCATCCGACACGTGTTCTGAACGCATAAGCACGAAGTGGGTCAGCCCCGCTTCGTGCGATCCTGCAGTTTTGCCTTGCAGAGTAATCCACCAATGAATCTACAACTGCATCGCAAATGTCCGCCGAGCCACCTCTAACTCAGGAAGCAGCTTGTTCACCACGTCGTCCCGAGACATACGCTTGGTGGCCACAGCCAAGCTCATTGCTCCCATCAATTCTCCCTTGCCATTGCGCACAGGTACTGCGATCGACCGAAGCCCTAGCTCCAACTCCTCTTCGATGATCGAGTAGCCACACTGCCGGGCAGCACGCACCTCTTGAATCAAGACCGCTAAGTCAGTGACGGTGTGAGGCGTCAAAGAGTGCCGAGTCATCCGTTGCAATCGAAACTCGACTTCTTCGTCCGAGAGCCCTGCAAGCAGCACTCGGCCAGTGGCTGAGCAGTAGGCCGGCAGACGCGCACCAATGCCAAGTCCGAAGGACAAGCTACGGCGCTGCGTGGAGCGCGCAACGAACACGACAAACTGAGAGTCCAGCACCGCCAAAGACGCCGACTCTCTCGCTCGCTCGCTGGTGATCTCCAGGATCGGCTGTGCCACCTTAGTCAGAGGCGTGGAGTTCACATAGGCGTGCACCAGGCGTAGCGCGCGCGGCTCAAGCGAGAACTGCCTACCCGACGCGCGAGCATAGCCAAGCTTCACGAGAGTGAGGAGAGCGCGGCGAGTTGAAGCCGCGCTGTGACCAGTAATTTCAGCTGCCTCACTGATGGTCAACGGAGATTTGCTCACACCGAAAGCCTCGATCAGCAACAGGCCTTTTTCAAGGCCCATCACGTATTCCTTATCTACTTCTGCATCGGTTCTTGAAGCCATCGTCGTCATCCTCACGTGTTCAAATCTTCGGTATGCGAAAACTTTACCGCATTTCGTTGACGATGCGCAACCCGAAAAATACAGTCAAGCCTCACCAAACGGTCGGAAGTTCGACACCCGAATTTTCTTAACCCACGAGACATACACATCATGAGCGTCACCGCAAACAGCGCCCCACTGACATTCTGGCCACCCGGAAATCTCACCCGAGTGCCGTATCACCTCTACCAAGAACCGGCAGTGCTCGATGCCGAGCAAAAGCGTGTCTTTGAAGGTGCTACGTGGAACTACCTTTGCCTGGAAGCCGAACTGCCTGAACCTGGCGACTACCGCACCACGTTTCTGGGTCGCATGCCGGTGGTGGTTGCGCGTGATAGCGACGGTGAGGTCTATGCGTTCGAGAATCGTTGCTCGCACCGGGGTGCATTGATCGTGCTGGACGACGGCGGTACGGCACGCGACTTCCAGTGCGTATATCACGCATGGCGTTACGACCGCCAGGGCAATCTGAAGGGCATCGCGTTCCAGAACGGAGTAAATGGCGAAGGTGGCATGGACCCCGCCTTTTGCATGAAGAGCCATGGCCCCCGCAAGCTGCGCACGAGCGTATTTTGCGGCTTGGTTTTTGGAAGTCTCAGCGATGACGTACCGGACCTTGAGGACTACCTCGGCCCCGAAATCGCTCGCGGCATCTCGCGCGTTCTGCATAAGCCAGTGCAGATCCTGGGTCGTTTTAAGCAGACCCTCCCCAACAACTGGAAGCTCTATGTAGAAAACGTTCGGGACACGTATCACGCCAGCCTCCTGCATGTGTTCTTCACGACCTTCAAGCTCAATCGTCTGTCACAAAAAGGCGGCGTAGTGGTCAGCGACTGCGGAGGAAACCACATCAGCTTCTCCGCGATCGACCCGTCCGCAGAAAACGGAGAGGACTACAAGACTGAGGAGCTGCGATCTGAAAAAGACGACTTCAAGCTAGAGGACAACACCTTGCTGAAAGGCATGGACGAGTTCGGCGATGGCGTAACACTTCAGATCCTCTCGGTATTTCCTGGCTTCGTCCTGGCGCAGATTCAGAACACGTTGGCTGTGCGCCAAGTGCTGCCTGAGGGGATCGACTCCACCGCTTTGAATTGGGTCTACCTTGGCTTTCAGGACGACACTCCTGAACTGCGCACCATGCGGCATAAGCAGTCCAACCTGATAGGAGCGGCTGGATTCGTTTCGATGGAGGATGGAGCCGTCGGTGGATTCGTGCAGCGAGGCATCACTACGGCCAGTGAACAGGAGGCCATCGTAGAAATGGGTGGAGACAGCGTCCGATCTCAAGCAAGCCGGACCACCGAAGCATCAGTTCGGGGATTCTGGAAGGCATACCGCGTTCACATGGAGTCGGCAGCATGAACCGCGCAACATCCACCATCGACGCTCAGAGCGCTCTAGAGCTCAACGCCCACTACGGGCGCTGCATCGACAACGACGACCTTGAGGTTTGGCCGAGTTTCTTCACGGAGAAGTGTCTGTACCGAGTCACCACGGCAGACAACCACGCACAAGGTATGGAAGCCAGTCTCATCTATGCAGACTCGCGCGCCATGCTGAGTGACCGCGTTCTCTCTCTGCGCACTGCTAACGTGTATGAAAAGCAGCGATACCGTCACCTCGTTGGGCTTCCAGCGCTACTGGCCGAAACGACGAATGGCCGTCAGAGCGAAACCCCTTTCGTTGTGGTGCGCGTCATGCGTGGTGGCGATACCGCCATTTTTGCTACCGGCCGATACCTGGACGAGCTCACCACCGACGCCGAGGGTCAGCTGAAGTTCGCGAGTCGCATTGTGGTCTGTGACAGCCACAACATCGACACGCTGCTGGCCATTCCATTGTGAGCCCGCTGTGAGCAACACACATCGCATTCACATTGTCGGTCTGGACACGGACGTGTTGTGTGCAGAAGGCCAGACCGTGTTAGACGCTGTGCGCGAGGCGGGGTACGAGATGCCATTCTCTTGCAACTCCGGTGTGTGCGGGAGCTGCAAGGGACGCGTCGTGTCGGGTCGGGTGAGTCCAGGAGCAATCGGCGACCACACCCTCACGGCCGAGGAAATGGCGAATGGTCACGTGCTCTATTGCCAAGCCAAACCACTGACCGATATCGACATTGAGCCGCGCCACATCGAAAAGACGGACCCGAACGCTCGTCGTCAAATCGCGGCCAAGGTATTGCGGATTGATCGGCTTGCCAGTGACGTCGCACGCCTAAAACTTCGCTTTCCAGCGGGCGAGAAGGTGAAATTCAAGGCAGGTCAATACTTGCAGGTGTTGATGTCTGACGGACAGCGCCGCAGTTTCTCCATGGCCAACGCACCACATCAGAACGACGGCGCCGAGCTTCACATCCGCTTGCTTGAGGGAGGTGCTTTTTCTAAGAGATTGACCACCGAACTGAAGACGGGCGATCTCCTCGAAGTTGAGATTCCCCACGGCGACTTCTACATACGAGAAGACAGTGAAGCACCAATCATCATGCTAGCCAGCGGTACGGGGTTCGCGCCCCTTAAATCCATGCTGGAGGACGGTTTCCGCAGGGGTCAAACGCGCGACATCACCCTGTACTGGGGGGCGCGTACGGAACAGGACCTGTACCTGCTGGACCTGCCGTCTAGCTGGACTTCCCGCCCCGGATTCCGCTTTGTGCCGGTGCTTTCGCACGCCACTCCAAGCTCTGGATGGACAGGCCGCACTGGATTCGTGCATCACGCAGTGTTGGAAGACCACGCAACCCTTAACGCCCACCAGGTGTATGCCTGCGGTGCACCTGCAATGGTAAGTGCAGCGCGCGCGGACTTCATCGACCAACGTGGCCTTGTGCCGGACTCATTCTTCTGTGACGCATTCGTCGTGGCGCAGACTAAAACGCCGGCACTGACCGATTGAGCATCAGCAAAAAAAGGAGACTCGATATGACCCACGCAAACCCTTACAGCGATGTCCCGACCAGCGACTTCGATCCCTACGCGACCGAGGTTCTGGCCAACCCATACCCTCACTACGAGCAACTGCGCGACCTCGGCCCTTGGGCCTGGCTCCAACGCTATGGCGTGTTGGCAGTTGCGCGACACGATGAAGTGCAACGCATCCTCTCGCAGCCTGATCTGTTCTGCTCTAGTGCGGGCGTCGGTCTGGCCAACTTCCACACCGAAAAGCCCTGGCGCAAGCCAAGCATCATCCTCGAAACTGATCCCCCCGATCACGGGAGGACCCGAAAAGTAGTCGCGCGCGTACTCTCGCCAGCTTCAATCGGCCGTATGCGCTCAACCTTTGAAGAGGTTGCGGCGAACATGGTGGAAGAGCTTGTGGAACGTGGCTCATTCGATGCCGCAAAGGATTTGTGCGAGGCCTTCCCAATCAAGGCATTCGGGGATGCGGTCGGACTGCCCGCTGACGGCCGCCAGCACTTGCTGCCATATGGCGACATGGTGTTCAACGGCTTCGGCCCGATCAACGAGCGATTCAGGAGTCGCATGGAGAGTTCCGGCGAGACCGTCGACTGGATCGCAAAAGTCTGCCGGCGAGAAGCTCTCACAAAGGACGGCTTGGGCGCGCAGCTCTTTGCAGCCGCTGACGCGGGAGAGATTGAACACGAAGAGGCCGGCATGCTTGTGCGGACCTTGCTCTCAGCCGGCCTGGACACCACTGTCTTCACGCTGTGCAACGCAATTAAGAGCTTCGGTCGCCACCCTGAGCAGTGGGCATTGCTGCGGGACGACCCGTCGATCGCCCGTCAGGCACTTGAAGAAGTGCTCCGATTCGACAGCACATTCCATTCGTTCTACCGCACCAGCACTCGGGACGTCGAGTTAGGCGGCATCACGGTTAAAGCCGGTCAAAAGATTGCAGTGTTCATCGCATCGGCTAACCGAGACCCTCGCCGCTGGCCCGAGGCAGATCGCTTCGACGTCACGCGCCGCGCAACGGGCCACATGGCCTTCGGCACGGGGATTCACGGTTGTGCGGGACAGATGATGGCCCGCCTGGAAGGCGAGATCGTGCTCACCGCGCTGGCCCGGCGCGTCCAATCAATTCACCTCAATGGCGAGCCCGTCCAGCACTTCAACAACACGGTTCGCGGCCTGAAAAGCATGCCCGTCACGGTGGAACCACTGACCACAGCAGTGCATTGACCCCAAACCAAAAGTAAGAAAGAGGCCCACGATGCCCCAAATTGTTTACGTTCAACCCGATGGCTCTCGCGAAGCGGTGCCTGCCAGCGCCGGTGCCACCGTAATGATGACCGCTGTAGCTCATGGCATTGCCGGCATCGTCGCAGAATGCGGCGGCTCGGCGATGTGCGCTACGTGTCACGTTTATGTAGACCCAGAGTCTGTGGCCTTTTTGCCGCCTACCAGCGAAGTCGAAAACGAGATGCTTGCGAGCGCCGCCAGCGAGCGCCAGGAACACAGCCGCTTGAGCTGCCAGCTTGTGCTCGCATCTGGGGTGGACGAGCTTATCGTTCACATTCCTGAGCGCCAAGTGTGATGGCACACGGTGTTCTCATCGTCGGTACCGGCCAAGGCGGCTTCCAGCTAGCGGCATCGCTCCGTGAGTCAGGCTATACGGACCCCATAACCCTCGTCGGCGACGAACCCGGGTTGCCGTACCAGCGCCCACCGCTCTCCAAGGCATTCTTGCAGGGTAAAGTGGACGAAGCGGGGCTGCTGTTGCGTCCCCTAGCCTTTTATGAACGCTTGAATGCACGAATTCTCGAAGGAACGTCCGTCAGCAGTATTGATCGCTCGGCGCGCACTGTGTCTCTTTCGAGCGGCGAGACACTGGAATTCGACCACCTCGTACTTGCAACCGGCGCAACCGCCCGAACACTCGCCATTCCGGGTTCTCAGCTTGGGGGACTTTGCGTGCTGCGCGGCCTGGAAGACGCGAAGCGCATCAAGCAGCGGCTGGCGCAAACGAGTTCGGTGACCGTTGTCGGTGCAGGCTTCATTGGCTTGGAGCTTGCTGCGGTAGCGCGTGGTATGGGGCTGGCCATGAATGTCATCGAAACCGCTCAGCGCCCGCTCGCCCGCGCGCTCTCAGAACCGATGGCACTGTATCTTCAAAAGTTTCACGAAGCGCAAGGCACACAGTTTCATCTGTCCGCGCAATTGGATGCGATTGAAGGCGAGGACGGTCGAGCCACGGGCGTCTGGCTGCGAGATGGGACGCGAATTGCCACGGATCTGGTGGTCGTTGCAGTAGGCGTGAATCCTAACGACCAGCTGGCACGCGATGCCGGTCTTGCCGTCGGGAACGGCGTCGAGGTCAACGAACTTTTGCTCACGAGCGATCCCGCCATATCTGCACTGGGCGATTGCGCCAGCTTTCCCTTCGCAATGGACGGAGGTGCACGCGTCCGCATCGAATCCGTGCAAAACGCGGTGGACCAGGCACGCTGCATCGCGGCGCGCTTGTGCGGTCAGCCTTCGAATTACGCAAAAGTGCCGTGGTTTTGGAGTGAGCAGGGTACCTGCCGGCTTCAGATGGCCGGCCTAGCAGCACCGGGGGACCGAAGCGAGGTGGATGGCGACCCATCGTCAGGACGATTCTCGGTCTTGCGCTACCGCGGCGATCAGCTGAGCGCCGTTGAGTCACTCAACGATCCCGCCGCCCACATGAGGGCGCGCAAGGCACTTGCGCCCGCGCTCGCCGCGGCATGACATCAATTTCTCGAACCTTCCAAACCACACTTTTTTAGAGAGACAACCATGGCAGCAGCAACAACCTCCAGAGTCATCGCAGTCACCGGCGGTGCCAGTGGCATTGGGTACGCTTTTTCCGAAGCGCTTGCTAAGGCAGGCCATCAAGTGGTCATCGCCGACCTCCGTGGCGCACCCGAAGCAGCCGAACGTCTCACCAAGCAGGGATTGAAGGCCATCGGCACACAGACCGACATCATCAAGTCCGACCAAGTGACTGAAATGGTGGATCAGGCCGTCAAGGCGTTCGGCCGGCTTGACGTTCTGGTTAACAACGCGGGCCTTTTCACCACGCTCGCGCTGAAGCCGTTTGACCAGATCAGCGAAGCTGAATGGATGCGAGTGATGGAAGTGAATACGCTCGGACCTTTCATTTGCGCCAAGGCAGTGGTGCCGCAGATGCGGAAGAACGGCTTTGGTCGAATCGTCAATATCGCGTCCACCACGCCCATCAAGGGAACGCCCAACATGCTTCACTATGTCGCGAGCAAGGGCGCAGTGATCGCATTCACGCGCTCGCTGGCCCGTGAACTTGGGAAGGATGAAATCACCGTCAACGCGATTGCCCCCGGTTTCACGCTGAGCGACGGCGTACTTGAGAACGACCTGCACAGCAAGATGGGCGATGTCGTCCGGAAGACCAGTCGATCGCTGCAGCGCGACCAGGTACCAGAAGACCTGGTAGCTGCTCTGCTCTTCTTGGCCAGTGACGGCGCCAGCTTCATCACGGGACAAACCATTGCGGTTGATGGCGGCTCGGTGTTCATCTAAGGCTCGGCGGCTATGAACAACAAAAAATACACGCAGCCCTTCCTCTATATCGACGGAGAGTTCATCGAGGGAGGCGACCGTCAGCACCAAGACATCGTCAACCCGGCAAACGGCGAAGTCATAGGCTCGCTGCCTCACGCTAGGCGCGATGACCTAGACCGCGCGCTTAATGCTGCGCAACGTGCCTTCGAAAGTTGGCGCGAAAGCTCCCCGCTGGAGCGCTCCAAGATTCTGCGCCGCGTGGCCGATTTCACGCGCGAGCGTGCGCACGATATCGCACGTCAAATCACACTGGACCAGGGAAAGCCGCTCAGCGAAGCGCTGCTGGAAGTAACCACTTGCGCCGAACATGCGGAGTGGCACGCGGAAGAATGTCGCCGCATATATGGTCGAGTGATACCCGCTCGCTTGCCACACGTGCGCCAACTCGTGTTGCGCGAGCCTGTAGGTGTTTGCGTGGCCTTCACGCCGTGGAACTTCCCGTTCAACCAGGCCATTCGCAAAATGGTGGCGGCCATCGGCGCCGGGTGTACGCTAGTTTTGAAGGGTCCAGAGGATTCGCCTGGCGCGGTGGTAGCTCTTGCGCAAATGTTCCACGACGCGGGACTTCCCCCTGGCGTGCTCAACGTGGTGTGGGGCGTACCTGCCGAAGTGTCAGACCACCTGATCCGTTCGCCAATCTCGCGCAAGGTCTCGTTCACTGGCTCGGTCCCAGTAGGCAAGCAATTGGCGTCGCTAGCAGGTCTGCACATGAAGCGAATGAGCATGGAGCTGGGCGGTCACTCGCCGGTAGTGGTGTTCGATGATGCCGACGTGGACGATGCAGCCAACCTTCTGGCGCGCTTCAAAGCGCGCAACGCGGGGCAGCTGTGCATTGCCCCAAGCCGATTTTTCGTGCAAGAGAAGGTGTACGACCGCTTCCTGGACACCTTTACAAAAGCATACGGTGGGTTGAAGGTGGGCGACGGCATGGACAAGGACACACAGATGGGACCCCTTGCACACCTGCGCCGGGTCGACGCAATGGAAGGGTTCGTAGCCGATGCCCTGGAGCGCGGCGCAAAGCTGGCCAGTGGCGGCACACGACTGGCTGGTCCGGGCTACTTCTACCCGCCCACCATCCTCACCGACATCCCCGATGACGCGCGTCTGATGGTCGAAGAGCCCTTCGGCCCGGTCGCGCCGGTCACCCGCTTCAACAACACCGATGAGGTGCTAAAACGCGCCAACGCCCTTCCCTTCGGGCTCACGGGTTTCGTCTTCACGGGCTCCATCAAGACCTCCGAGCGCATGGTCAACGGCCTGGAAGTGGGCATGGTCAACGTGAACCACTTCGGCATCACCCTGGCCGAAACGCCGTTTGGTGGCGTCAAGGACAGCGGCATCGGCAGCGAAGGCGGCAGCGAAACCTTCGACGGCTACCTCGTAACCAAGTTCGTATCTCAGGCCAGTCCGGCCTGACCCCAATAAGAAGCCAGCACCTAGCAGGGAGCAGGACCGCCTTTCCCTTTAACCCACGGAGACAACCCGATGATGCAACGAAGAATCTTGATCAAATCAGCTGCGGCAGCCGCACTAGGCATGCCAAGTTTGACCGCCTTTGCTCAACAAGTGGTCACGCTGAAGTTCCACACCTTCATGGCACCCCAGTCCAATGTCTATCTCAACGCGCACAAGGCGTGGATGGCCAAGGTCGAGAAGGATTCGGGTGGGCGCATCAAGTTCGAAGGCTACCCAGCGATGCAATTGGGCGGTTCGCCCGGACAGTTGTATGACCAGGCTCGCGATGGTGTGGTCGACATCGTCTGGACGCTAGCAGGCCTGACGCCCGGGCGCTTCCCTCGCACCGAGGTGTTCGAGCTTCCATTTATGACGGTCGATGCTATCGGCGCGTCCCGCGCAGCATGGGAGTACTTGCAGACCCATGCTGCAGACGAATTCAAAGATGTGCAGCCGCTTGCCTTCCACACCCATGGGCCAGGGGTGCTGCATTCAAAAACCAAGCCGATCATCAGTGCCGCGGACCTGCGCGGTCTGAAGATGCGCGGCCCCACGCGTCAGGCCACGAAGCTGCTCACCGCTGCCGGGGCCTCAGCAGTTGGTTTGCCACTTCCGCAGATCCCGGATGCGCTATCCAAGGGCGTTATCGAAGGTGCCGCCCTGCCTTGGGAGGTCATCCCGTCAGTTAAGGTGCATGAACTGGTTCAACATCACAGTGAGTTTGCGCCAGGCAAGCCCGCTCTTTACAACACCGCGTTTGTGATGGTGATGAACAAGAACAAGTACACCTCGTTGCCGCCCGAAATTAAGAAGGTGATCGACGACAACTCCGGCCTGGAAACATCGGCCTGGTTTGGCAAGGTACAGCAAGACCAGGATCCCATCGCACGCAAGATGGCGACTGACCGGGGAAACAAGGTGCACGTCTTCACTGATGCTGAGGCAGCCCAGTTTGTGCAACTCACCGGAAACATTGCCAGCGAATGGGTGCAGGAGATGAACAAACGCGGGCAGGACGGCGAGAAGCTGCTGGCCGGAGCCAAGGCCCTTATCGCCAAACACAAGCCCAAGGCAGCATGAGTGACGCAGCGCGTCTGGCCATCGCACTTGGGGACCCGAACGGGATCGGCCCTGAGATTGCACTGAAAGCACTGGTCGCGCTGCCTGCTTGGGAGCGCGAGCGCTTTACAGTCTTCGGCCCAGGCGATGTACTTCGTCGTACAGCCGAGCAGCTGAACTTGGTGAATGTGCTGGATGGGTTGCGCCATAGGGAGGCGGGAACGCTCAATGGCGCTGCATTCTCACCGGGTTGTGTAGACGCAGCAGCTGGGGTTTCAGCGGTGGCAAGTGCCACCGCTGCAATTGAGTCGGTGATTGCAGGAGATTGCGACGCTGTGATCGCATGTCCGCACCATGAGACCGCGATCGCAAATGCCGGCATCGCGTTCCGCGGATATCCGTCGCTGGTCGCGCGCGTTTGCGGTCAGCCAGACGATTCTGTATTTCTCATGCTTGTGGGCGGCGGGCTGCGCATAGTTCACGTAACTCTGCACGAGAGCACCCGTACGGCACTCGACAGACTCAGCACCGACCTTATTGTGCGTGCAGCACAAGCTGGAATCGCGGCATGCCAACACCTTGGGAAATCCACCCCGAGAATCGGAATGTTTGGCATTAACCCTCACGCATCGGAGGGAGTGCTATTTGGTCCAGAAGACGCACGTATGACCGTTCCGGCGGTGGAAGCGCTGCGGGCCAACGGCTATCTCGTGAGCGATCCTACTGGCGCGGACGTGCTTCTTGCTCAACGTCAGCATGACCTTTACGTTGCAATCTTCCACGACCAAGGCCACATTCCAATAAAGCTACTTGCCCCCAACTCTGCAAGCGCGCTCAGCGTGGGAGGTGGCGTGGTGCTCTCTAGCGTGGGCCACGGAAGCGCAATGGACATCGCGGGGCGTGGTGTCGCCAGTCCTGAGGGACTACTACGAACTATTGCCCTCTTGAGCAGGAAGCATTCCAGGACTGCAACTCATTGACGTGAAGGCCGGAGTCAACGACGTGTGCTAGAAGCTCACAGGCTAACCGGGTGAACTTCCACGTCCGGAGGAAGTAGCTGGAGCTACCTGCTGTCCGAAGAGGCCGACTCCAAGCCTCAGACACGTCGGGTCCCCGAGTTTGATGTCGAGCTCGACAAGCTTGCGAGCTGCACGCAAGTCGGCAATGGCCGGGGTGCGCAGGGACCTCTCCCGACTAGCATCTACAGCGCAGACCTCGCACGCGCAGGCCTTGTGAGCGGGGAGCGTTACGTCAATGCAGCCTAGCACGCGACCGGATCGCTGGACATCCCGGTGGCCTAGCCGGCTCCTCGGGGCTATTGCAAGTCGACCCGACGGTTTCAAGGGTGGACCTGATCTTGCGTGAGCGAGCCGGTCACAAAGGTTGTCGAGCGGCACCGAGCTGAAACGCTGCGAATGAAGAATCGCCGAGACGACCACTATTCCGCCGGTACATGATATGCATTCCATTGAGGCTACTGTCAGACCTCCATGGCTAGGGCCGCGGATGGTCGCGCTAGCAACCACTTCTCGCTGCCGCGTGCAGAATGGGAGCACCGGTCGGGCTTCCAAAGCGCTCCTCTAAGTCGGCGACTGATGCGCCTCTCCGATTTCCCTTGTCGCGAGAAGCTCCCGAGCGTCCCCCGAAGCTCAAGATGGATCCACGTACCAGCACTCCGAGGCCCGATGAATACGCGCTCCTTACCAATAAAAGCCATTGCGCTTACCGCTGCTTTAACGCTGGTCGCCACATTGGTAGTCGTGAACTTCGCAGGCGGAGAGCGAAAGCTGGAGCAACACGTCCAGCACGAATATGCCTTGGATCATCCGCAGTACCAGCGCGCTCTTGGTGTCTTGCTGGGACCGCCAATCGTCGCTGGGAACAAATTCGAAGCGCTCCACAACGGTGACCAAATCTTTCCGCCGATGCTCGACGCCATACGCAGCGCTGAAAAGAGCATCACCTTCGAGACCTACATTTACTGGTCCGGTGATATCGGTCGAGAATTTGCCAGCGCGCTGGCTGAACGGTCCATGGCAGGTGTGCCGGTTCGCGTGCTGCTGGACTGGGTTGGAAGCGCCAAAATCGACGACGAGGTGCTTGCGAAAATGGAGTCGGCCGGCGTACAGGTTCGCCAGTTTCACAAGCCTTCCTGGTACGACTTCGCGCGTCTGAACAACCGCACGCACCGCAAACTCTTGGTCGTCGATGGTCGCGTCGGGTTCACAGGCGGTGTTGGCATTGCCCCGGAGTGGACCGGCAACGCTCAAGACGCTGAGCATTGGCGAGACTCCCACTTCAAAGTGGAAGGCCCCGTGGTCGCCCAGATGCAAGCGGTCTTCATGGACAACTGGATCAAGGTATCTAGTGAGGTCCTTCATGGGGACAGATATTTTCCAGACCTGGACCCAGTGGGCGAAGGTAAAGCGCAGGTGTTCAGTAGCTCTCCATCCGGTGGTAGCGAAAGCATGCATCTCATGTACCTGTTGTCGATCGCGGCTGCGACACGCAGCATCGACCTGGCCAGTGCGTACTTTGTACCCGATGAGCTGACTATTCAGGCGCTGGTGAGCGCTATGCAGCGAGGCGTTCGGGTGCGCATCATCACGCCAGGACCGATCATTGATGCGCAGACGGTGCGAGCGGCATCTCGAGCTAGCTGGGGGCCTCTGTTGGAGGCAGGTGCGGAGATCAGCGAATACCAGCCCACCATGTATCACTGCAAAGTCTTCGTGGTCGATGAGCTCCTTGTCTCTGTTGGGTCCACCAACTTTGACAACCGCTCATTTCGGTTGAACGATGAGGCGAACCTCAACATCTACGACGCCAAGTTTGCCCAGGCTCAAACCGTGCAGTTCGAGGCAGATTTGAAGCAGTCGAAACGAGTCACGCTACAAGCTTGGCGAGACAGGCCGCTCAAGGAGAAGGCCTTGGAGCGCCTGGCGTCTGTGCTTTCCGAGCAGCTGTGAGGCTCCCCTGCAGGCCCTGCTATCAGACCGAGTTCACAAGCCTGCAAAACGACCGCTCGAGACTGACCGCAGCCGGCCAGGTTTTGCAGCCCAATGACAGCCACCGCCGGAACCTGCCATTCGTCATCGTGCGAGGCGACTGGCCGCTACACTTTCAGCAGCGGCTACTCAACAGCGACGGGCCGCACAAGGTGCCGAGCGGCTCCTAGGCGTCAAAGCGATCGGCTCCCCGCTGACGCGGGTCTTGGCCAGGAGGCGTTGGCCATGCGTTAACGAACTTTGCAGCAAAAGCTCCAACGGCAGCCAAGGATCGCCACGGCGAGTCGGCGGGGAGACCTCACTGACGCCGCTATGAAACGTCGTGCACGGGAGCGGTGCAGGTGAAGCGCAGACACGCTATTCTTTCTGTTCACAATTAAGGGGGGCGAGCAAGCGATGAAACTGTCGGAGCAGCTTGAAGAGGTCATCGCGGAACTTGACCGCCTACATCCCGAAGGGAACCTCGCATTTCCCGGCATCCCCTGGGAAGATGGCCTGCCTAACTTCATCACAACCCAAAGCGGCTATGAGCGTCATTTTTCCAAGGTCGCGCAGAAAGGCCTGCATCAGCTCGCAGCGATGCTCCACGCGGATGACACCGAAATAGCCAAGATCATCGAGCGCGACAACTTCTCGCAGATCGTCCGCAAGGCCGTGGCTGACCTGCACGCGGACGGCGAATTTTCCGGCGGACAGGCATTGCCCGACAACATGCGGAAATTGCGGGAGCGTTTGAAAAATGACGTGGCGCAACTGCACACGACCTTCACACACTACTTTCCGTCCTGGACCCTTGGCCTGGAGCGGGAATCCCCACTTGTTATCGGCCCTGTGACACTGATGACGCGTGAGCAGTGGCTGGAATCCGTTGACTTCCACGAGAGCGCAAAGGACTGGTTCCTGAACGCCAAGGAAGCAAATCACAACTGGAAGCACCTGGTCCGCCAGGCACTCGCTAGCGGTGTTGACTCCACCACCGACCTCCCTGGCCTCGCTGGCGACATCTATCCAGCGATCAAGGGTCAATCCGCAATCGTCAAAATTACGCTGGCCGGGTATGAAAAGGACCTCTCGCGAAAGGTGGGAGGGTTGATCTGCAAATCTGCTCTCGACAGCATCTCACTTGCCTTCGGCGGCGGAGACTTTTTCTTCAAGCAAGCCTTGGGGGACGAGCGCATGCCGCCAGTGCACACAAACAGCCTTCTGGAAACGGATGGAAGTTTGTGGACAACTGGTCACAGCACGGGGCCGAGATTCGTACATCAACCCCCCGCACGGCTCCAGAAATATGCAAAGGACAACAGGGAAGTCTTCGAGGTGTTCGGTGCAATCCTCAAAGGCTTGAGTGATCCCGGGACCGTGTCCCATCCGAATCTCTGCAATCGTTGGGCGACCGCGCTGGAATGGCTTTCAGAGGGCAGCAGGGAGAAGAACGAGGCTGTCGCTCTTGCCAAGATTGCCACGTCCATTGACGTTCTGGCCTGCGGCGGAAAGTACGCCGGCATCCTTGCCATGCTCGGGCACCTGACCGGATGGAAGGAAGACACAGTCATCGTCAAAAGCCAGTCTCCTGAGACCCTCAAGGCTGTGGTCAAAATGATCTACGACAGCGGCCGATCTCAAATTCTTCACGGCACACACTACAAGCGCCTGTTGTCTTTCTCGAAGGAGAAGGGGTATGCCGCGCACCTTGCACGGATCGCATTGATTGAATGTGCCTTTCGCCTCGTTGCCTACACGGGCGCGGATGAAGAAAAGGCGTTTCGGACAATGCCAGAAGCGCCAAAGGCTCCCTAGGAACCGCATCTCACGTCGACCGCCAGCTCGCACGAGCCCAACCATCTGTCGGTGGATTTCCGCATGGTGTGGTAGGCGCTTTTTTTTTGGACATTAGAAGTTCCTTGAACACGAACAATGATGTGTCCAAGGAGCCGAGTGAACTCCAGTGGGGTTCGACCTTGTAGTTCAAAGAAGTCGGCGGCGTCACTGCCGGCGTTGCGGGAGGTTTGAGGCTAGTGCACCCCGCAAGCTAAAGGCCCCTAGATGCCAATTCCGTCATGGACCAGGCTTCTCGGCTCGCAGATCCTCGTCGAACACTGTGACGCGACCAACATCCTTGCCCGGAACATACAGCGTTCGAGCGTTGTAGCTCTCGATGGTTTCGACCTTGGCGTACCAACTCTTGAAAGGGCCACCCTTGCTGTCGACAAATGACGCATAAACGTGCGGAGATTCGAAATACTCATCACCGAGCTCGTCGATGTCGAGAACGTCTTCGAAGGGAATCGCTGCGTGCACTTCTAGCCATGCTTGATTCGTCTTGGGAAGGGCACTCCAAGCTTTATGAATGCGGCCACGTAACTCGTACTCCTCGTCCTTTTGCTGCCACGGATCCTCCTGTCGGTGCGACCGGACATCATTGAACGTCATTGCGGCATCCCACTGCTCGCCATCGTCATGCAGAAACGCAAAGTACTTGCGCACGCAAAACAGCAGGCCTTCATGGCTGAGTCCGCGATATAGGCGCACAAGCCACGGCGGCTCCCCAGTCTCCGGGTCACGTACATCCCGCGAGTTCGGGTAGGTTGGCGTTTCCGGCGGCCGGAGAAGAAGATGGCAGTTCTCGTGCCTCTTTAAGAGGCGAGCAGCTTTTCGTTTCATCACCAGCCTCGCACGGATGTCTGCGCGCTGGGAACGTCGACGGATGGTCAGCGAGATGCCGAAATATGCGAACAGCAGGTGGTCGTTCTCTGGTCGTAACAGCCGGTCCTCGAGCTCTGCCTTGCCCCAGAGATGCCATTCTTCGACGCCCAAGGTGCGGCACTTCACGGCGAACTGGTCGCGTGCCTTCTTTGAGAAATCGCAAGCGGCGGTAAAGACAATGCCGTGCAGCTTCTCGACATCTGTCAAAACAATCTCGTCCAGATAGTCGAGGAGCTTCTTTGGACCAATATCCGGAGCGGGTGGAGGTGGCTGCCATGGATGCGGTGGTGGCCAGCCACGCCCGGCTCTCGGGCAGTGGACAGACCGTCTTTGACTGGCAGCACTACATCGAGCTGGTGCAGCGCAAGCCGGGCGCCCTTCGCAATGGCACACCCTTCCTGGATCTGCCGCCTGCGCTGCTGCGGCTGCGGCAGTCCTTGTTGCGCCACCCTGGGGGAGACCGCGTCATGGCGCAGGTGCTCGCCGTGGTTCCGCAGGCGGGTTTGGAGGCTGTGCTGGTGGCGGTGGAGTTGGTGCTCGAAGGCATGGCACCCAGCGGCAGCATCAGCGTGGAGCACGTTCGCAATGTGCTGGCGCGGTTGAACAACCCGGTGACCCCAATGCAGGCCGAGACCGCGCTGCAATTGACCTTGGCGCCCAAGGCCGACACCGCGCGGTATGACCGGCTGCGACCCACCCACCTGGATGACCAGGAGGTGCGCCATGCGTGATACGACACGGGATGTTCACGCGCAGCTCAAGGCATTGAGGTTGAACGGCATGGCCGTGGCCTGGGCGGATCTGGTCGAGCAAGGTGGGGACTCAACGCTGGATGCCTCACGCTGGCTGGTGGAGCATCTGTTGCAAGCCGAAGATGCGGACCGGGCGATGCGCTCCATTGCGCACCAGATGAAGTCGGCTCGCTTCCCCATGCACCGGGACTTGGCCGG
Source organism: Synechococcus sp. UW140 (assembly GCA_943371335.1). GTDB lineage: Bacteria > Pseudomonadota > Gammaproteobacteria > Burkholderiales > Burkholderiaceae_C > Hydrogenophaga. The sequence continues at coordinate 2,356 of CALRUK020000009.1, read as the reverse complement.
GTTCAACTTCGAGGTGTCGCAGGTGGACAAGGCGCTGATCCAGAAACTCTCGGACCTGTCCTTCACCGACGATGCGCAGAACGCGGTACTGATCGGTGGGCCTGGCACGGGCAAGACGCACCTGGCCACCGCACTGGGCATTGCCGGGCTGAGTCGGCACGCCAAGCGGGTGCGGTTCTACTCCACGGTGGATCTGGTCAACGCGCTGGAGCAGGAGAAAGCCCAAGGTCGCGCAGGCCGCATTGCCATGAGTTTGGTGCGCATGGACCTGGTGGTTCTGGACGAGCTGGGTTACCTGCCGTTCAGCCAGTCCGGTGGCGCCTTGCTGTTCCACCTGCTGTCCAAGCTCTACGAGCACACCAGCGTGATGATCACGACCAACCTGACCTTCGCGGAATGGTCCAGCGTGTTCGGAGACGCCAAGATGACCACCGCGTTGCTCGACCGATTGACCCACCACTGCCACATCATCGAGACCGGCAACGAGTCCTACCGCTTCCGCCACAGCTCCAAGGAGGCCAAGGGCCGCATCAAGTCCAGGGAGCAGGAGCGCAAGATCTCGGCCAGTCAACCCGTGAATGAAGGGAGCGAAAAACCAGGAACGTCTCTATAGTTATCCACAGCTGACCTCCTGCGGAGGCCGCCTTAGCCCCTGGTCAAAATTCAATCGGCACAGTTGGTCAATATTCCATCGGCGCCAACACGCCACTGCGTCGCACACCAACTCCAGAAAGGCATCGAACACGCAGCGGATTCAGATCGACCCCATCTACATGGCTACACGTGTGGCGCCTCGACAGGTTTGTCAGCGAATCGCATGGAAAAGTCGACGGCCGTGATGTCCTTGATCAGACTTCCCACGGATATCCGGTCCACGCCCGTCTCGGCGCATGCGCGGATCGTCTCGAGGTTCACACCGCCGGACACTTCAAGGCTGCAGCGTCCCGCGGCGAGTTCAACGGCCTGCCGAGTCTGATCGAGAGACATGTTGTCCAGCAACACCATTTTCACGCCCGCATCCAGTGCCTCTTGGAGTTGCGTCAAGGTTTCAACTTCGACCTGAATGAACGAGACCGCGTCGGACAGCTTGCGCGCCGCTTGGAAAGCGGCCGTCAGTCCACCACAGGCGGCGATGTGGTTTTCCTTGATGAGGATGGCATCGTAGAGTCCCATTCGATGATTGGATCCACCACCACAACGCACCGCATACTTCTGTGCCATTCGCAAACCTGGAATGGTTTTGCGCGTATCCAGGACGACTGCCCTTGTCCCCTCAATCGCCTTCACATAACGAGCAGTCTTCGTCGCGACCGCACTGAGCGTCTGAAGAAAGTTGAGGCAGACTCGCTCTGCGGTCAGCAGCTCGCGGGCGAGTCCTGATATTTCCACGATCGTTTGCCCCGGGTCGCAATGCTGCCCGTCTTCGTTGAACCATCGAGCGACGGCCGTCGGGGCCACTTGACGGAGTACTTCATCGACCCATGGGCGCCCGCAAATGACGGCCCGCTCTCTGCAAATGATCGTGGCCGTGGCCATCTGTTGCGCAGGTACAAGGGCCGCAGTCACATCGCCGGTGCCCACATCCTCGCTTAACGCGCGTTCGACGTCGATTCGGATTTCAAGGGGAAAATTGATTGCAGCAATTAACACGGTTTTCTCACTTTGTGACAGGAATGACGGCTTCATCGAATGAGAGGTTTCGTCGTAACACCACCGGTTTGCCACCCAGACGTGTTTTGCTCATCCAGTGAGAAAGGGCGGCGTCTAGGTAGTCGGCATGGCCCGGGAACCACTGAATCAGCTCATCGCCGAAGCGGCGCACGATGGCCACGTCGCCGTTCGCACAGAGCGCTTTCACTTGGTCAAGCGTGGCAAGCACGGCGCCATGCTCGTCCATGTGGCATTGACGTGCGGGAAAATCCGTCTCCTCCATCCAGCGATCCTCCGTTCCGAAGTGATCGCGAAGGTGACATTCCAAGCGGACCAGAGCACCATCGAGTTCATCGTCAGTCGCCTGCATGAGTGCAGAAACAACTTCCACGAACTCCCTGTGCGTGTCGTCCATGGGACCGTAGCCCAACAAAAAGGCATCGGTCCACACCAGTGTGCGAGCGACGCCCGCTTGGGGGGAAATCAGAGCATTGATCGTCATAGGAGCAGCAGCACAGCGAGCATGACTAGAAACAACAGGAGTATCTTGCGGAACAGAACCTCATTCAGGCGCTTTCGAAGCGCCCTTCCCATCAGCAAGCCCACACCCATGGGAACGAGCGCCAGGCAGGAGAGCCAGACATCAGCGATGCCGATTCGGCCGAAGTAGAGCATCGCGCCGTACAACGGAATGGCGCCACTCAGA